>NZ_SELO01000003.1 GCF_004146235.1 Tropicimonas sp. IMCC6043 | reverse complement strand
GCGGTGACCTATGCGCTGAACGTGGTCGGCGGGCCCGACGTCGATTCCGGGCTGGTCGACACGCTGACCAACGAGAGCGTGGTGCTCAACCTGGTCGGCGGCGTCGTGATCGGCTCCTCGGCGACCGGCGGCGAGGTGTTCCGCGTCAGCGTGGACACCAATACCGGCCAGGTCACTCTGGACCAGAGCCGGGCGGTGGTGCATCCCGACAGCAGCGATCCCGATGACAGCATCGGGCTGACGGGGTCGAACAAGATCACGCTGACGGCGACGGCCACCGATGGCGACTACGACACCGCCACGGACACGGTCGACATCACCGGCGCGCTGAACCTCGAGGATGACGCGCCGTCCTTCGGCACGCAGTCCGCGGCGCCGAGCCTGACGGTGGACGAGTCCGACTTCACGACGGATGATTCCGCCGACTTCTCGACGGTGTTCGATCCGCAGTTCGGCAATGACGGCTTCAAGGATGCCGACGACAACGACGTCGAGGACGACGATGCGGTGACCTACGCGCTCAGCGTCAAGGATCTCGGTGGCGCAACGGTCTACAGCGGTCTGACGGACACCCTGTCGAACGAAGCGGTCGTCCTGACACTGGAAGGCGGAGACGTTGTCGGCCGGACGGAGACCGGCGGCCTGGAGGTGTTCCGTGTCAGCGTCGTAGAAAATACCGGCGCGGTAACCCTGGATCAGTCGCGTGCCGTCCTTCACCCGGACGCCACGGATCCGGATGACACGATTGGGCTGGCCTCCTCGGACCTCGTCATTCTGACAGCGACGGCGACGGATGGCGATCTCGACACGGACACCGATTTCGCCAATATCGGCGGCGCGCTGTTCTTCAAGGACGACGCTCCGGGCGCGGCGTCGAATGCGGTTGCGCCGGTGGAGGAGGACGATCTCGCGACGGCCCTCAGCACCGGCAACAACGAAGACGCATCGGTCAACGCGCATACGGCAACGATTGTCCTGGATCCGGATGCCGGCATCACGTCGAACATCTTCACCGGGGCGGACAAGCCGGTGTCGTTCAACATCTCCGATGTCGATCCAAACACCGTGCTTCCGGCGCTTCTGTCGATGGGAGACCTCGTCACATACGTGACGTCGCATGACGAGACGACCACCACCGCGGGCGATACGGATGTGATCCGCGCCTATGCCAACTACGGGACCGCCGATCAGCGCCTGGTGTTCACCTTCTCGCTCGTGCAGATCGTCGATGCTCTCGACCCGACCAAGGTCAAAGCGGAGGCGACGCTGACGCTCAACGACCAGCTCGACAACGTTGTCGACGGCCCGCCGGGCGCGGAGAACAACCTGTTGCAGCTATCGGGTGGCGGATCCATCGGCGTGATCGACTTCTCTGGCCTTCTCGACATGGAGGATGCCGATCATGATCCGATCCCGAGCGCTGCAAACCTGGTCGCCTATTCCCACGAAGACGACATCCCGATCTTCACGGCGCCGATTCAGGGCGGCACGGTGGACTTCGACCTGGGCGACACGATCACGCGGAGCCTGAACGGGGCGGTCGGCACCGACGACAATGGCGCCGACGATCTGTCCGGGGATGGAACAACGAAGACCTACACCTTCGAGAGCTATACCGACAGCATCTTCATTGATCGGACCGGGACGGAGAACGACGTGCTGCTGCGCGCCGTGGCCTCGGCGGACAACACCGTCGTCACCTACAAGGAGGATCTCGACGGTGATGCGACGACCGATGATTTCGGCCAGAGCTACTTCGAAATCTCGCTGGATCAGGATGCCAACAGCGGCGCGGGCAGCTACACCTTCGAGGTGCTGAAGGATCCGCCGGAGGCCTTCCTGTCCTTCGTCTTCACCGGCTTCCCGTCGGGCGACCAGGCCTATGGCGTGTTCAACGCCCTCGGCGGCGGGGACTCGGACGGAAGCGCACTGCTGGTCTTCTCCGAAGGACTCGTGCTCGACCCGATCGACAACAAGCTCGACAAGAGCAACAACACGGGCGGCACTTCAGTCAACTCCTCCAATGTCGGTGGCTTCGGCATCGCCCTCGGGGTCAGCGGCAACCAGGTCAGCCAGTATGAGGCGATGTATTTCGCGGGTATCGAGAACCCCGAGCCGGACAGCATTGTCGTGGGTGACCCGACCTTCAGTGCCGGTCTCTATGACGATGGCGATTACCTCAATTTCACCGACATGGTCGAGGCAACGACCGCGAAGGTGCAACTGGTGCAGGTCAACCCGACCAAGGCAGCGCTCGAAGTCGGGATCACGGCCTATGACCTCACCACCGGCTCGGTCGGTGAGGGAGCCACGACGGAGAACGAAGACTTCCTGCAGAACCCGCTCAACTATGACGAAGTGGTGCATATCACCGAGATCCGGGTCTACGATTCCACCGAGGCGCTGATCTACCAGGCGACCGTCGGAAAGGACGGCACCATCACTCCGATCATTGCCGGCGGCGATCCCGCGGTGTCGGCCTATGCCGTTCTTGAGGATGACGGAGGAACGGTCGGGGACACGAGCGATGATGCCTACAGCGTCGTGGTCCAGAACGTGCTGGCGTTCTACGAGATCGAGTGGGACACGGAAACGCCGACGGACTTCTGGCGAGTGTCGAACGAGGATCCGCAGAAGAACAACTCCTTCGACATTGGCGGTTTCTCCTATTTCGAGAGCCAACCGACACCGGATCTGTCCACGAGTTTCAAGGTTCTGGAAACCGACTTTGACGGCGACCAGACGATTTCGAACCTCGTGACAATCGACATCGACGGCACCGGTGAGTTCGACAGCGGCGAATTTGGCGACGCATGAGCAAACTGCCGGCCGGGGGAACACCCTGGCCGGCATTCTCCCACTCCGTGATCCAGCTCGGACGAACCCGGAACGAGTGAAATGTCCAGAAAGAAATCTCAGTTTGTCGATGTGATCGGCGCAGTCGCCCGCAATCGGCCAGTGCTCATTTTCATCAGCTGTCTTGTCAACCTGTTGCTGCTCACCACGACGATCTACATGCTTCAGATCTATGATCGCGTGCTCTCCAGCGGATCGATGGACACGTTGATCTGGCTGACCGTCATCTCACTCGGTGCGATCGCAATCTACGGCGTGCTGGAGCAATCCAGGCGCCTCATCCTCTCACGCTCCGCCTCGTTCATTGACGACCAGCTGAACGCGCCGGTGCTCTTGCGCTCGATGGAGAAGCGGCTTTCCGGAGGCGAGCCCGATGCCGGCGTGAGCGACGTTGCGGACCTCCGCAACTACTACCAGAGCGATGCTTCGCTTGCGTTTCTGGACGCGCCCTGGAGCATCGTGTTTCTGGGCTTTGTCTGGTTGTTGCATCCGACCCTGGGAACGATCGCCACAGTCGCGGCGCTCTTCCTTCTGGTCTCGACCGTCGTCAATGATCTGTTGACACGGACGCGACAGCGGGAGGCCGCGGCGCGCCTCAAGGCGGCCAACCAGACGGCCGTTCGTTTCGTCGACGGGGGCGAGACGATTTCGCCGCTCGGCATGGCTCCGGCAATTTTCTCCCGGTGGCGCGAACTTCATGGCCGGGCGCGCGCGGAACAACAGATTCTGACGGAAAAGACTGCCACGATCCTGAGTTACACCCGATCCTTTCGGCTCGCGGTTCAGGTTCTCATTCTTGGCACGGGTGCCTATCTCGTGCTCTCTGCCGCAATAACGCCGGGGGCCATGATCGCGGCCTCGATCATCACCAGCCGGGCGCTGGCGCCGATCGACCGGCTAACAGCGGCCTGGCGCCGCTTCGTGGCGGCGCGTTCGGCACGGCGCAATCTCGAACGCATGTTCGAGGGGCTCGAAACCGCGCCAGAACGCGTGAAGCTGCCGAGGCCGGAAGGCGTCCTTTCGGTCGAAAGCGTTTCCTTCATGGCACCGGAGGGGAACGCCCCAATCCTCCGCAATGTCAGTTTCACGCTCGAGTCCAGTGGCACGTGCTGTGCCGTGATCGGAGCGTCCGGAGCAGGAAAATCGACACTCTGCAGGTTGCTGGTGGGCGCTTGGAAACCGGCGTCCGGGCATGTCCGCCTGGACGGAGCCGACGTTCATGACTGGGACGCCGCGGAACTGGGACCCCATATCGGATACCTGCCGCAAATTGTCGAACTCTTCCCCGGCAGCGTGGCGGAGAACATCTCTCGATTTGGCGCGCTAGACGGAGATGCCGTTGTAAGAGCTGCGAAGATGGCGGGTGTGCACGAGATGGTGCTGCACCTGCCGAAGGGGTACGAAACCGATGTCGGTCCGCATGCCGACCGGATCTCGCTCGGTCAGCGCCAGCGCATTGGGCTTGCCCGCGCGCTCTATGGCGACCCGGCATTTGTCGTGCTCGACGAGCCGAACTCCAATCTCGACGGCGCAGGAGACACCGCGCTTCTCGACGCGTTGCGGCAGCTCAAGAAACAGCAAAAGACGGTCGTTGTCGTCTCCCATCGCGCGGAGATCCTCAAGGCGACCGACAAGATACTGGTGCTTCAGGATGGTGTCGTGGCGAAGTTCGGTGACCGCGACGATGTGCTTAAACCGGTGGAACGCGCCGTGCGAAAGACCGCCGTCGCTCCGGAGCGCGTTCAGAGGGTGATACCCGCTTCGGACGCCCCGAAGCAGGCAGCCAGCGTCCGCCAACACAACAAAATGACCTCGACTGCAGCGGAATAGACCCATGTTACAGGAATCTCTGGACCGTCTCCGCGAAGCTGGAAGTATCTCGATCGAGAAGCTGAATGCTGGCCTTGAATGGGGCAGAACGATCCTTGAGCAGATCGGCATCGCCCTGCCGCCCGAACTTGCTCGTCCGATGGACAGGGCCGGCTGGACGGAACCGCACGTTCAGGGCCTCATGACCGTCATCACGTTCATTCTGGCGTTTTTGATCGTGCTTTTGGTGCTGCGTCGGATCGTTGGTGCGCGTCGACCTCCGGAAAGGGCAGAGCCCCTTTCCATGATGGTCAGGCGTCCGAAATTCATGGGCTTGGCTGCTTCCGTGGTGCTGGTCCTGTTCTTTGGAAGTTGGTCAGTTCTGGCGCCGCTCTCGAGCGCGGCGATTGCTCCGGGGGTCGTCAGCCCGGAAGGCGACCGGAAGACCGTAGCACATCTTGAGGGGGGGATCGTCCGCTCGATCCATGTGCGGGAGGGTGACGTCGTGGCGGCAGGCGATCCGCTCGTCACGCTTGAGGATGTTCAGGCGCGCGCCCGCTATGAGGAACTCCACAAGCGCCTTCTTCACCTCACGGCCATGGAGGCGCGGCTTCTCGCGCAACGCTCGGACAAGGAGGCGATACCCTTTCCGGAAAACCTCGTGAACGACGCAAGCGATGAGGCAAAGCTTGCCATGGAGGCGCAACAGGACTTGCTCGCAAGCCAGCGCGCCACTCAAGCCGGCCGAGAAAAAATCCTGCATCAGAGGATTCTTCAACTTGAAGAGCAAAATGCGGGCCTGGAGGACGTCACGGTCGCACAAGAGCGCCAGATTGAGCTCGTGCTTGAAGAAATCAGGAGTGTCCAAACCCTATACGACAAGGGTCTTGCCGAGGCGTCACGGCTCCTGGCCCTCAAGCGTGCCCATGCGGACCTCGAGGCTGACAAGGCGCTCAACCGGGCTCATATTGCCGAGAATGCGCAACGGATTGGCGAGACCGAGATTCAGCTTCTGACCATGCGCGAAGCCGTCGTTGAGCAGGCAAACGACGGGTTGGCTGAGATCCAGCGTCTTCTTGGCGAGATCCGGAGCCAGATTCCGTCTCGAGAGGACGTTCTTGCACGCACCGTCGTGCGCGCGTCGATGCCCGGAACGGTCATGAACATCCATGCCACCACGGAGGCCGGCGTGCTTCGTCCGGGAGAGACGATACTGGAAATCGTGCCGAGCGAAGCACGCTTGATAATTGATGCACGTGTCAAACCCAATGACATCGACAGGGTCCTCCCCGGAATGACCGCGCGCGTCGTTCTCACGGCCTACAAGCAAAGGAACCTCCCCATGATCCACGGCGTCCTGCGATCAGTTTCCGCTGATCGTCTGGTCGAAGACCGGACCGGAGAGCCGTATTTCCTCGCCAAGGTCGAGGTCAATTCGGAAGACCTTGCCGGCCTCAGCTCGGTGCGTCTGATTCCGGGAATGCCAACAGAGGTCATGATCCTGAACGAAGAAAAAACCGTTCTCGAGTATCTGTTTGAACCGATCCTGAAATCCGCCAACCGGAGCCTGCGCGAAAGCTGACAAGCGGTGGAGTCAGGGAGAAGTTGACAAGCACGATATCGATGTTTGCCACGAACCCGTTCCGATCTGGTGGAGCGGGACTGTTCGATCTTTTCAGCGGAGATTTATGAAAGGTGCGCGGAACTGCTCCGGCCTGGACTGCAATAGCGCCCGCTTGACGAGGCAAGTGGGGTGGTGATCCCGGCCTTGCACTGACGAGTTCGAAACTGACCGACAGAGCCTCCGGAAGGAAGCCGAACGCGAAACCTCTCAACGGATGGCACAGGACGCGCATTGCGTGTCCCGGTTGGCGCCCATAAGCTCTCGAGGGCATGTGTTCCGTATCCAGGATGGTGGCAGGGTGCCGCGGAAGCAGGATCCGTTGAAGGTCGGCGTGTTGTTCTCGAGGAGCGGCACGACTTTCGTGACCGAGCAGGAACATATTGCCGGCACCATGCTGGCGATCGACGAGATCAACAAGGCTGGCGGCGTTTGCGGGCACGAATTGGTGCCAGTCGGCTACGACCCCGGCGCGTCCAATGACGCGTATCGGGCTCTGACGCGACGCATGCTTGCCGAGGACGAAATCGATGTGATCTTCGGCTGTTCCATGTCGGCGAGTCGGAAGGCGGTGCTGTCGATCGTGGAACGGCACAATGGCCTGCTGTTCTATCCCTCAATGTACGAGGGGTTCGAATACAGCGAAAACCTCGTCTATGCCGGTGCGACCGCCAACCAGCTCTGCCCGCCACTCGCCGATTACCTGCTGGAGCGGCACGGGGGGCGGATCTTCCTCGCGGGATGCGACTACATCTTCCCGCGTGAATCGAACCGGGTGATGCGCGACCTGATCGAGGCCAAGGGCGGCGACATCGTCGGTGAGCGTTACATTCCTCTTGGAGCCTCTCCCGCGATCGTCGCGGAGGTGGTCGAGGAAATCCGGCAGACAGCGCCCGACGCGATCTTCTCGACCGTCATCGGCACGGCCGCCCACGCGTTCTATGCCCGATATGATGCGGCCGGCATCGACCGCGCGACCTGTCCGGTTGCCAGCCTGACGATGGCGGAATCCGAAGTCGCGCATATCGGGCCGGAAAGATGTGACGGGCACATTCTTGCATCGACCTACTTTCAGACGATCGACAGGCCAGAGAACTCGGAATTCGTTGCCGCGTTCAAGGCGCGCTACGGCGCGACGGCAACGACCAGCATCTATTCCGAACCGGCCTACCTGCAGGTGCATCTTTTTGCGCGGGCGCTGGAGAGGGTCGGCACGGTCGATCCGCGACGGATCGCGCTCGACGTGCTGGGCGACGAATTCGAGGCGCCCGAAGGGCCGGTCTGCGTGGATCCCGACACGCGCCACCTTTGGCTCACACCGCGCATCGGGGTGGCGCGCAGGGACGGGCTCTTCGACATCGTCTGGGAGGGCGGTGCGCTGATCCGGCCCGATCCCTACCTTGCCAATACCTGGTTCGAGGAACCGTCACTTCGGGAGTGGTCATGAAAGGTGCGCGCCGGATACTGGACGAGCTGCGGCGAGCGCGGGTGTTGCTGATCCTGCCGCAGGACGAGGAGGGCAAGCTGCTGCACGACCACCTGCGCCGGCTTGGCTGCGAAGTGCGGGTGGCCTGGCCCCCGCCGCGCGTCTTTCCCGAGGAGATCGACACTGTCTTCGTCGGGGTCGATGATGTTTCGCTCACCGAGATTGCGCCGATCCTCGACGAGCAGGACGTCGCGATCGTCGCCGTCGTCACCTACGAAAGCCCGACAACACTGCAGGCGATCTACGATCTCAACGCGCACGGCGTCATGAGCCGCCCGCTGCGTCCTCTCGGCATCCTGACCCAGTTCACGCTCGCGCGGTACCGACGACGCCACGAGAAGCGGCTGGCGGCGAAGGTGCAGAAACTGGAAGACACGCTGAAGGGCCGGCGGCTGGTCGATCGCGCGGTGCGCCTGCTGGTCGACGAACAGGGCATGGGCGAGGAAGATGCCTACCGGTTGCTGCGCGAGCAGGCCACGGCCGAGCGGGTGGCGCTCGCCACCATCGCCGAGGAGATCGTGGCCGCACATGAGACCATGGCGCGGCTGGGCCTTGGGCGGCGGCCGGTTTCAAAACCGACCAATATTTGACGCGATTTCGGGCCGGACTGCCGAAAAGCTTGACTTGAACGGAGTCCGGCCCTGTGCCAGCCTCTAGGTCAGGAGCAGGATTGCTCAGCGGCAGGGTTGCCGCATCACATCCCGGCTAGGTAGCCCCCGGCATGCGGTCAGCGCCGCAGCGGGGGCTTTTTGCGTTTTGGAGACAGAAATGACCCGACCCGCCGGCAGTGCGCCATACACGGTAGCCTGCATCCAGTTCGAACCGCATATCGGTGCGCGAGAGGCAAATCTCGACGCGATGGAGGCGCGGATCCGCGTGGCCCAGTCGAAGGGCGCGTCGCTGGTCGTGCTGCCCGAACTGGCCGACAGCGGATATGTCTTTGAGGGCCCCGAGGAACTGGCCGCGCTCGCCGCCCCTGTGCCAGACGGAGAAACTGCGCGGCGGCTCTGTGCGCTTGCCGAGGAGTTGGGCATCCACATCGTCTCCGGCGTTGCCGAGGCGGCAGAGGGGCGCTTCTACAATTCCGCCATGCTGTGTGGCCCGGACGGCTATATCGGCGGCTACCGAAAGCTACACCTCTGGGACCGCGAAACGCTCATTTTCACGCCAGGCGATCTGGGGTTGCCCGTCTTCGACACGCCGCTCGGGCGGATCGGCATGGCGATCTGTTATGACGGCTGGTTTCCCGAAACCTTCCGGCTGCTCGCGGATGCCGGGGCAGAGGTTGTCTGCATACCGACCAACTGGGTCCCGATGCCGGGGCAGCACCCGAAGGACTCGGCAATGTCCAACGTCCTTCACATGGCCGCGGCGCATTGCAATGGCCTCTACATTGCCTGTGCCGACCGCGTGGGCACGGAACGCGGCCAGCCGTTCATCGGCCAGAGCCTGATTGTCGACCCGGGCGGTTTCGCCGTCGCCGGCCCGGCCGGATGGCAGGAGGAGGCGATCCTTTATGCCGAGATCGACCCGGCCACCGTCGCGTCGACCCGTCAGCTCAACGAGCACAACAACATCCTGGGAGACCGCCGGACCGACCTCTACGGCTAAACGGCACCTCCCGCCACGACAGCACTCCCAACCAAACAACAGCGAGGAACAGACAGATGAAACTCAAATCCCTTGCGGCCATCCTGGCCAGCACCTTCATTGCCGGCGCCGCGATGGCGCAGGAAGGCGACCCGATCAAGATCGGCGTGCCGGTAGGCCTTTCAGGCGCCAACAGCGTCGTCGCGCCATCGGTCGTGCAGGCAGCAGAGCTTGCCGTCGACGAGATCAACGCCGCGGGCGGGCTTCTTGGCCGGCCCCTCGAACTCGTGGTCGCCGATGACGGTTCGGGGGCCGTGGGGGCACAGAAAGCCTTCGACAGCCTCGTCTTTCGCGACGAGGTCGACGTTCTGATCTCGATGGAGACCAGCGCGGCCCGCAACGCTGGCCTGCCCATCGTGAGCAAGGGCGGGGTGCCCTACATCTACACCTCGTTCTATGAGGGCCGGTCCTGCAATCCGTATCTCTTCGTCAATGCCTGGGTGCCGGAACAGCAGGTTCCGCCGATCGTCGACTACCTGAACGAACAGGGGATCACGAAATTCTTCCTCGTCGGCAGCGACTACGCCTTCGGTCGCGGGATGCTCGAGTTCGCCCGCGGTTACATCGGCGAGACCGGCGGAGAAGTCATGGGCGAGGAATACCTGCCCATGGACGGCACCGACTGGACCGCGATCATCTCGCAGCTCAAGAGTTCGGGCGCCGAGGCGCTGATCACTTCGACGGCCGGCGGCGCGCCCAACGTGACGCTGACCAAGCAGCTTCGCGGTGCAGGAGTCGAACTCCCCTACGCGAACCTTGCCGTGGACGAAGGCACGGCCCAGAGCATGGGCGGCGAGGCCGCCGGGATCCTGATCTCGGCCTCCTACGTGACCGGTATCGACAGCCCCGAGAACAAGGCGTTCATGGAGGCGATCAAGGCGAAGTTCGGAGAGGAGGCGCGCACGCCGAACGATCTCTCGGTGCCGCAATACGAGGGCGTCTATCTCTACAAGGCGGCCGTCGAGAAGGCCGGCTCAACCAACCCGAAGGCGGTTCTGGAGGCGCTGGGCGAGGTCTCCTTCACCGGACCGCGCGGCACGATCTCGATGTCCAAACAGCACCACGCGCCGCTGACGATGTATCTCGGTCAGGTGCAGGACGACGGCTCCGTTACTGTCGTGGAGTCGTTCGAGAACGTCGATCCGGGCGATCAATGCCCCGATCTCTGATCTGATCTCTGGAGGGGCCGCACCGGCCCCTCCGCCAGCGGGAGACCCCGATGACCCTCTTTCTCGACATCCTGACGACGGCCGCGGTGCTCTTCATCGTCGCCACGGGGCTGCTGACGATCTTCGGCGTCCTGAAAATCGTCAACTTTGCCCATGGCGCTTGGCTGACAGTGGGGGCCTATTGCGCCGTTGCGGTCGGAAATGCCGGGCTGAACCCCTGGTTGGCCCTGCCGGTCGCCTTTGTGGTCGGTGGCACTCTGGGCGGGCTGACAGAAAGGTTCATCGTGCGCCCGCTCTATTCGCGCCCGCTCGATGCCATCCTGGCGACCTGGGGTTTGGGGATCGTCGTCGGGCAGCTCATCACGCTCGGGTTCGGCCGCGACGTGCAGTTCACGCCGAGCCTCCTTTCAGGCACCGCCGACATCCTGGGAAGCTCCTATTCGATCTATCGCCTTTTTGCGCTCGCCGCCGCCATCGCGATCGGTCTTGCCTTCACCTTCCTGATGGAAGGTACACGCCTCGGGCTTTCGGCCCGGGCCGTTATCATGAACGAGACCCTCGCCCGCGCGCTCGGCCTCGACACCAAAAAAATCCGGGCCGTCACCTTCATGATCGGGTGCGGGCTTGCCGCGCTGGCCGGCGTGCTGCTGACCCCGCTCACGAGCGTCGATCCCACAATGGGCGTCACCTGGCTCGTGGGGTCTTTCATGCTGGTGATGGTCGCCGGCGAGTCCTTCGCCGCACTCGGCATTGCATGCCTGGTGTTCGGCGGTGCGCAGGTGCTCGTCTCGACCTATGTCAGCCCGATCCTTGGCGGCATCACCGTCGCCGTCCTCGCCGCACTGGTCCTGCGCGTCTCACCGAAAGGGCTCTCCCGTGCCTGATACCGCCCTTTCCACGACGCCGCCGGTGGCGCGGCGCGTTCGCCTCCTGGTTCTCCTCGGAGCGGCGGCGGCGCTGCTCGTCCTCCTGGGGCCGCTGGTGCTCGACCGGTTTGCCCTGAACGTGCTGACGCGCGCGATGATCTTCGCCATCCTCGCCATTACGGTCGACATTCTCTGGGGCTTCACCGGGATCCTGACTTTCGGACAGGCCGCCTTCTTTGGCGTCGGCGCCTACGCAACGGCCATGGTGCTGACCCATGTCGGCGATTCGCCTGCGATGATCGCGCTCGGGCTCGTCCTGTCCATATTGCTGCCGGTGATCCTCGGGGGTGCCATCGGCTGGCTGACCTTCTACTACGGATCCTCCGCTTTCTACGCCACGGTGATCTCGCTGGTCGTGCCGATCGTCGTCACACAGGTCATCTATTCCGGCGGCACCTGGACGGGATCGAGTTCCGGTCTCGTGGGCTATTTCGGTCTGAACCTGGGGCTGGAAGGGTTCTTTCGGCTGGCCGGGATTGCCCTTGTCGCAGTTGCTGTCGCCGCGCTCGTCTTCGTCCGTTCCGACGCCGGGCGTGTGCTGACTGCGATCCGCAACAACGAGGCGCGCTGCGCCTATCTCGGGATCGATACCCAGAAGATCAAGATCGCGCTCACGGCCGTGCTCGGCGGTGTCGCGGGGCTCGCCGGCTTCCTTTATGCCAACGCCTCCGGTGTCGTCGCGCCCGAGAATGCCGGCTTCGTCTTCGGCACCGAACTCGTCGTCTGGACGGCCCTCGGAGGTCGGGGCACCATCCTCGGGCCGGTGCTCGGCACGATCGGCATCGGCTATCTCAGCGCCCAGCTCTCGGGAGACCTGCCGTTCCTGTGGCAGCTGGTCATTGGCACGCTCTTCGTGGTGATGATCATCTTCATGCCGAACGGGCTCGCGGCGCTGGTCACCGGGCTCGGATCGCAGCGGCAGAAGGCGGCCCCGGCGCCGGCACTCGAACGTGTCGGCCGGACGCACGCGCTGGCGTCGGGCGACGCGCCGCTGCTCGAAGTCGAGAAGCTCGAGAAATCCTATGGCAGCCAGAAGGTGCTCGAGGATGTCACGCTCACGGTGCGCCCCGGCGAGTTGGTCAGCCTTGTCGGGCCGAACGGTGCCGGCAAGACGACCCTGATGCGCTGCCTCTCCGATGGCAAGGTGGCGTCGGGCGGCGTGGTTCGCCTCCACGGGCACAGCATCGCGGGAATGGTGCCGAACCAGATCGTCGGATGCGGCATTGGCCGGAAGTTCCAGGTGGCGAGCGTATTCGAGAGCCTGACCGTCGCCGAATGCTTGCGCATGGCACGTACCGTGATCGACACGCCCAGCTTCACCAAGGCGTCCGAGACTCTTTCTCTGCCGCAACCGGCCATTGAGATCCTTCGACTGACCGGGCTCGATCACCATCTGAGCGGGCAGGTGTCGCTGCTCTCGCACGGGCAGAAACAGAGCCTTGAACTCGCGATGGTGCTGGCGCTCGAGCCGGAACTTATCCTGCTCGACGAGCCGACCGCCGGCCTGACCAAGGCGGAACGCACGATGATCGGCGAGGTGCTGCAGAAGCTGACGACGGAACTCGGTCTTGCTGCGATCCTCGTCGAGCACGACCTCGACTTTGTCCGCGACATCTCGAGCCGCATTGTCGTGCTGCACCAGGGCCGTCTCGTTCTCGACGGGACGGTCGACGAAGTGGTCAATGACGATCTGGTCAAGAAGATCTACTCGGGAGGCGGCCATGGATAAGGCTGTCACGGACACGGGCGTCAAGCTCGCGCTCGAGCATGTCACGTCGGGCTACGGCGCCGTCGCGATCATCCGGGACCTGACGCTCGATATCAGGCGCGGCGAGATCTTTGCCCTGATGGGCAAGAACGGGATGGGCAAGACCACGCTACTCAAGACGATCCTCGGCCTGATCGCGATGAAAGACGGAACGATCCGGTTCGACGGTGCCGAGATCACCGGCGCCGAGCCGAAGGCGCTTGTCGAGGCAGGCGTGGCCTACGCTCCGCAAGACCAGCCGTTGTTTCAGGACCTGTCGATCCGTGACAACCTTCGCCTGGCGCTTCCCGCCGACCGGCACCTTGCCGCGGGGCTTGAGCATGTCTGCCAGCACTTCCCGTTCCTGAAGGACAGGCTGGCGCAGAAGGCGGGCACGCTTTCGGGGGGCGAGCAGAAGATGCTCATCATCGCCCGCGCCCTGATGACCGGGCCGAACCTGCTGCTGATCGACGAGATATCCGAGGGCCTGCAGCCAACCGTCGTCGCCCGGATCGCGGCGGCGTTGAAGGCGGAGCGGAGTGAAAACGGCACCACGATCCTGCTGGTCGAGCAGAATCTCGATTTTGCGCTCGGGATCGCCGACCGCTGGGCTTTGCTGAAGCTCGGCAGCATCGATGACGCAGGGACCGTCGGTGCCGGAACGCATCAACAGGTGCTCAGCCACCTTCAGATATGATCGTCCGCTTTCAAGGCGAAGAGTTTAATCCGGGCAGGGTCGCGGCAAGCTGGCTTGCGTCCGGACAGGAGGCGAACGGCGTCATCCGGATGGGGAGACGAGCCCCGGTCACATGCCTCGCATCCCGCCGGCAGATCATTTGCTTGACGGTCATGCTCTTGGGCATGGTTCAGACGCAGGTCCATTGACCGTTCGGAGACGTGCTCGAATTGGTTTGTCACCTCCAATTCACTCCAACGAACCGATCGCACCATCAAGCCGTGGGATCAAAAACCTCGAGCGGCACCGCCTCGGTCGGGGCGATGCCGCTTGATTGACGCTGCCGGGATGCTTGGCGCGCTAGCATTTACCTGATCGTGGGCAGGCCGGCCTCAAGCCAGGCCTGTGTGCCGCCATCGACCCAGCTCACACGGGCGAAGCCCAGCTCTGCGAAAGCTGCCGCCGCGCGCGAGGCCATCGGGCCGGCCTGACAGGTCGTGACGACGTGGAGCGAGCGGTCGGCAAAGGCCGCCGGGAGCTTGCCCGCTTCGATGTCCCGCATGGAAATCAGACGGGCGCCGGGAATCCTGCCCGTGGTCTTTTCGATCGCTTCGAGCGGGCGCGGATCGACGAATTCCACGCCGGCGCGGCCATGAACGCCGTGCGCCTCGCTGACGGTGATTGCTCTCGCGGTGGAGTTCTCGACGATTCCGGTATTGCTGCAGGAAGTCATTGGGTCTTCTCCTTTTCTGTCGGTCGGATCAGAAGCTCAGGGTTGCGGCGCCATCCAGGATCAGCGCGTGGAGCGCGGGGGAGCCCACGACCTGAACGCCGTCGATGAAGTCGCTCTCGGCATAGCCGCGCACCTTTGCACAGGGCGGGCAGACCAGGATGCGGCCGCCACCTGCCTGGAACTTGTCGATCAGTTCCTTCAGCGGCGGGTCGAACGGGTTCATGTGCACATTGTCGGCCGCGCCCTTGCGGACGACGTCGACACCCGCGCTGACCATGAACAGCGTTACCTGCTGCCCGGAGGCGATGCCGGTATTTGCGATCGTGAAGGCGACGGTTGCGCGCTCGTCGTCGAGGCCGCGCGAAACGACGATTGCCAGTTTCTTGGTTTGATCTTCCATTTTCTTCTCCTTTGGTGAGGTTGGTTTGGTGAGTTCGGGTGAGAGTCCGGACAGTCCCCGGTCCGGTCGGGATTGGGTTGTTCAGGCGGTGACCGCGCCGGCCCGACGATCCCGCCGCTCACGGCGGAACGCGGTGAAGGCGATGGCGAAGGTCACGAAGGCTCCGGCGAGGCAGGGCCAGGCGCCGACCATCACGTCGTGCATTGCGCCAAAGGGCGAGGCGGTGAGCTGGATCCGGCGCATCTGCAGCGTGTCGGCCTGCAAGCGGCCGATCATGACCAGGCAGCAGGCGGCCACCGCGAAGAGCGTCGGCAGCCCGGAATAGGTCAGCACGCCGATGCCCAGCACGAAGGGCAGGAACACGTAGCCCATACGCGCCAGCCAGGGGCGACCCCCGGCCAGCAGGGCGAGGGTGGTCTGGATCGCGCCGGTCAGGCAGACGGCGGTCGCCGTGTCCTGACCCATCAACGCGTAGCTGGTGGCGTAGGAACAGCTCGCACCCAGCTGGATCGTCAGGATCCGTTCGCGGGTTCGGAAGAACGGCCAGACCAGCTGCGCCGCGAGCCCGGCCGCGCCGAACATCGTTGCCGGCGGGATCTCGGTCACATGTGCAATCAGGGTGGTCATGTCTCGCTCCGTCAGTTACAGACCGTTTGGTTTGTTCTATACATACCGTTTGGTCTGTTTTCGGGATAGGCAGAGCGTGGTTTCATTGGTTTCAGGCACGCGGATGGCCGAAACACAATTGAAACGTTATGTTTTTGGGTGGATCTTGGGCGTCTTCTGCTGTAGATTAACAGACCAAATGGAATGTAAAGAGGTGATCATGAGCCGGAAAGGCGACCTGTCGAAGGAACGGATACTGAAGGCGACGAAGGCGCTCGTGATGCGCAAGGGCTTCGCCGGCACTTCCGTCGACGACATCCTTCGGGAGGCAGGCGTCTCAAAGGGGGCGTTCTTCCACCATTTCCGGTCGAAGGCCGACCTGACCGAGCAGCTTATGCGCTGGTATGCCGACACGGATATCCGGATGTTCCGGGAGATCCTTGCCAGGGCGGAGGCGGCCCATGACGACCCGATGGACCAGCTCCTGCAGTTCCTGACGGATTTCGAGGTCTACCTCTCAGATCCGAAGCAGCCGCCGCGCGGCTGCATGTATGCGCTCTACACCTATGAGGACGACCACTTCGAGAACGACCTCAAGGAGTTCGTGGCGGAAACGCTGCAGACCTGGACGGCGATGTATATCCGCAAGTTCCAGGAAGTGATCGACCTTCATACGCCGGCCAAACCGGTCACGGCGAAGCGGCTCGCCGAAATGTTCGTCTCGGTGATCGAGGGCGGGCTGATCCTGCAAAGGGCCTATCAGGTGCCGGGCATGACCGCACGGCAATCCGAGCAGTTCCGGGATTACCTGGAGCTTCTGTTTCCTACGGCGACTCGCAAGGCGGCCTGAAACCGCGCCCTCCGGCGCGGGTCATTCGCGGATGCCTGAGAATCCGGTTGGCAGTCTGTGGCAGACCACAAACCGCCGCCGCCCGAATTGGGCGGCGGCGGTTGTCGTTCGTTGCATGAGTCCTGGCGTTTTGCGGCCACGCTCAGGGATAGGCCATTGCCCGAAGCCGGGTCAGGACCTCGCGGCTTTCGTCCGACATGCGGTCCTCGCGGGCATAGCCGATGTCCTTCAGCATATGCTCGTCGAGGTGACGGACGTCGCGGGCCTTCGGACCGCGCCGGGCGGGGCCGGGATCGCCCAACTGGACCGTCATGGCCGACTTGAACGCGCGCCATGCGACGGCGACTGCGGAGGCGGGGGATTGGGATGTAGATGCGAACATGGGGGTTGTCCTGTCGTGATGGTGGGTTTCGGGTGCGTTAGGGTCAATTCGTCGTGCCCCTTTGATGCGACCGTTATCCGCCGCCCCGGTTTCAATCGGATGTCCGTGCCCGGGGCATTGTGTTTCAATCTTTCGCGGACCGCCGGAGCAGACGGCATCAGAGCCGATGCGCATGTCGGCAACTGGACATGTGCGCATGCGGGAGGGCCGTGGCGGCACGTCACCGAGGCGCGAAAAACCTCAGGATGCGGCGACCGGCAGGTCGATCAGGAAACCTGCGCCGTTCTGCGCGGTCCGGTCCAGTTGAATGGTGCCGCCATGCGCCGAGATCACGCGATGGCAGAAGGCGAGCCCGACGCCGGTGCCCTTTCCCTTCGACTTGGTGGTGAAGAGAGGATCGAATATCCGCCCCCGGATCTCGGACGGAATGCCGGGTCCGTTGTCGCGGACCGTCATGCGGACAAGTCCGGAGCCCGTCACCCTGGCCGCGGATATCCGGATGCGATCTCCGACGCCTGCTTCGGCCATGGCCTGCTCGGCATTGGTCAGCAGGTTGAGGAGAACCTGCACGATCTGAACCTCGTCGACCGATACCGGCGGCAGGTCCGGCGGCAATGTGACCTCGATGGTCGTGCCGCTCCCGTCGGAATGGCTCTGATAGGCGTCGAGCGCCGTTTCCACCAGCTCCGACAGGCTTGCCGAGGAAAGCGTCAGTGGGCGTTCGCGCGCCATCGAAAGGAAGGTGCGCACGATCCGGACGCAGCGGTCGGCCGCCGCGCCAAGCTTCTCGACCCGCTTCCGGGCGCTCTCGCCCAGATCCTCCTCGCCCAGCATCGTGGCATTGCCGACGACGACAGAGAGCGGGTTGTTGAGCTCATGCGCGACGCTGGCGAGCAACTCACCGAGGGCCGACATCTTTTCCGACTGGAAGGCCAGGTCCTTCTGCCGCTCCAGCTCCGCCCGCAGCTCCAGCTCATTGGAGAGGTCGGTCATGTTGGCGACCACGACCTCTTCGCCGAGATAGTCGATCAGCCGCGCCGAGAGCGAGGCCGGGAACTCTGTGCCGTCCCGCCGCCGGCCGGTGACCCGCATGTCGTCCACCTGTGCGTCGGGCAAGAGGGCGGTGACGAAATCCGCCCGCTCCTCGATCCGCGCAAAGTGGTCGCGGCTGTTGCGGACCGCGCCGAGCAATTCGGTCGCCGCCGGCGTGCGATAAAGGATCTGGCCGTCGCCGATGCGGGACATCGTGAGGTTCGCCGGGCAGGCCTCAAGCACCTTGGACATCAGGAGCTCCGCCATGCGGTCGCTGTCGGCCCTTGCGCGCTGGTCGACCACCTCGGTCTGGATCATCGCGAAGCCGCCGTTCGACAGCGGCTTGAGGCGGATGAGAAAGGCGTCATCGTCGCCGGAAGCGTGTTCGACCGGCGCCGGCGCTGGCCGGCCCTGCGCGAGCATGTCCTCTGCAAGGCGGAGCGCCTGGCAGGTCTCGCGCACGAGGATATCGTGCCGCTCCGCCTCCAGGAGGAATATCTCCCAGGAGGATCCCCGGCGGATATATTCCCGGATGCCGCCATAGGCAGCGCGGAAACTCTCGTTGGTTGCCGCGATCATGCCGTCGGCGTCGAAGAAGGCGACGGCTTCTTGCAGGAGGTCGATCGCCTCCTGCACTCCGATCGTTTCGGGTGCCGTCACCGCGTCATGCTCCGCCGCGTCCACTGTCACGCTGGCCCGGTCGCAGTGGCCGGGTTCGATTCCTCAAGCAGGAACAGGTCTTCGCGCGGCTCGGGCTGCGCCTTCGCCGGCGCCAGCGGCGTGAGCGTGAAGCGCGAATCCAGCAGGTCGCGAATGCTCGGATGGGCCGCGACTGTCATGCCCTGTGCCCGCGTCCGGGTCCGTGTCGCCCGCTCAACGGCCGGCCCGAAGACATCGTAGATGTATTTCTGAACGCCGACCACGGAGCCGACGACCGGGCCCGAGGCGAGGCCGAGCCGGGCCTGCCAGCGGATCGGGTGGCTCTCGTTGCGGCGCGACAGGTAGCGCAGGAAGCGTACCGCCGCCTTGGCGACGGATTCGGCGTGGTCGAGCACCGGGTCCGGCACGCCGGAGACGGCGAAATAGCTGTCGCCATTGGTCCGCACCCGCTCGCAGCCGAACTGCTCGCCGATCCGGTCGAAGGCGGTGTAGATGTCGTTCAACTCGCTCACGATGACCGCCGGGTCGTTGGCCTCGAGGATGCGGTCGAAATTCTCGAAATCGAGCGTCAGGACGGAGACCGACTCGAAGATCCGCGGCGCCACGACGCCGAAGGACTTGTATTCCTCATAGGCCGAGCGCGGCATCATGTTCAGCAGGAGTTTCTCGACCTGCTCCTTCTCGCGTTTGATCTCGTGCGTGTTGCGCTCCACCATCATCGAATAGGAATCGATCATGGATTCCAGTTCTTTGATGCGGGTGATGTTCTGACAGACGAGCACCGCGATGCGCTCGCCGGCATTGCCCGCGCGGGTGAAGTCCATCGCCACGGTCATCCGCCGTCGCTTCAGCTTGAAGCTCGTCTCGGCCGTGAACTTCCCGCCGTCGGATAGCTCCGCGCCAAGCGCCTCGATGTCGAGCGTGGGGAAGAGGTCGGCCAACCGGGCGCTCGCCTCCGGCCCACCGAACCATTCCATGAACGTGTCGTTGCGAAAGCTCAGCTCCAGCGTTTCGAGGTCGAGCAGGGCGACACCGACGCCGATGGCGCGCAGGAGCTGTTCGTTGATGGCCTCGATCGTCATATCAAGCGTCGAGCAGCAGGCTGCGGCGCGCCTCGAATGCGGCGAGCACGGTTTCGATGTCCTCCGGCGCGACGTCGAACTCTTCCAATGTCTCCGCGATCAGATCCTTGAGCCGGTCGAAATGCAGCGGTTCGATGTCGAGGTTGTGGTGCGCGCGCTGGATATGAGTGTCGGTGAAGGAGGCAGGCCCCCCCATGAGGGTTGCGACGAACTTGGTCTGGTGGTCGATGAGGCGGGGCATGTCCACGTCATCGAAGAACGGGCCGACATCGTCATCGTCCAGCAGCTTGTCGTAGAGGCGCATGACGATCTTGCTGACGGTCGAGAACCCGCCGTATTTGTCGAAGAGGCTCTTTTCCAAGACAGTTCTCCCCCAATTATGTAAGCGGATGCGGGACTTTAGGAAACTTTTCCTGTTGTAACGTTTTTATCCTGCCACCGTCGGCCGATCCGCACAAGAAAATCGAATGGATTGAATGGCCGGGATCTGTCACGCGGCGAGGTCGGCCGGCGCAAACGTCTGCGCCATCCAGGTCTGTTCCTGTTTCATCGCATCGTTGAGGCGCTTGTGCAGGCGCGGGAGTGTTTCCAGCGTCCAGTCGAAGGAGGCGATGCGGTCGGTGACGTGGAACAGGTCCATCGAGAGCGCGTCGCGATCGCTTTGGTATCCGGCCAGTGCCGTATCGCTCCCCGCGACCACCGCACGGGCGAGGATCTCGGCGTCGCGCAGCGCGTCGGTGATCCCGTGCGCGGTGAGCGGGTCCTTGAAATAGCCGGCATCGCCGACCAGCGCCCAGCCAGGGCCGGTGCATTGCCGCATATGGCCATCGGCACCTGCAAAGAGGATCGGTTGCGTGGCCACCTCCGTTTCCGCAAGCATGGCGCCGAGCTCCCGGTTTGCCCGGGTCGCGAGCGTGGCGAGGAGGTCGTTTCGGGAAACGGCTTCCCGCGCCTTTCGGAAATCCTCGGCGGGCAGGGCGGCAAAGACGCAATGGGCGCCCGCGTTGGTCGGGATCGCGCCGGCCGAGGCGTTGGCATCGTAATACCAGCGGAAGCCGTCATCCGGGAGCCCGTCGACATAGGCATAGACACATCCTGTCTGGTGGCGGGACAAGTGGCGCACCGGCGCCTCGACCATCCGGGCGACGGAGGAACGGCGTCCGTCGGCACCGATGGTGATATCTGCGGATACGCTGTAGCTCCTTCCGCTCGTGGATTTCAGCTCCACGCCGATGACACGGCCGGTTTCCGGGTCGCGCTGGAGGCCGCGGAGCGCGGTTTCATAGCGGATCTCGGCCCCGGCGGCGCGGGCGGAGGCGACCAGTGCGGCGTCGAGAACCGTCCGGCGCGGCGCGAGGAGGAAATCGACGCCGTGGCTTGGGCGGATGTCTAGTGGGAGGGATTGCCCGCCGTAGTGGAAGGTGGTCTTGCGGACCTTCGGCGTGCCGGCGGCGAGGAGCCCATCCACGAGGCCCCAGCGTGTCAGCTGCATCACCGCGCCGCGCATCAGAGCGTGGGTGGACATCGTGTCGGTGCCGGCGGCGTCCCTGTCAACGACCAGAACTTTCATCCCCGCGCGAGCGAGTAGCATCGCAGTGGCTGCGCCGGCACATCGGGCGCCGACGATCAGGGCGTCGAAATGGTCGGTTTGCTGGCGATTGGTCATTGTCTTTCTCCTGTTTCAGGCGGCGGCGCGGCCGGACCGGTCGAGATGCTGCGCGATCAGCGCGCCGATCTCGATCGCGTCCTGTCCGACGCCGTCGATGAAGGTTGAGTTGCGGCGCCGCATGAACGGCAGGCCGAGCGTGAAGAGGCCGGGGCAGGGGGTCACGCCGCCGGATTGAAGGATTTCGCCATGCCGGTCGAGCACCGGCACTTTCAGCCATGGGTAGTCGCGGCGGAACCCTGTCGCCCAGACGATGGAGCGGATCCCCCTTGCGCGCAGATCGAGCGCGGTATCGCCGGCGCGGTTGGGTGCAACGGCAGGTTCCGCCGGCACGGGCGGGGACGCCACGATGCCGTAGCTATTGATGAACGCGTCGACGCGCGCGAGGGTGCGGTTGCGACGGGTCTCGGCGGCGGCCATGTCGGCGGCGAGCGTGCCGGCGAAATGCGCGGCGGTGCCGTCAAGCCCGGCAAGCCGGCCGGTCACCCGCACGCCCAGCCGCGCCAGCGTCATCAGGTCGATGTCGCGCGGTGGCGTGCTGCCGACAAGTTGCAGCGATGGCTGGCGCAGCGCCTGTGCGCCGGGCACGCTCGGGTCGCGCGCCTCCGTCAGGCTGCCGCAGCGGTCCAGCCAGGCAAGGATGTCGCGCCCGCGATAGCGGCGCGGCAGCCGCGTGTGGGAGCCGGCGGCGAGGGTAACGGGGCGGCCGGAGCGGTGGATCTCTTCGGCCAGTTGCACGCCGGTGGCCGAGGCGCCGACCACCAGCACGCCGCCGTTCGGAAGCTGCGCAGGGTGGACGTAGTCCGCGGTCGTCACCTGGGTGAGGCCGCCAGACGCGGCTCTTGCGAAACCCGGCACCGCCGGGCGGTCGCAGGCGCCTGTGGCGATGACGACGGACCGGGCGGTCCACGTGCCGTTTTGCGTCGCGACCATGTAGCCGCGCGCGGTCTCGCGCAGCGACCTGACCGCGGCGAATTCCTCGACCGGCGCGGTAAAGGAGCGGGCGTAGCGGCTCAGCATGCCGATCAACTCGTCCTTGTGCATGAAGCCTTCGGGGTCGCGGCCGTCGTATTGCCATCCGGGCAGGCGGGTCATCCAGTTGGGTGTCAGCAGGTGCAGCGAGGCCCAGCGTTCCGCCCGCCAGCGTTGGCCGATGGCGCCACGGTCGAGCACCACGTGGTCGATCCCGCGATCGGTCAGGCAGCGGCTCATGGCGAGCCCGGCCTGTCCGGCGCCGATGATCAGGACGTCTGTGTTGCGGGTCATGCGGGGCTCCGTGAGGGTCAGCCGGAGAGAAGTCCGGCGAGGAAGTTGTTGAAACGGCTTGTTTTGCGGGCGGTCGCCCGAGATGCGCTGCGCTGCATCTCGATCCGGGCGAGGTGATTGCTTTTGGTGAAGCGGGCCATGTCGACGTATGGCTCAGAGAATCCAGCCGTCGCGGCGGTCTGGCAGGATGGCCGGGATTCCGAGGACGCGACCGAGTGAGCGGGAGAGGCGCGATCCGGCCGAAGGTGCCGAGACACCGGCGCGTGCGACGGTGGGGCGGGAACGAGAGCGAGACGGCTTGGGAGACATCGGGAAATCCTTGGGGTTTAAGGGAAGCGGCGGGGA
Organism: Tropicimonas sp. IMCC6043; assembly: GCF_004146235.1. Taxonomy (GTDB): domain Bacteria; phylum Pseudomonadota; class Alphaproteobacteria; order Rhodobacterales; family Rhodobacteraceae; genus Tropicimonas. The sequence goes on along the minus strand of NZ_SELO01000003.1, from coordinate 336,341 downwards.
GACCCGCCGCTTCCGACCGGTCAGGCCTCGATCGCGACTTCGACGCGCGTGCCATTGGTGAGCATGTCGAAGACGGCGGAGCGGGCGACGGACTGCTGGACGACCTTCTCGAGCTGTTCGGCGGAGGCATCGCCCTTGATCTTCACGGTGGCCCGGATGCCCTGGTAGCCGTTCCGGACCTCGTCATTCAGGCCGAGGAGGCCCTGAAGGTCGATATCGCCCTCGACGATGGTCTCGACCGACTCGAGGTCGATCTGGCGAACCGACGCGATATTGCCGACACCGGCCGTCAGGCAGGCTGCGAGCGCTGAGAGAAGATACTCGACCGGGGTGGGGGCCTTGTCCGCGCCGCAAAGAACGGCGGGATGGTCACCCTCGATCACGAAATCCTTCTCGCGGCTCTGCTCCTCGCCGGCACCGAAATAGCCGTTGATGGCGGCGCGGCTGTGGGTGCCGCTGACCCATTCGCCCCTGGCGCGGAACTGGAACTTCGCGGCGGCGGGCATATCCTTCACCACGCCGATGGTGGCGAGAAGGGTGGGAACGTTGACGCCGTTCTTGGCGATCTTGGCGGGCCTTTCCAGGGTGGCGGTGTTCATCTGATTGGTATCCTGTGTGATGTTTTCGTTTGGGTTTGGCGGCCGGTCTCGACTGGCCATGACCGGAGTTCTAGGGGCCCTGCGTTTCAGTTTTCGGTCAGGAAAAGGGCCACCGTGTATCAAGTGTTTCGAATGAAGGTCGCGCCGTAACAGGCTGAAATCATAAAAAATCCCGCCGATTTTCTCGGCGGGATCGAGGCGGGCCCGGGAGAGGCCGTGGGAAGGATGATGTCTGCTCAGCGGGGGTGCAACCAACCGGGCAGGAAGGAATACGCATCGCGGGTCATATCTGCGTCGAAAGCCACCGAGACACTGTTCAGCGCCGCCTGCAGCTTCCCAGAGTTGAAGGCGTCAAAGGTCTCGGTTGCCCCGCCAATATGGCTTCCGGCGACGAATATCTGCGGAATGGTTGGCGCTCTGGTGATCTCGCGCAGGGCGGCCCGATAGCGCGTTCCCTTGTTGTCCTTCTGGAAGGCGGCCGAGTCGAGGTCGACGCTCAGATAGGGGATTCCGGCTTCGGCGAACATGTTGCGCACAGACCAGCTGAACTCGCACCATTCCAGCGCGAAGATCACGACCGGGTTGGAGGCGACGATCTCCTCGATCTCGGCGACGAGCGACGGCTCTGCCGCCGGCGCAGGCGCCGCTGCCGGGGCAGGGGCCGGCGCGGTCACGTCGAAGCGGTAGTTCGGCGTGGAGCGCGAGAGCGCGATCTCTTCCGCGGTCATCTCCTCGGGCACGTCGGCGAAGAGCGGCGTCGAGAGATACCGCTCGCCGGTATCGGGAAGCATGGCCAGGATCTTCGATCCTTTCGGCGCGGTCTTGGCGATTTCCAGAGCCGCGGCAAAGGTCGCTCCGGCGGAGGTGCCGCAGAAGATGCCCTCCTTCGCAGCCAGGTCGCGCGCGCATTGCAGCGCCGCCTCGCCCGGCACCGGGCAGAAGCTGTCAATATGACCGGCATCCAGCACCTGTTGCGCCAGTTGCGAGATGAAATCGGGCGACCAGCCCTGCATCAGGTGCGGGCGGAAATTCGGGTGGCTGCCGGTCGCGGCGCCGTCCGGGCCGAAGCTCTGGGCGATGCCGGAGTTGAGGAGTTGCGAATTGTCCGGTTCGGCGGCGACGATGCGGGTCCTGGGGCTACGCTTCTTCAGCACGCGGGCGACACCGTTCATCGTGCCGCCGGTGCCAAAGCCGGAGACCCAGTAGTCGAGCCCGTCCTCGCCGAAATCCTCTAGGATCTCGACCGCTGTGGTGCGGGCGTGGATCTCGGAATTCGCCGGGTTGTCGAACTGACGGGTCCAGAACCAGCCGTGCTGCTCGGCGAGTTCCTTGGCCTTGGCGACCATGCCGGACCCCTTTTCGGAGGCCGGCGTCAGCACGACCTTCGCGCCGAGAAAGCGCATCAGCTTGCGGCGCTCGACCGAGAAGCTCTCGGCCATGACCAGCACCAGCGGATAGCCCTTCTGTGCGCAGACCATGGCGAGGCCGATGCCGGTATTGCCTGAGGTCGCCTCGACCACGGTCTGGCCGGGCTTGAGCTCTCCGGCCTTCTCCGCCGCCTCGATCACGCCGAGCGCCAGTCGGTCCTTGACCGAGCCGAGCGGGTTGAACGCCTCGCATTTGACATAGAGTTCAACCCCTTCCGGGGCGATGTTGTTGATACGAACGACGGGCGTATTGCCGATCGTGTCGAGGATCGAGGATTTGATGCCGGGCATGGAAAAGGTCCTTATGGGGTGTCGGGAAGTCGGGTCAGCGGACCGCGGAGGTGAAGGATGACTCCGGCGGCGTGGCGATCCGGTGGGGTGTGCGGAAGTGGCGGCGGCCCATCGTCGGTGCGGCCACGCCGCGGCGGGGAAGGATCACGTCCATTGCCGCGTCGATCGTGTAGGCGCTTCGGGCGTCAATCTTGCTGTGGGCGGTCATGGGTGTTTCCCTTCCTCTTGGTATCCATCGACGATGGTGTCGTCTGTCGATGGCATCACACTGCGCCCCGTCCTTTGCGGTTTCATTTCCGTTTTCGGGCAGCTGTGTTTCGAAGGCTTCAGCCAGAGAACGCCAAGGTTTCTTTCCAGTTTGCTGAAATATATTGGTTTTTCAGGAAGGGCTGGCCGCGGGCGAATTTCGGTGCTGTTACAATTGAAACGTTTCGCACGCGCCGTGAAAACGCGCTGAAACAACCGGGGGCTACGTGAGAATCATGAACCAACACCGCGCGACTCCCAACACTCCTGATGACATTGATGGCGGCTTCTTCCGGGAGGCCATGGAGGCACTTTCCGATGGCGTCGCGGTGTTCGATGCCGACCGGCGCCTCGTCGCCTGGAACGAGCGTTTCGGCGAGATGATGGAACCGATCCGCGAACGGATCGTTCCCGGCCTTCGCTGGGAAGACATGCTGCAGGCCTGTGTCGCCAGCGGCGTTTACGCCGATGCCGCGGATCGGGAACGGGAATGGCAGGCGAATATCGGCAGCGACGCGACGGGGGAGATGGAGATTCCGCTGTCGGACGGTTCCGTCCATGGCGTCCGCTACAACCCGACCGAGTCGGGCGGTTTCGTTCAGGTCCGCCGGGACGTCACCGCCACGCGGCGTGACAGCCGCTCGCTTCAGGACAGCGAGGCGCTCCTGCGCAACATCCTCGACACCAACCCGATGCCGGTGATCATGGCGCGGCTGCGCGATGGTCGGATCGTCTATCGCTCTCCAACGGCACGGGCGCTCTTCGGCGACACGGTCTTCGCGCAGGAGCACTATATCTCGCCCGCCGACCGCGACGCCTATGTCCGCACCCTGCGCCGCGAAGGGACGGTCGATGCACAGCGCATGATGTTCCGCGTTGCCGACGGAACGCCGGTGCCGATGTCGATCAACGGGCGGCTGACACAGTATCGCGGGGAGGCCTGTGTCGTCTCAACGCTGGTCGACCTGCGACCGCATGCGGAACGCGAGGCCATCATCCGCAAGGTTGTGGAGCATTGCCCGGCCCCGATCCTGATGACCGAGGCGGAGAGTGGGCGGGTCTTGTTCCGAAGCCCCGAGATCGACCGTCTCTTCGGCACCAACGAGAACACGCATGAGTTCTACGTCGATCCGGCCGACCGCGCGGGTTTCCTCGAAGCGCTGCGCCGGGATGGCACCGTGAGCGATTACAAGGCACGTTTTCGCGGCGCAGACGGAGCGCCGTTCTGGGGCGCAATCTCGGCCCGAATGTTCGAATATGAAGGGCGCGACGTGATCGTGTCCTACTCTCGTGACCTCACTTCCCAACTGGCACAAGAGCTTGACCTGTCACAGCGACGGGAGCGAATGTTCCAGAATGACAAGCTCTCGGCTCTCGGTGGCATGCTCGCGAACGTGTCGCACGCGCTGAATAACCCGCTTTCGGTGGTTATTGGACATGCGCTGATGCTGCGAGAGGAGAGCGACGACCCCGAGGTAATCCGTCAGGCGACGCGGATCGGAACCGCCGCCGAGAGATGCAGCGACATCGTCAAGACATACTTGACGGTGTCGCGCCAGGAACCGGTGGAACTGGGCGCCGCGGATGTCAACGAGATCGTCACGACGGCGCTGGAGTTTACCCGCCAGGGCCTGGACGAGGCCGGTTACTCCGTCACCACGCGGCTGGCGGAGGACGTCCCGGCAGTCCGGGCCGATCCCGACCAGATGGCGCAGGTGGTCATCAACCTCATCGAGAATGCGCAGGCGGCATTTGCCGATACGGGGCGCGTCGGGAACATCACTGTGACGACCGGCAGCACGGCGTCCGGCTGCGTCCGAATCGTGGTTGAAGATGACGGGCCCGGCGTCTCGAAGGACATCGCCGGGAAGATCTTCGATCCCTTTTTCACGACGCGCGGCGTCGGCGACGGAAAGGGGATCGGCCTGACATGGTGTAATCGTGTCGTCCAGACCCACAATGGCCGGATCTCGCTCGACCCCGCCCACCGCCAGGGCGCGCGCTTCGTGATCGAGATTCCGGCGCTGGACCAAGTGGCCGATGAGGAGGGGGCGCAGGCGAAAGAGCGGCCCGCCGCCAGGATCCTCGTGGTCGATGACGAGGCCGACGTTGCGGACCTGAACGGCGAGGTGCTGGAACGCGTTGGCTATGACGTAACGGTAGCCTATTCTGGCACCGAAGCGGTTGACGCCATTTCACGTCAGCCCTTTGACTGCATCGTGAGCGACCTGAACATGCCCGATATCGACGGGCGGGGCGTTCTCGACCATATCAGGCGGGTTCGCGCGGACGCGGAGCCGAAAACGGGGTTCCTGACCGGGGACACGATGGGCCGGGCCTCGCAGGCGTTCCTGCGCGAAGCAGGCCGGCCCTATATCGAGAAGCCGGTCTCGCCACAGGAATTGCGGGATTTCGTCGCCGGAATTCTCGCCGAAGGAGGCAGGCGATGACGGAAGGTTCGAACCCAAGGATCCTGGTCTGCGACGACGAAACCGATCTTTGCGAGATGCTGTCGGAATATCTCGGCAAGCGGGGCTTCGATGTCGTTGCTGCCCATGACCCGTCCCAGATGCGAGCCAGGCTGGCGGAGGAGGACGTGGACCTGATCCTGCTCGACGTGAACATGCCGGGCGAGGACGGCCTGACAGCGCTGCGCACGCTGCGGGCTGACAGTCGGGTCCCCGTGGTGATGCTGACCGCGGCCGGAGAGACGATCGACCGGATTGTCGGCCTCGAGATGGGGGCCGACGACTACCTCGGAAAGCCGGTCGACCTGCGGGAACTGGAGGCACGTATCAAGGCAGTGCTGCGCCGGGCGCCGTCGCAGGTCGAGGCTCCGGTGGCGATACCCGAGGGCGGGCGCGCAACCGTGCCCTTCGGTCCGTTCACCCTCGATATCGACGCCGCCAAGCTCTTTCGCGAGAGTGGCGAGGAGGTGACGCTGACGGCGATGGAATTCCGCCTCCTCAAGCTATTCGCCGAGAACCGTGCGCGGGTGCTCAACCGGGACCAGATCCTCGAACAGGCGCATGACCGCTCCTGGGACCCGTTCGACCGGAGTATCGACATCCGCATTTCGCGGCTCAGACGAAAGATCGAGACCAACCCGCAGAAACCGAGCCTTATCCGAACGGTCCGCGGGATAGGCTACGTCTTTGACCCCGAATAGCGGCGGCGGCGGTCACCGTTGTGGATGATATCGCCGGCGCAGCGGTGGTTTGAACGGACGATGGTCGGCGTGAGGTGCGGTCGGCCTTTGCCGCAAGAACCTGGATTGAGATGGCGCAGGAAGCCGGGTGCGGTGCTCGATTGAATACTCGCGGCCCGCGCCCCATCAGATGGTTGTCGACCTCTCAACACGCATCCAATGGTTCGCGGCGCGAACTGACATTCTCTCAGCCAACGTCGTCATGAAAGCCTGCCGTAGACCCGACGAATAATCGCGTCCCATCCTTGCTGCCCGTCAGGTCGTCAGCAGCATCAGAACGCAGAACGATTGAGAAACCGCGGCTTCAACCAGATCGGGCCGGACTTCCATTCATTTTGAGACCCCCGTAATCATGGAAACGATCTCGTTCTTGTCCGTCTGTGACGTCTCGCGGATGCCGATCTGCTGACCGCGCCGCAGCACGCATATCCGGTCCGACAGGCGAAACACCTGATCGAGGCTGTGCGAGATGATGAAGATCGCGAGGTTGCGGGCCTTGAGCGTTTCGATGGTGGCTTCCACCCTCGCAGTTTCCGCTACGCCGAGCGCGGCGGTTGGTTCGTCGAGCAGGATGATTTTCTTCGCCCAATGCGTGGCGCGCGCGATGGCGACGCCTTGGCGCTGCCCGCCCGAAAGGTCGCGGATCGTGGCCGAGGCGGACGGTATCCGCACGTCGAGTTCCTTCACCAGCGTATCGGTCTCGGCAATCATCCTCTTTCGGTCGAGCAGCCGCAGCGGCCCTTTGACTGGCTCGCGGCCGAGGAAGAGGTTCATGTAGACGGTTTGCTGATCGGCGAGCGCCAGGTCCTGATACACCACCTCGATGCCCCGCTCGCGGGCAACGGAGGCATCGGGGAAATCGGCCGGCTGGCCGTCGAGCAGCATGTCGCCGGAGGTCGGCGTGTAGACGCCCGAGATCATCTTGATCAGGGTCGACTTGCCGGCGCCGTTGTCACCGACGAGGGCCACCACTTCGCCCGCATGGATATCGAGCGAGAAATCCTGAATGGCGGTGACACCACCGAAAGACTTGCGAATGTTCTTGAGTTGCAGGACGGGGGTCATCGCGTGGCCTTCCGGATATGGGGCCAAGGTTCCGCCTGGCCGAAGATGTTTTCGATCGAAACCACACGCGGCTGACCCTGCGACACGCCTTCGATACCGACGGAATAGGCCCGCGTCACAAATGCCTGGCCGCGGAACCCGAAGACGACCGTGTCCCCAGTCGAGGGCGGGCGCGCGCCCGATGCATCGATCATGCCATAGTAGTCGATCGCCGAGGGGGGAGGGATCTCGACGCTCCTGAGGTCGCTGACCTCGACGGTCGGCGACGGGGAGACGAGGGCCTTGATGTCGTAGTCCGGAAAGACCGGATCGACGTAAAGACCTCCGCCGAAGCAATAGGCGCGGCCGCCGTGCAGGTGGCTGACCTCGCTCAGGTAGAGCACAGCCGGGCGTTCCGGCAGGTCTTCCACCGCGTGCAGCGGCGTCGTTCCGTGCAGGCCGTTTCCGGGTTCGACCTGCGTGGCGCCGGCCGCTGCCAACGCCTCCAGCGTGACGAGCGACGTCGTTCCGGGGGCGTTGATCTCGAAATCCTCGAAGCCGGCCTGGCGCAGGGCGTCCGCCGTACGCTGCAATGTCGCGAGGTTTGGCGTGTGCCGGATCCGGCGGGTCTCGTGATCGTAGAGTTGCGCAGGGAAAGTGGTGATGCCGCCAAAGCGCGCACCGCGCAGATCGGTGATCCTACGCGCGGCAGCGACGGCCTCCTCGGCCGGGAAGCCTCCTTCGTGACCGCGATAGAAGGTATCGCCCGCGGTCTGGACCCGGGCGAGCAGCGACTGTTCCCGTCCGGCGGCATGGGCAGCATTGGCGGCCTCTGCTGCCTTTTCCTCGGAGAACACGGTCCAGAAATCGGGCGCAAGGTCGCGCGCAGCGACATCCGCTTCCGCACGCGGCACCTGGACGAGATGGCCCAGGTGACCGACCTTGAGGCCCGCGTTGTGGCAGGCGATCGCGCAGGCCATGTCGACGGCAACCGCGCGGTCGATGCCACCCGCCATCACGGCGCGGCAGAAACCGGAGTTGCGGCTCACCTGTTTGGTCATCGCCAGAACGGTCAGCCCCAGCCTGTCGGCCTCGGTCCGGATCAGGCGGGCGTTTTCGCGCACGGCATCCAGATCGAGGACGTAGGAGTTTGCCGGGATCTCTCCGTTCCTGTGCAGCGCCTGCGCGGCAAGGACGAACTCGGAATTGCGGCGACGAAGGACATCGAGAAACATGACTGGCTCCTTTTCAGCGATTGGGATCGCGCAGAGAGACGGCAACGGCCGCGAGAACGATCAGCCCCTTGATGATCATCTGCCACGAGACGGAGAGCCCCATGAGGATCAGGCCGTTCGACAACATTCCCATCATCAGGCTTCCCACCAGCGCGCCAGGAATCGTTCCGCGGCCGCCGCTGAGGGCTGTGCCGCCGACGATGACCGCCGCGATGACCGTCATCAGGTCGCTTTCTCCCAGGGTGTATCGGGCCGCCTGGAGACGGCCGGCATAGAGCAGCCCGGCAAGGCCCGCGCAGGCACCGGAGACCACCAGCACCGAGAGGCGGAGCCGCGCCACCCGGATGCCCGACACGAGCGCGGCGCGAGGATTGTCGCCGGTGGCGAGAATGTGGGCGCCGTAGCGCGTTTCGCGGAAGACAAGATGGCCGATCAGGAGCGCCAGAACGGTCCAGATCACCAGCGAAGGAATCCCGAGCAACTTGCCGCCGCCAAAGATGCCGATGAAGGTATCCGCGGTCACCGGGATCGACTGAAGGTTGGAGAGTTCGCGCGCGATTCCGGCCACGACGCCCATCGTTGCAAGGGTTACGAGGAAGGAGGGCAGGCGGACATAGGCGACGATGGCACCGTTGACGAAGCCCACCGCCATACCCGTGGCCAGCCCGGCGGCAACGCCGACCGGCCAAACCGTGACCCGCATCACCATCGCGGCCACGATGGCCGACAGGGCGACGGCGGCGCCGAAGGACAGGTCGATTTCACCTGCCGCAAGAACGAAGACCAGGCCAACGGCAAGCACGGTCGCGGGCGCTGTCTGGAGAACGATGTTGGTCAGGTTCTGGGCCGAGAGGAAGCCACGATCCCAGAGCATGACAGCGAAGAAGAGGAAGATGAGCACGAAACCCGCGTAGACGATAAGTCCTTGCAGAACGGCCCGGTTGGGGAGGGAAATAGACATGGCGCAGGTCCGTATGCGGGTCGAGGGATCGGGCTGCGCCGGGCGGTGACCCGGCGCAGCGGGGAGGGGGTCAGTTCAGCGCATCGACCACCGACTGCGGCGGGTCGACGTTGAGAGACGCGCGCCAGCCGTCGACGAGGTTGTCGCGGTCCACGATCCCCGCGCCCACCACAAGGAGGGGGGCGACAGGCTGCTCGAGCAGCGACGCGGCCCCGGCCCGGGCTGCTGCAACGCCGATGCCGTAGGCCTCATCGGCGATCAGTGCGGCCACCGATCCGCCACGGGCCATGTCGAGGGCGGCGGGTTCGTTCAGGTCGATGGACACGATCTTCACGTCCTCGCGGCCCAGCTGGCGAAGGACGGCCAGCACACCGAGGGCGGGTTCCGTCCAGGGAACGTAGATACCGTCTATCTCAGGATGCTGAGTGAGCATCGCGTTCGCGATGTCCTCGATACGGGCAGGGTCCGCCATACCGGCCTTGGCAACGATCTCAAGTTCCGGGAACCGCTGTTCGATGTTCCACACGAAGGCCTGGTCACGCTGGTTGGTGACCTGGAAATCGGCGTCGTGGAAGATGTAGCCGATCTTGCCCGCGCCCTGCAGCGCCGTGTTCATGGCCTCGGCGGTGCGCGCACCAATTGCGGCGCGATCCGAGGTCACCGTCGTCACGAAGTCCGTGCCCTGGGTCAGGCCGGCGGGCGCGTTGTCAATGAAGACCAGCCGCGTTCCACTCTGGGCAACCTTGCCGTAGGTCGCGCGGCCGGCGCCCTCGTCGACCGGAAGCGAGATCAGGATGGAGGGTTTGAGGGTCAGAACCGTTTCGACATCCGCGGCCTGCCGCGCCGCGTCGAAGCCCGCGTTGGTTTCGGCGACGACCTCGATGCCGAGGCGCTCGAACTCGTCCCGGGCGCCGCGCGAGACTGCGGACGACCAGTCATAGAGCTCGTGCCAGGCGAAGGCGGCCGAGTGGTTGCCAGCGATCAGAGCCTGCACATCGGCCTCGGACAATATCAGCTCGTCGACTGGGGTCGCGGGTTCGCCATTGGGCCCGGAGGTTACCGGCTCTTCTGCCGAGGCGCCGAAGCCGAAGGCGAATGTGCTGCACAGGGCGAGAGGAAGGAGGAGTTTGTGTGACATGGAAGCCATCCGGTTGCGAGAGGGTTGCAGGAGGGTGCCGCGCCCGGAACGGTCCGGACGCGGCCAGGGAGGAACCTATTGCAGCGCGTCGAGAACCGATTTCGGCGCATCGAGATGAAGCGAGGTGTTCCAGCCTTCATTGACGTTCTCGGCCGTGACCGAAACGGCTGGCGCGACCACGAAGGGCGGGGTTTCCAGACCCAAAACGGCACGGCCTCCGGCGGCAGCCATTGCGCGGCCAAGTTCGTAGGCCTCGTCGGCGACGATTCCGACGACATTGCCGCCCTTGACCATGTCGAGCGCGATCGGCTCGGAAAGGTCGAGCGTCACGATCCGGGTCGTCTTATTGCCGTTTGCGCGAAGCGCCGCCAGCACGCCTTCTGCCGGACCAGCCCAGGTCACGTAGATGCCGCCGAGATCGGGGTTCTGGAGCAGCATGGCGTTGGCGATCTCTTCGGCCCGTGCCGGATCGCTGATGCCGGCTTCGGCAACGATCGTCATGTCCGGGTAGTCGGTTTCGATCGTGGTCTTGAAAGCGTTGTCGCGTTGGTTGGTGACGTAGTAGGCCGCGTCGTGGTAGATCCAGCCGACCTCACCCGTGCCTTCCATCGCGGTCGCGAGCGTGTCGGCGGCCTGCTTGCCCATCTGGAAAAGATCATCAGTCACGATGGCCGCGTAATCCGAGGGGTGTTCGTAGCCCGAGGGTAGGTTTGACAGGAAGACGAGCTTGACGCCCGCGGCGCTGGCCTTTTCGAAAGCCACTGCCGACGAAACCGGGTCGAGCGGCAGCGAGAGCATGATGTCGGGCTTCAGGGCGAGGGCGGTTTCAATGTCGGCCAACTGGCGCGCGCTGTCGAAACCGGCCGAAGTGGTTGCAACGACCTCGATGCCGAGCCGAGCGAACTCGTCGGAGGCGCCCGCTGTAACCGCATTCACGAAATCTGACTGATCGTGCCAGAGAAGAGCCGCCTTCAGGCCGCGGCCCTGGAGTTCGCTTGCCTGTGCCTCGTCCAGGGTGACTGAGGAGGAGGGCGTTGCCGCTTCGCCCGACGGCCCGACGGTCTGCGCCGAAACGGGCATGGCCAGGAACGCGAGCACCGAAAGCGACGCGAGCAGGTTTCGAGATGTGCAAGTCATGGTCTTTCTCCCTGATGAGGCCCCGGTTTTACGTGGGCCGGATTCCGCAAGTCAGCGCGATGAAGGTGGCAAAGGCGACGATCCCGTCGAAGTAGTCCTTGAGCGGAACGCGTTCGTAGTTGGTGTGGCAGATGCTGATGTCGCCCGGAGCGCAGTAAACGGCCGGGATTCCGAGCCTGTCGGTCAGGAAAGGAAGCTCCGACCAGAACGGTGCGCCTTCGATCCCGCCGCGGTCCGCGCGGACAGCGGCGATCGATGCGGAGAGGCGCTGTACCAGGTCGTGATCCGGTGCGATGCCTGCGGGAGAACCACCAAGCGGGTGGTCCCGTCCGGCGGGAAATCTGATCTCGACATCGATGCCGGCAGGAACGGCTGACCGGACGACGGCTTCAAGATCGGCTGTTGCGGCGTCAAGGCTGTCGCCGGGCAGAAGCTTGCCGATCAGCGAAAGGCGGCTTTCACCCGGCACGGCGATCAGGCCCCCCGCCGCAAGCGACGTCACCAATGTGAAGGCGCGTCCGAGAAGCGGGTGCTCCCTTGAAGCGGCCAGTTGGTCGGAGTGATCCCAGATCGCTTGCAGCACCTGGTGGGCAGCCTTCAGCGCATCGCGCCCAAGTTCCGGGCGACCGAAATAGGCGGACTCGCCCGTGAGTGTGATATCCGCGATGTAGAAGCCGATCTGGACCGGAAGCACCTGCAACCGGGTCGGTTCGACATAGATGGCAAGGTCCGGACGCGCGATCCGACCCTCGAGGGCCGCGTCTGTCCAATGGCGCATACCCGCGCTGATACCACTGCCGGCCTCACCGCTTTCCTCGTCGCCGACGAAGGCGAACGAAACGCTGCCCTCGAGCGCAATCCCGGCCCTGTCGAGGAGATCGAGCGCGGCGAGCGATGTGCAGATGCCTGCCTTCAGGTCGGCAGAGCCGCGCCCCCAGAGCTCTCCGTCAATGATGGCTGCCCCGAACGGGTCTTCCTGCGGCTGTCCGGCCCAATGGGCGCTCCAGTCAGCGGGGTGAACGACATCGGTATGCCCCACAAAGAGAAGGTCCGCGCCGGTCCCGGATCCCTGCCTGCGCCCGGTGATGTTGGGGCGACCGACCCGAAACTCCTCCGTTTCTGGCGAAAGGCGCAACCGCTCCATCTCTGGCCGGAGCATTTCGACCATCGCTGCCTCCGATCCGGTCACGGACGCGGCGCGCACCGCCTGTGCCAGCAGGTCGGTCGCGGCCTGTGTGTCGAGATGCGGGCGGAGACGGGCGGCGAGGGAGTCTGGCGTTGTCATTCCACCGCCTCCGCGAGTTTCCCCTGCTTCGGAGTGGGAAGTGTCACGACCGCACCCGGCGCGGACTTCGCGAAGAGTTCCGTGTGCAACTCGGTAAGGCCGATCGCCACGGCACCACTGAGCGCCGCGTGGCTGCCCAAAAGGCCCGTCTCCACGCGGATCGGGAATGGGAAACAACGCTTGAGCTGCGCCTTGATGCCTTTGAGGATCTCGGGACGCGCGCCGATCGAGCCACCCAGAAGCACGAGTTCCGGGGCGACTACGGCGCCGAGTGCCGCCACGGCGCGGGCGAGTTGCCGCGACAGGTCGTCAAGCACGCTCCGAGCAGCTTTGTCGCCGGCCTCCGCAGCGTGAAAGATCTCCGGCACCAGCAGGTCTTTTCCTGTCGCCTTGCGGTAGGCTTCGCGGATTCCATGCGTGGCCGAAACGCGTTCGAAGGCGCCCACCCGCAGCGACTCCTCTTCGAACGGGTCGGCGCCGAACGGCAGGTAGCCCAACTCGCCGGCCGCCCCCGTCCCGCCGCGCAGGAGGCCACCGTTCAGGATCAACCCGGCGCCGATGCCCGTGCCCAGTGCGATAAGGGCAACCTGATCAATGCCCTGCGCCGCGCCCAGCCAATGCTCTCCGAGAACCGCAAGATTGACGTCGTTCTCTAGCAGCGTCTGCGTGCCGGTGGCCGCGGCCACGGCCGAGCGAAAGTCGATCTGGTCGATCCCCGCGATATTGGGCGCGAAGTTTATTCGACCTGATTTCTGATCCGGCACGCCCGGGCAGCCGACTACGGTCTGCCGCACCTTGGAGCGATCCACGCCGGCCTCAAGGACGGCCTGTTCGACAAGCTCTCCGATCTGGGCGGCAACGGAATGCCCACCCTTGGAATGGGTGGGCGCGACCACTTCGGAAACAAGGGTGCCGGCGAGATCCACGATCGCAACGCGCACCTTGGTTCCTCCGAGGTCGACTGCCGCCATGAATGCGCTGTCGTTGACCAACTCGTAGGTCGTTGCCGATCGGCCGACATGGCCCGAAGTCCTGCCGGTTTCCCGGACCCAGCCATCCGCTTCAAGAATGCGCACCAGTTCAGAGACGGTCTGCTTGGAGAGCCCGGTCTGTTTGGAGATGGATGCCCGCGAGATCGGCCCGCAATGGATGATGCTCTGCATCACGGAATACAGCGACACTTGCCTGGAAAACGAGGGCTGCAGAGTCGGATCCATGAATCACCTATTAGTTCGTTCTGTTACCGAACAAATAGATCCAATCGGGTTCTGTCAAGACTCTTGGATCGATCTGGCTGTGTCAGAACGCATTCCGTTGAGCGGGGCGGTGTGGTCTCCTGGCGTCTCGTGATTCCGGATCGTGATCCCTTCAAACGCCTTCCGACCGGCCCGCGGATCGTCCTTCCGGCGGTCAAAACGGCTGTGCGCTTCCCTCTTTGACTGTTGGAAGTCGAGGAACTGCTGGATGATCGAGGATCGATGCCAGCCACGAGTCGGCAGGCACTGGTGCCGGTGCTCACGTCCAATGCTTGCGTCCGAGATCCGCAAAAACGCGCCGCGTTTTCATTCATATCCCTGACGGCTTCGGTCTCTCGACGAGATTTCCGCGAAGATAATTGTCGCGCGGCCTTCCTTGTGGCTGGCCTTCAACCAAGAGGGCAAGGCACTGGAGAGGCTCGGGAAAAAGACTTGGGACAAGTAAGCGGCGCTTAAAGAGGTCAGCGCGGATGATTGGCGAGAAACCGGCCGCTGGCAAAGCAACCGGAGGCGATAGCGCACCTGCCAATCCAAAGACGAGAGCACCCGACGAAACGCGTCCGGTGGCGCGAGTTCTGCAGATCCTCGTCGTCCGCGCCGGCTGGCCCCAACTTGGCGAAGCTCAACGGGCAGGCCCGCCTTGTGCATTCGGACATGAGTTCGAGTTGGTTGGTCGGCACCTCTCAGGTGCTGTGTTTACCCGCCGGCATGCTCGGCCAGTGCCGCGGCGCTGTCGTGCTCCGGCACGTCGCCGATCTCGGCCATGCGTGCATCGAGTTTGGCGAGCATGTCGGCGAAGACGTCCGCATAGGCCGGGTCGCCGGCGAGGTTGAACAACTCGAGCGGGTCTTTCTCGCAATCGAACAGTTCCCACTCGGGCGGTTCGTCGGGACCGTGCGCGCCGGGCTGGCCGAGATCGGAATTGTACCAGTAGATCAACTTGTAGCGATGTGTCCGCAGACCGTAATGCGCCCAGGCGTTGTGATGCTCGTCCTTGTGCATCCAGTAGCGGTGATAGGCGGCATCGGGCCAGTCCTCCGGCGTCCGTGCCTCAAGGATCGGCCTCATTGAACGGCCCTGCATGTAGGAGGGCGCCGGCAGGCCGGCATAGTCGAGGAAGGTCGGGGCGAAATCCACGTTGGTGGCGATTTCGGTGCAGGTGGTGCCGGGCTGGATCGCCTTCGGATAGCGGATGAGGAAGGGCATCTGCAGCGACTCCTCGTACATGAACCGCTTGTCGAACCAGCCATGCTCACCCAGGAAGAAACCCTGGTCGGAGGTGTAGATGACGATCGTGTTTTCCGAGAGGCCCTGTTCGTCCAGCCAGTCGAGCATCCGGCCGACATTCTCATCGATTGCGTTGATCGTCGCGAGATACCGCTTGAGATATCTCTGGTATTTGAACAGTGCGAGTTCTTCCTCAGTTTCGAAGGTGAAATTCTCGCCGGTATGTTTGTCGATCAGCACCATCCCGCGCGGGTCCTCGGGGTGCGGGACGCGGCGCGTGGACCAGTAAGGCACGCTCAGCTCGCCGACTTCCGAGCCGCCTTCGGGCTGGACAAGGCCGAGATCGGTATAGGTCATGTCCATCCGCACGCGCATCCGCGCGGCCTCGGCGGCGCGTGCGCGGTTCTCGTAGGTGTCGTTATAGGTCTCGGGCACCTTGATGTCCCGGCCCGCGAACATGTCCCTGTCGCGCGGATGCGGCTCAAACGGGCGGTGCGGCGCCTTGTGGTGGCACATCAGGAAGAAGGGGCGGTCGGGGTCACGCTCTTCCAGCCATTTGAGGCTCTTGTCGGTGATAACGTCGGTGGCATAGCCCGGCTCGACGATCTCCTCGCCCATCTCGATCATCACCGGATCGAAATAGACGCCTTGCCCCGGCACGACCGACCAGAAATCGAAACCTGTTGGCTCATGCGGCTTGCCTTCGCCGAGGTGCCACTTGCCGATCATCGCCGTCTGGTAGCCGTCGCGGCGCAGGTGCTTGGCCACGTTCGGCCAGCGATTGTCGATATGGGTGTCAAGCGTGGTGACGCCGTTCACATGGTTATAGGTGCCCGTGAGGATGGTCGCGCGCGAGGGCGTGCAGATGGAGTTCGTCACGTAGCAGTGGTCGAGCCGCATGCCTTCATTCGCGATGCGGTCGAGGTTGGGTGTTTTGTTCAGTCCGTGTCCATAGGCCGAGATCGCCTTCGATGCATGATCGTCCGACATGATGAAGAGGATATTTGGTCTCATCGGAGGCTCCGTCCCTGAGGGTCCCGTGGCAAAATCGTTGACCCATTTCTCAAATATGGTAGTAACAAAATCAAATACGGGATTCAAGCATGTCCGGATCGACAAAGAGGGTAATCGCGATACTGGAGGCCATGAGGGTCACCGGCGCCAGCGAGTCCGATGGCGGCATGACGGCACAGGAGGTGATCGAACGCTCCGGGCTGCCGGCCTCGACGGGCTATCGCATCCTCACCGAGTTGCAGGACATGGGCCTCGTGCACCGCACGGCGCACCGCAAGCTGCTGGCGAACTTCGTTTTCGAGCGCCGGCTGTCCGGCACGGTGCTGGACCCGGAGCAACTGGCGCTCGCATGTTCACGTCTGTCCGACAGGCTTAGATCGGCGGCGGAAGCCGTCGTTCTCAGCGGACAGAACATCCTGTGGCATATCGTCGAGCAGCACCCCGAACAGGCGATCCGTCTGCGTGCCTATCCCGGCTTCACGCGCACGGCCCACGAGCTCGACTCGATTTCGCGGCTGGCGCTGGCCCATGTCCCTCTGTCGGTGCTGGAGCGGTCCTGGGACATGCACGCGTTCTACACCACGGGGATCGACCGGCGGCCGCTCGACCCGGAGGGAGCGCGCGAGATGCTCGCCTCGGTCGATCCGCGCGAGATGCAGTTCGACATGATGGGGAACTCGAAGGGGGTCCGACGCTTCTGTGTCGCGATCCATGATACCCAAGGTGGACTGGCCTGCCTGCTGACGGTGGCCGAGGCCGCCACGCCGGTACGCGACGAGGCCGCCCATATCGAGGAAATTCGCGCGCTTCTGGAGGAGCAGAAGCGCTGCATCGAAGAGCCCGTAGACCAGGCGGCGTTATCCGGCTGATCCGTGGGCGCACTTGGCGTTTCACAAGGGAGGAAACCATGAAGCTCAAATCACTCGCACTGGCAACCGCAGCGGCAATGATCGCCGTTCCGGCCATTGCCGAAGACCTTGTCCTGTCCATTGGGTCGCGCGGCTACGGTCCTGCCGTGGAGCGCAACCTGGCGCGGTATGCCGAAGCGAACCCGGACATCAACATCGAATGGAACAAGGTGTCGGACGTTCCGGGCGAAACGCGCAAGCTCTACGTCACCGGACTGACCGCCAAGAGCCCGACGCCGGATGTCTATGCGCTCGACGTGATCTGGGCGGGCGAGTTCGCCCAGCGTGGCTGGCTGGAGCCGCTGAACGGACTGCTGTCCGATGAGACCATCGCGACCTTCAACCCGTCGCTGCTTTCGGCCTCCACGGTCGATGGCGAGGTTCATGCGCTTCCGCTCTATGCCGACGGCATCCATTTCTTCTATCGCACCGACTTGCTGGAGAAATACGGGCTGGACGTGCCGCAGACCTGGGAGGAGGTCCTCGCCGCCTCCGAGGTGATCGCCGATGGCGAAAAGAACCCGCAATTCTACGGCTTTGTGTCCATGTGGGCCAAGATCGAAGGGTTGTTCATGAACTGGCTGGCCTTCGTCAATGGCAACGGCGGCGGCATGTTCGACGCCGACGGAAACCTTGCGGTGAACCAGCCGGCCAACATCGAGGCCACGCAGTTCATGGTGGACCTGTTGAACGAGCACCGGGCGGCACCGGACTCGATCCTCAACATGAAGCCCGACGATGCCCGGACGCTGTTCCAGCAGGGGCGCGCCGCCTTCCTGAT
Source organism: Tropicimonas sp. IMCC6043 (assembly GCF_004146235.1). Classification (GTDB taxonomy): domain Bacteria; phylum Pseudomonadota; class Alphaproteobacteria; order Rhodobacterales; family Rhodobacteraceae; genus Tropicimonas. The sequence goes on along the minus strand of NZ_SELO01000003.1, from coordinate 318,584 downwards.
GGTGCAGGACTTCGTCTACGCCCCGCTTTCGGCCGATGACAGCCCTGTCGCCGACAAGTTCGACTTCACGCGGGTGCCGTATTTCGAAGGGCACGCGGACGCCAACAGCACCACGATGGGCGGCTGGTTCCTCGGGATCAACCCGAACTCCGAGAACAAGGAGACCGCGGCGAAGTTCCTCGAATTCTTCACCGCCTATGACCAGCAGCTCGCCGCAGCCATCGACGACAACCGTGCTCCCACCATCCCCGCGGTTTACGAGAACCCGGACATGGCCGGGGCCGAGGTGCTGGCCAAATTCGGCTCCAACTACGATTTCGGTGTTGTTCGCCCGTCCGCGGAGACCGGCAGCAAATATCCCAAGGTTTCCGAAATCATGCAGCTGGAAATCACCAATGCGCTTCATCAGCAGAAGACCGTTGAAGAGGCTCTGAACGACGCCCAGACACAGATCGAAGCCGTCCTCGCCGAGTAAGCCCCGAACCTCCCACGGGCGCACCCCGGCGGCGCTGGCCGTCGCCGGGGACCTTTCCAACCAACAGGCACGTCATGACCGTCCGTTACTCCCGGCTCGACCAGCGCCGTCAGGCGGTGGCCTTCGGCTTCGTCTCTCCGACGTTGTTGGTGATCACGCTGATCCTGGTCTACCCGATCCTGCAATCCATCGTCCTTAGCTTTGGCGATTCCAGTATCGACGGCTCGGAGCCATGGCGTTTCGTCGGCCTAAAGCACTATGCGACACTGGCGCAGGATTCCCGTTTCTGGAACTCGCTCTGGGTGACGCTGACATTCACGGCACTGTCGATTCCATTGGAACTGATCCTTGGCATCGCGCTCGCCGTGCTGATGAACGAGCATTTCCGCGGCAAGGGTCTCGCCCGTCTCGCGGTGCTGTTCCCCTGGGCGCTGCCCACCGCGCTCAACACTCTGATGTGGCGGTGGATGTACAACACCGACTATGGCCTCTTCAACGCCGTGGCGCTGCAGTCCGGGCTGGCGGACCGGCCGATCAACTGGCTGGGCGACGAGACGCTGGCGATGATGTCGATGGTCATCGTGTCGGTCTGGAAGACCTCGTCCTTCATGGCGCTCATCATCCTCGCCGGTCTGCAATCCATCCCGCGAGAACTCTACGAAGCCGGCCGCATGGACGGCATGAGCAGATGGCAGGAATTCCGCGAGATCACGCTGCCCCTGCTGCGTGGCCCGATCATGGTGGCGCTGATCGTGCGCTCGATGGACGCTCTGCGCACGTTCGAGTTGCCCTTCAACCTGACCGACGGCGGGCCGGTGACGGCGACCGAGAGCCTGTCGCTCTATGCCTACAAGGTGATTTTCGACTTCATCGACTTCAACTTCGGCGCTTCCATCGTCGTGGTGCAGTTCCTGGTGATCTTCGCGATGTCGCTGCTCTACATCGTCACCTTGCAGAAAAAGGACTGAGCCCATGAAGAGACTTCCCCGCTTCGGCCTCTATATCCTCGTCGTGATCTCGGTAATGATCTCCTTCCTGCCGATCGTCTGGCTGATCCTGACCTCGCTCAAGACGACCGCCGGCATTTATGCCTGGCCGCCGCAATACTTGCCGCAACCGTTCACGCTGGCGAACTACACCAAGATCGTCACCGAGTCGCCCGAGCTGCTGCTCTATGTGCTCAACAGCTTCATTGTCGGGGTGGGCTGCACCGCCCTGACGCTGTCCATCGGCGGGCTGGCCGGCTATGCGCTGTCGCGGCTGCGGATGCCCCGGGCCACGGTATTGATGGTGTTCATCCTCGCAGTGTCGATGTTCCCTCCGGTCTCGCTGCTGCCGTCACTGTTCCAGAACTTCCTGAACCTGGGGCTGCTGAACACCTATCTGGGTCTGATCATCGCCCATACCGGGCTGTTCCTGCCCTTCACCGTGTGGATGCTGGCCAGCTACTTCGCGACGTTGCCGCCCGAGATCGAGGAGGCCGCGCGGATGGATGGCATGGGATTGATGCGGATCTTCCTGAGCATCGTCATCCCGCTCAGCTGGCCCGGCTTCGTGGCGACAGGGCTGATCGTCTTCATCTTCTCGTGGAATGAGTTCCCGCTCGCGCTGGTCCTGATGACCCAGAACGCCATGCGCACCGCGCCAGTCGGCATCTCGCTCTACCCGGGCGAATATGCCTTCCCCTGGGAAACCATCTCTACCGCTACCGTGATCGCCATCGTGCCGATCCTCGTGATCACGGCCATCTTCCAGAAGCAGATCGTCGGCGGGCTAACCGCTGGCGCCGGAAAGTGAGACCTGTCCAATGACCGAAGTGAAACTGGAACGCATCGGCAAATCCTACGGCGCGGTTAAGGCCGTGCAGGAGTTCGACCTGACGATCGAGGATGGCGAATTTCTCGTCCTGCTCGGACCGTCGGGTTGCGGCAAGTCCACGACGCTGCGGATGATCGCGGGGCTGGAGAGCATCACCACGGGCGACCTGATGATCAGCGGACAGCGTATGAACGATGTCGACCCCAAGGACCGGGGCGTGGCAATGGTGTTTCAGAACTATGCGCTCTATCCGCACAAGACCGTGTTCGACAACATGGCCATGGCGCTGAAACTGCAGAAGGTGCCTGTGGCCGAGATCAGGGAGCGCGTCGGCCGGACGGCGGAGATGCTGGGCCTGACGGAGTATCTCGACCGCAAGCCCGCGGCCCTCTCGGGCGGCCAGCGCCAGCGGGTCGCAATCGGTCGGGCTATCGTCCGCACGCCCAAGGTGTTCCTGTTCGACGAGCCGCTCTCGAACCTCGACGCCAAGCTCAGGGTGAAGATGCGCATGGAGCTACAGGAACTGCATGACAGCCTCGGCGTGACCTCGATCTATGTCACCCACGATCAGATCGAGGCCATGACGCTGGCCGACCGTATCGTGATCATGAACGGCGGCGTTGTCGCGCAGGTGGGCACGCCGCGCGAAGTCTATGACAGCCCCGCCGACGAGTTCGTGGCGGGTTTCATCGGCAGCCCGTCGATGAATTTCATCGACTTGCGGCGGGACGCATCAGGGCTCTGGGTCTCGGTCGATGGCGGCCTGTCCTTTCCGTCGCTGCCCTTCGCCTCGGGGGACCGTAACGAGATCCGGCTGGGGATACGGCCCGAGCATGTCGAGGTCGCGCCGCTTTCCGACGCAGAGCCGAAGTCGGGCGACTTCACGGCTACGGTCCGTCTCGCGGAACTGCTCGGTGCGGATGCGCTGTTAAGCCTCGATATTGGTGGCTGCCGGCTGACAGCGCGCGTTGGTGGAACAGGTCACCCGCGGACCGGAGACGTTCTCCGTGTCGCGCTGCCCGCGGCGCTCCTGCATGCATTTGACACCGGCAACGGCAGGGCCTTGGAGCGAGCTTCGACGTGAGAAGCCGGGAGTGCTTCGGCAAGTCCATCGCCAGTTTATTCGGGACACGAACGGCTGACGTCGAATGGAGAAATCCGCTCGTTGGGGTTTCCATTCCCACTGCAATCGGTCGAGGAAGCAATCGGCGCGTCTCGATGGTCTCGGCGCGGGCGGAGATTTCAATCGTCACACAGAGTCCACGTCACGTCGGGATCCGAGAGGAAGCCTGTGAAAACAGGTTAGCAGGGCAAAGCAGGGCACCTGATCGCCAGTCAGAAGCGTTGAGGGCGAGTCGGCGTGAGAGCCTTTCCATAGTCCGAGAACGCATCCGTCCGATCGTTCGGATCCGCGAACCGGAACACCTCCGTGGCCTCTCTGTCCGAATTGCTGTCAAAAACCGGTCTACTCACCCGGTCGCGAGCCGAAGGCTGAAGAACAGGATACCCGAGAGGAGGGCGGCAGCAGGCACGGTGACGATCCAGGCGGCGGCGATGGTCATCATGTGTGCCCGACGAACGAGCTTTCTCTGGCGCCGCTCGCTCGGCGTGTGATGTGGGCGGTCTGGCACCACCTCGCGCGCGCGAAGCAGCCTCCGTTCGGCATACCACTCGCGGAAGAATCCGACGCCGAAAATGCCGCCGACCGCGATATGGGTCGAGCTGACCGGCAATCCCAGCCAACTCGCAACGATCACCGTGATCGCGGCGGACAGCGCCACGCAGAAGGCGCGCATCGGGTTGAGCTTCGTGATCTCGCTGCCGACCATCCGGATGAGCTTGGGGCCGAACAGGAAGAGCCCAAAGGAGATGCCGAAAGCTCCGATCAGCATCACCCAGAAGGGAATGCCGATGGCAGAGGTGTAGTCGCCGGTCGAGTTGGCATGGACAATCGCCGCCAGCGGACCGACGGCATTGGCCACGTCGTTGGCGCCATGCGCAAAGCTGAGAAAGGCGGCGGAGACGACCAGCGGAATCGAGAACAGCACCTTCAGGGACTTGTTCCGGTTTTCGAGCCCACGCGACTTCCTGCGGATCACCGGTATCAGGATCAGCCAGACCGCGACACCGATGACGAGCCCGGCGCCGAGGGCTGTTGCGAAGTCGATCTTCACGATCTTCTTCAGACCCTTCAGCGCCAGATATGCGGAAAAGGCGCCGGCCATGATCCCGACGAGTACGGGCACCCAGACCCGCGCGGCCGCGATCTTGTCGGGCTGGTAGATGATGCGTGCCTTGATGAACCAGAGGAAGCCGGCGGCGATGATCCCGCCCAGGAGCGGCGAAATCACCCAGCTCGCCGCGATTGCCGCCATCGTCGGCCAGTTGACCGCGCCGAAGCCGGCGGCCGCGATGCCGGCCCCCATGACGCCACCGACGATAGCATGCGTCGTGGAGACCGGCGCACCGATCCATGTCGCAATATTCACCCAGAGCGCGGCAGCGAAGAGCGCGGCCATCATCGCCTCGATGAAGATCTCCGCCGATTGCGTGGAGGCCGGAGAGACGATGCCCTTCGCGACCGTGGAAACAACGTCGCCGCCGGCGATCAGCGCCCCGGCACTCTCGAAGACGATGGCGATGCCAATGGCGCCGCCCATGGAGAGGACCTTTGCCCCGACAGCCGGTCCCATGTTGTTGGCTACGTCGTTTGCGCCGATGTTCACGGCCATGTAAGCGCCGATCGCCGCGGCCAGAACGATGATCAAGGCACCGCTCGTGCCGTTCATGACGAATGCCGCGAGAAGTCCGGCAAGCAGGATGAAGGCGGCTGCCAGGGTCGGGGCAACCAGCCGGCGGGCGACAAAGGCGTTGCCGGCTTCAAGGCTGGATAAGCGTTCGAGATCCCGGTCCAGCGTCTCGAAATGCCGCGGCTCATAGTTCTTGTCAGACACGCTGCAACCCTATGTCTCGTGCGTTTTCGCGCTCCCTACAGGTGTTCGGCGGCTCGATCCATGTAACATTTTTGTAACGACAATGTGACGCACGGAGCGTGCCCCCCGCGGAGGATGCCAATTGGGCAAAGGGACGACGCTGTCACAGTCCCGCGTGCAGCCAATGCGATCGGTTGTGCATGCCCATTCTCGCTCGCGGCTGGCTCGTGTCGGGATCGCCCACTTCACCGGAGGGACGGGGGTGCTGGCCGAGAAGGACAAAACGAAGGACGCGGCCTGGGCGTTTAGTCGCCGAGAAGGGCCTCGCCATCGGGGCTGTCAATCACGTATTTCCACGTGCCGTCCGACTGTTTTCGGGCAACTTCGACGCTCACGCCCTTGACGGTGTCGCCACCGGTTGTCGTCAGTGTCCATCCGTTCTGGACAAGGGCAATGTCGCCCGTCTCGAAGGCGACCTGGCGGTTGAATTCAATCGTGGCGCCGGAGTCGATATAGCCTTGCAGGACAGAGCGGATCTGCGCAGCGCCTTTGAATGCGCCATGATGGTTCGGAAACACCGCGTCCTCTTCGTAAAGCGCCATCAGGCCGTCGATGTCTCCTGCGGAAAAGCAATCCGAAAAGATCTTGATGAGCTCCGTCGCGCTATGTGCCGCCATGTCTCTCGCTCCATTTCCTTTGAAAGATGTGTGGGGAGGGTGTCTGTTCCAACAACACAATCAGGACGGCCTCCGACCCAGACTTCGCACACCTCCCATGTGCGCACCTTGGTCGTCGCTGCGGACGTATCGTCTGTCCGCTCCCGGTACAAACTGCCGCCAAGTCAAGAGTCTGTCTATGGGTCCTGACACCGGATCAACCGTGCCCCGTCAGTCCGCAGCCAGAGCTGCCTGCTGAGGGCCACGATCGCGACTGCAAGCGCATGCACGGTCGCGGCCGCCTCGAACAGGGTAGCGAAACCCGAATAGAACCACCCCAGAATACTGGCAATCCGGATGGTGATCGGAGCGGGATTGCACTGGGACGTCAGGACCGAGCGCGCATCGGCCACCGGTTGTCTTACGCGGACTTGTCCACTTTTGCCCGGAACATCTTCTCCGGAGCCTCGAAAACAAACTGCGTCGCGCGGCCGAGATGTTTCCGCATCTCGGCCTCGGCCGTCGCCGGATCCTTTTGGAGGATCGCCGTTGCAACAGCCCGGTGCTCCTTTTGCGATAGCGTCAGCACTTCGGGTGTCAGGGCTTCCCGCAACTGGGACATGATCAGGGAAAGGCGCAGTTTTCTGGCAAGATCCAGCAGCGTGTCGTTGCCTGCGGCGACGAAAATTGCGCGATGGAATGCCTCGTTTTCGGAGATGTATTCCATTGCACCGGACAATTGCGGTTTGCCGAGGAGCGGCGTCACGCTCGCCTCGAACGCAGCTGCGACGCCAGGTAGTCTCATCCGTCCCGCCGCTCTGCGTGCTGCCAGAACCTCGAGTTCGGTCCGGATCTCGAAGAGTTCCAGCGCTTCGCATTTGGTGAGACGTCGCACCTCGGCGCCGCGGTTCGGGACGAGTTCGATGGCTCCCTCCGCCGCCAGGTGGCGAAACGCTTCGCGCAGCAAGGCCCGGCTGATCCCGAATTCCTGTGTCAGATCGGCTTCGACAAGACGTTGCCCGGAGACCAGCACCGCGCTTTCGATGCGGGAATCGAGCTCTGCCACCAGCGTCGCCAATTTTCCACTCACCGCCATGAACCGACCTTTTGCATGAGCGCGCACACGATATCTGCAAATGCGCTTGACGGGGCGCATTGTCAGACAATATTGTTCTGCAATCAAGGGGGGGATTTTATGAAAATCGGCAAGCAAGGTCGGGCTGTCACATCGATTTCGGCGGCAGATCCCGAGAGCATCACGGTGCGCGGGTTTGATCTTGCGACCGAACTGATGGGGCAGATCAGCTTCACCGAATATTTCTTCCTTCTGACGACCGGAACAAAACCGACGCAGGAGCAGCGGTTTTTCCTCGATCTCCTGCTTGTCTCGATTGCCGAACACGGGCTCGTGCCGACCAACCAGGTCGCCCGAATGACCCATGCAGCGGACCCGGATTTCCTGCACGGCGCCGTCGCCGCGGGTCTTCTCGGCTGCGGGAAGGTCATCCTGGGCACGACCGAGGTCGCCGGAAAGTTTTTGATCGAGACGGGGAAGCGGATCGAGGCGGAAGGGCTGAGCACGGACGACATTGTCGCGCAGGCGCAGGAATTGGGGCGCCGGCTGCCGGGTTTTGGCCACCCGCTTCACAAGCCCATCGACCCGAGGGCGCAGCGTATCCTCGAGCTTGCGGCGGAGCGGGGCCTGTCGGGGCCCTACATCCGACTCGCGCGCTCGCTTGAGGACTCCGTCAACCGCATCTGGCGCAAGCCGCTGCCGATGAATGTCTCCATGGCGATACCCGCGGTCCTGCTCGACCTCGACTTTCCGCCTTCGGTGCTAAAGGGGATTCCGATCCTCGCCCGCACGGCGAGCCTGCTGGCCCACCTTGCCGAGGAAGTGGACACGCCGATCGGGTTCGTCCTCGCGCATCATGCCGAAGAGGCGATTTCCTACGAGCCCGGCTCATGACGATGCATGCTGTCGCCCTCGAGACTGCGCCCTGGGCCGAGCAGGCACAGCGGGACGATGCTGCTTACCGGGCTCAGATCGCCTATCTTCTCGAGCATTCCGCATTCTACCGTGACCTTCTGCGGCATGCCGGCGTCTCGAGCCCTGAGGACGCAGGCGGGCTCGACGCGATCGGTGCGCTGCCCTTCACCGAAAAGGATGACCTGCGCGCGACGCGAGACGAAACGCATCCGATCGGAACGCATCTGACCGCGCCGATGTCGGACATTGTGCGGATCTATTCCACCAGCGGAACGACCGGCACGCCGAGCTACATTCCGTTGACGCAATCGGATCTCGAAGACTGGATCGAGATCTCGCAGCGCTCCTATGCCGCCTCCGGCGTCATTGCCGGAGAGCGGATGGTCACGACCTACAATGCCGGCCCCTTTGTCGCCGGCGTCACGCTCGACGCCTTTGCGCGGCTGGGCTTGTGCCATATCCCGGTTGGCGCCGGAAATACGGAACGCCTGATGGCGGCGGTTCAGTTGCTGAGGCCGACGGTGCTGGGGTGCACGCCGTCCTATGCGCTCCACCTGTCGGAGTGGGCGGCGGACCGAGGTATCGACACGGCTGCCTCGTCAGTCAGGAAGATCCTGGTGGCCGGGGAACCCGGCGGCGGTGAACCGGCCATGCGGACCCGCCTGCAAGAGGCCTGGGGCGCCGCCGTGACGGAGGCCATGGGGATCGGGGACATATCGGTATCGCTCTGGGGCGAGTGCGCGCACCGGGATGGCATGCATTTCTCCGGGCGTGGCCTGGTGCATTTCGAGCTGATCGACCCCGCGACCGGTGCGCCGGTTGCTGTCGAGGACGGGGCTGAGGGCGAGTTGGTCTACACGCATCTGCGGCACCGCGCGGCACCCTTGCTGCGTTTCAGATCACGGGATCGGGTGCGCGTGAGCACGGCTTCCTGCGCTTGCGGCCGCACCGCGCCCCGCGTGCGTTGCATCGGTCGAACCGATGACCTGCTGATCGTCCGCGGCGTGAACCTCTTCCCGACGGCTGTCCGGGAAGTCGTCGGTGACTTCGGTGAAATGGTGAGCGGTGTCATTTCCATCCGTCCGCTCGCGAAAGGGGTGAAACAAACCCCGCCACTGCCTGTTCGCGTCGAACTGGCCGAGGGTGTGACGGGCGGAAAAGACCTGGCCGACAGGATCCGCCAGCGCATCCGCGACACGCTTCTCGTGACGACCGAGATCGAGCTCGTCCCGTGGGGAACCCTGCCGCGATCCGACTACAAATCGAAGCTCGTCGACTGGTCTGCAGCGAATTAAAAACTGAAGGGAAACAGAACCATGCCGGACAAGGACGCCATCAGAAAGATCCAGGTACAGGGCGTTCATCATATCACGATCGTGGGCGCCGACCGCAAGACGTCGATCGATTTCTGGGAGGGCCTCCTCGGCATGCCTTTCATCTTCGATCAACCCAATCTCGACAACCCGAACGAGGGCCACCTCTACTTCGATCCGGGCGACGGGCGGCTGATCACGATCTTCACCAACGAAGACCGTAAGCCCGACCCGACGCGGACCTCGACCGAACAGGGCTCTGTCCATCACCTCGCGTTCAGCGTCAGCCAGGCGACCTTCCGACAGGTCGTCAAGCGGCTCGATGACCGCGGGATCAAGCATTCCGGCCCAAAGGATCGCGGCTTCATGGACTCGATCTATTTCGAGGATCCGCTCGGGCTTCTCATCGAACTGGCCTCCTACCGCTTCGAGCCGCCGGAAGGATGCCGGCATGCGGACGTGATGATCGAGGCGCATCGCATCCGCGTGGAACGCGGCGACTACAACATCCAGGAGGAACACCTGGCTGACGCCATCGAACGACTCGTCGAACGCACGCAGCAAACGCTTTCGGCGGACCGTTCGCCCCGCAACCCCTACTGACCGATGTCTTGAAAGGAAAACCCCGATGAAACTGCATATGCATCCTGCGTCGATCACCAGCCGCCCGGTCCGCCTGTTCATGGCCGACAAGGGGATCGAGGCCGAAGAGGTCGTGGTCGACCTCATGACAGGCGCGCACCACCAGGACCCGTTCATGAGCTTCAACCCGAACCGGCTCGTGCCGGTTCTCGAAGACGGCGACCTCAAACTGACCGAAAGCTCCGCGATCCTGAAATACCTCGCGGACAAATACGATCTCCCCGAATACCCGAAAGACTTGAAGGCGCGCGCCCGCGTCAATGAGATGATGGACTGGGTGAACACCAACTTCTATCGCGACTGGGGCTACAACCTCTGCTACCCGCAGCTTTTCCCCCACCACCAGCGCCCGTCGGCGGAAGGTCAAGAGGTCACGGTCCGCTGGGGCAGCGAGAAGAGCAAGTTCTGGTTGCAGGTCCTCAACGATTACTGGCTTGGCGACGGTCGTGAGTGGCTGACCGGTGACGAGATCACGATCGCGGACTATTTCGCTGGCTCAGTCGTCGCGCTGGGCGACATGATCCGCTATGACTTCTCCGCCTATCCCAACGTGTCGGCCTGGCTGGCACGCGTGAAGGCGCTTCCGAACTGGAAGCCGGTCAGCGAAGCGCTCGACGGCTTCGCGGGATCGCTGTCGGAGAAGGAGTTCATCTCGGCGTGAGTGTCGCTGGACGAACCACCTTCCTCGGTGGTTCGTCCACGATTGCAGACGCCGATATCTGCCGGGGGAGAGGGGGGCTGGTTCGGTCGAACCGATGCCTGTCATTCCCGGCAACCACGCCACGAAGGTCCGCCATCACAATGGGGATATTTCGCTCGTCCGGGCCGTGCCCGGGGGCCGATAGATCCCGCAGACCAGCTTGCCAGCGGTCTTAACGCTGCTTTCTGGGTCACTCAGGGCCGGCGAAGACCGGACCGCTTCGCGATCAGCACCGCTGCCGGGACCGCGTCCTCCTCATGGCTATGCCGACCCCGATCGTGTGCATCGCCTTCGTCAATAGGTTCCCGGATAGCCGCCGCCGTCGATCAGGATGTTCTGGCCGGTGACGAAACCCGAATGCTGACTGCAAAGGAAGGCGAACCAGGCGCCGATTTCCTCGGTGCGGCCGAAGCGGCCGGCAGGGTTGGCCTCCGCCCGGGCGCGCCACATCTCGTCGAAGCTGGGGCCGTCCGGCTCCACCATGGCCGCTAGGTGCTCGCGTTGCGCATCGCTGTCGATGATGCCGGGGAGCAGGTTATTGATGGTGACGTTTGCCCGCACCGTCTGCCGCGCCAGCCCGGCGGCGAAGCCCACCAGCCCCGAGCGGGCGCCGTTCGACAGACCGAGCTCGAGCTGCGGGATCTTCACGCTGCGCGACACGATATTGACGATCCGGCCGAAGCCGCGCGCCATCATTCCGTCGACGGTGGCGCGCATCATCAGGATCGGCGGCAGCATCATCAGGTCGACCGCCTCGATCCATTCCTGCCGCCCCCAGTCGCGGAAGTCGCCGGGCGCCATGCCGCCGGCGTTGTTGAGCAGGATGTCGGGCTCAGGGCAGGCGGCGAGGATCGCGGCGCGGCCTTCCTCGGTGGTCACGTCGGCGACCACCGGCGTCACCTTCCGCCCGGTCTCCTCCCGGATCGCCGCCGCCGTCGCCATCAGTGGCCCTTCGCTCCGGGCAGCGATGGTGACATCGGCGCCCTCGCGGGCGATCGCCAGTGCACAGGCGCGGCCCATGCCCTTGCTGGCGCCGGTCAGGAGCGCCTTGCGGCCATGAATGCCCATATCCATCAGGCGTTTCCTTCCGTTTCCTACGCGATGCCCGTGGTCGCCCCGAGCGGTTCGACCCGCACCAGCGCGCTCAGCGCCGCGCAGGCCTGGCCAAGCTTCGAGCTGCGACGGTCCGATGTCAGCACGTTGGGGTTGCCGTTCCGCTCGATCCCGCTCTCCGGATCGGGCGCATACCAGGCGCCCGTGGCCATCACCACCACCCCGGTCCGCAGCGTCGGGTCGAGCTTCGCGACGGCGCGACAGGCGCCACGATGGTTGTGGACCCGCACCAGCGCGCCCTCGGCGATGCCCCGGGCGCGGGCGTCCGCGGGGTTAAGGCGCACCGGCGCGGGGCCCGCGTCCTGCCGCGCCTGCCAAAGCTGGCTGTGGAGCTGTTTCGCGGGCTGGTTGGTGATGAGGTGCAACTCGTCCGGTTCGGCATTGCCGAGCCATTCCTGCGGCGCGATCCAGGCGGCATGGGGCGGACAGTCGGGTTGGCCGAAGCCATGGATGCGCTCCGACCAGAGCTCGATCCGCCCCGACGGGGTGGCGAGCGGCTGCGCGTCGGGGTCGGCCCGGAACTCCTCCAGCAGCACCTCGGGCATCGCGGGCAGGGGCACCTGCCAGACGCCGGCCTGCCAGAACGGGTCGAAGCCGGGGACTGAGATGCCCTCTTCGGCGCCCCGCGCCTCGGTCTGCCGCCAGAGCCGGCGCAGCCATCCGGACTCGTCCAGTCCCTCGTCGAATGCCGGTCGGACACCCAGCCGGTCGGCGAGGGCGCAGAAAATGTCGAAATCGTTCCGGGCCTCGGCCAGGGGCTCCACCAGCTTCGGCATGGCGAAGACCGAGGCATCCCGCGAGCTGCCGCCGAGGTCGTTGCGCTCAAGCGGCGTGGTCGCCGGCAGCACGATATCGGCCCGTGCCGCGGTGGGCGTCCACCAGGGCTCATGGACCACGATCGTCTCCGGCCGGCGCCAGGCCGCGTCGACCATGCCGAGATCCTGCGCGTGGTGGAATGGATTGCCGCCCGCCCAGTAGACCATCCGGATATCGGGGAACGTCACCTCTCTGCCGCCGAAGGATATCCGGTGGCCGGGCTTCAGCATCGCCTCGGCAAAGCTCGCCACCGGGATCGCCAAGCCGTGCGGGTTGGGCAGGCCAGGCAGCGACGGCACGTAGCCGTTGCGCGCATCCGCACCAACCGCGTTCATTGACCCGTAGCCGAAGCAGAAGCCGCCCCCGGGGAGCCCGATCTGGCCCAGAACCGCGGCAAGCGCGACGAGCGCCCAGAACGGTTGTTCGCCATGCTCGGCCCGCTGCAAGGACCACGCGGCGGTCAGCATCACGCGGCCCGTCTCCATCGCCTGCCAGAGCCGCTGGAGTTCGGCCACCGGCACGTCGGCGATCCGTGCGGCCCAGTCGAGAGTCTTGGGCGTCCCGTCGGTCTCGCCGAGCAGGTAGGAGATCAGCCGCTCATGGCCGGTGGTGAAGCGGGCGAGGAAATCCATGTCGGCACGGCCGGTGACGACGGCCTCGTGCGCGAGCGCCAGCATGATCGCGGTGTCCGAATTGGGCCGCGGCCGGATCAGCTCCGCCTCGAGGCCAGGCGGGATGTCGTCGGCCATCGGCGAGAGCAGGATGAACCGGGTGCCCCGCGCGGACGCCTTTGCGACCGCCTCGGCCATGTGGTGCGCTCCCGCGCCGCCGGAGGTCACGCGCCAGTTCTTGGGGTTGAGCCCGCCGAAGGCCACCACGAGGTCGGTCTCGGCGGCGATCGTCTGCCATGAAGTCGCCGTGCGGGCGACGGCATCGAAGGATCCCAGAACATGCGGCAGGATCGCCTGCGCAGCGCCCCAGCTATAGTTGCCGATCTGGTCGGTGAAGCCGCCCGCCGCCGCCAGGAACCGCCGCACCTGGCTGCGCGCGTGGTGCAGGCGCCCGGCGCTTGACCAGCCATAGGACCCGCCGAAGACGGAGCGGGGACCGTGCGAGCCATGCACCCGCGTCAACTCTCCCGCCACCAGATCGAGCGCAGTGTCCCAGTCGACCGGGATCATCTCCTCGGCACCGCGACCCGCCCCGCCGGCACGCGGCCCCAGTTCAAGGAAGGACTTTCGTACGTGCGGCCGGTCGATCCGCCGGTCGGAATAGAGCATCTCCGGCCAGGCGCCGATCATGTCGGCATTGGCGCCGCTTCCGGCCAGCGGCCGGGTCTCGACCAGCCGGCCGTCGCGAACGGTCGCCTCGAACGGCCCCCAGTGGCAGAGAGAGATCCGGCGCTGCTCCATCACGCTACTCTGCGGCGGCGGCCGAGTTGACCGACAGCCCGTATTTCTCAGCCAGCCCCAGATCGGAGAAGGCCTTGAGGCCCTGCGCCATCACTTCCGGCGATGCCGGGCGCAGCGGCTTGCGCAGCGGTCCGGCGGGCAGGCCGACGGCGCGCATCAGCGTCTTGATCGAGACCGGGTTGACCGCCGCATAGGCGAAATGCAGCATCGGCAGGTTGGTGAGCCACGCCTCCCGGCAGGCAAAGGCATCCTCGCCACTCTCCCAGGGCTTGGAGATCACCGCCATCTCGCGCGGGATGATGTTGCCGGTCATGTTCGCCGTGCCGTGGCCGCCGAGCGCCATGGTCGGGATCACCAGACCGAGATTAGGCGAGCAGCAGCACATGATCGACATGTCGGGCTTCGCCGCGCAGACCTGCGCCACTTGCCCGACGCGGGTCGTGGATTCCTTCAACACCACCATGTTGGGGTGTTCGGCCAGTTTCAGCAGGTCGGTCCAGTGCAGATCGGTCTTCACCCGCGGCGGGTTGTTGTAGAAGCCCATCGCGAGGTCGGTGCTGTCGAGCACCTCGAAGGCGTAGTCGGTGATCGCGGCGTTGTCGGCGCAGATATAGGCCGGCGCCGCCATGATCGCACCGTCGGCGCCCTCGGCCTTGGCGTAGCGGGCATAGTCTATAGTCGTCGCGGTGTTGTTGCCGGTGACGCCGTAATACATCAGCATCTTGCCCGGCTTCATCTTCACCGTTTCCGAGATGATCTTCTTGCGTTCCTCGGGTGAGAGCATCGAGACCTCGCCGGTGGAACCCATGATCAGAACCGCCGTGGTGCCGTTCTCGGCATGCCAGTCGAGCAGGGTGCGGAAGCCCTCGTAATCGATGCTTCCATCGGCGTTCATCGGGGTGACGAGGGCAACGAACGAGCCCAGGGGCTTTGAATGTGCCATCAAGTTATCCTCCAGTTGCAAAGAGTTCCGGGACCAGCAGCTTGGGCAGGCCCAGGACGATATCGGGGATCCAGATCGACAGGATGGCGACCAGGATGGTGAGGCCGCAGATCGGCGCTGCGGCGAGCATGGAGCGCCCGAGCGGCGCGTCGGCGATCTGGGTGGCGATGAGCAGGCAGATGCCATAGGGCGGCGTGACCAGCCCGACCGACAGGACGATGGTCGAGAGCACGCCCATGTGGACCGGGTGCAGCCCGGCGGTGTCGCCGAGGGCCTGGATGATCGGCAGGAAGATCAGCGTCGCCGAGATCGGGTTTAGCACCATTCCCACGAGCAGCAGGAAGCCGATCAGCAAGAGCATGATGAGAAAGCCGTTCGAAGTGACCCCGAGAATGAACTCCACAACGATCTTCGATGCGCCGAGATAGGCGATGAGCCAGCCGAAGATGCCAGCGCCGGCCACCGTGAACATCGGGATCGCGAAATCGATCACCGCATCGGCCAGCAGTTTCGGCAGCGCTGCTGGGCGGATGTCGCGATAGACGAAGAGCGACAGGAACAGCGCCCAGAGCACTGCGGCGATCGCGCCCTCGGTGGGGGTGAAGAAGCCGCCGACGATGCCCCCCAGCACGATCACCGGGATCAGAAGCGGCGGAGCGCCCCGCACCAGCACCCGTCCGGCCCGGGCGAAGCCGGGGAACGGGTTCGCCGGGTAGCCGTATTTCACCGCAAGCATGTAGGTATAGGTCATCATGAAGAGCCCGATCAGCATGCCGGGAACGACGCCGCCGACGAACAGCGCGCCGATCGAGACATTGCCGAAGGCGCCGTAGATGATGAGGATGATCGAGGGCGGGATGATGACGCCGAGCGTCGAGGAGGCTGCCGTCAGCGCGGCCGCAAAGGGCGCGGGGTAGCCGGCCTTCTTCATCGCCGGGATCAGGATCGAGCCGACGCTGGCGGTGTCGGCCGCCGCCGAGCCGGAGAGGCTGGCAAAGACCATCGAGACGAAGACGTTGACATGGCCGAGCCCGCCCCGGACATGGCCGACGGTTGCATCGGCGACCTCGAGCAGCCTCTCGGTGATCGAGCCGGCGTTGAGGATCCGGCCAAGCAGCATGAAGAATGGCACCGCCATCAGCGTGAAGCTGTCGATGCCGGCATACATCTGGTTGACCACCGAAATGAGCGGAAGATCCTGCAGCAGGATTACGAAGCCCGAGGACAGGATCAGCGAGAAGCCGATATTCACCCGGAGCGCGATCAGCACGAAGAAGCTCAGCAGCAGCGTGACGAGCGGGTTCATGTTGCCCTCCGGGCCATGCCGGCGGCCATCTCGAGCAGGTAGAGCGCCATCAGCGTACCCGAGACCGGCAGAGGCAGGAACATCCAGAACCGCGAGATGCCGAGAGACTGGACCTCGGCGGTTGCCCGGACGATCGCAAGCTCCCAGCCGTGCCGGATCAGCAGCCAGGAGACGCAGGCGCCGGCGACGAGGCTGATGATCTCCACACTCCGCGCCACCGCCGGCCGGTTCATCGGCAGCAGGTCGACGTCGTAATGCGCCCCGGTCCGGAGGCCCACGGCCGCGCCGACGAAGATCAGCCAGGTGAAGAGAAGCTGCGCCAGATCGCTGGTCCAGATCATCGGTGTGGTCAGAAGGTTGCGGGCGATGACCTGTAGCGCGACGGTTGCGATCAGCGCGGCGAAGCCGATCCACATCAGCAGGCGCGCGACGACCGTCACGCGGTCGCAAAGGCGGTTCAGCATGTCAGATCCGTGAGGGGGCCGCCCCGGCGGGCCGGGGCGGCGGCCAGGGGGGTTACTGCTTCAGCAGTTCGTATTCCTCGGTCAGGTCGAGCTCCTTGGCGAGCTCCACCTGGATCGGCGCCAACACCTCGATGAAGGGCGCCTTGTCCGGCCGGGTGACGGAAACGCCGTGCTCGGATTGCAGGGTGTCGACCAGCCCGGCATCGTATTCCTTGGCCTTCTCGACGCCGAAGGCATTGGCGGACACGGCTGCCTCCTTGACGATCTTCTGAAGATCTTCCGGCAGCTTGTCCCAGCTTCGCTGCGACATCGATGTGTGGTTGATCTGGATCGTGTGCTCGGTCAGCGCCAGGTTCGGCGCCACTTCGTAGAGCTTGGAGCCGGTATAGCCGGGCAGGGAGCTTTCCATGGCGTCGGCGACGCCGGTCTGCATCGCGGCGTAAAGCTCGCCCCAGGCGACAGTGACCGGGTGCATGTCGAAAGCGGCCCAGGTCTTGGCGTCCATCGGCGAGGGCGGCGTGCGCATCTTGAGCCCCGCGAGGTCGGCCGGTCCGCTCACCGCGACGCTTGCGGTCGCCATGTTCCGGGTGCCCGAGGCACCGAGCGCCAGCAGCTTCATGCCGACGGCCCGGTCGGCATAGACCTGCTCGAAATGGGCCTGCACGGCGCTGCCGGGGCCGACCGTTTCCAGCACCTCGTCCATGCTGCCGAAGAGATACGGCATGGTGAAGATCGAATATTCCGGGATCTGCTGCGCGGCGTTCGAGGTGGTCGAGATCATCAGGTCGATCGTGCCGAAGCCCATCTCGCCGATCACCGCCGGATCCTGGCCGAGTTGGCCGGAATCGAAGATCTCGACGGCAATCTGCCCGCCGCTCTTCTCCTCGATCTCGGCCTTTATCGCCTGAGCCATGTCGTTATAGGGATGGGGCGACTTGACCAGGGTGTGAAGCCTGAGCGTGTAATCCGCCGCCTGGACTGATCCGGCCGCCGCGAGGGCGATCCATCCGGTGGTGACGGCAAGCGTGGCGCGTCGCGTGAAGGTCATCGCATCTATCCCTGTCGTTGTTGGTGTTTCTCTGAGCCTCACCCCTTGGGGCGATCAAATCAAATACAAAATACCGAGGAGGTCATGCCAAAACCTTATGATATCCGCCGCCCATATTGCGGCCGGAGCGCGATGGCGGCGAGAAGTTCCTCGAAGAACTCCATCGCGGCGCGGCTCAGCGGCAGGTCGGCCGGCTTCATGATCTGGTATTCGAAAGGGATTTCCGGCGCGAAAGGGACCGAGCGCAGTGCCGCGCCGAAGATGCCCGGCGTGATCGGGTCGACCAGCGCGATGCCGGTGCCGAGCGCGGCCAGCCCGCAGGCGGAATAGGAGGGCTGAGTCTCGGCCACCACGCGCGGGCTCACGCCCGCCTGGGCAAAGCATTGCGTCATGTAGCCGTAGGTAATCGTGCGGAAATTCAGCGCCACCAGTGGTTCGTCGGCGAGGTCCTGCGGCGTCAAGACCGCGCGTCCGGCCAGCGGGTGGTCGGGCGCCATCACACAGACGCAGTCGGTCCGGAAACTCGCCAGCACGTCGACATCCTGCCGCTCGGGCGAGGTCTGGGCGACGCCGAGGTCGATCTGGCGCGAGGCCAGGAGGTCAAGGATGCGGGCCGAGGTATGGACGTCGTGGGTGAGGCCGACGCCGGGATGTCGGTCGATGAAGCGCTTCACGGTACGCGGGATGATTTCGAAGCTGACCATCGGCATGGAAGCGATGCGAAAGGTCGCCCGCTGCATCGTGCGGATATCCGCGGCGACCTGTGAGAGCCGCTCGAGGCCGTAGAACATCCGCTCGACCTCGGCGAAGAAGTCATAGGCTTCGGGCGTCGGCTGCACCTTGCCGCCGGGCCGCAGTAGCAGCGGGAAACCGATCGAACTCTCCAGGTCCGCGATCAACCGGCTCACCGCAGGTTGCGACACGTTGAGCGCATGCGCGGCCGCGGTGATGGAGCCGTGCCGCATCACCATCCGAAAGGCGTTGATTTGTTTCTGGTTCACGTCTGCGCGTCCTCCATCCGGCCGGCAGCGTCCATTGTTCGGAACCGTCGCGTAACGCTTCCGCGTTGAATCGTCCGCCCGCCCTGGGGCTCAGGGCCGGGGCGTTGCCCCGGACCCCGGGGACATTTGTGAACAGAAGAGGGGGCGGGCGGCAAGAGCGGAAAAGCCCGCGCGCCCGGAGCTGGAGCGCGGCGAGCGGCCTCTCAGGCGACGTCCCGGTCCAGGTAACGCGCCGAGTGGTCTTCCACGCCGTAGTCTGCGGCCCAGAGCGACCCGTTGCGGCTCACCTCTGCCACCGCTTCGAGGATGCGGTCGACCTCCCGCTCGTCGTGCAGGAAATGCAGCCCGAGCCGGGTCCAACCGGGTTTCTCCCATTCGTCGCCGGCCCGGACCCTTGCCCTCAGCCGTTCCGACAGCGCCTCGTCCACACCCATGAGGCGGTGGCCGTAGGGGCCGGCGCAAGCGCATCCGGCGCGGGCCTGCACGCCGAAACGGTCGCTCAGGATCTTGCTGACGATCTGGTGATGGATCGGCGCCCCGTCCTCGCCCAGTACCAGCAAGGAGAAGATCGGCAGGGCCGGCGCATTGCTCCGCCCCAACAGGCGTAGGTTCGGCAGGTCGCTCCACGCTTCCAGCGCCTGCTGCCGCAGCGCCGCGTCACGCTCGGCGATGTGTTCTTCTCCGGCGGCTTCCTTCACGAGGAGCGCCAGGGCGGCGCGAATGTCGCCGACCAGGTTGGGCGTGCCCGCTTCCTCCCGCGCGACGATGGAGTCGAGATAGTCATGCGCCCAGGGCGAGACGAAACTGACCGTACCACCGCCGGGCGCGGTCGGGGTCGTCCGGTCGACCACCGCGTTGCGCAGGATCAGAAGGCCGGATGCCCCCGGCCCGCCGGCGAACTTGTGCGGCGAGAGCGCGATCGCGTCCTTCGGCGCGCCGTCGCCTTCCATGTCGAGCGGCAGGTAGGGGCCGCCGCCCGCGTAGTCCCAGAAGGACAGCGCACCGTACCGCTTCAGGAGCCGTGTCACCGCGTCGGGGTCGGTGAGGATGCCGGAGACGTTGGAGGCCGCCGAGAAGGTGCCGATCTTGAGATCCGCACCCTGCGCGTCTTGAAGCGCAACCTCCAGCGCGGTGAGGTCCGGTCCGCCCGTCTCCGCCTCGGGGATCTCGATCACCTCCGCGCCGCTCTCGCGCCACGGCAGGATGTTGGAATGGTGCTCGTAGGGGCCGGTCATGACGACCACCTTCTTCCCTGCGCGCAACCGCTCCGGAATGTCGAGCAACGCCACCAGCCGGTTCAGACCCGAGGTCGCCCCCGCGCCGGTGAAGATCACGCTGCAGTCCGGCCCGGCGGCGGTGATCCGCGCGATCTCGGCCCGCGCGCCTTCGCGCAGGCGGCCCATCTCCTGGCCGCAATAGGAGGCTTCGGTGTGGGTGTTGGCATAGATCGGAAGCACGCTCTCGGCGATGAACTCCTCCACCTGGCGCAGTGCACGCCCGGAGGCGGTGAAGTCGGCGTAGAGCAATTGCTGCGTGCCGAAGGGAGTCTCGAAGGCCATGTCGCGGCCAATCAACCCGGACCGCAGGCCGTCGAGGCCGTGGGAGCGGATCATGTTCTGGAAATCGCGATATTCCTGCATCGGGGCCTCCTGCGCTTCTGAGAACAGAGTCTATCTGTCTTTCCGCAATTTCATCTCTCGATTTCACTGTCACTCCGATTTGATCGATAATATTGATAGACCTATGTCCGTTTCCTTCGATCAGATCGACATCTCCATACTGCGCGAGCTTCAAACCCGTCCCGGCCAGTCACAGCGCGAGCTGGCAGAGCGGGTCGGGCTGTCGCAAAACGCCTGCTGGCGGCGGTTGAAGCGGCTGGAGACCGAAGGCATCCTGAAAGGCACGACGGCGGTGATCGACCGCCACGCGCTCGGGCTCGACCTCGTGGTTTTCATGATGCTGAAGACGCGGCACCACTCCGCCGCGTGGCTGAAGCAGTTCCACGGTTGGGTGACCGCGATACCCGAGGTGGTGGATGTCTACCGGATCGCCGGCGACTACGACTACATGCTGCGCATCGTCACCCGCGACATGGCGGGCTACGACCGGGTCTACCGTCGACTGATCGAGAAGCTGGAGCTCGACACCGTGACCTCCTATTTCGCGATGGAGGCGCTCGCCGAAGGCAGACCTCTGCCGCTCGATGGCGCTTAGGGCGCAGGCGGGCGCCGGCCTTTCGGCTTGGGGACACACGTCAGGACGGCATATCGCCTTGCAGTTCCTTTTATGGCGTCACCCGATCCCTCAACGGGGGCGGGCAGGGGGGTGGCCGTCTGATCTTGAACACCGCCCCGCCTTCTTTCCAAAGACCAGCTAGGCTCCCGAGGCACGACCGACACCGTCGCTCGCCCTTTTGGATCGCTCCTGATGCTCCGAAAGCCCGGGCTCTTCGGATCGGTCATGCTCCAGCTCGAACGTGCAGTTGAGCGTGTTGCTGACCGTGCAGATCGATTTTGCGTGTCGGATCACTTCGGACGCCAGGCCGGCCTCATCCGTCAGCCGTCCGATGACACGGATGCCGATCGTGCCGAGCCGGTTGGGCAGGTCCGTCGCCTTCGTTCCTGTAACGTCGACCGCGAAAGGCTCAAGCGGCTTCACGCGTTGGTCCGCCGCGATCTTGAGAGATTTTGCGATGCAAGCGCCAACGGACGCGAGAAGAATGTCGACGGGCGTGCCGCCCGGTGATGCGGCGCCATGGTCCTCGCCCGGCCCGCGGTACCGCAACTCCCCATCACCACCATATAGGACAGTGATCGGTCCGAAGACCTTCGGTTTGATCCGCATCGCCATTCACGCACTCCCGGGCTTGGACATTGTAGGTCACGGATGCTGCGCTCCATTCCCTTGCGCGTCAATCAGCCCCTCTCGTCCAATTGATCAACCGGCCTCACGGTCGCACCGGGCAACGTCTTGAAGGCCAACTCGCGGGTGGTCGTGCCTACGAATGCACTTTCGCAATCTTCGGTCAGGAACTACAACATCGGACAGACGAGGACCCCGCCGGCACCCGGCAACGATGAACGACATCCAGGAGGAAAGATGATGAAACGCCTGATCGGTAGCCTTACCTTGGGAGTAGCGCTCTCCGTGTCACCAGCGGTGGCCGAGGAATGGCGGGTGAACAACTTCCTGCCGGAGACCCGCCCGGAATCCGCGGAGCTCGAGCAGTTCGTCGCCGAGGCGAACGCGGCCCTCGGTGGCGAGACCGAGCTGAAGCTCTACAGCGGCGGATCGCTGGGATTGCCCAACACCGACACACTCCGCTTCCTGCCCAAGGGCGCCGTCGAGATGAGCCTGATGTGGGCGAACTACCTCGGCCGTGACGCGCCGGCGCTCAGCTCGGTCGTCGTCCAGGGCACTATCGGCTCGATCGACGAGTTCGAGAAGGCAATCCCCGTGGTCAAGGAGATCTACGAGGAAGAGTTCGCCGACTGGGGCGTCTCCTCGGTGGGCTACGTGGCGATCCCGATGCTCATGGTTTCCGTGTTCTGCAGCGAGGAGCCCGTCAACACGCTCGAAGATCTGAAGTCGAAGAAACTGCGGGTCTGGGCGCGCGACCAGGTCGAGACATTTACCAAACTTGGTGTCTCCGCCCAGATCATCCCGCAGGAAGAGCTTTACGTGGCGATGAAGACCGGTGTCGTGGACTGCGCGCTCTACCCGGCGCTCTATGCCCACACCGTCTCGCTTCAGGAAGTGTCGAAATACGCCTCCTTCCTCTACCCGATGGCGTCGGGCCCCTACGTGATCGGTGTCGCAACCGACCGTTGGGAAGAGGCGGACGACTCGTTCAAGGAAGCCGTCACCAAGGCGGCCGACGACCTGTGGGAACGCACCAACCAGTATGACGACGATATGGACCGCGAGATGGCCGCGCGCGAAGAGCTGGTTTCCCAGGGGCTCGTCTGGGGCGAGGACTTCCCCGAGGCCGACCGTGCGCTTTTCGTCGACTCGGTGACCGAGGTTTGGGCCGATCTCGCCGAAGAGGCCGGCGGCAACGCCGTGGCGTATCGCGAACGCGTCCTGGAGGCGCTCGGCCGATAAGCGGGACCGATACGATGGCCCGATCTCCCGGTGTCCTCGTGGCGCAAGCCTTGCGCGGGCTCGCCTTTGCCTGCGCCATCGCGGCCTCGCTGGGGATCGCGGCCATCGTCTGCATCATCACGGCCAGCGTCGTGATGCGAAAGCTCGGTTCGCCGCTGCACATCACCGAGGAAGTGGTGGGTCTGCTGCTGAGCGTCTCGCTCCTGCTCGCCCTGCCCATGGTGAGCCTCCGCTCCCAGCACGTCCGGGTGGCGCTCCTCGTCAACGCGGTCGGTGGCCCATGGCTGCGGGCGCTGCTTGGGCTCGGCCTGCTGATGACCCTGTTCTTCTTTGGCTGGCTGATGCTCGACATCATCCCATGGTTCGAGTTTGCCTTTGACCGCAACCTGAAGACACAGACCTCGCGGCTGCTGCTCTATCCGTGGATGGCCGTGATGCCAGTTACGATCCTGTTGACCATGGCGATCCTGTTCGCCCGGCTGGTCGGCCTTCTGCCCGAAGAAAAGGCCGAGCCACAGCCGGGCTTCACCGATCGAAGCGAGACGACGCCCTGATGTTCTGGACGACCCTGATCGGTGGCCTGGTCGTCACCGCGGGCACGGGAATGGCGCTCGGCGCCGCGCTCGGGCTGACCGGCCTCGTGATTCTGTATTTCTTTTCCAACGGCGCGACCTCGCTGGCCGTGGACGCGATCTGGAACGTCTTCAACTCCTTCACGCTCAGCGCCGTTCCCGTGTTCATCCTTCTTGGTGAAATCCTTCTGCGCAGCGGCGTCAGCGAGCGCGCCTACACGGCGTTCTCGCCGCTGTTCCGCCGGGTCCCGGGCGGGTTGCTGCACACCAATATCGCCGTCTGCACCCTGTTCGGTGCGGTCAGCGGCTCGAGTCTTTCCACTGCGGCGGCGGTCGGCTCCGTCGCCTATCCGGAAATGGCGAAGCGCGGCTACAACAAGGACATGGTGGTGGGCAGCCTCGCCGGAGGCGGAACGCTCGGCCTGCTGATCCCACCGAGCCTTTCGTTCCTCATCTACGGCGCGCTGACTGAAACCTCCATCGGCCGGCTCTTTGCCGCAGGCATCGTGCCGGGGCTGATGGTCGGAAGCCTCTTCATGGCCTACCTGTTGGTCCGGTGTTCCCGTAATCCGTCCCTTGCCCCGCGGGACCAAAGCCAGGCGTCCCTGCTCGAGATCATAATCGGGTTCCGACAAATCTGGCCCATTCTCGCGCTCATCGCGGCGGTCATCGGCAGCATTATCGGCGGGCTCGCAACCCCAACGGAATCGGCCGGCCTCGGCGTGATCTTCGCGATCGTCCTGACGTCGATCTGGGGCGATTTCACCTTCCGCAAGCTGCTCGACGCGGTCTACCACTCGGCGCTGCTCTTCGCATCGGTCGGTTTCCTGGTGCTCGGCGCCACGATTCTGGCGAAGTCGGTGAGCATCCTCGGCGTGCCGCAGCAAATCCTCGAGGCCGTCGCCGACAGCGGCCTGGGCGCCTATACGGTGCTCCTGATCGTCGTGCTGATCTACCTGTTGCTGGGATGCTTCTTCGATGGCCTGTCGCTGATGATCATGACTCTGCCGGTGGTATTTCCGCTGCTGACGGGGCTCGGCTTTGACCCGATCTGGATCGGCGTGATCATCACGATCGTCATAGAAATCGGCCAGGTGACGCCACCGGTTGGGCTGAATCTCTCGGTTCTGACGGCGCTGACGAACAACGAGGTGAGTCTCGGCCGCGTGGCCATCGCCACGGTGCCCTACTGGTTGATCCACCTCTTCGCGATCATTTTGCTGAGCCTCTTCCCGGCCCTTGCGCTGTTCCTGCCCAACCTGCTGTTCTGACCGCGCTCGATGTCGGTGTGAGAGCGAGTGAAGTCGAGCGGGGCAGGGCGCGGAGATCTTATCGGGAACTCCTCGACTCGATAGCGTTATACCTGACCCAGTCGTTCTGCATGCCCCTAGATCTCCCCGAAGGGGTCTGACGTCAGACAGGCCCGGATATGCCGGATGAATAACTCCGCGATCTGCGACAATGGCGTGTGCCGGCTGTGAAACAGCCGCAGGGTAAAGCCGGCCTGTTCTTTCAGCGGGATGACCTTGACGCGATCCGATGGCGCCTCGCCAACGGTGAAACTGTCCAAGAGGGCCACGCCGGCGCCGTTTGCGACCATGAAATAGGCCGAGACTGTCAGCCGGACCCGAAGGAACGGCCGCAGGCGCACGCCGGCCTGCTCCAGCAGACGTTCGATCATCGCCTGTTGGAACTGGGACTGGTTGAACCCGATGATGTCCTCGGTCTGGAGATCTGCCAGCGCGATCACGTCGCGATGGGCGAGCCTGTGGTCGGCCGGAACGAGACAGACCAGCCGCCCGGCGTCGATCGGCACCGAGTCGATGCGCGGATCGTCCACGTCAAAGATCGCCATAGCGAGGTCGACATTCTGCAAGAGGAGCTGGCTGGCGAACTCGTCGCGGTGGAGGACATCGAAGGTCAGTTCGACATCTGGCAGTTCGCGATACATCGCCTTGATTGCCCGGGGCACGAGTGAGACGCCGAGCCCGGGGGAGGTTCCGATGGCCAGCTTGCCGCCGATCGGACGCTGCGCGGCCTCGAGCCGGCGGTTGACCCGCAGGATACCATCATGGACTGCCTCCAGGTCGGTCAGAAGCTCGGCAATTTCCGGCCGGGGAACGAAACCATTGGCTGTACGGTCAAAGAAACTCATCCCGACCAGCGATTCAGAATGCTTCAGCATCCTGCTGACGCTGGGCGGGGAGACATTGAGCATGCGTGCTGCACCGGTAATCGACCCGGACAACAGCACGGCGCGGACGGTTTCGATCTGACGCAGGCTGAGCATGGCAACAGATTAACATGAAGCTAATCCGAGAAGAACGAATATTAATTGTCACCTTCGCTCCAGATCAACACACTGGCAGGAGGAGGCGGACCCACTGGAACATTGCATCGAAACGGATGTCTGTGTCGTCGGCGGCGGAATGGCCGGAACGGCGGCTGCGCTGGCGGCGGCGCGACGTGGCGCGCGCGTGGTGCTCGTAGAGCGCGCGGGCTTTCTCGGCGGCGCGGCCACCGCGGGCGCGGTGTCGCAATTCGTCGGCTGGCACACGCGGGCGGGGCGCAAGGTCGTCGGCGGGATCGGTGATGACATCGTGGCGGAACTGACGGGGCTTGGCGGCGCGGACGGGTTCGACTGGTTCACGATGTCCACCGGTCACCGGATGGACCGAATTGCCTACGCCCCAGAGATCCTGAAGGTGGCGCTCGACCGGCTGGTGCGGCGCGCCGGGATACGGGTCATGTTCCATGCGACTCTGTGCGGCGTCACTTCTGAGGCCGGCCGGATCGAGTCGGTCTCCGTCGCCACGTCCGGCGGGACGTGGCAGATTACCGCGCACAGCTTCATCGACAGTTCGGGGGACATGACCCTGCTTTCCGAGGCCGGTGCGGAATTTCTCGCGGAGGCGGAGAGCGGCCGGCAGCCGGCGACGATGATGTTCGCCATGGCGCCGGTGGATTTCGAACGGCTCGGGAACGTCACGCGCGAGGCCAAGGCCGAGATCGTTGCCCGCGGACTAGCCAGCGGTGACCTGCCTCGCGCGGCGCTGCACTACAGTCCGGTGCCCGGTGCGGCGACTGCCTGGTTCAATATCTCCCGCGTGAGCGTGGACCCGACCGACCCGTTCTCGCTCGCCGCCGGCGAGATGGAGGGGCGCGAGCAGGCGCTGCAGATCGCCCGTTTCCTGACGGCCAACCTGCCGGGCTGTGAAGCGGCACAGCTGATGATGATGGCCCCGGCGCTCGGTGTGCGCGACACGCGGCGCATCCGGGGAGAGCATGTGCTCACCGCCGCGGAGCTGCGCGAGAGCACGCCCTTCACCGATACCATCGCCTGCGGTGCCTACCCGATCGACATCCACCACGCCGACAGCGCCGAGTTGACCATCGAGGAATTCGGCGAAACCCATTTCTACCGCATCCCCTTCCGGTCGCTGATCCCCAAGGGGCTCGTCAATCTCGCGGCGGCCGGTCGCGGGATTTCTGCGGAGGCGGAGGCCTTTGCGGCGGTCCGTGTCATGCCGACGGCGATGGCGACCGGGCAAGCCGCGGGCCTTGCCGCGGCGATGGTCGCCGGGAGCAATAGCGGCGATTTCCGTGCGATCGACAGCGCCGTGCTCCGGGCCGGCCTGCGCGATGCCGGCGCCTTCCTTGGAGATGGCTGACATGGCTCTGACTGCGCTTTTCATCATCTTTTTCTTCATGATGCTGCTCGGCGCGCCCGTTGCGATCGCCATGGGCGTGGCATCGATGGGCTACATGGTTCTCTCCGACATACCGGCGACGGTGATGATCTTCTCGATGGTCGACAGCCTCGGTGGCATCACGCTTCTGGCGATCCCGTTCTTCGTGCTCGCAGGCGAGATCATGAACGTCGGCGGCGTGACGCAGAGGATCTTCTCCTTCGCCAATCTCCTTGTCGGCCATGTCCGCGGCGGGCTGGCGCATGTGAACATCCTCTCGAGCATGTTCTTTGCCGGCATCTCGGGCTCGGCGGTTGCGGACACTGCCGGTCTCGGTCGCATCGAGATCCGGGCGATGACCGAGGCGGGCTATCCCAAGCCGTTCTCGGCGGCCGTGACCGCAGCCTCGAGCTGTATCGGCCCGATCATCCCGCCCTCGATCCTGATGGTGCTCTACGGCACGATGACAGATGTCTCGATCCCCGCGCTCTTTCTCGGCGGACTGGTGCCCGGGGTGCTGCTCGGGGTCATGATGATGATCTATGTCTATATCGCGGCCTCGCGCCACGTCGCGCCACGTCCGCGCGCGAGCGTCCGGGAGGTTGCGCGCAGTGCAGTGCAGAACGTCCTGCCGCTGATGACACCGGCGGTGATCCTCGCGGGGCTGGTTTTCGGTCTCTTCACTCCGACCGAGGCCGGCGTCGTCGCCGTCGCCTATGCCTTCGTCGTCTCGAGCCTGATGGGCGATCTCCGGCTCCGCGATATCGGCCCGATGCTGGTCTCGACGCTGGAGACCTCGACACAGATCCTGTTCATCCTCGCGATGTCCTCGCTCTTCGGCTGGCTGGTGACGACCAACCAGATCCCCGATGCGCTTTCGGCCTTCTTCGATGGCACCGGCTACGGTCGCATCGCCTTCCTGTTCTCGGTCAACATCATCCTGCTGATCCTGGGAACCTTCATGAGCCTGACCTCGATCCTCGTGATCTTTACGCCGACGCTGGTCGGCATGGGAACGGCGCTCGGGGTCGACCCTGTCCACCTTGGCGTCGTCGTGGTGCTGAACCTGACCGTCGGGCTGATCACCCCACCGCTCGGCTGGGCGCTCTACATCGTGACCGAAATCGCCGAGATCCGCTTCATCGACACTGCGCGGGCGATCGTTCCGTTCCTGCTGCCCATTCTCGCGGTGCTTTTCGTGATAACCTATGTGCCCTGGCTGGTGCTGTTCCCGTCCGAACTGCTGCTGCAGGGGTATTGACCCGACCTGAAGGAGGAGACGACATGAAACACCTACAGACATTCCTGACCATCACCGCGCTCGGCGTGATCGCCAACGCCGCGGAGGCAGCTACAACACTGCGCCTTGCCTGCCCGTCGGCGGCAACCAACCCGACCTGCATGGCGGCCGAAGAGTTCGCGGCAAAGGCGAACGAGCTTTCCGGCGGTTCGCTCGATGTGCAGGTGTTCCCAGCCGGCCAGCTCGGCCGCGGCGCCGAGGCGATCCAGCAGATGCAAGCCGGGATCATCGACCTCGTGGTCGAGGACATCACGAATTACGGGAACTTCGTCACCGACTACAACGTCATCTCGTGGGGCTTCACGTTCCGCGACGAGGCGCATTTCAAGGCATTCCTGACATCGGATGTCGAGGCGCGCATGGCGGATCAGCTGCGCGAGCAGTTCAACCTGCGCTTCCTGTCGGTGGAATGGGCGAAACTGCCGCGCGTCGTCGTCTCGACGAAACCGGTCTTCACCCCCGATGACCTCAAGGGGCTGAAGTTCCGTGTCCCCGGCATCCCGTCCTACATCAAGACCTGGGAAGCTCTCGGGGCCAACCCGACCTCGGTTCCCTGGGGCGAGGCCTTCCAGGCGCTCAAGACCGGCGTAACCGATGCAATGGAATCCCCGCTCGACTCGATCGTGGCGCAGAAATTCCACCTCGCCGCGCCCTATGTCACCCTGACCAACCACGTCTTCCCCTCGATCACGCTGGCCATCAACGAGACGCGCTTTCAGGGGCTCACCGCAGAGGAGCAGGCGGCGCTGACCGGCGCGGCGGAACTCGCCGCGGAGTATTCCGAGGTGCTCGCCGCGGAGGTGGCCGAGACTGCTGCGAAGCAGATCACCGATGACGGCGGTTTCGTCATCATGGTCAATTCCGAGCCCTTCCAGGCGAAACTCGCCGACCAGACCGCTGTTCAGGAACAAGAGGGTCTCTGGGCCGCAGGGCTGATGGACGAGATCCGGGCGATGGAGTGACACCACGCGTGGCGGGCCTCGGCGGCCCGCCAACGCCGCGGCAATGGAGAGTGACGTGACACGGATCGACAACCTGCTTGGCTGGATCGCGGCGATCTACACCCGCATCGCGCAGGCGATCCTCGTCGCCCTCGTGCTGGGGGTATTGACGCAGGTCGTTTACCGCTACGTCTTTGGCCGCTCGATCATCGGCCTGGAGGAACTGACGAAGCTGGGCCTGATCTGGCTGACCTTCCTGACTGCCGCCGTGCTGCACCGGCGCCGGAGGCATATATCGGTTTCCGCGCTATATGACGTGATGCCGGCCAGCAGCCAGCGGCTCGCCGAAATCCTGACCAGCCTGGCGACGATCGTGCTTGCGCTGTTCCTCTCCTACCAGATGAATGCGGTCTGGGGCTTCATGATGCTGAAGTCGCCGGTCTACCACATCCCCGACACATGGTTCCGCTCGGCCCCGCTCGCGGCCTTCATTCCCATCCTTCTGCAGGAATGCGTGAACCTCGCCCGCGAGGTCCGGGCCCGCGGCTAAGCGATCCATGCCATGCGATCACCATCGGCTGACGGGCAATCGACTGCCACTGTTCGCGGCTGAGACGCAGACTGTGGCAGCTACAGTTTCATCCACGGCTCTGGGCAACGCAAAGACGTCGACCAATGTCCCGTTCCGTGAACAGGGATTGACTGGCTATTCGCACCGGACATAGCCGTAGGGTTCAAAAATTCCGTCAAACTCCCACAGAATGCCGTCTTCGCTGATCATCAGGAGCCGTTCGTCGTCGTAGGTTTCACCTTCGCCGGTGCATGTCAGGACGAGGCGCCACGCCGGAAGGTCGCCGACACGGTCCGAGCTTGCGATGGCGCAGCGATTTTCGAGCCCCACGAATTCGGTGCCGGAGTAACGTATGGGGGTCGGGTCGTGTTCACCCAACTGATCCGCGTATTGGCAGATGCTGGGGTCCGCTGCCCAGACACCTTGCCAGTCTTCGGCCCAACCAATTGCCGGCATCAGGCTCGCGGCCAGTATCGAAAGCAGTTTCATGTGATGTTCCCTTCCGTTCCCAAAACACGACCCCAGCCCCAAGACCCTATTCCAGCGCGCGCCAGGGTTTCGGCATGAACACCCACCGGTCATTCACGAAGATCAGCCCATCCGATGCGAGGCCGGTGGTCTGGCCCTGCTCGACGAATTTGAACCGGACGATCGGGTGCCCATCCTTCATGAAGTCCAAGACATCCTTGTAGCCGCCGGGAAACTCGCCCAGAACCGGCGCTCGTGATCGCAGCTCGGTCGTGGTGGTATAAACGACGAGCACTGCGTTCTGGCCCTGCTTCGGTCCGAATTGGGCCTTGGGCGAATATTGCCGCTCATATTGCTCGATCAACAGGCTCGCCAGTGGTTCTGCATAGACCGCAGAGACATCCGCGGGCGTGGGCTTGAGCGCTGCCGTCAGCGCAATGAGATCGGCGTTCGGATCAAGAAATCGCTCAAGCAATGCTGTCGCTTCGGCCTCGGTGCCCGGCCCGCCGACAGGAAGCGAGTGCAGCGCGTCCGGTAGGCGCTTCTCGGCCAAAGCAAGAAAGGACAACGCCTCATCGGCGCGGCAATCATCGAACATCTGTTCCAGTAACCGTATGCTCGCCGAAAGGTCGACCTGCGCCGGGCGTTCGCCCTTTCCGGCGATATAGCCGAATGTCCAGGCCGCAATCGATAGTTTCAGAGCGTCATCTGCCCTGCGCAGAACCTCTCCGCACGATGCCATCGGGTCAAATTCTTGCGCGTTGGCCGTAGGTCCTGCCGCCGCAAGCAAAAGGACCAGTCCCATTCGAATAGGCCGCACGGGTCGCCTCCAAGTCGAAGAGCCGGCTCGGCTCCTCGTTCAATGATGCCGACGCAAGCCCATTGCCGCAACAATTCTTCACGGCGACGTGGAGCGCGGCAGGACGTCCGTCTCCTCCCGTCAGGGCTGCGGCAGCGCCTCAGTCGCCGCGTCTGGCGGGCAGGTTCGAAACTGGGCTCTCCTCGCGATCCAGACCTGAACCAGAAATAGGTAGGGGATGTAGAACGCGAAATTCTGTACCCTGTCGAACGCTCCCGTGAAGTCCGGCGTCGACCAGATTCCTCCCGTTGCCAGGTACCAAAGAACGTAGTGGAGCCGATAGAGCCAGGAACCGATGGCCAGCCAGAAGAAGCGCAAGGACCATCGCCAATGGCCTGGCCGGTCACCTTCCATGGCTGTTTGGAATAGCCGTGCCGCTGCAAAGAGCAGACAGAGCCCATACAAAGCAAAGCCGATCGACATGACCGGACCGCCGACCGTTCCCCGAATGGCTATGTAGGCCAGGCCGCCAACCGACGCAAAGAGCGTGCAGCCGAGAAGCAGGACACCCATTGCCCGGTGCAGCATGGTCATGTTCCTTCGTACCACGCCGACGAGTTGAAGTGGCACCAATGCTGTCAGGATGACACCAGCCGTTGCGTGCACGACCATTGCCGAGTTTCCGAAAAGGTCAGCTTGTACGAACAGATACGGCTTGCCGGCCGGCTCTCCGCCGAGCCCCGCGGCAACGATTTCGACGGAGTGGACCAAAAACGGACTGATCATCAGATACATCAGCAGGAGAGAGCCTGCCTGCGCTGCCTCCCACCTCCAGCTTCGTCTTGATGCACGTCCTGCCATGCACTCCTCCAGAAGGATTATGGAATGTATAGCACGGTCGCTTGGTCACGCCCCACGGCCGGACGTCTTCAGTCTGGCAATGTCTTTTGCCGGAAGTCCTTGTGAGCGGTTGCACATGACGAACGAGGCGTCCGCCATGTGCGCCGAAGAGCTTTTTGAGAAGGATGCGCCCGCGGGCGCGCGTTCAGGCGATCCCGTAGGTGTCGATGCTGATTCCTTCATAGACGTAGACGCTCGGATCGTAATCGACATAGGCCACGTCGTAGCCCAGGTCCTGAAGCGACATGACCGATGTGTAGGAAATATACGCGCCGTCGTCGATGTAGCCGGTCATCAATTCGTCTGCGCCGTCATACACGTCGCCATCGGTTTGCGTGATCGTTCCGAACTTGAACTCGTCCCAGTGACCGCCTGCGGTGCCCGCGCCGCCATCACCTTCGACCTCGATCTCGACAACCGTACCGGAGGTTTCGAACTCGGCGTTGTACGCCGCCAAGCCCCAGGTGCCGGTGTAATTGCCAGTCGATACGTCCAGCAAGCTCTTGCCATAGGGGTTCAGCAGGCTTGGATCGCCCCAGAGCGTGCCAAAGCCAAGCGCATG
The DNA here is from genome assembly GCF_004146235.1 of Tropicimonas sp. IMCC6043. GTDB lineage: Bacteria > Pseudomonadota > Alphaproteobacteria > Rhodobacterales > Rhodobacteraceae > Tropicimonas. Next base: position 286,048 of record NZ_SELO01000003.1, on the reverse strand, counting down.
CATCATTTCATGGAAAGCAATTTCGTCGGCGATACCGAGATATTGTGACCCGGTGCCGAAGTCCGCAATGTCGAAAGTGATCGATCCCTGGGCCGGCAGCCCGATAGAGCTGCCCCAGAAGCCCGTCGGTCCAGCCTGAGCGAGCACGTTGCCGGTTCCGTCAATGTCTTCAAGGGCGACTTTCAGGTAGAGGTCGTCCCATACCAGCTTTTCGCGGCGGGCGGTGATTTCGGATGTCCCGTCGAGGTCCCAGTCGTCCTGGATGACGGTTGTCAGATAGTCCGCTGCGACTTTGAAGGCATTCATGAGCTGATCCGTCCAGCCCGAGCCTTCGAACTCGAGCAGAATGTCAAAGCCCGCAAGTCCGTCATCCTCTCCGCTGAGGTAGAACACGCTGCCGCTGCCGCCCTTGCCACCGCCGCCACCGCCGCCGCCGCCACCGTCGTTGCCACCGCCGCCGGGACCATCCTTGGGACGGGCGGAGAAGTCGCCGCCGAAATCGATGGTGAAATCCGAGAGCACGCTCGACGAAGCGATGGCCTCCGGTTCGGCAATCATCTCGAAGAAGTCACCGTGCTCCTGGCCAACGGTCACTCCAAAATGGTTTTCTTCGATTTCATCTGAAACGTCCGGGGGGAGGATCGAGTGATCGAACGGTCCGCCCTTCACAACGTGAGCAAGCCCTGCGCCGTTCGCCGGAATGTCGGCTTCGGGAGGAAGCTCCGTTCCAAACAGGGTTTCGAGTGCAAGTTCATCGCTACCGAAAACTTCGGGTAAACTGGGAAAATGTCTCATTCTAAAGTCCTTTCGCGCGGTCCCCCGAAAGAAGATTACCTTACGTTATCCTCCTGCGCCGAGCGATTTCAGCCATTTGGCACGTCTGCGAGACAATGTTCGGACCTGAGTTCCGTTGTATCCGATTTCCCGGCCCGCAGATGCGCAAACTCCCGTTCTTTCCGCCGTGTGATGCCGGATATCCGATTCGAGCTTCACGTCTGCCGCGTCATTTCGGGGGCGGGCGCTGATGCAGCAGGTCTCGTTGCGTCGACCACGCGGGGGGCGCTTGCGGGACTTTTTCGATCGCTCGTTTGCCGCTCTGGCGCTCCCGTTACGAACCCGACCCAGACTGCGTCCTTCCATTCGATCGCATGGGCCGCATCATCGAAACCGGGGATCAAACGTCTAGGTCATCGCGGTTCGCTCCGCGCCCAGCACCTCCTTAATGAGCGGGTTCGGGAACTTCCGACCGATCGTGACCGCGGCGAAGACCTCCCTGACATCGTCGAGGCGGGCATATTCCTTGAGCCTTCCAGCGTTCAACTCGTCCTGCACGACAATGGACGGAATGACCGCGATACCAGCGTCTGCCCGCGCCAGAAGCCGCAGCATGGCCATGTCGTCGGCTTCCGCCGCGATCCGCGGAATGATTCCGAGAGTTTCCAGTAGGGCGTCGAAACTTGCGCGGATCGATGTCTCCGGGGTCGGAAGCACGAGTGGCTCGGAGGACAGGATCTCCACGAAACCGGCCCGATCGCCGATGGACCGATCGGGCGTGCCGATGAGGCTGACCGGTTGGTCGGCGAGGTGATGGACCAGATAGGGGCTGGCAGCGTCCCGCGCCGGAACAAGATTGGTCAGCACGATGTCGAGTGAAAGCGACTCCAAGCCACGCAGCAGCATCTCCTGTGTTCCGGACCGAAGGACCACTTCCACGTCTTCCCGTCCGATGAGCGGGGCGACGAAGGAAATCTGGAAATTCCGAGACAATGTCGCCAATGCGCCGATCCTCAAGACCCGGCGCCTCGTCGCGGCCTGTTTCAAGGTTCCGGTCAGGTTCTCCGCGGCCCGAAAGATTTCGTCTGCATGATCGAGCGCGATGCGGCCGGCCTCCGACAGGACAAGGTTCCGCCCGCGACGCTCGAAGAGGTCATGGCCGAGGGCGGCCTCCAGCGACTTTATCTGTGTCGAAACAGCCGATTGAGATATGTTGAGCGCCCGCGCGGCTCCCGTCAGCGTTCCGTCGCGCGCGACGGCCCGAAACAGGCGCAGGTGATGAAGGTTGAGCGTCGACATAGTTCTGTTTGATAGAATGATTTCTCTCATTTTGTGAATTTTTATTGAAGGATTCAATCGCGTATCTGCGGTGCTGAACACGCCCCGGAGATATGTCATGATGGTTTCGTTCTCTTTCCTTGCACCCTGCGTCCTGCTCGCAATGGCGTTTCTTTCCTGGCGCCGGCCCGGACGTCGCCCCGGTGCCCTGCCACAGCTCTCGGATTTGCCGCGCTTGCGGCTCTCGGTTTTGCTCTGCTCGGCGTCGTCCAGTTCGCGGTCGCAGGCCCCGCGACGCTGTCCCTGCTCGACGGTTTCGCGGCCCTGACCTTCGAGGCGGGGCTGGTAAATGTCACTCTCGTCCTCCTCGTCGCCTTCATCGGCTGGGTCGTGATGCGCTACAGCCGTTCCTATCTTGACGGCGAGGCGCAGGAAGGGCGGTTCCATGCGCTCATGCTCGCAACGCTGGCCACCGCGCTGTTCTTCGTGCAGTCGGGCAGCCTGATAGCGCTCATCCTATCATCCGCGTTGGTCGGGCTGGGACTGAAGCGGCTGCTGCTGTTCTACAGCGCCCGCCCGGAGGCCCGCCGGGCGGCCACCAAATTCGCATTGGTCTGGCACGGCGCCGACGCGGTGCTGGTGCTGGCCGCTCTGCTTCTGGCCGCGAGCTACGGCACAGGGAACGTCGCATCGATCGTGATGGCTTCTGCCGATCTTGGCCTGACGCCGATCGCGTCGCTCGCTGTTGCCCTCATCGTTCTCGCCGCCGCCCTCAAGACCGCGGCCTTTCCGCTGCACGGGTGGCTCACCGAAGTCATGGAAGCGCCGACACCTGTTTCCGCGCTCCTTCACGCGGGGATCATCAACTCGGGGGGCGTTCTCCTGATCGTCCTGGCAGGGCTCGTCCAGCAAAGCCCAGGGGCCATGGCGGCGCTGGTGATGATCGGCGGGTTCACGGCGCTGTTCGGGGCGGCCGTCATGCTGACTCAAAGCGCGGTCAAGACATCGCTGGCCTGGTCCACGGTCTCCCAGATGGGGTTCCTGCTTTTGCAATGCGGGCTCGGGCTCTGGGCGCTCGCGCTTCTGCACATCATTGCGCATTCGCTCTACAAGGCGCACGCATTCCTGTCCTCGGGCGGCGCGGTTCAGGCCGTCGCAGGCCTGCGTCGCCCCGGCCCGATCGCGGTTCCGAGCGTCGGCGCGGTGCTCAGGTCCTTCGCCCTCGCACTTGCCCTCTATCTGGTGATCGCGACCCTCTTCACCGTGCTGATAGGGCCCAAGACGGCGCAGGCGCTGGCGCTCGGAACGATCCTGATCCTGGGCGTCGCCTATCTGGTCGCTCAGGGGCTTGCCGATCATGCGCCGGCGGAACTGACAAAGCGCACGGTGCTGGCATCGCTGGGTGCGGCCGTGACGTATTTCTCCTTCCAGGCTGCCGCGCAGGCCATCTGGGGGCCGGCCCTGCCGCCGGCTCCGGCCCCGGGCCCCCTGGAATGGGCGCTGCTCGTGCTCGCAGTGGCCTCCTTCGGGCTCGTCGCCTTCGCACAGGCACTTTTTCCTCTCTGGGCGCATCACCCCTCCATGGCTGGGCTGCGGGTGCACCTCGCGAACGGCTTCTATCTGAACGCCCTGCTGGACCGCGCGATCGGCGGCTTCCGCAACGCAAAATCCAACTGACATCCCGGAGACCGACATGTTCCTCAAACACTCGCAGATCGCTCCGACGCTGATGTCGGGGATCCTCAAGGCCGCCGAGAACGCAGCGCGGCGTATCCCGCCGGCCTTTCCGCTGGAAGCGACCGTCGCGGTCAATCCCTTCCTGGGGCAGACCGGAGACGACCTGGCGACCGCCTCGGCGCGTCTGCAACGGGTCGCGGGCGTCCGTGCGACGCAGTCTGGCGTTGCGTATGCCGCCATGATTGAGACCGGTCGCCTGACGGACGACGACCTGGTTGCCGCATTGTCAGCTTCGACGTCGCCGATCCGGCCGAAGGACCTCGCGGCATTGAAAGCCTTTGCCAGCGACGGCCCGGCCGGTGGACCCGCTGCCCTGCCGACGGTGGCCGACCTCGCGGCCGAGCCAACCGGCGTGGACTGGCCGTCCCTCATCGAGAAATCCTTCGGACTCTGGGCCGCAGGAGAGTTCGACCGGGGGCAGGCACTCTGGTCGCCGACGCCAGGAATGGAAGCGTTTGCGTCCTGGCGGGCCTGGGCCACGCATGACCTGACGCCGGAGATCGCGGGCCTCGCCGGCTTCTGCGCTCATGTGGCGGCGGCGCCGGACACTGCGGAGCGCGCAATACTGCGGGCCGCGGATGCACTCGGTCTGGACGAGGCGGCTTGCGAGACCGCGTTCCACCGGCTCTTCATGGATCTCGGCGGCTGGTCGCAGCATGCGCGCTGGCTCCTCTGGCAGGCCGAACTCTCCGGAGAGACAGACCGGACACTGACCGATCTGCTGGCGATCCGGCTGATCTGGGAGGAGGCGCTTCTCGCGCATGTGCCGGAGGTCGCTGCCAAATGGACCGAGACCGTCGCGGCACACAGAGCGCCGATCGAGCCCTCGGAAGAGGATGTTGCCCTGTCCATCCTTCAGGAGGCGTCGGAACGGGCGCATCAACGGAGGCTTCGGGCCGCGCTTGACGGAGGCTCCCCGTCCGAGGGCCGGCCCTCGCTGCAGGCGGCATTCTGCATCGACGTGCGCTCCGAGATCTTCCGGCGCGCGCTGGAAAGCGTTGCCCCCTCCATCGAGACGATCGGTTTCGCGGGCTTCTTCGGCCTGCCGCTGGCACACAGGTCGCAGGGGTCGGATGTAATTGAGGCGCACCTGCCGGTTCTTCTCAAGCCGGCCATCGAAACCGCGAGCCATGCCGACCCTGCGCGCGAGCAGGACCGCCGGATCGCGGCGCGGACCCGTCGTGCCTGGGGCCGGTTCCGCCAGGCGGCTGTCTCCTCCTTCGCCTTCGTCGAAGCGGCCGGGCCCTTCTATGCCGGAAAACTGCTGCGCGATTCCTTGGGCCTGGGAGCGAGGGCGAATGAGCCGGCTCCGACGCCGCAGGTCATTGGCGGTCTCGACGCCGCAGCGAAGACCGAAATTGCAGCCGCTGTGCTGGGCGCCATGAGCGCAACCGATGGGCATGGCGAGGTCGTTCTGCTTCTCGGACACGGCGGACAGGTCACGAACAATCCGCATGAAAGCGCCTATCATTGCGGCGCCTGCGGCGGCTACACGGGCGAGGTGTCCGCGCGGCTTCTCGCCACCCTCCTGAACGACCCTGAAACGAGGGACGGTCTGGCCGGGCGCGGCATCGCGATCCCGGAAGACACGCTCTTCGTCGCCGGCCTGCACGACACGACGACGGACGAAGTCACGATCTATGACGACGGACTGCCCGCAAACCGGGCCGCGGACATCAGCCGGATCGAGGGCTGGCTGAAGCAGGCCGGACGGATTGCCCGGGCGGAACGGGCGCCCAAGCTGCCGGGGGCCAAGGCTGCCAACGTCACCGACCGCGCCCTGAACTGGGCCGAGATCCGCCCCGAATGGGGGCTTGCCGGCTGCGCCGCCTTCATCGCTGCCCCGCGCGCCGCAACCCTTGGCAAAGACCTTGGCGGGCGGGCCTTTCTCCACAGCTATGACTGGCAGGCGGATGACGGCTTCGCAACGCTGGAACTGATCCTCACCGCCCCGGTCGTCGTGGCAAGCTTGATCAGCCTTCAGTATTACGGATCGTCGGTGATGCCGGACGTGTTCGGTGGCGGTAACAAGCTCATTCACAACGTGGTCGGGGGCATTGGCGTGATCGAAGGCAATTCGGGCCGGCTGAGGCCGGGATTGCCGTGGCAAGCGGTGCATGACGGCGAAAGGCTGATGCACGAACCGCTCCGCCTCACGGTCATGATCGACGCACCGCGTGACGCCATTGCCAGTGTTCTCGAGCGCCACCCGGACGTTCGCGATCTCTTCGACAACGGCTGGTTGCATCTCTTCGCGTTGAAGGATGGCAAGGTCGACGCCCGGTATCGTCCCGGACTGAACTGGACGGAATCGGAGGAGGATCTCGCGGCCTGATCCTCGCCAAAAGGGCTGACTGTTGCGTCACGCATCGCGAGGACACGGCGGTCAGCTAAGCGTTTTCAGGCAGGTATGTCTGTGTGCACTATGCGGGCGCCAGGGCCGCCGCAGAACAGGTGGCAGGTGAGATCGAGGCCCTCGGGCGCCGTGCCGCGGTCGTCGGGGGCCATCTTACGGCCGAGCATGTCGCGGAGGACCTCGTGTCAGGCGCGGCGTCCGGTCTGGGCGGTGGTGTGGACCTCCTGATCGCCAATGCAGCGGTTCAGATCCGGCAGGATTGGCGCCGTGTCGATCGCGATGCGGCGCACCGGCAATTCGATGCCAATATCATGGCAACGATCGCGCTGATACAGGCGGCGACCCCCCATATGATCGCGCAAGGTTGGGGCCGGATCGTCACCATCGGGTCGATCCAGCAATGGCGACCACATCCCGAGATGCTGGTCTATGCCGTGATGAAGAGCGGGATGGAAAACATGGTCCGAAGCCTCGCGGCGCAACTCGCCCCGGACGGCATCACGGTCAACAACGTGGCGCCCGGTGTCATCGGAACGGAGCGCAACGCAGACGCCCTTTCCGACCAGACCTACCGCTCGCGAGTGGAGGACAAGATTCCACTTGGACGCGTCGGGTGCGCGGAGGAATGTGCAGGCGTCGTCGCAATGCTTTGCGCAGCCTCCGGCGATTACATCACCGGTGTTGATATTCCGGTCGATGGCGGGATGCGGCTCGGGTGAACGGTGGTTGGGCGCGACCCGCCCCGGCGCGTCGTGGCGGCGGAGATACCCACACTGTCTGCCGGATCGTTCCGTCTTTCCGGGGGAGGGCCGGGTCCTCCGTTATGAGCACGAAGCATTCGCGTCCCGCAGTCCCCGGTCCGCCGGAACCGTCCCGATGACCGGCAGTGCACAATCCCGGTCGCGGCGGGTCAATGCGCCGCCGGCCGGCTGCTCGATAGTCGGGACGACCTGAACGCGATCCCGACGCGCCTGCATTCGCGAACCCGGCGATGCCGGTTCACCTGTGTCGCACACAGTGTGAACGGCCTGGGCCCGATCCGGCGCAGGTGGTGGGAGAGTTTCCGAGATTTTAGATGGGAAAAGAAATGATCGGGTGCAGTGCTGGAGTGGGGGATATGCGAACGCACGTCGCACGCAACGCGCGACATCGAGCCCTCCGCGTCCGCTGTGTCTCCGGCGATCATGATCGTCGCGTCAGTGTCAACCCGACTCGACGGCAATGCTGCCTGCCGCGCGTGCCGAAATGACGCCCCCCGCAGTGAAAGGCTGTCCGACATGATCCATGCAGACGATGTTGAGCACGCGGTCCTCTTCCGCGATCCTCACAGCTATCTCGCGCATCCCGATGCGATCCGGCTCGCCGATGGCGGGATCGCGATGGTCTTCAACAAGGCCCCGAGGCGCGAGATCATCATGCATCCGCCACAGGATCCGATGTTCATGAACGTGGTGACTCGGTCGGAGGACGATGGCGAGACCTGGTCGCCGCCCGAGGTCGCGCCCGGCTATGGCTGGACCGGAACGGAATGCGCCGGCCTGACCGAACTGCCGGACGGGCAGGTGATGCTGAACCAGTGGCGGGGGACCTGGATTCCCCTGTCGCGGGCGCGGACGATGGAGGCCGAACCGCTGATGACCTGGCCGGCGGAGCTTCTCTCGCCCTGGATCGCCGCCGGCGTCTATTCGGGACACGACGCCGAACGCAATCCCGAGGCGCACGCGCCCTGGGTCCGCAACGGCGGCCGGTGCTTCGTTCATTTCTCAAGGGACGGCGCGCGATCCTTTGCAGAAACGGTCGAGATCGATACCGCGCCGCTGATCGGCGGCTATGGCAATCGCGGCGGCGTTGTCACGCCGGGCGGGCGTATCCTGCTGCCGCTGACCGATGCCTATCGCTTCGCGACCCTGTTTCTCGTCACCTCCGACGACATGGGCCGGACATGGTCGGCTCCGACCGTGCTTGCGGATGCCGAGGGCAGCGAGTTCGAAGAGCCCGCGACCCTGATTACCCGGACCGGCCGGATCCTGATGATCCTGCGCGACAACGGGTTGCGCACCATGCACGCCATCCATTCGGACGATGGCGGCGCGACCTGGTCGCCTCGGCGCGACCTCCAGACGGCGGGGCTTCCGGCGCATCTGGCGGAACTTGCCGACGGGCGGATCCTGATGACCTACGGATGGCGGATTCCGGACCACGGAATTCGTGCCGTCTGGTCCGACGACGATGGCGAGACGTGGTCCGAACCTGTCGTGATCCGCGCCGGGATGGGCAACGGCAATCTCGGCTATCCCTGCACGATCCCCTGCGGCGACGGATCACTGCTGACGCTTTACTACGGCGAGGATGGCGACCGGACCACCTGTATCCTCCGCACGCGGTGGTCGCTGCCCGCCTGACGCGGGAAACGGCAACGCCACTGCTCTCATCCTCCGCGAGTCAGGAACGGCGCGGCGCCTCGGGGCGCCGCGCCGTTAACGATTCGAACTTGCGTATCAATGCATCGCGAAACCCAGAGTTTGGCCGTTTCGATCAACAATCTATCCGAATGGATCAATTTAAGCTGCGGGGGCCGCGTCATGATATCGCTATGGGCGGTGCGACTGGCCGCCTCTGCAGCGAGCCATGAACAACCGGAACCCGGTCCCACGCGTCTGAATCGTGCGAGTCAGCGAAGGGGACAGGTGTATCTAGAGGAACCACAAACCCGGTCATTTGGCGAGCAGGTTCGCAGGCGGACCACCGTGGCGGCAATGCCGCCGCGGCGAGAGACGATACATGTAAATTCGGGCCGTGCCCGGAGCAACAGGGGACCCTGATGATGACCAAGATCACCAACACACCGCACCCTATGTCCCGCCGCCGCCTGCTGAAATCCGGCGCGGCGGCCGTCGGTGGCGCCCTCGCGGCACCGACGCTTTCCACCCGTGTCTGGGCGCAGAGCCCGATCGAGATCGTTCACTGGTCGTGGCTGGCGGCCTCCGACGGCGAGGTCTGGGCCAAGTCCATCGATGCGTTCAACGAGGCGCACAAGGACAAGGGCGTGCAGATCAAGATGGAGCTGGTTCCCGAGGACCAGGTCGTGACCAAGACCCTCGCGGCGGCCGCGACCGGCCGCGCACCGGATTTCGGCTGGGGAACGGCTGGCAAGGGCGCCAAGCTAGCTCGCGACGGCGTGACCGTGCCGATGGACGAGCTTGCCGTCGAAAGCGGGCTGGACCTCTCGGATTTCGAGGAAGGCCCGCTGAACGCCGCGCGCTACCCGGCCTATGACAACGCGCTTTATCTCATTCCGATGGACCTGATGAGCCTCCAGCCGGAGATCAACCTCCAGCACATGGCCGAGGCCGGGTTTGCGCCCGACGCTGCCCCGGAGACCGGCGAGGAGCTGATCGAATGGGGCAAGGCGATGACCAGGATGGATGGCGACACCGTGACGAGGTCGGGCATCCTGATGACCGGCTCGGGCGTGCAGCCCACCGTGACCTGGGGCATCGTCGCGGCCCAGATGGGCTTCGAGCGCGCCTCAGCCGATCTCAAGACCGCCGCTGTGAACCCGGAAGCCGGTATCGCCGCGATGGAATGGGTCCTGGCGCTCTTCGACGAGTGGAAGGTCTCCACCCGCGACGTGACCGACCGCTACAAGGCCTTCGGCACCGGCCAGGGCTCGATCTTCTGGACCGGACCATGGACGCTCAACGGCTATGTCGGCCAGGGGCTGGACTTCAAGACCGCGCTCTTCCCACAGATCGGAGAGAAGCGCCGCACCTATTTCGAAGAGGGCGGGCTTGAGATGTATGTCCAGCAGGACAAGGGCCGCTACAAGGCAACCATGGACGCCATCAAGTGGCTTTCCGACAATTCCTTCGAGTGGACGACGGTCGGGCGCGGCGCATCGCCCCGGAAGTCGATCCTGGCGATGCCGGGCTACGACACCGCTGGCCATCCGTGGAACGTGCGCGGAGCCTTCATCGAGGGGATGTCCTTTGCCGATATCTACGAGGTCCCGGTGCTCGACGGCCCGGAATTCACCATCTACTCGGGCGGCAATATCCTCGCCAAGACGCTCGAACTCGTCTGGACCGGCCAGGCGACTCCCGCCCAAGCGATGGAGCAACTCGCCACGGCGTGGCAGAAAGCACTCGACAAGGGCTGATACGGACCAGGATGGGCGGGCGGCCCGGATTGCCGGCCGCCCGTTCCATGTCCGAGGACATCCACCTGTCGAAACGCGGCGCGGAACTGAGGTGCAAAGAGCATGACAACCTCCACCGGGACGATTGCGGGGGCGACGGCAGGTCTTGCCGAGGCGGAGCGTGAGCGGATCCATTGGGTCGGCTACCTCTTCATCGCCGCGTTCGGCATTCCGTTCCTGATCTTCAACGTCCTGCCGGTCATCTTCGGCTTCTATGTCGCCTTCACCGAGTGGTCGATCTTCGGCGCACCGGAATATGTCGGCAGCCGGAACTTCGAGGAGATCTGGTCCGACCCTTGGGCCTGGCAGGCCTTCACCAACGTGCTGTGGTACGCGCTCTGCATCGTTCCGTCGGTGACGGTCCTGGCAACGCTCTTCGCGCTCTACGTCAACCGCGGCTATCCGGCCTCGGGACTGGCGCGGACGCTCTTCTTCTCGCCCAATGTCGTGTCGGCCACGGTGATCGGGCTGGTCTGGGTGTGGATGCTCGACACCCAGTTCGGCCTGATCAACCACTATCTCGGATTTGTCGGGATTGGCCCGATCCCCTGGCTGACATCTATCGACTGGTCGCTCTTCGGCGTCGCCATCGCGTCGGTCTGGTGGGACCTCGGGCTCGCCTTCGTGCTGATACTGGCGGCGCTCCAGGACATCCCGAAAGACCTGATCGAAGCCGCGCGGGTTGATGGGGCGGGGCCGTTCAGCCGGCTGCGCTTCATCATCCTGCCCCAGCTGCGTCCCGTCCTGTCGATGGTCGTCACGCTGCAACTCATCGCCACGCTCAGGATCTTCAGCCAGATCTTCGTGATGACCGGTGGCGGGCCGGCCGGGTCCTCGGCCTCGCCGATCTACTACATCTACACAACCGCGATCACCCGCAACCTCTATGGCTACGCCTCGGCGCTGGCGATCATCCTCTTCGTACTGATCCTGCTGATCACCGTCGTGCAGCGCGTCATCTTCCGGGAGGTCACACATTGAAAGGCCGGATGCGCGAGTTGGGCATGACCCGCGGCGACGTGATCGTCTGGATCGGCGGCCTGCTGGTGGCGCTGGCCTGGGCGGCGCCCTTCGTCTGGATGGTTTCCACCTCCTTCAAGTTCCCCGCCGACGTGATGACCCAGGACATCGAATGGTTTCCGCGCCGCTGGACCCTCGACAACTACCGCAAGGTGTTCGAATACCCGGTGATCCGCTGGGGGTTCAATTCGCTGGTGCAGGCGACGGTCTCGACCGGGCTCTGCGTCTTCTTCGGCGCCATGGCGGGCTACGCGCTGGCGCGGCTCCGGGTGCCGGGCGGGCGGATCATCTTCCTTGTCTTCCTTGCCTCGCTGATGATCCCGAGCGAGGTCACGGTCGTCCCCATGCTGCTCGCCTTCATAAAGATCGGCTGGGCCTCGACCTATCAGGCGCTGATCCTGCCGACGATCGCCAACGTCTTCTCGGTCTACATCTTCCGCCAGTTCTTCCTTTCCTTCCCGCGGGAGATCGAGGAGGCCGCGCGGCTGGACGGTGCCTCGGCCTTCAAGACCTTCCTCCTGGTCGCGCTGCCGCTGGCGCGCGCGCCGATGATCGCCGCCTCGGTCATCATCTTCACGCTGAACTGGAACAACTTCCTGTGGCCTCTGCTGGTGGTCTTCGACGACGAGATGAAGACCCTGCCGGTCGGCATCGCGGCCTTCGCACCAATCACCGGCTCGCACACCCAGCTCGAAGCCTTCTCGGTCTCGATGGCCGCGGTGACGGTGCTGTCGGTGCCGTCGCTGCTGCTGTTCTTCTTCCTTCAGAAATACTTCATCCAGGGCATCTCCCAGGGAGGTGTGAAGCAATGAGCCACACCGTTTCCACGCCGATCCTCGATCTCCTCGCCACCATCCTGTCCGGCGACGCGCCGACGCTGCCGTCGATCTACACCGCGGCGGGCGGGACACCGGCCGCGGGGGGCGAGACCTTCGACAGCCACGATCCCTCGACGGGACGGCTGATCGCGCGGCTCGCCCGGGGCAGGGCGGAGGACGCAGAGCGCGCCGTCGCCTCGGCAACGGCGGCGCTGCCGAGCTGGCGCGACATGGTCCCGCAGGATCGCGGTCAAATGCTCATGCGTCTTGCGGAGGTGCTGGAGGCGCATTCCGACCTGCTCGCACGTCTTGAGACGATGGATATGGGAAAGCCCCTGTCGGCGGCGCGGGGCGACATGCGAGGCTGCGTCGGCGGACTGCGCTACAACGCTGGCTGGGCCGACAAGCTTCAGGGGATCACCGTGCCCCTCGGGCCGGATTTCGTCGACTATGCCGAGCTGGAGCCGCTCGGCGTGACCGTCCATATCACGCCCTGGAACTACCCGCTCGGCATGGCCATGCGCTCGGCAGCACCGGCTCTGGCGGCCGGCTGCACCGTCATCCTCAAACCCGCCGAGCAATCCTCGCTGACCACCCTGGCCTTTGCCGAGCTCTGCCGGGTGGCGGGGCTTCCGGCGGGGGTGGTGACCTGCGTGACCGGCTTCGGGGCGGAGGCCGGCGCCGCCCTGACCGATCATCCCGGCATCGATGGGATCACTTTTACCGGTTCTGTCGCGACCGGCCGGCGCATCGGCGAGGCCGCGGGGCGGAACCTCAAGCCGGTGGTGCTCGAACTCGGTGGCAAGAACCCGATCCTGATCTTCGACGATGCCGATATCGACGCCGCGGTCGAGGTCGTCCTCGACGGTGCCTTCGACAATTGCGGTCAGGTCTGTTCCTCGGTGTCTCGTGTGGTCCTGCAACGGGGCATTCACGATGCCTTTCTCGACCGCCTTGTCGATGCCGCGAAGGGGGTCACCGTCGCGCCCGGGATGGAGGACGCGATGATCGGCCCGCTGGTCTCGGCCGAGCAGCACGCCAAGGTCATGTCGCATATTGAAAGCGCGCGGACGAACGGGGCACGGCTGCTTCTCGGCGGCGGGCGCCCCGCGGGGCTCGAGGATGGCTGGTTCGTCGCGCCCACGATCTTCGCCGATGTCGACCCTGCGAGCGCCATAGCCAGCGAGGAGACCTTCGGCCCGGTGATCACGGCCTTCGCCTTCGACACAGAGGAGGAGGCGCTCGCGCTCGCCAACCGGCTGACCTACGGGCTCGTCGCCGGCGTCTTCACGAAAGACATCGACCGGGCCTTGCGCCTCTCGCGCAGCATCCGGGCCGGGTCGGTCTGGATCAACGGCTGGTTCATCGGCGGATTGCAGGCCCCGACCGGCGGAACGCGTGACAGCGGCGTCGGCCGCGAGCGCGGCGAGGCCGGGATCATGAACTACGTCGCCCTCAAGAACATCGGCATCCGCATTCGACGCTGACGCCGGAGTGGAAACCTGGAAACCAAGGACTCAGGACAGATCATGGCAATCATTTCTGACATCGAGCACGTGACGATCGAGACCAGCGACGTCCATTGCCTGAATCAGATCGCGGCCCGCACGCTCAGGAACGGCGACATCCTCGCCGTCTTCAACGAGGAACGCTTTCCGATCCACCACGACACCGGCCAGACCCGCATCACGCGCTCGAAGGACGGCGGAAAGACCTGGTCGGTGTCCAAGGTCGTCTATCCCTGGTCCGACGTGGAAGGGAACTGGGATTGCGGCATCTGCGAGATGGAAGACGGCACGCTGATCGTGAACTTCACCATCACCGCCTTCTTCAAGCGCGGACAGAAGCACCTCCAGCCCTCCTGGGCCGCCGGGCCGCTGACCGAGGAATGGGGCGACTGGACCTGGTCCTACCGCCTGCGCTCCTGGATCGGAACCTATGTGGTGTATTCCCACGATGGCGGCGAGACCTGGACGGAGAAGCCCGTCGCCTGCAACGTCCGGCCGATGAAGCACGCGGGCTGCCGCCTCGGCTGCTGGCAGCTGCCCGACGGCGGGCTCCTGATGGGGCTCTATGGCCGGATGCACGGCTACGAGGAGGAGGGCGAGGGCGAGACCACGCGCTCCTTCCTGATCCGCTCCGACGATGGCGGGCGCAACTGGGAATATTACTCGACCCTCGCCTATGATCCCGCAAATATCATCGACTACGAGGAACCCGCGATCCTGCGGCTGAAGGACGGGCGGCTGGTCTGTTTCATGCGGACGCATGTGAACCCCTCCTCGGACGCCAAGAACATGGTGATGACGATCTCCGAGGATGACGGTTTCTCCTGGACGCCGCCGAAATGGACCAACATCTGGGGCTTCCCGGCCGAGTTGATCACGTTGCAGGACGGCCGCTACCTCATGGTATACGGCTATCGCAAACCACCCTACGGCGTGCGCGGCATCATCTCGGAGGACGGCGTTACCTGGGACGTGAAGGACGAGTTCGTCATCCGCGAGGGCGGCGTCCCCGGCAAGTCGGCCGAGGGCAAGGTGGCGAGCACGCTTGGGTTCAGCGCCGGCGGTCACAAGGGCGGGGAGGTCAACTGGGAGCATCCGGGCGTCTACCAGCATATCGGCTACCCCTCGATCGTGAAGGTCCCGGACGGTACCTGCGTCGCGCTCTATCACGAGTGGAGCGAGGACGAGGTACCCCTGCAATATGTCCGCTGCACGCGCTTCAGGGTCTGAGCCAGCCGCGATACCACCGTGCCCGGCGCCCGCTGCGCCGGGCCTCCGCCCGAGGGCAACCTGAACGAGAAAGAGCGCAATGAGCGATGTCGAACTGGTGCAAGTCGGAAAGAACTTCGGGGCTTTCGAGGCCATTGGCGAGGTCAGCCTTCACCTGAACTCCGGCGAGCTGGTGGTGTTCGTGGGCCCCTCGGGATGCGGCAAGTCCACCCTGTTGCGCATGATCTGCGGGCTCGAGACCCTGACGCGTGGCGATATCCGGATCGGCGGGAAGTCGATGCGCGATGTCGACGCTTCCAAGCGCGGCGCGGCGATGGTGTTCCAGAGCTATGCGCTCTATCCCCACATGACGGTCGCCGAGAACATCGCCTTTCCGCTCCGAATGGCCGGGATCGGCAAGGCGGACCGGCTCGAGATGGCCCGCAAAGCGGCCGCGATCCTGCAACTCGAGCCGCTGATGGACCGTTATCCGCGGCAGCTTTCCGGCGGCCAGCGCCAGCGCGTCGCCATCGGACGGGCCATCGTGCGTGAGCCGGACGTGTTCCTGTTCGACGAGCCGCTCTCCAATCTCGACGCCGAGTTGCGGGTGCAGATGCGGCTGGAGATCACCTCGCTGCACCGCAAGCTCGGGGCGACGATGATCTATGTGACCCACGATCAGGTCGAAGCGATGACCATGGCCGACAGGATCGTGGTGCTGCGCGACGGAAGGATCGAACAGGTGGGCACGCCCATCGAACTCTTCACCCGACCGGCGAATGTCTTCGTCGCGGGTTTCGTCGGCTCGCCGCGGATGAACCTGCTCAAGGGCCGGGTGGTTGCGCTCTCGGAGGCCGAGGCGCAGGTGGAGATCGCGGGATGCGACGCGCCGGTGCCTGTCAAGGTCGCGCCCGGGAGGCTGCGTGTCGGCGATCCGGTGACGCTCGGGGTGCGTCCCGAGCACCTGACGCTGTCCGAGGTCGGTCCGTTCCGGGCCGAGGTGACCTTCGTGGAGCGGCTCGGCACCGTGTCGTTGCTGCACGCGCCCGATCACCCGGCGGGTCCGGTGATCATGGAGTTCCGGGGGCTGAACGTGCCCGAGGGCGGCCCTGTTCGGGCTGCGCCCGACACGGCGCATCTGCATCTCTTCGATGCCGACGGCATCGCCGTCGGCGCCGCTTCGGAAGGTTGAAGCCGCCGCTTCGGACGGTCAGCGGGTCCAGTATTCGTCGGGCGGCGGGCCGTAATCGGCCAACATGCAGGAATAGACCGCGCTCTCGTCGAACGGGTAGCGCGCCTCGATCTCCGGCGTCAGGCTCACGCCGATCCCGGGCGCGTCCGGCCGCAGCAGCCGGCCGTCGACGATGCGCGCGCGCCCGCCGATCATGTCGTCGGTCAGCGGGTGATACAGCATCGGCCATTCCACGAGGTCTCCGCCCCCGGCAAAGGCCGCATGGTAGGACGCCATGATCGCCGCCGGTCCGCCCCAGGCATGGACGATCACCCGGACACCGGCAGGCCCCGCCGCGGCGAACACCTCCATGACCGCCGAGATGCCGCCGATCACCGAGGCGTCGGGCTGCACGCCGTCATAGGTGCCAGCCTCCAGACGGTCGATCATCTCCTTGGGCGTGGTGATGATCTCGCCGCCATAGACCGGCACGTCGATCCGCTCGCGCAGGGCGCGGAAGTTCTCCGGCGCATCCGGGCCGAGCGCCTCCTCGACAAAGACCATCGGCACCGATGTCAGCCGCGCGACGCCCTCGATGAAGCTCGCGGCATCGGCCACCGATTGCGGCGGGTCGGCGAGGTTCTGGCACATGTCCACGCCAACGCCGATGCCGCGCGCCGCCGCCTCTTCCAGTACCCAGGCCGTGCGCCTCAGATCGGTCTTGACCGAGCGGATCTTGTAGAGCCCGATCCCCTTGCTCTCCAGCAGGTCGAGCTCCCGCAGGAACTGTTCCTTGCGGTCGCAGCAGCCGCCGGAGCCATAAATCTGCAGGCTCTGGGCCTCGGCCTTGCCGAGCAGCGCATGCACCGGCTGGCCCTTTGTCTTTCCCATCGCATCCCAGAGCGCGATCTCAACCGCGGAGATCACGTGGCGCGCCGCGCCCTGCAATGACCAGTAGTCGCAGACCGACCGCATATCGGCGACGCGCCGCGGGATGTCGAAGGCGTCGCGTCCGACCAGATAGGGGGTGAGAAGCTCGACGATCGACTTGAAGACCAGCGGCGCGAACACCGCGAGATAGCCCTCGCCGATGCCGTTTGTCCCGGTGTCGAGCGTCAGCTCGACCATGCCGATCGTGCGCTTTGGACCGTTCGGGAAACACTCCTTGATTTCCGGGTCCTCTGCGTCGGCATAGGGCGAGGAGAGCAGGACGGTCCGTACGCTGCGGATGGCGGGCATCAATATCCCCTTTCAAAGCTGACGATTCCCTGCAGCGGCTCGCCCGCGCGGAAACGTGCAAAATTGGCCAGGAAGTGGTCGATTTTCCGGTCGATCTCGTCGCCGGTGCCTCCGGCGGAATGCTGGGTGAGGATCAGGTTCGGCGCGGTCCAGAACGGGTGGTCGGCGGGCAGAGGTTCTTCGCGGGTAACGTCGACTACGGCGCCGCCGAGTCTTCCCGTGTGCAACGCTTCGGCAAGTGCGGTCTCGTCGAGCACCAAGCCGCGGCCAAAGCTCGCGACGATCGCCTGCGGCGGCAGGATTGCCAGCCGCCGGGCGTCGAAGACATCGCGGGTGCAGGGTGTGTCGGGCGCCGTTGCGACGAGGATGCCGGAGCTCTTCAGCGCAGCGTCGAGGTCGGCCGGCTGCCAGTCGCTTCGGAAGGTAGCGATATCGCATCCGAACGCTGCGAGCATCTCCGCCAGCCGCCGGTTGATCGCCCCCATGCCGAACAGGGTCACGCGCGCACCCGAGAGGCAGCGCAGGGTGGGGCGGATGTTGTCGCCCAGCCAGTGCCCGTCACGTCTGAGCAGCGTCAAGCGATCGATCCCCCGCAGCAGCGCGAGAAGGCCCGCGAGGATGGATTCGGCGACGGGCTCGGCAAAGAACCCCGCGAGATTTGTCAGAACGGCGCCACCGAGATCCTGGCCGGCATATTCGCCGAAGCCTACCGACTCGAGTTGCACCCAGCCGGGTCCGGGCGACGCCTTCAGCCAGGCCAGGGGTGGATTGCCGAAGGCGATTTCGGCTTCGCGGAAGGCGTCGGGGCAGGGCCCGCCATCCGGCAGGAAGACGGGCTCCAGCCCCGCCGCCTCAAGTCGTGCGGTCTGGTCCGGTGTGAGTTGCAGCAGAACGGCGGTCCGCATCGGTCAGCGCAGCGCGATCCAGATCGTCTTGGTCTGAAGATACTGGTCCATCGCCTCCGCCCCGTTGTCACGGGCGAGCGACCCCGACCGCTTGTATCCCCCGAAGGGCGTGGTGATGTCCCCTTCGGAGAAGGCGTTGACGCTGACCGTGCCACAGGGCAGCGCCCGCGCCATCCGCATCGCCTTGTCGATATCCTGGGTGAAGACAGAGGCATGCAGCCCGTAATCGGTGTCCTTGGCGATGCGCAACGCCTCGTCCAGTCCATCGACCGGCAGGATGCCGAGGACCGGGCCGAAGATCTCCTCGCGCGCGATGGTCATCGAGGGCGCCACGTCGGTGAAGACCGCGGGCTGGATGAAGGTGCCCGGCGCGTTCGTCGCGAATCCGCCGCAGACGAGGGTCGCGCCTTCGCTCTTGCCGGTCTCGATATAGGACATCACCCGGTCCTGGTGCTCTCTGGTCACCATCGCGGGGACGTCGGTCTCGGGATCGAGCGGGTTGCCGAGACGGAACCGCTTTGCCCGCTCGGTGACACGTTCGGCAAATTCGCCGGCAATGCGGCGGTCCACGAGTTGGCGCATGTTGGCCGAGCAGTTCTGGCCGCCGTTCCAGAAGGCGCTCATTGCGGCGTTCTCGATCATGTCGTCATCCATGACGGCATCCTCGAGCACGATGAAGGGCGACTTGCCGCCCATCTCGAGCCCGACGACCTTCATGTTCGATTCCCCCGCATAGCGCAGGAAATAGCCGCCGACTTCGGTCGAGCCGGTAAAGGACACCACATCGATGTCATTATGCCGGCCAATTGCCTCGCCGGCCGTCTCGCCCAAGCCGGGCAGCACGTTCAGCACGCCCGGCGGAACGCCCGCCTCGGCCGCCAGAGCCGCCAGACGGATCGCGGTGAGCGGCGTCTGTTCGGCCGGCTTGACGATACAGGAACATCCCGCCGCCAGCGCCGGCGCGAGTTTCCACGCCGCCATCAGGAGCGGGAAGTTCCACGGCAGGACGAGGCCGACGACGCCGACCGGCTCCCGGACGATCATCGCCAGCGTGTCCTGCCCCGTTGGCGCGACCTTGCCAAAGGTCTTGTCGATAAGCTCACCGTACCATTGAAAGAAATTTGCCACTTCGGTGCCGATCTCGTGCAGGCAGTCGGTGATGGTCTTGCCGCTGTTGATGCTTTCGAGAACCGCCAGCTCCTCGGCATGTTCCCGCACCAGGTTCGCGAGCGTCAGCAACACTTCCTTGCGCATGGTCGGGTCGGCGCGGCTCCAGGTCCCGGCGTCGAAGGCACCGCGCGCGGCCGTCACGGCCCTGTTCACATCCGCGGCCTTGCAATGGGCGATCTCGGCGACGACCTCTCCGGTCGCCGGGTTGATCGAGGCGAAGGTATCGCCGTCCTTGGCGTCGACATAGTCGCCGCCGATGAAGGCGCGGGTCTCGGGCTTCAGCGATGCGGCGATATGCTGGGCGCGGTCGAGGGTCATGTCGGACATGGGATTGGTCTCCGGTGGCTCACGGGGCAGGGGAGGGCAGGCGCGGGGCGCCGATCTGTCGGAGCATCGCCAGCGTGGCCTCCCGGTATCGGTTGCGGATGTCGCGTGTCGGCGGCCGGCATCGGCTGGAGGGCAGGCCGATCAGTTCCATGCAGAGCTTGTCGAGATAGCCGTCGCCGCTGGTGAAGTCCTTTTCGATCTGAACCCAGAGCTTGTAGAAGGGCATCGCCTCCTCGACGAGCATACGCGAGATTTCGGCGTAGTTTCCGCCTCTTACCTCGTCGATCAGCTTGATCCCCCATTCCGGCCAGAAGTTGCAGTTATGGACTTCAAAGGCGCGAGCGCCGAGCGCGGGCGTGGCCGAATAGGCAAAGAAGAGGTTGTTGTCGATGACAGTGAAACGGTCCGAGAAATGCGATGTCACGTCCTCGAACTCCATGGCGTCGGTGCGGGGCGTGGCCCATTTCAGCCCGACAACGCTCGGGATCTCCGCCAGCCGTTCGACCATCGCGAAGGAGACGCCCTGAGAGGTCCAGAACGTGTTGTAGATGATGATGCCGATCTCTGGTGCAGCCTCGGCCGCAGCGAGCACGAACTCCTCGAAATCGGCTTCGGTGTGGGTGAAATAGAACGGGCAGGAGACCTGGATATAGCTCGCGCCGAGTTCCGAAGCCCTGCGGGCGATCCGCCGAAGCTCAAGCGTCGAGGTCGTCTGCGCCCCGACCGCGACCGGCACGCTCCCTTTTACCTCGTCGAGCACGATTTCCGCCACGCGCATGCGCTCGTCGAAGGTCATGGTCGAGAAATCGCCGGCGGCACCGCCGGCAAGGAGCGTCGCGTAGTCGGCGGTCAGCCCGGCGTCGATCAGGAACCGGACATAGGTTCGCAGCGCCTTCTCGTTTACCGGCATGCCGTCGCTGTCGCTGAACGGCGTCGGGATCGTGACGTAACATCCCTCGAGATCGGCTCTCAATTGATCTGGTGTCACGCAGTTCCTCCCAGGATGGTCCGGACCACACGACGCCACGCCGCGCACGGGTGTGGCGGAACTGTTTTTGCCGAGATCCGTCAGGGTCACTCCGGCTATCGCGCAGGCCGGCTCGATAGGGCCAGTTTCCGTGGCAAGCCTCGGAAGCTGTTGACGCTGGAAGCCATATCATGCATCGATCTGGCCAAAATTGAGACATCATGGCCCCAGAGCTTCACCGCCCCTCCAGCATGCCGCCGATCTTCCTGTTGTTTCTGCAGCCGGAATTTCCGTTGAACGCGCTCGTGCTGGCGATCGACGCGCTCCGGATCGCCAACCAGAACTCGGGGCGGGAACTCTACCGCTGGGTTCTCGTTTCGGAGACCGGCGGCGCAGTGCGCGCCTCCAACGGGATGTGCCTGGACGCCGATTGCTCATTCGAGACGATGCCGGTGGGGACGCATTACATGGTCTTCGAGGGAAACCTGCCGACGCAGCACAATTCCAGCAAACTGCTCAATCACCTGCGCGCGGCGGCCCGGTTCGGCGCGGTCGTCGGGAGCGCCGACACCGGTGCCTTCGCACTTGCCCAGGCCGGACTGATCGGCACGGCGGAGATCCCGGAGGTCGTGCTTCACTGGGAGGCGGCGCGGACCTTTCAGGAACTGTTTCAAAGCTCCGTCGTCGAGGATCGCCTGTTCCGGATCGGCAACGGCCGGGCGCAGTCAGCGGGCGGGATCGCGACGCTGGACATGATGTTGGAGCTCATCGCCGGCATCAGCGGCGAGGCGCTGGCCAACGAGGTCGCGAATGCCATGGTCCATACCCGTCGCCCTGCCACCGTGGCGCAGCGCGGCGACGCGGCGCCCCGGACCGAAACCACCACCCTCGCCGCGCGGCTGATCACCAAGATGGAGCAGAATCTCGACTTCCCGCTGACCCTGGATGCATTGGCCCGGGAACTCGCGGTGTCTCCACGCACCCTGACACGGCTCTGCCAACGTACCTTCGGCGAGAGTCCGATGCGGCTCTATCTCAGGATTCGCATTCAGGCGGCGCGGAACTTCCTGTTCTACGAGGAATTTTCGATCGGCGATGTCGCGATCGCCTGCGGATTCTCCTATCCGGCGGTCTTCTCGCGCTCGTTCAAGCGCCAGTATGGCCAGACGCCACGGGAGTTCCGCGAGCACCTGCGCCGCAACCAGTATTCATCGCTTCG
Source organism: Tropicimonas sp. IMCC6043 (assembly GCF_004146235.1). Taxonomy (GTDB): domain Bacteria; phylum Pseudomonadota; class Alphaproteobacteria; order Rhodobacterales; family Rhodobacteraceae; genus Tropicimonas. Next base: position 264,152 of record NZ_SELO01000003.1, on the reverse strand, counting down.
TCCGGAGATCCGGAGGCCAGTATTCATCGCTTCGTCCGGAGATCCGGAGGCTGGCGCGCGACAGCCGCGGCTATCCGGACCTGGCTGCGCCGACGGGGTCTGCCGGAAACCAGACGTGACAGTGCCCGGAGAAAGGCGCTGAGGGGGCGACCAGCCCGGGCGCTCCACTTGCCGCCGGATGTCATTCCGCGTGATGCATCGGCGTCAGCGGGAGGCAACCTCCTCGGGAACTGCCGTCTCCCCGAAAACGAGATGGGTGCCCTGTTCGGCGATGTGACGCAGCATGACGTAGGGCAGCGCTGCGCCACGGGAGGGCAACGGCCCGGGGCCGTTCAGCACGAAGGCCAGGATTCGGCCATTCTGCGGATCGAAATCCATGTCGTGGAGGCGGCCGATCTCGCCGCTCGCGTCGAAGGCCGGAAGGCCGAGCCAGTGGCCGACGCGCTGAAGCGACCGGATCAGGGGCGCCGCAGAGGTCCCGTCGAGGGTGTCGTCGTCCCGATCGTCCTTGCCGGCCTGCAATTGCTCGTAGAGCAGGATCGGCGAGATCGTGCTGCCGAACGGGCCGACGATGACCGGCGGCCAGAGGCGGAGATCGATCTCTTCGGCCCGATCCGTCTCGTTCCATCGCGGCGCTGTTTCGAGCGCTGCCTCGTCCAGCGAGACGCTCCAGCGGCCGCTATCGCCTTCCGGCGGCGAAAGCAGATCGGTCGAAACGATGACGGTGTCGGTCGTCAGCCAGCCGCCTAGGTCGAGCGCGATGTAGCGAATCATGCCGTCTTCGAGGCGAAAGAACGCATCGCGGAACTCGCCCTCCCGGTCGCCGACATCCAGTCGCGTTCCGATCAGGTCTCGTATGGACTGAAGCATCTTCAATCTCCCTGGTGGTGCTGGAACGTCAACGTTCCAGACGCCGATGAGTTCCAATTTCCGTGATTGATCGCAACCTTTCCGGCATGGCAGGCTCCTTGACGAACCGTAATCGGACAGCCCGGCCGGCGGCCCCGCGCCGGAGCGCAACCAACAGGGAGAAGCCCATGACCGAGTCTCTGGATCCCATCGTCGAGGGGAGGCTACTCGCCTTTCGGCATATTCTCTGCCTGCTTGCGGCGGGCGTCAGGGGAGAGGCGCTGCTCTCGGCGCTCGAGACCAGCTATCAGGACGGGCAGGAAGATCCCGGCGCTTCGGCGGAGGATTCCGTCGATGCCGTTGTCTTCGCAATCGAGACTGCAAAGGCGGACGAAGAACGTGCGATCCGCGACCTGCTCGAGCTGACGCTCGGAGCCCGAAGCAGCTGACGGCGTCCCTGCCGTAGACCTCCGGCGCGTGTCACCGGTCAGCCGCCCGGTTACAGCGGCCAGACCAGAAGGATCATCGGCACGGCAATGGCGACGACAAGGATTTCGAGCGGCAACCCCATGCGCCAGTAGTCGCCAAAGGCGTAGCCGCCCGGACCGAGGATCAGGGTGTTGTTCTTGTGCCCGATCGGCGTGAGGAAGGCGCAAGAGGCCGCGACGGCGACCGCCATCAGGAACGGGTCCGGGCTGACGCCGAGGCTTTGGGCCATCTGGATCGCCACCGGCGCGGCAACCACGGCCGTGGCGGTGTTGTTCAGGACATCGGATAGCGTCATGGTGACGATCATGAGCAGGCAGAGCAGGGCCCATGCCGGCCATCCCGCGCCCAGCCCGAGCAACGCATCTGCGATCAGGGCGGTCCCGCCGGCCGCGTCGAGAGCCGCGCCGAGCGGGATCATCGACCCCAGCAGCACGACGACCGGCCACTCGATGTTTTCGTAGAGCTCCGCGAGCGGCAACACCCCGGTCAGCACATAGGCGACAACGACGATGCCGAGCGCCACGGGAAGATAGACCAGGCCGAAGGACGCCGCGGCGACCGCCAGGCCGAAGATCCCGATGGCCGTCCAGACCTTGGCGAAATCCGTGACGACGAGGCCCCGGTCGGCGAGCGGCAGGACGCCGAGCCAGTCGCTAACCGTCTCTTCCTCGCCCTTGGGCGTCAGGAGGAGCAGGATGTCGCCGGCACGGACATCGGTTTTGCGGACCTCCTTCGGGATCCGGCGCCCCCCGCGCGAGATTCCGAGCAGGACGGTGCGCTGCCTCCAGGCGAGCCCGATCCGTCGCGCCGACTTGCCGACGATCCGCGCCGTTTCCGGCACGACGGCTTCGACGATCGACAGGCCCTCGCCGACGAGCCCGATCCGCGCACCTTCCTCTCCGTCAAGGAATTCCAGTCCGGTTGCCGCGCGATACTCGTCGAGCGCCTCCGGCAGCGCCTCGAGGACGAGCGAGTCGCCCTCCTGCAGAACCGTGTTGCGCTGTGTCCCGTAGCGACGCTTGCCGTCCCGCGCCAGGCCGATGACGGCGACGTCGTTCTTCTCGGCCGCCTCGTAGGTCTCGAAGAGCCGGCGCCCGATCAGGTCCGATCCGGGGGGGATCTTCAGCTCGGCAACATAGTCCTTCACCCGTTCGCGCGCTTCCGACAGCACTCCGTCGCCCTCGGCGCGCGGAATCAGGCGCCAGCCAACCAAAGCCACGAAGGCGAGTCCCACGAGCGCCACGCCGCCACCGACCGGGGCGAAATCGAACATGTTGAACCCTTCGCCCAGCTGGTCCCGCCGGATGCCCGCGATGATGATGTTGGGCGGCGTGCCGATGAGCGTCGCCATGCCGCCGAGGATCGTGCAGAAGGAGAGCGGCATCAGCGTCAGCCGGGCCGACCTCCCGGCCTTTCGGGCCGTCTGGATATCCACCGGCATGAGCAGGGCAAGCGCCGCGACATTATTCATGAAGGCGGAGAGCGCGGCCGCGATCGCCCCCATGAAGGCGATATGCGCACCGACGCTGCGCGCGGAATCGACCAGCGTCCGCGTGATCAGGTAGACCGCCCCGGACCGCTGGAGCCCGGCAGAAACGACCAGCACGAGCGCGACGACGAGGGTGGCCGGATGTCCGAACCCGGCAAAGGCCTCTTCGGACGGAACGAGCCCAAGCACCACGCTTGCCATCAGCGCCGAGAAGGCGACCAGATCGTAGCGGAGCCGCCCCCAGAGGAGCAGCGCGAAGACCACGCCAAACAGGGCGAAGAGGAGTGTCTGTTCGGCTGTCATTGGATGACCCTATGCGCCGGCGGTCGACCGGTCCAGACCTGCCCGGGGGAGTTCGGTTGCGTGAGACGGTAAATGGCGTCGACCTGAAGGATCAAGCTTGGCCGCTGGCCCGCCGGACGGGTACTTCCTGACTTCGATCGTTCGGAGCAGGTCATTCTCCCGCACGTCTTGCGGCGACGCGGCAGCGGGTGCCGCGCCGTTTCACCTCGCTGATGCTATTCCTCGCGCGTAATGCGGTCCGAGGGCACGCCCCGTTTCTCAAGGATTTCAGCCACATGCTCTTCCATCTTTGGCGGCCCGCAGAGGTAGAACCGCTGGCCCCAGTCGTCGATCACCGAGTCGAGGAGTGCTTCGTCGATCCGGCCGGTCCTCAGGCCGCTGCTCTCCTCCTCGACGACAAAGACAGTCACGAGGCCGTCCATCCCCTCCCACAGCGGTCGCAGGATGATGTCGCGTTCCGTCGCGTTGGCAAAGACCAATGTGGAGCCCGACAGCGTGCCCGACCGGGCGCGTGCCGACAGGATGCCGATGAACGGTGTGATCCCGGCGCCGCCGGCGAGGAACACGCCCGGCCCGTTATCCGCGATGGCGCCCCAGGGATCGCCGATCAGCAGGCTGTCGCCGGCCTTCAGGGAGTGGAGTTCCTTCGTGACGCCGTCATGATCGAAATAGCTCTTGATCGTGAAGCTCAGGACATCGGCATCCGGGTCGCTGGTGAAAGTGAAGGGCCGCGTCTCGTCGCGCAAGCCGTCACGGTCGATTGCGACCTCGGTCGCCTGTCCGGGCGTGAACGTGTAGCCCGAAGGCTTGGTGATGACGTAGTGCCGTGTATCCCGTGTCAGCGGGACGACGTCGAGCAGTGTAGTTCTGTGTGTCATGTCGGCTCCTTTTGACGAGAACGCACCAGACCGGCGCAGGTTCCGAATGCTCCAACCGGCAGGAGATTTCCGCGCCCGCCGTTGAGGAAGTCGCGGGCATGGGCAGCCACCAGCCGCGTTCCTCCGCCCGGTTAGCGCAGGAAGTTGTCGCGCAGCAGCGCGACGACCTCTTTGCCGCGCCCGTCGAGCACCGCCTTCATGCCGAAGAGCGCCGTCGAGGCCACCTGTCCCGTGGTCACTTCCGGCGGCATCACCAGTTCCATGCGGTTGACCTTGACGTCGAGGAGCGCCGGCCCCTCGGCCGCGAGCCACGCGCGCATCGCCGGTTCCAGCGCGTCTGCGCTGTCCACGCGCCACCCCTTCAGGCCGCAGACCTCCGCCAGCTTCGCGAAATCGGGGTTCTCGAGTTCCGTGAAGGCGTCGAGCAGACCTTCGACGCGCTGTTCCATCTCGACGAAGCCGAGCGAGCCGTTGTTGAAGACAAGGAGCTTCACGCCGAGCCCCTCCTGCTTCAGCGTCAGCAGGTCGCCCATCAGCATCGTCAGCCCGCCATCACCACAGAGCGCCACCACCTGCCGGTTCGGAAAAGCTGCGGCGAGCCCCATCGCCTGCGGATAGGCGTTGGCCATGGTGCCGTGCAGCAGGCTCGTCAGGAAGTGCCTTTGGCCATTGGCGGTCAGGTGCCGCAGCAGCCAGACCATGGGCGAGCCGCCATCGGCGGTGAAGAGCGCGTCGTCTCCGGCAAGCCGGTCGAGCATCTGTGCCACGCTTTGCGGATGGATCAGCGTCGGGTCGCGGTTCTCCCCGCTCTCAGCGTAGCTCTCGCGGTCCTTCTGCCAGCGGTCCAGCGCGGCCTGAAGGTGGCTGTCGTCCTCGCGCGGTTCGAGGCGCGGCAGCAGCGCGTCGATCGTGTCGCCCACATCGCCCACTAGCCCCATGCGGATCGGTGCGCGGCGGCCGAGATGGGTCGGGTCGCTGTCGATCTGGATGACGTGCTTGGCCTCGGGATAGAACTGGGTCCAGGCGAAATCCGTTCCGAGGCAGAGCACGATGTCGGCCCGGTCCATCGCCTCGGCGCCAGCTCTGTTCCCGAGGATGCCCGTCATGCCGACGTTCCATGGGTTGTCGGGCTCGATGAATTCCTTGGCGCGGCTGCTGTGGACGACCGGCGCCCGAAGCGCCTCGGCGAGCCGGACCACGTTGGGCCCCGCGTCGCGCGCCCCGATGCCGGCATAGAGCGTCACCGATGGCGCGCCGTTGAGGACCTCTGCCAGCGCGCCGAGCTCGTCGTCGGAGGGGCGGAGCACCGGCGACGGGCGGTGGACCGACCAGTCGAGCTTGTCCTCCGCCGTCGCGTTGAACATGTCTCCGTTGACGATCACCACCGCGACGCCGCCGCGGGTCAGCGCCGCCTGGGCCGCCATCGCGGTGATCCGTCGGGCCTGGTCCGGGTGCGAGATCGCCTCGCAGAACACGCTGGTTTGCTCGTAGATCTTCCGTTGGTCGACCTCCTGCGGAAAGTTCAGCCCGGCCTCGGAGCGGGCCACGTCGGAGGCAATCAGCACCACGGGCGCGCCGTTTCGGTGGCTCTCGAAGATGCCGTTGACGAAATGCAGGCTGCCCGGCCCGCAGGTGCCGGCGCAAACTGCCAGCTCCCCCGTTACATAGGCTTCACCGCCGGCCGCAAGAGCGCCGGCCTCCTCGTGACGCACATGGATCCAGCGCAGGTCCGAGCGGCGCACCGCGTCCGTGAAATGGTTGATCGTGTCGCCGACGATGCCCCAGCAGCCTTTCGCCCCTGCCTTCAGCAGAGTATCGACGACGATTTCGGCAACAGTCTCGGCCATGGAAAGCTCCTACATTTCTGTTTGGTCGGTGCGGGTGCGCGCGCGCCCCGACACCAGGTCGATCGCCGGGCGGAAACTGTCGGCCTGCGCCGCCTTCCACCAGTCGGCGTAGATGGTCTCCTCGGGCGCATCGATGAGCACGCCCCGCGCCAGGAAGGTGTGCACCCGATCCATCGGCACCGCGCGTTCCGGGCCGACCCGGTGCATCAGGTGATGCGGCTCCAACTCGGCGGGGTGCTTGAAGCCAGCAGATGCGACGATGTCGGCCAGCGCTTCGAGCGTCCTGGCGTGGAACTGCGCCGCGCGCTCGCCCTGAACCTCCGGCACCAGCCCGCGCTGGCGACCGGCACTCTGGGTGGTCACCCCGGTGGGGCAGGTGCCCAGGTGACAGCGTTGCGCCTGGATGCAGCCGATCGACAACATGAAGGCACGCGCCGCGTTGCACCAGTCCGCGCCCTGCGCAATGGCGCGGGCCAGGCCCATCCCGGAATAGACCTTGCCGCTGGCCGCGAGCCGCACGTGCTCCTTCAGACCGGCGCCGACCAGGGCATTGCGCATCAGGACCAACCCCTCGGATAGTGGCATGCCTACCCAGTCCGACAGCTCCAGCGGCGCCGCCCCGGTGCCGCCTTCGCCACCATCGACGACGATGAAATCGGGCCGGATGCCGGTTTCCAGCATGGCCTTGACCAGCGCGAAGGGCTCGTGCGGGTGGCCGATGCAGAGCTTGAGCCCCACCGGCTTGCCGCCCGACAGGTCGCGCAGCTTTGCGGCAAACTCCATCAGCTCGATCGGGGTCGAAAAGGCCGAATGCGCGCGCGGCGAGAGGCAGTCCCGATGCGCCGGAATCTTTCGGATGCCGGCAATCTCCTCCGTCACCTTGGCCGCCGGAAGTAGCCCGCCGTGGCCGGGCTTGGCGCCCTGGCTCAGCTTGATCTCGGTCATCCTGACAGTTTCCCGGGCGGCTCCGTCGCGGAAGCTCTCGGGGTCGAAGCGCCCGTCCTTGTCGCGGGCGCCGAAATAGCCCGATCCGAGTTCCCAGACGAGATCGCCGCCATGCTCCAGGTGATAGGGGCTGATCCCGCCCTCGCCGGTGTCGTGGTAGAACCCGCCGAGCGCCGCGCCACGGTTCAGCGCCCGGACGGCATTGGCCGACAGGGCGCCGAAGCTCATCGCGGAGATGTTGAGGATGGAGGCGGAATAGGGCCGGGAGCACTGGTCATTGCCAACCGTCACCCGCGGGGAGGTGTCGGGGTCGGACTTGGCCGCGATAGAGTGGCCGACCCAGTGATATTCCGCCGACTCGACGTCGCGCTCGGTGCCGAAGGGCTGGGTGCCGGTCTCTCCGCGCGCGCGCGAATGGATCAGGTTACGCGCCTCGAAGGAATAGGGCGTGCCGCTCAGGTCGTCCTCGACGATGTAGGCGTGCAGATAGGGACGCAGCTTGTAGAACAACCAGCGGATCCGCCCCGCGACGGGATAATTCCGGGTGATCGTCCAGCGGGTCTGCGAGAAATCGTAGATGCCGAGCGCGACAATGGCGAGGGCCGGCAGCGCGAGCCAGATCCAGCCTTGCGCAAGCGCGACTGCCGCCAGAAGTGCGGCGAGCAGCGGAATGATGGCGCGCTTCAGAAGATCGGGCACGGGCACGCCTCCGGATTTTTGGTGAAAGGGGCAGGGGAGGGCATGCGGCGTATGCCAAGGCGCGGCATGTCGCCGGGCCGCGAACGGGCGCGTCGGTTCATTTTCACCTCTCTACCGGAATTTGCCCGGTCCTGTTTCAACGAGGGTCAACGCCGCTGCGGCCGATTTGTTTCCTTTGCCGTGCAACTTCGGTCACTCGGTCGCACTCGTTGCGGCTGCGCTCATCTGGACCGGGTGCAAATGCGACCCGCTCCGAAAGCAGCAATTGTGCGACGGAGAACTGCGCCTATATCTTTCGCGACGATCAGATCCGGAAAGTGTGACCGATGGGCTATGTGAAGACAGCCATTCTGATGGCGGCGATGACGGCACTCTTCATGGGGATCGGCTATCTGCTGGCCGGAAGCGGGGGCATGGTTTTTGCCCTCCTGGCCGCAGCTGCGATGAACGCCTTCGCGTGGTGGAATTCCGACAAGATGGTGCTCCGGATGCACAACGCGCAGCCGGTCGGTGGTCACGACCCCGTCGGGCTGGTCCGCATGGTGGCCGACCTGGCGGACAACGCTGGCCTGCCGATGCCGCAGGTCTACCTGATCGACACACCGCAGCCGAATGCCTTTGCCACCGGCCGGAATCCCGACAACGCCGCCGTGGCGGTGACGACCGGCCTCGTGCGCAGCCTGTCGCGCGAGGAACTGGCCGGGGTGATCGCGCATGAGCTGGCCCATATCCGAAATCACGACACTGCGATCATGACGGTGACCGCGACCTTTGCCGGCGCGATCACGATGCTGGCCAATTTCGCCCTGTTCTTCGGGGGGCGGCGGGACCAGGGGCCCGGCCTTCTGGGCACGCTCGCGCTGATGTTCCTGGCGCCGATGGCGGCGGGTATTGTGCAGATGGCCATCAGCCGGACGCGTGAATACGCGGCAGACAAGGCCGGGGCCGAGATCTGCGGCCACCCGCTCTGGCTTGCCTCGGCACTGGAGCGCATCCAGTCGGCGGCGTCCCGGATCGACAATGACGTGGCGGAGCGCAATCCGGGCACGGCGCATATGTTCATCATCAACCCGCTGCACGCCCATGCGCGCGACAGCCTGTTCGCGACCCATCCGTCGACGGCCAACCGTGTGGCGGCCTTGCGCCAGATGTCGGCCGGCATGCCCGGGGCCGGACGCGAAGCTCCTCGGCAAGCCAGGAGAAATCGGCCGCCGTCCGGGCCCTGGGGATAGGCCCGTCGGGGATGCCCGGGTGAGCTCGCTTTCGCAGAGGCAGGTGAGACGCTTCGAGGCGGCGAGGCGGGCTTGGTTTCCCGCCGGCACCCGGACACGGTGGCCCGGCTCGGCTTTGTTGATGTAAATTATCAGAATATTTGGGGCGGAACCATGAGCACGGACGGAATCAAGCCGCGGCGTGTCGTCGAGGCGCGGCGGGTTCTCGCCCTCGGGGCATCGGCCGCCGTCCTCGGCGCGGCCTCCGGTGCGGCCCCGATGACGCCAACCTGGATCACGCCGAAGAGCCTGGTGCATCAGGTCGATGCCGAAGGTGAAGGCAGCGAGGCACCCGTCGAGGCGGAAGGCGAGGCGGAAAGCGGGGGCGATGCGGAGAGCGAAAGCGGTGAGGGCGGCGAAGGCGCCGTCAGTGCGGAGGGCGAGTCCGAGGGGGGAGATGCGACGGCTGAGGCGTCAGACCGCAGCGGCACCCTTGTCGTGATCGGCGGCTTGCTGCGCGCGGCCGAGGCGCTCCGCGCGGCGGGATATCCCGAAGCGGGCGCGCTTGTCGAGGAGGCGGCCGAAGCCGCAGAGCATGGTCTAGACGGAGCGCTGGCGGAGTAGCTCTACGAGGCGATCGAGGCTCTGGAGGATGCACAGGGGACCGAGGGATTTGCCGGCGTTCAGGATCGGCTCGCGACCGCTCTGGCAGGGGAGGACGCCGCGGACCGGCTCGAAGCGCTGCCTCCGGTGCTGCGCCAGGCGGGCGGAGCCTATGCCGAGGCCGTCGCAGACGGCGCCGTGACCGACCGGACCGAGTATCTCGAGGCGCTTGGCTTCTATCAGGCGGTCGGGGCCGAGCTGGAGGCGCTTTCCGGTGCCGGTGACGCAAATCTGGCCGAAGTCGTGGCCATGATGCAGGCAAGCCTGGAGGATGCGGCGCCGGCCTTCGGCGGTCTTTCGGGGGAGGGTATTGCCACTCCGGACGCCAGCCTGATCTATGGCGCGGCGGCGCGCATGGAACTGGCGGCGCTCAGGCTGCGCTGATCCGATGGCGCACGTGATCGGCGGCGTCGTTGACGCGCACGAAGTCTCGGCGATGCGGCAGGCGATCGAGGCTCTTGAGTTCGAGGACGGGCGCCACAGCGCGGGCCGATACGCCCGAGGCGTGAAGAGCAACGAGCAGGCGGCCGCAACGCCGGGGCGGGACGCGATCTTTGCCACGCTGCGCAAAGCGTTGAACGCCAACGCACTCTTCGTCAGCGTCGCGCGCCCCCGGAAGTTCGCCCGCATGCTGATCTCGCGCTATGGACCGGGGATGGAATACGGTACCCATGTCGACGATCCGATCATGCAGGGTAGCCGGACCGACCTCTCCTTCACGCTCTTCCTGAGCGCTGCCGACAGCTATGACGGCGGCGGGCTTGTGCTGGAAGATCCGCTTGAGGACCGGGTCTTCCGGCTCGAACCGGGCGACATGATCCTCTATCCGACGAGCGCCCTGCATCGGGTGGAGCCGGTAACACGCGGCACCCGTCTCGCCGTCGTGGGTTGGGTGACAAGCTGGGTGCGCGAGGCGGACCGGCGCGAGGTGCTTCACGATCTCGACCTCGCCGCGCGGTCGATCTTCGATGCGCAGGGCAAGACACCCGCCTTCGACCGCCTGCTGAAGGCAAAGAGCAACCTCTTCAGGATGTGGGCTGAGGGATGACGGTGGAGGGTGCGCGACCCGATCACGCGCACCGGGGGGCGTCGCAGGTCACTCTGTCCAGGCCGGAGGATCGGCGCCGGGCAGCGGCGGCGGACGGCGCCGGCGCGGCGGCGTGATGTCCATGTCCGTGACGGGCGGCAGGTGTCGGAGCCTTCCGAACGGCGTCCGGCTTTCCACCAGCAGGTCCTCGAAGAGGTCGGGTTCGGCCGGCGCCATGTGCTCCGGGACCGTGCCAAGCCTTGTGAGCCACATGCCGGTCTGACAGAGCGACGCGCGCACATGCCAGCTCCCGCCCTCCCGGCTGCGGCGCAGCAGCGCCTCCATGACCCCGCGTGCCGCCAAATAGCCGGTGAGGTAGTCGCAACAGGAACAGGGCGCGAGGCGCGGCGGGCGTCCGTCTGTGCCCGGCACCGTGACGCCCGTGGCGGCCTGGGCCAGGCCCTCCCATCCCCTGCGCCCGGACCAGGCGGTGTCGTGGCCGTAGCAATTGATGGACAGGTAGATGATGCCGGGGCGCAGGGCGGCGACCTGGTTCGCGCCGAACCCGAGACGGTCGAGTGCCCCGGTCCGGTAGCTCTGGCAGATAACGTCGGCGTCGCGCAGCAACTCCACGAGTTTTTCCCGCCCCCGGTCGGTCTTGAGATCGAGCGCGGTGCTGCGCTTCCCATGGCCGGTATCGGCGAGAAAGGGCTGCCGGTCGCGTCGCCCGGCAGCGGCGACATGCAGCACCTCCGCGCCGTGCTCCGCGAGCGTCCTTGCACATGTCGGCCCCGCGAGCGCGGAGCTCAGGTCCAGCACCTTCAGACCCGAGAGCGGCGCGCCACCGGCGGGCAGGGGAACCGGCAGCGCCTCGCCTATCCGATGCAGTTCGACCACCGGCCGGTCCCGAAGCGACTGTGCCACCGGGTGGTCGCGCCATTCCGCGGCGGTTCGCACGATCGCGCCGCAGGTCTCCGCCTCTGCCAGCGTCTCCTCCAGATCGTCCGAGTGCCACCTGCCGACCGCCGTGGCGATCCCGGCCGGATCGGTGTCCAGAACCTCGAGGAGGCGCTCGGCGAGATGCGGCAGGCCTCCGTGGAGGTGGATCCACCGGCCATCGGCGCAACGATAGATCCCGACGGCGGGGTTGCTCGCATTCTCGCCGCGCAGAACCGACCTCGCGCCCCAGGCGCGCCAGCCGCCGGGCTCGGCCTCCCAATCCTCGGCGCGTGCGCCCTCGCCGGGTGTGAGGCGCAGATAGGCGTAGCCGGCGAGCGACGCAGCCGCCGCGCGCACGTCGACGCGGACAGATTGGCTCTGGCCGGTGCGTCGGCGCCAGATCTCCGCTGCGGCGTCGCCGCAGAGAGCGATCGCCGTTGCAGCCGCCTCTCCGAGCGGTCGCGGAAACCGCATGACCGGGTCGCGGCCGGTGATGTTGGGTGCCTCGCCCATGAATGCGAGGCCGCCTTTTGCGGCCATATCGAGTGCGCGCTGCGGAAACGCCGGTGAAAGTCCGGGGTCGGCTTCTGTTGTCATTGCAGATGCTCGGGAGCGAACCGCCGCAAGACGGCGCGCTCTGCCAGCGAAATCAGCCCGTAGGCCGCCATTGACAGGAGGGTCAGCACAACCGCCACAGACCACAAGATGGCGTATTCGGCGTGGTACACGCCCGACAGGATGGCATTTCCCATGCCGACGCCGGTGATCAGCCATTCCACGATCACCGCGCCGAGAATCGAGGTCGGCACCGCAATTCGCGCCGAGGCCATCAGGGCAGGAAGCGCCGTTGGAAGCTCGGCGCGCCACAGGATCGTCCAGCGATCCGCGTTCAACACCCGCAGCAGATCGGTGATCGAGCGCCGGGTCAACCGCATGGCGACCACAAGGTTGATGAGCGTGGGAAAGAACGAGAGGATCGCGACGATCATCGTGGTCGCCGCGAGGGTGCGCCCGAAGAGAAGGATCACCAGCGGCGTCGTGGCGAGGATCGGGATCGAGCGGAGGGCGATGGCGACCGGCATCGCGGCGCGTTCCACCGATGGCCGCAGCACGAAGAGGATGGCAACGAGAACCCCGCCGGTCATCCCGGCAAGGAATCCGAGCAGCGCGTTGCCGATCGTCGTCGGCAGCCCGCCGAAAACGCTCTGTCGATTCGACGCGGCATCGGGGACGGCGAACAGGAATTGCCAGACATCGACCGGACCCTTGGCAAAGAACGCGTTCAGCCCGGCCAGATGGATGAAGAGCGCCCATCCGCCGAAGACAACAAGGAGATTGACGCCGATCGTTCCGGCCAGCCGCGCGAGACGCTGTCCCTGGCCGCCGGAGCGTCGGGCGCCGCCACCGCGCTCCGCCGCCTGGACGATCTCCATCTCGCCTGCCCAGGGCGTCAGGCGCCTGCCGACCCATCCGATCAGCAGATACCCGCCGGTCGAAAGCGCCGTCGCCAGCGCCGCGACCGTCCAGACGCGGGTCGTCTCGAGATCCGCCAGCGCATTGGTGATCAGAACGCCGAGGCCGCGTTCCGCGCCCATGAACTCGCCGACGGTCGCGCCCAGAACCGCCGCCGGCGCGGCGATGCGCAGGCCAGCGAAAAGGCTCGGGAGCGCGGCCGGGACGCGGACGCGGACGAGTTTCTGCCATGTCGATCCGCCGAGCACATGCACCATGTCGAGCGCCGCGGGGTCGGCCGACCGCAGCCCGAGAGCCGCCGCGACGAGGGTGGTGAAGATCACCGCCAGCGCGCTCAGCGCAACCATTGCCGCGTCCCGGTCGAGCAGGACCATCAGGATCGGCGCCAGTGCTATGATGGGTAGCGCGTAGATCGCCAGCGCTGCACTGAAGACAGGGCGTTCGAGGGCGGGGATCGTCACGATCAGCGCCGCGGCGAGGATTGCGATGAGATTGCCGATGACGAATCCCTGCACGGCGGTCCAGAGCGTGGCGCCGAGATTTCGCGCGTAGAGATCCCAGCTTTCCGCAAGCTGGAGAGCGATCTGGGATGGGGCGGCCAGCGCGAAGGCATTGGCAAGAACCATGCGCGCCAGCGCCTCCCAGGCAAGGACGAGCGCCACGAGCAGAAGCGCGGTCTCGGCCCCGCCCGGCAGCCCGCCGAAACGCGCCGCCCCGCGGGCGGCGGTCGGCAGGGCCGCGTCATCCGCGTGCATCGGCCTCTCCGGCGGCGAGGATTTCGGAGAGCGTGTCGGCAAACCGGTGGAAGGCCGCCTCGCGCAGCAGGCCGGCATCGCGGGGACGTCCGAAGGGCACCTCGACCTCGGCCAGGATCCGGCCCGGGCGCGGGCTCATCACGATAACCGTGTCGGACAGGAACGCCGCCTCCTCGATCGAATGGGTGACCAGCATTGTCGTCGTGGCCTGTGCCGCCCAGATGCGCAGCAATTCGTGGTTCAGGCGGCGTCGCGTCAACTCGTCGAGCGCGCCGAAAGGTTCGTCGAGGAGCAGCACCTCCGGCGCGGTGACCAACGCTCGCGCGACGGCGACCCGCTGGCGCATGCCTCCGGAGAGCTCCGCCGGGCGGGCATCCTGAAACCCGTCGAGACCGACCAGATCAATGAGCGCGTCGGTGTCCGCCCCGTCCGGCCGCGTTCCGGTCACCCGCAGGGCGAGGTCGATATTGGCGCGCACCGTCAGCCAGGGCAGCAGAGCCGGCTCCTGGAACACGATCCCCAGCTTGCCGTCGCGGCGCAGGTCGGACGGTGTCCGGCCGTTGGCGAAGAGCCGGCCCGCCGTCGGTGCCTCGAGATCGGCAAGCATGCGGAGCATCGTGGATTTACCGCAGCCCGACGGGCCGATCACCGCGGTGAAGGACCCGCGCCGCGTCGCAAAGGAGATCTTCTCCAGGGCGGTCACCGATGCCCCGCGCAGGCCGAAGGTCTTGGACACGCCGTCGAGCAGGATTCCTGCGTCAGGCTGCGCGGCCATGGCCGATCCCGGCGCCGATGTCGCGCGGCGGTCGAGCACTAGATGCGCGCCCGGCCCTGGTAGATGTCCTCCAGGATCGACCTCGAGAACAGGCTGCGATCCACCTCGATGCCGAGGATGTCCATCGTCGCCAGATTCGCGTCGATCTTTTCGTCCGACATCCAGAACAGGCCGTTCGCCTCGGTCTCCGGGGTCACCAGAAGGTCGAGCTGGGCCTGCGCCTGAAGGCGCTGTTGCGCCGGGTCCAGCCCCTGGTCCACGGCGTATTTCTCGACCGTGAGCTGGGTGGCGTAGTCGATATCCTCGACGAAATCCTGCCAGCCGCGAATTTCGGCCCGGAGCAGCCGCCGGACCAGATCACCACGCGCCGCGAGCGTGTCCTCGGTGGCGATGTAGATGCCGGAGAAGATGTTGTAGCCGTAATCCGAGAGCAGGAAACTGTAGGTCTCGATGCCCTGAAGCTCGAGGGCGATCGGTCCGGTGGTGAACAGGGTGAGGAAGCAGTCGACCTCGCCATTGGCGAGTGGGGCCGGGTTCCCCTGGGTCGTCACGACATTGATCTTGGAGGCGTCGAGACCATTGAGCCGGGCGATCGCGTCGATCAGCGGCTGGTTGATGGTCGCGAGCCCCAGGCGCGGCCCGTTTTCGAGGTCCTTCGGCGTTCGCACCGGGTTGTCGGCGCGCGAGGTTATGCAGAAGGCGTGCCGCTGGTTCTTGGCGCCGAGGATCCGGTAGCCTGCGCCGTTGAGATGGGCGCGCGCAGCGTAATCCGTCGCCGACACGCCGACGAGCGCCTGGCCCGAGATCACGACCGGGTCGACCGGCGCGTTGGGCCCACCCGGCAGCAAACTGACCTCAAGGCCCTCATCCGCGTAATACCCGCGCTCCTCGGCGATGAAACTCCCGGCATATTGAACGCTTTTCAGCCAGCCAAGCTGCAAGGCGACGCTGTCGGCGGCCCAAGCCGCACCCGGACGCAGCGCCGCGAATGCAGTCAAACCTGCACCGAGTTTCAAAGAATGGCGCAGCATGTTGCGCCGGGAGATCGATTGCATCCTGATCCTTTCAGCCGGTTGCGCCGGCCCGAGCGGGCCGACAGGTCCTTTTTTCGTGGGGCTCCTCTGCCCGGATTGCCCGGGGGAGCCCGTGACCGCTATCGGCCCGCCGTTCCGCCGACCGGTCTTCGCGTCGTTGGTCACTCAGACAAGATATGACACGCTTTCGCCATCTGTCGAGCGACCGCGCCGCTGCCGCCTTGCGAAACCGTTTCCGGCATTTCGCTGGACCCGCTTTCCGGATTCCGTCGCGGCGGGACCAGGCCGGCACTTCGTCAACCAGTCTTTCGCTCGTCCCAGACCCGGGCCACGCGCGGCAAGTTGATCTCAACCCAATCCGCCAGCGCGCGCACTTTCTCGGCCGCTTCGATGCCCAGGGGCGTCAGGCTGTATTCGACATGCGGCGGAACGACGTCGAAGGCGACGCGCCTTACGAACCCGTCATGTTCCAGGTCGTGGAGCGTCTGCGCGAGCATGCGTTCGCTGACTCCACCCACCTTCCGCCGCAGGGCGCTGAACCGGAGCGTCTCGCCTTCGAGGGCGATAAGAACCAGCACGCCCCATCGGCTGGTCAGGTGCTTGAGAACAACCCGCGAGGGGCAGTTGACGGACAGCAGATCGCCGCGGGCCAGGCGATCCGAGAGTCTTTCCGGTTTCAGCCCGGAGGCGTTTTGCAGCATTTTCTACACTTACTTTTTTGTGCGTTCTTACTTTTCGTTTGCTCTCCGAATATCTGGGTTTCCGACGCGAAAATCAAGGAAAGGTCGTCACATGAATATCGGAGTTACAGGAGCCACAGGCCAGTTTGGCCGGAATGTCGTCGCCGGGCTGGTGGCCAGGGTGGGCGCCGAGTCCGTCGTCGCCCTCGCGAGATCGCCCGAAAAGGCTGCGGATCTCGGCGTCGAGGCGCGGCTGGCGGATTATGACCAGCCCGAAACGCTGGCGCCGGCCCTTCAGGGCGTTGACACGCTCCTGCTGATCTCGGGCAGCGAGCTCGGCAAGCGCGCTGAGCAACATCGGGCCGTCATCGACGCGGCCAAGGAAAGCGGGGTGTCTCGCATCGTCTACACGAGCCTGCTCAAGGCCGACACGTCGCCGCTGAGCCTCGCCGAGGAACACCGTCAGACGGAGGCGATGATCAAGGAGTCCGGCATCGCCTACACGATCCTTCGCAATGGCTGGTATACGGAGAACTACACTGGTTCCATTCCCGCCGCGATCGAGGCCGGAGCGCTTGTCGGGTCCGCGGGCGAGGGCCGCATCGCATCGGCGACGCGCGCCGATTTCGCCGAGGCCGCGATTGTCGTGCTGACCGGACGCGGCCATGACCAGAAGACCTACGAGCTGGCGGGAGATGACTCTTACACGCTGGTCGACCTGGCTGCAGAAGTCAGCGATCAGGCGGGAAAGACCATTCCGTATCAGGACCTGCCGATGGAAGATTATTCCGGGATCCTGATCTCCGTGGGTCTGCCCGAGGGCTTCGCCCGGGCGGTCGCGGGGTTCGATGTCGCGGCGTCCGAGGGGGCTCTCTGGCATGATGGACGGGACCTGTCCCGGCTGATTGGCCGTCCGACGACACCGTTGCGAGATGCGGTTGCCGCGGCGCTCGCCTGACTGGACGGAGGCTGCAGGACTCTCCGCCTCGTCGGATGAGAACCATGCTGAATTGAGCAGCGCCACTGGCTTTCCCGGCCGGTGGTGCTGTTGATTCGCGTGGCTTCGAAAGGTCGCGGGCACAGCAATGATCCGCCCCGGTTTCCGTGCGGTCCACAGGATTTACAGGATGTCCGCGGCGCGGATGTCCTCCAGGGCGAAATCGATCAGGGCGCGCACCTTTCGGGGAAGGGTGCGGCCTTCGAGGTAGACCGCGTAGAGCGGGCTGCCGTTGCGATTGTAGCTCTCCAGAAGCTGGACCAGCGCACCGGAGTCGAGGGCGTCATGGGCGGCGAAACGCGGGGTGTTGGCAATGCCAAGGCCATCAGCGGCCAGACCGGCTGCGGCGCGTGCCGAGTTGACATGGATCTTCCCCTGCACGTTCACGACGACCTCCTGGCCATCGCGTTGAAAGACCCAGCGTCGGGGGGAACGCCTGTTCGTGTCCACGATGCAGTTGTGTCCGGACAGATCGTCCGGCGTTTGCGGCGCGCCATGGCGCTCGATGTATTCAGGGCTCGCCACGACCACGGTGCGAAATGTGCCGAGCCTTCGGGTCTTGAGCGACAGCATGTCGGAGGATCCCATGCGAAAGGCCAGGTCGATGCCGTCGGTCGCGAGGTCGACATAGCGGTCGGTCAGCCTCAGATCGAGCGTCAGGCCGGGATTCAGCCGGGCAAATCGGCCCAGCATTGTGCCGACATAGATTTCACCGAAGGTAACCGGCGCGGAGATTCGGATGACGCCGGAAAACCCGTGCGAGCCCTCGGCGATCTCCGCCAGCAATTCGTCGAGATCGTCGAGCAGGGCAGGGGCCCGCGCTAGAAGGTCCTCTCCCGCGGGGGTCAGCCCGACCCGCCGGGTGGTCCGCTGGAACAATCTCACGCCGAGCCGCGCTTCCAGTTCCGCGACGTATTTCGATGTCAGGCGGTTGGACACGCCAAGCTGATCCGCGGCCGCCGTGAACGACCCGCTCTGCGCGGTGGCGACGAAGGCCTTGAGTTCGTCAACGATATCCATGTTGGCCTCATTAAGAACAAATCAGAGATAGTCATTCCATAGCTTCGCCATTTCGGAGATCTCTCTCAAGCCCTAACTTCGCTTCAGAACCCCGATGGCCGTCGCAGGGCACCGAAACCAAACCCCAATGGCACGCCGCCGGATCCCATTCTGAAAAGGACCAACGACATGACCACGAACACCCCCTCCGACTACGCCGCCTTCGCCCTCCGCGTTTCCAGCGGCATCCTCTTTCTCGCCCACGGCCTCATGAAGGTGCAGGTTTTCACGATCGCCGGCACCGTGGCCTATTTCGAAAGCATCGGCCTGCCCGCCATCGTCGCTTACTTCACGATCTTCGCGGAAATCGCCGGCGGCCTTGCGCTGATCCTCGGCGTGGCGACGCGGCTCGTCTCGCTGGCGCTCGTCCCGATCCTGCTGGGTGCTGTCTGGGCGCATTCGGGCAACGGCTGGGTCTTTTCCGCCGAAGGCGGTGGCTGGGAATACCCGCTGTTCTGGGCCGTCGCGCAAGCCACGCTCGTCCTTCTGGGCAGTGGCGCATTTGCGCTCCGGGTGCCGCTCGTGCAAAAAACACTCGGCCAGTTCGCCTGATCCTGCCGGGCCGACGCAAGGGCGGCCCGGACTCGTCCAAACCCACCGGGCCGCCATATTGGCGGCCCGATCATCTCCAAGGAGGTCGGTATGAGCACCGCACACGCCCTGAATACCTTGCGCGACCGGCTGTCGCCGTCGGAGCGGATGCCGCTGGTTTTCCTTGGCCATGGCAGCCCGATGAACGCTATCGAGGACACCGCCTTCAGCCGCGCCTGGTCGGAGCTGGGCCAGAGCCTGCCACGCCCCGAGGCGATCCTCGTGGTCTCGGCCCACTGGATGACCCGCGGCACCACGCTGGTGGATGTTTCGGCCATGCCGCGTACGATCCACGATTTCTACGGCTTCCCCGAAGCGCTCTATGCCGAAACCTACCCGGCGCCCGGCGACCCGCAGCTGGCACGTGAGGTGGTGACGCTGCTCGCCAGCCACCACGCCGGGGAAGACGACAGCTGGGGACTCGACCATGGCGCCTGGACTGTCCTGAAATTCCTCTATCCTGGCGCCGATGTGCCTGTCTTCCAGATCTCCATCGACATGAGCCGCGGGCTGGATTACCAGCTCGATATCGGCCGGGCCCTGTCGGAGCTGCGCGACCGGGGTGTGCTGATCCTCGGTTCGGGCAACGTAGTGCACAACCTGCGCGCCATGCGGCCCGGCGGCAAGCCGCAGGATTTTGCGCTTGAGTTCGACACGCTCTTCGCCGACCGGCTGGCCGACCGCGACCTTGCGACCCTCGCTGACCGCGCGCGGCTGGGGAACCTGCTGGACATGGCGCACCCGTCCGTCGACCACTACCTGCCGGCACTGACCATCGCCGGTGCCTCCGACGCGCGCGACGACCTGACCTTCATGACCGACGCAATCGACCTAGGCTCGGTCTCCATGCGCTCCTTCGTGTTCCACGCCGCCTGAGGCGCCCGGCCCACCGCTCGGCAGTGCCGCTCCCATGCTGCTTGAAGGGCAGGGTGGTGGTCGGGCGCGAAGCGGATTCGATCCCGTCCGGACCCTTGGGACTCGGGAGTGCACAGTCACTGGGCATGTCCGGGGTGGGCGGCTCAATCGCCCGGCAGTTCCGGCGCGGTCGAAACGATTTCCGCGACGATCCGTGCCGGGGCACTGCGCAACAATCTCCCTAGCGCCCTGAAAAATATACGCGAACCGATCTCTTCGCAGCCAGGTCACTCCGCGCCCCGCGATTGGGCTCGGAATGCCCGCGGTTGACAGATCGAGCGCAGGTCTTACGCTGATTAAACGATTTTTCACGTTCCAGACGGCAGGGCAGCGCATCTCTCCATGCAGCCGAGACTGAAGGAAATCGCGAAGGCCCTCGGCGTGTCCACGGCGACCGTTTCGAATGCTCTCTCGGGCAAGGGGCGCGTGTCGGAAGAAACCCGCAAGCTTGTCATCGAGAAGATCCGTGAGGTCGGGTATCGTCCGGGCGGGCCGGGGCGGGCCCTGCGCACCGGGCGGAGCGGCGTATTGGGTCTGGTCCTTCCCGACATTTCGAACCCGCTTTTCCCGGCCCTCGCTCAGGCGATCGAGACCGCCGCCGAGCGCGCGGGGCAGGGCATCCTGATCGCGGATTCTCACGGTGATCCCGGCGCCCAGTCCGAGGCATTGCGGCGGATGGTGCAGCGCGGCGCCGACGGTATCATCATCGTGCCCTGCCGGGGCACGCAGGTCAGCGATCTGTCGCTGCCGGCCGTCGTCATCGACTCGGCAGTGACGCCCGGAAATTGCGTCTGTTCCGACCACCGGCAGGGCGGTCAGGTGGCGGTGGAATATTTGCAGCAACTGGGGCACAGGACGCTCGTCCTGCTGGGCCAGAGCCGCCGGTCCCTCGTGCAATCCGACCGGGTCGCCGGGATGCAGGACGCGCTCGGTCCCGGACTCCGGGCAGAAACCTTCTGGCTCGAGGACGGAACACCGGACCTCGCGAAACTGGTCCGCCGCGGCGCAACGGCTATCGTTGCGACCTCGGACCTGCACGCGCTGACCGCCCTGACGCGTTTGCAGGGCGCCGGCTTCTCCGTGCCCGGGGATGTCAGCGTGCTCGGCTTTGACGACCTCAGCTTCTCCGCGCGCATCACGCCCGGCCTGACGACGCTTGCGCAGAACATGCCGGACATCGCCACCGCCGCCGTCGAGCACATCCTGCTGCAACTCGAAAACGCCCCCCTTCCGGCGGCGCGGCTGGTGCCGATGGAACTGGTGGTGCGGGGCTCCACGGGCCCTGCGCCAGCTGAACGACCCACCCGAGAAACAAGACCCCAACAAGGAGATGTAACGACATGAAGACCCTGGTACTGGCCGGCGCCTCGACGCTGGCGCTCACGGCCGCGGCGATGGCCGCCGACAAGACACTGACCATCTCGGTCTATTCCTTCTCCCAGGACGAGTTCAAGGAACTGGTCTACGACCCGTTCGAGGAGATCTGCGGCTGCGAGATCGTCGTGGAGACCGGCAACTCCATCGAGCGCCTGTCCAAGATCGAGGCCAACAAGGACGCGCCCGTGATCGACATGGCGGTGCTCTCCACCCATGACGCGCTCGGCGCCGCCCGCAAGGGGCTGCTTCAGCCGATCGACACCTCGAAGCTCAGCAACTTCGACAAGCTCTACGACATCGCCAAGGACCCGCTCGGCGACAGTATGGGCGTCGGTTACACCTTCTATGCCACCTCCATCGCCTATCGCTCCGACAAGGTGACGGTCGAAAGCTGGGCGGACCTGCTGTCGCCGGAACTGGCGGGCAACGTGGCTCTGCCCGATATCACCACCAACCAGGGCCCGCCGGCGCTCTACATGATCGGAAAGGCGCTCGGCGACACCGACAGCTCGCTGACCGCGCCGATCGATGCCGTCGCGGAGAAGGCCGACGATATCGTTACCTTCTATGTCCGCTCCTCCCAGCTCGCCCAGCTGATGCAGCAGGAAGAAATCTGGGCCGCACCGGTCGGCCGTTTCGCCTGGGGCAGCTTCAAGGATAACGGGTTGCCGATGGCCTGGGCCGAGCCCAAGGAAGGCCAGACAGGTGGCATGAACGTGATGGTCATGACCGCCAATAACGGCAACGAGGATCTGGCGCTGCAGTTCATGGATTTCTGGCTCTCCACCGAGATCCAGACCGCGCTTGCCAACGCGCTGATCGACAGCCCTGCCAATGCCGAGGTCGTGGTCTCCGATGATATCGCTGCCAACCTGACCTATGGCGCCGAGACCGTGGATCAGCTCCACCTGCTCGACCCGGCTACCATTCTCGACATGCGCGAGAGCTGGCTGGAGCAATGGAACGCGAAGGTGATGAAGTAGCTTCATGTTCGAAAACCGGGCAATCGGTCTGGCCCTGGTCCTGCCCGCGGCGATCTTCGCCGCGGCGCTTTTCCTGCTGCCGGTCGGCATCCTCCTCTCCGAAGCCTTCCGGACCGATACGGGCTGGTCGGTGTCGGCCTATGGCGAATTCTTCGCCTCCTCCCGCAACCAGACGGTGTTTTTCCGCACGCTGAAACTGGCCTCGCTCGTCGCCGGCGTCTCCGCCGTGGTCGGCTACGCGGCGGCCTTCGCCATCGTCAACCTGCCGGCCAGCTCCCGCGGGCGCATGTTCGGGCTGGTCACGCTGCCGCTGATGATCTCGCCGGTGGCGCGCACCTATGCCTGGCTGGTGATCCTCGGGCGCACCGGCTTCGTCAACAAGTTCCTGGTCGATCTCGGCATCACCGATACGCCGCTGCGGATCCTCTTTACCGAGACCGCCGTCTTCATCGGCCTGCTGCAACTTTTCCTGCCGCTGATGATCATTTCGCTTGTCTCGGCAATGGAGAACATGCCGCGCGACGCGGTTCCGGCCGCGCGCATCCTCGGTGCCAACTGGCTTCAGGTGTTCTGGCGCGTGATCCTTCCGCTCACGCGCGAAGGGCTGGTGATCGGTGGTACGCTCGTCTTCACCGGTTCCATGACCGCCTATATCACGCCAGCGATCCTCGGCGGCTCCAAGGTCCTGATGCTGGAAACGCTGCTCTACCAGCGGGTGACGGTCGCCAACGATTTCGTCTCCGCCTCCGTGATCGCCATGATCCTGATCACCATGAGCTTCTCGGCCAACCTGCTGCTCAAGCGGCTGGCCACGGCAAGGAAATCCCGATGAACAGCCGCCTCAGCACCTGGATCATCCTCGGCCTGACGCTCACCTTCCTGATCGGGCCCTTCCTCATCATCATCGCCGCCGCCCTGTCGGCCGGAAACAACCTCGCCTTCCCGCCACAGGGGCTGTCGCTCAAATGGTTCATCAAGGTTTTCGAGGTGGAGAGCTTCCGCGCCAGCTTCGGCGTCTCGATGTTCCTCGCCATCTTCGGAACGCTCGCCGCGCTGGTACTCGGCGTTCCGGCGGCCTACGCGATGACGCGCTACCGGGTGCCCGGCGCCGAGACGGTGAAACTGATCGTCTCCTCACCGATCATCGTGCCCGGCATCATCGTCGGCCTTGCTCTGCTGCAATATTTCGTCATCCCGATCGGTGCCGGCATCGGTCCGGCGCTTTTTCTGGCCCATACCGCGCTGATCCTTCCCTACGCGGTACGCGTCGTTTCGGCCTCGATGGAGAATCTGCGGGTGGACATGGAGGAGGCGGCGCTCCTGCTCGGCTGCACCCGCTTCGGCGCCTTCCGTCGCGTTGTGCTGCCCAACATTCGCGGCGGTCTGCTCGCGGCTTTCATTCTCGGCTTCGTCACCTCCTTCAACCAGGTGCCGGTCTCGCTTTTCCTCTCTGGCCCCGGGCTGCGCACGCTGCCCATCGACATGATCGCCTACATGGAAATCAATTATGACCCGTCGGTCGCGGCCCTTTCGGCGCTGCTGGCCTTCATGTCGGTCGGCATCGTCTTTGCCGCCGAACGTTTCATCGGATTGTCCCGCTATGTCTGACCCCGCTACGTCACAGTACGTCTCCCTCAAGGATCTGACGCTCGCCTATGACAAGACCGTCGCTGTCGATCGTCTCAACCTCGACATCCACAAGGGCGAGTTGATCGCGCTGCTCGGCCCCTCTGGCTGCGGCAAGACGACGACCATGCGGGCCATCGCCGGTCTGCTCACCCCGCGCAGCGGCAGCGTGCATATCGACGGGCGCGACGTGACCCGCGTGCCGCCGAGCCGCCGCGAGGTCGGGCTCGTCTTCCAGTCTTATGCGCTCTTTCCGCATCTCAGCGTCTTCGAGAATGTCGCCTTCGGACTGCGCCTGCGCCGCGAGCCGGACCTCAAGGCCAAGGTGATGGAGGGCCTCCAGACGGTCGGCCTCACCGAGTTCCTGGACAGGCAGCCCGCGGACCTTTCGGGTGGTCAGCAGCAGCGCGTGTCGCTGGCCCGGTCTCTCGTGATGCACCCCAAGGTGCTCTTGCTGGACGAGCCACTGTCGAACCTCGATGCCCGCCTGCGACTGGAGATGCGGACGGAGTTGCAACGCGTCCAGCGCGAAACCGGCATCACCATGGTCTTCGTCACCCATGACCAGGCCGAGGCGCTGGCGCTGGCCGACCGGATCGTGCTGATGCGCAACGGGGCGATCGAGCAGATCGGCACCGCCGAGGAGATCTATAACGCGCCTGTGTCCGGCTTTGCAGCCGATTTCATGGGCTTCGAGACGATCCTGCCGGGCGAGGCCGGCGGCGGTCTGGCCTGGCGGCCGGGAGCGGTCGTTCTCGGCAAAGGGCCGCATCAGGGTCAAGTCCGTGGCGCCTCCTTTGCCGGCGAGCGCCGCGAATACGTGCTCGAGAGTCCGTTTGGGACGATCAAGGCGGATGTGCCCATCTCGGAGACCCGTTTCGAGATCGGCCAGCAGGTCGCGTTCGACCTGCCGCGCGAGAGCGCGGTGGAACTGGCGCGGATCGACTGATGGGGATCTGGGTCGACACGGATATGGGGGGCGACGATCTCTTCGCAATTCTTCTTGCTGAGCGCGAGAGGAAGGTGGACGGGATATCGCTCAGCTTCGGCAATGCGCCGCTGGCGCAGGTCCGGGCCAATGCCGCCGGGGCGGCGACGGCCTTTGGCTGGCGCGTGCCGGTGTTTGCCGGGGCAGGGGCCTCGATCCTTGGAGAGGTCACCACGGCCCAGTATGCGCTTGGTTCGACCGGTATCCCGACCCGGGGCCTGACCCTGCCGACCGCGGATGCCGATCACCCCGACGCTCTCCCCGCGCTCGCGGACTGGCTGGCAGGTGAATCCGAAGCAGAAATCCTCGCGCTCGGGCCGCTCACGAACCTCGCGATCCTTGCGCTTGCCCGTCCCGATCTGCTCGACCGGATCGGGCGCATTACCTGGATGGGCGGCGCCATCGGGCGCGGCAATCACACCGCCTCCGCCGAGTTCAATGCCGCCGCCGATCCGGAGGCGATTGCCATCCTGCTCGCCCGAAACGTGCCGTTTGCGATGGTCGATCTCGATGCTTGCCGCAGGGTGGAGATTGTCGAGGCGGATGTCACCGCCACCGACGGCTCGCCGCTGCTGCGTGACCTGCTCGGCGGTTATCTCGATATCGCTCTGAGCCGGGGCCGCCCGGCCATGGCGCTCTACGACCCCGTCGCGGCGGCACTTCTGGTTGCTCCGGAGCTGTTCACCCTGGCGCCTGCGGAAATCACCGTCGAACTGGCCGGGGCGCTGACCCGGGGCCGCACCATCGTCGACCAACGTGTCCCGGAACGCGCCAATGCCTTTATCGTGCAGGATCTGGACGCCGCCGCCATCAAGGCGCTCTGCCTTTCCGCGCTGGAGGGCCATTCATGATCCCGGAGCCGCAAGACCTCAACGATGCCGTCCTGCGTGACCGGGCCGTCGCCGCCGCCCGTGGCGATGCCGCCTTCGACCGGTTGATCCGTGGCGCGAAGCTGGCCGACGTCGCAACCGGGGAGCTGCGCCTGGCCGATATCGGTCTCGTCGGGCCGCTCATCGCTTCAGTCCACCCGACCGGTCAGCGCGACGATGCCGCCGAGATCATCGATGCCACCGGGCTCATCGCCGCGCCCGGGCTGATCGACACGCATATGCATGTCGAAAGCTCCATGGTGACGCCCGAGACCTATGCGCGCGCCGTCCTGCCGCGCGGCGTGACGACGGTCGTCTGGGACCCGCATGAGTTCGGCAATGTCGCGGGTCTGGACGGCGTGCAATATGCGCTGGACTGTGCCGCCCGCTCCGCGCTCCGCATCCTGCCGCTCGCGCCCTCCTGCGTGCCCTCCGCGCCCGGCTACGAGACCGCCGGGGCCGATTTCGACGCGCAGGTGATCGAAACCATGCTGGCGCTCCCCGGCATCCACGGACTGGCCGAGGTGATGGACATGCGCGCCGTCACCTCCCGCGCCGAGCGGATGCGCGGGATCGTTCAGGCCGGCTTCGCGTCTGGCAAGCTCCTCTGCGGCCATGCGCGCAGCCTCTCCGGCCCGTTGCTCCAGGCCTATGCAGCCGCCGGGATAAGTTCGGATCACGAGATCACGTCCGCAGACGACCTGCTGGAAAAGATCCGCGCCGGGCTGACCATCGAGCTGCGCGGCTCGCATCCCTACCTGCTGCCGGATTTCGCCACCGCGCTGCAATCCCTGCCGCAGATGCCACCAACGGTGACGCTTTGCTCCGACGACGTGTTCCCGGACGACCTGCTCGCAACCGGCGCCGTGGACGAAATGCTCCGCCGTATGATCTCACACGGTCTCGATCCCATGCGCGGACTGCAGGCGGCGACGCTCAACGCCGCGATCCGCATCGGACGCCGCGATATTGGCCTGATCGGTCCCGGCAAACGCGCCGATATCGTCCTTCTGGAAGATCTCGAAGCCGTCCGCGTCCGAAAGGTCCTGCGCAACGGCGCGCCGCTCGGCGACAGCGGGGAAGCTTCCCGTTTCCCCGAAGCCTTTCTCGACACCTGCGCGCTCCCCTCCTTCAAGCCGCAGGATTTCGTTGTCAGCGCAGAGGGCTCAAGCGTCCGCCTTGCCACGATCTCCCGCCCGCGCTTCACCGAATGGGGCGAGGTATCGGCGGAGGTGAAGGACGGGGCGGTCGTCCCGCCCGTAGGCACCACGATGATCGCGGTCATCAATCGCCATGGCGGCGACGCGACGCCGAGGATCGGCTTCCTGCAAGGCTGGGGCCGGTGGAACGGCGCCTTCGCGACGAGCGTCAGCCATGACAGCCACAACCTCACCGTCTTCGGCAACGCGCCCGAGGACATGGCGGCCGCCGCAAATGCGGTGATAGCAGCGCGGGGCGGCATGGCTGTGGCGCAGAACGGAGAAGCCGTCGCGACACTGCCTTTGCCGGTGGCTGGTCTCGTCTCCGACGCACCGTTGGCGCAGGTTGCGGCGGAATTTGCCGCCGTCCGGAGCGCCATGGACCGCGTCGTGGCGTGGGAGCCGCCCTACCTGACTTTCAAGGCGCTGGTCGGCGCGACCCTTGCCTGCAATGCCGGCCCGCACCAGACGGACCTTGGCATCGCCGATTCCCACGCCGGGATCCTGCGTCCTTCGCCGATCCTGTCTGAGAGCTCAGGCTGAGAGCGCCCGCCGCGCCACCTCGGCCCAGAAGGCAACACCTGTCGCGATGGCATTGTCGTTGAAGTCATAGCCCGTATTATGGTGCAGGGCGCCATCCCGGGCCGGACCGTTGCCGAGCCAGACATAGGCCCCCGGCACCTCCTGCCCGAAAAAGGCGAAGTCATCCCCTGCGGTCGAGGGCGGGAAGTCCTCGCGCACGCCGCCCCGCGAAACAGCCTTCGCCGCCGCCAGGGCCACCGCCGTGGTGGCCGGATCGTTGACCACCGGCGGAATACGGCGGATGAACGTGTACTCCGCCTCAACACCCATGGCCTGCGCGATCCCGTGCGCCAGCCGCCCGATCTCGGTCTCCAACTGATCCCGAACCTCGGGCGTATAGGCCCGCGCCGTCCCACCGATCTCCACGAAATCCGGGATCACGTTCAGCGCCTTCGGGTCACCCGCAGCCAAGGAACAGGCGCTGACCACGGCCGGTTGCAGCGGGTCGACGACCCGCCCCGGAATGCTTTGCAAGGCAGCCAGGAAATGCCCCGCCACCGTCACCGGGTCCCGCCCCAGATGCGGCTTCGCGCCATGCGTGCCGACCCCGCGCAGCGTCACCCGCCAGCTATCGGAGGAAGCAAGCTGCGGACCGGCCACCACGGCCATCTCGTCCACCGCCAGCCCCGGCATGTTGTGCAGGCCGAAGACCATGTCGCAGGGAAATCGGTCGAAGAGACCGGCCTCGACCATGGCCCGCGCCCCGCCGCGCCCTTCCTCGGCCGGCTGGAAGATGAAGAACACGTTCCCCATTGGCGGATCGGCCGCCAGCGCCGCAGCCGCGCCTAGCAGCATCGCGGTATGCCCGTCATGGCCACAGGCATGCATCGTCCCAGGGATCGTGGAGGCCCATGTCGGCGTTCCCGTCTCGGGCATGGCGAGCGCGTCCATGTCGGCGCGCAGACCCACGGAGCGGGTGCCGCCGCCGCGCAACGCCCCGACCACGCCGGTGCCGCCGATTCCCTCGGTCACCTCCAATCCGATATCGCGCAAGAAAGCGGCAACAATGCCGGCCGTGCGCGTTTCCTCGAAGCCGAGCTCGGGATGTGCGTGAAGGTCCCGCCGGATGTCGGCAAGGCGCGGAAGGTCGATGGACGCTGGATCTTTCATGGCGCTATAGGTAGCCATCCCTTCCGGACTTGAACAGGACGCAGATGATGGAGCCGCATGAATTCTGGCAGGAGCTTCACCCGCCCGAGGATGCCGTTCCACCGCCCTGGCAGGACCGCTTTCCTGCCGAGCTTCCCGACGGGCGAATCCTGTTCCTGCCGATCCGTGTCTTGGGTGATACCGGCACCGGGATCGCCTCGCTGATCCTCAACCAGGCCGGCTTCGCGGTCGAGACGGCGCTGGCCGATCACCTTGCCGCGCGGCTCACGCCGCTCGATATCGACATTGTCGTGGGCCTGCCGACTCTTGGCTTGTCGCTGGCGCGCGCGGTGGCCGAACGGCTCGGCCACGCGCGCTACATCCCGTTGGGGACCTCCCGGAAATTCTGGTATCGCGACGAGCTGTCGGTCCCGCTCAGCTCGATCACCAGCCCCGGGACGGTCAAGCAGCTCTATCTCGACCCGCGCCTGATCCCGCTGCTCGAGGGCGCGAGGATCGCCCTCGTCGATGACGTCATCAGCACCGGAACCTCGATCTCGGCCGGGCTCGACCTGCTGCAACTCGTGGGCCGTGGACCGGAGGCAATCGGAACCGCGATGCTGCAAACCTCCCGCTGGCGCGACGCTCTCTGCGCCGGGCGGGGGATCGAGGAGGAGCGCGTGCACGGGGTGATCCGAACGCCTCTCCTTCGGGCGACGACCGAGGGATGGCGGCGCGAGAGCGACACCGACTGAGCGGGACCAGACGGATCAAGCCAGCCCCGATCCGGCAGGACTGCCATCCGGATCGACTTAATTCCGGCGCATGTCTTTGCTCGAGACGGCGGCCGGCGTATCGTCCCGGTCGGATACGAGCAAACGAGCGTCCCTCCGCCAAATCGCCACGACCCACAGGATCCGACCACCGTGCCACACCCCTTCCACGTGATGACCAAGCCGATCGGGCCGCGTTGCAACATCGACTGCAGCTATTGCTACTACCTCGAAAAGGAGAAGCTCTATCCGGACGAGAAGAAGTTCCGGATGCAGGACGACGTCCTGGAAGCCTATGTGAAGGGACTGATCGAGGCGGAGGTCGCGGCGGGGATGCGCGAAGTGCCCTTCGCGTGGCAGGGCGGCGAGCCGACGATGCTGGGGCTGGGGTTCTTCGAGCGAGTCGTGGAGGTGCAGGCCCGCCATTGTCCGGACAGCGTTCGGATCACCAATGCGTTGCAGACGAATGGCATGCTGATCGACGATGCCTGGGCGCAGTTCTTCGCCCAGCACGACTTCCTGATCGGGATCAGCGTGGACGGACCCAAGGCGATTCACGACCGCTACCGTCGCGACAGGGCCGGTCGGCCCACTTTTGACGCTGTCATGAAGGGACTCGAAACCCTGCGCCGCAACGGCGCCGCGTTCAACATCCTGTGTACCGTCCACCGGGCCAATGCCGGCAAGGGCAAGGAGGTCTACCGGTTTCTCCGCGGTCTGGGCACGCAGCACATCCAGTTCATTCCCATCGTCGAGCGGCGCGCGGCGGATGGCGGGCTCGCCGCCGCGCCGCAGCTCGATGCCGATCCCACATCCCTGGTCACCGAATGGAGCGTCGCGCCAAAGGCTTATGGCAAGTTCCTCTGCGATGTTTTCGACCAGTGGTATCGCCACGACATCGGTCAGGTGTTCGTCCAATTCTTCGAGAACCAGGTGGGCATGTGGATGGGCCATCCGGCGGGTCTGTGCATCTTTGCCGAGACCTGCGGCGACGGCTTGGCGCTGGAGCACAACGGCGATCTTTATGCCTGCGATCACTTCGTCTATCCGGAATACAAGCTCGGCAACATTCTCGAACACGACATCGGCACCCTCGCCTGGGGTGAGGCGGCGCACGACTTTGGTGCGGCGAAACGCGACATGCTGACGGCCCAGTGCCGGCGCTGCGACTTCCGGTTTGCCTGCAACGGCGGCTGCCCGAAGCACCGCTTCCTGACGTCAAAGGACGGAGAGCCGGGCCACAACTATTTCTGCGAAAGCTACACGATGTTCTTCCACCATGCCGGTGACCGCCTGCGCGAGATAACCTACAACCTGTCCCAGGCCCCTGCCTGAGGATCACGACAGAAGGTGTCGGAGACGGCCGGTCGGGCAGGCGAATGGCGGATCGGACGTTGACCTTTTCGGCGCGTGGGGCGATATGCCTACAGACGCAAGGCCGGAAGCTGTTCTTTATTCCCCAGAACACAGCTTGCGCGCTTCGCGCCATCTCATGACAGGTCGAGAAACACGAATGCCCTCCGAAATTGATGCGAAGTTCGATCCGCCTTCCAGGCTGTCGGATGTTGTCGAATGCCACGGCCTGATCCTCTTCACGGAGCGATACGACGAATGCGTGGCCTTCTACCGGGACCGGCTCGGCCTTCCGCTCTGGTACGAGAAGGACGGGCTGACATGCCTGCGCTTCGGGGCTGGCTACCTGATGATCGAGACGGGTGGAGTCGCCCGTGACGCGCGGAAACCGATCGCCGAAAACCCGACCGCGATCCGTTTCAACGTTCCCGACGTCGCCGAGGCCGCACGGTTGCTTGAGGCACAGGGCATCGCTGTCGACGTCAGGGTCCATAGCTGGGGGACCACGGGCGCATTCACCGATCCGGACGGGAACGTGTGCAGCCTGAAAAACGCCGACGATCCTTTCTTCACCGGGCACGCTGGCTAGGGCGAGGACGGTCGAGCAGCGCGACGCGGGCAGCGAGTCAAACCGCGCGCCGCGGGGGAAATGCGCGGAATTTATCCGAAATCTGCCGACGGGAAACGGGCCAGTTTCGGTTCGGGTGTCGATGCTGTATTCGGTGTCCGAAAGCAGGAGCGCCGGCCGGAAACGCGTGCCGGCGCCTCGATAAACCGCTAATATGTGAGTGACATCTGGAGTCCGCTGGAGCGCGGTTTGCACGCGTTGAACACCGGCTTCGATCTCGAAAGGAGGACATCATGACAGCAAAAGGCGCTCTGATGCTTGTCTTTTCCATCGCTCTGGCCGCGTCGGCGGCGCCGGGGATGGCCGACAGCAAGAAGCCCAACAAGGTCTACAAGGTCCCGCCCGGCAAGGCCGCGGGTGTACCTCCGGGTCTGGCCAAGAAACCTGGTGGCATGCCACCGGGGCAATACAAGAAGATCTATCGCAAGGGTGAGGTCCTCCCCGGGGACTACATCTGGATCACCGACTACGACCACTGGCGCCTGCCGCCGCTGGCACCCGGGCAGGGCTATGTGCGCTATGACAACGAGGTCTACCGGGTCGCCCGTGATACGGCCATTGTTCTCGAGGCCATCGGAATCGTCTCGGACCTCTTGCGCTGAGCCCTGCCCGGTGGGGGCAGAGGCGGGAGCGCTTAGGGCGCTGTAGGCGACGGCAAACCGTGCGCTGTCCTTCAGGTTGAAAGCGCTTCCTCCAGTTCGCGCGCCAGGCGGCGGGTCTCTTCCGCCCGCGGCGTCGAGAAACGGGCGAGCAGAAGGTAGGCCACCGGTGTGAGGTAGAGCGTGGACAAGGTCGCCAGGCCGAGCCCGCCGACAATCACCCAGCCGAGCGCCTCGCGCGCCTCGGCGCCGGCGCCGGCCGACAGGATCAGCGGCACGCCCCCGAGCACGGTCGAGGTCATGGTCATCATGACCGGCCGCAGGCGGACGGTCGAGGCGTCGAAGATCGCCTTTGCGACGTCCTCGCCGCCGTCCCGAAGCTGGTTGGCGAACTCGACGATCAGGATGCCGTTCTTGGCCATGATCCCGATCAGCATGACAAGTCCGATCTGGCTGTAGACGTTCAGGCTGAGCCCGGTAAAGAGGAGCGCGAAGACCGCGCAAGCCAATCCGATCGGCACCGTCGCCATGACCACGATGGCCGAAACGAAGCTCTCGAACTGAGCCGACAGAACGAGGAAGACGACCGCGATGGCGAAGCCGAAGATGATCGCGAGACCGGCATTTGTCTGGTCGAGCGTGGCGGCCTCGCCGAGCGGGACGATCCGGTTTTCCTCGGCCAGCAGCTCTGCGCCGAGACGCTGCACTTCGGCCAGCGCGTCGCCGAGCGCAAAGCCCGGCGTGAGCCCGGCCGAGATCTCGACCGAGCGGTTCTGGTCTTCCCGGTCCAGCTCCGGCGCGACTGCGCGTTCCTCGAGCCGCACGAAGCTCGACATCGGCACCATCTGCCCGGCCGCGGTGCGCACGAAAACGTTCTCGAGATCACCCGGGTCGTCCACCGGGTTTGAGGTCGAGAGCAGCTGCACGTCATAGCTCTTATCACCGATGAAGACCGAGCCGACGCTGCGGCCGTTCAGAACGGCCCGGAGCGCATCTCCCAGGCCGGAAATGTCGATGCCGAGATCAGATGCCCGGGTGCGGTCGATCTCGACGAAGAGCTGTGGCTGGGTGCGCTCGTATTCCAGCCGGACCGAGCCGAAGGCCGGGTTCTCTTCCATCCGGGCCACCAGGGCGTCTGAAACCGCGGCAAGCTGGTCGTAGCTGTCGCCCGTCACGGCAAAGCTGAGGCCCCGCCCGGCGCCGCGGATGCCGAGCGAGTTGGGCTGGATCACGAAGGCACGCACGCCGACGATGTCCCGCAGCCGGGCGTTCATGTCGTCCACGATCTCCTGCTGGCTCCGCGCGCGCGCGTCCCATTCGGCGAGCGAGAACACCATGAAGCCGCGGTTGTCGGACCCGAAACCGGAGATGGAGAAGACATTGGTGATCTCGCCGTCATCGCGCAGCGGCTGCACCGCGTCCTCGATCGCCCGCATCCGGGACTGGGTATAGTCGAGCGACACGCCCTGCGGGGCGGTGATGCTGAGCAGCGCCACGGCGCGATCCTCGCGCGGGGTCAGTTCCTGGCGGATGCCGCTGCTCATCAGCACCGCGGTGCCGGCGAAGAGCGCCGCGGCGGTGAGAACCACGAAAGGTGCCGACAGCGCCCAACGCAGGCTGCGCGCATAGAAACCGGCCAGCCGTGCGCCGACCCAGCCGATCGGGCCATGTGCGTGGGAGCGGCTCTTTCGGAGCAGCCGGCTTGCCATGACCGGGCAAAGCGTCAGCGCGACCACGGAGGAGATCGCGACTGCGATGGCGAGGGTAAAGCCGAACTCGCGGAACAGGCCGCCCGCCTGGCCGGGCAGGAAGGAGAGCGGCACGAAGACGGCCGCGAGCGTCGCTGTCGTGGTGACGACGGCGAAGAAAACCTGCTTTGTGCCCAGCACCGCGGCGGCGCGGGCGCCCATTCCCTCGGAGCGGCGGCGCACGATGTTCTCCAGCACGACGATGGCGTCGTCCACGACCAGCCCCGTGGCCAACACCAGCGCAAGCAGGGTGAGAATATTGACCGAGAAGCCGACGATGTAGATCGCCGCCAGCGTCCCGATCAGGGCGACGGGCATCGTCAGGGCCGGGATCAGCGTCGCGCGCACGTCGCGCAGGAACATGAAGATCACCAGCACGACGATGCCGATGGCGAGCAAAAGCGTCTTCAGCACCTCGAGGATGGCGCCCTTGACGAAGATCGCGTCGTCGGAGGTGACGAAGATGGAGATGTCGTCGGGCAGCGTGCGGTCGAGTTCGGAAACCGCGTCCCGGACCGCGCTCGAGATGTCGAGCGTGTTGCTGCCGGCCTGCCGGATGATGCCCATGCCGATCCCGGCCCGGCCATTCGCGCGCAGGATGGTTTCGTTCGGCGCCGGGCCGAGGTTTACGCGCGCGACGTCGCGCAGGTAGACATTGTCCGCGATCATCAGTGCCTCGAACGCCTCCGCTGAGGCGACCATCGCGGTCGTGCGAACGTTGATCGACTGGCGGTTGCCTGCGAGTTCCCCGGACGCGGCGTTGAAGCCCGCATCCGACAGCGCGGCGCGGATGTCGGCGAGCGTGAGCCCCCGGCTCGCCAGTTGCGCCTGGTCGATGTCGACGCGGAAGATCGGCTCGGCGTCGCCGTAGATGCTGACATCGGCCACGCCGTTGACGGAGATCAGCCGGTCTTCGATGCGTTCCTGCACGATCTCGGTCAGCTCGTGGGAGGATCGCCCGGTCGAGGTGACCGCGATGCGCATGACGGGCTGGGCGTCGGCGTCGGCCTTGACCACCTCGGGGTCGTCGGCCCCGTCGGGGAGTTCGCCGGCGATGCGGGCCACCGCGTCGCGCACGTCGGTGGCGGCGACGTCGATATCGACGCTTTCTGTGAATTCGAGCGTCACCCGGCTGCGCCCGAAGCGCGAGTTGGACGAGATCGTGCGCAGTCCCGAGACCCGGCCCACCGCGCCCTCGATCCGACCGGTGATCTCCTGATCGATGGTCTCGGGCGAGGCGCCCGGAAACCCGGTGGTCACCGTGACCACGGGGCGGTCGACGTTCGGGAGCTCCCGGATCTCGACGCCGAAGAGCGCCGCGACACCTGCCAGCACGATCAGGGTGCTGACCACCAGCGCCAAGATCGGCCGCCGCACGAACAGGGCCGGGCCGCCGCCTTCGCTCTCACGGGTCGCCTGTTCCAGCATCGCCTGTCCCCCCTACGCCCGACCAACGCGAAGCGGGCCGTCGAGCGCCGCCTGTGGCTCGACGATCTCGACCTCGGCGCCGGGCCGCAGGCTCTGCACCCCCTCGGTCACCACCTGGTCGCCGGGCGAGAGCTCGGCCCCGACCAGCACCCCGTCGACATTGCGCTGCCGGATCTGCACAGGCACCCGGCCGGCCTTGCCCTCGCGCACGACCCAGACATAGGCGCCGTCATTCGACCACTGCACTGCCAGCGGATCCACCTTCGGCAGGGTCTCGCCGGCAAAGCCCAGCTCCACCTCGAAAGCCATGCCGCCGCGAAGCCGGTCGCCCTCGTTGTCGAGGCGCCCCTGCACCCGCAGGGTGCGGCTGGCGCTGTCGACGATGTTGTCGACCGCGTGGATCTCGCCGCTGAGCTCCAGCCCCGGCAGGGCGAGCGGGCGCGCGAGAAGCGGCATGCCGGGCGTCACGCGTCCGACCACGCGCTCGGGAAGATGGAAGTCGATCAGGATCTTCGAGCGGTCTGTCAGCGTGACCAGGCTGTCGCCGCTCGACACGCGGTCTCCCACCGAGATGTCGATCACGCCCAGCCAGCCGGATATCGGCGCCCGGATCACGCGCTCGGCAAAGTCGAACTCGGCCTGGCGAAGCTCCAGTTCCGCCGTGCGCAGGGCGAGGTCGGCCTCGCGCCGCCGCGTCACCGTGACGGCACCGGTGGTCTCGAGCTGCGTCACACGCTCCGCTTCGTCACGCGCATCCTCAAGCACGAGCGATGCGCGCTCCAGCGCGATCCGCTCGGCTTCGTCATCGAGCCGCACCAGCATGTCGCCCTGTTCGACCCGGCCACCATCTTCGAAGCCGAGTTCCACGATCTGGCCGGTCACCTTGGCGCGGACGGTGACGGTATGGAGCGCACGCCCGTCGCCGATCGCCACGACGCTGTCGCGGATCTTTCCCAGTTCGGCGGGCTTGACCACCACAAGCGCCGGTCCGCCACGACCGAAGGAGCGGCCACCGCCGTCCGCGCGGCCTTCGGGAGCCTCCAGTCCGAGCACGGAAAGAACACCCAGACGGTCCAGAATCGGCATCGCCGCCGGTACATAGGCGATCCACAGCGCGAGCGTCCCTGCAATCAGCAGGGCAGAGAGCAGGATTTGCCGAAACATGAATACTCCAGACAGGGGACAACGGGCAGCCAGCCAGAAGTGACCATATAGCGCTGCACGGGGAAAATCACGTTGGCGTTTTGCGGGATAACGGGATTTCGCTCCCGTGTGCGCGCGACGGCCAGGCTCGCGAGACCTTCAGTTCCAGCCCCCGACTTGTCCGAACTTGTCCAGCTGAGCGGGGCAGGGCGCCTTTCCAATATCGGCCCCCCTGTGGTGAACGCCCATCCGGCGGTCCGAAGCCGCCGCAGCGAGTCGAATCATCCGGGAATGTGGCGAGATTCAGGCAGAAATCTTGCCGAAGTGGGAAGACTTTCAACCTATGCGTGTATTCTTCCCCCCTTTGAACGATGCGCGCGGTTCGTCGTGGGGCGTAATTTGGGCGCAAGCTCTCACGATGAGGGGGCTTGCAGCGCCGCAGAATTACTGCGGCAGGACCCACCACCAAAGCCGCAATTTCCCGCGGCAAGACTTAAAACCTAAGGAGTAACGATATGTGGAAGCTTTTTGAAATCGTGAACCGCCTGAACCGTGACGAGCGTGGCGCGACCATCGTGGAATACGGCGTTGCGCTGATCATCGTGACCGGCGTCGGCGCGCTCGTGCTCGGCAACCTTGCCACCGACGTGTTCAACTCGTTCACCGCTGCCGAAGCGATCATGTAACTGGCGCCGAGGGCGTCACGCCCTCGACCAACCCGGGAAAGCGGCGGCTCCGGCCGCCGCCTCCTCCCACCGGATTTCAATCCGTCGCGTCGGCCCGAGCCGACATCTCCCTGCAAACGCGAAAGGACACTGACATGAGACTTTCCGCCTTGATCACCGCTCTGACGGGGCTCGCCGTGGCCGGGGGATCCGTCTATCTCGCCCGGGACTACATCCGGTTCGAGCCCGCCACCGCAGAAGCATCTGCCGAAAGCGAAACCGTCGGTGTCATCGTGGCGGCCCGCGACATCTCCTTTGGCGAGGCGATCGAACCGGGCACGCTGACCGCGATCGAGTGGCCGCGCGCCGCGCTGCCCGCCGGGGTCTATACCGACTACGAAGAGCTTCTTGCCGCAAGCAACCAGCCTCCGCGACGCGCCCGCCGGCCGATCGCGCAGGGCGAACTGCTGCTGACGACCAAGATTTCCGATTTTGGTGAGAAAGTTACGATCGTTCAGACGATCGGCGCGAACAACCGTGCCATGGCGATCGAAGTCGATGCAGAAACCGCTGTCGGCGGCTTCGTGACACCGGGCGACCGGGTCGACATCGTGATGACCGAGGGCGCGAAAGAGAACATGCGCGCGATCACCATCCTGCAGAACATCCGTGTGATCGGCGTGGACCAGGAAGCCGACGAACAGACCGACAGCCCGAGCGTCGCACGCACGGTGACCGTCGAAGTCACGCCGGATCAGGGCCAGCGCCTTGCCCTGGCGCAACGCGCCGGCCGCCTCAGCCTCACCCTGCGTTCCATCGAGGACACCGAGGACCGGACGCTCGAGATGACCCGGCTCCACGACCTGCTCCAGGACCCCGATCCGGAGACGGTCGAAGAGGTGCGCAAGTCCGTGATCCGCGTCCGCCGCGGAACGGACATGACCGAAGCCGTGATCAACTGATCCCGGCCGTGGAGAGCCCGACCATGACCCCAGCAAATGCCATAGACGCCTTCCGCCGCTCCGAAGACGGCGCGATCCTGGTCTTCGTGGCGGTCGCCCTCGCGGCGATGCTGGGAATGGCGGCTCTCGCCTTCGATTTCGGACGTGTCACGGTCACGCAGAGCGAGCTTCAGAGCTACGCCGACAACGTGGCGCTCGCCGCCGCCGGCGAGCTTGACGGTCACGCCGACTCGATCACCCGCGCCACCAACGCTGCGGCCAGCATGATCAGCGACTGGCAGACCTTCGGAACCCGCAACAAGGACAACACCCTGTCCGGCAACACCGATTACCAGCTCTTCTTCTACGAGGACCCGGGCAATCCGGCCATCGAGCCTGGCCAACCCGGCGAGTTGCTCGATGCGTCCGCTCCGGTCAGTGCTCTGAAAGCGACCTATGTGCGGGTGGTCGTGGCAACCCACGAGATCGACACGCCGCTGGCGGCCGCTGTCGCGACGCTCACCGGAGATCCCTATCGGTTCGCCTCCGTCAAGGCCGAGGCGGTCGCCGGCTTCACCCTCTCCGCCTGCGACATCACGCCGATGTTCTTCTGCCTGCCGCAGCCCGGGCTGGACGTCACCGAAGGCCAGATGATCAAGATGGTCAGCCAGGGCGGCGGCACCGAACAGTGGGGTGCGGGCAATTTCGGCTTCCTCGCGGCAGACGACATCCTCGGAATCGACGAAGACGGCGCCTGCGCGTCGGCCCCTCCGGGACAGGAAGATTCCTGTGCCCTGGCCGCGTCCAGATCCGTGTCCAAGTGCTTCAGCCAGAAAGGCGTCGAGACCAAGCCGGGCCTGAGCGTCGGCAACATGATCGCGGGCTTCAACACGCGCTTTGACCGCTACAACGCTTCCTCCAAGCAGTATCAGAATGACAGCAAATTCGACGTGGACAACTTTGCCGCCGCGCCGAACGTTCTGGACGGCTGGATCACCGAGGCCAACGGCAGCAATTGCACCAGCGTGCAATCTCCGCCCTACGAGACCGTCGACCCCGACGATCCGACCGCGACCATCATCGATCCGACAGCGACTGTCGGGCTCCCCTTGGACGATTGCTTCGAGAGCGGCACGTGCCCCCAAGACCGGATCGGAGACGGCGATTTCAGCGACGGGCTTCAGGACTACCTGACCGTGAATTACGGGGTCGACGCCGCCAGCGCGACACCTGCCACCGTCCCCGACTGGTTCCCGACCGACGGCACGCGCTACGACATCTACAAGGCCGAGATCGCCAACCAGTCGGACCTGCAGGCCCGCCTGACCACCCTGGGCAAGGCCGAAAGCAGCCTTCCGGGATGCCAGGCGCCCTCCACGGCGGCAAAGGCCAATCCCAATCGCCGGGTGATCGTCGCGGCCGGGATCGACTGCGCCAGCTACGAGAGCGAGCTCAACGGCGGGTCCGGAGTCATTCCGGTGTCGAAATTCGTCGAGATGTTCCTGATCCGTCCCTCGGAATCGGACGGAACCGGCGCCAACGCCATCATCTACGGAGAGGTGATCCGCACGATCGAGAGCGGCCCCGAAAGCGGTGGCGTGGGCGGAATCCTCCATGACGTCGTGCAACTCTACAGGTGAACCGATGACCATGATTTCCCGACATATCCGCCAAACGGCCCGCCGCTTCCTGCGGGCGGACTCCGGCGCCGTCCTCGTCGAGTTCGCCATCCTCCTTCCGCTGACCCTCGCGGTCTTCGCGCTGATCGCGGAAGGGGGGCGGCTCTTCTGGTCCTACCAGAACGCGATCACCGGCGTCCGCGACACCACGCGCCACCTCGGTCGGATCGCGCCGTCTGATCTTTGCGGAGCGGGGTCGAGCAAGTCGATCTCCGACTACACGACCTTCGTGTCCGACTCGCTGACGGCGCTCTCGACCCCAAAGATCGAAGTCGGCCTCGATACGCTCGACACAGTCTGCGTCGGTGAGCCCGGCGAGTATCGGGGCGGGAACCGCGTGGCGGTGGCCGTCGTCTCGGCGAAACTCACGATCACCGAACTGCCCTTCGCGCCGTTCTTCCAGCTGGTTGGCGGGTCGGACATGGCCCAGATCGAAACGACGGTGACCGACCGCAGCCGGGTGTTCGGACCATGACCTATCGCATCTCCTCTCCGCGGGCGCTGCTCGCCCGGTTCGGTCGTCACGAGGACGGCGCAACGATCGTGGAACTCGCCATCGTCCTGCCGATCTTCCTCCTGATCTTCCTTGGCCTGATCGATTTCGGCCGGCTGGCCTTCCATTTCTCGGCCACCGAGAAGGCGGTGCAACTCGCCGCGCGCATCGCGGCGGTGCGTCCGCCGGCCTGCGACGCGCTCGTCGCCTTCCTCGACGATCACAGCGACACCAATCCCCGCGGCAGCTACACGGATGTTTCCGGCCCGCGTTTCGGCACCAATTGCGCCTATGCATCCGGGGTCTGCCTCGATCCGAAAATTCCCCCTTGTGCGGGAAACGCGGCGGCCGATGCGGACGCCCGGGCCACGGTCGACGAGATCTGGACCATGCTGCAATTCGCTGTGCCGAACGATCCGACCGCAGATTTCGACAAGAGCAACCTGACCTTTTCCTACGAGTTCGACCCCGACATGAATTTCCTTGGCGGGCCGTTCGTGCCGATGGTGACTGTCACGATCGAGGAACTTCCGTTCCGCTTCGTTTCTCCGCTCGGGGCGCTTGCGGCCCTGGCGGCGAACGGTGCCACGGCCGAGAGCGACGCTCTCACCACCGTAACAACCAATTTCAAGATCTTCTCCGATTTCAGCGCAACCTTGCCGGGTGAAGACCTCGCCAGCGGTTCCAGCGGCTGAGCGGCAAAGCAAAAGGAGTTATGACCATGACCGAAGTCAGATCTGTCGTCCTGATTGCCGATGACGACGCGATGAAAACGGCCGTCGGCAAGGCCATCGATCACCTGGGCGACATGTCGCTGGAGGTGCGCACCGGGACATTGTCCTCGGTCAACGGGGCCGCGGCCCAGTTCCTCAACGATCATGATCTCCTGATCTTCCGCCTTTCGGATGACGCCGATACCGACCTGGTCTCCCAGATGCGGCGGCAGGTCAGCGCCTCGGGCACGCTCATGGCGCTGTCGGACCGCGACATTTCGCTTTCGGAGATGCGTGCACTGAAGAAATCCGGCGTCGACGAGATCCTTCCCTTCCCCATCGGCCGCGACGAGCTTGCCGAGCAGATCCAGCGCCTCGCGACGCCCCGTTCCATGCTGCCGACGCTCTATTCCCAGCCGGGAACGCGGCGTCTTGGCCAGGTTATCGGCGTCTGCCCGGTGCGCGGCGGAATCGGCGCCTCGACGCTGGCCGTCAACCTGGCGGATCAGTTGCAGGGCCGGACGGGAACGTTCCGGAAGCGCAACCGCAATCGCGTCGCCGTGGTTGATCTCGACATCCAGTTCGGCACGATCGCGACCGAGCTCGACCTCGCGCCGTCCGCCGGCCTCTTCAAGATGGCCCGCGACAGGGTCAGGCCCGACCGCACATTCCTGGAACAGTGCCTCGTGAAGCATGCGTCGGGCCTCGAGGTTCTGACCGCGCCGGACGAGTTCATGCCGCTCGACGCCTTCAGCCGCGAACAGATCGCGACCCTCATCGAGACGCTGCGGCAGGAATTCGACTATGTGGTGCTCGATCTGCCCCGGACCCTGGTCGACTGGCTCGGCGCCATCGTGTCGAGCTGCGACCGCATGCTCATGGTGACAGACAGCACCGTGCCGTCGATCCGCCAGGCCTACCGCCTGATCGATTTCTTCTCTCAGGAGCGGCTCGAACTGCCGGTCGAGATCGTCGTCAGCCACGAGAAGAAGAAGATTTTCGGTGCCGCACATTATGCCGAGGCCGAGAAACTGCTCGGGCGCAAGCTGCGTCACTGGCTTCCGCATGATCCTCACAACGCTCGGATCGCGCTCGACCGCGGCCAGCTCCTGTCCCAGGCCGCCCGCGGGTCCGGCCTCTCCAAGGCCATCCGTCACCTTGGACGCAAGATCATGCAGGAAACGCAATCCGTGGCGCTCGGCCACGCTCACAAAGCCGCATAAACCGGAGATTATTGAAATGTTTGATAAATTCAGCCGGTCTATGCCGGCCGCACAGCCCAATGTGATCCATCTCACCGATCACGCCAAGGTGGCCACGGTCAAGGAGCTTCAATCCCAGCATTCCGCGGAAGATCCCCAGCTCGCCGAGTGGCTGGAGCTCAAGAGCACCCTGCATGAAGCGCTGCTCGAGCGGCTGAACCTCTCGGTGATCGAGAAGGTCGAGCGCGACGCGCTGCGCCGCGAAGTTGCAGGTGTTGTCAGCACGGCCCTGGGCGACGCGGGCAAGCCCCTCAATGGCGATGATTTCAACCGGATTGTCGACGAGCTTCTGGACGAGATCCTCGGCTTCGGCCCGCTCGAGCCGCTGCTTGCCGATCCCACTATCAACGACATCCTCGTCAACGGCTACAGGACTGTCTATGTCGAGCGCTACGGCCTGCTCGAGCGCGTTCCGGTCCGGTTCCGCGACGAGAA
Organism: Tropicimonas sp. IMCC6043; assembly: GCF_004146235.1. Lineage (GTDB taxonomy): Bacteria > Pseudomonadota > Alphaproteobacteria > Rhodobacterales > Rhodobacteraceae > Tropicimonas. The sequence goes on along the minus strand of NZ_SELO01000003.1, from coordinate 221,961 downwards.
GCACCTGCTGCGCGTGATCGACAAGATCGTCAGCAAGATGGGCCGCCGCGTTGACGAGAGCCAGCCCTGGGTCGATGCGCGTCTCGAGGATGGCAGCCGCGTGAACGCGATCATCCGGCCCTGCGCGATCGACGGCCCCTCGGTCTCGATCCGGAAATTCTCGGCCTCGCCGCTGACGATGCAGAAGCTGGTCGACACCGGCGCGCTCAATTCGCATGCCTCCGATTTCCTGCGTGCGCTTGTCTATGCACGCCTTAACATCCTCATCGCGGGCGGCACGGGCTCTGGCAAGACCACGATGCTCAACGCCATGTCGTCCTTCATCGACCACAGCGAGCGCGTCGTGACGATCGAGGACGCGGCCGAACTTCAGCTCCAGCAGGAGCACGTCGTGCGTCTCGAAACCCGCCCGCCGTCGCCGTCCGGCACCGGGGCGGTCGCGCAGCGGGACCTGGTGCGCAATGCGCTCCGGATGCGGCCCGACCGGATCATCGTCGGCGAGGTCCGCGGCGCGGAGACCTTCGACATGTTGCAGGCGATGAACACCGGCCATGACGGTTCGATGACGACCGTCCACGCCAACTCCGCCCGCGACGCCCTCGGACGCCTGGAACAGATGGTCACCATGATGGGGATCGAATTCCCGGTCTCGGCGATCCGTGCCCAGATCGCCTCGGGTCTGCAATTCGTCGTCCACCTGTCCCGTCTGGCCGACGGCACGCGCCGTGTGATGAGCATCTCCGAGATCACCGGCATGGAGGGGCAGGTCATCACCATGCAGGACATCTTCGTGTTCCAGAAACAGGGACGTTCGGAGAGCGGCGAGGTCCTGGGGCGCTTCGTGCCCACCGGGATCCGCCCGAGATGCGCCGAACAGCTGATGGCGGCGGGCGTCGACCTCGATCCGGAAACCTTTCGTGCAGCAAAGGACTGAGCCATGACTTCCCTTCCTGCATCCGAGTTCCTCGACCACATGCTGCTGGCCGGCATGTTCGTCGGCATCTTCCTCCTGATCACCGGTCTCGGCCAGTTGATCGGCCGCGGCGAGGCGTCTGCCTCGGCGCGCAACCGCCGCCTGCGCATGATCCGAGCGGGCGCGTCGGAGGACGAAATCCTGGCCCTGCTGCGGCCCGATACGAAGGGCGGTCTCGTCGGGCGCCTGCCGCTTCTCGGCAATCTGCCCAAGATGCTGTCCCAGGCGGGCATGACCATCTCGCCGCAGAGCTTCCTGACATATTCCGCGCTCGGGGTCGTCGCGATCGCCGCCGTTTCCGCGGTTCTCCTCCCGCTCTGGCAGGCGCTGCCGATCGCCCTGACGCTCGGCCTCGTCCTGCCGGTGCTCACGGTGAAGGCCCGGCGTGACAAGCGCAGCAAGATGCTCACCGCGCAACTGCCCGATGCGCTGGAGCTGATGGCGCGTGCGCTCAAGATCGGCCATCCGCTCAACGTCTCGATCGGCACCGTGGCCGACCAGATGCCCGATCCGATCGGCACCGAGTTCGGCCTGATCTTCGATCAGATCAACTTCGGCGACGAACTTCCTGATGCGGTGCAGGATTTTGCCGATCGCGTTGGCACAGAGGATGCGCAGTACCTGGCCGCGAGCATCGCGATCCAGCACGGGACCGGGGGTGACCTCGCACGGATCGTCCTGGTCCTGGCCAAGGTCGTGCGGAGCCGGATCTCACTGCGCAACCGGATCAAGGCGATCTCGTCCGAGGGGCGCCTGTCTGGTGTGCTGCTGTCGATCATTCCGCTGATCATCGTCGGGATGATGTCGCTCAACGCGCCCGGCTACTACACCGACCTGAGCGACGATCCTACCTTCGTCAAGCTCGCGATCCTGGTGGTGTTCATGATGGTGGCAAACATCGTCGTGCTCCACAAACTCGTCAACTTCCGCGTCTGAGGTGGTCCCATGGAACGATTTCTGGAAACCCTGTCCCTGCGCTCCGGTCTTTCCGCCGAAACGCTGCTCATGGCGGGCCTCGGGCTCGGCGTCCTGCTGCTCTTCGTCTCTGTCACTTCGGCACTGACGCAGAAAAACCCCGCGGCGGCACGCATGGCCGAGTTGCGCGGCCTGAAAACGGCCTCGCGGCGCGACCGGGGCCTGCTACGAGACACCGTCCAGACGCCGAAAGGACTCTTTAAGGCGGCGCTCCCGGGCAAGGCATCGGAGCGGCAGAAGATCGAGGAGAAACTGCTCCAGGCAGGACTGACCGGCCCCAACGCGCTGCGCTACTACACGCTCGCGCGCGTCTGGCTCGGCCTCTTCCTTCCGTTCAGCGTGGCGGCGCTGACAATTGCGTCCAAGGTTCCGGGAACGCCGGTTCCGGGCGTCATTGCCGAGATCTTTGCGCCGCTGAGCCAGGCCAAGGCCGTTCAGGTGGTGGGTGTCCTGGCCGGCATCGGGTATTTCCTGCCCGCGGCCTGGCTCAACCATCGCCAGAAGGAGCGCCAGCTCCGGATCAGCGAGGCGTTCCCCAACGCGCTCGACCTGCTGCAGGTCTCGGTCGAGGCCGGGCTCGGATTTGACGCGGCGATGACCCGCGTGGGCAATGAACTGGTCCACGTCTCTCCCGACCTTGCCTTCGAGTTCCTCAGCACCCAGCACGTGATCCAGGCGGGCCGTCCGCGCGATCAGGCGCTGTCCGAGATGGCACGGCGCACCGGCGTGGAAACGGTCCAGTCCTTCTCTTCCGTGGTGCAGCAGTCGATGCGGTTCGGCACGAGCATGTCCGAGGCCCTGACGACCTATGCCACAGAGATGCGCGAATACCGCGAGACCAAGGCTCAGGAAATGGCCAACAAGCTGCCGGTCAAGATGTCCGCGGTGCTCGCTGCGCTGATGCTTCCGACGTTGATGATCGTGACGGCCGGCCCGTCGATGATTCGCTATTTCCAGAGCTTCGGCGGATAGGCGTTTCGCAAACGGGCAAGATGTGCCGACGGGAAGCGGGACTGTTGCCGGCAGGAAACCGTCCCGCCCCTCCATCCGACAGGAGTCCCCGGGGAATCGGTCTTTTTAGATTGAATTCCCCGGTTTTTTTTGACCGACACAACTCAAACGGGTATAGTTTAACGATAGATTAATGCCGATCGGTGGGGGCATTATTTCGAGGACGCGGGTCCGTTTGGATCCGTATTTGATAATATGAGTATTGCCTACCGGAGGGCGGATGCCGCCCGTTTTGACTCCAATTCCGTCTCGCGCTTGTTCGAAATCGTGGCCGTCCTGAGCCAGGCGTCTCAGGGGTCCGTGGCCCTTGTCGAGGCCCTGCGACGAATGGGAAACCTGATCGGGAGCAACGTGACCGCGATCTGTCGCGTCGATCTTACCGCGTCGCATGACGTCGCCAAGGTCTTCTGCCATGAATCGCGTCGACCGGTGTCCGAGGACGCCGGCCCCTTCGAGGTGTCGTTCGCCCGTGGCGTCTGCGGCGCGAGTATCGACACGGCGAAGGCCGGAACGGTCTGGCGTGCAACTCTGGCGGATATCGAGACCCGTGAGCGACTGGCCAGCCTCTTCCGGCACCGTAGGCTCGCCGAAACGGTCGTGATACCGCTCCAGAAGGACAACGGTTCGGGCGACTTCCTCGAACTGCACTTCACGCAGCCGGTTTCGGCCACCCTCCTGGAGTATCTCGAATACATGGGGCCGGTATTGGCGCGGTGCTGGAAGGGGCGTTCCCCCGGGATGTTCTCGGATTCCATGCTGTCGCGGCGTCGGAAGCTCCCGCCGTCGCCGGTTTCGGGCGCGATCCTGTCGATGGAGAATCCGTGCCGGCTCAGCCGCGCGGAATACCGCGTCTGCGTTCTTCTGAGCCGCGGTTTGAACAATCAGGCGGTTCTGGAAGAGCTGTCAATCACCATGGCGACCCTGCGCACCCATCTGCGCAATATCTATGCCAAGACGGACAGCGCCTCGCAGCCGGAGCTGATCCACAAGCTTCTCAGCACAACCCCGAGGCATGGCTTGCGGCGGGAGGGCGACGCCTATGTCGCCTGAACTCGCGGCGTTCCTGCCACTTCTTCTCGTCGCCCCCTTGCTTGCGGCGATGGCTCTCGGGGACCTGCGGCGCCTCAGGATTCCCAACTGGCTCGTGCTCTCCATGGTCGCGGTCTTCGTCCTGACCGCGCCTTTCCTGTTGCCGGCGCCGGAAATCGGATGGCGGCTTGCCGCCGCGGTCGCGGTTTATGTGCTTGGCCTCGCCGGGTTTGCCCTCGGCCTCTGGAGCGGCGGCGACGTGAAGGCGGTCTCGGCGCTGATGCTGTTTTTGCCCAGTGCCACGCTCACAATCTATGCCTTCACATTCTCGGCCTCGATGTTCGCGGGTATGACGATGGTCCTGTCGCTCCGGGCCGTCATCGGAACGCCCGAGAGTGCGTGGCGGTCCCTCCGGCCGCGGGCCGAGTTCCCAATGGGGGTCTCCATAGCGCTGTCCGGGTTTCTGCTGCCGCCAGCGGTGATGCTGCTGATTTCCTGAGCATCGGGTCCGCGGATCTATCGACGGACGCCGCGCGGGTCCGCCGTCACCCAGAGCGCAGCGCCGACGACAAGCGATGCGCCGAGCGCGAAGGCCGGGCCGGGCCGTTCGCCGAACACGACAAAGCCGACGCCGACCGAGAACACGAGGCTGAGATAGCTCAGGACGGAGAGGAAACCGGCGGCGCCATGATAGTGGGCCCTGAGGAAGCAGGCCTGCGCCGTCTGAGCGAAACACCCGATCAGGATCAACGGCAGCAGGTGACCGTGCTGGATCGGCGTCCAGTTCCAGAGGGTGAAGGGTGCCGAAAAGACGGTCAGACCGGCCGTATAGAACGCCATCATCACGATCACCGGCGCATCCCGGAGCCGCCGGGTCGCGATGATGGCGGCGGATCCCGACAGCACGACGACCACCATCGCGGCCAGGCCCCAGCTCCAGGGGACCTCACTCGGGTTCACCGCGATCACGATGCCGAAGAACGCCACGCCGGCGGCGATCCAGCGCCGGCGCCCGATCACTTCCCCGAGCAGGAGCGCGGCCAGGACCATGGTGATGAGCGGGCGGGTGAAGCCGATCGCAGTAAAGGTTGCCATCGGCACACGCGGAATCGCGAAGAAGCTCGCGGTCAGGGTAACCACCGCAAAGCCGACGCGGAGCAGGTGCAGGTCGAGGTCGGGCAGGCCGCGGAACGCCGCCCGCCGGCGCCAGGCCATCGGCAGGATCAGGACCAGCCCGACAAGCGCCCGCAGGAAGACGACCTGCGAGGAGGCGTAGTCCGCGCCGAGCCACTTCACGATCGACAGCGCCCAGATGTTGAGGGACAGATCCGCCAGAAGCCACGCCCCGCCACGCAGGTTGTCGCGTATGGGGGTGTCGGTCATTTCCGCGGCGCGATGAGATTCGCCATCAGGCGGAAGGCGCCGGGTACGAGGTTCTCCATCTGGTGATGCAGGATCAGGGAGGTGTGGACATGCCGCCCCTTGCCGATATCGGCGACCAGCAGCGCCCCGCGATGTGGCGCTTCGTCGGCATCCGCCATCTCAAGGAGCGGCACGTAACTTTCGTCCCAGCTCTTGGCAAAGTAGAGGCCGCGCTCCTTGACCCATCCCTTCCAGTCCTCCGGGCCGATCCGGTTGGGCGTTTGCAGGACGGGGTGATCGGCGAGGTGACGGACCCCGGCCGTCTCGTCGGTGACACGCCATCGAAGCGACGGCTGGCCGATCTCGAGTCGGCGCGGCGGAATGACGTCCGGGTCCCAGTTGTCCCAGGGGCGGTGATACAGCGTGACCAATGTCCCGCCGGCCTCCACCCAGCGGTGCAGGCGCGGCATCGCCTCGACCAGTCCGGGCCGGAACCGCATGGCGAAGATGCCGATGACGATGGTTCCGAACCCGGCCAGCGCGCTGTCGCTTTGCAACTCCTCGTCGCCGATGGCCGTGACATCCGCGCCGAGCGCCGAGAGCCAATGGTCGACCCGATCGTTTCCGGCGCCGATATAGCCGACCCGCACATCCGGCACCGCGACATCGAGAACCCGCAGCCGAATGCCCGCCGGACGGGCGCGGGCCGTCGGCGCCACATGGGCATGCTCGATCCGGCGCAGATCCGACGCGTCCCGCCCGTCAAGGCGAACCGGCAGGTGATACATCCCGGTCGCCACGTCGTCGGGCAGGGTGAGGCGCGCCGACCCGTCCTCAAACGCCACGGACCAGTCCGGCGGCATCGCGATGTCCAAGGATGCGTCGGCCGGGCGGAGATTCCGAAACGTCACGGTGAGCGAGCGGTCCGTCCCGGACAGGTTGACCAGCGCCGCCTCCGGCGAGACCGACACCACGCGCTCAGGCAGGATGATGGGCTCCATGTCGAACGGGAGCCGGGTCTCCACCCGGTGTCCGCCCGCCGAGATCCTCAGCCGCAGTGCCGGGGCCGTTGGCGCGGCGGGATCATAGGCGCTGCGATAGGGATCACTGGGCCGGGCGTCCGCCGGGATCGACAGCATCCCGTCCGAGACGGACCAACCCTCCGGCAGCACGCAGTCCAGGTCGACCGTATCCGCCCGGCCTTTTTCAAGCTCGACGGTGAACGGGGTGGTCTGACCCGGCAGCAGGAATGCCTCGCCGGACCGGCCCTGCGCCTCGACGCCGAGCGCGAGGCGGATCACATGGCCGAGCTGTACCTCCTTGGCGTCCAGGCGGTGCAAGAACTCGTCCTGCGCCTCCTCCGGACAGCCCGCGCGCGCGCTGCGGATTGCCTCGAGTGCCCGCAGCGCCGCCGCCGCGACGGCCGAATAATAGGGAAAGCCCGTGATGGCCGCGTCGATCGAGGCCTGCGCCGTGGCCAGCGCGTCCGCGATTGGGCCGGCGCCCGGCAGTCCGGCCAGGTCGCCGACGGTTGCGGGAAGCCCGGAGGCCAGCGCGGTGTCGGGCCCCTCGACATGGCTCTTGGCGAGGTGCAGCGGCCAGTCGCCCGAGCCCGCAAGTCCGATCCAGCGCCCCATGCCCTGGGTCCGGTGGAAGGCGCGGGATTGCTGCCCGAGCCGGTCCCATGCCCATCCGCTCATCGGATCGTGGCCGGATCCGTCGACCACCAGGGTCGCGGGCGGTGGCGGCTCGGAATCGTCATAGGCCTGACCGGCACCGGATTTCGCCGGCAGGTAGAGCTTCCGGACCTGCCAGGGCGGCAGGTTCGACGGGAAGCCGGGATCGGCGGCGGCGGCCATGACCTCATGCGCGGCCTGAGTCATGGCGCGATGGTGGCCATGCTGACCCGGCACGTCGAGAAAGGTCGGGCAGAGGATATCGGGCCGCTCCGTCCGGACGATCTCGACGAATCTTGCCAGCGTCCGGGTGTGCCCCCATTTGCCAAGGGTTTCGACGCCGCTCTTGGAAAAGCCGAAATCGGTGATCGGATCTTCCGGGTTCTCCGAAAGCCAATACATGCGCATGCCGAGAATATCGCAGGCACGCTCCATTTCCCGGGTCCGGAGGGCGCCCAGGTCGGCCCCGGCCTCGGTGCCGATGTCGTTCTGGCCGCCTTCGCCACGCGTCGAACAGGCATAGGACAGGTTCACGCCGTCCCGGAAGGCCAGCGCCGCCAACATGCCCGACATCTCGTCATCGGGATGGGCGCCCGATTGCATGAAGCGGATTACCGAGGTGAGAGGGCGGAGTGCCCACCACAACTCAAGGATCCGCGGGCGCGCGCGATCCAGCTCGATGCGGGTCTGATCCGGTGTGGGCATTGGGTTTCCTATGTCTGGGTCTGGGCGGCGATCTGTGGGGTGAAAGCCTGGTTGAGCACGAGGGCGGCGGCGCCGAGCGTGGCCGTCATCCGCCCGGAAGCACCGCGCATCAGGCGCGGCCGGGATCTGCGCGCCCGCAGCGACACGGACCGTGTCGGCAGGCGCACCGAGGCCAAAAGATGGTCGAGGATCGCGTCCGGCATCGCGCCGCCGAGGATCACCGTCTCCGGGTCGAACAGGTTCTCGACGATCGTCACCGCGGCGGACAGGGGCTCGATCGCGGCTTCGAGCCAGGCCAGCAGCACCGGGTTGCGCTCCTCGTAGAGCCGGGTGATTTCGTCGCCGCTCGATACGTCGATCCCGGCATCGTGCAGCGTGCGCCGGACGGACAAGCGGCTGACCAGGCTCTCGAGCGGCACCGACCTGCCGGCAGCGGGGACCGGGATATGGCCGATTTCGCCGGCGTTTCCGAAAGCCCCGGCAATCAGGCGCCCCTTGTGCACCGAGCCGAGGCCGAGCCCGGTGCCGAAATAGAGGAACGCATAGGTATCGAGCCCCTGCGCGACGCCGGCGATCCGTTCCGCGATGGCGGCGGCGTTCGCGTCGTTTTCGACCACGACGGGCACGCCGAGCGCCTCCGCAAACCAGGCGTCGGGCGCGGTGTCGTCCCAGGGCAGGAGCTCGGAGCCGCTGCCCTTGATGCCGGTTATGCCGAACGGGCCGGGCATCACGACGCCTGCACCCAGAACCCGCTCCCGCGGCGTCGCCGATTCGGTGAGAACCCGGTCACACAGCCCGACGACAGAGCGGGTGATGGTTGCACGGTCCGTCGCCGGCAGGGGGGTTCGTTCGGCGCAGATCGTGCTGCCGCAGAGGTCGAGCACAGCGGCGAACACGGCATCCGGCCGGATCTCGACGCCGAGCGCAAAGCCGCCCTGGGCATGGATCGCATATTGCACGGGTGGCTGTCCGCGACCTGCGGAGCGGCGGCCCATTTCGACGATCAGCCCGTCTTCCAAAAGGTTCGCGATGATGTTGGAGACGGCCTGGATCGACAGGCCCGAGGCACGGGCGATCTCCGCACGTCCGATCTGGCCCGCAGCCCGGATGCGGCCGAGCACGACCTGCCGGTTGTGGTTGCGGGAGCGCTCGGCATTGGCGCCCACGACGATGTCGGTCATCGAGATCATGTTTTCGACGTAGCGAACTTGACATTAAAGCTCAATACAGTTGAGTTAATCGCATGAACGATGCGGTATGCCGCAAATGGATCGGCGAAGGCCGACGACAAAAACCGGGGAGACCAATCATGAAACTCAGCAGAATGAGAGCGCTAGCTCTTGCTTCCGCTACGAGCGTCGCGGCGCTCGTGGGGTCCGCTGCGAACGCGGTCGAGATCGAATACTGGCAGTATTTCTTTGATGCGCGCGTCACCGCGATGGAACAGCTGATCGAGAATTTCCAGGCGGCCAACCCGGATATCACGGTCAAGATGACCCATTTCCCCTATGCCGATTACCGCACCAAGGTCGCTGCCGCGATTCCCGCGGGCGAGGGGCCGGACGTCGTGCAGCTCTTTTACGGGTGGCTGAACGACTACGTGCAGGCCGAACTCATCCAGCCGCTGCCGGCGGATGTCTTCCCGGCCGCGGAGATCGACGAGCAATTCTTCCCGATGGTCCAGGCGATGAAGGACGGCGACCAGTATTGGGCGCTGCCGACCGCGGTGCGCTCGCTGGCGCTCTTCTACAACGAGCGGCTTCTCGACGAGGCGGGCGTCGAGCCGCCGACAAATCTGGAAGAGCTGGTGAGCGTCGCCGAAGCGACGACCAAGCGGGATGGCGCGGGTAACATCACCCAGGTCGGTCTCACGGCCGGGATGACGGCGCAGGACCACCACTGGTGGCGCGAGGTTCTGGTCCGTCAGTTCGGCGGCGAGCCTTATCTCGATGACTATCGCACCGTGAACTACAACAACGATGCCGGAATCGCCGCGCTTGAGTTTTACGCGGACCTCTTCATGGGCGACACGCCGGTCACCGCGATCGGGTTCATGGACGAGCCACAGGCGGCCTTCAAGGCGGGGCGGGCCGCGCTGCATATCGACGGCTCCTTCCGCATCGGGGCGCTTGCCGATATTCGCGGTCTGAAATGGGGCGTGGTGGAACTGCCCGCCGGCCCCGACGGGACGGAGTCCAACTACTCCTCCTACTGGGTGAACGCGATCACCACGAAGGCCGAGGGCGAGAAATACGACGCCGCAGTCAAGTTCATGGAATATATCACGTCGGACGAGGCGATGCAGATCTGGCTCGACGTCGTGGGCGAGCTTCCGGCCAAGCCGTCTGTCGGGATGACCGAGGCCAATGCGAACGATCCGGTCTTCGGGCCGTTCATCCGCGGGCTCGAATATGCCCACACCACCAAGTTCGTCGACGAGAGCGCTCAACGGCAGCTGATGGTCGAAGCGGTCGAGCGGATGCAGCTGCAAGGCATGTCCGCCGCCGACAGCCTCGCGGTCGCCGCCGAAGCCGAGCAGAAGCTGCTCGACGAATACTACAACGATTGACGCGATACGGTGCCCCGGCCCTCGGGCCGGGGCTTGCCCGACAGGACGACCGATGAAGCTTTATCGCGATCTTACGATCCGGCAGAAACAGATTGCCTGGGCCTGGGCCTTTCTGGCCATTCCTGTCCTGTTTTACGGAATCATCCGTTTCTACCCCACGGGCAATGCCATCCTGATCAGCTTTCAGGACTGGAACCTGCTCGGTGCGCGGACATGGACCGGCCTCGAAAATTACGAGAAGCTCTTCGCCGATCCGGTCTTCTGGAAGGTCTTCAGGAACACGTTCGTCTACCTGCTGCTGGGCACGCCGATCAGCCTCGTGATCTCCTTCGTGATCGCCTATCACCTCGACAAGACGCGGTTCCTGCACGGTTTTCTCAGGATGCTCTACTTCCTGCCGTTCATGACCTCCGCGGTGGCGATGGCCTGGGTATGGCGCTGGTTCTACCAGCCGGTGCCGATCGGGCTCTTCAACAACTTCCTCGCCTCGCTCGGAATCGCGCAGATCAACTTCCTCAATTCGACCACCAACGCGCTGCCCTCGATCCTGGCGCCGGCCGTCTGGGCGGGGCTGGGGTTCCAGATCATCATCTTCATGGCCGGCCTGCGGGCGATCCCCAGGAGCTATTATGAAGCGGCCCGGATCGACGGCGTCTCGTCCTGGACCGTGCTGTGGGAAATCACCCTGCCGCTGCTCAAGCCGACGATCGTCTTCATCGTGGTGTTTTCGTCGATCGGGTTCCTGCGGATCTTCGACCACGTCTACAACATGACGACGCAGAATCCCGGCGGCCCGCTGAACTCGACCAAGCCTCTGGTGCTGATGATCTACGAAACCGCGTTCAGCTCGTTCGATATGGGCTATGCGGCGGCGCAGACGGTGGTGCTGTTCCTTATCCTTCTCGCGGTGAGCCTTTTGCAGCTGCGCATCCTGAGAGATCGCTGATGGCCGCCATCGACGACACCCGGATCAAGCCCTCATCCGAGGTTCTGCTTAAGAGCGGCCCCTCGCGTCCGCCGCGCAACATGGGCCAGGTCCTCCGCTTCCTGCTGCTGTTTGCCGGCGGCATCCTGATGGTGATGCCGATCGCCTTCATGATCTCGACCTCGCTGAAATGGCCGCACGAGGTCTACAACCTGAATTTCATTCCCGAAGAGCCGACGCTCGAGAACTATACCTATGTCCTCGAGGACGGCCGGTTCTACTGGTGGTTCCTCAACTCGATCATCATCGCCGTGATCACCACGGTCTGCAGCGTGTTCTTCGACAGCCTTGTCGGATATACCCTCTGCAAGTTCCGCTTCCCCGGCCGGTACCTCGTCTTCATCGCGATCCTGTCGACGCTGATGATCCCGACCGAGATGCTGGTCATTCCCTGGTATCTGATGAGCCAGCAGTTCGGCTGGCTGGACACCTACTGGGGCATCATGTTCCCGGGCCTGATGACGGCCTTCGGCACCTTCCTGATGAAGCAGTTCTTCGAGACCGTGCCGGACGATTTCATCGAGGCGGCCCGGATCGACGGGCTGAACGAGCTTCAGATCTGGTGGACCGTCGCAATGCCGCTCGTCCGGCCGGCGCTGGCGGCGCTCGCGATCTTCGTCTTCCTCGGCAACTGGACGGCCTTCATCTGGCCACTGATCGTGACCAACTCGGTCGAGATGTACACGCTCCCGGTGGGACTCTCCTCCTTCGGGGACGAGGCGGACGTGGCCTGGGAGCTCATCATGACGGGGGCCGCGATCTCCACCATCCCGACTCTGATCGTCTTCCTCATCTTCCAGAGATTCATCATCCGCGGCGTGGTCATGGCGGGGCTCAAGGGATGACCGACACATCGACCTTTCCCGACCCGACCTATCGCGACACCGTGCTTGCGCCGCTCTTCGAGGGGGTCAAGCGGCACTACGCGGCCCATATGGGGGCGATCAACCGGGCGCATCTGCTGATGCTCGACGAGACCGGGATCCTGACGGCGGCCGATGCGCGCAGGATCGCCGGCGCGCTCCGCGATATCGACGCCGAGGTGGACATCTCGGCGCTGAGCTACACCGGCGAGTTCGAGGACTATTTCTTCCTCGTCGAGGCGGAGCTGCGCAGGCGGCTTGGCGACCTCGGCGGCGCACTGCACACTGCGCGGTCCCGCAACGACATGGATCACACGCTCTTCAAGATGGCACTGCGCGACCATGCCGACGCGATGATGGCGCAGGTCCTGCACCTTGCCACGGCGCTCGCAGACAAGGCCGCGGCCGAGAAATCCACCCTGATCGTCGCCTATACCCATGGTCAGCCGGCGCAACCGTCGACCTTCGGGCACTATCTCGGCGCTGCGGTGGAGGCGCTGCTGCGCGACGCGGAGCGGCTCGATGCTGCCATCGACGCGCTCGGCCACTGTCCCATGGGGGCGGCCGCCATCACCACGTCGGGCTTCCCGATCGATAGGCCGCGCGTGGCGGAACTTCTGGGCTTCGACGGTCCTCTCCTGAACTCCTATGGCTGCATCGCAGCGGTGGATTACGTGACCGGCCTCTATTCCGCGATCAAGCTGGTCTTCCTGCATCTCGGACGCCTCATCCAGGACATGCAGTTCTGGTCTGCCTTCGAAGTGGGCCAGCTCTACGTGCCCAACAGCCTCGTGCAGGTCTCCTCGATCATGCCGCAGAAGCGCAACCCGGTGCCGATCGAGCATATGCGGCACCTCTCGAGCGTCACCGTCGGCCGCTGCGACATGGTCGTGAACACGATGCACAACACGCCCTTCACCGACATGAACGACAGCGAGGGCGAGGTTCAGCAGGCCGGATATGCCGCGTTCGAGAGCGGCGGGCGGGTGCTGGAGCTCCTGTCGGCGATGCTGCCCGCCTGTTCGATCAACGCCGACCGGGTGCGGGCGACGACAGAGGCCGCCTGCATCACGATCACCGAACTGGCCGATACGCTGGTGCGGGATGACGGGCTGAGCTTCCGCCAGGCGCATGAGGTCGCCTCCCGCACCGCCGCGGCCGTCATCCGGCAGAGGACGTCCCTGGGGCAGGGATATGCCGCCTTCGCGGCCGCGTTCCGGGACGAGACCGGGCGCGACACGGCGCTCACCGCCGAAGCATTCGAACGGGCCACCGCGCCCGAGACCTTCGTCGCCCTGCGCAACCGGCCGGGCGGACCCGCGCCGGAGGCGCTCGACGCTGCCTTCGCGATCTACCGGGACAGGATAGACCGCCTGTCCCGCCGTCGGCATCGCCGGATCGACCGCATTTCCGAGGCCGCTGCCGCCCGCAACGCCGCCTTCGAACGACTTCTGGAGACCTGACCCGTGGCCAATCTCGTCATTCGAGACCTCGTGAAAACCTATGACAAGACGGAGGTTCTCCACAGCATCAACCTCGAGGTCGAGGACGGCGAGTTCGTCGTCTTCGTCGGCCCGTCCGGCTGTGGCAAGTCGACGACTCTGCGCCTGGTGGCCGGCCTTGAGGAGGTCACATCCGGCAGCATCGAGATCGCCGGCAGGGTGGTGAACAATCTCGAGCCCAAGGATCGCGACATCGCGATGGTGTTCCAGAACTACGCGATCTACCCGCACATGACCGTGCGCAAGAATATCGGCTTCGGCCTGCGAAGCTCCAAGGCTCCGAAGCCCGAGAAGGAAAGGCGGATCGAAAGCGTCGCCGAACTTCTCGGCATGACGGAGTATCTCGACCGCAAGCCCAGCCAGCTCTCCGGCGGGCAGCGGCAGCGCGTTGCCATCGGGCGCGCGATGGTCCGCGACCCGGCCGTCTTCCTGTTCGACGAGCCGCTCTCGAACCTTGACGCGCAGTTGCGCACGCAGATGCGGCTCGAGATCAAGAAGCTGCACCAGCGCGTCGGCTCCACCATCGTCTTCGTGACCCACGACCAGGTCGAGGCAATGACCATGGCGGACCGGATCGTCATCATGAAGGACGGTCACATCCAGCAGGTCGGCACGCCGTCCGAGGTCTATCACCAGCCCGCGAACACCTTCGTGGCCCAGTTCATCGGTGCGCCCTCGATGAACATGCTTCCGGGCAGGGTGACAGACGGCGGCAGGATCGACCTCTCGACGGGCGGGTCGCTGGGCTTCGGGCGCGACCTTCCCGAGGGCCGCGAGGTCATCCTCGGCATTCGTCCCGAAGACCTGCATCCGGGGCAGGGGAGCGCGGTCATCGAAGGCGCGGTCAATGTGCGCGAGCCGCTCGGGCACGAAACGCTCATCTATGTCGGAACGTCGAGCGGCGACGTGATTGCCAAGGCGGACGGCCGCACGCCCCCGGCAGTCGGCGAGATCGTCCGGCTCGGCGCGGCCACCGAGACCATGCATGTCTTCGACGCCCAGACCGGCGAGGCGCTCGCGTGACGAACCGGCCGGTGGTTCTGTGCGTCGGGCGCCTCTATTGCGACCTGATCTTTACCGACCTGCCGCGCATGCCGACGATGGGAACCGAGATCTATGCCGGCGGCTTTGGTGTCCATGCCGGCGGCGGTGCGTTCATCACCGCGGCGCATCTAGCAGCGCTCGGCCATGTCTCGGCCTTGTCGGCGATGTTGCCACCGCAACCATTCGGGCAGATCCTTTCGGACGATCTGGAAGAGGCCGGGATCGACCTGCGGTTGTGTGGAACACAGCCGGCGGGCGACGCGCCGCAAGTGACCGTCGCTCTTGCCGGGAAGGGCGACCGCGCCTTCGTCACCCGGCGATCCGGCCCGGCCTTCCCGCCGCTGGAGGCCGGTGACCTGACCGGGATCGGCGCCGCCCATGTCCATATCG
Source organism: Tropicimonas sp. IMCC6043 (assembly GCF_004146235.1). Taxonomy (GTDB): domain Bacteria; phylum Pseudomonadota; class Alphaproteobacteria; order Rhodobacterales; family Rhodobacteraceae; genus Tropicimonas. Next base: position 206,877 of record NZ_SELO01000003.1, on the reverse strand, counting down.
GCGAATTGGCCACGCTGATCGAGCGCCCGGAGATCGTCCGCATTGCCCGGAGCGCCGGGGCGACGATCTCGCTCGATTGCAGCTGGGATGACAGCCTTGCCGCCGCGGACATCGCCGACGCCGTCGCCAGTGTCGACCTCTTCCTGCCCAATGACGCCGAAGTGGCGCATCTGCGCGATATCGGCGTGCCCGAGTCCCGGTTCCCGCTGACTGCGATCAAGCAGGGACCCGGCGGCGCGACGGCGCTGGTCGACGGGCGGCAGGTTCACGCGCCGGCGCAACCGGTCGAGGTCGTGGACACGACAGGGGCGGGGGACGCGTTCAACGCGGGTTTCATAAGCGCCTGGCTTGCCGGTGGGAGCGTGGATGCCTGCCTGCGGGCCGGAAACCTGCAGGGGGCCGGGGCGGTTGCGCAGCGCGGCGGGTTCCACCGGCCGAGTGTCGACGCGGGCTAGAGCTGGCGCAGCCGGTGCCGCTCAAGCAGCGAGAGGATCATGTCGCGCGCCCGCTGCCGGTGCGCCCGGTGCAGGTCGTGGGCGGCTTCCGCGTCGCCGCGCTGGATCGCCTCGAAGACGCCCTGGTGATCGAGGTTCGACTGCACCGGCATGGGGCGCATGAAGAGCGTCACCGCCCGCGCGCGCCGCACCTGGTCGCTCATCATCGCCGTGATCGCCATGATCCGGGAATTGCCGCCGAGACGGACGAGTTCGGCATGGAACCGGTTGTCGGCCTCCGCCCAGGCCTCGAGATCGGCAGCCTCGAGCGCCCGGTTCATGTCCGTGATTGTGTTTTCCAGATCCGCCAGTTCCTCCTTCGAATACCGGCGCTCGGCGGCGCGTTCGGCCGCGAGGCTCTCCAGCTCGGTCAGGACGTCGTAGATTTCCCGCATGTCTTCCAGCGACACCGGCAGGATGCGCACCCCCTTGCGAGCCCGCAGTTCCAGCAACCCCTGGCTTTCGAGCGTCCGGGCGGCTTCGCGAACCGGCGTTCGCGACATGCCGAGCCGGTCGGCGAGTTCGCTTTCGAGGTGATCGGATCCGGCTGGCAATTCGCCGGAGAAAACCAGCCGGCGCAGTTCCTCGATTGCGCGTTCCGTGTTCGAAACCGGTTTTTCCGCTCGTGACATCACATGGCCTCCAGGGCGATCTTTCGTCCCGTGCGTGCGGATTCGTAGATCGCCTGCTCGATCCGCATCACCGTCAAGTAGTCCTGAGCCGGGTTCTCCAGTGCCGTGCCGTCGAGGAGACCCGATACGACATGGCTCTGCAAGGCATGGACGCAGTCGCCGCCAAAGCCTTCTGTCCGGTCGGGGGGCAGCAACTCGACCATCTCCGACCCGCCGAAGCGGCGCAGCGTCACGGCGCCGTCGCCCGTCAGGCTGATCGTGCCATCGGTACCTTCCACCAGCGCCTCGCCCATCGTGCGGCGAAGATCCTTCGCGTCGTGGTCGAGGCAGCGGTTGCCGTCAAATAGCGCCCGCACCGCGCCCGGGTGCTCGAAGAGCACATATCCGGCATCCTCGCCCGCGATTGCCGGGTTGACCTGGCGGAGGTCGGCATAGACCGAGAGCGGATCGCCGAGCAGATACCGGAACGTGTCGACCCAGTGAATGCCGGTCTCTCGCACGAGGAAACGTTCCATCGTCCGGAAATAGGGTTGCCGGTCGAGATAGGCGTCCGGTCCCTGGCCGTCGCCCGGGCGCAGCCGGAATGAAACCTGTTGCAGCGCTCCGACCGCCCCCGCTTCGATCGCCGCTCGGATGCGGCGATACCAGGGCTGGAAACGGAAATTCTCGTGGATCACGATCCGCGCACCGGCGGCGTCAGCCTCCGCAATCATCCGCTGCGCCTCGTCGATGTCGTTGCAGAAGGGTTTCTGGCATATGAGGGTCTTTACTCCGGCGGCGAGTGCGGTGCGGATCGTGGCCGCATGAACGACCGGCGGCAGGATGATGTCGAGCAGGTCCGGCCGGGTCTCCCGGATCATCAGGTCAAGGTCGCTGTAGGCCGGAAACCCGGTCCGGCGGGCCTTGTCGATATTTCGGTTGCAGGACCCGACAAGCACAACCCGGTCGATCCGCGCCCAGCTCTCGTATTGGAACTGGCTGAAATAGCCCGCGCCGACACAGGCGACGCGCAGGGTCTCAGCGCCCGTCATGCCGCGCTCCGGCTCGACCAATTCCCGTCTTCAATCCTGCCCTCCGCTGTCTCCGGCATTGCGCGGCTCTCTTCCAGAGTCATTGCGGCATTTTCTTCCGGTTGCAATCTGTCGTTGACAAAATGCACATTAATGCATACGCAAAAATATGCAACAAGGAGCACACAACTGCCAGGAGGAGGCGTTGATGAAGACTTTGCTTGGAACATTCGCAGGGGCCGCGATGGTGATTGCGGGAGCCGCGACGATGACTGCGGCCCAGGAATACCCCTATCGGGACATAACGACGGCAGTGGTCTGGGGCGCCGGGGGCGGCACCGACACGATCAACCGCATGATCATGGCAGAGATGGAGAAACACCTTCCCGTGTCGATCAACGTCATCAACCAGACTGGCGGAGTCGCAGGCTCCAACGGCATGGTCTATGTGATGAACCAGCCCGATGACGGCTACACGCTGGTCGGGCTTTCGGAATCCAACGTCACCGCAGCAGTGCAGGGCGGCTGGGACAAGAAGTTCGACTTCTGGTACCCGTTCATCGTCGGCGGCTCGCCCGATCTCATCTCGGTGCCTGCAAACAGCTCCTACGCGACGCTCGAGGAACTGGTCGATGCCGCGAAGGCGGCGCCGGGAACCATTCCGGCGGCAGCTTCCGGGGCCGGCTCGATCCACCACCTGAACCTGCTGGCGATCGAGAACGGTGCGGGCGCGGAGTTTAAGTTCGTGCCATACAAGGGCTCGGCGCCGGGACAGGAGGCCGCGATTGCGGGCGAGGTCGCGCTCGTCGTGACGTCGCTGGCCGAACAGGCGCCGCTGATCGAGGGCGGTGAGCTGAAGCCGCTCGCCATGCTCACGCCGCAGAGCGCCGAGATCGCCGGCATCACCGTGCCCTCGGCCTTCGACATCTATGACGGGCTCGATGCCTATCTGCCGCTGAAACAGGCGATCGGCTTTGCCGTCCACAACTCCGCCTCCGACGAGGTGAAGGCAAAGCTGACGGAAGCCTTCGATGCCGCCATGGCGGGAGAGGCCGTCGCGGAATGGGCCGCGGCCAACCACTACGACATCGGCGGACAGTCCGGCGAGGAGGCGCAGGCCCTGTTCTCCAACCTCGAGAGCAACTTCGCCTACACGCTGCAGGACCTCGGCGTGGCGACCGTTGATCCGGCGTCGCTCGGGATCGAGAAACCCTGATACAAGGCAGGACAGTGACAGATGTCCGGGAGGCCGCCTGGCACTCCCGGACAAGGCCGGGGAGGGCACGCGTTGGACAAAGAAAACGACAGGACAGTGATGCGCGCCCGCGATTTCTGGGCATCTCTGGTGCTCATGGCGCTGTCCGTCTTCTTTCTGTGGCGCACATCGGACATCCCGCTGTTCAGCTCCACCCAGGGCGGCGTGAAGGGGGTCGAGTGGTTCAACTCTGCCGCGATCGTGCCGCTCGGAATCTTCTTCCTCATGCTGGTCCTGTCCGGCGTGCTGATGCTGATTTCGATCCGGGATGGCGGCGCGAGGCACGCGCTGAGTGCCGTCGGGCTCGGCTGGAGCCCGGCCGAGGCACTTCGCTTCGGCACTCTCGCCGTCATCTTCTTCTTCTACATCGTGGCGCTGGTGCCGCGCGTCGATTTCATCATTTCGTCGGGGCTGCTGATCACCGCGCTGATCTATGGCTACCATGCCGGAAGGCCGGCCCGGATGAAGCTCGCGATGCTGATCGTGGCCACCGCGGGGGCCGCATCGCTTCTGCTGCATTTCCCGCAATCGGAGTGGCAGGCGCATGACGACGACTGGATCGCGCTGCTGCTCTGGGTCGGGCTGACCGGCTGGATGCTTCTGACGGGGCGGGATGACCGGGTGATGCGGATCACGCCGCTGATCGCGGTGGGGGCGCCGCTGATCCTGGTCTGCGCCATGGCCTTCGGGTTCCGGCAGAACGTGCCGAACCGCGGCGGGCTGATCTTTTCGCAGATCGAATACCACTACTACGTGACGCTGCGGCCGCTCTGGAGGGAATGACGTGGATTTCGTGCTGTCCCAACTTGCCGGTTTCGGCGGCGCATTCGCCGCGCTGGTGGTCGATCCGCTCACCTATCTCTACCTCGTGACGTCCGTCTTCCTCGGCATCATGTTCGGTGCCCTGCCGGGCCTGACGGCTACGCTCGCGGTAACCATTCTGACGGGGTTCTTCGGCAACAAGATCCCGCTCGACTATTCGTTGATCGCGCTGCTCGGCGCCTATGTCGGGGCGATCTATGGCGGTTCCTACCCGTCGATCCTGCTCAACATCCCGGGCACCGCGGCCAGCGCCGCGACCGCGATGGACGGCCATCCCCTCGCCAAGGCGGGGCGCGGCGGCGAGGCGCTCGGCCTGACCACGACGGCCAGCTTCATCGGCACTCTGATCGGCACCTTCGCGCTACTGATCTTCGTCTGGGTCCTGCTGCTGATCTCGAAGAACATTGCCAGCCCGGAAAAGGCGCTGCTGGCGCTCTTTGGAATCCTCCTTTCGGGAACGCTCATGAGCGAGGACCTGGTGATCAAAGGCTGGATCGCCGGACTGATCGGGCTGGCGATGGCGATGGTCGGCCTCGACCCGCTGCTCTCCGAGCCGCGCTACACCTTCGGCTGGTCCTACATGATGTCCGGCTTCCAGGTCGTGCCAGTCCTGATGGGCGCCTTTGCCGTGCCGCAGGTCATCGACGGCCTAAGGCATGCCGAGGTCGGGAAACTGACGCAGTTCACCGACCGGATCGTGCCCAGTCTCGCCTCGATCCGGCGATACCTGCCGACGATCACCCGCTCCGGCGTCATCGGCACCGGCGTGGGTGCCCTGCCGGGTGTCGGCGAGGATGTCGCCGGATGGGTGAGCTACGGCGTCGGGAAAACCGTCTCGAAGGACGGCGGAAAATTCGGAAAGGGGTCGATCGAGGGGCTGCTCTCGGCGGAGACGGCGAACAACGCCTGCATCGGCGGCGCGCTCATCCCGTTGCTGGTTCTGGGTATCCCCGGATCGCCACCCGCGGCCGCGCTGATGGGCGCCTTCATGATCAACAACGTGATTCCGGGGCCGACTATCGATCCGGCGATCATCCTGCGCGTCGTGGCGATCCTGGTCATGGCATCGCTCACCATGTTCCTGATGGGGCTCTTCACGGCGCGTGTCTTCATCCGCATCCTGCGGATCCCGCAGACCGTGTTCCTGCCGGTGGTGCTGGTGCTGACCACCATCGGCTCCTTCAGCGTCGGTGGCGGGATCAACGATCTCTACCTGATGCTCGGCGTGGGATTCGTGGCCTATTTCATGAACATGCTGGCCTTCCCGATCGCGCCGCTGGTGATCGGGGTTATCCTGGGTGGGCTGTTCGACGAGACCTTCCGCCGCTCGCTCTTCCTCTCGGACGGCGACCTGACGGTCTTCGCCTCGCGCCCCGGCGCCGCGATCCTTCTGGCGCTGAACGCCGCCCTGATCCTGAGCCAGATCCCCGCCGTCCAGCGCGCCTTCGGGCGCCTGCGGGGGAGGGCGGCCTGATGTATGCCGTCACCGTTTCCTTCACGCTGCGGCCGGGCCGCATGGCAGAATTCATGCCTCTCATGGAGCAGAACGCGCGCACGAGCCTGGCGGAGGAACCCGGCTGCCGGCGGTTCGACATCTGCAGCGACCCGGGCAGCCCCGGCATCGTTTTTCTCTATGAGCTCTATGACGACAGAGCGGCTTTCGAGGTGCATCTCCAGTCGGCACATTTCAATGACTTCGATCGCGCCATCTCGGATATGGTTGCGCACAAGAGCGTCAGTTGCTTCTCGGAGGTGAGGTCATGAGCGAATGGGAGGTCCATGCCGTCAAATACGCGGACCGCAATGCACGGGTCCGGGGCGACAGCTTCATTTTCGACGACAATCACGACGCACCACATGCGATGGACTATTTCATGTGGCTCCTGCGCAAGGGCGACGAGGTTATCCTGGTCGATACCGGGTATGACGATGCCGAGGCGGCATCGCGGGACCGGCCGATACGGCTCGATCCGCGCAGCGCTCTCGCGCCGCTTGGCGTGACGCCGGAGGATATCGGGCAGGTGATCGTGACGCATCTGCACTACGATCACGCAGGCGGGCTGCATCTCTTCCCCAACGCGACCCTTCACATGCAAGCGGCCGAGATGGCCTATGCCACCGGTCCCTGCATGTGCCACGACACGCTCCGCATGCCGTTCTCGGCCGGTCATGTCTGCGAGGCCGTGCGCAGGCTCTACGCCGGAAAGGTGGTGTTCCACGAGGGCGCGGCCGAGATTGCCGAAGGCGTGACCGTTCACCGGATCGGCGGGCACAGCCGCGGCCTACAGTCGGTACGGGTGCGGACGCGTTCCGGCTGGATGGTGCTCGCCTCGGATGCGACGCATTACTACGAGAATGTCTTCGCACGAAAACCATTCCCGATCGTCGTCGATCTCCAGGACATGCTCGACGGATTCGACACGCTCCTGCGTCTTGCCAGCCGTCCGGATCTGATCATCCCGGGGCATGATCCACTTGTCCGCGACTATTTCGCTTGCGGTGCGGCCGATCACATCAGCCGGCTCGACCCCGGCCCGATCGCGGAGATCCCGAGATGACCGCGCGTGACCAGCTGCGGGGAGGACCGCGGCAAGCGACGACCGGGGCACGCATAGCGCTGATCAAGGGCGACGGAATTGGCGTCGACGTTTCCGAGGCGGCGATGCTGGTGGCTGAGGCGGCCTGCCGGCAGGCCGGTGCGCCGGCGCTCGATTTCGACGAGATCCGCGCCGGAGCCGGCTACTTCCGGGAGACCGGCCGGGACATCGAGCCCGGCGGCGAGGTACGGGCGGGCAATGCCGACGCGATCTTTCTCGGGGCCATCGGACTGCCGGAGATCCGTCATCCGGATGGCACCGAGATCTCGCCGCATCTTCGACTGCGCGATCGCTACGGGCTCTACGCCGGGATCCGGCCGGTCAAGGCCTATCCCAACGCGCCGCAGCGACTGGCCGATCCGCGCGCCGCGAAGATCGATCTGGTGATCTTGCGCGAGAGCACCGAGGGCCTGTTCTATTCCGCCGCCGCTCACGGGCGGGCGCAGGTGATCGGGGACGAGGAGGTTCGGGAGACCTTGCGGATCACGCGGGCGACGACCGAGCGGCTGCACCGCTTTGCCTTCCGCCTCGCCGGGAAGCGCCTGGCGCAGGGCAAGCGGGCGCGGCTGACCTGCGTCGACAAGGCAAATGTCTTCACCTCGATGGCGTTCTTCCGGAAGATCTTCGGCGAGGTGGCGGCCGAGCATCCCGATGCCGAGATCGGCTATAACTATGTCGATGCGCAGGCGCTGGACCTGGTCCGGCGGCCGTGGGATTTCGACATCCTGGTGATGGAGAACATGTTCGGCGACATCCTGTCCGATCTGGCGGGCGGGCTCGTGGGTGGCATGGGAATGGCGGCCTGCGGCGAGATCGGCGACGAGACCGGCCTGTTCCAGCCGGCGCATGGCAGCGCGCCGGACATCATGGGCCGGGATGAGGCGAATCCGTTGGCCGCGATCCTCAGCGCGGCCCTGATGCTCGACTACCTCGCCGAGAAGACGGGCATCGCCGCCTATGCGGCGGCGGGCGGCGCAATCGACATGGCCGTCGAGGCCGGCTTTGCCGCCAGGCAACTGAGGCCGATGGAATTCGGCGGCGACATGGGCACGCGCGCCGTGACCGACGCGGTGCTCACCCGGATCGAGACGCCCGAGCAATCCTTGGCCGCGGGCTGACAACCACAGCCGCAGGCGCGCGACCGCCAATCCGCTGCGTCTGCCTTCAGCACGTCAACCGGCCACAGCCTCACGGGGTGAATTGGCAAAGATTCCCGGCCTCAGCCAGGTTGTCACGGTACGGGTCAGGCTTGGGTCCCCATCCATGATCAGGTCGCCGTCCCGGATGGCGTCGCGATAGGTTCGGTCGCCCATCCATATATTCGACAGGGTCTTGACCGAACAGTTGAAGTAGACGTCGATGTCCTTGCCCGGATCCTTGATGCAGACTTCGGACTTTTCCGGGCTCACGACCAGCCACCAGTCACGCTGTTCGCTCAGGTCCGGGAACCGGAACTTGATGACCGTCTCCTGTCCCTTGATCTTTTCGCGGTCGATGCTGCGTTCGAGGTAGAGCATCAGGAACTCCACATCGAAATCCTGATCGAGGATCGTGTTCTTCGCCCAGATGATCCCCCACTCCCCGAGCGCGAACAGAACCGGCATGAGCGCTTCGCAGGCTGCGGTCGGGAAGTATTCGTACCCCTTCTGGCCGGGGATGCGGCGTCGGATGACCATGTTGTGGTCTTCGAGTTGTTTCAGCCGCTTGGTCAGAAGGGCCGGCGAGATGTCCCCCAGCCCGCGTTGCAGCGTGCTGAACCGCCGCCCGCCCATGAGCAGTTCTCTCAGGATCAGGATGGTCCAGCGCTCGCCGAGAATTTCCGCCGCCTTCGCGATCGGACAGAACTGATTGTAGTTCATCGTAGCTCCATCCGGTCGACCCGTCCCAGTTGAACTTCAGATAATGTAGCAGGTTTCTTCGCTTTTTGTAGCGGCTTGCTTTCATGCGTGAAGTATTTTGCCGCGCCTTTCTTCCCTATCCATTGGTCATCGGCGAGCGGACGAACCCTCGCCGCGACGCACCAAGGAGGAAAGGAGATGAATATCAGCGCAGTAGCGGCCCGGATGAGTGGAGGTTCCGCCCGACGGATAGGGCTTCGCGATCGTCTGGAGCTCCGTCCCCAGCGGCGCAGGCTTGGCCTGCCCGCGCCGCATCGGCCGGCCGATCTCGGCAACCGTCCCGAGAACTCGGCAGGCGAAGCCGACAGACCCAACTGGGATGCGCCGGGCCACTGGCACGACTGATACCTCACCCTCTTCCGCTGACTTCCCAATCATATGACCCCCGGAGATACGATCATGACATTCCACATAGATTTCACCGCATCGAATGCGGAAACCCTGCCGCCTTCGCCGATCGTCGAGTTCTGGAACGACACGCTGGCGCCCAAATTCGTGAAATATCGCCATATCCTCGAAGGTGGCCTGTCGCGCCACAGCGAAACCGTGATGCCGCTGCTCGATATCGCCCGCGGCGATTACGTGCTCGATGTCGGCTGCGGCTTCGGAGACACCGCCGTTGCCATCGCCAAACGCGTCGGACCGGAAGGCCGGGTTCTGGGGGTCGATTGCTGCGATGCCTTTCTCGACATCGCGCAGAGCCGACCGGACCGCATGTTCGTTCCCAATCTCCGCTTCGAGAACCGCGATGCCGAGCGCGACCTCGGCAGGGCGGATTACGATTTCGTCTTCGCGCGGTTCGGCACGATGTTTTTCACCAACCCGGTCGCGGGATTGCGCACGATGCGCCGTGCCCTCAGACCCGGCGGCCGCATGGCCCACATCGTCTGGCGCCAGAGGGAAGACAACCCGTGGCTGATCGCGGCCCGTGACGTGGTGCGCCAGTTCCTGCCCGCTCCCGGAGCGGACGCGCAGACCTGCGGCCCCGGTCCGTTTTCCATGGCCGACGAAGCTGTAACGCGGGCCAAGATGGAAGCCGCCGGCTTCACCGACATCGCCTTCCGCCGCGTCGACGCCAAGGTGCAGGTCGGTCGCGATATCGAGGATGCCGTCAGTTTCCAGCTCGCCATCGGCCCCGCCGGGGAGACCTATCGCGAATCCGGCGCCCTCGGTGAGGCTCGCCGGGCCGAGATCGTCTGCGCGCTCGCCGATCTGTTCGAGAGCGTGGAGCAGCGCGAAGGCGGTCTCTGGATGGACAGTTCGTCCTGGCTGATCACCGCCCGCGCTCCGGACTGACCGATTTCGCGAGGGGAGCCAAGGAGTTCACGGCCCGCCTCGCCCTGTTCGGCCGTTCGCGGCGCGACACCGCCGGCGCCGATGAGGCACCGGCACCGGGATGCGCATGCCGGCGCTCAGGCGCCGCCTCACGCATCCCGTCAACCAAACGCCGCTCCGCCAGGGGCGGCATCCAACAGCGGGGTCGCCGTCGCGCGACGTCGCCGATCCAAACCCAAATACAAAACCGAAAGGACCTACCATGACCCAAGTTTCCACCGCCCCCGTCAAGAATGGCGTCAACACCGAAGCCCTCATCGGCGCACGCGGCGCGTTCGCCGAAGCCCCTGCCGCGGCGCAGTTCACGTTCAAAAGCACCTGCGACTGGATCGAAGGCACATACAACCGCAACACGATCGGCGGCTATTTCGGCCTTGGCCAGACCCACGCGCGCAAGCGGACCTTCTCGATCGAGTCCGACCACCCGGAGGTCTTTGCCGCCGCCGACCGTGCCCCGGCACCGCCCGAGATCGTGCTCTCGGCGCTCGCCAGTTGCCTGACCGGCGGCGTGGCGGCGGTCGCCCAGCATCGCGGCGTTCAGTTGCGTTCGGTTCGCGCAACTGTCGAAGGGGATATCGACGTCCAGGGCATCCTCGGCATGGACCCCGACATCCGCAACGGTTTCTCCGCGATCCGCGTCTCCTTCGAGATCGACGCCGACGCCAGCGCGGACGACATCAACGCGATCGTCGCCCAGTCGCAGAAGCGCTCCGCCGTGTTCGACATCCTGACCAACCCGACCAACGTCGCCGTCACCGTCGCGTGACGCTCTCCCGCGCCTGCCGGGGCTCCCCCGGCAGGCGCCATTCCCTTTCTCACACAGGAGCCGGGCCATGAAACGGATCGACACGCTCATCATCGGCGCCGGGCAGGCCGGTCTGGCAATGAGCTATTGCCTGCAACAACGCTCGGTGCCGCACGTCCTCCTCGAACGCGGCGAGGTCGGCAATTCGTGGCGGACGGAACGCTGGGACAGCCTGCGTCTGCTGACCCCCAACTGGCAGAACCGCCTGCCGGGCCACGCCCGGGCGGGGTCCGACCCCAACGGGTTCATGGATATGACTGGAGTCGTGGATTTCCTCGATAGCTATGCCGCCCGGATCGCTGCCCCGGTTGAGACGCAGACCCGCGTCCTCTCGGTGTCCCGAGGAGGCGACGGATACCGGGTCGCCACCGACAAGGGCGACTGGACCTGCCGCAATCTCGTGCTGGCAAGTGGCGCCTGCAACCGCCCCAGCATCCCCGCTTATGCCGAAGAGCTTCCCGGCCACATCACCCAGCTGAGCCCGCTGGAGTATCGCAACCCATCCAAACTTCCCGAAGGTGGTGTTCTGGTGGTCGGGGCTTCGGCTTCCGGTGTCCAGATTGCCTCCGAGATCCGTGCAGCCGGCCGCGAGGTTGTCCTCGCCACGGGTCAGCACATCCGCATGCCGCGCCACTATCGCGGGCGCGACATTCAATGGTGGATGGACCGGTCCGGGATTCTGTCTACCACGACCGCCGAGGTCGACGATATCGCCCGCGCCCGCGCGGTGCCGTCGCTGCAAATCTTCGGCGATGCCAGTAAACAATTCCTCGACCTGAACGCGCTTCAAAAGAACGGGATCGAGCTTGTCGGCCGCCTGGCCGCAATCCGTGGCGACGAGGCGCTGTTTTCCGGGGGGCTGGCTAATGCGGCAATGCTGTCCGATCTGAAGATGAACCGGGCTCTGACGAGCTTCGACGCTTGGGCCGCCGAGGCAGGCATCGCCGGACTTCCATCCCCCGAACGTTTCGCGCCGACCCGCATCCCCGCCAGCCCGAAGCTCCGGCTCGACCTGGCGAAGGGAAAGATTTCGACGATCCTCTGGGCCACCGGCTTCCAGCCGGATTTCAGCTGGCTTCACCTGCCGGTGTTCGACCGCAAGGGGCGGCTTGCCCATCAGGATGGCATCGTTGCGCCGGGGCTCTATGTGCTCGGCCTCCCGTTCCTGCGCCGCCGCAAATCGTCGCTCATCGACGGGGTCGGCGACGACGCGGCCGCGTTGGCCGATCATCTTGTTCAATCCACCCGCTGCAATGCGGCCTGAAGAGAGAGGAAAGAGCCATGACTCTGCATACGAGCCCGCTAAGCGTTGACACCGACCGCGACGCGCGGATTCGGCAAGCGCAGACTGCCGTGATCGCGCGCATGCAATCGGATCCCGGCAAGGCCCGGAGCACGATCCTCACCCGCGGCCACGTCGGCGACGGCCTGGCCTGCCGGGTCACCCAGGGCGATTTCGAGTCCCTGCTCGATCTGGGCCGGGCGATGGGTGGTGACGGCGCCGGTCCGTCGCCGGGGTTCTTCGCCCGTGCCGCCATTGCCGGCTGCGTCGCGATGGCCGTCAAGATGCTTGCGGCGCGCGAAGGGGTCCGTTTCGAGGCGGTCGACGTGGCCGTGGAGACGGATTTCGACGATGCCGCCCTCTTCGGGCTCGGCGGGGGAAAGGCGGCTCCCTTGGAGACGCGCATCAGCATCGACGTCACGACCGACGCCTCCGAAAGCGTGGTGCGGAAGATTGTTGATCAGGCGCTGGCTTGGGACCCCTGGTATCTCGCGCTTCGGGACCCGCAGCAGGTGTCGACACACCTCTCCCTTCGCGACAATCCGTCGAACGGGTAGCAGGCGGGGACGCCGGCTGTCGGGCAAGTTCCCACGAGACCGGCTTGCCGCGATCGGGCATCACCTCGTCGGCCCGAGGTCCTCAAGGAGCAGGACCCGCGCGGTGGGCCGGGGCAATCCGGCCGGTCTTGCCTACCTCGGGGTGGCGGGGCAGGGTGGCGGCCGGAAGAATGGAAAGGAATTTGCCATGGACCTTGGGATTGCGGGCAAGCGGGCGCTGGTGACGGCCTCCTCGAAAGGGCTCGGGCGCGGCTGCGCCGAAGCGCTGGCCGCGGCGGGCGTCGAACTGGTGCTGAACGCGCGCGGAGCGGAGGCGCTGGAGCAGACGGCCGCGGCGATCCGGGAGGCGCAAGACGTGCCGGTGACGGCTGTGGCAGCGGACATCACCACGGCCGAGGGCCAGGCGCTGGTGCTGGCGGCCGCGGGCGATGTCGACATCCTGGTCACCAATGCCGGCGGGCCGCCGCCGGGGCTCTGGAGCGACTGGGACCGGGAGGATTTCATAGCGGCGCTCGACGCCAACATGCTCGCGCCGATCGCGTTGATGAAGGCGCAGCTTCCGGGAATGATCGACCGCGGCTGGGGCAGGGTGGTCAATATCACCTCGGTTTCGGTGAAGGCGCCGGTGCCGGTGCTCGGGCTGTCCAATTCGGCGCGTGCCGGGCTGACGGGCTATGTGGCGGGAACCTCGCGGCAGGTGGCGCCGTATGGCGTGACCATCAACAACCTTCTGCCGGGGATACATGCGACCGACCGGGCGGTGAGCCTCGATGCGGGGGTGGCGAAACAGGAGGGGATCACGCAGGAGGAGGCGCAGGCGCAGCGGCTCGCCACGATCCCGGCGCGGGCCTACGGGCAGCCGGAGGATTTCGGCGCGGCCTGCGCCTTCCTCTGTTCGCAGCAGGCGCGGTTCATCGTCGGGCAGAACATCCTGCTCGACGGCGGGGCGACGAATCTGTCGATGTGACGCTTGTCGTCTCAGGTCGTTCGGAAGACCGGCGTCCCGAAGCTGCGGCGTCCCGCAGGTCTGGGTACGGCGTGCGGGTATCGCGGCGGGAGCGCTAGGCCGGACAGCACTCACGCCAATCTGCGCTCAGCGCCTGCACGGCATCCTCCGGTGCCGCAAAGGCAAGCTGCACGTCGCCATGCCGCGAGAAGAAGAGGCTGTCCGATCCCGCTTCTGCGGCCGAGATCACGAAGAGGAAATTGCCGGACGCGCCGCCGACCAGTTTCTGGTCTCCGTTCAGGAGATCTTCGTGCATTTTGTCAAGAAACGCCTGCAATGGCTCGAATTCAGAGGGTTTTCCGCCGCTTTCGATGACTCCGGCCAGGCTCTGGCACCAGGCCGTGAGCCGGTGTCCGTTGCGCTCCAGAAAACTGGCAACCTCGCGCGGCCGGTCGGGTTCTGTCACCGTATAGAGGGCTTCGTCGCATGATCTCGCCAGAAAGTTCGCCGTCACCCCGCCGGAAATGGTCTGCGCCTCCCGCTGCGGCGCCTCCACGCGAAACGTCACCTCGTCGAGGTCGTCGAGGAATTGCTTCAGGCGTGCGCAGAACGCTGCGATCCCGTCGGTGTCGTGAACATCGAGATCTGTCAGCGCGTCATCGGCCATGCCGAACGCGACCACGGCGCGGTTGGCGACGACACAGGTAAACTCGGGTCGGTCCGGTGCCGTCAGCACCAGCCGCCGCGCAAGGACGATGTCGTCGACCTTCCTGAGCACCATCACGAAAAGACCGGCCTCCGGCAGCGATGTCAGGCGGCCGGTGGTATCGGCCCGTCCGGCCGCCGAGAGTCGCACCAGCTTGTTTCGAAGGATCCGATCCTGGTCCACGAATGCCGCCTTTCCCTACGCGATGCTACCGCTTCAACTCTCGAAATACCCGCAAGCTTCGGCGGTCGTTGTCCGCGCCCATCCCAGGTCGACATCGGGGGCGAACACCACCAGCAGGGCCGTGTCGCCGTCCGCGCCGAGGCGACGCGCCACGAGCGTTCGGGACGGCGTGACCAGGCAGAATTCGCATCGGTCGCCGAAACGATCCCCAAAGAACATGGCGGCAGCGCGGCCAAGCTCGTCGAGCAGCTCCTGCGGCTGATCGATATGCGAACTCGCGCGAAGAACGGTCCTCGCGCGCAGATCGCTCAGCATCGCGCAATCGATTTCGGAATGCGCCAGCCGCAGCGATGCAAGATGGTCCTGATCCCCCATTGGCGCGAATTCGATTGCGTTCTGCCCGTTCATCTGGCCTCGGATCACTCCCACCTACCGGCCCCGGTCGTCCCGGTCAATGTCGCCGGGGCCTGCGCGCGGCGCACGTCTTTTCCAATTATCGGCCCCGGGTATCAGAGGACCTTCTCCGTCAGGACGGATCTCGGGAGGCGCTGCGACGTGCCCCTCTCCGACGATTTCTTAGATTCCACGCGCTTTGGCACCACCACCGAGTGCGCAGCAGGACCCGTGCCGGATCGGGCGGCCGGTTTGGCTGCGCCACGGGACCGGCTCCAGGCGGCATATTGCACAGGTTCCGACGCGGGCTCCGACGTCGACCCGGAGGTCGCGAGTTCGAAGACCATTTCGAGCAGTTTTTGAAGGAACTGCTCCGCGCCGCTCTTTTCCCAGATCTCCCGATCGTCGCCGGCGCGCGCGGCGTCGAGCAGGGAGATCGGGAACACGCCCTGGAAAAGGCCGTCCGTCTCCGCGCGGACGCGGGCCAGAACACGCTGTCCGTCATGCTCGGTGAGCAGTTTGTCGAACCGTGTCAGCAGGAGCAGCCCATGTTCGCGAAGATCGTCCGGCAGGTCACGCCACGTCGCTGCCTCGCTCTGGCGCCAAGCCTGGGTCGCGTGGCTGCACCAGATCACCGCATCGGCAAAAGGGATCGTGCGCTGCCAGCTCTCCGGCGTGAGGTTCGGATCCGAAATCCCGGGCATGTCGACGATATCCATCAGCTGAAGCACGTCCGCCTGCAGACGGATCAGCACATAGGCCGTGTCGTCGACCTGCACCGAGGAAAGGTGCTCCTCGGAGAGAGTCGTGGGCGTTCCCGAGAGGTCCACGCGTATCGGAGCGCCGAAGCCATAAGTGTACCAGATCGGCGGCATCTGGGTCGCCGTGACCCGCACGGGAGACTTGTCCGCTTCGAGAAGCAGGTTGGCCAGCGTGCTTTTTCCGGCACTGAACTCCCCCATCAGGGCGACCACGGGCTTCGCGGCCGTCTTGTGCAAGTGGCGTGTCATCCGCGTTTCTCCAATTCCTCTGACCTGACGTGTTTCGAGAGAACCTTCTTGGCGTTCCGCAGCGCCTCGGCCTTCAGGAGGCGTTCCGATCCGAGGCAGAATTCGGCGACGTCCTTTTCGCCGACCTCGGAGCGGGTCGAAAGCTCCGTGAGGATGTTGCGCTGCATCGCGACGAACTCGCTCAGGATCTTCTCGGCCGCCTCGCGATTCACGTCGCCGTAGTCTTCACTGAGACTGTCGAGGATCGACCGGGTCTCTTCCCGGACCATGCCCGAGAAATCCTTGGCGATGGCGTTGTGGCCGCGGCGGCGTTTCCACCAGCGGGACCACCAGCCGCCGCTGAGATCCAGAGCGATCGTCTTGCCCAGAACCACCGGTGGCGGGAAGACCGGAAGCGCCGGTGCCTCGAGCCAGAACGTCGCCTCGTCGAGGTCGAAAGCCCGGAAATACAACTCGCGGATTTCCGCCGCCGCGCTTTCGTAGACCTCCCGGATCGCGGATCGCGCGCGGCCGGTATAGACAAGGCAGGCAGAGCGGAACAGAACGCGCAGGCCGGTCGGGTCATAGTGCCAGGTGGTCAGCTCGGCGTTCTTTTCGAGATGCGCGGCCAGCGCCGCGGTCGCGCGCGTGGTGAAGCCTTCATGCGCGATCTCGAGGCGCCGGTTGAAATCCTTGGTGAGACCGTCGAACGCCGCGTTCAGCTGCGCGATGGCGCGGCTCTCGATCCGCTCCAGCTCTCCGGGAAGCGAGATGTGATTGAGAGGAATGACATTGGATTCGATCTTCGGGCGCGCCGCCGGAATCAGCGAGGCTTCGAGGCTGCTCGCCAGGTTCATGGCCGAACGGGCGACGCCATCGGCAACCTCGCGGCCCAGATCCTTGTCCAGCCTCTCGGAGAGCACTTCCAGAAGGCGGGGGACACCGGACAATTCCCAGATGATCCGGTCTGTCTCGGTCCCCTCGTTACCCTCCGGCCAGGCGATTTCCTGTGCCTCGCCCCAGCGGATCATCGCCTCGGCGCTCGCCGCATTCATCTGTCCGAGGCTTCCGCGCAGCGCATGTGTGGCCCAGTAGGCGCTTCCGAAAAGGATCTCGGCATCCTCGGGGCCGCGATGCTTCCGGATCGTCTCGCGAATGCTTGCGCGGATCTCCTCGACCTGGCGCGCCGGATCCGGCAGTTCGTCGATACGGTTCACGAAGATCACGACGTTCCGCGACGGGATGTTGGCGATCAGCCGGACCAGTGCGAGGTCGACCGAGGACATCGCCTGGTGCGCCGACAGGACGACGACGCAGGTGCGGCTCTCGCGGATCGCGCGGATGGTGATCTGCTCGCGCATCATGAACGTGTCGTTGACCCCCGGCGTGTCGCGGATGCAGAGGTTCATCGGATATTCCGGCCGAAAGACATAGAGGTCCGCGGATTTCGTGATGTCGGCAAAGCGCCCCTGTGACGGCGACAGGTCGCCCGACATCTCGATATCGTCGCCGAGGCAGACATAGCGCTCGATGAGTTCCTCGTCGAAGGAGCTGTATTTGTGCTCCTGGCCCATCATCAGCTCGAACTTGCGGCCGAGCCGCCGTTTCGATTTCTCGCGCATGGTCTGCAATTGCTGTGACACCAGCGCCAGATCGTCATCCGCTCCGGCGCGGCCGGCCAGTTCGCCGAACCGCCCGCCACGGCTCATGAGCCGGTCCCACTCGTCTTCGGCGAAGAAACGGAACACGGCCTTTCCGCAATAGGGGGTCTGTTCCCTCTGGAGGTGAATCGAGGTGACGACCGAGGTCCATGGGTTCACGTCGGCCGGCAGAAGATCCGGCGTCCCGATCATCGCGTTCACAAGCGTCGTCTTGCCCGATTTGACCTGGCCGATCATCGTCACGCTCGGTTCGACCTGGCGCAGCCGGTTCTGCATCGTGCGGGTCGCGACCGCCACGGAGCGTTCGCCATAGCTGGCGATGACGTCGATCGAATTGTCGATCTCGTCCAATGTCTTGGAGAGCGACCCGAAAACGGCGGCGCTGTTGCGCAGCATCCCCGCATTAGCCGCCTCCGAGACGTGCCGTACGGCCTCCGTTTCGGCCGCATCACCGTCTGTCAGTTCGAGCGTCTTTCCGATCATCATTCGGGTTCATCCCAGGGTTGCTTCGGGCCAGACGGACACAGGACACAACACTTCGGGCAACCAAGGTTGCGCCCGGCGCCGAACCAAGTACTCAATTTTGATATTTTTAAGAAAATCTGGGAGAAACTAAGGCAATCTTCAGGCGAAAACGCCTTTGATGTTTATATCAGGCCGCGAGGCGGGATTCGAACTCGGACCGTAGCTGAAGGAGCACGGACGCGGCATCGATTGCGGGCGCGCCGTCCTGCTCTATCTCAAGCAGAAGCACGAGTTCTTCGGCCTCGATCAGCAGGTCGGACAGAGCCAGAATCGCCGGATCATTCCGTTCCTCCGCATTATCGAGAATGAACGAGAGCTGGCGGATCATGTCGCCGCATCGCGCGATGAAATCGGCTTTCGGCCCGTCTTGACCGGAGGTTTCCAGCAATGCGATGGCCTGTTCGCGGATATAGGCGCAAGCACTGCGGATCGCGGCATTGTCCTTTCGGACGACTTCCGCCTTCCCGGCAAAGCTGTCCGCGCCGGAGCCGGGACCGATGCCAAGAGACAGGATTTCCGCGTCCCGGGGTTCCGGTGGCGTCGCGGCAGCCGATGGCGCGGGGGCAGAGGCAGGGTCTCGATATCCCTGTTTTCTCAGAAATATCAGTGCCATGTCGGCATCGGCGCGACGGCCGTCCGCGGTGTGTCGCTCCAACCCTTCGACCAGCGGGCGGAGCGGTGTCGCGCGTTGCGCCGGATCGCCGGTGCCCGTCTCCGTGTCCGCAAGCTCGATCGCGAAAACATCGAGGAACTCACTGGCAAGAGATTGCTTCAGCTCCCGCACGCGGGTGCCGGTGGTGTCCTGCGAGATCAGGAGGAACGCATGGTCCATCAGGCGTTCCGGCACGCTGCGCCAGAATTGCTGTTCCGCCGCGGTGAAACTCCGAGAACACCAGACCGCAATATCGGCCTTGGCCGCGGCCCAGCGGAGGGCGGCGCGCCTCTCGGCCTGGCTGCCGTCGATCACGAGGTCCAGAACGGTGAAGTGCCGAAGCACCGGCGCCTCGCAGTGCCGTTGAACAAAGACCGCGTCCTCCGGCAGGGTCTCGCCCGTCAGGTCTTCATGGTCACGGACGGACCCGTCAGCATGCGTGACCTTCACCTGCGCCCCAGACCCGAATGTCACCTCTTGCACCGGTCGCGCGCCCGTTTCCGGGATCAGGTCGGTTTCGAGCAGGGCATTGATCAACCGCGGCTGGTCGGAGTCCGCCAGCCCCATGAATGCGATCCGCAAGGGCGTTTCCAGGCGCGCGAGGTATCGTCGGGCCTGCTCCCTGGCGGCCTCGGTCGAGTCTCCGGCGGCGATCAGGTGTTTCAGGTGCCCGATGATGTCTTCGACCGCCGATTCCTCCGTCATCGCGCCTGCCTCCCGACCTGTTCCGGCGATATCCCGACCGGCGCGGCCGCGGTCTCCGTTGTCGGCCGCTCCGACCTCGGAACCACCCTCAACGGTTCGACCGCCGGCTTCTGACGGCGCAGGGAATGGGATTGCCCGCCGGGCCGGGCTCGATCCACGCGGGCCGGAAGCCGCACTTTGAGGACAACGATCGACACGTTGTCCTGGCAGGGATCGCCGAGGCGCTCGATCTCCTCGAGCAGGCGCGCCGCGATTCTCGCGCTCGAAGCCTCCTGAAAGTGTGACAGAACGGTGCGGATGCGCTCGAATTCCAGGAATTGCAATCCGTCGCTGGCCACGACGACGATGTCGCCATCGCGCAGGACCAGCCCGGCCTCGGGACAGTCCACCCGAGCGATTTCGCCGCCGGAAACAACCGATGTCAGGCAATGCCGGTCCGGATGGTCCACGGCCAGTTCCCGGGTGATCTTGCCTGTCCGCACCATCTCGTCGATCTGGGCGCCGAAGGAATGATCTTCGTTCACTTGATGTAGCGTGTCGTCTCGGAACAGGTAGAGGACCGAATCGCCGATCGAGATCCAGTGCATGCGGTCGCGACGGATATGGGCGGCGACGAGCGTCGCGCCCATGCCGGCGGTATCGGGATACTCTTCGGAGTAGGCGCGCAGGCAGTCATTTGCGCCGTTGGCGGCCTTACGGAGCATGTCGCATATGCCGTGATCCGGGACCTCGGCCTGACCGGAGGACATCTTGAGTTCGCTGAAGACCTCTGTGATCACGATCTTGCTGGCGATATCGCCAGCAGCGTGGCCGCCCATCCCGTCCGAGAGGACGACAAGGCCCACGTCGCCGCCGACCGGAAAGTCGGAAATGACCGCATCCTCCTGGCAGTCGCGTTTGCCGAGGCTGATTGCCGATGCGGCGTCAAGGTGGGGTTCACCTTGCCGCAGCATAGAGATCACCGGCACCGGTTTCGTCTTCCCAGTCGAAATCCGGCCCGCAAAGCGCCACGAAGCGTAGCGTCGTCTCGCCGATCCGGATCCGGTCGCCGTCGTTGAACGGCTCGGTGCTGAGGACCGGAATCCCGTTCAGCCGCACCGGGTTGGACTTGCCGCTATGGCCGATGAAAAAGGCGCGCTGCTCGTCGTCATAGGCAACCACGGCATGGCCGTCCCGCGACACGCTCATGTCGCCGAAATCCAGCCGGACGGCCTGGTCCTCGCCGCGGCCGATTTTCGACACGCCCGTGAACAGCGGGAAGAACGCACCCCGCCCGGGGCCTTTCTCCACCACCATCCAGCCCACCGGGAAGGTCGGCTGGCAACTGGCTGCGCCCTGCCTCGCCGCACGGTCAAACGGATCGGCCGGAAGCTCGTCGGGACGGTGGAAGCCGAGCAGGCGAGTCCGGACCCGCCCCGAACGGCGCTGTTGAGACGCGGCCTCGGACAGGTCCGCAATTCCCGCTTCTGTAAAGCCCGGTGTCGCCGGTTCGATCTTGGAGGCGTCTTCGTCCTCCGCCCCGGTCCCGTCGATGTCCCAGATGTTGACTCTGGAGGCGGATTCCGTCCTCTGCGCCGCGATCGGCTCCGCGGGTGACGCGGGAACGTCCGACAGTTCGGCAGCATCGGCCGATTGCGGGGAGGGCGCGCCGAACGGCATGTTGTCCTCGGTCTCGCCGGCGAGCGGCGGAAAGCCGAGATCGTCCGCCGGCCCGAACGGATCTTCTTCATAGGCATCCGCTTCAAATGCGTCCGCTTCGGCCATCGGTTCCTGCCAGGGGTCCGCAAGCGTCTCGCTGTCGTCCGTTGTTTGGTCGGTCAGACCGGGCTCTTCGGCAAAAGCGTCAACCGCACGCTCCGGCTCCGCAGCATCGGCCGGCATCCCGGTTCCGGTGTCTTCCTGTTCCTGCCGTGCCCGTGCAAAGAGACCGCCGGCATCGGGGCGCCGGATCACGAATTCATCGGGGGCGTCGTCATCGTCCTCGAAGAGGGCGGTGTGGTGATCCGCCTCAGCCGACATTCCGGTGTCGCCAAAATCCTCTTCCGTATCGTCACTCTCCACGACATCGCTGTCCGACTCCGTCCGACGATTGGACGCAAAGTGATCGAAATTCGTGGACTGCCGCAGATGCGGGAGGTCCAGTTCGGCAAGCCCGTCCTCCGCATCGCCCGCCGGCGGCACCTCGCGCAACGCGGCGGGATCGGTGAAGACCACATCGACATGCGCAGCCTTCGTCCTGTTGATCAGTTCGTTGAGGAATCTCATCCGTCAAATTCTCCAGCCAGTTGCCCCCTGTTGCTCACGTAGAGAGGGGGAAGGTTCCATTTGATGGCGAAGCCTCGCCGGGGGTGTTTCGTCCTGCTATATGGCGCGTCGGCATGCGCCTGTTCCGCCGGATCCTTCGGGGACCGGACCACGCGCGGGACAGAGTCCACGCCCTGAGCGGTGATGCGCGGGTCCGGCGCCGGACGGTTGCCGCCCGCGCTCTCGCCGGTCCCGGATATGTTCCGTTCAGCTTCCGTGTCGACCGACTCAAAGGAAGACATTTCGGCGGCCTCTTCGGTCGGCACCTGAAACTCTTCCAACGCTTCGGACATGGCCTTGCGCTGCTGCTTGGCCTTCTTGCGCTCCTGCGCCTGCAACGCCTTTTTCTGCGCTTCGGCCTCGCGTTCCAGGCGCGCCTCCTCGGCGGCCTGGCGTTCGAGCGCGGTGTTTGTCTCGAGCACGAGATCCTGCACGAGTTTCTCGATCCTCGCGTCGCTGCGGGCCTTTTCGAGCGCTGCAACCTTGCGGCTCTGGTCGTCGATGGCCAGCAGCCAGCTCCGCGCGGACTGAACCCGGTCGGCGGCGACGACGGCCAGGGCCTTGTCGATCGTCTCTAGCACGCGCGGGTCATACCGGTCGTACCGACCCTTCAGCGGCAAGTACGGGTCCTGTCTTCGTTCGATCATAGCAGCGAGCCGGTACTGGCTCGGCGGCGGAGCCTCGCCGGTAATCGCAAAGTAAAAGGTCGCCGCGAGCGCGTAGAGGTCGCTCGAGGCGGAATGCTTCATCTTGCGGGCATAGAACTCGTGCGGCGAGTAGCCATCCTTGACCGATTGCAATCGCGTGGACAGCTTGCTCTTGCGGCCGCTGTCGCGTGCCGATCCGAAATCGATCAGGACGGGCGTGTTGTGCCGGTCGAGCAGGATGTTGTCCGGCGAGATGTCGCGGTGCAGCACGCCCTGTTCGTGAATGTAAGAGACCGCCCCGAGGACCGTCGTCAGGATCTCGCGCAGCTGAAAGGGGCCGATCCGTTCCGGATCGGTCTCGACGATCTCCTGGAGATCTTTCCCTTCGACGAAATCCATCGCCATGTAGGCCGTCTTGTTGTCGTCGAAGACCTCGTGAACGCCGACGATATTCCGGTGCTGGAGCCGGGCCAGCGCCCGCGCCTCGGCCCGAAACAGGTTGACCAGGGAAAGATACTCGCTCAGGTGATCCATCGAACGAACCTCGACGGCTTCGTCCTTGCGATGGCAGAGAAAGCTCGGGAAACATTCCTTGATGACGACGATGCGGTCGAGGCTGTTGCGCGCGAGATAGGTCATTCCGAACCCGCCGGAGTTCAGGAACTTCTCTATCCGGTATTGACCGCCGGCCAGCGTGACGCCCGCACGCAGCATGTCCCCGCCGGTGTCCGACCTGGTTTCGCGTCCCGGCTCATTCGGTCTCTCGGACATTCGGCGGCCTCTCGGTAGCGGACGTTGAAGACAATGCCTCCCGTCATCGGATAGCTGTTTCCGAAAATTCATCTCATACTGTGGCCGAATAATGTTAAAATGCGGGAATTCTGTGGCAGCGGTCCGGCCCGGGTGTCCGTGAACCCGACCGGAAGGCATGAAAAATAAGGACGGCGGCTGACGCGTTCGGTCGAGACCGGTCCTCCGGCCGACCGCGGAACGCGCCGTCATCGTGGCGTGCCGCCGCGCGCATCCTCCTGTTCCAGCCGCCGCGCCGGTCCTGTATGGCGAAAGCCATGTCGGTCCTGAAATACGCCAACCTCGCCTTGCTGATTCTCTATCCAGTCGCCTGGTTCGCGCCGCTGATGCGCGCCGGGTTTCTGCCGGTCTTCGGCATGAGCGAGATATCGGTGATCTCCGGCCTTCAGGCGCTCTGGAAGAGCGACGTCTTCCTCGCCCTCGCGGTCACCTTCTTCGCTCTCTTCGCGCCCTATCTGAAAACCGTCGGCCTCGCGCTGGTGCATTTCCGGATCGCCCGCCGCCGGTTACTGGGAGCGCTGCATCTCATGGGCAAGCTCGCCATGGCCGATGTCTTCCTCATCGCGCTCTATATCGTGCTGGCCAAGGGAATCGGCGTCGGATCGGTCGAGACCGCCTGGGGGCTCTACCTCTTCACCGGCTGCATTCTCGCCTCGCTCGCGATCGGCCTGCTGAGCGAGCGCCGCGGCGGCGCCTGACATGGTCATCGCAGGCTGCGTCTGAGCAGGGCCAATACCGGCTCCAGCGCCATAATGCCGTCAGTGACCAAGCGGATCAGTCGGAGTCGGTACGACCGTGCAGGTCTGGCCCTGCCGCGATTGCCGCAGTTTCTCCGCGAATTCGAGCCAAAGTCGCCGGTTTGCCCCGCCATTCCGCAAGACGCGCCGATGCGCGGACACCGGAAGGGACGGCAATGGAGATCATCTGCCTTGTGATTCTGGGCGGAGTTGCGACGATGGCCTTCCGCCGGTCGCTTCTGTCGCAGACCTCCAACTGGATCCTCTATGCCTGCGCGACGGGCCTCGCGATGAACGCGATGCTGCTGGTGTCCCTGCCGGGCCTGAACCTGCCGCCGCACACGGCAGAGCTGCTCTCGGTGCTCGCGCTTTCCGGCTGGTGGGGCCTGCGCCGGGTCTGTGCCTGGCGGCGCGCCGCCGGAGCCATGCGCCACTTCCATCCCTACTGATCCCCGTGGCGCGTCGCGCAGTCTTGCCGGCGCCCGGCGGGTCGGGCAGGTAGGGGCATGGCCAGGACCCAGATCTTCACCTGCACTGCCTGTGGCGCGACCCATCCGCGATGGTCGGGCCGCTGCGACGCCTGCGGCGCATGGAACACGATCGCCGAGGAGGCGCCGCTCTCGGCCGGCCCCGCGAAGAAGACCCTCGGCGCGAAGGGCCGCGCCGTCCCGCTGCTGGACCTCGCCTCGGCCGAAGCGCCGCCCCCGCGCACTCGCTCCGGGCTGGACGAACTCGACCGGGTGCTGGGTGGCGGGCTCGTGCCGTCCTCTGCGGTGCTGGTGGGGGGGGATCCCGGCATCGGCAAGTCGACCCTGCTGCTTCAGGCTGCCGCGCGGTTCGCCGGGGCCGGGCTCTCGACCGTCTATGTCACAGGCGAGGAGGCGAGCGCACAGATCAGGATGCGGGCGCAGCGGCTGGGCCTCGGCGACGCGGCGGTCCGGCTCGCCGCCGAGACCAACCTGCGCGACATTCTCACCACGCTCGATGCCGCGCGTCCGGACCTTGTGATTATCGATTCGATCCAGACGATGTGGGCGGACAATGTCGAGTCCGCGCCGGGCTCGGTGAGCCAGGTGCGCGCTGCCGCCCATGAACTCGTGAGCTTCGCCAAAAGGCGCGGGTCGGCGGTCGTGCTCGTGGGCCACGTCACCAAGGAGGGCCAGATCGCCGGCCCCCGCGTGGTCGAACACATGGTCGACACCGTGCTCTATTTCGAAGGTGAGCGCGGGCACCAGTTCCGCATCCTGCGCGCCGTCAAGAACCGCTTCGGCCCGGCCGACGAGATCGGCGTTTTCGAGATGACCGGGAGCGGCCTCGCCGAGGTCGCCAACCCCTCGGCCCTGTTCCTGTCGGACCGCGAGGCGCGGGCGCCCGGCGCGGCGGTTTTCGCCGGCATCGAGGGCACGCGGCCCGTCCTTGTCGAATTCCAGGCCCTTGTTGCCCCGAGCCCGACGCCGCAGGCCCGCCGCACCGTCGTCGGCTGGGACAGCGGCCGGCTGGCGATGATCCTTGCCGTGCTCGAGGCGCGTTGCGCCATCCCCTTCGCCGGGCTCGACGTCTATCTCAACGTCGCCGGCGGCCTCCGGGTCAGCGAGCCGGCGGCCGATCTCGCCGTCGCCGCCGCGCTCATGTCGGCGCGCGAGGACGCCGCGCTGCCCGCCGACATGGTCGTGTTCGGCGAGATCTCCCTCTCGGGCGCCATCCGTCCCGTGTCGCAGGCAGAAAACAGGTTGAAAGAAGCCAAAAAACTTGGTTTCACGCAGGCGGCGTTGCCGGATCGCTCCACTGGATCGGTTCCTGACGGCGTTGGCTTGTGTCGGGCGACCGATCTGGCAAGCTTCGTGGGAGAAATGTTCGGCGCGGGATAGGCGCCCGAAGAACGGCAATGTCCGGAGGCAGGAAGGCAGGCACATGGAAGGCTTCACCATCGTCGACGCAGGCGTCGCGGTCATTATTCTGTTCTCGGCGATCCTCGCCTATTCGCGCGGCTTCGTTCGCGAGGCGCTGGCCATCGCCGGCTGGGTCGCGGCGGCGGTCCTTGCCTATCTCTTCGCGCCCAAGGCCGAGCCGCTGGTGCGCGAGATCCCGGTGCTGCGGGATTTCCTCGACAACTGCACCGCCTCGACCATTGCCGCCTTCGCCGGCGTCTTCGCCCTGGCGCTGATCGTCTTCGCGCTGTTCACACCGGTCTTCTCCTCGGTGGTCCAGCGCTCGGCGCTCAACGCGATCGACCAGGGGCTCGGCTTCCTCTTCGGCGTGCTGCGCGGCATGCTTCTCGTCGTCATCGCGCTGGTGATCTACGAATTCGCCATGGGAACCGAGGGAATCGCGGCGGTCGACGAGAGCCGTTCGGCGCAGGTCTTCGCCTCGATGAAGGAACGAATGAGCGGCGAGATCGCCGACCAGGAGACGGCGCTGGCCTGGCTCACCGACAAGTTCGAAACGCTGATCGACCAGTCCTGCACCGACACCAGCGGCTCCTGACGAGGCGAATCCGGGGCAGGGGGTCAGCGGACTCCGGCGGGTTCGTGACAAAGGGATGACACCCGGCGGAGAAAGCCGTAAACAGGCCCCGCCTCCCTACAGTCCGGATTCGGAGCCATAGCCTTATGCCTGCCGCGCTCGAAACCTCGAAGCCGTTCCTCGCCAATCCTTTCGACGACGATAAGCTCCGGGAAGAATGCGGCGTTTTCGGAGTCGTCGGCGTCGCCGACGCCGCCAACTTCGTGGCTCTCGGGTTGCACGCCTTGCAGCATCGCGGCCAGGAGGCCGGCGGAATCGTCACCCATAACGCCGGCACGGGTTTCCATTCCGCCCGCCGATTCGGCTATGTGCGCGACAATTTCACTTCGCCGACGCTGATGGACACCCTTCCGGGCGAGCTTGCCATCGGCCATGTCCGCTATTCGACCGCCGGTTCCAAGGGGCGGACCGAGATCCGCGACGTTCAGCCTTTCTTCGGCGAGTTTTCCATGGGCGGCGCGGCGATTGCACATAACGGCAACATCACCAATGCCGACGCGCTGCGCCGCGAGTTGATCGACCGTGGCTCGATCTTCCAGTCCGGCTCGGACAGCGAATGCATCATCCACCTGATGGCTCGCTCGCTCCAGCGCGACATCCCCGAGCGGATGAAGGACGCGCTGCGTCGCGTCGAGGGCGCCTTCTCGGTCGTCGCCATGACCCGGACCAAGCTCATCGGCGTGCGCGACCCGCTGGGCGTGCGCCCGCTGATGCTGGGCCGGATCGGCGATGGCTGGGTGCTCTCCTCCGAGACCTGCGCGCTCGACATCATCGGCGCCGAGTTCGTGCGCGAGATCGAGCCTGGCGAAATGGTGGTGATCACCGGCGAGACGGGCGTCAAGAGCCTGCGGCCCTTCGAGGCGCAGTCGCCGAGATTCTGCATCTTCGAGCATGTCTATTTCTCGCGCCCCGATTCGATCCTCGGCGGCCGCTCGGTCTACGAGACGCGCCGACAGATCGGCGTCGAGCTCGCGCGGGAGAACCCGGTCGAGGCCGATCTGGTCTGTCCGGTGCCCGACAGCGGCACGCCGGCAGCGATCGGCTTCAGCCAGGAGAGCGGTATCCCCTATGCGATGGGGATCATCCGCAACCAGTATATGGGCCGGACCTTCATCGAGCCCACCGATCAGATCCGCAACATGGGCGTGCGGCTGAAGCTCAACGTCAACCGCGCGCTGATCGCGGGGAAGCGGGTCATCCTCGTCGACGATTCCGTGGTCCGCGGCACCACCAGCCGCAAGATCAAGGAGATGATCCTCGACGCCGGCGCGGCGGAGGTGCATTTCCGCATCGCGAGCCCGCCGACCGCCTGGCCCTGCTTCTATGGCGTCGACACGCCACAGCGGGAAAAGCTCCTTGCCGCGACCATGTCGGAGGAGGAGATGCGCGAGCATCTGGAAGTCGACAGCCTGAAGTTCATCTCGCTTGACGGGCTTTACCGCGCGGTCGGCGAGGCGGGCGGGCGCGATGCAGGCTGTCCGCAATATTGCGACGCCTGTTTCTCCGGCGAATACCCGGTCGCGCCGTCCGACATGGTGGAGCGTGGCTTCAAACTGAAGACGGCGGCGGAATAGGCGCAGCCTGACCACGGGCCCGGGTGTCTCCCCGTTTCGGGCAACCTCCAGCGCACTCTTCCCGGCCTTGGCCGTCCTTTCCGCTAGGTTCCGGCATCTGTACGCAACCTGTTGTAAAGATGCGACCCTTCCCCGATTTCCGGCTCTTGGAATCGCGTGAGAGGGAACCTGCCGAGCGATTGGCGGGAACCCGCCGCAGCAACGGCCCCGGCATGACCGGGCGATCGGAACGGGAATGGGGTCGGCACGTTCTCCCCGTGAAGCCCGGAGCGGACCGGCATCTCGCTGTTTCCTCACAGCCGGGCTCGAACGAAGAAGGAGAAAGAAATGAAAGTCGTTTTTGCTTCCATGACCGCTGCCATTGCGCTTTCGACTGCCGCTGTTGCTCAGCAACCCACTTCGGCCATTGCGACGACCGACCTGAACCTGCGCGCCAATCCGGGCGCCAACACCGAGGTTCTTGCGGTGATTCCAGCCGAAGGCGAGGTTGCCGTGAGCGGCTGCCTGGACGTCGCGAACTGGTGCGAGGTCACCTTCGACGGCAACACCGGCTGGGCCTATGGCGACTACCTTTCGGTGCAGGACGGCGACACACTGCATGTCATCTCGAACGCTCCCGAGACCATCCAGGTTCCGGTGATCAAGGTTGAGGAGCGGAGTGGCGACGCGGCCTTCACGCTCGGCACGGTGGGCCTCATTGCCGGTGCGGCGATCGGCGGCCCGGTGGGCGCGCTTGCCGGCGGTACTGTCGGCGCCGGCATCGGCGAGATGACGCAGCCGAATGTTGAGGTCGAAACTTATATCGCCGAACACCCGGCGGCGCCGGTCTATGTGGAAGGCGAGGTCGTCCAGGGTGCTACCCTGCCGGAACAGGTGGAACTGATGCCGATCCCCGACAGCGAGTTTGTCTACGCCAATGTCAACAACGTGCCTGTCGTCGTCGAACCAGGCGAGCGGAAAGTCATCTATATCGTTCGCTGATCCGGATACCCGGCAAATGACCTGACCCACCTGCGTCGCCCTCGGGACTCCCGGGGGCGGTGCTCTTCCCTTTGCGGTTCCTTGTGCCGGACCAACCCCGTTCCGGCGGGAAGTCGCCAGTAACCGCGCGGCTTCCGGCCGATCACGCGCCGAGCGCGATCTCGTGACTCCACACTCCCACGCGGCGCTGGTAGCCGGCGTGTCCGCGCCCCGAGGCGGCCGGCCGGAGTGCCGGCGCCGGGGGCGCTTTGATGGTTTTCAGGTTCGATCCGCCCGATCCGCACGCGGCTGCAGCCGCGCGCCGGCGGTCGAACTCGCGCAAGGGGAACACGAATGTCCGAGAACGAAACGGTCGCGAAAGCGGCGACACAGGAGCGGGAGATCCCGCTGGATCGCATGGCCCTCATCGGCACCTTCGGCACCGAGGAGATGCCGCACGCGCTGGTGCGCCAGTCGTCGGGCAGGATCGTCAGGGTCACGCCGGGAGAGCGGCTGGCGGGCCGGCAAGTCCTGTCGATCGGCGTGGGCGAGGTGCTGCTCGGGAAGGGCAACGGGGTGACCAGGCTCGCGATGCCCGCGGGCTGATGCGCGACGGCTTGACCTCGTCCTCGGAGGCGGTGCAGATGCGCCCATGACCAGACTTGCCCTCGTGACAGGCGCCTCCCGCGGCCTCGGTGCGGCCATGGCCGAAGCGCTCGCGCCCGAATACCACATCCTTGCCGTTGCCCGCACCGTGGGCGCGCTCGAGGAGCTCGACGACCGGATCCAGGCAAAGGACGGCGCGGCAACGCTGGCGCCACTCGATGTCACCGACGACGGCGCGATGCAGCATCTCTGCCGCTCGGTCCACGAACGCTGGGGCGGTCTCGACCTCTGGCTGCACACGGCGATCCATGCCGCGCCGCTCACGCCCGCGCAGATGATCGATCAGAAAGACTGGGAGCGCTCGGTCGCGGTCAATGTCGATGCCACGCGCAGGCTCATCGTCTACGTTGCGCCGCTGCTCGCGGCACGCGAGGGCGCCCGCGCGGTCTTTCTCGAGGATGATCGCGCCGGACAGCCCTTCTTCGGCAGCTACGGCGCGACCAAGGCGGCGCAGATGGCGCTGGTGCGATCCTGGGCGGCCGAGTCCCGCCGTCACGGCCCCGAGGTGCGCCTGCTGCAACCGCAACCGGTCCACACCGCGCTGCGCGCACGGTTCTTTCCGGGCGAGGAGCGCGAGCGCCTTGTCAGCACGCGCGCCGAAGGTGCCCGCCTCGCGGCGCTGATCTGACACGCGGGAGCGGGGCACGGTCCCCGACAGGGCGACCGGGACAGGTCTGTTCCGGACTGTCGATGCCCGACTCTGCGAGGCGTCTCCTGCTGTGCCGGACCGGCTCCCCACCGCAACACTCCCGCGCTGTCGCAACCGGCATCTGGCCGATGTTCCCTTTTCGTGCTAGCGAGGGGCAAGAAGAAGAACAGCTGAGGCAGGGGTGCAGCCACCATGCGCGTCATTGGAATCGACCCGGGGCTGAGAAATCTCGGCTGGGGGGTGATCGAGAGCCACGGCTCGCGCCTAACCCACATCGCCAACGGGTTGTGCACCTCCACCGGAACCGACCTCGGCGCACGGCTTCTGTCGCTGCACGACCAGCTTACAGAGGTCATTCACCGCTACGCTCCGGAAGCGGCCGCGGTCGAACAGACCTTCGTCAACCGCGACGGTGCCGGCACGCTCAAGCTCGGCCAGGCCCGCGGCATCGCCATGCTGGTCCCGGCCCAGGCGGGGCTGGCGATCGGCGAATACGCCCCCAACGCGGTCAAGAAGGCGATTGTCGGCGTCGGCCATGCCGAGAAACACCAAATCGCGCACATGATCGGCGTCCATTTCCCGGGCGTGAAGCTCGCCGGCCCCGATGCCGCCGACGCACTCGCCATCGCCATCACCCATGCCCACCACCTGCAATCGGGCAGCCGCCTCTCGGCCGCCATCGCGAGGGCGTCATGATCGGCCGGCTCGCGGGCCGGATCGACTACCGGGGGGCCGATCACGTCCTGCTCGACGTGGGCGGCGTCGGCTATATCGTCTTCGTGTCCGGCCGGACGCTGATGGAGCTTCCCGCGACCGGCGAATTCGCAGCGCTCTACACCGACCTCGTGGTCCGCGAGGACCTGCTCCAGCTCTACGGCTTCCCGACCCATCAGGAAAAGGAATGGCATCGCCTTCTGACCTCGGTTCAGGGCATCGGCGCCAAGGCGTCGATGGCGATCCTCGGGGCGCTCGGCCCGGACGGCACCGCCCGCGCCATAGCGCTCGGGGACTGGTCGGCGATCCGCTCCGCGCCGGGTGTCGGCCCGAAACTCGCCCAACGCGTGGTCAACGAACTCAAGGACAAGGCCCCCGGGATCATGGCC
The DNA here is from genome assembly GCF_004146235.1 of Tropicimonas sp. IMCC6043. Lineage (GTDB taxonomy): Bacteria > Pseudomonadota > Alphaproteobacteria > Rhodobacterales > Rhodobacteraceae > Tropicimonas. The sequence goes on along the minus strand of NZ_SELO01000003.1, from coordinate 175,457 downwards.
ATGAGCGGCAGCCTGGCCGAGGTGATCGAGCCGGTCGAAACCGCCGCGAAACCACCCGCCGCCGGTGCGAAACCGACTTCTGCCGCCCCGTCACGGGCTGCCGCGCAGGCCGACGCGCTGTCTGCCCTTGCCAATCTCGGCTACCAGCCGGGCGAGGCCGCCTCGGCTGTCGCCCAGGCGATCGGCGCGGAGCCCGACGCCGACACCGCCGCGCTTATCCGCGCCGCCCTGAAACTGCTGGCGCCAAAGGGGTAGCGCGATGTTTCTCCTGCTCGGAAATATCCTTGAGGGGCGCGCCGAAAGGCGCGGGGGGCAGACAGCCCCCCTCCAAGACCGTGGCCTGCCCACCGCCGGAGCGCTGTGATGACCGATCCCGACCCGCTCCTGCGCCCAGAGCCCCAACCGGGCGAGACAACCGGGGAAGACCGCGCCCTGCGACCGCAGGCGCTCGAGGATTTCATCGGCCAGGCAGAGGCCCGCGCCAACCTCGCCGTCTTCGTCGAGAGCGCCCGCCGCCGCGGCGAGGCGATGGACCACACGCTGTTCCACGGCCCGCCGGGCCTCGGCAAGACGACACTCGCGAACATCATCGCCCGCGAGCTTGGCGTCAATTTCCGCATGACGTCGGGCCCGGTGCTCGCGCGGCCGGGCGATCTCGCGGCGATCCTGACCAATCTCGAGGCCCGCGATGTGCTCTTCATCGACGAGATCCACCGCCTCAACCCGGTGGTTGAGGAGGTGCTCTACCCGGCGCTGGAGGATTTCGAGCTCGACCTGGTGATCGGCGAGGGGCCGGCGGCGCGCACGGTCCGGATCGAGTTGCAGCCCTTTACGCTGATTGGCGCAACCACCCGCCTTGGCCTGCTCACGACACCGCTGCGCGACCGTTTCGGCATCCCGACCCGGCTGCAATTCTACACCGTGGCAGAACTGCACGAGATCGTCACCCGTAACGCAAGGCTGCTCGGAATCCCCTCGGAGCCCGAAGGCGCCCGCGAGATCGCCGCCCGCGCCCGGGGCACGCCGCGCATCGCCGGCCGCCTTCTGCGCCGCGTCGTCGATTTCGCGCTGGTCGAGGGCGACGGGCGCCTCACCCGTGCCCTCGCCGACAGCGCGCTCACCCGGCTCGGTGTCGACCATCTCGGTCTCGATGGCGCCGACCGCCGCTACCTGCGCCTCATCGCCGAGAATTACGACGGCGGGCCGGTGGGCGCCGAAACCCTCAGCGCCGCGCTGTCCGAGAGCCGTGACGCGCTCGAAGAGGTGATCGAGCCCTTCTTGTTGCAGCAGGGGCTGATCCAGCGCACCCCGCGCGGTCGCATGCTGGCGCGGAAGGCCTGGTCGCATCTCGGGCTCGAGGCGCCGCGCCCGCCGGAACAGCCGGGGCAGGGGGCACTCTTCGAGTGAATCGCGCCGCTGCAACGCGGCGACGGCGCCGTCTTCCCTTGAGGAACCATACCCCTTAGACCCTTTTCGAGGGACAGGACGGCAGGATCGCGCCGCGCCGTGGCGGGGTCCGGCCGGGACGGCGCCAGGGGCGGAGTGGTCCGAAGCAGGAGGAGCCATGCGCAATCACAATATCTCGCCCGAGACGGCCGGAACGCTCTACGGCCTGCTCCGGGAACGCACCCGCCTCTCGCCGCGATCCGTCGCTTACCGGCAATTTGATCGGAAGACCGGAAAATGGGTGAAATTCACATGGCCGGACGTGCTCGCGCGGACCGACCGGTTTGCAGCCGCCTTCCACGCCGCCGGCCTGCGCCCCGGCGACCGGGTGGGCATCCTGCTGCAGAACTGCGTCGACTGGGTCTGCTATGACATGGCCGCGGCGCGCTGCGGCCTGACGGTCGTGCCGCTCTACACCAATGACGCGATCTCGAACGGCGCCTTCATGCTCGCCGATGCGCGCCCCCGCGTCGTCTTCATCGACACGGACCGGCGCTGGCGGGACCTCGAAGGCGCGCTCTCGGAGCATGATTTTATCGAGGAGGTCTGGCTCCAGGAGGTCACTGCCGATTTCGTCATTGGGGTTGACCCGACGGTGAAGCATCTGGGCGACGCGCTACCCGCCGAGCCGGGAGAGCTCCCGGACCCCGCCGACGACCCGGACGCACCGGCAACGCTCATCTACACCTCAGGCACCACCGGCACGCCCAAGGGGGTGATGCTCTCGCATCGCGCGGTGCTCGAGAACGCCGCCGCCACAGCTTCTGTCGTGACGCCGCTCGAGAACGACATCTTCCTGTCGATCCTGCCCATGGCGCATGCCTTCGAGCGCACGCTCGGCTATGCGCTCGCCGTCATGTCGGGCGCCTGCAACGCCTATCCGCAGTCGCTTCTCAGGCTCAGGCAGGACATGACGACGGTGCGGCCCACCGTCATCATGGGCGTGCCGCGCTTCTACGAGACGATACACAGTTCCGCCCGCCGCGCCGCCGCCACCAGCACGCTCAAGGCGCGGCTCTTCGACATGACCGGCCGCATCGGCTACGCCCGCCATGCCGCGCGCGGCGGTCTCGGGCCGGGGCCAAGCCTCGGCGAGCGGCTGATCTGGCCGGTGCTCGACCGGCTGGTGGGACGGAAGGTCCGCGCCGCCTTTGGCGGGCGAATGCGGGTTGCGGTCTCCGGCGGGGCCAACATGCCCGACGAGATTGGCCGCTCGCTCATCGGCCTCGGCCTGCCGATGGTGGAGGGCTACGGGCTCAGCGAGGCAGGGCCGGTGGCCACGGCCTCGCTGCAGGAGGCCTATCTGCCCGGCACTGTCGGCTTTCCGCTTCCCGGCGTCGAGGTGAAGCTTTCCGAACGAGGCGAACTGCTCCTGAAGACACCTGCGAGGATGATCGGTTACTGGCAGCGCGAGGACGCCACCGCCGAGTCCTTCGACCGCGAGGGCTGGCTTCACACCGGGGATCTCGCCGAGATCCGCGACGGGCGAATCCGCATCGCCGGGCGGCTCAAGCATATCCTGGTGATGTCGAACGGCGAGAACGTCAACCCGCGCCCGATCGAGCTCGGCATCGAGAGCGACCCGTTGATCGAACAGGTCTGCGTGGTCGGTGACGGCCGGCCCTTCCTCGCGGCGCTGGTGGTGCTGAACCGCGACCACTGGACCGAGATGGCGACATCTCAGGGTCTCGACGAGAACGACCCCAACGCGCCCGCCGCGGGGCGGCACATTCTCGAGCGGATTCGCGCGGCCTCGGGAGACATTCCGGCCTGGCAGCAGATCAAGGGGTATTTCGCGACGCTCGACGAATGGACCGTGGAGCGGCGGCTGATCACGCCGACCCTGAAACTTCGCCGGGAACGGGTGATCGAGGAATACAAGGACGAGATCCGGAAGATCTACGCCAAGGGATGAACGGGCCGTCGGTGCGGCGCAGTATTGCCGTGCATCGATGAGCGACGCACCCACGGCTTCCGGCTTCCGATGCCTGGAGGGCTTCTTCCCCTCCCGAAAACCCGCTAGGCTCGGTCCGACACCCCGGACCCGACATGCCCGAACCGACGGCCAGACCGCCCTTCCTCAGCCCCGACAGCCTGCGCTGGATCGCACTGATCCTGGTGACCGCGCTGATCACGCTGCTGTTCTTCGGGATGGTCCGCGGTTTCCTGATCTCGCTGGTTCTGGCCGCGATCACCGCAGAGCTTTCGCGCCCGCTCTATCGCCGTATCCAAAGCGTGGTCGGCGGCCGGCGAAACCTCTCCGCCACGATCACACTGGTGCTCATCCTCGTTCTGGTCATCCTCCCGGTGATCTTCGTTGCCACCGTTTCGGCGCAGCAGGCCCTTGCCCTCTCGCGGTCCATCGTGACGATCGTCAACACCGTGACGGAGACCGCCATCCACATCGAGCTCCCAGACTGGATTCCCGTCGAAACGGGCCTCGGCGATCTTGGCCCCGAGATCGCGACCAAGATCGGCGACCTCGTGACCGCCACCGCGCGGTTCTTCGTGTCCACCCTGAACCAGGTCACCCGGGGCACCGCGCGCTTCTTCCTCGACACCTTCATCTTCCTCTACGCGTTGTTCTTTTTCCTTCAGATGCAGATGCCGGTGATGCAGCAGATCCTGCATTTCACCGCGCTGGCCCCAACCACCCAGCACAAGATCGCCGAGCGGGCCGTCTCGGTCAGCCGCGCGACGATCAAGGGCACGCTTGTCATCGGCGTGGTGCAGGGTGTGCTCGGGGGGATCGGGTTCTACGTCGCCGGCATCGAGGGGGCGACCTTCTGGGGGGTGGTCATGGCGATCGTCTCGATCGTGCCGGGCATCGGCCCCGGCCTCGTGCTCGCCATCGGCGTGATCTATCTCGCCGCCATCGGCCAGACCGGGCCGGCCATCGGCCTCGGGCTCTGGGCCGGGCTCGTCGTCACCACGATCGATAACATCCTCCGACCGCTCCTTGTCGGTCGCGACACCCAGATGCACGACATCCTGATCCTGGTCTCGACTTTCGGGGGGCTCGGCATGTTCGGCGCGGTCGGCCTCATTCTGGGCCCCGTCGTCGCCGGGCTCTTCGTCACCATCTGGACCACCCTCTCCGAGACGATGCAGCCGCCCGACCCGGCCGATGCCCCGGCGCTGCCGCCGGACTGAGCGCCCGCGTCGAAGAGACGGAACGGTCAACTCCGCCTCCTTGCAATTCCCTTTCGAATCCGCACCCCTTGCCGCAAGGAAAATTCGCCGATCGGCTGCGTTTGGGGCTTTGATCTCCCCGCCGAAACCCATAAGTAAGGCCGGTAGCCGAACGTATCGACCGGCGCATTCGCGCCCGGGTCCGTCGCCAGGGGAGAGAAGGAATGCTGAACAACATCGGCCCCATGGGCCTCTTGCTGATCGCCGTGGTCGTCATCGTGCTCTTTGGCCGGGGCAAGGTGTCCTCGCTGATGGGCGAGGTCGGCAAGGGCATCACCGCCTTCAAGAAGGGCGTGTCCGAGGGCAAGGACGAGATCGAGAAGGAAAAGCTCGAAGCGGCCCGCGACGTGACACCCGAAGAGGAAACCGAGAAGGACAAGGCCTGATCCCGCGCCCCGCGGGGATGGCCATGAGGCGCCGGCGCGATGCTTGACCTGGGATGGACCGAACTTCTTCTGATCGGCATCGTCGCGCTGATCGTGGTGGGCCCCAAGGACCTGCCGGTGATGTTCCGCACGTTGGGCAGATACACCGCCCGGCTCCGTGCGATGGCGCGCGACTTCACCCGCGCGATGGAGGAGGCGGCGGACGAGTCGGGCGTCAAGGATGTCGCGAAGGACCTGCGCAAGGCGACCAGCCCGAAGGCCATGGGGCTCGACAAGCTGAAGTCGGCCACGAATTTCGACGATTTCGATCCGTTCGGCGATGATGACGACGACGCGCCGAAGCCGGCCGCCCCGAAGACGGCCGAGATGACCGAGGAGCGTGCCGAGACCGCACGCAAGATCCAGGCGAGTGCGGCCGCGGCGGCCACGAAACGCCACGAGGCCGATGCGGCCGCGAAGGCCGCGGCGGAGACGCCTGCGCCGGAAACCGATTCGGCCGAGACCCCGGCCGGGCCCCCGAAGGCATGAGCCTGACATGAGCGACCTTCCAGAAGACGACGAGATCGAAGACAGCGCCGCGCCGCTGATCGAGCACCTGGCCGAGTTGCGCACGCGGCTGATCCGTTCGGTGATGGCCTTCGTGGTGGCCATGCTGATCTGTTTCACCGTGGCAGAGCCGATCCTCAACTTCCTCGTCGAGCCGATCGCCGAGATCCTGCGGTCGAGGGGCGAGAACCCGCAGCTCATCTTCACCGCGCCGCAGGAAAAGTTCTTCGTCCTGATCCGGATCTCGATGATCTTCGGACTCGCGCTCGCCTTTCCCTATATCGGCAACCAGATGTGGCGTTTCGTGGCGCCAGGGCTCTACAAATCGGAAAAGAACGCCTTTCTGCCCTTCCTGATCGCCTCGCCCGTGCTGTTCGCCATGGGCGCGGCCTTTGCGCATTTCATCGTCACGCCGCTGGCGATGAATTTCTTCATCGGGTTCTCGGACGCGATCCCGGCGCTGACGGCGATCCTCTCGGGAGAAGCCGTCCCGACGGATGTTCAGGACGCGGAACTCCGGACGGTCTTTCTCGGCTCGGTCCGCGAAAGCCTCGACCTCTCGCTCAAGTTCATCATCGCCTTCGGCCTCTGCTTCCAGCTACCGGTTCTGCTGACGCTGATGGGCAAGGCCGGGCTGGTCTCAGCCGAAGGTCTGCGCGGCGTGCGCAAATACGCCGTCGTCGGCATACTGACGCTGGCTGCGCTGGTCACGCCGCCCGACGTCATCACCCAGGTGATCCTCTTCTCGGTGGTCTATTCGCTCTACGAGGTCTCGATCTTCCTCGTCGCCCGTGTCGAGAAGAAGCGCAACCAGGAGTTGCGCGAGGCCGGGCTGCTCGATGACGAGGAAGGCGAGGACGGGACGGAAACCGCCTGATGGATTTCACCGCCGAGGAACTTGACCGCATCGCCGCCGCGCTCGAGCGCATCGCGCCTGCTCCCGCGGCCGCTCCCGATTTCAAGGCCGCGGAGGCCTTTGTCTGGCACACGGCACCCGACCACCTCGCGCCGGTGGCGCGCGTCAACCGCGTCGCGCTGCCGCTGCTGCTCGGGATCGACCGGGCGCGCGACACGCTGCTCAAGAACACGTTGCAATTTGCCCGCGGGGTGCCCGCGAACAACGCCCTTCTCTGGGGCGCGCGTGGAATGGGAAAGTCGAGCCTTGTCAAGGCAGTCCACGCCGAAGTTCGCGCGCAGGGCGAGGATCTGAAGATCGTCGAGCTGCAACGCGAAGACCTCCCCTCGATCCAGCGGCTGCTGGCGCTTCTGCGTGCCGCGCCCCGGCATCGCTTCCTGCTGTTCTGCGACGACCTCTCCTTCAGCCATGACGATCAGCACTACAAATCGCTCAAGGCGGTGCTTGACGGCGGCATCGAGGGCCGGCCGGACAACGTGTTGTTCTATGCCACCTCAAACCGCCGCCATTTGATGCCGCGCGACATGATCGAGAACGAGCGATCCTCGGCGATCACTCCGTCCGAGGCGGTGGAGGAGAAGGTCTCGCTTTCCGATCGTTTCGGCCTCTGGCTGGGCTTCCACCCCTGCAGCCAGGACGAGTATCTGGCGATGATCCGCGGCTATTGCGACGCCTATGGCGTGACGATCGACGATGCGACGCTGCGCGCCGAGGCAATCGAGTGGCAGGCGACGCGCGGGGCGCGCTCCGGCCGGGTCGCCTGGCAGTATTTCACCGATCTCGCCGGGCGCCGCGGCGTCACTCTCTGAGCCGCGCGTAGGCCGCGCTCCAGGCCGCGTCGATTGCATCGATCCGCGCCGGGTCGAACCTCGTCTCCGCCTCCCAGTAGCGCCCCGAGGCAACCACGTAGCCCGCATCCCGCTCCAGCTGCTCGGCCGCCTCCGTGATCCCCGCCGGCAGATCCGGCGCGCTCACCCGGGCCGTGGCGAGCTCAGGCAGCGTTGCGCGGGGAAAGACCAGCCGGCTTTCGGACGGGGAGAGGTTGACACAGGCGCACCCGGCCTGCGCCGCCTTGAGCGCGAGCCGTGCCGCCTTGGCCTCGAGCGAGCGCAGCGATAGGTCGGGACGCAGCGGGTCGGCCGTGCCGGTGCCATAGAAATGCGTCGGTCCGGAGGAAGGATAGACCATGTCACAGCCGACAAAGGCGATCACGCGCGGCTGTAACCGGTGCAGCGCCCAATATCCCGCAGTGAAGGCCATCGTGCCACCTGCATAAAGAACGCCGCCGAAGGCATTGTTCGCAGGCACATATTCCTCGTAGGTGACCACACGCTGGCCGGGCCTGCAGCCGGCCGGGCCGCGCTCGGGCGGGAAATCCTCTGGGTGGATGTGATGCGTCCAGTCCGGGCGCACTGCCCAGGCGTTGTTGATCGCCACCACGGCATCGAAGGGAGGATCGAGCCAGTCGCGCGCCGCCACGGCGCCCGGCCCGCTGCCAATCACGAGCACCGTGCCACCCGGCGTTTCGCTCTCGGAGGTCTCCGCCATGCGCGTGCCCACTTCTCAGCCTCGGGACAGAACTGGACCGATCCGCGCGCGGAGACGGCTGGCCCGTCGCGTCGATTCGGTGGCGAGCGCGGTCAGTTCAGATATTCCGCCGGATCGACCGCCTCGACCCCGTCCCGAACCTCGAAATGCAGGTAGGGCGCGTCGCTGCTGCGCACGTTGGCGATCGACTCGCCGCGCTGCACGCTCTGACCCTTCTTGACCTTGAGGTTGTCGACATTGGCATAGACCGTCAGAAGCCCGTCGGCATGGCGCAGCACCAGGATCGGCACCTGGTCGGTGTCCTCGGTGATCGCGGCCACCGTGCCCGAGGCCGCGGCCTTCACTGGCGCGCCGGCACTTGCGGAAATGTCGATGCCGTCATTCTTGCCCTTCTGGAAGTCGCGGACCACGGAGCCGCTGACCGGATAGGACATGCGGGCGTTGCTGGCCGAGGCCGCGGTCGCCTGTTGGCCCAGATCGGGCGATTCCGGCCGGCCGGGCGCGTCGTCCGCGCTGGCTGTCGCGACTGGGACGGTCTCCTCGTCGGGCAGCGGCGTCACCGAGCTCGGCGGCAGCGGCGTCGGGCTGCCCGCGCCGGGCTCGGTCGTGCTGGTTGCGCTCTCCTGCGTCGGCGCGGGTTGGAGCACAACCGGGATCAGCAGATATTGCCCCGTCCGCACGGTCAGATCCGGGCCGAGCCCGTTCCACTCGCCGATCGACTTCGCCGACACGCCATAGAGCCGAGCGATGGAATAGGCGGTCTCGCCGGCCTCGACCTTGTGGCGCACGGGCTCCTCGCCGGTCTGGACGCCAGCCGCGGTCACCGTCGCGCCGCCCGGCGCGGCGCGGTTGATCGCATTGCCGGCGAGCGTCTGGATGTCGACGCCGCCCGCAGACTGGAACCCGCCGGGCCCAGTCATCGCGACACGCCCCGGCAGCGCCAGGATCTCGCCGGCGTTGAGCTGGGCGTCGACCGGCACGCCGTTGTAGCGGGCAAGCTGGGTGGCATCGAGGCCGAGCCGCGCGGCAATGCTCGCCGGCGTTTCGCCGCGGCCCGCCACGACGACCTGGTAGTTCGGGTAGGAGATCACGCCGCGACCGTCCGGCTGCGGCCGCGGCGCCACCGTCGCCTGCACCGCCGCCGATGTGTCGAAGCCGCGGCCGAGGTCTCGCATGTCAATGTCCATGCCGGCGGTGTTGCACCCGACCAGAAGGGACAGCGCGGCGCATGTGGTCAGGATGGGACGCATCTGCTCTTGCTCCTCGTAACGCGGCCCTCTTCGCGGGGCCCCCCGGAAAATACCACGGGTGGCGCGACTGGCCACCCGCCCTTGATCACTCGCGCCCGAGACCTTCGAGAAGCGGCACGAAACGAACCTTCAGAAGTTCGTCATAGTCGTACCCCGTCTCGGTGCGCCTGACCTTGATCAGGCTCTGCACGGCGTCGGACTGGCCCACGGGCAATACCATGATACCGCCGATCCGCAACTGTTCCAAGAGCGGGCGCGGCGGGTCCTCGCCGGCGGCGGTGACGATGATGCGGTCGAAGGGGGCCTGCTCGGGCAAGCCGTGGCTGCCATCGGCGCAGAAGGTGATGATATTTGTCAGCCCCAGCTCGTCGAACAGCGCCTGCGCCTGGGAGACGAGCCGCTTGAACCGGTCGACCGTGTAGACCCGGCGGGCGAGGTGGGCGAGGATCGCCGCCTGGTACCCCGAGCCGGTACCGAGTTCGAGCACCTTGTCCCGCGGTCCCACCTCGAGCGCCTGGGTCATGATGCCGACCACGGAGGGTTGCGAGATGGTCTGGCCGCAGATGATCGGAAGTGGCGTGTCGTCATAGGCGCGGTCGGCAAAGAGCCCCTGGACGAAGCGGCCACGGTCAACGCTTTCCATCGCCGTCAGCACAGCCTTGTCCGTCACCCCCTTGGAGCGGAGCGCGAAGAGAAGCCGCATCTTCTGCTCGGCGTCCCAGCTCATGCGAGCGCGGCCCGAAGCGCCTCCAGGCGGTCATGTGCGGTGAGATCGGCGCGCATCGGCGTGATCGAGATGTACCCGTCGATATTGGCCTGGACGTCGGTGCCGGGGCCGGTCGCGACGTCCTGTGCGCCACCCTGAACCCAGAGGAAGCGCCGGCCGTTGGGCGCCCGCGTTGGCAGGACGGAGAAGCGGGTGCCGTCCCGGAAGCCCTGCGGGCAGATCGCGCGGCCCCGGACATCTGCCGCCGGCAGCGGCGGGAAGTTGACCGAGTAGAAAATCCGGTAGCCGCCATTCGCGGACCAGTCGCCCTTGTCGAGAAGGTCGCGCACCACGCCGGCGCCGTGGACGGTCGCGGCCTCGTATTCGTCCTCGCGCCCGGCATTGCCGGGGCCGTAGAACTGGGAGAGCGCGATCGCGCGGATACCCTGAAGCGCTGCCTCCATCGCGCCGCCGATCGTGCCGGAATAGAGCGCGTTTTCGCCGGAATTGTTGCCGCGGTTGACGCCCGAGAGAATGAGGTCGGGCGGATTGTCCTTCAGAACGTCATGGATTCCGGCGAGGACGCAGTCGGCCGGGCTGCCCTCGGCGGCAAAGCGGCGCTCGCCCATCTTCGCGATCATCGTCGGGTGGGTGTAACTGATGCAATGTCCGACGCCGGATTGCTCGAAGGCCGGTGCCACGGTCCACACCTCGCCATCGGGGCCGGCGACCTCGCGGGCTATGCCGTACAGTACCTCGAGCCCCGCGGCATTGATGCCGTCGTCATTGGTGAGGAGAATTCGCATGCGGGCCCCTTTCGTTCTGACCCTGCTTTAGAGCGGGGGCGGCGGAGGAGCAAGCGGCGGGCGGCGTGAATCGCACCTGCCGGGTCGGGCGATGCCGGGCGGGCAGGGATCGCCCCGGCGAGTCCCTGCAACGTCCGGCCCGGGGCAGGACTGTCCGTTGTGCCCTAGCCGTCGCGGCCGCGCTTTTCGAATCGTGGCAGCATGGCGGAAAAATCCATGCCGCTGCCATCCTCCTCCTCGACGAAACGCGCGTAGAGTTCCGTTGCCGCGTGTCCCAGCGGGGTGTCGGCGTCGACCGCCTCGGCCGCCTGCTGGCTCAGCCTCAGGTCCTTCAGCATGAGATCGGCGGCAAAGCCCGGCCGGTAACCGGAATCGGCCGGCGAGGTCGGGCCGACGCCCGGTGCGGGGCAATAGGCGTTGACGCTCCAGGAGGAGCCCGAGGAGGTCGAGACCACGTCGAAGAGGCTCTGGCGGTCGAGCCCGAGCTTGTCGGCCAGCGCGAACGCCTCGCAGGTGCCGATCATGGTGATGCCGAGGATCATGTTGTTGCAGATCTTGGCGGCCTGTCCGTCACCGGAGGCGCCGCAATGGACCGCCTTCTGACCCATCACCTCGAAGAGCGGCGCCACGCGGGCGAAACCTGCCTCGCTGCCGCCAGCCATGAAGGTGAGCGTGCCGGCCGTCGCGCCGCCCACGCCGCCGGAGACCGGCGCGTCCACCGCGTCGAGCCCGGCGGCGCGGGCCGCCTCCGCCACGTCTCGGGCGCTCTCCACGTCGACGGTCGAGCAGTCGAGATGCACCGCCCCCGGGACCATCGCCGGGTGGATCTCCGCGGCCACCGCCCGCAGGATCGCGCCGTTGGGCAGCATGGTGATGACCACCTCCGCGCCGCGGGCCGCTTCCGCCGCGCTCTCCGCCGCCGCGACACCCGCGGGGCAGGGAGCGGCGAGGTCGAACCCCGCCACCTCGTGCCCCGCCGCAGCGAGATTGACGGCCATCGGCCCGCCCATGTTTCCAAGCCCGATGAATCCGATCTTCATGCCGTGTCCTCCCGGTCGAATGTCAGCGCGTCCTTGCCCAGCGGTCGCAGCATGGCGTCGACCATCGCGGGCGTGACCTCCGCAAGCCCATGTCGCCAGCGCGGGGCGCGGTCCTTGTCGATGATGGCGGCGCGGATGCCTTCGAGGAAGTCCCCGTGCTCCATCGCCCGCCAGGTGAATCGGTATTCGAGGTCGAGCGCTGCGCGGATACCGTCGGTCTTGCCCATCCGCCGCGCGATCTCCAGCGTGCAGGCCATGGCGAGAGGGGCGTTTCGCAAGAGCGCGGCCAGCGTCGTGGCGCTGAACGCAGTGTCCTCCGCGCGCAGCGCATTCAGGATGTCACTCAGCGTCTCGCCGGCGAACAGCCGATCGATCTCGGGCTGCAGCGCGGCCATGCCGCCGGCGGGCGGCGTGGTCGCGGCGGCGCCGATGCGGGTGGCCTCACCGGTCCGTTCCAGGTCCGCGATCAGATCCGGCCAGGCCTCGGCCGGGACGAAATGATCCGCGAACCCGGCATGGAGCGCGTCGGCCGGCCCCATGCGGGTGCCGGTGGTGCCGAGATAGGCGCCGAGCCGCCCGGGCGCGCGCGCGAGCAGCAGCGAGCCGCCGACATCGGGGATGAGGCCGATGCCGCATTCCGGCATGGCGATGCGGCTCGACTCGCAGACCACGCGATGCGAGCCATGGCAGCCGATGCCGACGCCGCCGCCCATGGTAAAGCCCTGGAGAAAGCTCGCCACCGGCTTGGGGAACTCGAAGAGCCGCGCGTTCATCCGGTATTCGTCGCGCCAGAAACGCCGGCCATAGGCGAAATCGCCGGACGTCCCGGTGGCATACATCTCGGCAATGTCGCCGCCGGCGCAGAAGGCTTTCTCGCCCTCGGCGTCGATCACCAGCATGGCAACCGTATCGTCGGCCGCCCATTCCGCGAGCGCCGCGTCGATCGCCAGGCACATCTCGTAGGTCAGCGCGTTGAGCGCCTTGGGCCGGGTCAGCGTGATCCGCCCGGTCCGCCCGGCCTTGCGGATGGAGATGTCGCTCATCGGGTGCCTACCAGACGGCGTGCCACGATCAGGCGCATGATCTCGTTGGTTCCCTCGAGGATCTGGTGCACGCGCAGGTCGCGCACGATCTTCTCGATGCCGTAATCCGCGAGATAGCCGTATCCGCCATGAAGTTGCAGGCATTGATCGGCCACCCGGCTGCCCGCCTCGGTGACGAATTTCTTTGCCATCGCGCAGGCTTGTGTCGTATCGGGCGCGCCCTGGTCGAGCTTCCAGGCAGCCTGGCGCAGGAAGACCCGGGCGGCCTGAAGCTCAATCTCCATGTCTGCGAGGCGGAACTGCAGGGCCTGGAACTGGTCGATGCTGCGGCCAAAGGCGCGGCGCTCGGACATGTATCCCAGCGTCGCGTCGAGCGCCGCCTGCGCCGCGCCGAGGGAACAGGCGGAGATGTTGAGCCGGCCGCCGTCGAGCCCGGCCATCGCATAGCTGAAGCCGCTTTCCTCCTCGCCGAGAAGGTTCTCGCGGGGCACCTGCGCGTCGTCGAGTTGCACCGCGCGGGTGGGCTGGCTTTTCCAGCCCATCTTGCGCTCCAGCCCACCGAAGGAGAGACCCGGCGTCCCGGCCTCGACCACCAGCGCCGAGATGCCCTTCGGGCCGTCCCCGCCAGTCCGCGCCATGACGATATAGGCATCCGAGTAGCCGCCCCCTGAGATGAAGGCCTTGGTGCCGTTCAGCGTGTAGCCGTCTTCGATGCGGTCCGCGCGGGTGCTAAGCGCGGCGGCGTCGGAGCCCGCGCCCGGTTCGGTCAGGCAATAGGAGAAGACCGTTTCCATCGAGATCGCGGCGGGAAGGAATCGGGCCTTGAGCGCCTCGGAGCCATAGGCGTCGATCATTCTTGCGCACATGTTGTGGATCGAGAGAAACGCGGCGACCGAGGCGCAGGAGCGGCTCAGCGCCTCGAAAACAAGCGTTGCCTCCAGCCGGCTCAGTCCGGCGCCGCCGGACGCCTCCGAGACATAGAGCCCCCCGAAGCCCAGCTCGGCGAGTTTCGACCAGAGATCGCGCGGGATCGTGCCCGCCTCCTCCCATGCCGCGGCATGGGGCGCGATATGCTCCTGTCCGAAGGCGCGCGCCATGTCGAAAATCGCCTGCTGCTCCTCGCTGAGCGCGAAATCCATGAGCCTCCTCCCAAAAGCCGCCGGAAATTGATAGTGCGTTCAATTTCCACGGGAGCAGGGGCGGAGGCAAGAGAATTTCCTGCCGGCGCGTCGGTCAGGACTTCCGGAAGGATCAGAGGGTGCCGGTCTCGACGATCCTGAGCAGCGCGCCGAGCACCGCGTTGGCCGCGACCGAGGCGAGGATCATCCCCATGACGCGGCTGACGATGGCCGCGCCGGACGTGCCGATCAGGCGGATCAGCGGGTCTGCGAGACGCATGCAGAGCCAGGCCACGGCGAGCACCGAGAGCATGATGGCGGCGGTCACGGCCTGGCTCGGGATGGAGAAGCGGGTGTTGTCGGTCAGAAGGACGATGGCCAGCATCGCCCCGGGCGAGGCGAGTGACGGCACGGCGAGCGGGAAGACACCGACCGACGCACTTCCGGGCGCCCCGCCGCCGTCGGATTCGGCGAAATGGATGTCCGCCTCGGATTTCGGTTCGCCGAAGATCATCGTCAACGCAAAGAGGAACAGGACGATTCCGCCGGCAACCTGGAAGGAATTGAGGCCGATGCCGAGCGCGTTGATCAGGATCTGGCCGAAGACAAGGAAGAACAACAGCACCCCGGCAGAGACCAGCGTGGCCTGGAGTGCGGTGCGCCGGCGCGCCTGCGCCGACATCGTGGCGGTGACGGCGACGAAGACCGGGATCGTCCCGATCGGGTCGATCACCACCCAGAGGGTCACGAATTGTTCGATAATGTGCTGCATATCGCGCCTGTTCCCTCTGCGGTGGTCGCAGAGGCAAGGCCGTAATCGCAATATGCGGCACGGAAAGTGGTTATTGCCGCGCCGCCCGGCGCAGCGCCTCCGGCGTCGTGCCGGTCCAGTCGTGGAAGGCGCGGATGAAGGAGTTCGGGTCCGAATAGCCGAGGAGATAGGAGATCTCGGCGCTCGAATGGGCGGTGTTGCGCAGATAGTCGGCAGCGAGCCGGCTGCGAAGGTCGGCAAGCTCGGCGGCGAAGCTGGTGCCGGTTTGCCCGAGCTTGCGTTGCAGGCTGCGGGGGCTGAGCCCGAGCCGCGGCGCGACATCGGCGATCCGCGTGCGCCCTGAGGGCAGCGCTTCCATCAGCGCTGCGTGTAGCCGGTCGGTCAGGGACCTTGCGGCACCCGCTTCTTCGAGCCGGAGCCGCAACTCGGGCTCGAAGACCGCGTAGAGCGCGGCATTCACGCTGAGGAACGGGCGCCTAGCGTCACTCTGCGAGAAGCGGAGCCGGTTCGCCGGCCCATGGCGCGGAGCCGTTCCGAAGAAGTCGCGATAGCCCGGCGTGGCGGGCGGGGCGATCATCTCGACCTGGAGCGGGCGGATCTCTGACCGCGTCGCCATCCGGGCCAGCGACACGAGAAAGACAAGCTCGCTGGCGAGGAACTCTGCCGGAAGGGGAAGCGCTCCCTCGGGAGAATAGGTCACGTCGAGCCCGGCCGGACCTTCCGCCACCTCGAGCCGCAACGGGCCGAGAAGCGGCTTGAAGAGCGCCAGCCGCTCCAGCGCCACGATAAGGTTCGGGCTCGAGAAGGCGGCGAAGAGCGGCGGGCTGAACGCGTCGGTCTCGATCGCGCGGCCGACTGCGAGGCCGGGCGCCGGGTCATCGAGAAGACGTTCAAGCGCGTGCCAGAGGCGGAGGAAGGCCGGCGCCTCGAGCCGCGGGCGTTCGCGGGTGAAGAGGTCGGCAGGAAGCTCGGCGGCGCGCAGCAGATCCGCCGCCGTAAGGTCGAGCCGGTCGAGAACCGCCGCCCAGCCGAGGTCGACCGCGAAGGGCCGGGTCACGTGAAGCGGCTCATGATCATGCGATCGAACATCCGGTCACTGATCAGCCAGCGCAGGAAGAGCACCGGGCGCGCCATCTTTCCGCCGGCATAGCGGGTGCGCGGGCGGTCGGCGCGGATCGCGCGGATCACGAGGTCAGAGATGACGCTCGGCGGCGAGCTGGCCCCATCGGAGTCGACCGCCTCGACCAGTTTCCCGATCAGCCCGGCATAGGCGCTTTCCGCGCTGGCGGCGAAATGCGTTTGCACCCCGGCGGTGAATCCGGTGTTGATCAGCCCCGGCTCTGCGATGACGACGTCGATGCCGAACTCGGCGAGTTCGAGGCGCAGGCAGTCCGACCAGCCTTCCAGCGCATGCTTGGTCACATGATACCAGGCGCCGAGCGGCGTGTAGATCTTGCCGCCCATCGAACTGATGTTGATGACGAGCCCCTTCCGGTTCTGCCGCATCGGCGGCAGGAGCAACTGGGTCAGCCGGGCGAGGCCGAAAAGGTTCACCTCGAACTGGTAGCGGGCGCTGTCGATCGGCGTCTCCTCGACCGGGCCATACTGGCCGAAGCCGGCATTGTTCACGAGGATGTCGACTCCGCCATGCCCGGCGTGGATTTGCTCGGCCGCGGCGGTGATCTCGGCGTCCTTGGTGATGTCCATCGCGATCGGGATCGCCCCGGCCTCGGCGAGGTCTGCCATCCGGTCGACGCTGCGCGCGGCGACGTAGACGGTGAGTCCTTCCTTCAGGAGCCTGAGCGCGATGTCCTTCCCCATGCCGGAGGAGGCGCCGGTGACCAGGGCGGTGGAGTATCTGCGGGCCATGTGCGGTGTCTCCAGTGGATTTCCTTCAGGGCCGACATAGCCTGCCAGCCCTGCCATGACACTCGCAGAACGCGCCAGTCTGCTCGCAGAAGCCGCCAGCGCCGCCGGATCAGAGCACCCGCACCTGTGTGCCGATCTCCACCATCGGGTACAGCTCGGCGACCTGCTCGTTGTAGAGCCCGAAACAGCCCGAGGACGAGGGCCGGCCGATCTTGCGCGTGTCATGGGTGCCGTGGATCAGATAGGCCGGCCAGCCGAGATACATCGCATGGGTGCCGAGCGGATTGTCCGGGCCGGGCGGCACCGATTGCGGCAGGCTCGGATCGATCTCGCGCATCGACGCGGTCGGCGTCCAGGTCGGCCCGACCTTCTTGCGCACGACTTCCGTATAGCCCCGCCGCGTCAGCTCCTCGGAGAGCGGTACCGAGGTCGGGTAGACGCGGAAGGTCCCGTCGGGCTTCCAGAAGCTGAGCGCGCGGCTCGAGACGTCGCAGACGATGGCGCCGACTCCAAGCGCGTCGAAATGATCGCGCCAGTCGCGTGTGGTGAAGCTGGAAATGTTGCGCTGCGCACCGGTGTCGGGCCGGTTCAGGGCGCCGAGCCCCTGGGCACGGATCAGTCCCGGTGCGGCCAGAAAGGGAAGGGATGCAAGGCCGGCAAGAGCCCGCCGGCGGGTGGTGGTCGTGGTCATGAAATCTGCTCGTCGTTTTTTGCCTGTCCCCGATTTGCCAGAGCCGGCCCCCTCCGTCCAGCCCGCAGCCGCGACCGCACGCGGATGTGAGGCGCCCGGGCTCTATTCGGGTGGCGCCGCCAGCACCGCCGCACCCTTCGGCGTCAGCGCGTAAACCCCGCGTTCGACCCGCTCGAACCAGCCGTAGTGGTCATCCGCCATCATCCGCGTCGCCTGCGTCACGCCGGTCGCCCGCGCGACGTCCGCGCCGCGCGACGGCCCCTCCGCAGCCAGATGCGCCGCGATCCGCAACGCGTCCTGCCGATACGCGGTGACCAGCCCGCGCCGCGTCGATCCGCCGATGTTCGGATCGCCCTCGCGGCGGGCGAACTCGCGCAGGAGCCGCCCCTTGCGCGGCGCCGATTGCCGCGGGCGGTAGGGGGCCGGGTCGAGATGCACCTCGACATGCCCGTCCGCGAGCCGCACCGTGATCAGGCCGAGCCCGAGCCGCCGGCAGAGCGCGCGGTTGTCCTTGAGCGATCTGAGGAACCGCCGCCCGTTGCCGCGCGGCACGGCGAGATAGACCGCGTCGCTCAGCGCCTGCCGCGCCACGCCCTGGTGAAACAAGGTCAGCGAAAACCTGGTCTTGAGCTCGACGATGACCGGATCGTCCTCTTTGTCCCGGCAGGCCACGACATCGGCTGCACCGACCTCGGCCTTCACCTCGTAGCCCTGGTCCTCGAGAAACCCTTTCACCGGGCCGTAGAGCTCGCTCTCCCGCATTGCGCCCGCCTCGTCTTCTTTTGCTCTCACATATCCCCGCCGGAGGAACGGTCCGCCGCGGTGGATCGTCCCGGCTCAGAGCCCGTCGTGAAACGCCTCGATTAGGTGGCGCACCACCGCCCGCGTCGCCTCCGCCTCGGAGTCCCCGTCCGCACGCGCCGCCGCGTGAACCGCGCGCTGTCGATCCGCCGAATTCCCCTCGGCGACCAGGTCCGTCACCGCCTCGATCTCGGACCGGCAGCCGAGCGCGTCACCATCCTCGCCGAGAATGTCCACCATCTCCTCGGCGAGTACGGAGAAGTCGACAATCTCGCGCTGGCCGAAATCGATCATCCCCTCGCTCATGCCATAGCGCTGTGCCCGCCAGCGGTTCTCGCCGATCAGCACGTTGGAATAAAACCGCCAGCGCTGGTTCCGTGCCGCCAGCCGCCAGAGCATCCGCGCGAAGCATTGCGTCAGCGCCGCGATGGTCAGCGTGTGCTCGATCTTCGTCGGCACGTCGCAGATCCTCGTCTCGATCGTCGGAAACCGCGAGGAGGGCCGCAGGTCCCACCAGATCTTCGAGGCGTCCTCGATGATGCCGAGATCCACCAGCACGCCGGTCGTGCGCTCGAATTCGGCCCAGGAATTGAGCTGCGGCGGCAGGCCGGTGCGCGGCAAGTTGTCGAAGACGGTGAGCCGGTAGCTCGCGAGCCCGGTATCCTGGCCCATCCAGAAGGGCGAGGAGGCCGACATCGCCAGCAGATGCGGCAGGAAATAGCTGAGCTGGTTCATCAGGTCGATGCGCTGCGCCGGGCTCTCGATGCCGACATGGACGTGCATGCCGCAGATCAGCAGCCGTCGCGCCACGCCCGCCAGTGCTTGTTCGAGCTCGTTGTAGCGGCTCTTGTCGGTATGGATCTGCCGTTTCCAGTCGGCAAACGGGTGGCAGGAGGCGGCGATCGGTGCAAGCCCGTGGCGCTTGGCGCAGCGCGCCACGGTCGAGCGCAGCCGCTTGAGATCCGCGCGCGCCGTCCCGATGTCGGCGCAGACCTTGGTGCCGACCTCGATCTGGCATTGCAGGAATTCCGGGCTGACCTGGCCCTGCATCGCTCCGGCGCATTCCTCGATCAGCGCCTCGGGCGCATTCGCGAGCTCGAGCGTCTCGGCATCGACCAGGAGGTACTCCTCCTCGATCCCGAGCGTGAAAGCGGGGTCAATGCGCGCCATCCGTCCCTCCCTCTGTCGGCGCAGCGTGGCAGAGCCCCGGGGCGGGCGCAAGCTGCTGCTGGCTTGGAAAGCGCCGTCGAACGGGCTATTGCGGGCGCGGAAACCGCAGGCGGGAGAGTGGCATGCGCATTGCCGTGGGGGCGATCACCCGGCGCCGGCCGAAGATGTTCGCCGCGCTTCTGGAGAGCTTCGCCGCGATGGCGCGGCCGGAGGAGGCGGAGATCGTCTTCCTTTTCGCCGAGAATGACGAGGCGGACGGGGCTGCGGCGGTGGTCGATGCCTTCCGGGCGCGGGTGCCCGAGGCGGTGCGGCTCGAGGCGGAGCCGCGGCAGGGCATCCCGATGGCGCGCAACAAGGTGCTCGACATGGCGCTTGCCGAAGGTGTCGACTTCCTCACCTTCGTCGACGATGACGAGGTGGTGGACCGCGACTGGCTGGTGACGCTGATCACGGGCGTGCGGGCGCGGGGTCTGGAACTCGCCGGCGGGCCGGTGCGGCTCGTTGCACCCGCGGGGGAGCTGACCCCGTGGAACCAAGCGGTGCTGAAGCATTTGCAGAAGCGCGCCGACGGGCGCATCCGCTCGAAAACCCGCCTCGCGGAGGCCGGACAGGATGCGGAGATCGACGTCTATACCAACAACTGGTGCCTGTCGCTCGAAGCGCAGCGCCGGACGGAAGTGCGCTTCGACGAAACGCTGCGCTTCACCGGCGGCTCCGACACACGGTTCAGCCGCGATTTCCGCGCCGCGGGCGGGCGCGTGGGCTTCGTGCCCGCGGCCTTCGTCGACGATCCGATGCCGCAGGCGCGCCTGACGCTTGGCTATCACTTCGCCCGGGCGCGCGACCAGTCGAACAACGCGGTGGTGCTCGGACAGAAGCGCGCCGCCCAATGTTTCGGTCAGGCCGCGCTGCGCCTGCTCGACGCGGCGATGAACCTCCTGACCGTCCCGATCACCGGCCGCTACGGCGTGGTCAAGGCGACCCACAAGCTCGGCATCGCCGCCGGACGCCTCAAGGGTGCCTTTGGCGCCCGGTCGCGCCATTACGGTGCTGGCTCGGAGAAGGTCCACACCGAACGCAGCGCGGACGACTGACAGCGCGTCGGATCAACTGGTCGGGGCCGGCCCCCAGACCGTCACCTTGTCGTTGGCCTGGATCTGCTCCGCATACGGATTGTTCAGCTTTTCCTGGTTGTTGCCCGAAACGGCGACGCTCTTGCCGTTGACGATAACGGTGAAGGCGTGGCCGTCGCCCTTCTTGCCGTAGCCGGCACGGTTGATGCAGAAGTACCGACCGGCCTTGTGGCCCTTCATGCCGATCTTCACGGTTCCCCAGTCGGTGTGGTCGAACACCTTGCGGAGGCCGAGCTTGTCGAGCACCCGCTCGATCGTCTCGTCATTCTCCAGGTCCTTGCCCTTGGAGATCCACTTCTTTTCGACGAAGTAGTTGATCATCGTGTAGGCGTTCTTCTTGAAACATTTCGAGAAAGTCAGGGCCACGCAGTTCTTCTTCGATTCCAGGACCGCCCCGACCGGTTTCTGGTTGGCATCGTTCTTGGCGGCAAATTTGTTGAGATCCGAGACGGCGAAATCAGACATCCTGCGTCCTTTCCTGAAATCGGGAGCCGGCCAAAATGGGCCTGATGCCACTCTAGGGAGAGGCTAACCTTACGACAACGCTCTCAAGAAGGAGTATGCAAGCGGCCGGCCGGAAGCGAGGCTGCGCCGTCGTCGGGCCGCGGCGCGGCGTTCCGCCGGTGGGTCGGGGCAGGTAATGGTGAGGAATCCGAAAAAAGATCGAAGCGATGCGGTGACATTTCAGTATCGCCGGGCCGTGGGTACGGCGCGGCGACGGCGCGGCGGCCTATCGGCCTTGTTCCGCGCCATGGTTCAACGTTCGAACGCCCTGTCCGGACCGATCGACCGAACTGTCTCAGTCCATCGCCTTGAAGCTAAACTCGCCGCCTTCCTTGATGCCGGAGAACCAGCGGGCGGTGACCGTCTTGGTCCGCGTGTAGAAGCGGAAGGCGTCGGGGCCATACTGGTTCAGGTCGCCGAAGGCCGATTTCTTCCAGCCGCCGAAGGTGTGGTAGGAGAGCGGCACCGGGATCGGGAAGTTGATCCCGACCATGCCGACGTTCACCCGGTGGGCGAAATCGCGCGCGGTGTCGCCATCGGCGGTGAAGATCGCCGTGCCGTTGCCATAGGGGTTGTCCATGGTAAGCTTCAGCGCTTCTTCGTAGCTGTCGGTGCGCACCTGGCTCAGCACCGGGCCGAAGATCTCCTCCTTGTAGATGTCCATCTCCGGCGTGACCTTGTCGAAGAAGGACGGGCCGACGAAGAAGCCGTCCTCGTAGCCCTGGAGCGAGAAGCCGCGACCGTCGACCACAAGATCGGCACCCTGGGCAACGCCGGAATCGATCAGCCCCTCGATCCGCTGCTTGGCGGCGGCGGTGATGACCGGCCCGTAGTCCACGTCATCGCCGGCGGTGTAGGGGCCGACTTTCAGCTTCTCGATCCGCGGGACCAGCCGCTCGACCAGCGCATCGGCGGTTTCCGCGCCCACCGGGACGGCGACCGAGATCGCCATGCAGCGCTCGCCCGCCGCGCCGAAGCCCGCGCCCACAAGCGCGTCGGCGGCCTTGTCCATGTCGGCGTCGGGCATGATGATCATGTGGTTCTTGGCGCCGCCGAAGCACTGGGCGCGCTTGCCGTTCGAAGCGGCGCGGCCATAGATGTACTGCGCGATCGGCGTGGAGCCGACGAAGCCGACGCCCTGGATCACCTCGTTGTCGAGGATCGCGTCCACCGTCTCCTTGTCGCCGTTCACAACCTGCAGGACGCCCTCCGGGAGCCCGGCCTCGGTGATCAGTTCGGCAAGGCGCAGGGAGGTCGACGGGCAGCGTTCCGAGGGCTTCAGGATCATCGCGTTGCCGCAGGAGAGCGCCGGCGCCATCTTCCACAGCGGGATCATCGCCGGGAAGTTGAAGGGCGTGATGCCCGCGACCACGCCGAGCGGCTGGCGCATCGAGTAGAGGTCGATACCGGGGCCGCCATCGTCGGTGAACTCGCCCTTCAGGAGCGCCGGCGCGCCCATGCAGACCTCGACCACCTCGAGCCCGCGCTGCACGTCGCCGCGCCCGTCGGGCAGCGTCTTGCCATGCTCGCGGCTGACCAGCTCGGCGAGTTCGTCCATGTGCTCGTTGATCAGAGCGCCGAATTTCATCATCACCCGCGCGCGGCGCTGCGGGTTGGTTGCGGCCCAGCCGCGCTGTGCCTCCGCGGCCTTGGCGACCGCGTCGTTCAGTTCCTCGACAGTGGCCAGCGCGACCCGCGCCTGGATCTCGCCCGTGGCGGGGTTGAAGACATCCGTGAAGCGGCCCGATTTGCCCGCGACCCGCTTGCCGTTGATGAAATGACCGATCTCTTCCATGGAGTCCTCCCTGATGTGACGTTGCGGAGGAGATTAGCCTTGCGGGAATGCCCTGAGAAGCGGCAGGTTCCCAAAAGGGTTTTGCGATTTTGCAGGGGTAGGCGGCGATGGCTGGGGGATGGGACGACCTGAGAGTGTTTCTCGCCGTGGCGCGGCAGGGCAGCCTGTCGGGCGCCGGGCAGGCGCTGGCGCTGGATCCGGCGACGGTCGGACGGCGGGTGGCGCGGCTCGAGGCGGCGCTCGGTGCACCGCTCTTCCGCAAGTCCTCGGGCGGTTACGCCCTGACGGCAGCCGGCGAGCGGCTCACACCCCATGCCGAGGCGGTCGAGCAGGCCTGTGCCCGCGGCGAGGACGCGGTGCGCGGGCAGGGGGACCGGCTTTCCGGCGTCGTGCGTGTCGGCGCGCCCGATGGCTGCGCGAATTTCCTTCTTCCGCAGGTGGTTTCCGGGATCGTCGCGGCGCATCCCGGGCTCGAGGTGCAGATCGTGGCGCTGCCGCGGGTCTTCAACCTCAACCGGCGCGAGGCCGACATGGCCGTTGCCGTCTCCGCGCCCGAGGCAGGGCGGCTGACAGCACAGAAGATCGCCGAGTATCAGCTCGTGCTGGCCGCCTCCCGCGCCTATCTCGCCGGCGCGCCACCGATCCGCACCCTTGCGGATCTCGGTGCCCACCGGATGATCGGCTATATCCCGGAGATGATCTTCGACAAGGAACTCGACTACCTGCGCGATCTCGGGATGGACCGTCCCGGCCTCGCGAGCAACTCCGTCGCGGTCCAGCACCAGATGGCGCGGGCCGGCGCCGGGCTGGTGGTCACGCATGATTTCGCGCTGGCAGGCGACGACCTGCTCTCGCGCGTGCTGGCCGAGGAGTTCGCCCTGACGAGGCGCTTCTACCTCATCCGCCATGCCGACGACGCGCGGGTGCCGCGGATGGCGGGTTTCGCCGAGCTGCTGGTCTCGGGAATGCGGCGGCAGATGGCGCGTACGCGCGGGGCATTGACAGAAGGGCCGGGCTCGGAGGACGCTATGTCGCAGCAGAGTGACTGATCATCAGGAAAGGACAGGCGCGCATGATCGTTCGGGAGATACTCAAGAGCAAGGAGGCCGAGGGCGTCTTTACGGTGGCGCCGGGCACGCGTGTCGAGACGGCCGCGGCGCTCCTGTCGGAGAAGCGGATCGGCTCGGTTGTCATTTCGGCCGACGGAAAGAGCTTCGCGGGCATTATCTCGGAGCGTGACATCGTGCGCGAACTGGGAAAGCGGGGGCCGTCCTGCCTTGCCGAGACGGTGGACGAGATGATGACGAAGGAACTCGAGACCTGCGAGCTCTCCGACACCGCGGAATCCGTGCTCGAGCGGATGACGCTGGGCCGGTTCCGGCACATGCCCGTGGTCGAGGCGGGCGCGATGATCGGAATCATCACCATCGGTGACGTGGTCAAGGCCCGGCTCACCGAGCTTTCGATGGAAAAGGATGCGCTCGAAGGCATGATCATGGGCTTCTGACGCCCACCCATGCGCGATTCGAGGTGATTTCCCCAAGAATGGTGGAGCGCTGCGTTGCGGCATGCTAGGCAGCGCCAAAGAATCGCGTGCATGCCGGAGTTTGGCCAGGGAGGCGGCCGTCGGCGGGCGGAAACCAGGGAGCACATGCCATGCGCATCGGCCTTTACCCGGGAACCTTCGATCCGGTCACCCTCGGACATCTCGACATCATCCATCGCGCGACGGTGCTCGTCGACCGGCTGGTGATTGGCGTGGCGATCAACCGCGACAAGGGGCCGCTCTTCAGCCTCGAGGAACGCGTGACGATGATCGAGACGGAATGCGCTCGTATCTCGGAGGAGACCGCCTGCGAGATCGTGGTCCATCCCTTCGAGAACCTGCTGATCGACTGCGCGCGCGACGTCGGCGCGGGTATGATCATCCGCGGTCTGCGGGCGGTGGCGGATTTCGAATACGAGTTCCAGATGGTCGGCATGAACCGCCGCCTCGACGCGTCCATCGAGACGGTCTTCCTGATGGCCGAGGCGCAGCATCAGGCGATCGCCTCGAAGCTGGTGAAGGAAATCGCGCGGCTGGGCGGTAACGTGGCCAAGTTCGTCACGCCGGAAGTGCGCAAGGCGCTTCAGGCGCGATTCGGCGCCGACTGCTGAGCCGGGCCCGGCGCCAGAACGCCATCCACACGATCATCACCGCGGGCAGTCAGCCGAAGAACTGCCGGTCCAGCAGGAAATCTGCCGCCATTGCGACGGTCAGGACGCGTGCGTAAGGAAACCACCCGCCATTGCTCATGGGGTGCGGGACAGTGGGTTTCCGGCCTGCCATGGCGGCGCGCTCCGGAGGATGCAATCGAGCGACAGGCGGTTCTTCCTGCGGGCGTTTCCGGCTAGTCTTCCCATGAGGCCGGATTTCGGGAAGGAAATGAGATGAGCGGATTGCTGGCGCTGCTGGACGATGTGGCGGCCCTTGCCAAGGTGGCGGCGGCCTCGGTGGACGACGTGGCGGGGCAGGCGGCCAAGACCACGGCCAAGGTGGCCGGCGGTGTGATCGACGATGCGGTGAAGGCCGGGACTAAGGCCGCGGGCGCGGTGATCGACGATGCCGCGGTGACGCCGAAATACACGATGGGCTTCTCGGCCGAGCGCGAGCTGCCGATCGTCGGGCGCATCGCCTGGGGCTCGATCCGCAACAAGCTCCTGGTCCTGCTGCCGGCGGCGCTGCTGCTGAGCGTCTTTGCCGAATGGGCTATCGCACCGCTGCTGATGCTGGGTGGCGGCTATCTCTGTTACGAAGGGGCGGAGAAGATCCTGCACTGGCTCCTGCCGCACAGCGGCAATCACGGGCATGTCGTGGTGACCGAAGACGCTTTCGGGCTCGAGGAGCGCCGCGTGGCCGGCGCCATCAAGACAGATTTCATCCTCTCGGCCGAGATCATGACCATCGCGCTCTCGGCGATCCCCGATTCCGGGATCGTGACCGAAGCGCTCACGCTCGCGCTGGTGGCGGTGGGGATCACCGCGCTGGTCTATGGTTCGGTGGCGCTGATCGTGAAGGCCGACGATATCGGCCTCGCCATGGCCGAGCGCGGCCGCCTTGCACCGACTCGCGCTCTGGGCCGCGCCATCGTCCGCGGCATGCCGGGCTTCATGAAGCTCCTGACCATTGTCGGCACGGCCGCGATGCTCTGGGTTGGCGGCTCGATCATCGTGCACGGGCTGGAGGTCACCGGCTTCCCTGCGCTCGGGCATGCAATCCACGACATCGCCGATGCGGCCGCCCACGCGCTGCCGGAAGGCTGGTCCGGCTTCGTCGCCTGGTGCGTGACCGCTCTGCTCGACGGCATCCTCGGCGTGGTGCTCGGGATCGTGCTGGTGCCACTCGCGAGCCGAGTGATCGCGCCGATCTTCGGGCTCTTCTCGCGAAAGCGCGTGCAGGAATAACCCCAGTGGCTCAGCCGCCCTGCCGCGCGGCGAGCGCCCGCGCGAGCGCCGCGAAGCCCTCGATGGACACCCGCTCCGCGCGCTCTGTCGGCGCGATGCCGGCCGCCGCGAGCAACCCCTCGACATCGCCACCGAGCCCCTTCAGCGCCGCCCGCAGCATCTTGCGCCGCTGGTTGAAAGCCATGGCCACCACTTTCGAGAGCATTTCCGGATCGGCGGGATAGCGCGGCGCGGGCAGCGGCCGCAGGTGGACCACCGCCGAATGCACCTTCGGCGGCGGGGTGAAGGCGTCCGGCGGCAGGCGCAGCGCGATCCGCGCCTCCGCGCGCCACTGCGCCAGCACCGCCAGCCGGCCATAGGCCTTCGAGCCCGGTTCCGCGACGATCCGCTCCGCGACTTCCTGCTGGAACATCAGCGTCAGCGACGACCAGTAGGGCGGCCAGACCTCCGGCGTCAGCCAGCGCACCAGCAGCTCTGTGCCGACATTGTAGGGCAGGTTGGCCACGACATGGATCGGCGGCGAGAGATGCGCGAGCGGGTCGACATCCAGCGCATCGCCGCCGATCACCTCGAGCCGCCCGGGATAGGCCGCGGCGACCTCCGCCAGCGCCGGCAGGCAGCGCGCGTCCTTCTCGATTGCCAGCACCCGGCCCGCGCCTTCGGCCAGCAACCCGCGGGTCAGCCCGCCCGGCCCGGGGCCGATCTCCAGCACCGAGGCGCCGGTGAGATCCCCCGGCACTCGGGCGATCCGGGCTGTCAGGTTGAGGTCGAGCAGGAAGTTCTGGCCAAGCGATTTCTTCGCCGCCAGCCCGTGCGTCGCGATCACCTCCCGGAGCGGCGGCAGATTGTCGATGGTGCCCATCGGCATCCTTCTTCTGTTCCAAAATGTCCTCGGCGGCAGCGCTCCCTCACGAGGGCGCTTGGGGTGCGGAGGGCCCCCCGGACACCCTCCGAACTTGTCACGCCGCCGCCCGCCGCGCCGCCATCCGTTCCGCCATCCGCAGCGCCTCCACTGTCGAGCGGATGTCGGCCACGCCCCGGCCCGCGATGTCGAAGGCGGTGCCGTGGTCGGGCGAGGTGCGGATGAAGGGCAGGCCGAGCGTCACGTTCACGCCGCGGGCGAAATCCAGCGTCTTGATCGGGATCAGCGCCTGGTCGTGATAGGCGCAGATCGCCGCGTCATAGCGCGCCCGCGCCTCGGCGTGAAACATCGTGTCGGCGGGCAGGGGGCCGGCGAGCGCGATCCCCTCGGCGCGCAGTTCTTCCAGCAGCGGCGCGATCCAGTCGAGTTCCTCGCGCCCCATCGCGCCACCCTCGCCGGCATGCGGGTTGAGCCCGGCCACCGCCAGCCGCGGCGCGGCCACGCCGAAGTCACGGACAAGCGACGCCGCGGTGATCCGGATGCTGTCTCGTAGCAACTCCGGCGTGAGCGCCGCCGGCACCTCTGAGAGCGCGATATGGATCGTCGCCGGCACCACCTTGAGCGCCTCGCAGGCCAGCATCATGACGACACGGTCGACGCCGCCAAGCGCGGCGAGATACTCGGTATGGCCGGGATAGGCAAAGCCCGCGCCGTCCTGCAGGACCTTCTTGTTGATCGGCGCCGTCACCACCGCGGACGCTTGCCCCGCCTGCACCAGCCCGACCGCCCGCGCGATCACCTCGACGACCCCGGCGGCATTGGCGAGGTCGGGCTGTCCGGGAACGGCCGGCGCGGCAAAGGGATGAGCGAGCACCGGCAGCGCCGTCGCGGCGACCGTCGCAGCGTCGGCCGGGGAGTCGACGAGTTCCAGCGGCGTTCCCTGAGGCAGGTGGGCCGGATCGCCGATCCAGGCGAAGGGCAGGCTGTCACGCAACCTGTCCCAGGCGCGCGCGGCGATTTCCGGACCGACGCCGGCCGGCTCGCCGCAGCTCATCACCGGGGGCAGGGCGGCGGCGCCGGTGGCGGCGGACATCACGGATACCGGATGATGGCGTCGGCCTTGAGCTCGGCGAGATAGGCGTCGCCATAGGCGGCGAGCCGCTGCGCAAAGAGCCGCCGGCGGATCGCCTCGCGGCTCGGCACATCCGCCGGGTCGAGCGTCGCCACCCGCTCGCAGACCATCAGCAGGACGAGATTGCTGCCGCGGGTCAGCGCAGTCGAGACTTCGCCGGCGTCGAGCGCCGCGAGTTCGCGCGCCACATCGGCGGGAACCTCGTTGAGCGGTCGGGTGTAGCGGACCAGCCTCTCGGGCGGCTGTCCGAGATTGATCCCGTAGAGATCGTCGCAGCTGTCGACCCGGCCGGCCACCTTCGCGGCCTCGTTCAGCGCCGCCTCGCTGCGCCCGCCCGGGATCAGGTATTCGGCGTACTCGATGGCCACCGGCTCGGCCTCTGTCAGCGCTGTCTCGCGCAGCGCGAGGAGTTGGAAGATCGACAGCGTATTGCCGATCTGCACCGGTTCGGTGATCTGGCCGGGCGAGAGCGTGATGACCTGGGTCCTTACCGCCTCGGGCAGGGACCCGAGCGGTTTCGCTGCCTCGTCGCGGCCGCCGTTCTCTGCGTTCGGTGCGATCGAGTAGCGCCGCGCCGCCTTGGCGAAGCCCGCAGGCGTCTGGATCGTCTGCTGCAATTCGTTGGCAAGCACTTCGGACTTCGCCAGATCGGCCTGGTTGCCCGCCGGCAGCCGGATCTCGGCCAGCTCGACCTCGGCGTCGGACTGCCGCACGGTCACGGCAACGACCCGGTCGACTTCGGCCTCGCTCACCTGTGCGCGCGCGCCATAGAGACCCTGCACGACCTCGCGCCAAGCCAGACCGGCCCGAACGAAATCACGCATCGTCTCTTCGGAAACGCCCCGTTCAGCGAGCGCGCCGAGGAAAGTCTCGACATCGAGGTTGGCGCGGCCGGCGAACTCCTCCAGGCCCGCAGCGACCTGCTCCTGTGTGGGCACGACCTCGAACTGCGCCGCCACGGCGAGCCGCAGCCGGTCATCGATCAACTGCTCCAGCGCCAGCTCGCGGAGATCGCCCGGCGTGCCGAAGAGCTGCAGGACGGTCATGCGCTGTTGCAACTCGTAATTCGTGATGGCCCTGTCGTTGACATAGGCGACCGGCGAGAAGGTTCTGCCCGATTGCGCTGCGGCCGCGCCGGCCGTGAGCGCGAGGCACAGCGCCAGCATCGCCGCCAACGCTCCGGCCACCGGCCGCGCCATGAACGCCACAATTCCCCGGATCATTGCCCCATGCCCTCGCTCCTGCCTGCCGCGGCCTCCGCCCCGGTCTTTCGCGTTCTATGCCAGCCCGCCCGGCCGGGCAAGACTGGCGCGGCCGAGCCGGTCGTGCGGGTCTAACCCCGGCATCCGAGCCGCCGCGGCCGGCTTCGGCCGGTGCCGGCGCCGGAGACCCCCGCGAGATCGATCTGGAAGGTGATATCCGTCGACGGATCCTGCTGATCGATCTCGGTGTAGCGGCGCAGGATTCCCAGACCGTAATCCACACATTCGGTACGGTATTCCAGACCGAGCCGGGTCCGCGCCGCGCGCTGGAATTCAAGGTCATAGCGCAGGTCGATCGAGGTCTGGATGCGCTCGCTCACATCCCAGTCGGCCGCGATGTTCCATTCGCGGATCTTGTAACCGCGATTCTCGATGCTGCTCGGCTCCAGCCAGATGAAGCTGGAGGCGATTTCATATGTGTCCTGCTCGAGCCCGAAACGGATCTCGGCGCGGTCGAGGCCGAGATCTCCGTCGAAGGTCGCGCGATTGTTGAAGCTGAACACGTCCAGGAATTCGAAGCGCAGTTCGGCAAGCCAATCCGAGGTCTGTCCCTCGAAGACCCTGAAACCGTCAAACTGGCCCAGGTCTTCGGCACGCAGGATACGCCCGGCCGTCGCCGTCATGGTCCAGCCGGACATGTCCTGTAACGAGTAGCTCAGCCCGAGATTGGCCCGAAGCCCGCTCTCGAACTCGTCATAGGCCGGGAAGCGGGACAGCGAAAAGAGATTCCCACCGTCGAACTCGAGCTGCGTGCTCTCGTCATTCGGGGTCAGGTTCTCGATCTCGGGGCTCCAGACGATCTGCGCCACCGGCTCGATGACATGGCTTGCCCGCGCACCCTGCCGGATCCAGGGCCACCTGAGATCGATCACGCCATAGGGCTGGACCTGGGTGACGGGCGACTCGAAATTGCTGTCGTCTAGGATCACCGTGTGATCGAGGAACGCTGCGGTCTGCACCCCGAGCTTCAGGCCCCAGGGTCCGATCCAGTCGCGCCACCAGTCCACTTCGGCCGTCAGCCGCCCGACGTCGCGGCCGATCACGTTCTCCGCGGACCGGCGCTGGTGGCCATGCAGGTCCATTCCGAAGGTGAGCACGCCGCCGACAACCGGAGCATCCATCCGCCGGCGCCAGGTCACGTCGGTAACGCGATAGGGCTGGGTCAGATTGCTCTCGTTGGAGCGCAGCGATTCGTAGCGGATCACTTCGGCCCAGAACATCTTGTCGCGGCGGACCCGTGTGAGGCTTATCGCGCTCTCGAGCCGGTCCTTGTTGAGATAGTCATAGACGTCGAGATAATCGGCGTCGCTCGCCGCCTCGATGTCGAAAGCAAGGCGGAAGCCGCGCGGCAGGCTGAACCAGCCATACCCGAAGACATAGCCGCGCGGGTTCTCGTCGGTGAGGTTGTCGTAGCTGATCGCGCCGTTGAACTCGGTATAGCCGCGGCGGAAGGCCTGCCGGTAACGCAGCTCGAGCGTCGCGGTGTAGTCGACCGCGAGATAAGGCGTGAGGGTGAGGTCCCGGTGGTCGTCGATGGCCCAGAACCAGGGTGTCTTGATACCGAAGCCGAGCTCAGAACTGTTCCGGATATAGGGCGTGAGAAATCCCGTGGCGCGCTCGAGCGTCGGGTCCGGCAGGCGAAGCTGCGGCAGGTAGATGATCGGGATGCCCATCACCTCGAAGAAGGCGTGGTCGAAATAGATCTGCTTCTCGAGCTCGTCATGCACCACCCGCCGCGCACGGATCTGCCAGATCGGGATTGGCCTTGCAGCGCAGACCGAGCAGGACGAGGCGACGGTGTTGTAGAGCTGGGTATAACGCCCGCCGACGCGATTGGCCTCGACCGCCGTGATCTGCAACTGCTGGTCGAGCACGATGCGCGCCGAATCCAGCAAGCCTTCCTTCAGATCCGTCGAAAGCTGCCCGCTGTCGGCCAGCATCACCGAGTTTTCACCCTGTTGCAGGATAATCGGTCCGACGATGTCGATCGTCTCGGTCTCGGGATCGTAGGTGATCTTCGAAGCCTTGAGCCGATAGTCGCCCTGCATCGCCTCGACCGCGCCCGAGGCAACCAGCTTGCCGTCGCCGAGGATCTCGACCCGGTCGGCAATCAGCATGGCGGGAACCGCATCCTCGCCCGTCTCCTGCGCCGAGACGGTGGTTGCGAGTCCGACGAGGGCCAGCGCGGCGACGAAACGGAGGAACCGGCGGACCATCAGCCGTCCTCCGTGTGCAAGAGCAGCCCCAGCGACATCATCGCCGCGATCGCCGGCGGCGCCCAGGCCGCGAGCATCACCGGGATATCGCCGTTTTGGCCGAGGATCTGCGCGAAATTTCGGATGAAGAAGGCGGAAAACCCCATCAGCAAGGCCAGCAGCACCATCAGCCCGGTGCGGGCGAAGCGGGTGTGTCGCATCGTGAAACCGGCGCCGATCATCACCATCGAGGCGATGAAGAAGGGCAGGGCGAGCTCCATCTGGAACCAGACGCGATGGCTGCGGGCCGAGAAGCCGGCATTGTCGAGATTGGCGATATAGGCCGGCAGTTCCCAGATCGGCACAGCGGAAGGCGTACCGAAACTGTCGCGGATCTGCTCGCGGGTCAGCGGCGACGGGATCTGGAACGTCGCATGTATCTCGGCCTCGGCCTCGGGGTTCGGTACGTCGAGCGGCCAGACCTTCACATCCTCGAGATCCCAGGCGCCCTGGCCGAGCCGAGCGACCTTGGCCTCGGCGCGGCGTCTCGGGCCGCCATCGGTGTCGAAGGTGAGGAAGGTCACGTCATAGAGCTCGGTGCCGTCGAGATTGGCGCGTTCGGCGCGGATCACGCTCTGGCTCTGCGGCCTTCCCTGCCGGAGCCAGAGCCCGTCGCGGCTGACCGAGAGCGTCGATCCGCCATTGCCGGAATATTCCGCCGCGAGGCTCTCGTAGGCGTGTTTGGTGGCGGCGACAAAGGGGTTGATTACCGCCACGCCCAGCACGCCGACGAAAAAGGCTGCGAGCGCCGGGGCGATCATCGCCCGGATCGCCGAGCGCCCGGCGGCCCGGGTAACGACGAGTTCGGAGGTGCGCGCGAGCGACAGGAACAGCGCCAGCGTCGCGAGCATCACGATCAGCGGCAGGATGAGGTAAAGGGTCTCGGGAACCGACAGCGCCGAGAGATGCAGCGCGGCGGTGAAGGTTAGGCCGATATCGTCGAAGCGCCGCATCTGCTCGACCATGTCGAGCAGGATCATGAAGATGGCGAAAGTCACGAAGAGGCCGGCGGTGAACCAGAGGAACTTTCGCGCAAAGTAGAATTGCAGCTTCATGGCGCCGCCTCCGCCCGCCGGATACGGCGGAACGCGGCCGGCCGGCCAGCGATCCAGAGCATGGCCGTCGTCGTCAGCAGGCCGAGCACGCTCGGCAGGTAGACCAGCGGCCAGAGCGCGGTGTCGCGCCGGGCCATCTCGGCGGCGCCGTTCTCGATCGCCTGAAGCAGGATGATAAGCACGACGGCAAGCGCAATCTGCGGCCAGATTCCGAACCGGGAGAACCCACCGAGCATCAGAGCGGCGAATCCCATCAGCGAAACGATGAGCGGGTTGAAGGGCTGGGCGATGCGCAGATGGCCCTCGTAGAGGAAGCGGGCACGGTCGCTGCGGGTTTCGGCGAGCGCCGATTCGTCGGGGTTGAAGAGCGTGGCGGTGTCGTATTCCCGCACGTCGCGCCGGCCGCGGCCGGCGGCCTCCATCAGCGCGCCGACATCATAGGTCAGGCTTCCGAAGGACGTGATGGCGAGCCGGCCGTCCTCTCGCCCGTAGGTCTGGGCCGTGCCGTCGACCATGACCAGCTTGGGTCCGGTCGCCTCCTGGACGAGATAGGCGCGCGCGGCGAGATAGTCGGTGCGCGAGCGCTCCGAACGGGCATCCGAGAGGTAGACATCCCGCAACTCGCCATCCCGGTCGATCGACCGGATATAGAAGGTGATGCCGGTAACCGGGTGGAGGAATCGGCCTTCGGTGAGCAAGCGCGCGGCGATATCGGCCTCGATCTCGGCGGTGCGATCGGCGAGTTCGGTGCGCGAGACCGGCACGAGGACATGCACCAGCAGCGCCATGAGCAGCGAGGCGATGAGGCCGAAAGCCACGACAGGCCGGGCGAGGCGCCAGAAGGAGATGCCGACTGCCTGTGCAATGACAAGCTCGCTCTCGGTCGTGATCCGGTTGGTCACATAGACCGTCGCGGCGAAGGCCGAGATCGGCAGCACCAT
The DNA here is from genome assembly GCF_004146235.1 of Tropicimonas sp. IMCC6043. GTDB lineage: Bacteria > Pseudomonadota > Alphaproteobacteria > Rhodobacterales > Rhodobacteraceae > Tropicimonas. The sequence goes on along the minus strand of NZ_SELO01000003.1, from coordinate 141,774 downwards.
GCGCACGACATTGGGAAGGGTGAAGAGGGTGAGGGTGAAGAAGGCGCCAGCGGACTGGCCGTCCGAGAGGATCTCGTCGAAGAGAATCACCGCGCGGTTCACCCAGTAGACCGAAACCAGGACCAGCGAGAAGAATCCGAAAAGGACGATCAGCTGGTAGAGGTAATATCGGTCGAATCTCGTCACGTGCGGGACTCCGGGGGAAAGCTTTGCACCGGAGTAGCGAATTGCGGCAGAGCAAACAATGCCGCCATTCCGCGCTCCCTTTGTATCGCGCCACGGTCGCAGGCAGATTTCCGCCCGGCCGCGCGGTTGACCGGCCGCCGCGTTACCCGAGCGACCGTCCGCGATCGCGCAGCGCCGAGCGGGCCGCGTCCCTCCGGCTCGTCACCTGCGCGATCACCAGAAAGGCCGTGAGATATGTGACGCCGAAACCGATCACCAGCTCGCCCGGCAGCGGGCCGATATCGGCGCGTCGGATTACCTGCTCGAGCGAGGTCGCCGAGACCGGGTGGATCACCAGCTTGCCGACATAGGCCGCCATCTGCACGCTCAGGATCCAGAGATAGTTGCGCCGGATCCGTCGCCCCATCGCCGTCAGCAGGGAGACGTGGTAGTTCGGCCGCCAGTAGTCCTCCGCCAGTACCTTCTGCCAGTTCTTCTCCGTCATGAGGTCGCCATCATCCAACATCGGCGCATAGAAATGGACCTCGAGATACCGCGCTCGCGCCCGCCAGACGTTGAAATAGCGATAGCGCCGCGCTTCCAGCAGCATCAGCGTCATGATCAGCAACCCGACCAGCAGCAAGGGAAGCGCCGAGGCCTCCGGACTGGAGAAGGTGAGCGAGAAGGCCGCGCCAAGCGAGACTACCGACCAGTTTGTGGTCGTGTCGAGCCGCGTGCGCCAGATCGTCGAGCGGTAGACCTCGCCACGATAAAGATGCGACAGCGCTCCGATTTCGGCGGGGGTGAATTCCCGGCGGTCCTGGCGGTCGTCCTGGGTCTCTCCGTCCACAGCCCCTCCCCAAAGCCTGTCCCGTGTTCCGAGCCTAGCGCGGCGCGCGGCGCGACGGAACCGGCAGAATGGCGAAATAGCCCGTGCCGGTGCTGGCGCCGGGCGCCGCAGCGGCCTAGGTAGGGGAAAAGCAATCTCCGGAGTACCGCCATGACCCAATTGCCCGCCCTCGCCATCGACGCCCTCGCCATCGACGCCATTGCCGGGTTCGACGGGAGCATTGCCGTCTTCCTTCCCGCAGACGGCAAGCTCGATCAGGGGGCGCGGCGGGTGAACCGGCTGACCCGGGGCGCGCTGGCCCGCTTCGCCGAGAGCGATGCCTTCGGCAAGCTGAAGCCGGGCGAGTCGACCGAGCTCGCCTGGCCGGCGGGGCTTGTGGCGTCCTCGATCCTGGTGGTCCGGCTTGAGGCGAAGCCCGACACCGAGGCGCTGCGCAAGGCCGGTGCCGCGCTAGGCAAGGCGCGCGGCAAGAAGGACGTGCTCGCGCTCGCCGGGGCGCGCAAGGGGCTAGGCGACCTCCTCCTCGGTGCGCTGCTGCGCAGCTACGCCTTCAAGGAATGCCGCAGCGGCGAGGCGGCGGAGCCGGAGGCAGGCGCGATCCGCGTGATGGTCACCAACCCGGAGGCGCTCGAGGCGCAGATGAATGCGGTCCGGGCGGTGGCCGAGGGGGTCTATTTCACCCGCGACCTCGTCAACCTGCCGGCCAACCGACTGACCACCGAGGATTTCGCGAACCGGCTGGCGGCGCTCGGCGATCTCGGGCTCGAGGTCGAGGTGCTGGAGGAGGATCGTCTGGCCGAGCTCGGAATGGGGATGCTGCTCGGCGTCGGACATGGCTCCGAGAGCCCTTCGAAGGTCGTCGTCATGCGCTGGAACGGTGGCGGCAAGGAGGCGCCGCTGGCACTGGTCGGCAAGGGGGTGGTCTTCGACACCGGCGGCATTTCGATCAAGCCCGCCGCCGGCATGGAAGACATGACAATGGACATGGGCGGCGCAGGTGTGGTCGCGGGCGTGATGAAGACGCTGGCGCTCAGGAAGGCCGCGGCCAATGTCGTCGGCCTCGTCGGGCTGGTGGAGAACATGCCGGACGGGCGGGCGCAGCGTCCTGGCGACATCGTGACCTCGATGAAGGGCGACACGGTGGAGGTGATCAACACCGACGCCGAGGGCCGGCTCGTTCTGGGCGACGTGATGTGGTACGCGCAGGAGCGGTTCAAGCCTTCCGGCATGGTCGACCTCGCGACGCTCACCGGCGCGATCATCGTCGCGCTCGGGCATGACAATGCCGGCGTCTTCTCAAATGACGATGCCTTTGCGAACGGCTTCCTCGCGGCGGCGAAGGCCGAGGGCGAGGGCGCCTGGCGGATGCCGATCGGGCCGAATTACGCCGAGCTGCTGAAATCCGAAAAAGCGGACGTGAAGAATGTCGGCACCCGCTGGGGTGGAGCGGTGACGGCGGCGGAGTTCCTGCACCGCTTCGTCAAGGACGACACGCCCTGGATCCATCTCGACATCGCCGGTGTCGCACAGCCCGCCAAGCCGCCGGCATGGGCGCCCAAGGGCGCTTCGGGCTGGGGCGTGATGGCGCTCGACCGGATGATCCGGGACCGGTTCGAGGGCTGATGCCTTGGGCCAGGCGCTGTTCTACCACCTCACGCGTGCGCCGCTCGAAGTCACGCTGGCGATGCTCTTGGAGAAATCGCTGCAGCGCGGCTGGCGGGTGGCGGTGCGGGGGCGGGAGGCGGCGCGGCTCGACTGGCTCGACCAGAAGCTCTGGCTCGGGCCGGAGGAGGCGTTCCTGCCGCATGGCCTTGCCGGCAGCGAGAATGATGCCGACCAGCCGGTCCTGCTGACCAGCAGCGCGGAGTTGCCCAACGGAGCCGCCTGCCTGATCTCGGTCGACGGGGCGGAGGTAACAGCCGCGGAGGTCGCGGCGCTCGAGCGGGTCTGCATCCTCTTCGACGGTCGCGACGGCGACGCGGTGCAAACCGCACGGGTCCAGTGGAAGGCGCTGACCGGCGCGGGAGCGGCGGCGCAATACTGGTCGGAGGAATCCGGGCGGTGGGAGATGAAGGCGGAGAGCTGAGGCGGGACCACCCGCCGACCAGCCGCTCCGGAACTTCCGTGGACGAGAGTCTCTTCGCCGGGAGCTCTTGTGAATTTCGGGAAATCGCGGCTCAGGAGTATGCGCCCGCCTGCGCGGGATCGGCTGCAATGCGAAACCGACGGACCTGCTGACCGCCATCCAATCTGCGTTAACAAATTAAGTGACGTATGGTAAACTTTCGGAGAGGGTGTGGGAATTCCATAGAAAATTCAGGGAGAGATCCATGAAGACCATTCTCACGTCCGCGGTCCTGACCGCTTTTCTCTGTGCTCCGGCGATGGCTCAAGAGGCGCCGGAAATGTACAAGGAAACCTATCCCGATTACGCTCTCGGGGCCGCAATGGGCCTTCTTGGCGCTCTCGAAGGCGACCAGGCTGCCATCGACATGAAAACCATGCAGCTCATCCAGCTTGGCGTCGCGGCACAGATCCCCTGCACGTACTGCATCTATTTCCACACCCGCGCGGCCAAGGCCGCAGGCGCGAGCGATCTGGAGATCAAGGCCGCTGTTGCCGCCGCTGCCGACACGCGGATGTGGAGCACCGTTCTGAACGGCAACGCCTACGACATGGAAGCCTTCAAGGCCGAAGTCGACACTCTGGTTCCGCTCAACTGAACCAGACCCCGCGCGCTCCGGGGGACCCGGGGCGGCGGGGCGCTGAATGGATCAGCCGACGATCATCTGCTTCAGCTTCAGCGACTCGTATTCCAGTTCCCGCAGGCGGAACTTCACCACGTCACCGATCGAGATCAGGCCGACGATATGGTCGCCGTCAAGCACCGGCATGTGCCGGAAGCGGTGATCCGACATCTGCTTGAGCATGTCGAGGATGCGCGTCTGCGGCGTCGCGGTGACGACGTCCTTGGTCATCAGGTCCGAGGCAGGGGTGTTGTCCGGCGTGTCCTCCTGGTGGACGGCGAAGCCGTTGACGAGGTCTCGCTCGGTCAGGATACCGACGAGGTGCCCGTTCTGGTCCTTGACCACCACCGAGCCGATGCCGTGCTGGTTCATGACCTCGACCACATGCCGGATCGAATCGGCCGGGCGGACCGAGACGACCTCATGCCCCTTCTCGGCCAGCAGGGTCTCCGCGGTCGCCTCCGACATGTGCCCGACATTCGATTCGATCGATTGGCTGTGCGTGTTCGGGCTTTCATGCCCGAAATGGGATCTGGTCTTCATCGATACCTTCCGTCTCTTCCGTTCCCGTCCGGTCGCCCGGTGATCTGTCGCCGTTCAAGTTCGGATTCAGTCTAGCCCGGCTTCCCGGTGTTGCCAGAACGATTTTTCGGCATTGCGGAGATGCGTCTGAGGGAAGGGAAAACGAACCGGCCGGCCGCAATCCATGCGGCCGGCCTGCAGGGCGTGTCGTCAGACGTTTGGCGTCAGAGCAGCGCCTTCGCCTTTTCCACCGTTGCGGCGGCGGTGATGCCGAAATGCTCGTAGAGCACCTCCGCCGGGGCCGAGGCGCCGAAGCTCGACATTCCGACGAAATCCGCTTTCGCCGCATCGCCGCCTTCGCCGAGGAGCCAGCGATCCCAGCCCATGCGCACGCCGGCCTCGATGGCGACGCGGACCGGACCGGCGGGGAGCACCTTGGCGCGATACTCCGGGTCGGCGGCCTCGAAGAGCTCCATGCAGGGCATCGAGACGACGCGGGTGCCGATGCCCTCGGCCTGCAGCGCCTCGCGGGCCTCCATCGCCAGCGTGATTTCCGAACCGGTGGCCATCAGGATCACCTGGCACTTGCCCTCGGCTTCGGCCAGTACATAGGCACCCTTGGCGGAGAGGTTCTCGATCTTGTGCTTGGTGCGCACCGCCGGCAGGTTCTGCCGCGAAAGCGCCAGCACCGAGGGTGTCGTCTTCTGCGCCAGCGCCAGTTCCCAGGCTTCGGCAGTTTCCACCGCGTCGGCAGGCCGGAAGACCAGCGTGTTCGGCGTGGCGCGCGAGATCGCCAGATGTTCCACCGGCTGGTGGGTCGGGCCGTCCTCGCCGAGGCCGATGGAATCATGCGTCATCACATAGACCACCGGCACGCCCATCAGCGCCGAGAGCCGCATCGAGGGCCTTGCGTAATCGGTGAAGCACATGAAGGTGCCGCCATAGGGCCGCAGGCCGCCATGCAGCGCCATGCCGTTCATGGCCGCCGCCATGCCATGCTCGCGCACGCCGAAATGGACATAACGGCCGCGGCGGTTGGAGGCGTCGAACACCGTCATTTCCGAGGATTTGGTGTTGTTCGAGCCGGTGAGGTCGGCGGAGCCGCCGATGGTCTCGGGCAACACCTTGTTGATGACGTTCAACGCCATCTCGGAGGCTTTCCGGGAGGCGACGTTGGGTTTGTCCTCGCAGAGCTGCTTGCGGTAGGACTTCAGCGCGCGGCCGAGCTTGTCGGGCATGTCGCCGGCGATGGCGCGTTCGAAGCGTGCGCGGCGGGCGTCCGAGAGTCCGGCCAGCCGGCCTTCCCAGGCTTCGCGTTCGGGCTTGCCGCGGGCGCCGATGGCCTCCCAGGCCGATTTCACGTCCGCAGGCACTTCGAACGGCCCGGAGGTCCAGCCATAGACGGCCTTGGCGTCCTCGATCAGCTTCGCGTCGGTCAGCGCGCCGTGGCCCTTGGAGGTGTCCTGAGCCGAGGAGCCGAGCGCGATATGCGTCTTGCAGGCGATCATCGAGGGCTTGCGCGAGGCCTTGGCCTTGACGATGGCGGCGTCGATCGCCTCCGGGTCATGCCCGTCGCATTCCAGGACCTGCCAGCCGGCGGCCATGAAGCGCTTCTTCTGATCGGTCACGTCGGCGATCTCGACCTTGCCGTCGATGGTAATGCCGTTGTTGTCCCAGAAGACGATCAGCCGGCCGAGCCGCTGCTTGCCGGCAAGCGTGATCGCTTCCTGGCTCACGCCTTCCATCAGGCAGCCGTCACCGGCGATGACATAGGTGTAGTGGTCGTAGATCGCCTTGCCCCAGACAGCGCGCAGGTGCTCCTCGGCCATGGCGAAGCCGACCGAGTTGGAGATGCCCTGGCCGAGCGGGCCGGTGGTGGTCTCGATGCCCTTGGCGTGGCCGTATTCGGGGTGGCCGGCGGTGATCGAGTCGAGCTGGCGGAAGTTCTTCACCTGCTCGAGCGTCATGTCGGGCGAGCCGGTGAGGTAGAGCAGCGAGTAGAGCAGCATCGAGCCGTGGCCGGCCGACAGGATGAAGCGGTCGCGGTTTGGCCAGTCGGGATTGGCGGCGTCGAACTTGAGGTGCTTCTCGAAGAGCACGGTGGCGACGTCGGCCATGCCCATCGGCATGCCGGAATGGCCGGAATTGGCGGCGGCCACCGCGTCGAGCGTCAGCGCGCGGATCGCGCAGGCTTTCTGCCAATGCTCGGGATGGGCGTCTCTGAGGGCTGCAATGTCCAAGGCTTTGTCCTTTCGATGGTGCGGCGTCTCGATGGTGCGGCGTCTGACGACCGGCCGGAACCGGACGGTCCGCGGTCGCCATTCCATGACAATCTGGCGGTGTAACGACCCAATCGCGCGGGTCAAGCGCAGCAAGGTCACAGGGGCGGCGCGATGCGCACTCCGGTGCGGTTGCTGCCAAGCCATTCCACCCACATGAAGAAAGCCCTGTAAGTGCCTGAGCGTTATAGGGGGCGCATTTTGGAGAACTCTTGCGTAAACTCGCGCTCAACTGCCGGAACGGGCGATTCGCGCGCCCGGGCGGTCGGGACAGACCGTGCGGCAGCAACGAGGTGAGCAGACCAGGAGGGCAGGATGAGCGAGATTTCCGAGCTTGAGGGCCGGATCGCCGCCGCCATGGATCGGATCGGTCGGGCGGTCGAGGCGATGACGCCCGGGGAGGGCGTTTCGCCCGAGGACCTGAACCGGGCGCGGGCAAAGGCGGAGGCAGCCGAGGCAGCGGCGCGAGAGGCGACGGAGCGGGCCGAGACCGTGGCCGCCGAGGCGGCGCGGCTCACCGAGGCTCTGGAGGCCGAGACCACCGCCAGCGGGCAGTTGCGCGAGCGGATCCAGTCCCTGAAATCAATGAAGGAGCGCCAGCAGGAGCGGATTGCCCAGCTCGAGGCCGAGCTCGAGGCCCTGAGCGAGCAGCGGGGCGCCGACCGCGCCGAGCTCGACGGGCTGATCGCAGCGCTCGAGCCGCTGGTGCAGGAGCAGACCAATGCCTGAAGTGACGATCGAGATCGGCGGCAAGGAGTTCAGGGTCGCCTGCCAGGAGGGCGAGGAGCAGTATCTGCGCGACGCGGCGGCGATGCTGGACCGCGAGGCGCGCGGCCTGGTCAGCCAGATCGGGCGCATGCCGGAGGCGCGGATGCTGCTGATGGCGGGGCTGATGCTGGCCGACCGGACCGCGGCCTACGAGCAGAAGGCGGCGGCTGCGGAGGAGAAGCTGGCGCGGCGGGAGCGGCTCATCGAAGAGATGCAGGCGATGCCGGCGCCGGAGCCGGAGCGAGTCGAGGTCGCGGTGATTCCGACCCAGGTGAAGGAATCGCTGGCAGAACTCGCGGCCCAGGCCGAGGCGCTCGCGGCGCAGATCGAGGAAAAGGCCGCGGGCTGAGCCGAGGCACCGGTCCTTCGGACCTTGCGTCAGGCGGCAATAATTCCAAGCAGAAGACGCCGGCGCCCGCCTGCGGACATGTCCGCCGCGATGCGATCCGTGGCGCCGGGGGCGGGTGGCCGCGCTCTTGCGGCCTATCCCGCGTTCGCGACGGTTCAGCCGTTGGCTTCGCGGATCTTGTCGGCGGCGGCCTTGTCGAAGCTCACGCCCTTCTCCGCGAAGAGCTGGTCGAGTTCGCCCGAAAGCGTCATCTCGGTGACGATATCGCAGCCGCCGACGAATTCGCCCTTCACGTAGAGCTGCGGGATCGTCGGCCAGTCGGAATAGTCCTTGATGCCCTGGCGGATCTCGTCGTCCTCGAGCACGTCGACATCCGCGAAATCGACCTGCATGTAGTTGAGCACGCCGGCCACACGCTGCGAGAAGCCGCAGCGCGGCGCCATTTTGGTGCCCTTCATGAAGAGAACGACGTCGTTCTCGGTGACGGTCTGTGTGATGGTGTCCTTGGCCGACATGGCGTTTCCTTTGTCTTTGTCTGGGGGCGGGGCCATTGCCGGCCCCGGGCGCTTGGGCCGATCCCGGCACGCAGCGGTGCCGGGGTCAACCGCCGGATCGCGCCGACCGGCTTAGCCCGGCGCCTTGGTGGTCAGCGCCAGCGCGTGCAGATCGGCGTCCTTGCCGTCCATCTTTCCCTTCAGCGCGGCATAAACGAGGCGCTGTTGCTCGACGCGGTTCTTGCCGCGGAAGCTCTCGTCGATCACTTCGGCGGCGAAATGCGCGCCGTCGCCAGCGAGGTCGTTGACCACGATCGTGGCATTCGGGAAGGACTGGCGGAGAAGGGTCTCGATTTCATGGGCCTCGATGGCCATGGGCAGGTTCCTGTTGTTCGGGTCTCGTGGAGAAATTAGGGGCAGCGAGGCGGGGCTGCAAGGCGCGAATGCCCGGCGGGCCGTGGGGGCTCACCGGGACGAGGTCGTCATTTCTTGGGAGGGGTGCAGCGGGGCGCGGCACGGACAGGAGCCAACTGCATGGTTCCGCACCCGCTGCAGGACGATCCTGACACAAGAGGACGCGGTGTTGCGCCTTCCGCCCTGGCAGCGTGCGCTGCGTTGCGCTTGCGGGCGCGTGCCGCCTCTGCAAGGTTCGGCACATGACCGATGACGAAATCCGCCAGCGCCTGAACGCCGCTCTTTCTTCGCTCGCGGAGGAGGAGGCGGCCAGCGCCGACGCGCGCGCCACGGTGGCGCTCGACCAGAGCGCGACCGGGCGGCTGTCGCGCATGGATGCCTTGCAGCACCAGGCGATGGCGCAGGCGCAGAGCCGCCGCCGGGCCGGCGAGCGCCGCCGCCTGGAGGCAGCGCTGGCGCGGCTCGAGGCGGGCGAATATGGCTATTGCACGGATTGCGGCGAGGAGATCGGCGCGGACCGGCTTGCCGCCGACGCCGCGCTCGCCCGCTGCGCGGACTGCACGCGGGGCGCCTGACGACGCCGACGAATCTGCGACCGACCCCTTGCCAGCGCCATCTGGGCCGCTAGCTCTCCGGCCATTGGAGGTGCCGATGACGTTTCTGGTCCTGTTCCTGGCCACTGGCCTGATCTTTCTCGCGCTCGACGCGGTGATGCTGAGTTTCGTGCTGCGCCCGCTCTTCGAGAGCCAGCTCGGCGACCGCCTTCTGGAGGAGCCGCGGCTGCTGCCGGCGGCGCTGTTCTACTTTCTCTACATGCTGGGCGTGATGCATTTCGTCTCGCTGCCCGCCTTGCGGGCGGGCACGCCGATGACCGCGCTGACCCAAGGCGCGCTGCTTGGCCTTGTTGCCTATGGCACGTTCGAGCTTACCAGCCACGCGGTGATGCGCGACTGGAGCGCTGCGATGGTCGCCACCGACATGACCTGGGGCGCCGTCGTTACCGGGATCTCGGCCTGGGGCGGGGTGACGATCGCGCGGGCGCTGACCTGAGCTTGCGCGCCGCGGCGCCCTATGCCATGGCTTGGGCCCGCGAGACATGACGGAGCCGCCCCCATGATCCTCTACGGTCTTTCCAGTTGTGACACTTGCCGGAAGGCGCGCAAGGCGCTCGAGGCCGCAGGCCGGGACGTCACCTTTCGCGATGTGCGCGAGTCGCCGCTGAGCCCGGAAGAACGCGTCGACCTGCTTGCCGAATTCGGCGAGGCGCTCATCAACCGCCGGTCCACAACCTGGCGGCAGTTGCCGGAGGACGCGCGCAACGCTTCGCCCGACGATCTTCTGGCCGCGCATCCGACGCTCATGAAACGTCCGGTGCTCGTGGAAGGATTGCGGCGCACGCTCGGCTGGGACGCGGCGGTGCAGGGCGAGTGGATCGGGTAAGGGCGCGGGCAGTCGCAGCCGCCGGAACACCACCCCGGCACCGGCAGGATCGCCCCTTTGGCTTGGGGCAGCAGGTCGGTCTCTTTGGTGCGGCGCCGGAAATCTGGGCGGGCTATCGCGCAAATGCCCGGGATCCATGCGTCGTGGAAACGTCCGCTCGACCGTAGAAATCCAGCCGCCTGGGGGCAGGCGGCTGGTTCGATGCGTGGGATTCGGTCGTTAGATGGCCTTGAGATCGATGGCCGAGCTTCGTCCGTCGCGGCCTTCGCGCAGCTCGTATTCGATCTTCATGTTGTCGGCCAGGCCAGTCATTCCGGCGCGCTCGACGGCGGATATATGGACGAAAACGTCCTTTCCGCCTTCATCGGGCGCAATGAACCCGAAACCCTTGGTGGTATTGAACCATTTCACGGTGCCGGTCGGCATTTCCCGCGTCTCCTTCGTCTGGTCATTCTCCGCCCACAGAATTGCGGCGGTGTGGTCACGCCGCCGGACTTTCTTTTGAAGGCTGGGCCAGTGAGTCGTGGGTGGCATCGTCACAGAGGCAATGGTGACGGAGTTTTGTAACAAAACAACCCCCGAGAATGGGCCCTATCCCGGGACCGGCCGGTCTATGCCAAGCAGCCTGTCGAGCGAGAGCGGGCCCGCACCGCGCAGCACCAGGGTGATGAGAAGGAACATCCAGAGCGCGCGCTGGTCCAGGATCAGGCTGTCGGAGGCGCGGTCGAACCAGGCGCCGATGGTGGCGGCGTCGGCGTTGTGGCCGTGGATGTCGGTGAGCGACTGCACGGTGACGAAGCCGATCATGCCGAGCGCGGCGAGGCGGGTGAAGAGTCCGAGGACGATGAGCGCGGGCAGCAGGAATTCCGCCCAGGTGCCGGCAAGGATCACCAGCTTCTCAAAGAGCGAGAACTGCGATGTGTCGTAGAGCACCGCCTCGGCCTTCTGCGGGAAGATCTGCGCGTAGGCGCCGACTGAAGGCGACAGGATACCGAAGATGCCGTCGCCGACCTTGGTCGCGGCCGAGGCCCAGAAGTAGAAGAGCAGCACGGCGGCGAAAGTGAAGCGGGCCAGCGTGGGAATGGCCCAGGCGGAGAGCGCACGGTCGATTTGGGAAAAGACCGCGTTGTGGAGCGAGATGGCGCCGGCGAAGAGGCGGCGGGCTGTGGTCGGGTGATCCGGGGCGTGGGTCATGTCGGTCATGGGGTCAGTCCTCCTCGATGGCGGTGATCGCGCCGCCGGAGACGAGGGCGGCAAGGGTTGCGGCGAGGTCGAAATCGGCAGCGCGGGCGGTGGCGGCGTCGATCGCCGCGCCGATCCTCTCTCCGGCCGCGAGATTTGACACGAACGCGCCGCCGGCGGGCGAGAGTGCGGTCACGACAGGGTCGAAATCGGGCCGCGTGACGAGCGCGGTTTCAGCCTGCATCGCCGGTTTAGGTCCGCCTGTGGCGTTGAAATGCCAGATCGCTGCGATCGGCCAGTCCGACGCGACCCATCGCAGCGTCGGGGCGAGGGTGAGGCGGGCGACCAGCAGACGGTCGGGCGGCAGGGCCGCAAGCGCGGCAGGATCGACCGCCGGGACGTCGGCGGCGTGGTAGCTTTCCCTGAGCGCGTGTTCGAGCCGCGCCACATCGGGCAGGTAGCCGAGATGGCGGACCGGTTCGAAGCCCTCGAGAAAGGCAGGCAGCGCCCCGCCATAGAGCGCGATCCGCGGCGAGTCCGGTGGATGCGCGCGGACGAACTGGTGCGCGAGAATGGAGAAATTGTTTTCGCCCAGGAGCTTGCGGATGACCGGGAAGGCCTCGGCCAGCGCGTTCGTGAGGCTCACCACGACATTGTTGCGGTAGACGTCGAAGCGCTTGCCGGCCGGACGCCCCTCCGGGTCGACGAGGCCCGCGGGCGCGGGGCGCGCGGGATCGAGAATCGCCGCGCGAAAGTCTGTCTGGACGACGCTCATTGCGACACAGGCGCAAGGATGCGGTCGGCGCGCGCCGCCTCGGCGGCCAGCACCGGCCAGTCCGGAACATCGTTGTCCCACTCGATCAGCGAGGGCCGCGGGCCCATCCGGGCGATGGTCTCGGCGTATAGGGTCCAGACCGGGTCAACGACCTCCGTTCCGTGGCTGTCGATCAGCAGCGGCGCCCCATGCTCGTCCATCTGTTCGTCATGGCCGCCGAGATGCATCTCACCCACCAGATCGAGCGGGAAGTCGGCAATATAGGCGCGCGGATCGGTCTGCTGGTTGGTGGCCGAGACGAAGACATTGTTGATGTCGAGCAACAGCCCGCAGCCGGTGCGCCGCGCGATCTCGCGCAGGAAATCGGTCTCGCTCATCTCACTCTCGGCGAAGGCGAGATAGGTCGAGGGGTTCTCGAGCAGCATCCGGCGGCCGAGCGCCTCCTGAACCTGGTCGATATGCGCGGCGACACGGTCTAGGGTCGCCGCGGTATAGGGCAAGGGGAGTAGGTCATTGAGGAAGGCCGTGTCATGGGTCGACCAGGCCAGGTGCTCGGAAAAGCTTGCGGGGTTCAGCCAATCCACCAGATGACGCAGGCGCGAAAGGTGCTCGGTGTCCAGCGGCGCTTCGCCGCCGATGGAGAGGCCGACGCCATGGACCGAGATCGGGAAGCGCTCGGCGAGATGGCGGAGCTGCGCAATCGGGCGGCCGCCGTCGCCCATGTAGTTCTCGGCATGGATCTCAAGCCAGCGAACCGGGCCGGGATCTTCCATGATGGCCGCGAAATGCTGCGGCTTGTAGCCGACGCCGGCGGCGTTCGGCAGGCTCCCGGACCTGGTTGCATCGAGCATCGTGTTCTCCTGTGGGAAGGCACGCCCGGCGGTCCTCTCGCCGGGCGCGGGGATGGGGATCAGCCGGCGGGCAGGTCGCGGTCGAGCGGCTCGAGCGAGCCCATGCGGCCGTCCGGCAGTTCCATGCTCTCGCAGGTGCCGGCGTCGACCAGTTCCCAGGCATTGCCCTGGTAGTCGACCTTGGCGGTTCCGGCGCAGGTGGTGCCGGGTCCGGCGGCGCAGTCGTTCTGCCCGGCCAACGCGACGCCGTAGCACTTTTCCTTGCCCATCATCTGCTCCGACGTGACTTGGGTCTGAGCCGAGGCCGACATTGCAAAGGCCGAAAAGGCAGCGGCCGCGGCGCTGACGAGAATGGTTGTGTTGGTTGCTTTCATGAATACTCTCCGAATGATCGGCGCCATCATGGCGTCCGTGCCAATCTGTTCGTTGCCCGGGCAGAGAATGTTACGCGCCTCACGAACAGGTGACCAAAATGGCCAATTTTGGCATCAGACTGTAACGTTTCGTCGTCTCGCGCGAATGGAGGAACAATGACGGATCGCAACGACCGATGGGGGGATCTCCTGCGGAGGGCGAACCGTGGTGAGGCGAGTGCCTATGCGCAGTTCCTGACCGAAGCGGCGCCGGTGATCCGGACGGTTGTCAGGGGCCGCTCCGGGAGAGAGGAAGGGACCGAGGACGTCGTTCAGGAGGTTCTGCTGGCGATCCACGCTAAGCGCCACACCTGGCGCGATACCGATCCGGTGACGCCCTGGGTCTACGCGATCGCGCGGTACAAGACGGCCGATGCGTTTCGCCGAGACAGGCGCAGCGCGCAGCAGGTGCCGATCGAGGATCTGGCGGAGCGCCTGCCGGACGAGGGGCAGGTTGATCCGACGGTGGCGCGCGATCTGGCCCGCCTGCTCGGACAGATCGACGAGCGCTCCGCGCGGATTGTGCGGGCGGTGGCGCTGGACGGAGAGAGCGCCGGCGATGTCGGCGGGCGCCTCGGAATGAGCGAAGGGGCGGTGCGCGTCGCTTATCACCGCGCGCTGACCCGGCTGCGCCAGCTGGCAGCGGCGGACCAAGAGAAGGAACACGTGACGAAATGAAGACCGAAGACCTGATCACCAGCCTTGCCGCGGATGCCGCGCCGGTCTCCGGCACGTCCCTCGAGCGGCATGCCGCCCTAGCCGTGGCGGCCGGTTTCGCGGTGACTCTGGCGCTTTTCGCCGCGTTCTACGGTCCGCGGCCGGAACTATCCGCCGCTATGTCGAAGCCGGTTACGCTGGCGAAGACGCTGCTGCCGCTTCTTCTCGGCGGTCTCGCCTGGAGCATCGTCCTGCGCACCGCACGGCCGGCTGCGCCCGTCGGCGCCGCCGCCCGCCTGGTCTGGATCGTTCCGGCGGCGATGGCGGGGCTGCTCCTCTGGGCGCTTCTCACGACCGCGGCAGGGCAGCGCCTGCAGCTCTTCATCGGCCATTCGATTAACGTCTGCCTGCCCTCGATCATGTTGCTGTCGCTACCGATTCTCGGCGGGCTGCTGGCCGTTCTGCGGCAAGGCGCGCCCGTCCATCCCGCGCGCTGCGGTGCCCTGGCCGGGCTGGCGTCCGCTGGGCTGGCGACGGCGGTCTATTCGTTGTTCTGCACCGAGGATTCGCCTCTCTTCTACGGAGTCTGGTACAATCTCGGTATCTTGCTGGTCGCGGGGCTCGGCGCGCTCTTGGGGCGGCGTTTTCTGCGCTGGTGAAGTCCCGCCGAAATGATCGCCGCTAAGGATAACGGGCGCCTTCGGGCGCCCGTTATCATTCTCCCGGAGATGGTCCGGTCTATCGCAGATCCGGCGGCAGCGCCTCCTCGGCCAGCTGCGCGACGATCTCTTCCAGCGGCACGGTCACGGTCTGCTTTTCGCCGAGCCGGCGGACGGTGACGGTCCTGTTTTCTACCTCGCGCTGCCCGATGGCGAGGATCACCGGAACCTTGCCGACCGAATGCTCACGGACCTTGTAGTTGATCTTCTCGTTGCGGATGTCGGCCTCGGCGCGGAGCCCGGCATCCTTCAGGGTCTTCACCGCCTCGAGGACGAATTCATCCGCGTCCGAGACGATCGAGGCGACGACCACCTGCCGCGGGGCGAGCCACATCGGCATGCGCCCGGCATAGTTCTCGATCAGGATCCCGATGAACCGCTCGAAGCTCCCGAGCACCGCGCGGTGCAGCATGACCGGGCGGTGTTTCTCACCATCCGCGCCTATATAGGTCGCGTCAAGACGCTCGGGCAGGTTGAAATCGGCCTGGAAGGTGCCGCATTGCCATTCCCGTCCGATCGCGTCGGTGAGCTTGAAGTCGAGCTTCGGCCCGTAGAAGGCGCCTTCGCCGGGGTCAAGCTCGAAATCGTTGCGGATGCTGAGGATCGCCTTTTCGAGCGCCGCCTCGGCCCTGTCCCAGACCTCGTCGGAGCCGACACGCACTTCCGGGCGGGTCGAGAGCTTGATGTCGAACCTGGAAAAGCCGCTGTCGCGGTAGATGTCGCTCAGAAGGTCGATGAAGCTCGCGCATTCCTGCTCGATCTGGTCCTCGGTGCAGAAGATGTGCGCGTCGTCCTGCGTGAAGCCGCGCACGCGCATGAGGCCGTGCAGCGCGCCATGCGCCTCGTAGCGGTGGCAGGAACCGAACTCGGCAAGCCTGAGCGGCAGATCGCGATAGCTCTTGATGCCCTGGTTGAACACCTGCACGTGGCAGGGGCAGTTCATCGGCTTGAGCGCGTTCATCCGCTTCTCGTTGGCATGTTCCTCGTCGATCTCGGTGATGAACATGTTCTCGCGATACTTGTCCCAGTGGCCCGAGGCCTCCCAGAGCTTGCGGTCGACAACCTGCGGCGTCTTGATCTCCTTGTAGCCCGCTTTCGAGAGCTTGCGGCGCATGTAGTCTTCCATCTCGCGATAGATGGTCCAGCCATTTGGGTGCCAGAAGACCATGCCCGGCGCTTCCTCCTGGAAGTGGAAGAGCTCCATCTCCTTGCCGAGACGGCGGTGGTCCCGCTTCTCGGCCTCCTCGAGGAAGGTCAGGTAGTCCTTGAGCTGCTGCCGGTTCAGGAAGGCGGCGCCATAGATGCGCTGGAGCTGCGGGCGGTTCGAATCGCCGCGCCAATAGGCGCCGGCCACCTTCATCAGCTTGAAGGCGTCGGCCGGGACCTGTCCGGTGTGCTGGAAATGCGGGCCGCGGCAGAGATCCTGCCAGTGGCCGTGCCAATACATCCGGATCGGCTCGTTTCCGGGGATGCTCTCGATCAGCTCGACCTTGTAGGGCTCGTTGTTGGCTGCGTAATACTTGATCGCCCTGTCGCGCTCCCAGACCTCGGTGGTCACCGGATCGCGGCGGTTGATGATCTCCTTCATCCGCGCCTCGATCTGGCCGAGATCCTCGGGCGTGAAGGGCTCTTCGCGGTCGAAATCGTAATACCAGCCATCCTTGATGACCGGGCCGATGGTGACTTTCACGTCCGGCCAGATCTCCTGAACCGCCCGCGCCATGATATGCGCAAGGTCGTGCCGGATGAGCTCCAGCGAGGGATCCAGATCCTTCATGGTGTTGATGGCGATGGCGGCGTCGGATTCGATCGGCCACTGGAGGTCCCAGTGTTGGCCGTCGACCATGGCCGAGATGGCCTTCTTGCCGAGAGAGGTGGAGATCGCGGCGGCAACCTCGGCGGGCGTTGTGCCTTTCGGGAAGCTGCGACTCGCGCCATCGGGGAATGTGAGGGAAATATCGGCCATATCGGCTCTCCTCGTCGGTTTGGCGCCCACGGAACGCCCGGTTGCAGGATTTTTGTGCAGGGGGGGAATGCGCCCTGGGGCTGGCGGTGTCAAGCGCGGTCCCGCCGGCGGACGCGACGTCGCCCTCGACCGTTGACCTTTTGCCGCCTCTGGGGCAGAGGCGGGCCATGCTCAGGCTCACGGACATCTCCTATTCGGTCGAAGGCCGGCCGCTTATCGAACATGCTTCGGCGGTGATCCCCACCGGCCACAAGGTCGGGCTCGTGGGACGCAACGGAACCGGCAAGACGACGCTATTCCGGCTGATCCGCGGCGAGCTGACGCTGGAGACCGGGTCCATCGAGTTGCCACGGGGCGCGCGGATCGGCGGGGTCGCTCAGGAGGCGCCGGGGACGGAGGAGTCGCTCCTCGACACGGTTCTGGCCGCCGATACCGAACGCGCGGCGCTGCTGGCAGAGGCGGAGACCGCCACCGACCCGGCGCGCATCGCCGAGGTGCAGACGCGGCTTGCCGATATCGACGCATGGTCCGCGGAGGCTCGGGCGAGCGCAATCCTGCGTGGCCTCGGCTTCGAGACCGAGGAGCAGGCGATGCCCTGTTCGGCCTTCTCGGGTGGCTGGCGGATGCGGGTGGCGCTGGCCGGCGTGCTCTTCGCCCGGCCGGACCTGTTGCTGCTCGACGAGCCGACGAACTATCTCGACCTCGAAGGCGCTCTCTGGCTCGAGACCTATCTCGCGCGTTATCCGCACACGGTGGTGATCGTCAGCCATGACCGGGCGCTGCTCAACCGCTCGGTGCAGGCGATCCTGCACCTGGAGGATCGCAAGCTCACGCTCTACCAGGGCCCGTACGATACCTTTGCCGAGACCCGCGCCGCGAGGATCGCGGCGGCCGAGAGCGAGCGCAAGCGGCAGGAGGCGCGGCGGGCGCATCTGCAATCCTATGTCGACCGGTTCCGCTACAAGGCGGACAAGGCGCGGCAGGCGCAGTCGCGCCTAAAGGCCATCGCCCGGATGAAGCCGATCTCGACGCCGCAGGAGGCTGCCCTGCGCCGCTTCACCTTCCCGGAGCCGGAGGAACTCAGCCCGCCGATCATCGCCACCGAGGGCGCGGCAATCGGCTATGGCGAGACCACCGTGCTGTCTCGCCTCGGCCTCCGGATCGATCAGGACGACCGGATCGCCCTTCTCGGCAGGAACGGGGAGGGCAAGTCGACGCTGTCGAAATTCCTCGCCGGCAAGCTCGAGGCCCAGAAAGGACGGATTACCCGGTCGGGCAAGCTGCGCGTGGGCTATTTCGCACAGCACCAGGTCGACGAGCTCTATGTCGACGAGACGCCGCTCGAGCATTTGCGCCGGCTCAGGCCGGACGAGACGCCGGCGAAGCTCCGGGCGCGCCTTGGCGGCTTCGGTATCGGCGTGGAGCAGGCGGATACGGTTGTCGAGAAGCTCTCTGGCGGGCAGAAGGCGCGCCTCTCGCTGATGCTGGCGACGCTCGATGCGCCGCATCTTCTGATCCTTGACGAGCCGACGAACCATCTCGACATCGAGAGCCGCGAGGCGCTGGTCGAGGCGCTGACGGAGTATACCGGCGCGGTGATCCTGGTGAGCCACGACCTGCATTTGCTGACCCATGTTGCCGACCGGCTCTGGCTGGTCTCCGGCGGCCGGGTGACGCCCTACGACGACGATCTCGAGGCCTATCGGCGGATGCTTCTGGAACGGGAGAAGCCGGAGAAACCGAAGGACGTAGCGCCGAAGCGAGTGAGCCAGGCGGTGGTTCTGGACTTAAGGTCGGATGTAAGGAAATGCGAGCAACGCATGGAAAAGCTGGAGGAAATGCGCTCCACGCTGTCCGAGCGCCTGGCCGATCCCGCGATCTACGAGGAGTCCAATCGCGACAAGCTCGACCTCTGGCAGGCGAAATACGCCGAAGTCGAAGAGGCGCTGGAGCGCGCCGAGGCTTTGTGGTTGGAGGCCGTGGAGCGGCTGGAGGCGGCGGAATGACGGTGGGGACCGGCGCCAGTTTTGCACGGACAGTGCCCCCGCTGTGCGTCATAGGGCGATCATGGATCTGACGTTCTACATCTCCGCCTTCGTGGCGCTCTTCGTCATCATCGACCCGATCGGGTTGACCCCGGTCTTCCTGGCGTTGACCCAGGGCTGCGACACCGCGCAGCGGCGGGCCATCGGCCGGCGGGCGCTCATGCTTGCCTTCGGGTTGCTGTTGCTCTTCGGGCTGCTCGGCGAGGCGGTGCTCGGCTTTGTCGGCATTTCGATGCCGGCCTTCCGAATTGCCGGGGGCGTCCTGCTCTTCCTGACGGCGCTCGACATGCTCTTCGAACGCCGCACCCAGAGGCGCGACCACACCGCCGAGGAGGTAGAGCGCCCGGACCCGTCGGTCTTTCCGCTGGCGATCCCGCTCCTGGCGGGGCCGGGGGCGATCACCACGATGATCCTGCTGGTCGGGGAGGCCGAGACATCGCTGCAAGTGACCGGGGTCTTCGGGGCGATGGCGCTGGTGCTCGCGGTGATGGGGGCGCTGTTCCGCGCCGCGGGGCTGCTGGAGCGGGTGCTCGGGCGGACCGGGACGGTGGTTGCAACGAGGCTTCTGGGCATGTTGCTGGCCGCGCTCTCGGTGCAGTTCGTTCTCGATGGGTTGCGCGGCGCGGGGATGCTGGCGGCCTAGGCCAGGATCTTGGCGTCGTCTGTACGGCGACTGGCACAACCGGCCCCGGCTTCCTAGATTACCCTTGCTGGGCGGGCATGGGGCCCGCGCGAAAGGAGAGCGCATGTCGGGAGACCAGACCGCCTCGTTTATCTATCTCGTTCTGCTGGGAACGGTGATCGGAAGCTACGTCCTCGTGGCGAACCGGAACAATATCGGCCGCAGCCTGCGGCACGGGATGCTCTGGGTTCTGATTTTTTTCGGCGTGGTGGTCGCCTATGGCCTGTGGGACGACATTCGCGGAACGGTAATCCCGCGCCAGTCGGTCTTCGAGGAGGGCGCGCGGATCGAGGTTCCGCTCGGCCGCGACGGTCATTACCACATGGTCCTGCGGGTCAATGACGTGCCGATCGAGTTTGTCGTCGATACCGGAGCGACGGAGATCGCTCTCACGCAGCAGGACGCGGCACGGGCGGGAATCGATCCGGGTGAACTCGCATTTGTCGGCTCGGCGAGCACGGCGAACGGCACGGTCTCGACGGCGCGGGTGCGGCTGGACACGCTCGAACTGGGCGGCGTGGTCGAGCGCAATGTGCCGGCGGTGGTCTCGGGAGGCGAGATGGACGGCTCGCTGCTCGGCATGTCCTACCTGAACCGCTTCGCCGAGGTGTCCTTCGGCGGCGGGCGGATGATACTGACGCGCTGAACGACGCGCCGGGATCCGCCGGTCCGCGGCCGCGCGTTGTTGCGCGCGCCTGTGCGCGCGTGTATCAGGCCACAACGGAAAATACGGGACCGAGGTGAAGAAAATGCGTCGAGTGGTAGTCACCGGTTTGGGAATGGTCACGCCGCTGGCATGCGGGGTCGAGGAATCGTGGTCGCGGCTGCTGGACGGGAAATCGGGCGCGGGCGAGATCACCCGGTTCGACAACTCGCGCGTGACCACAAAATACGCCTGCGAGATCCCGTTTGGCGACGGTACGGACGGGACTTTCAACCCCGATGACTGGATGGAGCCGAAGGAGCGCCGCAAGGTCGACGATTTCATCCTCTACGGGATGGCCGCGGCCGAGATGGCGGTGAAGGATGCCGGCTGGACGCCTGAGAGCGAGGAGGACCGGCTGCGCACGGGCGTGATGATCGGCTCCGGCATCGGCGGGCTTTCGGCGATAGCCGACACAGCGGTGATGATGGCGGAACGCGGGCCGCGGCGGGTCTCGCCCTTCTTCATTCCATCTGCGCTCATCAACCTCGTCTCCGGACAGGTATCGATCCGCTTCGGTTTCAAGGGGCCGAACCATGCGGTGGTGACCGCCTGTTCGACCGGCGCGCATGCGATCGGCGATGCGGCGCGGCTCATCCAGTGGGACGACGCGGACGTGATGGTTGCCGGCGGTGCGGAAAACCCGATCAGCGAGATCGGCATTGCCGGGTTCAACGCCTGCAAGGCGCTTTCGACCAAGCGGGCCGACGACCCGACCGCGGCGAGCCGGCCCTGGGACGCGGATCGCGACGGATTCGTGATGGGCGAGGGCGCGGGCGTCGTCGTGCTCGAGGAATACGAGCACGCGAAGGCACGCGGCGCGAAGATCTATGCCGAGGTGCTGGGCTACGGGCTCTCGGGGGATGCCTATCACATCACGGCGCCGTCGGAGGATGGCGACGGCGGGTTCCGCTCGATGAGCGCGGCGCTCAAGCGGGCAGGCATCGAAGCGTCGGATATCGATTACATCAACGCGCACGGCACCTCGACCATGGCCGACACGATCGAGCTCGGCGCAGTGGAGCGGTTGCTCGGCAACGCAGCGGGCAAGGCGACGATGTCTTCGACCAAGTCGTCGATCGGCCACCTGCTGGGAGCGGCCGGCGCGGTCGAGGCGATCTTCAGCATCCTGGCGATGCGCGACCAGGTGGCGCCGCCGACGCTCAATCTCGAGACGCCGCCCGAGGGCGCGGTGCTCGACCTCGCGCCGAAGGTAAAGCGGGAGCGTGAGATCAACATCGTACTCTCCAACTCGTTCGGCTTCGGCGGCACCAATGCGAGCCTGATCATGGGCAAGGTCGACGCCTGATGGCGCGGGCCATTGCCTCCAACGCGCTGACCGTCGGGATCCTGGTGCTGCTGGCGCTGGCCAGTGCGCTGGTCTGGGGGCGGAGGGAATATGCCGGTGTCGGGCCGCTGACGGAACCGATCTGCTTTCTCGTCCCGTCGGGAGCGTCGATGAACTCGGTCTCGCGCAGGCTCGACGAACAGGGGGCGATTTCCAACCCGTCGGTCTTTCGCATGGGGGCCGAGTATTCCGAGCGCGCCGACAAGTTGAAGGCCGGCAGTTACCTGATCCCCGAAGGCGCGTCGATGGATTCGATCCTCGGCGTTCTGACGACGAGCGGGCGGTCGACCTGCGGCACCGAGATCAACTACCGGATCGGCGTGGCCGAAGCGGACATGATCGTGCGGGAGCTGGACCCGGCGACGGAAAACTACGTCGAGCTGGCGAATTTCGTGCCGGGCGTCGATCCCGAACCCGAGGGGCTGGAGGCGCAACTTTCCGCGCCGTCGACCCGGTTCCGGGTGACGCTCGCGGAAGGCGTGACGAGCTGGCAGGTGGTCGAATCGCTAAAGGCGGCGCCTTTCCTGGCGGGCGAGATCGCCGCGGTTCCGCCCGAAGGGCATCTCGCACCGGACAGCTACGAGACGCGCCGCGGCGGTGACAGGGCGGCGATTCTGGAGCAGATGCAGCAGAGGCAGGAGGCGATTCTCGCCGAGCTCTGGGCAGCACGGCAGCCGGACCTGCCGCTCGAGACACCGGAGGAGGCGCTGACACTGGCCTCGATCGTGGAGAAGGAGACGGGCGTCGCCGAGGAGCGGGACCTGGTGGCCAGCGTCTTCGTCAACCGCCTGAATCAGGGCATGCGCCTGCAGACCGACCCCACGGTCATCTACGGCGTCACCGAAGGGCGCAGCGTCCTCGGACGGGGTCTTCGGCAGAGCGAGCTGAGACAGGCGACGCCCTACAATACCTATGTCATTCAGGGGCTTCCGCCGGGGCCCATCGCCAATCCGGGGCGCAACGCGATCTTCGCGGCGCTGAACCCCGCGACGACGGACTATCTCTTCTTCGTCGCCGACGGTACGGGTGGACACGCCTTCGCCTCCACCCTCGGCGAGCACAACATCAACGTCGCGAAGTGGCGCGAGATCGAGGCGCAGCGCGCCAACCAGTGAGAAATGGTTAACAAACAGTAACTTGGCGTGCGCTGCTCATTTCAGAGGGGGCACGCCGAGCTTGACTCTGCGAACGGTCCAAAGTAGAAACAAGCCACGCTGGAAGAAGTGGGCAAGCACCGGAGCCGAAAGGCTCTCGGTGCTTTTTCATTTCGCTCGTTCGGAGGGAATGAGCATGAGCAGGTTATCACAATGGATAAAAACACGACGCCCGAAACCTCGGGCGACACCGTCGGTCAGTATTTTGATCAGGCCGCGGAAATCTATCGCAGTTCGAGCCGCGAACTGACGCAGATCGTTCGGGAGATCGGCATCGGCAAGACCGATCGGGCGAAGAAGCTGAGTCCGGTTCTCACCGAGATCCGCAAGGCTTCCATGGCCATGATGGAGGAAGCGAGACATGTCGAGGACCTTCGCCGAAAGCTCGTCGGGGATGTTCGTGAGCAGGGCTTCGACCTTGCCGGTGCCCGCGATGAGATCGGGCGCCGAATGGCTCGCATCCGCGCCGCAAGAGGAGCAGGAAGCGTTTCTTGAGGGGCTGACCGAGCACGCGCTGTGTGCGCTTCCGTGGCTCTTCGAGTTCTGGGCGCTGCCGCATCAGCTTCCCCCGGTCGGGGACTGGAAGACCTGGGTGATCCTGGGCGGCAGGGGCGCGGGCAAGACCCGCGCCGGCTCGGAATGGGTCCGGGCGCAAGTGGAAGGGGGGCGGCCGGGGGAACCCGGCCGGTCCCGCCGCGTGGCGCTGGTCGGTGAGACCTTCGACCAGGTTCGCGACGTGATGGTGTTCGGGGACAGCGGCATCGTCGCCTGTTCTCCGCCGGACAGGGTGCCCGAGTGGCATGCCGGCAAGCGGCAGCTGGAATGGCCGAACGGAGCCATCGCGCAGGCCTTTTCGGCACATGAGCCGGAGGCGCTTCGGGGGCCGCAATTCGACGCGGCCTGGGTGGACGAACTGGCAAAGTGGAAGAAAGCCGAGGAGACCTGGTCGATGCTGCAATTCGGTCTGCGGCTCGGCGAGAACCCGCGGCAATGCGTGACCACGACGCCTCGCGACGTGCCGATCCTGAAGGCGCTCCTGAAGCGCGACTCGACCGTGGTGACACAGGCGCCGACCGAGGCCAACCGGGCGAACCTCGCCGAGAGCTTTCTCGAGGAGGTCCGGGCGCGCTATGACGGCACGCGGCTTGGTCGGCAGGAACTCGACGGCGTGCTGGTCGAGGACACCGAAGGGGCTCTCTGGACCTCGGCGAGGATCGAGGCGGCACGGGTGGACGCGACGCCGGATTTCGACCGGGTGGTCGTGGCGATCGACCCGCCGGTAACCGGCAACGCCGGCTCGGACGACTGTGGGATCGTGGTGGTGGGAGCCGTGACCCGCGGCGATCCGAAGGATTGGGAAGCCTGGGTGTTGGAGGACGCGTCGGTTTCGGCGGCCTCGCCGCTGCAATAGGCGCATGCCGCAGTCGCGGCGATGGACCGGCATGGTGCGGACCGACTGGTGGCGGAGGTCAACCAGGGCGGCGACCTCGTAAAGACGGTGCTGAACCAGATCGATCCGATGCTGCCCTACAAGGCGGTTCGGGCGCGGCATGGCAAGTCAGCGCGGGCGGAGCCTGTGGCGGCGCTCTACGAACAGGGACGGGTGCATCACGTCCGGGGCCTAAGTGACCTTGAGGACCAGATGTGCCGGATGACGACACGCGGCTATGGCGGCAAGGGCTCGCCGGACCGGGTGGATGCGCTGGTCTGGGCGATGACCGAGCTGCTGCTCGATCCGGCGGCGCAGTTCCGGCGTCCGGCGATCCGGACGCTCTGAATTCAACGACAGGACGGGAGAGATGTGCGGCGGGCCGGGGAAGGCGCGCCCCTCTCTCCGGTTGCCCGCCCCCCCGGCAGAGTGGCCGGGGGGGCGGGCCAGTGACGCCGGGGCGGCGGCCCCCTCGAAAGAGAAGGAGCAAGAGCGCATGGTATTGGATTTCCTGCGACGGTCCGGCCAGGAGGCCGGGCTGAGCGTCCCCCCCGAGCAGAAGGCTTCGGCGACTGGGCCGGTGATCGCCTGGCAGGGCGGTGGGCGCGTCGTCTGGTCGCCGCGGGACACCGCCACGCTCACCAAGGTGGGGTTTGTGAACAACCCGGTCGGCTATCGCTGCGTGAAGCTGATCGCGGAAGCGGCGGCGGCCATCCCGCTCACCTGCCAAGACGCCGAGCGGCGTTACGAACTGCATCCGGTGCTTGACCTGGTGAACCGGCCGAACCCGGCGCAGGGGCGGGCGGATTTCCTTGAGGCGCTGATCGGACATCTGCTGCTCTCGGGCAATGGCTATGTCGAGGCGGTGGGCGATGGCGGCCTGCCGTTCGAGCTGCATGTGCTCAGGTCCGACCGGATGAACATCGTTCCGGGGCCGGATGGCTGGCCCGTGGCCTATGAATACGCCGTCGGTGGCAAGAAGGTGCGGTTCGACATGGCCGCCGAGGTGCCGCCGATCTGCCATGTCAGGAGTTTCCACCCGACGGATGACCATTACGGGCTGTCTCCGATGCAGGCGGCGGCGGCGGCGGTGGACGTGCACAACAGCGCTTCGGGTTGGTCGAAGGGCCTGCTCGACAACGCAGCGCGGCCCTCGGGAGCGATCGTCTACAAGAGCGCGGACGGGGGGCCCGGAACGCTGTCGGCGGACCAGTATGACCGGCTTCTGTCGGAAATGGAGATGCACCACATGGGCGCGCGCAATGCCGGGCGGCCGATGTTGCTCGAGGGCGGGCTCGACTGGAAACAGATGGGCTTTTCGCCGTCCGACATGGAGTTCCAGCAGACAAAGCAGGACGCGGCGCGCGAGATCGCGACCGCCTTTGGCGTGCCTCCGATGATGCTGGGAATCCCGGGAGACGCGACCTATGCCAATTACCAAGAAGCCAATCGGGCGTTCCACCGGCTGACGGTGCTGCCGATGATCACGCGGGTGACGGCAACGATCTCGGACTGGCTGTCGCGTTTCGCGGGGCAGGTGGTGATGCTGGCGCCGGATCTCGACCGCGTCCCGGCGCTGTCGGTCGAGCGGGAGGCGCAATGGACACGGATCGGCGCGGCGAGCTTCCTGACGGATGCGGAAAAACGGACGCTGCTCGGGCTGCCGCCCAAGCCGGACGAGAGCTGAGGTCGAAGGAAGGACATCACGGGATGACGGACATATACGGCACAGGGCTGGAGCGGAAATTCTGCCAGCTGGAGGCCAATCTGACGGTTCGGGACGGCTCGGTGATCGAGGGATACGCGTCGCTGTTCGGTCTCAAGGACCAAGGCAATGACATCGTGCAGCCGGGCGCCTACCGTGCCTCGCTTCAGGCACTCCAGGACAGCGACCGGCGGGTGAAGATGCTCTGGCAGCACGATCCCGCGCAGCCGATCGGCGTTTGGGACGAGGTCCGCGAGGATGAGCGCGGACTCCGGGTCAAGGGGCGGATCCTGACCGATGTGGCGAAGGGCCGCGAGGCCGCGGCGTTGATCGAGGCCGGCGCCATTGATGGTCTTTCGATCGGATACCGGACGAAACGGGCCGAGAAGGACGCGGCCGGCCGCCGGCTGCTGCACGACCTGGAGCTCTGGGAAGTGTCGCTGGTGACCTTCCCGATGCTCGCCGAGGCGCGGGTGGGCGCGAAGGGGGATGTGCCTGAGCCGGACCCGATGCGTGAGCTGGCGGAGGCGCTGGAGGCGGCCCGCCGCGAAATGGCGGAGCGCTGAGCCGCCGAGCCCAGATCAGGAAGGACAAGCTGATGAGCACAACCGAGGCAAAGGCTCGGGACGGGCAAGCTGTGCCCGACGTCAAGACGGCCATGTTGGGGTTCCTTGGGGAATTCAGGGAGTTCCAGGCCGACATCAAATCAAAGCTTCACAATCAGGAAGAGCGACTGACCATGCTGGATCGGAAGACCATGTTTGCCGGGCGTCCCGCCCTCTCCACCGCCGCCGCCGACGAGGCCGGTGCGCCGCACCAGAAGGCCTTCGAGTCCTATCTGCGGTCGGGCGACGACGATCTCCTGCGCGGGTTGGAGCTGGAGGGCAAGGCGCTCTCGACCGCCGTCGCCGCTGATGGCGGGTATCTGGTGGACCCGGAGACCTCTGCGGCGGTCGCCACGGTGCTTTCGTCCGCAGCCTCGATCCGGTCGATCGCCAATGTGGTGCATGTCGAGTCGACCTCGTTTGACGTGCTCATCGATCAGGGCGAGCTCGGGTCGGGTTGGGCCACCGAGTCGGACCCAACCATCGAGACCGATACGCCGCAGATCGAACGCATCTCGATCCCTCTGCACGAGCTGTCGGCGATGCCGAAGGCCAGCCAGCGGCTGCTTGACGACAGCGCCTTCGACATCGACGGCTGGCTGGCCGACCGCATCGCGAAGAAGTTCGCCCGTGCCGAAGCCGCCGCCTTCATCAACGGCAACGGCATGGACAAGCCGACGGGCTTCCTGTCGCACACGGTTGCCGACAATGAAATCTGGACCTGGGGCGAGATCGGCTACATCGCGACTGGAGTCGACGGTGCGTTCGGTTCGGCCGACGCGCTCATCGACCTGGTCTACGCGCTTGGTGCCGAATACCGTGCCAACGGCACCTTCGTGATGAATTCGAAGACTGCCGGAACCGTGCGCAAGCTCAAGGATGCCGATGGCCGCTTCCTCTGGTCGGATGGCCTGGCTGCCGGCGAACCGGCCCGCCTGCTCGGCTACCCGGTGTTGATTGCCGAGGACATGCCCGACATCGCGTCCGGCGCGAACGCCATTGCCTTCGGCGATTTTTCGGCCGGCTACACGATTGCCGAGCGTCCGGACCTGCGTGTCCTGCGCGACCCGTTCTCGGCCAAGCCGCATGTCCTGTTCTACGCAACCAAGCGGGTCGGTGGCGATGTCAGCGACTTCGCCGCGATCAAGGTCCTGAAATTCTCGGCTAGCTGACCCTGACCGGAATGGCCGCCCCGGCACCCACACCCGGGGCGGTCGGCAGGCGTGCGTCGAGAGGTTCTCGGCCCGCGTTGTCCAGTTGCTCCCCCTCCGTCGAGCAATGCGGGGCGCGCACGTCTGTCAAAGACCGATGAGGGGCAGAACAATTCGGAGAGCTGGATGATGTTAGTCGAGCAGACCACAACGCCTGCCGCTTCACTGCCGGTTGCGGGATTTCGGGATCACTTGCGTCTGGGCACAGGGTTTGCCGACGAGGGAGCCGAGGACAGCCTTCTGGAGACCTTCCTGCGCGCGGCAATCGCGGCGGTGGAGGCCTGGACAGGCAAGGTGCTCCTGGAGCGTGACTTCAGCTGGAGCCTGATGGCCTGGCGGGACGGGCGGGCGCAGACCCTGCCGGTGGCGCCGGTGAGCGCGATCCGCGAGGTGCGGATCGTTGATTGCCTCGATTGGGAGGTGATCGTAGATCCGTCGAAATACAAGCTTCAGCAGGACATGCACCGGCCGGTGCTGATGGCGCGAGGGGCGCGGCTGCCGACCATCCCGTCGCAGGGCTCGGCGCGGGTCGAATTCACCGCCGGCTTCGGCGAGAGCTGGACCGACATTCCGGCGGACCTCGCGCAGGCAGTCATGCTCCTGGCGGCCTATTACTATGAATACCGCCACGAAATGCGCGTCGGCGGTGCCGTGATGCCCTATGGCGTTTCCTCGCTTGTCGACCGCTGGCGCAACGTCCGGCTCGTGGGCGGAGGGGTGCGATGAGCATGCAAGAACCCGAACTGCGGCGGCGGTTGGTGCTCGAGACGTTGGAAAGAACGTCCGACGGGTCGGGTGGCTACGTGGAGACCTGGGTCCCGCTCGGAACGCTCTGGGCCGAGGTAAAGGCGGGGACGGGGCGCGAAACGGAATCCGATTTCGTGACGCTTTCCTATGTGCCCTACCGGATTACCGTGCGCGCGGCGCCGCCGGACGACACGCGGCGGCCACGGGCCGACCAGCGGTTCCGGGAAGGTCCGCGCGTGTTCCGGATCCTTGCCGTGGCGGATTCAGGCACGCGGGGACGATATCTGACCTGCTACGCGCGTGAAGAGGAGGCGTCGGCATGAGCTACGGCGCATCGGCGGCGCTTCAAACCGCGGTCTACCAGCATCTTCTGGCAGATCCGTCGGTATCCGCGCTGGTCGGCACGAACATTTTTGATGCGGCGCCGTCCGGAACGGTGCCGCCGGTTTACATCAGCCTCGGACCCGAAGACGCAGTCGCACGAAACGACAAGACGGGGCGCGGCGCGGTGCACCGCTTCACGGTCAGCATCGTCAACGATGGCGCGGGCTTCCAGGCAGCCAAGAGCCTCGCCGGTGCCGTTTCGGACAGTCTTCAGGACGCCCTTCCGGCGTCGGGCCCGGGACGCCTTGTGCGGATGCAATTTGTCCGGGCCAGTGCCCGGCGGGTGGGCGACGCAACACGTCGACGGGTCGATCTGCTCTTCGAGGCGCAAATCGACGACGTGTGATCGAACAACAATTCAACTGGACGGAGAACGGCCATGGGCGCTCAAGCCGGCAAGGATCTTCTGATCAAACTCGACATGGATGGAGGCGGCAGCTTCTCGACGATCGCGGGACTGCGTGCCACGCGAGTGACCTTCAACGCGGAGACGGTCGACGTGACCACGCTCGAGAGCACGGGCGGCTGGCGGGAGCTGCTTGGTGGCGCGGGTGTTCGCAGTGCCTCGCTCAGCGGGTCGGGGATCTTCAAGGACGCGACCACCGACGAGCGTGCGCGGCAGGTCTTCTTCGACGGGTTGACCCCCGGTTTTCAAGTCATCGTGCCGGATTTCGGAACGATTGAAGGGCCGTTCCAGATCACGTCTCTGGAATACTCCGGAAGTCACGATGGCGAGGCGAATTTCGAGATTTCGCTGGCCTCGGCCGGCGCAATCACCTTCACGGCGGCCTGATCCATGGCGAACCCGTGGACGGGCGAAGTGCAGGTCGTGCTCGATGGCGCGCCGCATGTCTGCAAGTTGACGCTCGGGGCGCTCGCGGAACTGGAGGAGTGCCTCGAGGAGGTTTCGTTGGTCGATCTCGTCGAGCGGTTCGAATCCGGGCGGTTCCGGGCACGCGACGTGCTGGCGTTGCTCGTTGCCGGGCTTCGCGGCGGCGGCTGGCGGGGAACGGCCGAGGATCTCCGCTGCGTGGAAATCGGTGGCGGACCGGCCGAGGCGGCGCGGGCGGCGGCTCAGATGCTCGCGCGTGCCTTCGCGCTACCTGAGAAGGGAGCGTGATGCATGGACTGGGCCGGGCTCATGCGGTTGGGGCTCCGGGACCTCGGGTTGGCGCCCGAAGTGTTCTGGAGGCTCTCGCCGATCGAATTGCTCGTCATGTTGGGCGCTGAGGCCGGGCGACCCGCGTTCACGCGTGCGCGCCTTGACGAACTCGCGCGCGCCTATCCCGACACAGGTGAGGAAAGCAGCAATGGCCTTTGAATTCGACGGCGATCAGGGCTTCTCGGGGCAGGTAGACGCCCTTCAGCGAAGCTTGGCGGACGCGGGCAACGTTATGGCGGCTTTCGACGGCGAACTGCGGCGGATGCGGACGGATCTCTCGCAGACCAGTTCCAGCGCCGGAAAGCTTTCCACGAGCATCGGCGGCGGTCTGAGGCGCGCGTTCGAGGGGCTCGTGTTCGACGGGATGAATGCCTCGGACGCAATGAAGATGGTCGCGCAATCGATTGTCGACGCGACCTATTCCGCGGCGATCCAGCCTGTCATCAAGCAGATCGGCGGGTCCATTGCGAGTGGTTTCGCCGGGATCGGGGCTGCGGCCTTCGCGGGAGGCGGAAGCTTCGCACAGGGGCGTGTGATGCCCTTCGCGCGTGGTGGTGTCGTTACGGCGCAGACCGTTTTTCCGATGCGTGGCAGGGTCGGTCTGATGGGCGAGGCCGGGCCTGAGGCGATCATGCCGCTCTCCCGCGGCGCAGATGGTCGACTTGGCGTTCGTGCGGAGGCGGGCGGGCAGAACGCGGCGCCGAGTGTCGTCGTGAATATCTCGACGCCCGATATCGAAGGGTTCCGGCGCAGCCAGAGCCAGGTCGCCGCGCAGCTCGGCCGTGCGCTCGGGCGTGGTCAGCGGAACCGGTAGACGCAAGGAGGGGCTGACATGGGATTTCACGAATTCCGTTTCCCGACGGCGGTGAGCTTCGGATCGCTGGGCGGTCCGGAGCGGCGAACCGAGATCATTTCGCTGGCAAATGGATATGAGGAGCGCAACACGCCCTGGGCGCATTCGCGGCGCCGCTACGACGCGGGGTTGGGCGTTCGGACGCTGGACGAGTTGGAAGAGCTTCTCGCTTTCTTCGAGGCGCGGAGGGGGCAGCTCTACGCGTTTCGCTGGAAGGACTGGACGGACTACAAGTCGTCTCTGCCTTCGGCGGCGATCGATTGCAGGGACCAGTCGCTCGGATTCGGAGACGGTGCGACTGCGGGCTTTCAGCTTGTGAAAGTCTACACATCTGGCGGCGAGAGCTATGTCCGGCCGATCCGGAAGCCCGTGGCCGGGAGTGTCCGGGTGGCGTTGGACGGTGTCGAACGTACCGAGGGAACAGACTGGACAGTGGACGAGAGCACCGGGATCGTCACCTGTTCAACGGCGCCCCAGAGTGGCGCGATCGTGACAGCCGGGTTCGAGTTCGACGTGCCAGTTCGCTTCGACACTGACGGCATCCGCGTTTCTGCGGTGGGGTTCGAAGCCGGCGAGGTGCCGGATGTTCCCGTGGTGGAGGTACGGATGTGATGGCCGGATCGACACCGAACGCACAGGCGCTTTACGCGCATCTCGCCACCAAATGCACGACCACCTGTCGCTGCTGGCTTTTGCAGCGCAAGGATGGCTGGACCCGCGGCTTCACCGATCACGATGCTGACATCAGCTTTGATGGCATGGTCTTCGGCGCAAGCAGTGGAGTTACTGCCAGCGCGCTCGAGACGACGACGGGGCTCGCGGTGAACAACAGCGAAACTGTCGGCGCGCTGAGCGATGCCGGGATCTCGGAGGCCGATATCGAGGCGGGACGTTTCGATGAGGCGCAGGTGACCTGTTGGCTGGTCAACTGGGTTGACCCGAACGAGCGGGTGGTGCGGTTCACGGGAACGCTGGGCGAGGTCACCCGGAACGACGGTGCGTTTGGTGCCGAGTTGCGCGGGCTGACCGACGCACTCAACCGGCCGCGCGGGCGGCTGTTTCAGCGTAGCTGTTCGGCTGTTCTCGGGGATAGCAAATGCCGGTTCAATCTGAATTCTGCGGGGTATTTCGCCGAGTTCGATGTGGCCGATGTGGAAGACGCTCGGGTTATCCGCTTTTCTGACCACGGCGGATTTTCGGCTGGATGGTTCGAACGGGGCCGCCTGCGGATCCTTGATGGCGCGGGATCCGGGCTTATCGGCTGGATCAAGAACGATCTGTCGAGCGGCGGGATGCGCGAAGTGACGCTCTGGCAGGGGCTTCGGGCGGATGTCCGGGCAGGTGATCGGATCCGGCTGGAAGCAGGATGCAACAAGACGGCCTCCCAATGTGCGATGAAATTCAACAATTTCATGAACTTTCGTGGCTGTCCTCACATCCCGGGTGAGGATTGGCTCACCTCCTATCCACGCAGTGGAGAGGAATATGACGGGGGCAGCATGAACGCGCCCATTGTGTCGTGAAGGACTGAAAGGTGGAGCGCATGCGAGAACGCGTGATGGAGATCGCACGGGATTGGATCGGGACGCCCTACTGTCATCAGGCATCGGTCAAGGGGGTGGGAACGGACTGCCTCGGGTTGGTTCGCGGTGTCTGGCGGGAGCTGTTCGGCGCGGAGCCGGAGACGGTGCCGGGGTACTCGGCGGATTGGTCCGAAGCGTCGGGCGAAGAGCGTCTTTGGCAGGCGGCAATGCGGCATCTGCTTCAACGAGACCCGAGTGAATCGCCTGAGCCGGGTGACGTCCTGCTGTTTCGGATGCGGCAGGGCAGCGTCGCGAAGCACCTGGGGATTTTCTCGGTTCGGGAGCTGCTGCCCAGCGTGATCCATGCCTACCAGGGGCACGCCGTGATCGAGAGCCCGCTTTCCCAACCGCTGCGGCAGCGGATCGTTGCCCGGTTCGAGTTTCCAGAAGGATATGACTGATGGCAACCATCCTGTTCTCCGCCGCGGGGGCTGCGCTCGGCAGTTCTTTCGGGGGCACGTTCTTGGGGCTTTCGACGGCGGTTGTCGGGCGGGCGATCGGGGCGACGCTGGGGCGTGTGATCGACCAGCGTCTGCTGGGAAGCGGCAGCGAGGTGATCGAGACCGGGAAGATCGAGCGCTTCCGTCTCACCGGGGCCAGCGAGGGGACGGCGATTGGGACCCACTACGGACGTGTGCGTTCGGGCGGACAGGTGATCTGGTCGAGCCGGTTCCGCGAACGGGTCAAGAAGGAGGAGGTCGGAGGAAAGGGCGGCGGTGGTGGCGGCACCACGACGAAGAAATACAGCTATTCGATCAGTCTCGCCGTCGCGCTCTGCGAAGGCCAGATCCTTGGAGTTGGCCGGATCTGGGCCGACGGAATGGAGGTCTCCCGCGAAGACCTGAACATGCGCGTCTACAGTGGCTCCGAAGACCAGGTTCCTGACCCAAAGATCTCGGCCGTCGAGGGGGCGGAAAATGCACCGGCATACCGAGGGTTGGCCTATGTCGTCTTCGAGGACCTGCAGCTCTCGCAATTCGGCAATCGTGTGCCGCAATTCTCTTTCGAAATCCTGCGCGCGACGGATCCGGCACTTGTTCCCGACGACGAGGAAAGCCTGTCTCGGACCATTCGTGCCGTTGCTCTGATTCCCGGGACCGGTGAGTATTCGCTCGCCACGACGCGAGTGAACTACACGAACATCTTCGGTTGGGCGCAGACGAGCAATGTGAACTCCAACAGTGGTCTCACCGATTTCCAGACGTCGTTGCAGCAGATGCAGACCGAATTGCCGGCCTGCAAATCGGTTTCGCTTGTTGTCTCGTGGTTTGGCAATGATTTGCGCTGCGGGTACTGCGAAATCAGGCCGAAGGTCGAGCAGACGCAGCACGAGGGCGACAGGATCGCGTGGTCGGTCAGCGGGCTGGAACGTGCGGATGCACAGGAGGTGCCGCGGATCGACGGGCGGCCGGTCTACGGAGGCACACCGACAGACCGGTCCGTGGTTGAAGCAATCCAGGCCCTGAAGGCGGGTGGCAAATCGGTCGTCTTCTACCCGTTCATTCTGATGGAGCAACTCGCCGGAAACGGGCTTCCGGACCCGTGGTCTGACGCCGTGGAGCAGCCCAAGCTTCCATGGAGGGGAAGGATCACGACTGAAGTCGCACCGGGTCGCCCGGGATCCTCGGATGAAACTGCAGCAGCGGAGAACGAAGTTGCGGATTTCTTCGGCGCGGCTGGGCCGGAGGATTTCGTCGGTGGTGGCGGAACTGTTTCCTACTCTGGGTCACAGGAATGGTCGTTCCGGCGCTTTATTCTGCACTACGCGCATCTTTGTGCCGAGGCAGGTGGTGTTGACGCCTTCTGCATTGGCAGCGAGATGCGGGGCCTCACGCAGATCCGGGGCGCCGGGAACCGCTTTCCTGCTGTTCAAGAACTCGTGGCCCTGGCAAGCGATGTGCGCTCCATTCTCGGATCGCAAACGAAGATCGGCTATGCGGCCGACTGGAGCGAATATTTCGGCTACCACCCGCAGGACGGTTCGGGAGACGTCCTCTTCCATCTCGATCCGCTCTGGGGCAGCGACGATATCGATTTCGTCGGTATCGACAATTACATGCCGATTTCGGATTGGCGCGACAGCCACGATCATGCCGATGCCGGATGGAAGTCGATCTACAACCTCGACTATCTGAAAGCGAATATCTCGGGCGGAGAGGGCTTTGACTGGTATTATTCCGATGAGGCCGGACGGGATGCGCAGGCGCGACTTGCCATAACCGACGGCGCTTACGGCGAACCCTGGATCTTCCGTTACAAGGATATCTGGAACTGGTGGAGCAAGCCGCACCACGAGCGGATCGGCGGTCAGAGGCAAAGCAACGCGACGGCGTGGCAGCCGCAGAGCAAGCCAATCTGGTTCACGGAGATTGGGTGTGCTGCGGTCGACAAGGGTACGAACCAGCCCAACAAGTTCGTGGATCCGAAATCGTCGGAATCGCGTTTGCCCTGGTTTTCGAACGGGTTGCGGGACGATTTTGTGCAGATGCAATATCTGCGCGCGACCTATCAGTTCTGGAATGATCCAGCCAACAATCCGGTTTCGGCTGTCTATGGGGCGCCAATGGTTGACCTGGTGCATGCCCATGTCTGGGCATGGGACGCGCGGCCCTATCCGGATTTCCCGGCCCGTTCTGACATCTGGAGCGATGGCGAGAACTACACACTCGGGCACTGGCTGAACGGACGGGCGACGTCGCAGTCCCTCGCGGCCGTCGTGGCGGATATCTGTGGACAGGCCGGCGTGCAGGCGCTCGACGTCAGCGAACTCTACGGCCTTGTTCGCGGGTATAGTATCGACGAGACGGCGGGGGCGCGGACATCCCTGCAGCCGCTGGAGCTTGCTTACGGGTTCGATGCGGCGGAGCGGGAAGGCAAGCTCTGGTTTCGGACGCGCACCGGTCAGTCCGATGTCGATATCGATGAGGGGACCCTCGTCGAACACAAGGAAGGAACGCTGAGCCTTCTGCGGGCATCTTCGAGCGAGTCCCCGGGCAAAGTGCGCTTGAACTATGTTCAGGCGGATGCGGCTTTCGAGACCCGGACCTCCGAGGCGGGGCTTCCCGATGAGGAGGAACAGACGGTATCTGCCACGGATCTTCCGCTGTGCCTCACCAATAGCGAGGGGCGACGTATCGTCGAAAGTTGGCTGAGCGAGTCACGTATCGCACGCGATACGGCAAGTTTCATCCTGCCGCCTTCGGCCGCGCATGTGCAGGCCGGCGACGTGATCGCACTCGAATACGGCGACTGCCGGGCGAATTACAGGGTCGATCGCGCGGAGTTCGGCGAGGCGCAAAAGATCGAGGCGGTGCGCGTTGAGCCGGATCTGTTCCGACCCTCTGCGGATGTACTGGAACCGGTTGCGCTGCCGGCACCCAAGTTTGCCGCGCCCGTCGCCGCCAGACTGCTCGATCTGCCACTCTTGACGGGCAACGAAAATCCTACAGCGCCTTATCTTGCATCCGCGGCGGACCCCTGGCCGGGATCGGTGGCTCTTTATTCCTCATCGGAGGAT
The DNA here is from genome assembly GCF_004146235.1 of Tropicimonas sp. IMCC6043. GTDB lineage: Bacteria > Pseudomonadota > Alphaproteobacteria > Rhodobacterales > Rhodobacteraceae > Tropicimonas. Next base: position 106,055 of record NZ_SELO01000003.1, on the reverse strand, counting down.
GACGGCTACAGGCTAAATATCGTGGTCGATGAACCGTCGATCATCGGCCTGACAGAGACGCCCCTGGCGGCGGCCACGCCGGGCCTGCCCGACCTCGGAGCGGCGCTCCGGATCCGGGTCAGCGGTGGGACACTGTCTTCGGCGTCGTGCACAGCGCTTCTGAATGGCGCGAACGCCATGGCGATCGGCAATGGAGCAGGCGACGACTGGGAAATGCTGCAATTCGCTGAAGCCGAACTGGTTGCCGAGAACACCTACGTTTTGCGCAAGCTTCTGCGTGGGCAACTTGGCACCGACGCCACCATGCCCGACGTGTGGCCGGCGTCCAGCAAGGTGGTGGTGCTCGATGGCGGTCCGCTCCAGATCGATCTTCCGAGTTCCGCGCGCGGACTGGAACGCCACTATCGCGTCGGCCCGTCGGATCGCGGCTACGGCGACAGTTCGTTTGTCCATCTGGTCCACACGGCGACGAGCGTCGGGCTGAGACCCTACAGTCCCGCCCACCTGAAAGCCCTGCCGGAAACCGATGGAGGACTCCGGGCGAGCTGGATCCGCCGAAGCCGGATCGATGGCGACAGTTGGGAGGGGCTGGATATTCCGCTCGGAGAGGAGAGCGAGCAATACCTCGTCCAGGTGTTGCAGTCCGAGGCGATTGTTCGAGAAGCGACGGTGGTCAAGCCGACATGGCTCTACACGGCAGCGATGCGCGCAGAAGATGCATTAGTTGGCTCTTTTGCGTTGCGGGTTGCCCAATTGTCCGAGCGCTACGGTGCCGGCCCATTCCAGAGGATTGAGATCGATGAGTGAAACCAAGGCCCTCGGACTTCCGCTGCTTCAGCCGAGCCAGGCGCAGAAGCATGTGACCGTGAATGAAGCGCTGGTACGGCTCGACGGGTTGGCGCAGATCTCGCTGCAATCCCGGTCCATCGCCAATCCTCCGGTGAGCTTCGTGGATGGTGATTGCTTTGGTGTTCCGGCCGGCGCGACCGGCGGCTGGGCCGGGCAGGACGGAAAGCTTGCCATCGCCAGCAATGGCGGTTGGGTCTTCGCCACGCCTCAGGCCGGGTGGTCCGCATGGATCACGGACGAGCATGTTCGCGCGACCTACGTTCAGGGCGATTGGCGGTCCGGAATGATTGCCGGCGCACCGAGTGGGGCGGCGTCACTTTTCGAAACCATCGAGGCGGATCACAGTCTGACAGAAGGTGGCAGCCAGCTTGTCGGACTGGACATCCCGGCGACGTCAATGATCTTCGCCTGTTCGGCGCGTGTGGTCGAGGAGATCACCGGAACCGCGACCAGCTGGACGCTCGATCTCGATGATGGCACGGTCACATTCGGCACCGGGATGGGGCTGGCGGCGGGGTCCTATTGCACGGGGCTTCTGTCGCAGCCAACGGCGATCTATGCGGGAAAGTCCGTTCGGATTTCACCCGATGGCGGTGAATTTTCCGGGGGACGGTTGCGGTTGGCGGCGCATGTTTATCGTATTGACCTTCCCGTCTGAGGGGCACGCTGAGGTAGCATACGCGTGATTTCCGGTTTTCGTCTTTCAGATTGGAGAGGCTGCGCCTAGATTGGAAGCAGCCTTTGCGAACAGGAGGGCATGCGATGCTTGAGCCACGCGACAAATTACAGACCGTAGACCCGGTCTGGAGCCGCATTCGGGATGAAGGCAACAAGGCCGTTCGGGACGAGCCGCTTCTTGGCGGACTCATTCACTCCAGCCTGTTGCATCATCCCTCCCTAGAACGCGCGCTTTCATACCGGATGGCCTTGAAGCTGGCCTCGGGTGAGATGTCGGAGCAGATCCTGCGGGAGATTGGCGACGAGGCCTACTCAACGGAACCGGAGCTTGGCGCGGCGGCACGGGCGGACCTCGTGGCGACGCTCGAGCGCGACCCGGCATGCCATCGATTGCTGCAGCCGATCCTCTTCTTCAAAGGGTTTCAGGCCATGCAGGCCTATCGGGTCGGTCACTGGCTCTGGGAGAACGGCCGGCGCGACATGGCGTATTTCCTGCAGATGCGGACATCCGAGGTCTTCGGCGTCGACATCCATCCGGCTGCGCGCATCGGGCGTGGGATCATGATCGATCACGCTCATTCCATTGTCATCGGCGAGACGGCCGTGGTGGGCGACAATGTTTCCATGCTGCACGCGGTGACGCTTGGCGGGACCGGAAAGGAAGATGGCGACCGGCATCCGAAGGTCGGCGATTGCGTGTTGATCGGGGCAGGGGCGAAGATTCTCGGCAACATCGCGATCGGCGAATGCAGTCGGATTGCCGCGGGTTCCGTGGTGCTGGAGAGCATACCGGCCCATGTCACGGTGGCCGGCGTCCCGGCGAAGATCGTCGGTGAGGCGGGATGCTCTCAGCCTTCTGTCTCGATGGATCAAATGCTGTGCGACTGCGGCTTGAAGGAATAGCGCACGAATAAGCAGGATTCAGAGAGCGGCTTTTCCAGAAGGATTGCCCGAAGTTGATTGCCGAGTGATCCAGTCGGGGCGTTGCGGATGTCATCCTTCTCAGGCGCCTTGGCGCTGCTCGCTACGGGCGACCAGTGAAGATCAGCCGATTGCATGTTATGGGTAATTCCACTGCCGTTCCTTGACCGTCCAGTGGGACGTCGTCACGCCTTCAGCCAGGATGCAAGCTTCGCGACGTCTGGAAGGCCACCGGCGTGAACAAGCTTGCCGTCGATCGTAATGCCGGGCGTCGACATGACTCCGGCAAGGGCGATGGCGTGGGGATCCGTCACTTTTTCAACATCGACTTCGATAGCGAGCGATTGCGCCGTTTCTCGGACCAGTTCGGCAGTGGCTTCACAGCGTTTGCAGCCGGGGCCGTACACTTTGATGGTTTTCATTCTTCCTCTCTCAGAACAGCAGGTTGAACAGGTATCCGACCATCAGGATGCCGCAGCCGACGACGCCGATGAAAACAGCGATCAGGCGGAGCGTGAGAACCTGGCGAAGGATGATCATCTCGGGCAGAGACAGCGCAATCACGCTCATCATGAAGGCGAGCACGGTCCCGAGAGCGGCCCCCTTGCCGATCAAGGCCTCGACGATCGGTATCACGCCCGCGGCGTTGGTGTACATCGGGATCCCGATCACGACAGCCGCCGGCACCGACCACCAGGCATCCGCGCCCGTGATCCGGACCATGAGCTCTTCCGGCACGAAACCGTGGATCAGCGCGCCCATTGCGATGCCGAGGATGATCCAGATCCAGACCTTGGCGAAGATTTCCCGGACCGCCTCGATCCCCATCCTATATCGGTCGGCCAGTCCGAGCGCTTCCTCGTCGGGTCCAGGCGGAATAGCGCTGCCGACATGTATGTTCCGCACCCATTCTTGTAACCAGCCTTCGAGGCGCAACCTGCTGATCACATATCCGGCGGCCATGGCGATCCCGAGTCCGAAGACAAGGTAAGTCACGGCAACCTGCCAGCCGACCAGGCCGACCAGGAGAACCAACGCCACTTCATTGACCATGGGGGCGGCGATGAGGAAGGAGAAGGTCACGCCGAGTGGGACGCCCGCCGAGACGAAACCGATGAAGAGCGGCACCGCAGAGCAGGAACAGAACGGTGTCAGCACGCCGAGGCCCGCTGCCATGGCGTTGCCAATACCCTCTCGTCTGCCGGACAGAACGGCTCGGGTCTTCTCCGCGCTGAAATAGCTGCGAAGAACGCCCATCGCGAAGACAATGAGCGTGAGCAGAAGCAGAACCTTGGGAACGTCGTAGAAGAAAAATGCCAGCGCCTCACCGGCGTGACTTTGCCGGTTCACGGGCAGCAAGGACACGATCCATTCCGAGACTGAGGGAAGCTGCGAATAGACAGCGTACCAAACGAAGATGGATGCCACGACGGCCCCATGCCGAGCGCGCGGCGACCATTGCGGGGAGATCGGAGCCGCGTGTGTCTCGGCCATCAGGCGATCTCCCGGTCGGATGCCCGCTCGGCGTCAAGCACGGCATCGACGATAGCGATGCGTTCGGGCGGCAGATTCGGGTTGCGTCGGTAGCGCACCCATTGCGCGTCGCGTCGGTCGACGACAATGCCTGCAAGCTTTAGCGTTTTCATATGGCGCGACATCCGGCTCTGTGTCGCGTCGAGCTTGGCCATGAGTTCGCAGACGCAATGCTCGCTGCCGTCCCAGACAATCGCCAACGCAGCGCGTCTTACGGGATCCGCAAGTGCCGTCAGAAAATCCTGCATCGAACAGCCTCGTTCGCAAATGCGTCCTGCCGCATATGCGTTCTAACGCATGTTCCTTCAAGCTCCATGATGTCGCAACGAGCGAAACCCCGCGAGGTGGATGACCGTCGCGGGGTTCGATGTCGTCTGTCGGGAAGCAAGGGCGGGCCGCGATCCTGATCGCGGCCCGCGAGATCAGGCGAGCATGCCGATCGGGTTTTCGAGATTGCCGATGATGGCCTGCAGCAGTTCCGCGCCGAGCGCACCGTCGATGACCCGATGATCAACCGAGAGCGTGACCGACATCACCGTGGCGACCGTAAGCTCGCCGTCCTCACCCACGACCGGTTTCTTGGATCCGGCTCCGACGGCCAGGATGGCGCCGTGCGGCGGGTTGATGACGGCATCGAAATTGTCGATGCCAAACATGCCGAGGTTGGAGATCGCGAAGGTCCCGCCGACATATTCATGCGGCGCAAGCTTGCGGTCTCGGGCGCGGGAGGCGAGGTCTTTCATCTCTGCCGACAGCGCCGAGATGCTCTTCATCTCGGCGTCCTTCAGCACAGGCGTGAACAGGCCGCCATCCACAGCGACGGCAACGGCGACATCGGACGGCTTGAGCTGCAACATCCGGTCGCCGGCCCAGACCCGGTTGGCCGCCGGAACCTGCTGGAGCGCGAGCGCGCAGGCCTTGATGATGAAGTCGTTCACCGAGAGCTTCACACCGCGTGTTTCCAGCTGCTTGTTCAGCGTCGAGCGGAACTTCAGCAATGCGTCGAGCCGGACGTCGCGGCGCAGGTAGAAATGCGGGATCGTCTGCTTGGCCTCGGTGAGGCGTGCCGCGACGGTCTTGCGCATTCCGTCGAGTTTGACCTCCTCGTGGGGACGATCGGCATACATCTTCGCGACGGCATCGGCGGACGCACCGGCGGGCGCGGCGGCAACCGGGGCGGCTGCTTTCTCCGCTGGTTTGTCGGCCTTTGGCGCCGGCGCAGCTTCGGCGGCCTCGACATCGGCCTTCACGATCCGTCCGCCGGGGCCGGACCCCTTGACCTGCGCCAGATCGAGCCCCTTCTGGGCGGCGATACGGCGGGCGAGGGGGCTCGCGAAGATGCGAGTGCCGTCGGAGCCTGTGGGGGCGGCTGGCGCCGGTGTTGCTGGCGCTTCCGAGCCATTGGCCGGGGCCGTGTCTGCGTCCGCATCCTCATCCGAAGCCGCCTTGGGGGCGGGCGCCTCTGACATCGTCTCGATATCGTCGGTGCTCTCGCCTTCCTCCAGCAGCACGGCAATGGGCGTGTTGACCTTCACCCCCTCCGAGCCCGCTTCGACGAGGATCTTGCCGATCACGCCTTCGTCGACGGCCTCGAACTCCATCGTTGCCTTGTCGGTCTCGATCTCGGCCAGGAGGTCGCCGGAGGAGACGGTGTCGCCTTCCTTCACCAGCCATTTCGCCAGCGTGCCTTCCTCCATGGTCGGAGACAGGGCCGGCATCAGAACTTCCGTGGGCATGTCAGGCTCCTCAGCGGTAGGTCACGGCCTTGACGGCGGCGATCACCTCGTCCGTCGTCACCAGCGCGAGCTTTTCGAGATTGGCGGCATAGGGCATGGGAACGTCCTTTCCGGTGCAGTTGATCACCGGCGCATCGAGATAATCGAAGGCGTTCTCCATGATGTAGGCCGAGAGGTGGTTGCCGATCGAGGCCACCGGGAAACCCTCCTCGACAGTCACGCAGCGGTTGGTCTTTTTGACCGATGCAATCAGCGTGTCGTAGTCGAGCGGGCGCAGTGTGCGCAGGTCAATCACCTCTGCCGAGATGCCGTCCTCGGCCAGCTTTTCGGCCGCCTCCAGAGCATATTGCATGCCGATGCCGAAGCTTACGATCGTCACGTCCTCGCCTTCGCGCCAGATCCGGGCCTTGCCGAAGGGAACGGTGTAGTCGTCGAGCGCGGGAACCTCGAAGCTGCGGCCATAGAGGATCTCGTTCTCAAGGAAGATCACCGGGTTGGGGTCGCGGATAGCCGATTTCAGCAGACCCTTGGCGTCGGAGGCACTGTAGGGCTGGACGACCTTCAGGCCCGGGATCTGGGCGTACCAGGCGGCGTAGTCCTGGCTGTGCTGGGCGGCGACCCGGGCGGCGGCGCCGTTCGGTCCGCGGAAGACGATCGGGCAGCCCATCTGTCCGCCGGACATGTAGAGCGTCTTGGCCGCGGAGTTGATGATCTGGTCGATGGCCTGCATCGCGAAGTTGAAGGTCATGAACTCGACGATCGGCCGGAGGCCGCCAAAGGCGGCGCCAACAGCGATACCGGCGAAGCCGTGCTCGGTGATCGGCGTGTCGATCACCCGCTTGGCGCCGAACTTGTCGAGAAGGCCTTGGCTGATCTTGTAGGCACCCTGGTACTCGGCGACTTCCTCGCCCATCAGGAAGACGCTTCCGTCGCGCTCCATCTCTTCGGCCATCGCGTCGCGCAGTGCTTCGCGGACCGTCTGGCTCTTCATCTCGGTGCCTTCCGGGTAATCCGGCTCGAGCGTGTGGCTCTCGACCGGGGCCTTGGGCGCGGCGGGAGCGCTTGGCGCCGCCTCGGCCTCGGCCGGGGCAGGGGGCTCGCTGCTCTCCGATGCCGCGCTGACGGCGGCGTCAACATCCTCTCCTTCTTCGACCATGATCGCGATCGGCGTGTTCACGGCCACGCCCTCGCTGCCGGCCGCGACGAGGATCTTGCCGACGATCCCCTCGTCGACTGCTTCGAATTCCATCGTCGCCTTGTCCGTCTCGATCTCGGCCAGAATGTCGCCGGAGGCGACCGTGTCGCCCTCCTTCACGAGCCATTTCGCCAGCGTGCCTTCCTCCATGGTCGGCGACAGGGCGGGCATCAATACTTCGGTTGCCATCTCTCTCGTCTCCCCTCAGGCGTTCTGCGGCGCCACGTCGGCGTAAATGTCGGTCCAGAGCTCGTCAACACCGGGCTCGGGGCTCTCCTTGGAGAATTCGGCGGCGGCGTTGACCACGTCCTTGGTCTCCTTGTCGACCGCCTTGAGTTCGTCCTCGGTGGCATGTTCGCCGGTCAGCAGCAACTGCCGGATCGCCTCGATCGGATCACGCTCTTCGCGCATCTTCTGCACTTCCTCGCGGGTGCGATACTTGGCCGGGTCCGACATCGAGTGGCCGCGGTAGCGGTAGGTTTTGACCTCGAGGATGTAGGGACCCTTGCCGCCCCGGCAATGCGCAACCGCCTTCTCGCCGGCCTCCTTGACCTTGAGAACGTCCATCCCATCGACCTCCTCGCCCGGAATGCCGAAGGCGGCACCGCGCTTGTAGATCTCCTGCGACGAGGTCGAACGCTGCTGCGCCGTTCCCATCGCATACTGGTTGTTCTCGATCACGAAGACCACCGGAAGCTGCCAGAGCGCCGCCATGTTGAAGGTTTCGTAGACTTGGCCCTGGTTGGCCGCGCCGTCGCCGAAATAGGTGAAGGTCACGCGGCCGTTCTCGTTATACCTGTCGGCGAAGGCGAGGCCGGCGCCGATCGGCACCTGCGCGCCAACAATGCCGTGGCCGCCGTAGAAATGCTTCTCCTTGGAGAACATGTGCATCGAGCCGCCCTTGCCCTTGGAGTAGCCGCCCTCGCGGCCGGTGAGCTCGGCCATGACGCCCTTGGGGTCCATGCCGCAGGCGAGCATGTGCCCATGGTCCCGATAGGAGGTCACGCGCTTGTCGCCTTCCTCGGCCGCCGCCTCAAGCCCGACCACCACGGCCTCCTGGCCGATATAGAGGTGGCAGAAGCCTCCGATCAGCCCCATGCCATAGAGCTGGCCGGCCTTCTCCTCGAATCGCCGGATCATCAGCATGTCCCGGTAATAGCCGAGCATCTCCTCCTTCGAGACATTCGGTTTCTTGGTGGTCCGTCGCGCTGCCATTCGCAGGGCCTCCCCTCGCCAGAGAATAGTTTAATGTTGAATTATCTTTATCAGAGCCCGCGCGGGGCTGCACGGAAAAACTCCGTGAGGGTTGGCAATTCAGCCATGCCGGCGCGAAAGGCCGCTATGCATGCCGCGGGATGCTGAGCCGCAAGGGGTGGTCTCGCCGGAGCTGGGGTCACTCCCCCTGGCCGCGGTCATCGCGCCGAAGTCATCGGATGACAATCTCGTCGACCCGGATCAGCCCGAGCACCGTGCGCGCCTGTTCGTCGAGCAGATCGAGGTCGAGATAATCCTCGGAGAGGCGGCGCGTCTTGTTGGAGAGCCTTGCCACCTCGGCCTCGAGCTTCGCCTTTTCTGCCTCGAGCGCGCGCGTCTCGGCCTCGATCTCGATGCGGCGGAACAACCCGAAATCCCCCTGCATCGCGGCGAAGGTGAAATACATCGCCAGCAACAGGAAGATTGTCACGAAAGCTGCGGTCTTGACCGCCGGGCGCGATGCGGAACTGCTCATATGCCTGCCTCAGCGCCGCCTCTTGTCGGGCGACATCGGCGCGATCCTGTCACAGACGCGAGGCTTTGTGAATCCTCCAAATGGATAGGTTCAGTCGTTGCGGCGCTCGGGTGAGTCGTCGCGGCAACACCGGCCTCAGCGCACCGCCGAGATCACCGCTTCCATGACCTCGGCCGAGGGCATCGGCGCGACAAATGTGATGGTTTCGGGCAGCGCCGCCACGCCAATATCGGCCGGATCGTTCTCCACCCCGATCAGTCCGGTGCGGAACCCGTGCTCGGCCGAGGCGATCCGCTGCAACGCGGGATCGACCAGCGCCTCGGCCAGCCGCTTGCAGTGGTCGGTGAGCGAGATCAGCGGATGCGAGGCGAAGATCGTCGGCTCGGGATAGATCACACGGATCTTGGTTTTGATCAGTTCTTCATAGTCCGCATTCGCTGTGAGGAACTCGACCAGCTGGTTCTCGTAGCCGACGATGATCGGCCGTGCCCCGAGCCCCTGTTTGAGGAAGTTCTCGAAGATGTCGCCCGAGCTGGCCTCCATATGGCCCATCTGCGCGAAATAGTCGGTGATCTTCGGCAGCAGACCCGGCAGGTCCCCCGGCACCGGCGTCTCGCCGCCGTTCAGCGTCGTCGCCAGTAAGGCGGACCAGATATTGCCCGAGTTGGATTTCGCCGGATGGGTCGAGGAGATCTTGAAACGGCCATAGACATTGACGCCGAGGTCCTCCTTCCATCTCGCGCCGCTTTCGATCAGCGCGCCGATCCGGGCGACATCGGCAACGAGAAAGCCGTCCTTCTCGGACACGACACCTTTCGCGGCGAGCGCATCGGCCACCTCGGACCAGGCGTAGAACACCACCGGAGAGTTGAAGATCGTCTCTTCGCCAAGCACGGTCTTGCCGCTACGCTTCGCCAGCTCCACCGCGACGGCGTTCGAGGGCCAGATGCAATCCTTGCCCGTGACCGGCAGCGTCGTTGCCATCTCCACCGACCCGGCTTTCTGCGCGTCCAGCGTGATCCGGTAGTCGTGCTCGAGGATCCGGCGCACCGCCTCGTTGCCCAGAAGCGCCGATTTCTCACCGCCGTAGTAGATCGAGACATCCACCGGTTCCCGCCGTTCGCGCTGGCGCGTCACCCCGCCCATGTCGAGCGTGTTCACCGCCACGGCGATGGCCGCCACGATTCCGAGGATCACCAGCCCGATCAGCGTCTTCTGCATCTCATTTCCCTTGCCTCAACTGCCGCGCATCCGCACCCGGTCGAGCTGGCCCGAGAGCACATCCACCTCGACCTCCAGCGCCCGCAGGTCGTTCTCGATACAGGCCGCGTCGATCCGCTCGACAACTTCGCCGAAGCGCCGGATCTGGCCGGAGAGGTCGTGCAGCCGCGCCGCCTTCTCGCCCCGCGCCTGGCCTGCGAGCTTGACGTAGCTCTCCACCGTCTTGACGATGTTCGGAAGATAGAAGGTGATGAACCGCCGCGCGGGCCGGTAGTCCTCCGGGTCCTCCAGCACCGAGCGGCGGATCGAGCCGACATGGCTTGCCATGTCGAGGATCGCCGGCGTATCCGCTTCCGGCGCCTTGCCCGCGGCGCGTTCGAGCCGCTGCTGTGCGTCCTGGAGCGTCGCCGCTGCGCTCTGGATGTCCGCCGCAGAGACGGATGTGCCGAGGTTGATCTCCTCAAGCGTCCGTCTTCGCCCGATCAGCAGGAGCGCCGCCGCGTAGACCGCCACTGCCAGCACCAGCGCCAGCCAGACAACGAGGCTCAGGCCGAAATAGAGGCCGAGAAAGGCCGCCGCCGCGAGGAGGCCGGCCACCACCTGGCGCGGTCCGTCCGGCAGGCGCATCAGTTGTAACCCTTGGCGCTGCGCAGCGCCTTCGCGAGGTCCGATCCGGCGTTGAACAGCCGTCCGACCGTCTCCTGGTTCAGCTCCTTGAGCTGCGCCTCGTCGGCCGCACCGAAAGAAATGGCGTGGATCGGCACGTCGCGACCGAAGCCGAGATCGTTCATGTAGGAGAGGAGCGGTTCGCGGTTGATCACGTCCGAGGCGCCGTCGGTCATCGCCACGATCGCCGGAAGGTAGTCGAAGAGCGTCCCTGCCTCGTTATAGGGCTTCAGCGTTTCGAAGGCTTGGAAGATCGCGTAGTAGAGATCGGTGCCGCCACCGGCTTCCAGCGTGTTGACTCTCTGCAGCGCCGCCGCGAGATCCGTGCTCTCGCCTCCCTCGACCACGGTCGGCTTCTGTGTCTCGTGGTTGAAGGGAATGATGATGGTGACGTCCCGCGAGGAGGGTTGCAGCAGGTTCACCGCCGCCGCCGCCGGGTCGAGCAGGAGGCCCATCGCCTGCTTGAGCTGGGCGAGCGGTTCACCCTCCATCGAGCCCGAGACGTCGAGCACCCAGACCGTCAGGGAAGGCTTGCGAAGCTCGGTCTGGTAGAGCCGCAGCGCCTCGGCGATGACCTCGGTCGAGGGCGTCGGAACCGGCGCGATGGCGCGGTCGGGATCGGCACCCCAGGCCGGGTTCCAGATCTCGTCATTGGCGCTTGCCGAGAGCCCGATCAATCCCGCCCGCCGACCCGCTGCGACCAGCGACTCCTGTGTCTCGGGCGAGAGAAGGTGCTTCTGCAACGCCAGGAAGGCCTCCTCCTTGTCCGGGTCGCCCTTGTCGATCATCCCCAGCGGGCTGTCGGCAACCGACAGCCCGTTGGCCGGGTAGACGATGTAGAGGGGCTCCTGGCCAGCCGTCTCCAGCGCCAGGTTGGCCTCCAGAACCATCGCCTCGTAATTGATCATCGCGTCATAGGCCGCCGGATTTTCGACGAGCGACTCCTTGAGCCAGCCCGAGGAGCCCGAAGACCGGTCCACCTGCGCCAGCAGGGACTTCACGCCCGCCTGCACCTCCGGGTCTTCCAGATCCTCCATTGTCAGAAGGTCGGGATCGCCGGACAGCGCGTAGAGGAAGCCGTTATAGGCCGACGCGCCCGAGTTGGACTGCGTCGCGGAGGTCATGGCGAGGCGGAACGCGCCCGCCGTCGCCGCCTCCTGGATCATCTGGATGGTGATGTCGTCGCGCCCGACCCAGCCGAGCTTTTCCGCGATAGGCCGTTTCAGCCCAAGGACCACCGGCGAGCGCAGGATCGACTCGCGATGCTTGACCACCTTCTGCGTGTCCCCGAGCTCGATCCAGAGCGAGTTCGCCGGCCAGACGGCGTCGAAGTCAGTCTCCGCTCCCTTGGAGATCTCCCGGCTGATATCGACCGAGCCGAGATAGGTGACCGTCGCGTCGACCCGGTTCTTCTCCGCCCATTCGGCAATGATCGGCTCCAGCCCCTCGTTCTCCGACCCGGAGACGATAGAGAGCTGTGTCCTCGGTCCGCCGGGGATCTGGCCAAGTATGACGAAAGCGACCAGCGCGACGATGGCGATGAGAAGTGCCGCTTTCTTCCTGGCCGTTGCCTTTCCGCTCAATGCCTGGATCGGGCGAGAGGGTCGGCTTGGGCCGCCTCCTCCAATGGAGGTACGGTCTCAATGTAACGGATTTATGACATCGCTCAGATCACGTACGCACATCCGGTCCGGACCGGCCGGTGCGCTCGTGAATACCGGCGATGGCATCGGCAGCGGCGATGATGTCGGCCAGCGCGTCCTGAGCGTCCCGGTGCATGGCCGCCGGATCCTCGCAGATATCCTCGAGATAGACCCGAAGCGTCGCTCCGACGGTGCCGGTGCCCGAGAGCCGGAAGACCGCACGCCCGCCGCCTTCGAACCCGATGCGAATGCCCTGTCCGGCGGAATGCGAGCCGTCGACCGGATCGTCATAGGCGAACTCGTCCGCGCTCGAGACCCGCTTGCCGTGGAACTCCTGGCCGGGCAGATCGCCGAACCGGTCGCGCAGGGCCTGCATGAGCCCCTCGGCGGCCTCGAGATCGACGCCCTCGTAATCGTGCCGCGAATAGTAGTTGCGCCCGAACTCCGCCCAGTGGTCGTCAAGCATCTGGCTCACCGATTTCCCGTTGGCCGCGAGGATGTTGAGCCAGAGCAGCACCGCCCAGAGCCCGTCCTTCTCGCGCACATGGTCGGAGCCGGTGCCGAAGCTCTCCTCGCCGCAGAGCGTGGCGCGGCCGGCATCGAGCAGGTTGCCGAAGAACTTCCAGCCCGTGGGCGTCTCGTAGCAGTCGAGCCCGCGCTTCGCGGCGACCCGGTCGACGGCGCCGGAGGTCGGCATCGAGCGCGCCACGCCCTTGAGCCCCGCGGCATAGCCTGGCGCGAGATGGGCGTTGGCGGCGAGAACGGCGAGCGAATCCGACGGCGAGACATAGGTGTTGCGGCCGACGATCATGTTGCGGTCGCCGTCGCCGTCCGAGGCGGCGCCGAATTCGGGGCCGTCCTCGGAGAACATCTCGTCCATCAGGTCCTTCGCCCATGTCGGGTTCGGGTCGGGGTGGCCACCGCCGAAATCGGGCAGCGGCACGGCGTTGATCACGGTGCCCGCCGGCGCGCCCAGCCGGTCCTCGAGGATCGCCCTGGCATAGGGGCCGGTGATCGCGTGCATCGCGTCGAAACGGATAGTGAAGCCGCCGGCGATGAGCTTCGCGATGGCGTCGAAGTCGAAGAGGCTCTCCATCAGCTCGGTGTAATCCGCCACCGGGTCCACCACTTCGACCACCATCTCGCCGAGCTGGCTCTCACCGATTTGCGAGAGGTCCACATCTTCGCCAACGAGGATGTCGTAGGACGTGACCTTCTTCGTCGCCGCGAAGATCCGGTTCGTGACCTCCTCGGGTGCCGGCCCGCCATTGGGTGTGTTGAACTTGACGCCGAAATCCTCCTTCGGCCCGCCCGGGTTGTGGGAGGCCGACATGATGATGCCGCCATCGGTCTTCCGCTTGCGGATCATGTTGGAGGCCGCGGGCGTCGACATCAGCGCGTTCTGCCCGACAATCACCTTCGCGCAGCCCTGTGCGGCTGCCATGCGCAGGATCACCTGCGCGGCGCGGTCGTTGAAATAGCGCCCGTCGCCACCGAGCACCAGAACCTTGCCGGCGACGCCGCCGATGCCGGTAAAGATCGACTGGACGAAATTTTCGAGGAAACGTGGCTCCATGAAAACGTTGGTCTTCTTTCGCAATCCGGAGGTACCGGGCTTCTGTCCCTCGATCGGCTGCGTCTGAACGGTGATGCGTTCCATAGCTCACTCCTGTCGGCCGGTGTCCTTCATGATGTCTGCCGCGCGCGCCACAGCCGGGTGGCCCGCGAGCCCGGCGGCGCCGACGGGCAGGCGTCGACGCCAGTTGGGGTAGCTGTCGACGGTGCCGGGCAGGTTCGCCTGTTCTTCCACGCCCAGAATATCCTCGATCTGCAATGCAACAAGCCGGCTTGCGACTCGGCCCAGGAAGCGGTGCATCCCGTCCGGGTCGGGCCCGTCGGTGCCTGCCAGCGCGTCGAACGCCGCGACTTCGTCCGCGCGCCACGACATCGCGTCGGCATAGGCGGGGGCGTCCAGTTCTCCCAGTTCATGGCGCAGCGTGACGTCCGAGCCTGCGCGCCAGCCGGCCCAGGTCGGCACGTCATGGGAGCCGAAGGAGGCCAGCGCCGTCTCGCTGTAGTCTTCGGGCTGCCGGAACTCGGCATGATGCGGTTGTTCGAACATCACCAGCCGGCAGCCGAGCAGGCCGGAACGCGCCATCGCTTCCTGAAGGCCATCCGGGACGTTGCCCAGATCCTCTCCGATCACCGTCGCCCCCGCCCGTGCCGCCTCGATCCGGACCACGGCGAGCATCGCCTCGCGTGGCATGACGACATAGGTCCCGGGCGCGTCGCTGTCGGTTGGCACCCAGAAGGCGCGTTCGAAACCGAGGACATGGTCGATCCGGAGCAGCTTGGCGAACCGCATCTGCCGGCGCAGTGTCTCCGCCAGCGGGCGGAAATGCATCGCCGCGAGCGCATACGGGTTGAACGGCGCCAGCGCCCAGCACTGCCCCTCGGCGGAGAACGCATCGGGCGGCGCGCCGAGCGAGACACCCTTGGCAAAGACCGACCCGTCCGACCATGTTTCCGCGCCATGCGGATGGGTGCCCACGGCCAAGTCGAGATAGAGGCCAAATCGCATTCCGGCCTCATTGGCCGCTTCGGAGACCTCCGCAAGCTGCTGCTCCGCGGTCCATTGCAGCCAGCAATGGAACCGGATTGCGGCTGGATTCGCCTCGCGGAAGGCGATCGCGTCGGCCTTGTGGGCGTTCTGGAGGCCCGTCTCCCAGGTCAACCAGTAGGGGCCGTGAAGGTCCGCCAGCGCCTGGTGCGTGGCGAAACGTTCCAGCGAGCCGCCCTCGGTGGCCACCCAGGCATCGAACGCGGCGCCGCCGCCGGCAGCTTCGAACGCTTCGAAGGCGCGCTCGAGCGCGGCGCGGTGGGCCGGAAGGATCCCGGCATAATCGATCAACCTCCCGCGATTCACCGGCCGGTCGGGGCCGACGGCGATATGCATCGTCGAGAGGCGCCGCCGGTGCGAGGGCGAATAAGGGCTGAAGGCCGCGCTGTCGGTCGGGAAGCCGGCATGGACCGGGTTCATCCCGACGAAGCTCGCGCCAGCGCCGCCGAGCGCGGTGACGGCAAGCTTCAGATCGGCATAGTCGCCGAGCCCGCCTTCGGCCTCCGTCCGAAGCCCGTAGAGCGGCAGCGTCACGCCCCAGCCGGGGTCGGGCAGCGGCAGGCGTGCGGGGGCAACAAGAAGGGTGGTCTCGACGCCGTCTACCGACAGCACGTGAATGCCAACGGGCAGTGGCGGGATCTCGATCGTGGAACCGGGCGGGAGTGCCGGGTCCGGTCCGGTCGGAAGGCGGATGCTGCTTCCGTCCTCCCGGTCGAGCCGGATCATCTCGGCGTCCGCGGCAAGCTCCGCGCGGGCCGTCTCGTCGGGTTCGAGGATCAGCCAGCGGGGCAGGGCGCGCGATTCCCGCTCCGCCTTGAAGCGGGCCAGGGACGCCTCTGTCTGGGCGTCATCGTCAACCGCGAAGCCCATCGCGCGCAGCAGCGCCCGGTCGGTTTCCGCCCCGGTGGCCCGGCGCGTCCCCTTCTGGTCCCAGTAATCGTCGAATATGCCGGCCAGATGCGCCAGTTCCCGAAGCGCCCCGGTCATGCGGAATGCTCCAGCACGAAGACCGCAACCGATTGCGATTCCACTGTCACCTCGGGCTTGCGCACGCCGGTCTCGGCGCGACCCGGCTCGGCGCTGTCGATCGCCCAGAGCCAGCGCGCCCGCTTGGGCGGCGTCGGCAGGCGGACCTTTGCGTCCTCGCCGGCGTTGAAGACGGCAAAGATGGCGTTCTCGGTGGCGGCATAGATCGGCGTGTTCGACGCGGTGCGCATCTCGACACAGACCAGCTTCAGGCCCGGATCGACCCAGTCCGGCGTGGACATCGGCTTGCCGTCCGCACGCCACCAGAACAGATCCTCGCGCCCGTCGATCCTGCGCTCCCTCGAATGCAGGAAGACCTTCTGGCGCAGGATCGGGTGTTCGCGGCGGAACTTGATCAGATCGGCAGTGAAATCGGTCAGCGCCTCGTCGACATTGTCCCAGTCGATCCAGGAAATCTCGTTGTCCTGGCAATAGGCGTTGTTGTTGCCCTTCTGCGAATGTCCCATCTCGTCGCCGGCAAGCAGCATCGGGGTGCCCTGACTCAGCATCAGCGTCGCCAGCATCGCCCGCTTTCGGCGGTCGCGCGCGGCCTTGATCTTGGCATCGTCGGTCGGGCCTTCCCAGCCGAAATTGTCTGAGTAGTTCTCCGAATGGCCGTCGCGGTTGTCCTCGCCATTCGCGAGGTTGTGCTTGCCGTTGTAGCTGACGACATCCTCGAGCGTGAAGCCGTCATGGGCGGTGATGAGGTTCACGCTGGCGGTGGCCGGCCGGCCGGAGTGGTCGAATTCGGCGGCCGAGCCGGTCAGCCGGCCGGCGAGATCGGGCGCGCGGCCCGGATCGCCGCGCCAGAAGCGGCGCACGCCGTCGCGGAAGCGGTCGTTCCACTCGTGGAAGGGCGGCGGGAAGCCACCGAGCCGGTAGCCGCCGGGGCCGATATCCCAGGGCTCGGCGATAAGCTTGACGTGGGTCAGCACCGGGTCCTGGCGGATCGCATCGAAGAAGCTCGCGCCGGGATCGAACCCGAAATCGGTTCGGCCGAGCGTCGAGCAGAGGTCGAAACGGAAGCCGTCGACATGCATCACCTGCACCCAGTAGCGCAGGCTGTCCATCACCATCCGGAGCACCATCGGGTGGTCGAGGTTGAGCGTGTTGCCGGTGCCGGTGTCGTTGATGTAGTAGCGCTTGTCCTGGATCAGACGGTAGTAGGAACGGTTGTCGAGGCCACGGAAGCTCAGCGTCGGCCCGAGTTCGCTGCCCTCACAGGTGTGGTTGTAGACCACGTCGAGAATGATCTCGATGCCGGCATGGTGGAGCCGGGCCACCATCTGCTGGAACTCGCTGATCTTGGCTTCGGAGAGGTAGCGCGGGTCGGGGGCGAAGAAGCCGAGCGTCTGGTAGCCCCAGTAGTTCGAGAGACCCTTGTCCTCGAGAAACCGGTCGGTGAGGAAGGACTGCACCGGCAGCAACTCGATCGCGGTGATGCCGAGGCGGCTGAAATATTCCAGCATCGGGTCGGTGGAGAGCCCGAGGAAGGTGCCTTCCGGCGCGACCTTCGGGTGCAGCTGGGTGAACCCCTTCACATGGGTCTCGTAGATTATCGTGTCTTCGATCGGCGTGCGCGGATGGTGGTCGTAGCCCCAGGAAAAGGCCGTGTCCTCGACCACGCAGCGCGGCATGTAGGGTGCGCTGTCGCGGGTGTCGAAGCTCAAGTCCCGCGCGTTCGAGCCGACCCGGTAGCCCATCAGCGCGTCGTGCCAGACCGGCTTGCCGGTGAGCCGCTTGGCATAGGGGTCCAGCAGCAGCTTGTTGGGGTTGAACCGGTGTCCCTCGTCTGGGCGGTACGGGCCATGTGCGCGCAGGCCGTAATACTGCCCCGGCCGGAGGCCCGAGACATAGCCATACCAGACATCGCCCTCGCGCTCCGCCAGCCGCAGCCGCTGTGTCTCCTTGCGTCCGTCCTCGGAGAACAGGCACACCTCCATCGCCGTCGCATGTTGCGAGAAGACGGCGAAATTCACGCCATCGCCATCGAACGTCGCGCCGAGCGGGGCCGGGCGGCCGGCAGATAGGACGAATTCGGGATGCCTCACGGGGTTTTCGCGGCCTCTTTGAAGAGCGCGGCATATTCCGCGGCGGAGACATCCCAGCCGACCGGGTGCTTCATCGCGTTGCGCTGCATCTGCTGGTAGAGCCCGGGATTGGCCCAGACGTCGCAAAGCGTGCCGAGTGCCTCGCTGAGTGCGGCGGCGTTGCCCGGTGCGTGCAGGAGCCCGGTCGCGACCCCGGCGATGCGGGTGGCGACCGTCAGAGGGATCACCGTGTCGGCGAGCCCGCCGGTCATGGCGACAACCGGCACCGTGCCGTAGCGCAGTCCGTAGAGCTGGGTGAGCCCGCAGGGCTCGAAGCGCGACGGCACGAGGATCGCGTCGCCGCCGGCAATGAGCCGGTGGGAAAGCGCTTCGTCATAGCCGATGCGCACCGCGACATGCCCGGGATGCCGCGCTGCCGCCTCGCGGAACTGCCCCTCGAGCCAGGGATCTCCCGAGCCGAGCAGCGCGAGCTGCCCGCCGCGCGCCAGCAGCCCGGGCAGGGCGGCGAGCAGCAGGTCGAGCCCCTTCTGTTCGGTCAGCCGCGAGACCACGACGCAGAGCGGGCCGGACGCCTCCGCGAGCCCCATCTCGGCAACCAGCGCGGCCCGCGCCTTCAGCTTGCCGCGCAGCACCTTGTAGGTCTCGATATGGGGATCGGTCGCCGGGTTCCAGACGTCGACGTCGATACCGTTGAGGATGCCGGAAAAATCACCGCCCTTGTGCGCGAGCGTGCCGTCGAAGCCCATGCCGAATTCCGGCGTGGTGAGCTCCCTGGCATAGGTCGGCGAGACTGTGTTGACCTTGTCGGCATAGGCGATCCCGGCCTTCAGGGCTGAGATCCGGCCGTAGAATTCGAAGCCGCCGGCGTTGTAGCCCTCCCAGGGCAGGCGCAGGTCACGCATCGCGTCGGCGCCGACCGAGCCGGTATAGGCGATGTTGTGGATCGTCATCACCGAGCCGGTGTCATGCGACGCGCCAAGCCGCTGCATGTAGACCGGCGCGAAGCCGCCCTGCCAGTCATGCGCCTGCACCACATCGGGCTTCCAGCCCTTTTGGTCGCTCTCATGGGCCAGTCGCGCCGCGATCCAGGAAAGCGCTGCGAAGCGCTCGGCATTGTCCCACCACTCGTATCCGTCGGGCGCCGCGTAGGGCCCACCGTCACGCCAGAAGAGATGCGAGGCGTCGAGCACATAGAGCTTGTGGCCCACGGCCTCGCCCAGGAGCACCTGCACCGGCCCGCCGAAGAGGTTGCCCTCGGTCATCACCTGAACGCCGCCCTTGAGCGCCTTGAGGATGACCGGATAGCCCGGCACGAGGGTCCGCATGTCGACCCCCTGGGCCCGGATCGCGGCGGGCAGGGCGCCCACCACGTCGGCGAGCCCTCCCGTCTTCACCAGCGGGGCAATCTCGGACGCAACGGAGAGGACCTTCATGACAGCGCGGCATCCCTTCTGTCGAGCATGTCCTGGGTGATCAGCGTGATACCGTTCTCGGAGACCCGGAACCACTTGGCGTCCTCTTCCGGATCCTCGCCGACGACCAGCCCCTCGGGGATCGTCACGCCGCGGTCGATGACCACGTTGGAGAGCCGGGCGTGCCGGCTCACCGTCACGTAGGGCATGATCACCGCATGGTCGAGCACCGCAAAGGAGTTGGTCTTTACCATGGTGAACATCAGCGAGTTGCGCACCTCGGTCCCCGAGATGATGCAGCCGCCCGAAATCATCGAGGAGACCGCCGAGCCGCGCCGGCCCTTCTCGTCATGGATGAACTTCGCTGGCGGCACTGCTTCGGAATAGGTCCAGATCGGCCAGTTGGTGTCCCAGAGGTCGAGCTCGGGCGTGAAGTCCGTCAGGTCGATATTGGCCTTCCAGAAGGCGTCGATAGTGCCGACATCGCGCCAGTATGCGGGCGCGGCGGGGTCCGACTTCACGCAGGAATCCGAGAAGCGATGCGCCACGGCCTTGCCGTTCTTGACGATGGCCGGGATCAGGTCATGGCCGAAATCATGGCTGGAATTGGTGTCGCGGGCGTCTTCCAGCAGGATCTCGCGCAGGAATTTCCAGTTGAAGACATAGATCCCCATCGAGGCCAGCGCCTTCGTCGGATCGTCCGGCGTCGCCGGCGGGTCGGCGGGCTTCTCCACGAAATCGATGATCCGACCGGTCGCGTCGACCGCCATGACGCCGAAGGCCGTGGCATCCTCGCGATCCACCGTCAGGCAGCCGATGGTTACGTCCGCGCCGGCATCGACATGCTGCTGCAGCATCATCTCGTAATCCATCTTGTAGATGTGATCGCCGGCGAGCACGACGATGTAATCCACGTGATAGCTGTCGATGATGTCGATGTTCTGATGCACCGCGTCGGCGGTGCCCATATACCAGTTCTCGCCGCCCATCCGCTGCGAGGCGGGCAGGATGTCGAGATATTCGTTGCGCTCTGCGCGGAAGAAGTTCCAGCCGCGCTGGCAGTGGCGGATGAGCGAATGCGCCTTGTATTGCGTGGCGATCGCCATCTTGCGGATGCCGGAATTGAGCGCGTTGGACAGCGCGAAATCGACGATCCGCACCTTGCCGCCGAAATAGACCGCGGGTTTCGCCCGTGTGTCGGTAAGTTCCTTGAGGCGGCTGCCACGGCCACCGGCAAGTACGAAGGCCATCGCCCTCGAAGATAGTCTCGTATGAGAGTTCGGCATCGGGATTCTCCTCCTGCTGTCTTCTGGGGCTGATGTCAGTTCGTGTCTCGCACCAGTATAACGGTCGTGAGCGGCGGCAATGTTACTGGCGCGGAATGATCCTGGCCATGCCAGGGCGTTGGCTCGGCGGTGACGCCGTTCATGTCACCGCGTCCGCCGCCGCCATATTCCTTCGCATCCGTGTTGAGCGCCATCCTCCACTTGCCCGCGGCCGGCAGGCCGATCCGGTAGCCCATCCGCTCGATCGGCGTGAAGTTGCACGCCACGACAACCTCGGGATCCTTCGGCCCGCCGCGGCGGATCCAGGCAAAGATCGAGTTGTCCATGTCGTTGGCCTCGAGCCATTCGAACCCGCCCGGCTCGCAATCCTTGACATAGAGAGACGGCGTCTCGCGGTAGAGGAAGTTCAGGTCGCGCACCAGTGTCTGCACGCCGGCATGCGTGTGGTATTCGGCGGCGTTCCAGTCGATCTGGTCCTTGTAGTTCCACTCAGCCCACTGGGCGATCTCGCAGCCCATGAACAGGAGCTTCTTGCCGGGATGGCCCCACATGAAGCCGTAATAGGCGCGGAGGTTGGCGAAGCGTTCGCCCTCGAGCCCCGGCATCTTGGTCAGCATCGACCCCTTGCCGTGCACCACCTCGTCATGGCTGATCGGCAGGATGAAGTTCTCGCTGAAAGCGTAGTGGATGCCGAAGGTCATCTGGTGGTGATGGTGCCGGCGGTGGATCGGGTCGCGGCTGACATAGTCGAGCGTGTCGTTCATCCAGCCCATGTTCCACTTGAAGCCGAAGCCCAGCCCGCCGGTGTCCACCGGCTTGGAGACGCCGGGGAAGGAGGTGCTCTCCTCGGCCGCTGTCATGATGCCCGGAACCTCGCCGTAGCAAATCGTGTTGGTCCGTTGGAGCAGGCTGATCGCCTCGAGATTCTCCCGCCCGCCATGGATGTTGGGAATCCACTCGCCTTCCTTGCGCGAATAGTCCCGGTAGAGCATCGAGGCCACGGCGTCCACGCGGAGCCCGTCGACGTGATACTCCTCGAGCCAGTAGAGCGCGTTCGAAATCAGGAAGTTGGCGACCTCCGCGCGGCCGAAATTGTAGATCATGGTGTTCCAGTCGTGGTGGAACCCCTCCCGCGGATCGGCATGCTCGTAGAGCGCCGTTCCGTCGAACTGCGTCAGCCCGTGCACGTCGGACGGGAAGTGGCCCGGCACCCAGTCGAGGATCACGCCAAGCCCCGCGAGGTGGGCGGCCTCGACAAGGTCGCGGAACTCGTGCGGCGGTCCGTGGCGGATCGTCGGCGCGAAGAGGCCGATCGGCTGGTAGCCCCAGGAGCCGTCGAAGGGGAATTCGCTGATCGGCAGGAATTCCAGATGGGTGAAGCCCATCTCCTTGGCGTAATCGACGAGTTCCACCGCTGCCTCGCGGTAGGAGAGCGGGCGGTTGCCCTCGTCCCGCTTGCGCTTCCAGGAGCCGAGATGGACCTCGTAGATCGAGATCGGCTTGTCATGCGCGTTGTGCTCGGAGCGGTGGCGCATCCAGCCGTCGTCGTCCCAGCCATAGCCCCTGATGTCGCGCACCATGCTCGCCGTCGCCGGCGGGTGTTCGGCGCCGAAGCCCACAGGGTCGGCCTTGGCGGCCATCAGTTGGCCCTGGGCGCCGATGATCTCGTATTTGTACGGCGTGCCCTCGCCGATGCCGGGCAGAAAGATCTCCCAGACCCCGGTCGCCCCGCGCAGCCGCATCGGGTTGCGCCGGCCGTCCCAGGCGTTGAAATCGCAGATCACCGAAACCCGCTTCGCATTGGGCGCCCAGACCGCGAAATGGGTTCCCGGAACGCCCTCGTGCTCCATCACATGCGCACCCAGCACCTGCCAGATGCGCTGATGCGTGCCCTCGCCGAGCAGGTATTCGTCCATCTCGCCGATCACCGGGCCGAAGCGATAGGGATCCTCGTTTTCCCATGTCTCGCCGGCATCGTTGGTGCCGCGGACCCGGTAGGGCACGCGGCTCGAAATCTTGCCGCAGAAGACGCCCGGTACGCCGTCGACACGTGCGAGCGGAAATTCCTTCCGTTCCGTGATTACCGACATCTGCGAGGCGCCGGGGTCGAAGACGGTCACCCAGACGTTGCCGTCAGCGGCCTCGTGCGGGCCGAGAATGGCGAAGGGATCCCGCAGCGCACCGGCTGCGATCTGCTGGGCCGTTTCCGGCGACAGCGGCATTTGCGGGTATTTGGCGGGCGCATCGGTCATGCACCCACGCTACTCGGTTTCGGCTTGTCCGCAAGCCAAGACCTCATTCTGCGGCGACATCGACCAAGGATGCCGCCTCGGTATCCCAGACGTCCTTCATGTAGCCGCGGATGGTGCGATCGGAGCTGAACCAGCCTGTGCGCGCGGTGTTGAGCGCGGCCATGCGCCACCAGCTCGCCGGCTGGACATAGGCCGCGTCCACTTCCCGCTGCGCCCGCCAGTAGTCGGAGAAATCCGAGCAGACCATGAAGTAGTCGTCATGCGCGAGATTCTCGGTAATCATGTGGTAGCGGCCGGGTTCGTCGGGGCTGAAGCGGCCCTGGCGGATCGTGTCGATGGCACGCGCGAGGCGCGGGTCCTCTGCGATGGCGCGGGCCGAATGGCCCGGCTCGTGGCGGCGTTCCATCACCTCCGGCGCAGTCATGCCGAAGAGGAAGAAGTTCTCCGCCCCCACGAGGTCGCGAATCTCCACATTGGCGCCGTCGAGCGTGCCGATGGTCAGCGCGCCGTTGAGCGAGAACTTCATGTTGCCAGTGCCGGAGGCTTCCTTGCCGGCGGTCGAGATCTGTTCGGAGAGATCGGCCGCCGGGATCAGGCGCTCGGCGAGGCTGACATTGTAGTTCTCCGGGAACACGACCTTTAGATAGCGCGAGGTCAGCGGGTCCGAGTTCAGGACATGCGCGATGTCATTGCAGAGCCGCACCATCTCCTTGGCATAGGTATAGTTCGGGAATGCCTTGCCGCCGAAGATCTTCACCCGTGGCAGCCAGTCGGCATTCGGGTTGTCACGGATCTCCAGCCAGTGGGCGATCGTCTCCAGCATGTTGAGGTGCTGGCGCTTGTATTCGTGGATCCGCTTGACCTGGATATCGAAGACCGAGTCCGGATCGACGCTGATCTCCATGTTCTCCGCGATCCAGCGGGTCAGGTCGACCTTGTTGGCGCGCTTCGCGGCGGCGAACTTCTCCAGCCAGCCGGCATCCTCCACGAAAGGTTCGAGAGATTTCAGCTGCTCGGCGTGATCGACCCATTCCTCGCCGATGGACTCGGTGATGAGCCCTGCCAGACGCGGATTGCAGGACAGCAGCCAGCGCCGCGGCGTTACCCCGTTGGTCTCGTTGACGATGCGGTCGGGATGCGCCTCGTGCAGGTCCTTGAAGACAGTGGATTTCATCAGCTCGGTATGGAGCGCGGCCACGCCGTTAACCTTGTGGGCCATGATGAAGCCGAGCGTGCCCATGTGGACGCGGCCGTCCTGGTGGGCGTTGAGATGGCCGGTGCCGGTCTCGCGCCGGTGCAGATCGTCGATCCGGTCGATGAGCTGCATGTGGCGCGGCAGCAGCCGGCCCATCCGCGCCTCGCTCCAGGTCTCGAGCGCCTCGGGCAGGAGTGTGTGGTTGGTGTAGGAGATCGTCGCTCGGGCGATGCCGACCGCCTCCTCGAAATCCATCCCACGCTCGTCGTGCAGCAGGCGGACGAGTTCAGGCCCGGCGATCGCCGGGTGCGTGTCGTTGATCTGGATCGCGGCCTTCTTCGGCAACAGCTTCAGATCGTCATACTCGCTCTCGAAGCGGCGCAGGATGTCACGCAGGCTCGCCGCGGTGTGGAAGAACTCCTGCTTCAGGCGCAGTTCCTTGCCCTGCTCGGTGTGATCGTCCGGATAGAGCACCCGCGAGAGGGTGCGCGCCTGCGCTTCGGGCTCGGCGGCGGCGACGTAGTCGCCACGGTTGAACCGGGCGAGGTCGAAGCCGTGCATCGGTCGGGCCTCCCAGAGGCGCAGCGTGTTGCCCCAGCGGCCCTTCCAGCCGATCACAGGCGTGTCATGCGCCATCGCGATCAGCATGTCGGAGGGGTGCCAGTGGGCGCGGCCGCCGATCTCCTGCACATGGCCGCCGAAGCCGATATCGATCGAGACTTCCGGACGGACGAATTCCCAGGCGTGTTTCTGGCCGAGCCAGTCCTCCGGTTCCTCGACCTGGCGGCCATGCTCGAATCGCTGGCGGAACAGCCCGTTCTCGTAGCGGATGCCGTATCCCATGGCCGGGAGCCCGAGCGTCGCCTGGCTTTCCATGAAACAGGCGGCGAGCCGGCCGAGACCGCCATTGCCGAGCGCCGCGTCGGGTTCGTCTTCGATGATCTCGAGCCAGTCGAGCCCGAGACGCTGCAACGCGCCCTCGACGTCCTCTTCCAGCCGCATGTTGACCACCGCGTCCTTCAGCAGCCGGCCGATGAGAAATTCGAGCGACAGGTAATAGACCCGCTTGCGCTTCTCGGCATAGGTGCGGCGGGTGGCCTCGAACCAGCGGTCGACGATCCGGTCGCGCACCGCGTAGGAGACGGCCATGCGCCAGTCATAGATATGCGCCGTCGTCACGTCCTTGCCCTGGGTATAGACCAGATGATGCAGGATCGAATCCTTCATGTCGGCGTGATGGAGGCCGGCGGATGCTCGCGGGGAGGTCATGATGTTTTCCTCGTCTCGTGGCCGCATGGGGGAGGGGGCGCGGCGCGGAAGTCTTCCCGGCGGTTATTGACGAGGAGGTGGATCGGCGCAAGCCCCGAGTCCGAGAGCGCCATGTCCGGAAAGGCAAGGATACTCCGGGCGAAGACGCTGACAGGACAAGGCGTTAGGTGGGCTGGTCGGGTTGCCCAAGGGTGCCCGCGCGACTGTGCTGGTGACACGAACAACCGCGATGGAAGGGAAGATCCGGCCTGTCTGCCGGAAATTTGGGCTTTCGGCGAGGATCATCGCGTCGCGACGCCGCCGGTGCCGCCGGTCAGAGCGTTCCGCCGAGCCGGCCGTAGGCGCCGAGCGCGAAGAGAAGCGGCGTGCCGGGACGGTGCGTGACCCGCTCGATCTGGCCGATCACGATCGTATGGTCGCCCGCGCCATGGGAAGCGAAATGGCGGCAGTCGAGCCGCGTCAGGCAACCCGAAAGATGCGGCACGCCCTCGGCGCTCTCCTCCCAGTCGATCCCTGTGAAATCTTCCGCCCGCTCGGCGAAACGCTGCGACAGGGCGAGCTGGTGCTCGCTCAGGACATGGATCGCGAAATGCGACGCGGCGACGAACGCATCGTGGCGTTCGGAGCGGATCGAGGGGCACCAGAGCACCAACGCCGGGTCGAGCGAAACGGAGGTGAAGCTGTTGGCGGTGAACCCGAGCGGGCCGTCGGAACTCCCGCACGTCACCACCGTCACGCCGGTGGCGAAGGCGCCGAGCGCCGTCCGGAGCGCCCGCTCGCGGCTGGGGCCGGGGGTGAAGCTCGCGGCGGTCGGGAGCGCGTGATCGCTTGGGACAGTCATCAGGGCACCTCGTGGCCAAGCGCGGCGGTGTAGAGCCTGTACCAGGTCTCGCGGTCCATGCCGAAGTCGAGCGCGGTGGGAATCTGCCGGATGCGCTCGATCTTGCCGGTGCCGACGACCGGAAGGATCGTCGCCGGGTGGGCGAGCAACCACGCGAGCGCCACCTGCATCGGTTCGACACCTTCCCGCACGGCGATTTCCCTTAGCGTAGCGTTGAGCTGGCTGTGGCCGGAGGAGAGCAGAGCACCGCCACCAAGGGGCGACCAGGCCATTGGCACGACGCCCCGGCATTGCAGAAAGGCCAGTGCGCCGTCGGTCAGAGGCGCGTGGGTCAGCAGCGAGATCTCGATCTGGTTGGTCGCGAGCCGTGTCTCCATCGCTGCCTGCAACAGTTCGAAATCATGCGGCATGAAGTTCGACACACCCACCGCCCGCACCTTGCCGGATGCCACCGCCTCGTCGAGCGCGCGGCCGGTCTCCACCGGGTCCATCAGCGGGTCGGGCCGGTGCAGCAGGAGGAGGTCAATCCGTTCGACGTGAAGATTCTGCAGCGAGCGGTCGATCGAGGTGGCGATATGGGCCGGCGAGCTGTCGTAGTATTTCACCGGCCGGTCTGCATATCTACCGACCGGCGCGATGATGTTGCATTTGGTGACGATCTCCATCCCGGCGCGCAGATGCGGCGCAGCCTTGAGCGCCGTGCCAAAAAGTGCCTCGGTGGTGTAGCCGCCATAGATATCGGCAAGGTCGAAACTGGTGATACCCTGTTCGAGGCAGGCCTCGAGCCTGGCCTGGACGCCGGCGGGCGTGCTCGTGTCGCCGCCACCGAGCCGCCACGTGCCATAGACGACGCGGCTGAGCTCCAGCCCGACATTGAGTTCGACGCGTTCCATTGGCTGCCCCTCTTTCCGGCCCATCTGCCGGATATAGGGCGCGGCGGCGCACGACAACCGGGAAGGCGGACAAGGCGACGATCCGGCTCCCTCCAAAGAGGCCGCACCGGATCCCGGGCCCCTGCAATTTATCGCAGTGCACCTCGCCGCGCGCTATGCTTGATTGCGCGCGGAAACGGCGGTCGGCTGCGGAGGCGAGCGATGAACGGCGCGGAAACCCTTGTGAAAACCTTCCTGGCGGGAGGGGTGGATGTCTGTTTCGCCAATCCCGGAACCTCGGAGATGCATTTCGTCGCCGCGCTCGACAGGCACCCCGACATGCGCTGCGTCCTCTGCCTCTTCGAAGGCGGCGCGACCGGCGCGGCGGATGGGTATTATCGCATGACCGGCCGGCCGGCGGCGACGCTCCTGCATCTCGCGCCTGGCTTCGGCAACGGCTATGCCAATGTCCACAACGCTCGCAAGGGCCACTCGGCGATGATTAACGTGGTCGGCGAACATGCCGACTACCACCTGCGCTACGATGCTCCGCTCAAGGGTGACATCAAGGGCGTCACCGGCCCGGTTTCCGATTGGGTCATGGCGACGATGGACTCGCTGGAAGTTGCACAGGACGGCGCCGAGGCGATACGCGCCGCGACCGCCCGAAACGGCCAGATCGCCACGCTCATCTTGCCGGCCAATACAGCCTGGGAAGAAGCGGAAGGGCCCGCGGACCCGCTGCCGCCGGTGAAGCTCCATCGTCCCCGCCCCGACCAGATTGCTGCCGCGGCGCAGGCGTTGCGCGAAGAAGGGGCGGCGCTCATGTTGGGCGGGCGCGCACTCTATGGCGAGCTTGCGCGACTGGCCGGGCGTATCGCTGCGGCCACTGGCTGCCGGCTCATGGCCGATCTTTTCGTGCCCCGGATCGAGCGCGGGGCAGGCGCTGTCGCCATCGACTGCCTCGTCTATCCGGTGCTGGAGAATGTCGAGATTCTGAAGGACATTCGCCACATGGTGCTTCTTGGTCATGGACAGCCGACCTCATTCTTCGCCTATCCCGATAGGCCCTCGACGCCCGAACGCGCAGATTGCAGAATCCTGAATCTTTGTACTCCACAGATGGATTTGGCATTCACGCTCCAGGAACTGGCCGAAGCTACGGGCGCGGCGGACGTGGAGCCTGCGCTGCTGCCACTCGCGCTGCCCGACCTGCCGGCGGACCCGGAGGCCGCAATCACCGCCGAGGATGTGGGCCGGGTGGTGGCGCATCACATCCCCGAGGGTGCGATCATCGCCAACGAGGGCGTCACCTCCGGCCCGCCGATGCTGGCTCAGATGCGCCAGGGGCCGCGGCATGACCTGCTCTACAATCCCGGCGGCGCGATCGGTGCGGCGCTGCCGCTGTCCGTCGGTGCCGCGATCGCCTGTCCCGGGCGCAAGGTCATCGCTCCCACCGGCGACGGCTCGGCGATGTACACGGTGCAATCACTCTGGACCATGGCGCGCGAGAATCTCGACGTGACGGTGCTGATCTTCGCCAATCGCGGCTACCAGATCCTGCGCGGCGAACTGGCCAATGTCGGCGTGACCGAGATCGGCCGGAACGCCGAGCGCATGTTCAACGTCGAGTCGCCAGAGCTCGATTGGGTGGCGCTGGCGCAGGGCCATGGCGTGGACGGTGTCCGCGTCGAGACCGTCGGCGCCTTCACCGAGGCCTTTTCGGACGCCATGAACCGCCGCGGCCCATGCCTCATCGAGATCGCCTGCTGACAGGCACGCGGCGACCCGGACCGCGTCCGGGGCCGAGTGCCCGCGTGTGGCCCGGGATCTCAGCCCGTCAGGCTTCGGCGGGCATCTCGAAGGGGGGCAGGTCGCCGAACGCCTTGCGCAGGGCCACGCCCCAGCCGGTCGATATCGTCTCGAGATAGGGATCGTCCTGTTTCAGGCGAAAGGTCGGGCCAGGCCGGAGGCTGCCGGCGCGGTAGACATGGACGTCGAGCGGCGGGCTGACGGAGAGATTGGCCTTGATCGTGGAATCGAAAGAGACGACGAGGAGCTTGATCGCCTCCTCGAAGCTCATCGCCGGATCGAAGGCGCGCAACAGGATCGGCCGGCCGTATTTCACCTCTCCGATCTGGAAGAACGGCGTGTCGCAGCTGGCCTCGATGAAATTGCCCTCCGGGTAGATCAGGAACAGCCGCGGCGCGCCAGCCCCGATCTGGCCGCCGAGGATCATCGTCGCCTGGAAGGTCGAATCGGCGCCCTGTCCGTTGTCGGAATGGGTGGCGATCACCTCCTTGAGCGTCGCGCCGATCATCGTCGCCGCCTCGAACATGGTCTTGACTTCGAGGATGTTGGGCTGCCGCGCGCCCGGCTCCTTCTCGCGCTCGTCCAGCAGGCTCACCACCGCCTGGGTGGTCGCCAGGTTGCCGGCCGTCATCAGCGTAAGACACAGCTCGCCGGGCCGGGACCACGTGAACATCTTCTTGTAGCTCGAGATATTGTCGACGCTGGCATTGGTCCGCGTGTCCGACATGAACACGAGACCCCGCTCAAGCAGCAATCCGACGCAATAGGTCATTCGCCTGGTCCTTTCCCAGCCTGCGTCTGCCTATTGCTGTATTTGCACCTGCACGTCGAGAGATTCGGTGCCTTCGCCCTGGCGAAGGCCGGTGATCGGTGCCGCCTCGCGATAATCGCGCCCCGTGGCGACGCGGACATAGCGCTCGTCGGGGCAGATCTCGTTCGAGATGTCGAAGCCGACCCAGCCGAGCCCTTCGGTCCAGACCTCGCACCAGGCATGCGTCGCTTCCTGGTGGAAGACGTCGTCCATCAGAAGGTAGCCGCTGACGTAGCGCGCCGGCTGGCCGAGGAGCCGCACCGCGGCGATCATGATATGCGCGTGGTCCTGGCAAACGCCATGGCCGGCGGCAAGAGCGGTCTCTGCCGGAGTGGCGCTGTCGGTGCGGCCCTTCTCGTAGGCGACACGCGCGCCGATCATCTGGGTGAGCAGGTGCAGGTGGTCTAGCCCGTCCGGCGTCACGTCGCACTCGGCACGCAGGTCGCGGACCAGTTCGCGCAGCGACGGACCCGGGGCGGTGAGCGGCGTCGCCCGCTCGAAGAGCCAGAGCGGGGCATAGCCGCGATCCGGTCCGGCGACTCCGGCACGGTCCTCGACCTCGACGTTGCCCTCGCTGACGATCACGATCTCGGTTGCTCCTTCATCGGCCTTCACCAACTCGGTGCGGTTGAGGTAGGCGTCGTCATAGACCACCTGCCGCGTCGCGCCCTCCAGCCGCACGGACCAGTCGAGCACGGTCTGGCCCTGGAAGTCGCGCGGCTCCAGCCGCAGGCGCTGCAGCGCGTATTTCGCTGCCGTGTCATAGCGGTAGGTGCTGCGGTGGCTGATTGAGAGGCGCTTGGTCTCAGGCATGGAAGCGGTAGTCCGTCTGGATCTGGTTGGCCAGCGCCTGGAGGCCGCCGAGATAGGCGCCGAGGAATTCGTGCAGCCCCTCCTCGAAGATCGAGACGACGCTGCTGGTCCCGATCTTTTCGCCGAGCTCGCGCGAGAGGTCGTGGCAGGGCCGGCGTTCCCCGTATTCGCTGGCGAGCTCTCCCAGATTGCGGTCCATCTGACTCTGGCAGAAGGCAAGCGAGCGCGGCATCCGCGCATCGAGGATCAGGAACTCGGCGATCGCCTGCGGCGTGGGATCGCCCTCGTTCAGCCAGCGGAAGGCCCGGGCGGCGGACACCGCGCGCAGGATCACCTCCCATTGCACATTGTCGATCGAGGAGCCGACGAAGGTCGCCGACGGCAACAGGACGTAATATTTGACGTCGAGGATGCGCGCGGTGTTGTCGGCCCGCTCGAGGAAGGTGCCGAGCCGAGCGAAGGAGAAGATGTCGTTGCGAAGCATCGTGCCGTGCAGCATGCCGCGCACCACCGCGGTGCGGTTGCGGATCAGCGCCAGCGTGTCATGCAGGTTGCGCTCGCTCACCGGTCGGGCGAGGGCGGATTTGAGCGCGATATAGGCCTCGTTCGTCGCCTCCCAGACCTCGCGGGAAAGCGCCGTACGCACCAGCCTCGCATTCTGCCGGGCCAGGCCAACCGAGACCAGTACGGAGGAGGGGTTGTCCTGCGCGCGCAGCATGAAGTTGATCACCGCTGCGGCGTCGTAGCTGTCATGCCGTTCGCGATACGCGGAATCGGCGCCGGCGGTGATCAGGATCGACTGCCATTCGTTCGAGCCCTCGCCGGAGCGGGTGAGCGCAATTCGCCAGCCGGCCTCCAGCAACCGCGCAACATTCTCCGCCCGTTCGAGGTAGCGGAACATCCAGAACAGGCCGCCGGCCGTCTTGCCCAGCATCAGTTCTCGTCCCCCAGCACCCAGGTATCCTTGGTTCCGCCGCCCTGTGACGAGTTGACCACCAGCGATCCCTTCTTCAGCGCCACGCGGGTGAGCCCGCCGGGGGTGATCTCGATCCCCTGCGGCGAGACCAGCACGAAGGGGCGCAGGTCGACATGGCGCGGCGCGAGCCCGGCGCGTGTCAGGATCGGCACTGTCGAGAGCGCCAGCGTCGGCTGGGCGATGTAGTTGGACGGCCGGGCGCGCAGCTTGCGCTCGAATTCGGCAAGTTCCCTCTTGTTCGCTGCGGGACCGACGAGCATGCCGTAGCCGCCCGAGCCGTGCACCTCCTTGACCACAAGCTCGGCGAGATGGTCCAGCACATAGGCCAGCGCGTCCTTCTCCGAACAACGCCAGGTCGGCACGTTTTGCAGGATCGGGCGTTCGCCGGTGTAGAACTCCACTATCTCGGGCATGTAGGAATAGAGCGCCTTGTCATCGGCGATGCCGGTGCCCGGCGCGTTGGCGATGGTTATGTTGCCGGCGCGGTAGACATCCATGATGCCGGGCACGCCGAGCATGCTTTCGGGCTTGAAGGTCAGCGGGTCGAGGAAATCGTCGTCGACGCGGCGATAGAGCACGTCGATGGGGGTGTGGCCGCGCGTCGTCCGCATCGCCACCCGTCCGTCCTCGATCGTGAGATCGCTCGCCTCCACGAGTTCGGCGCCCATCTGGTCGGCGAGGAAGGCGTGTTCGAAATAGGCCGAGTTGTAGATCCCCGGCGTCAGCACGGCGACCACCGGCCGCGCGTTCGGCGAGCTTTCCGGCGCCGCCTGCGCGAGTGAGCGGCGCAGAAGCTGCGGATAGGCCGAAACCGGGCGCACCTTGAGTTTGGTGAAGAGCTCGGGGAACATCTGTAGCATCGTCTCCCGGTTCTCCAGCATGTAGGAGACGCCTGACGGGGTGCGCGCATTGTCCTCCAGAACGAAGAAATCGTCCTCGCCGGTGCGCACGAGGTCCACACCGATGATATGCGTATAGACACCGCCCGGAGGCGAGAGGCCGATCATCTCGGGCAGGAAGGCGTCGTTGGCGGCAACGATCTCCTTGGGGATGCGGCCGGCGCGCAGGATCTCCTGGCGGTGGTAGATGTCGTGCAGGAAGGCGTTGATGGCGCGCACGCGCTGATGGATGCCGCGCTCGAGCCGGGCCCATTCACGCGCCGAGATGATCCGCGGCACGATGTCGAACGGTATCAGCCGTTCGTCGGCCTCGCTCTGTCCGTAGACGTTGAAGGTGATGCCGGTGCGGCGGAACACCGTCTCCGCCTCGGCCGACTTCTGCCTCAGGCGCCGTGGTTCCTCACCGGCGAACCAGTCGTAATAATCTCGGTAGGGATCGCGGGCTATTTCGGCCGCGGCAAGCATCTCGTCGAAAGGGCTCTGATCGGTCTCCATGACATCAGAATGCGCATGGTTCCGGCCCCGGCAAGGCGGCATCGACCTATTGCCTGCTGCATTTTTGACTTTTTCAATGATCGCCCATGATTTGGGCTGCCTGCTGCATTTTTCATCGCCCGACCCTGGTGCCGGGAGGCGGCGCGCAGGGCGCCCGCCGGGCGCCCTGTGCGGATTTTCCGTGCAAATCGAAGCCGCTCAGAGCCTCTGAAGCATGCTCGGGGCGGTGAAATCGGCGTCGTAGGGGCGCATGATATCCAGCGTGGCACGATAGCTCTCGAGGCAGCGGGCAAAGTCCGGATTGGCCGCTGCCTGTTCTTCGAGCACTTCGTCGACCGCGCCTTTCAGCGCCAGAATCACGTCCTCGGGGAACGCCTTGAACTCGACACCCGATTCCTTCAGCGCCTTGTAGGCCTGGGCGTTGAAGTAGTCGAACTGGGCGACCGTTTCGGTATGGGCGGCGTCGGCGGCGGACCGGATGATTTCCTGCAGGTCCGGCGTGAGGCTCTCCCAGGCGTCCTTGTTGACCACCACGTTGAGCCCGGCGCCCGGCTCGTGGAAAGCCGGCGCGTAGCAGATATTGGCCACCTTGTTCATGCCGAAGGCCTGGTCGAGCATCGGGCCGACCCATTCGGCGGCGTCGATGGCGCCGGACTGGAAGGCCGGGAAGATCTCGGTTGGCGGCAGCAGCACGGCGTTGACGCCGAGCTTGCGCATGGCTTCTCCGCCGAGACCGGCGATGCGCATGTTGAGGCCGGAGAAATCCTCGACCGAGTTGATCTCCTTCTTGAACCAGCCGGCGGCCTGGACCGTGGAGTTGCCGGAATTGAACGGCACCAGGTTGCGCTGCGCGTAGATCTCGTCATAGAGCTCCTGTCCGCCGCCATAGCGCAGCCAGGCCGTCATCTCGGAGGCGGTCAGGCCGAAGGGGATAGTGGTGAAGAAATGCACCGCGGAGTTCTTGCCGGCATTGTAGTAGGGCGTGCCGTGGCCGATCTCGGCGGTTCCCTGCTGCACCGCGTCCTCGACGGCAAAGGGCGGAACCAGTTCGCCGCCGGAATAGAGTGTCAGCTTCAGCTTGCCGTCGGCCATCGCGTTGACGCGGTTGACGAAGGTTTCGGCATTGGTGCCGATGCCCGGCGCCTTGACCGGGAAGGAGCTGGGACATTTCCACTCCAGCACGCCCTGCGCGATGGCGGGCGCGGCAAGTGCCACGGCGGGCGCGCCGAGCACCCCTGTCCTGAGAAATGTACGTCGTTTCATTGGTTCTCTCCCTGTTGCGGGGCCGAGTGTGCCCCAATTTTCGGTCTTACCCTGATTGTTAGCCGAAGAGCAGTCCCGGAAGCCATGTCGCCAGTGGTGGCCAGAGGAACACGACGCCGAGCGCGATGATCTGGATGAGGATGAAGGGGATGACGGAGCGGTAGATCATTGCGGTGGTGATCTCCTCCGGAGCGGCGGAGCGGAAGTAGAAGAGCGCGAAGCCGAAGGGCGGCGTGAGGAAGGAGGTCTGCAGGTTAAGGGCGACGAGGACGGCGAACCAGACCGGGTCGACGTCCTGCAGAAGGATCGGGCCGACCAGCGGCACGACGATGAAGACGATCTCGATGAATTCGAGGATGAAGCCCATGAGGAAGATCACCAGAAGGGTGAAGATCAGCATGGTGATGTGGTCGCCCGGCAGACCGAGCAGCAGGTCATGCACCCAGACGTCTCCGCCGAAGCCGCGGAAGACGAGGCTGAGCATCGAGGCCGCGAGCACGATGCCGAAGATCATTCCGGAGACCTTGGCCGCCTGGCCGAGCGCGTCGCCGAAGATGCCGGCGCGGGTGAGCACCAGCACCGACAGCGCGAGCCCGACGACGAGCAAGGCGGTCAGCGCCAAGGCGAGCAGGGCGCCTGGGGTGAGTGACAGATCGGCGGTGGCGATATTGACCCGGCCGGTGCCGGCGAGACGGAGGGCGACGAGGCCGAAGCCGACGAGGCCGGTGGCGGTCATTACATGGCGCAGCCAACTCGGGGTACGGCGCCGGCCCGGCACGCGGGCCTGCGACCCTCCGGGAAGGGCGTCCGTGTCGGATGCGGCCGAGACGCGCGCGGCGGTGATGAGCAGCGTGCCGGCGACGCCGATGGCGGCCGCCTCAGTCGGCGTCGCGACCCCGGCAAGAATCGAACCGAGCACGGCGAGGATCAGCAGGATCGGCGGCAGCACCTCGCGGGCGAGATCCCAGAGGCCTATCTCGGGCGCCGCCGCGACGGGCCGCGCCGGAATCCGGGCGAGGCGAAGAGAGACATAGATGCCGTAGAGCAGGACGAGCAGGAGGCCGGGCAGCAGCGCGCCGGCGAAGAGGTCACCCACGGTGACCGCGTCTGGGGCGAAGTTCCCCGCCCGCTGCTGCGCGTCGAGATAGGCGTTCGAGACCTGGTCGCCGAGCAGGATCAGCACGATCGAGGGCGGGATGATCTGGCCGAGCGTGCCGGAGGCGCAGATCAGACCGCTCGCGGTGCCGTCGGGGACGCCGACGCGACGCATCGCCGGCAGCGAGATCATGCCGAGCATGACGATGGTGGCGCCGATGACGCCGGTCGAGGCTGCGATCAGCGTCGCGATCAGCAGCACCGAAAGCGCCAGCGCCCGCGGTGATCCGCCGAGCAGGCGCGAGACCTGCATCAGCGTGCGCTCGGCGACGCGGGAGCGTTCGAGCAGCACGCCCATCAGAACGAAGAGGGGCACGGCGACCAGCAGCGAATTCTGCATCACCCCGAAAGCGCGTTGCGGATAGGCTTGAAGGAAGCTGAGATCGAAGGCGCCGAAGGCAGAGGCGACATAGGCCACGGCGATCGGCACGCCCGCGAGCACCAGCATGACCGGAATGCCCGACAGGATGCCGGCGAGCAGCGCGATTCCGAAGACGATCAGCCAGGCATTCTCAATCATTCCGCCGCTCTCCCGACAGGTCGCTTTGGGGGGGACGGCTCATGGCACGGCCGAGCGCCTCTGGGCCGGCGGCAAACCCGGCGAGCCCCTGCAGGATCATCAGCCCGCAGGCCAGCGGCAGCATCGACTTGACGAGGAAGAGGCCGGGCAGCCCGCCGGTCTCGACGGATGTCTCTCCTATCGACCAGCTATAGGCGATATCGGGCCAGACCCACCAGATTGTCAGCCCGAAGACCGGGATCAGAAAGGCGACGATGCCGACGCGGTCGAACCAGATCCGTGTCCGGGGCGTCTGGGCAGCGCGGAAGATGTCGACCCGAACATGCGCATCCATCGCCTGCGTCACCGGCAGGCTGAGCACGACGAGAGCGGCGAAGCTGTAGGCAACCGCATCCTGGAGCTCGATGAAGCCGACGCCGAAGACGTAGCGCAGGATCACCACCACCAGCTGACCGACAAAGATCAGCGCCAGCAGCCACTGGCAGGCACGCCGGGTCAGTTGATGCACGATCGCCGCTGTCCGGTTCAGGCCCGACATTCACATCTCCTTGGTCCGGCGCATCCCAAATACCGGCTAGCGCAATGCCCAATGCCCGCCCGTTCCGCAAGGCTCAGATCGGCCATTTCTACGTATCGTTCGGAAGCGATTGCGCCTTTGGGTCCCTTTGCCGCAGATTTCGCGCGATCATGTTGCCGCGGTCTTGCGACGGACCGCGTTGATCTGAAACAAGGAAGCGTCCCCATCCAGGCGCTAGGTTGGCGGTAAGAAACTCGAGACGACAAGGGAGAGAAAGTCATGCGTGTCGGAGAGCTGTTCGCGGATGAACCGGATCACTGGGAGCTTCGTGGCGACCATGCATTGTGGCGGCAACTGGCGAGCGATCTCGCCGATGTCGAGGCGCCGTCCGAGCGACTGGAATTCGAGCGGCTCCTCGAAAATGCGTTCTGGGAGGCGACCGGCCACAGCCTCGCGCTGTCGACCCAGGTGCTGGTCAAGAGGTTCGCAGAGGATGGCGGGTCGCGCGGCGGTATCTCGGCACCGTACTGGCGGTATCAGCTCTTTCCGAGAATCATCGAGCGCTACAAGGCCGCGATGCGCTGACGCTGTCGCTTTGGGAAACGGTAGAGGAAAAGCGGCGCCGTTTCAGTCGAGCGGGATGACGTCGACGGATTGCCCGGTCGACTGCATTCCGGCGCTGCGCATCACGCCCTGAATCGGGGCGACATCGGAATAGTCCCGCCCGGTTGCGATTACGACATGGTCCCGCGCCACCTCGACGGCGTTGGTCGGGTCATACTCGACCCAGCCCATCTGGTGGCCGCACCAGGCGCGGACCCAGGCATGCATCGCATCGGCGCCCTCGAGCCGCGGCTGACCCTCGGGCGGAATCGTTCGCAGGAATCCGCTGACATAGCCTGCCGGGATGCCGAGGCCGCGCAGGCAACCAATCATGACATGGCTGAAATCCTGGCAGACGCCGTGGCGGGCCTCGAACGCCTCCAGAACCGGCGTGTCCACCTCGGTCGCGCTTGGGTCGAAGGCGAACTCGTCGTGGATCTTCTCGGCCAGCGACCGGATGATCTCGTAGACCGTCGCCGAGCCCGACGCCGCCTCCCGTCCGAAGGCGGTCATTTCCGGCGTCGGCTGGACCCGGGTGGAGGGGCCGAGGAAGTGATGCGGCGCGCTGGCGTCGAGCGTGGCATGGGCGGCGATGTCCCGGGCGAGATCCTCGGGCCTCGGCGAGACGTCCAGCAAGTCGCTGATCCGCCGGCGCTCGACCCGTGCGGCGATGCTGAAGCGGCTCTCCCAATGCGGTTCGCCAAGCGCCACCTCGACGGTTTCGTTGCCGAAGAAGTCCCGCCCCGCAAGCTGCTCGACCGGCTCGGGCGAGACCGTGAGCGACCCCGCGATCACCCGCTGCACCCCCGGCAGGACCGCCGGCATCAGTCGCAGCAGGTAGCGCCCCGCGGTGGCGTGGCTGGGATACTGGTAGCGGATGGTCATTCGGATGTCGTAGAGCATCGGCCCCTCAGGTCAGGTAGGCCAGCGTGAGCTGGTCGGACATCTCGCGGATCTCGTCCTCGAGCCGCCGCAGCGCCGCCGAATCGAGCGTCTCCGGCGTCTGCAGCGCGAGGTCGGTGCGGGCGCGCAGGACCGCGCGGGTCAGCGGCGACATCGGCCGATGTCGCCCGGTGCCGGGCAGCTTTGCCAGGTGGGCCTCGATATGGTCGAACTGGCAGAGCACGGCGCGCGGGTTGAGCGCGTCGAGTGCGAGCAGGTCCACCACGGTCGCGCGACTGGTCGCTACCGCGTAGCGCCGGTGGTGAGTAACGAGGCTGTCGCCGACCTCGACCGCGAGGTCGAGCGCCCCTTCGGGCGCCGCCGCGTCGGCAAAGACCGCCAGGCAGGCGCACATCGTGCTGGCGCGTTCCATCGCCCGGCCGAGGCTGATGAACCGCCAGCCCGAGAAGCGATACATGTTGTCATGCACCAGCCCGCCGAACCCCGAGAGCTTGCGCAGTAGCACGCTCATCGCGCGGGCGGCGTCGTCTCCGGCCTCGACGCGGAGCGCGAATTCCTCGGCGGTGCGGGTCAGGTCGCCGAGCGCCAGCGCGCCGTCGACCGAGAAGCGGTCACCGACATGGCCGGCACTTCCGAAGGCCGCGGAGATCGCCTCGACCAGCGCCTCCGGCACCGGCTGGTCCATGTCACAGCCGAAACTGTCGAGATATTTCGCCGTCCGCCGCAGCAACGGCGCGTCGGGGGCTTCGGTCTCGGCGAGCCGGGCGTGGAGGGCGCGCAGCACCCGCACTAGGTGCTCGGCTCGTTCGACATAGCGGCCGAGCCAGAACAGGTTGTCGGCGGCCCGGCTCGGCAGGGGGGCCAGCGGCGCGCGGGAGATCGCGCCGGAATAGGCGGGCTGCATCGTCTCGGCCGGTTCCGTCGTGCGCCCGATGATCCAGACATCGGCGACGCGGCCGCCTTCCTGCATCGCCAGGTCGTTCGCTTCCGCCGTCATGCCGATCCGCGCATAGCCGCCGGGCATTGCCCGCCAGCCGCTGGCGGTGCGCGCGAGGTAGACCCGAAGGCTCATCGGCCGCGGTACCAGGGTGCCGTCGACGAAGGCGGGCGCGGTGGACAGGTGGATCCGCTCCTGACCGACCAGTGAGGGACCCTCGCGCTCGATCCAGGCGGCGATGTCCTCCGCCTCGGCCGATGCCATCGCTGCGGTCTCGTGCGCGAGCCCGGTGGCCTGCGCCGGCGAGATCATCATCATCTCGGCGTTGCTGCGGACATGGGCGCGTTCGGACGGCTGGCCGCACCACCATGTCGCGATATTGGGAATCCGGAGCGGTTGGCCGTCGAGAAGCTGGCTCAGCCGCGGCAAGAAGGCCATCAGCGCCCGGGTTTCCAGGATGCCGGCGCCGAGCGCGTTGACCATCGTCAGGCGGCCGTCGCGGATCGCGCGGAGCAGTCCCGGCGTGCCCAGTTGTGAGCCCTCGTTGAGCTCCAGCGGATCCGCCCAAGCCGCGTCGAGTCGCCGCCACAGCACCGAGATCGGCCGCAGCCCCTCGATGGTGCGCACCATGGCACGGCCATCGTGCATCGTCAGGTCTTCGCCCTGCAGCAGCGCGAAACCGAGATAACGCGCGATATAGGCATGTTCGAAATAGGTCTCGTTCAGCGGCCCGGGCGTGAGGATGCCGACACGGTCTTCGCCTTCCTCCAGCATGCCCGTCATCGTGTCGCGGAAGGCGCGGAAGAAGCCCGCGAGCCGCGTGACATTGGCGGCAGCGAAGACGTCGGAATAGACCCGCTGCGTGGCAATCCGGTTCTCCAGCGCGAAGCCGGCGCCGGAGGGCGCCTGGGTGCGGTCGGAGAGCACCCACCATTTGCCGTCGGGGCCGCGCCCGATGTCGAACGCGACGAAATGCAGGAAATGGCCCGAGCGCGGCGTCACCCCGACCAGCGGGCGCAGCCATTCCGGGCTCTGCGCGATCAGCGAGGCGGGCAGGTGGCCCTGCTCGACCAGCCGGTTCGCCCCGTAGAGGTCGGCGCAGATCCGCTCCAGCAAATCGGCGCGTTCCGTCAGCCCTGCGGCGATCTCGCTCCAGTCCTCCTCGGCGACGAGCAGCGGGCAGTGGCTCAGCGGCCAGTCGCGCTGACCGGTGTCCTGCGGCCCGTAGCGCCGGTAATAGACGCCCGCGTCGCGCAGATACTGGTCGCCATGCGCCATGCGCGACGCCAGCCGTTCCGGCGTCATGGATGCCAGCCGCTTGATGAAGCCCGCCCAGACCGGGCGCACGGAACCGTCCGCGCCGATCAGCTCGTCGGGCACCCCCGCCGGCGGGCGGTAGTCCTTCAGGAATCGGGCGACCGGGTCGCGCCGGTCTGCCTCGGGGGCTTCGCTCATGACGGCGGATCTCCGGAATCAGAGGCCGGGGGGACGCCGCAGGTCGAGTGTCATCGGGAATTCCCGGTGCGGCAGCTCGGCCGGCGGCAGGTAGCTGCCGGGAGTATGGCCGTGCGGCTCGAAGCGGGCAAGGCGCCGGGCCTGCGCTTCATTGCCGTTGACTGGGAACGTGTCGTAATTGCGCCCACCCGGATGCGCGACGTGATAGGTGCAGCCGCCGAGCGCGTGGCCGGTCCACGTGTCGAAGATGTCGAAGACGAGCGGCGCGTCGATCGGCAGCACCGGGTGCAGCGCCTCGGGCGGCTGCCAGGCCTTGTAGCGCACCGCAGCGACCGAGACCCCGCCGGTGCCCGTCTGCTGCAGGGGCAGGCGGCGGCCGTTGCAGGTCACGGCATAGCGCTCCGGATCGGAGGTGGTGAGCTGCGCCTGCAGCCGTTCCACCGAACTGTCGGTGTAGCGCACCGTGCCGCCGATGGCGCCGGTCTCGCCCAGCACATGCCAGGGCTCGAGCGCTTGCCGGATCTCCAGATGCACGCCCTCGTATTCGATCTCGCCGCAGAACGGGAAACGGAACTCCGCCTGCGCCTTGAACCAGGCCGGGTCCATGGCAAAGCCGTGGTCCGAGAGGTCGCGCAGCACGTCGAGGAAGTCTTCCCAGACGAAATGCGGCAGCATGAACCGGTCGTGGAGCCGCGTGCCCCAGCGGATCGGTGCGCCATGCGCCGGGTTCTGCCAATGCCGCGCGATGATCGCCCGGATCAGCAATTGCTGGGCGAGGGACATCCGCGGGTCGGGCGGCATCTCGAAACCGCGGAACTCGACAAGGCCGAGCCGGCCGGTCGGTCCGTCGGGCGAATAGAGCTTGTCGATGCAGATCTCGGCGCGGTGAGTATTGCCGGTCACGTCGATGAGGATGTTGCGCAGCAGCCGGTCGGTAAGCCAGGGCGGCGGCACGTCGCCGTGGCCCGGCGCCTGGATCTGGTCGAGCGCGATCTCGAGCTCGTAGAGGCTGTCATGGCGCGCCTCGTCGATCCGCGGCGCCTGGGAGGTCGGGCCGATGAAGAGGCCGGCGAAGAGATAGGAGAGCGAGGGGTGGCGCTGCCAGTAGAGGATCAGCGATTTCAGGAGGTCCGGACGGCGCAGGAAGGGCGAATCGAGCGGTGTCGAGCCGCCGACCACGACATGGTTGCCACCTCCCGTGCCGCAATGCCGCCCATCGATCATGAACTTGTCGGCGCCGAGCCGGCAGAGGCGGGCCTCCTCGTAGACCGCGTTGGTGATATCCTTGCAATCCTCCCAGCTATGGGCGGGGTGGACGTTTACCTCGATCACGCCGGGGTCGGGGGCGACGCGGATGACGTTGATCCGCGGGTCGTTCGGCGGCGCGTAGCCCTCGATATGGACCGGCAACTCGAGATCCTCGGCCGCCTGTTCGGCCGCGGCGACCAGCTCGAGGTAATCTTCGATCCGCTCCGTGGGCGGCATGAAGATGCAGAGCCGCCCATCCCGCGGCTCCACCGACATCGCAGTGCGGACGATGCCGCCGGTCGGCGTCTCCATTTCGTTGCGCTCCTGAACCCGCGCACCAGGCGTAAAGCTGACCGCCTGGCGATGTCCCGGGGTCACGTCCGGTTCCTCGGAATGGCGTCGGCGCGGACGGGTCTGGAAGACCGGCAGCGGGCCCTCCTGGTTCGCCGGGTCGGGCGGGAAATGGAACGGGTAGGCGCCCGCGGGGATATAGGGCAGCGCCTCCAGCGGCAGCCGGAAACCGACCGGGCTGTCGCCTGGAATAAGGTATAGT
The DNA here is from genome assembly GCF_004146235.1 of Tropicimonas sp. IMCC6043. GTDB lineage: Bacteria > Pseudomonadota > Alphaproteobacteria > Rhodobacterales > Rhodobacteraceae > Tropicimonas. The sequence continues at coordinate 64,100 of NZ_SELO01000003.1, read as the reverse complement.
TTTCCGCGCCTTGTGCGCCAAAGCTCAGACACCCATCCGCCGGCGGCGCGGGTCTGCCAGCGCTGCACGGGCAGCACCATGCCGGTCGGCTCGGTCAGTCCGCGCTCGAACACCCGGGCGATGCGGTGACGCGCCTCGGGATCCTTCAGCTTGGAGTTCTCCGGCGTGACGTTGTCCGGCAGGTTGCCTTCCCGGATGATCCATTCGGCCGGGTCCTCGTAGGCCGGCTGAACGTGGTCCGGGTCGACGTCGATGCTCTCGGCGATGTGGCGCAGCACCGCCTCGGCCTCGGCCGGCCCGACCTCGTTCTTCGCCTTCTCGCGGGCGATCAGGTCGGGGTTGCGCCAGATCGGCACCTCGTCGCGGCGCCAGTAGAGCGAGAAGGTCCAGCGCGGCAGGCTCTCTCCCGGATACCACTTGCCCTGGCCGTAATGCAGGAAGCCGCCCGGCGCGAAACGGTCGCGCAGCCGGCGGATCAGGTCGTCGGCGAGGCCCCGCTTGGTCGGGCCGACGGCGGCGGTGTTCCACTCGTCGCTCTCGAAATCGTCGATCGAGACGAAGGTCGGCTCGCCGCCCATGGTGAGCCGCACGTCGCCCTCGGTCAGCACGGTATCGACCGTCTTGCCGAGCGCGTCGAGCTTCTCCCAGCTGTCCTGCGGGAAGGGCTTGGTGATGCGCGGATGCTCGACGGTGCGGATGACCTGCATGTCGAAGTCAAACTCGACCTTGGCCTCGCTCGCCATGCCGGAGATCGGCGCGGCGTTACGATAGTGGGGCGTGGCGGCGAGCGGGATATGGCTCTCGCCGGTCAGCAGGCCGGAGGTCGGGTCGAGCCCGATCCAGCCGGCGCCGGGGATATAGGCCTCGCACCAGGCGTGCAGGTCGGTGAAGTCGTGATCGGTGCCCGAGGGGCCATCGAGCGCCTTGAGGTCGGGCTCGAGCTGGATCAGGTAGCCCGAGACGAAACGCGCGGCGATACCGAGGTGACGCAGGATCTGCACCAGCAACCAAGAGGTGTCGCGGCAGGATCCCTTGCCGACCGTTAGCGTCTCCTCCGGCGTCTGCACGCCGGGCTCCATGCGGATGACGTATTCGATCATCTTCTCCAGCCGCATGTTGAGCGCGACGAGGAAGTCGACCGTCGTCTGTTCGGGGTCGAAGGTGATCGTCTCGAGGAACGCCTTCAGCTTCTTGCCGGCAGGCTCCGGCCACATGTAGATCGACAGATCCTCGGTCAGCTCGTCGGGATAGTCGAAGGGCAGGTGGTTGGCCCGCTCCTCGACGAAGAAATCGAAGGGGTTGTAAACCGACATATCGGCCACCAGGTCGACCTCGATCTTCAGCTCGCGCACCGGCTCGGGGAAGACGAAGCGGGCCAGCCAGTTGCCATAGGGATCCTGCTGGTGGTTCACGAAGTGATCGGAGGGCGAGACCTTGAGCGAATGCGAGATCACGCGCGTCCGGCTGTGCGGCGCCGGTCTGAGGCGGATGATCTGCGGCCCGAGCGTAACGGGGCGGTCGTATTTGTAATGCGTCAGGTGATAGATCGCCGCGGTGATCGACATGAAGTTCTCCGGTTATGGCTCCGCTCAGGCAAACACGGAATTCCGCACCGGTTCGAGCGGTAAATGCACGAACGGCTCGATTTTGCGGCAATGCGGCTGTGAGGCGGGCAGATGCACAAATGGCAGGCAGATTCTCCCGGACAAAGCGGCGGCGGCCGTTTTGCCCGCGGACCGGCCTGCCGGACGAGCTTCCCGCGCCGCATGCGTGCCGGTCCGGGATCAGGGTCGGGTCTTGGATCGGGCCGCGGGAACGTTCTGTATCGAATCGACGCGCGCGCCGTGTTGTCCGGTGGCGCAGGTGGCGTTGCTTCAAGGCGACAGGTCGGTTTTTTCCTGCGGCCGGTTCGGGTCCGTTTGCGACGATCCTGTCTCATTTGCGACCCCATTTCGAGGGTGCCCACGAATTGTTCACCGATCGGCGGAATTTTCCTTGATCGGGGCAAACCGAGCCCCTAGGTCGGATTCGACACCCGGGGCGACCGGGGTTTGCTCGTCTGATGGAGGCCGTGATGCTGACACGCGATTACATGATCCGGGAATACCGTGCGCGTGCTGGCACCCTGCCGGCGCTCCTGATGATCTATGGCGTCCTTGTCGCCACACTGGCCGTGTCGGCCTCGGCGATCATCTGAGGACGGGCGTAGAGAAAACTCCCTTTCAGCCGGTTTAATTCGTTGCCGTGACCGCGCACCAACTGTATCGCGGCGCGATCGGTTCTGCGCGCGCAGAACATCTTCGCCGTTTGTCGGGCCAAGGCAAGACCGCCGGCCAGCGGGATGGCGCGGCGGGGGTGCCCCCCACCGCGCGTGATCTGACGGATCAGGTATCCGCTGCTTCGCCGATATTGTCGACACCCCGCTCCTCGAGCACCGTGGTGAGCCATTCCGGATCCATCTCCGGCACCGAGGAGAGCAACAGGTCGGTATAGGGATGGTGCGGCGGAGTGAACATCTCGTCCTTCGGCCCCTGTTCGACCACCTTGCCATGTTGCATCACCACCACTTCGTCGGCGATCGAGCGAACCGTCGCGAGATCGTGGGTGATGAACATGTAGGCCAGCCCCAGCTCCTGCTGCAACCGGTCGAGCAGTTTCAGGATGCCTTCGGCGACGAGCTGGTCGAGAGCGCTCGTCACCTCGTCGCAGATGATGAACTCGGGTTCGGCGGCGAGCGCCCGGGCGATGCCGATCCTCTGTTTCTGTCCCCCGGAGAGCTCGGGCGGGTAGCGGGAATAGAACTTCGCCGGATCAAGTTCGATCAGGTCGAGAAGCTCGTCCACCCGCTGCTTGAGCGCGGGTCCGTGCAAGCCGCCGTAGAACTGCGCCGGACGGCCGATGATCTCGCTGATCTTGACCTTCGGGTTCAGCGCCGTGTCGGCCATCTGATAGATCATCTGCGCCTGGCGCAGTTGGTCGCGGGTGCGGTCCTTGTAGCGCGGCGGCAGAGGCTCGCCCTTGCAGAGGATCTGGCCCGACATCGGCGGCAGAAGGCCGGTGATGCAGCGCGCCGTGGTCGACTTGCCGGAGCCGGATTCACCCACCACCGCGACTGTCATGCCCGGGTAGATGTCGAAGGAGACATCGTCGAGCACCTTCACGCCGCCGGTATAGGCCGCGTCCACGTTCTGCACCGAGATGAGCGGCTCGGTGCCGTCGGTCGGCCGGTGGCGCTGCTCGGAGTGGAAGCTGCGCACCGCCCAGAGGCTCTTGGTGTAATCCTCCTGCGGGTTGTCGAGCATCTGCCTGGTTGGAGCCTGTTCGACCTCCTCGCCCCGCAGCAGCACCTTGATCGTGTCGGCCATCTGCGCCACGACCGCGAGGTCGTGGGTGATGTAGATCGCGGCGGTGTTGAACTCGTCGACGATATCGCGGATGGCGGCCAGAACCTCGATCTGCGTGGTCACGTCAAGCGCCGTTGTCGGCTCGTCGAAGATGATGAGATCGGGGCGACAGGACATCGCCATGGCCGTCATCGCTCGCTGCAGCTGGCCGCCCGAGACCTGGTGCGGATAGCGGAAGCCGATCTCCTTGGGGTTGGGCAGGCGCAGCTGTTCGTAGAGCTGCATCGCGTCCTCCTGCGCCTCGAACCGCTTGCGGATCCGGTAGTGGACTGGTGCCTCGGTATGCTGGTCGATGATCTTGTGGCTCGGGTTGAACGAGGCCGCGGCCGATTGCGCGACATAGGCGATGCGCGAGCCGCGCAGCGCCCGCCGCTCGGCCTCCGAGGCGGTGGTCAGCTCCATCCCGTCGAACTCGATCGAGCCGTCCGAGATCCGGGTGCCGTCGCGGGCATATCCCATCGCGGCGGCGCCGATGGTGGATTTGCCGGCGCCGCTTTCGCCGATCAGGCCCATGACCTCGCCGCGATGGAGCGTGAGGTCCACGCCCTTGATGATCGGCACCCAGGTCTCGTCGGAGTAGCCCTCGATCTTGAGGTCCTTGATCTGCAGGAGGACCTCCGCGTTCTTGAACTTGTCGTGCATCTTACTGCTCCTTCAGGCCGGAGGTGCGGAAGAGCATCCAGTCGACCACGAAATTGACCGCGACCGTCAGCAGCGCGATGGCGCCGGCGGGGATCAGCGGGGTGATGTCTCCGAAGGAGATCAGCGTCGCGTTCTCGCGCACCATCGAGCCCCAGTCCGCGGTAGGCGGCTGAATGCCCAGGCCGAGGAAGCTGAGCCCCGCGATCAGCAGGAAGACGAAGCAGAACTCCAGGCCGAACTCGGCGATCAGCGGGGCGGTCGCGTTGGGCAGGATCTCGCGGCGGATCAGATACCAGTCCTTCTCGCCGCGTAGCTTCGCCGCCTCGATAAAGTCCATAACCACGATGTTGCCGGCCACCGCTCGGGTGAGGCGGAACACCCGCGGCGAGTAGATCACGGCGACGACGACGACGATCACATGCAGACCGGTGCCGAAGATCGACAGCATCAGCAGCGCGAAGATCAGCGACGGGACCGACATGATGACATCCGCCACGCGGCCCATCACCTGGTCGAACCAGCCGCCTTTGACGGCGGCGAAGAGACCCGCCATCGTGCCCATCAGGAAGGCGAGCAGGGTGGCGATCAGCGCCAGGCCCACCGAGTTGCGCGCGCCGTAGATGATCCGGCTGAACATGTCGCGGCCCAACTGGTCGGCGCCGAGCAGCATGTTGGCGTCGGGCGGCTGGAAGGCCTGGCCAATGACCTCGGCTTCGCCATGCGGCGCGATCCAGGGTGCGAAGATGCCGGCGATCGCATAGGTGAAGATCACGAACATGCCGAAGGCGGCGGTGAGTGGCGCGGTGCGCAGCTCCTTGGCGAGGTTCGGTTTCGAGATCTGGATCAGGAATTCGCGGAAGGCATAGGCGGTGCCGGCGGCGAGCGCGAGCAGGCCCGCGGAGAGGGCAACGAAGCGCAGGGCGCCGACGCCGCCGATGATCCCGAGAACGAAGGAGACGAGGGTGAGCGAGAAGATCAGCATGAAGACGCTGCGCTTCTCGTAATAGGCCGCGAGGCAGGATGCGCCGATCAGCGCGGTGTAGTAGAGGACGACGAATGTGCTCATGTTTCTGTCCTCACTTCGGGTGCCGCAGGCGCGGGTTGGTCAGGATCGCCCCGACATCCGCCGAAAGGTTCAGGAGGATAAAGGTCGCCGCGAAGATCAGGCAGCAGGCCTGCACCACCGGGAAGTCCCGCTTGGCCACCGCGTCGACGAGGAGTTGGCCGATGCCGGGATAGACGAAGACCACCTCGACGAGCACCACGCCGGTGACCAGATAGGCGAGGTTGAGCGCCACCACGTTGATGATCGGCGCCCAGGCATTGGGCAGAGCGTGCTTGACGATCACCTTCCAGGGTGGGGTGCCCTTGAGGCGGGCCATCTCGATATAGGGCGAGGCGAGCAGGTTGATGATCGCGGCCCGTGTCATCCGCATCATGTGCGCCGTGACGACGAGGACGAGCGTCAGCATCGGCAGAAACGTCCGGTAGAGAAGATCGACCAAAGACATGTCGCCTGAGATGCTCGAGATCGCCGGGAAGGCGGCGGCGCGAATGGCCAGGAAGAGGATGAGGATGTAGCCGAGAAAGAATTCTGGCGAGGAGATCGTTGAGAGCGTCGCCACGTTGGCGACCCGGTCGAAGATCGTGTTGCGGTAGAGCGCGGTGAAGACTCCGAGCAGGATTGAGATCGGCACCGCGATCACCGCCGCGTAGGAGGCGAGGAAAAGCGTGTTGACGAAGCGGCCCGAGATTGCCGCGCTGACGCGCTCACCTGACACCAGCGAGACGCCGAAATCGCCCTGGATGGCGCCGAAGAGCCATTCGAAATACCGCACCGGCGCCGGACGGTCGAGCCCGAGCTGTTCGCGCATCGCGGCGACGGTTTCTTCGGTCGCGCCCTGTCCGAGCACGGCCTGGGCGATGTCGCCCGGCAGCAGTTCCACGGCGAAGAAGATCAGCACCGAGACGACGAGGATCGTGAGCAGTCCGAAACCGAGCCGCTTTAAGACCAACCGTGATAGGTCGCCCATATGTCCCTCCGGAAATCCGCCCGACGACCGGCAGTCGGGATCGGTTGTTTCATTGAACAAGGCGGGCCAGCGCAGACAGGAGGCCGCCTCCGGGGCATGGCTGTCAAGCGCGGCCGCTCTATGCCCCCGGAAAGGCTTGCCCCGGCGCGGTCACCGCGCCGGGGCATCGCCATCTTGTATCAGCCGACGGACCACCAGCGGCTGGCGGCGCGGGCTCCGTCACATTCCCAGCTCGCCGCGAGTGCATCGGGCGTGCCGATATTGGAGCGGCTGGCATAGACGAAGTTGTTGAAGAACGGGATGATGGTGCCGCCCTCGTCGCGGAGGATGATCGCCATCTCGCGATAGATCTCGGCGCGCTTGGCGTCGTCGAGCTCGGCCTTGCCCATCAGCAGCAGTTCGTTGAACCGTTCGTTGTTGAAATGGCTCTCGTTCCAGGCCGCATCGGCCTTGTAGGCCAAAGTGTACATGACGTCCGGCGTCGGGCGTGCGCCCCAGGACACGAGGGTGAAGGGCTTCACCAGCCAGACATCCGAGTAGTAGCCGTCATTGGGCTCGCGCACGACGTTGACGTTGATGCCCGAGGCCTTGGCCTGCTCCGAATAGAGGACCGCCATGTCCACCGCGCCGGCATAGACGCTGTCGGCGGTCGAGATGCTGACCGTCAGCCCCTCGGCTCCCGCCTTCTTCAGGAGCGATCTCGCCTGGTCGGGATCATACTCGCGCTGCGGGATGTCGTCGGGCCAGTAGGGCTGGGCCGGCGAATGGTGGAAGTCGTTGCCCTTGGTGGCCGCGCCGAAGGCGATCTTCTCGATGATCTCGTCGCGGTTGATGGAGAGCTTCAGCGCATTGCGCACGTCGACATTGTCGAAGGGCGGTGTGTCGCAGAACATCGGCATGGTGATGGCACCGGCCGAAGGGATGTTGTGGATGTTGATGTTCGGATCGCGCTGCAGAAGCGCCATGGTCTTGAGCTCGATCAGCGAGACAGCGTCCACGTCGCCGGTGACAAGCGCGGTCTGACGGGCGTTCGGATCGTTGAGGACGAGGATCTCGACCTTGTCGAAATAGGCGCCCTCGCGATGCCAGCCGTCGTGGCGCGAGAGCTGCCATTGCACGCCGAAATCGCCGCCGTCAATCTTGTAGGGGCCGGTTCCGTCGCCGGACTGCCAGTCGATCGTGCCGTCCTCGTTGGCCGGGCAGATGGCGAAGTGATAGTCGGTCATCAGCCAGGGCAGGTCGGCATTGCCGCCGTTGAGCTTGATCTTGACGGTGTGGTCGCCGTCCTTGGTGATCTCGACGACATCGGTCAGCAGTGCCTTGGCCGCCGAGGTCGTGCTTTCGCCGCGGTGATGGTTCAGCGAGGCGATGACATCATCGGCCGTGCATTTCTTGCCGCTGTGGAAGGTGGCGTCCGGGTTGATCTCGAAGGTCCATTCCGACGCGTCGGCGGAGGCCGACCAGCTGTCGGCGAGGTCCGGCCCGAGCGATCCGTCGCCCATGATCATCGTCAGGTAGGAACGATGGGTATGGGCAAGATAGATCATCTGCCGGGTGACATAGGTGCCCGGATCATGATTGTCCGAGGTGTTGCCGTCATGCAGACCCCAGCGGAACGTGCCGCCCTGTTTCGGCTGTGCTGCCGCCTTTGTGGTCCACAGGCCCGTGGCCGTAGTGGCCGTCAGGCCCGCAGCAATCGACGTATTGATGAAGTCGCGGCGCGAGATGCTGCCCGTGCGCGCGGCATCGGAAATCCTGTCAATCAGGAAGCGGTTCGTCTTGGTCATTTCTAACCCCCTAGTTTGTTTGTTTGCCGTCCGGCGTCGTAATCGCGCCGCTGAACAAAGAGCGTTCCTCGCGAGTGGCGTGCGGGAGTGCTCAAAAACGACATGAACTATAACAAACACGAACACACCGGATTATCCAGCCCGTATTGTAACGATCTCCTTGAGGTACGCTTCCTATTATTTCCTATTATCGCCTCGGTATGCAGCCTTTTCCTGGATCGGCCGGCCGTTTCTGCGCGCGGAGACCCTCCGCCTGACCGGCGTTCCGTTTTCAAGGATGGCTGCCGGAGAAGCCTTCCGCAAGGGCATCGGAAACCTTCGCCGGGCCGCCTGTCAAGCCGCCCGTCAAAACGCTTTCCTTTGAGGACGGACTCCCTTACTTCTCGTACCTGTTCAAAAAGCGACGTCAGGCTGCCTAAAGGCGACAGCCTTTTCCCGCGCCGGTCGCAGGTAAAATAACAGGGAACCAAGATGACCGAACGAACCACTTCTCCGGCATTGCTGCGCCCCACACGGCGCACCTTTCTTCGCACCTCCGCAGCGGCGGCAGGCCTCGCCGGTACGGTTCCGCTGCTTGGTGCAAAACCTGCGCGCGCGCAGCAGAAGCGTGGCGGCCTGATCCGGTCCGCCAAGGGCCACGGCAACACGAGCGACACACTGGATCCGGCAACCTGGACCAACGGGTTCACCGTCGCGCTGACCTATGGGATGAACGGGTTCCTGACAAAGGTCGGCGTCGATGGCTCGCTCGAGCCGGACGTGGCCGAAAGCTGGGAGGCCAGCCCCGACGCGAAGACCTGGCGGTTCACGATCCGCCCCGGCATGACCTTCCATTCCGGACGGCCTGTCACGGTCGACGACGTGATCGCCTCGGTCAACTATCACCGCGGCGAAAATTCGAAATCGGTCGCCAAGCCGCTCGTCGCCCCGATCGTCGATATCCGCAAGGACGGCGAGGGTGTCGTGGCCTTCGACCTCGAGACCGGCAGCGCCGACTTCCCCTTCGTCTTCACCGACTACCACATGGCGATCCTTCCCTCGGATGGCGCGGGTTCCATCGACTGGCGCTCCGGCGACGGCTGCGGCGCCTATCGCCTGGTGGAGTTCGATCCCGGCGTGATTGCCCGTTTCGAGCGTTTCGAGGACGACTGGAACCAGGATCGCGGCTTCTTCGATGCGGTCGAGATGCTGTCGATCGTCGACCTGAATGCGCGGACGACGGCGCTTGTCTCCGGCGACGTCGACGTGATCGACAAGCTCGACCTCAAGACGGTGGCGCTCCTGGGGCGCAATCCCGGCATCCAGATCCATTCGATCGCCGGGCCGCAATATTACAGTTTCGCCGCGCGCGCGGACACGTCGCCGCTCGACGACGTCAACGTGCGGCTGGCGCTCAAACACGCGATCAACCGGGAGGAACTCGTCGAGAAGATCCTCTTCGGCCATGGCACCGTGGGCAAGGACCAGCCGATCGGGCCGAGCTACCGGTTCCACGATCCCGATATTGCGCAAACGCCCTATGATCCGGACAAGGCGAAGTTCTATCTCAAGGAGGCCGGGCTCGACGGGCTGAACGTGCAGCTCTCGGCGGCCGATGCGGCCTTCCCCGGCGCCGTGGACGCGGCGGTTCTCTACCAGAACTCGGCCGCGGCGGCGGGCATCACCCTCGACGTCAAGCGGGTGCCGAATGACGGCTACTGGTCGGATGTCTGGCTGAAGGCGCCGTTCTGCGCGGTCTACTGGGGCGGGCGCCCGACCGAGGACCAGATCTTCACCACGGCCTACGAGAGCGGTGCGGCCTGGAACGACAGCAAGTGGTCCAACGCGCGGTTTGACGAGTTGCTGGTAACGGCGCGGGCCGAACTCGACGAGGCCAAGCGGCGGGAGATGTATTCCGAGATGCAGCAGATCGTGTCGACCGATGGCGGCACGGTACTGCCGATGTTCGCCAATTTCGTCTTCGCCACTGGCAGTCGCGTCGTCCACGGCGACATGGCGTCGAATTTCGACCAGGATGGCGAGCGCTGGATGGAGCGCTGGTCGCTGGCCGACTGAAACTGCGGCGCGCCGGCCCGACCGGTCGGCGCGCCTGTTCCGGCTACCTGCCACGCGCGGAGCCTGTATACCACGCTGACGTGTTTGTCGCTGCAACGCGGCGAGTAAATCCGTTGACTAGTATGGAAGTTTGGGTTTCTTTCCCGTCCAGAGACTCGCCGAATACTGGTCGAAGCATCGTGAACTATGATCCGTCACACCCGATCGGCCCCCAGCTGCACGCGATCCTGCGCCAGCAGATCATCCGCAACGCCCTGCCGGCCGGGACGCAGATCTCCGAGACAGAGGTCGCTAAGAATTTCGGCATCTCCCGGCAGCCGGTCCGTGAGGCATTCATCAAGCTGGCCCAGGAAGGGCTGATCGAGATCCGGCCGCAGCGCGGCACGGTGGTCCGCAAGATCGACGCCGGCGAGGTACTGGACGCGCGGTTCGTGCGCGAGGCCGTCGAGGCCGACATCATGAAGTTGCTCGCCGCGGAGGTCCCGCCCGGCGTGGTGTCGGACCTGCGCCGCCAGCTCGACGAACAACGACGCGCCGCCGAACGCTCGCCGGCGGAGTTCATCCAGGCCGACGAAACCTTTCATCGCACGCTCGCCGACGCGGCAGGCAAGGTGAATGTCTGGGATGTCCTGCAAGGGCTGAAGTCGCAGATGGACCGGGTCCGGTTTCTCAGCTTCAATCCCATGCGCTACGACACGCTGATCGAGCAGCACGGCCGGATCGTCGATGCCATCGAGAAGAACGACGTGCGCGGCGCCGAACTGGCCGCGCGCGAACATCTCCGCACGGTCCTGGAGGACCTGCCCCTAATCATGCGCGCCAATCCGGACGTCTTTACCGACGCGCCGGCTGCGGCGGGCTGAGACTTCAACAAAGGAGGAAACCATGATCCTGAAACGCACGCTCGGGGGCCTGCTTGGCGCCGGCCTGATCGCGACGCTGATGTCCGGAACCGCGATGGCGGCCGACATGACGCTGAAACTCGGCCACCTGGCCAACGAGGAAAACCCCTGGCACCTCGCCTCGGTGAAGTTCGGCGAGGAGCTCGAGAAGCTCACCGATGGCCGCATCGCGGTCGAGGTCTTCCCCAACGAGTCGCTTGGCAAGGAGATCGACCTGATCAACGGCATGCAGCTCGGCACCGTGGACATGACGATCACCGGTGAGTCCCTGCAGAACTGGGCGCCGATGGCCGCGCTCCTGGCCGTTCCCTATGCCTACAAGTCGCTCGAGCACATGGACGAAGTCGCCTCCGGCGAGATCGGGGACGAGATCGAGGCGCAGATCATCGAGAAGGCGCAGATCCGGCCGATCGCCTATTTCGCCCGCGGTCCGCGCGACCTGACCTCCAACGAGCCCTACGCCCATCCGGACGACCTCAACGGGCTGAAGATGCGCGTGCCCAACGTGCCGCTCTTCGTCGACGTCTGGTCCGCGCTCGGCGCGCAGCCGACGCCCATGGCCTTCTCCGAGGTGTTCACCTCTCTGCAGAACGGCACCATCGGAGCGCAGGAGAACCCGCTCGCCCTCATTCGCTCCGCGAATTTCAACGAGGTCCAGAAATACGTGAACATGACCGATCACGTCCGCTCCTGGATCTACCTGACGATCGCCGAGCAGACCTGGGCGAAGCTCTCCGACGAGGACAAGGCCGCCGTCATGGAAGCCGCTGCAACCGCGCAGGCCTATGAGCGCGAGCTCTTCCTCAAGAGTCTCGAGGACGACCGTGCCTATCTCGAAGAGAAGGGCATGACCTTCGTCGAGGTCGACGGTGCAGCCTATGCCGCCAAGGCCAAGGACGCCGTTCTTGCCAACGTCAATGACGAGATCAAGCCGATCGTCGAAAGCCTCTTCAACAACTGAGTTCCCACTCACGACAACGCGCCGACGCCTCCGGGCGTCGGCGCACCCTTCTTTTTCCTCAGGACACCAGGAACATGGCTCTTCTCGACAGGCTCACGAAGCTTCTGGCGACGATATGCATGATCGGCGTCGGTCTCTCCTTCGCCACGCTGATCGTCGTCGTGCTGATCCAGGTCGTCGGGCGAACCATCGGCTCCTCGCCGGTCTGGACCGAAGAACTCACCCGCTTCGCGCTGCTCTATCTTGCCGCCTTTGGAGTCGGCCTGTCGCTGCGCTCGGGAGATCTCGTCAATGTCGACGTGATCTGCGACAACCTCCCCGCGCCGCTGCCGTGGCTGCTGCGGTTGATCTCGGCAGTGCTCTCCGGCGGGCTGGCCCTTCTGCTGATTTCGCACTCGTGGAAGTTCACCGCGATCGGCCGGATGCAGACCTCGCCCGCGCTTGGGCTCCGCATGACCTATGTCCATTTCACCGTGACTCTGCTGCTCGGGCTGCTCTTCCTTTTCGCCGCGCTCAAGGTGATCGGGATGCTCCTCGGCGACGACGGAATCCCGCTCAAGCACAAGGAACCGTGAGGCGATGGAAGTCTGGGTCCTCTTCTCTGTCTTCGTCACCGGTCTCATCATCGGCGTGCCGGTCGCGGTCACGCTCGGCCTTTCCTCCGCGACCTACCTGATACTCAAGGGCATCCCGCTCGTCGTCATGCCGCAGAAGATCTATGCCGGCATGGACGTCTTCGTGTTGCTCTCGATCCCGGGTTTCATCCTCGCCGGCAACCTGATGAACCGCGGCGGCATCACCAACCGCATCATTCGCTTCGCCAACGCGCTCGTGGGCTGGATCAGGGGCGGCCTCGGGCTGACCAACATCGCCGCCTCGATGCTCTTCGGCGGCATTACCGGCACCGCGGTGGCCGATGCCGCCTCGATCGGCGGCGTGATGATCCCCGGCATGAAGAAAGCCGGCTATCCCGCTGATTTCTCGGCCGCAGTCACCGCCGCCTCCTCAACCGTCGGGCCAATCATCCCGCCCTCGGTGCCGATGATCATCGTCGGCGCGCTCTCCGGAATCTCCGTCGGCAAGATGTTCATGGCTGGCGCCGTGCCGGGCATCCTGATGGGGCTGGCGATGATGGTGACCTGCTACATCATATCAGTGCGCAAGAATTTCCCGCGTCAGGCGTGGCAGGGCTTCGGCGAGGTGTTCGGCTCCCTGGCCCATGCCTTCTGGGCGCTCGCGATGACCGGCCTGATCATCTACGGCCTGCTCTCCGGCCTCGCCACGCCGACCGAGACCGCCGTCGTCGCCTCGGTCTATGCCTTCATTGTCGGCGCCTTCGTCTACCGCGAACTTCCCGTCCGCGACGTGCCCCAGGTGCTGATCGAAAGCGGCATCTCCTCGGCGGCGATCCTGGCGCTTGTCGGCTTCGCGAATGTCTTCGGCTGGATCCTCGTCTCGGAACAGATCCCGCAAGCCATCGCCAATGCGGTTCTGTCGATGACCGACAACCGGATCGTGGTGATCCTCATCATCAATGTCCTGCTGCTCTTTGTCGGCATGTTCATGGAGACCATCGCGGCGCTTATCATCCTCTTCGTGCCGCTCCTGAGCCTCGCGCAGGCCGTCGGCATCGAGCCACTGCATTTCGCTACCTTCGCGGTGCTCAACCTGATGATCGGGCTCACCACGCCGCCGGTCGGCGTCTGCCTCTTCGTCTGTGCCGGCATCGCCAAGCTGCAACTGACGCCGGTCGTCCGCGCCATCTTCCCCTTCCTGCTGACCAATATCCTGGTGCTCTTTGCGGTCTCCTACTACTCGCCGCTCGCCACCTGGCTTCCCTCGCTCCTGGAATGAAAGACTGAACCATGACCACCCGCGTCTGCCGCCTCCACGCCCAGCACGACATCCGCATCGAGGAGCTTCCCACCGAGCGGCCCGGCCGCGGCGAGGTGCTGGTGGCGACCGGTGCGGGCGGGATCTGCGGCTCGGACCTGCACTACTATCAGGATGGCGGCTTCGGTCCGATCCGGGTGCGAGAACCGATCATCCTCGGCCACGAGGCGGCCGGGACGGTGATCGAACTGGGCGAGGGCGTCGAGGGGCTCGCGGTCGGCGACCGCGTGGCGATGAACCCCTCAAACCCCTGCGGTGCCTGCAAGTTCTGCGCCAGGGGGCTCTACAACCACTGCCTCGAGATGCGTTTCCGGGGGTCGGCGATGCGGATGCCGCATGAGCAGGGGCTCTTCCGCGACCGTGTCGCCATCAACGCCGCGCAATGCGTCAAGGTGGGCGAGGGGATCTCGATCGGCGAGGCGGCCTGTTCGGAGCCGCTCGCGGTCTGTGTCCACGCCCGGGCGCAGGCGGGGTCCCTCTCGGGGCAGTCGGTTCTGGTCACCGGCTCCGGCCCGATCGGCGTGCTCTGCGCCGCGCTCGCGGCCGAGGCAGGCGCCGCTGAGGTGGTGGTGACGGATCTTCAGGACGTGCCGCTCAAGGTCGCGGAGGCCATGGGCGCGACCGAGACCATCAATGTCGCCACGCATGGCGCGCGGCTGGCCGATTTCGCCGCCGACAAGGGGCATTTCGACACCTGTTTCGAATGCACCGCCGCGGCGCCGGCGATCCGTTCGGCCATCGAGACGCTGCATCCGCGCGGCACGCTCGTGCAGGTCGGCGTGACCGGCGACCTGCCGCTGCCGGTCAACCTGCTGGTCTCCAAGGAGGTCAACCTCAGGGGCTCGCACCGCTTCCACCCGGAATTCGCCGAGGCGGTGGCGCTGATCAACTCCCGCATCATCGACCCGCGGCCGATGATCACCCAGACCTTCCCGCTGGAAGAGGCGCTTCAGGCCTTCGAGATCGCGGGGGACCGTTCGGCTGCGGTCAAGGTGCAGCTCGCTTTCGCAGGGTAGGAGCGTTGCCAGAGGCGCGACGTCATCCGCGTCATTCAAGGCGAATTGGTACGGTGTTCCTGCGGGATTCCAGGTCAAGAACTGAGAAAATGACTGGAGAGGGGGCGCCGTTACCCCCTCTCCCGGCCTTCCGGAAGCGGGAAGTGGGTGACGGCAGGGCATCCCCCGGTGGCGGTGCAGCCGGGGCAGCCGCTGCAGCCTTCGCCCGAGGCCGCCTTGGCGCGGCGGCGCAGGAAGCCGCGCAGCAGGTAGGCCAGCGCCAGCGCCCCGATCAGCGCGATGACGGCGATTTCCAGCGGCCCGGTCGCGGCCTCGGCACCGATATCGATCAGCGGTTGCGTGCTCTCGGTCATTACGCCGCCTCCCGCACGTGGCGCGGCCGCAACTGTGGCAGCCAGGGCTTGGGCAACGCCACCACCAGAAGCAACCCCAGCATCAGCAAGTAGACCGCCGTCATGGTCTGCAACCCGCTGAGGCCGAGCGCCGTGGCCGAGGTAAAGACGGCGGAGGCGACGGCGAGGCCGAGCATCGTCGAGAAGGCTATGGAGAAGGCCATCCATTTGAGTGAGCCGGTCTGCACCCGGATCATGATGACGGTGGCGAGGCAGGGCGGATAGAGCGCGAAGAACAGCATCAGCGCCACCGCCGAGACCGCCGTGCGGCCCTCGGCGGCCTGCTGCGTGCCCATCCGCTCGGCCAGCGAGAGGTTCTGCCCGTCTTCCTGATCATAGAGCACGCCGAGCGTGGCGACCGAGTTTTCCCGCGCGGCGAAGGAGGTCAGGAGCGTGATATTGATCTTCCAGTCGAAATCGGCATAGCGCGTCACCGGTTCCAGCCCGCGGCCGATGCTGCCGAGAAGGCTGGTCTCGAGCCGCTCCCGGCGCATCTGCCGCCGCAGATCGCTGCGCTCCTGTGCGAGCGTCGCCAGCGTCGCCTGCGCGCTGCGCTCTGCCTCGGTCGTTCCGCCGAGGAGGAAGGGGGCAATCTCCGGATGTGCAGCGCGGATCCCGGCGTCGAGCGCGGCGCGGTCCGCCGGATCGTCGGTGGCCTCGCGCTCCGCGGAATACGCCCCTTCGAGTTCGATGAGAGCGATCAGCTGCGCCGGGTCGAGGACCGTCTGGCGCAGCGGGTTCCCCTCGAGATCGGTGTAGAACTGCGCGATGGCCGCCTCGGCCGCGCTCTCGTAGCTCTCCAGCCGATCCGACGGCAGGCCGGGCATCAGCAAGAGACCGTAGATCACCACCGCGACGGCGACCACCACCGTCGCGACCTTCCTGACATAGAGCCAGGTCCGGCTGAGGGAGCGGTGCAGGACCGCCGAAAATTTGGGCAGGTGATAGGCGGGCAGCTCCATCACGAAGGGCGCGGTCTCCTCGTTGCGGAGCACCGAGGAGGTCAGCAGCTTGGCCACCAGCAACGCCACGATCACCGTGATCGTGGCGAGATAGAACAGCATGAGCCCGCGCGCATCGGGGAAGTAGATGTTGATGAGCAGCGTGTAGAGCGGGATCTTCGCCAGGCAGTTCATGAACGGCACGGTCAGGATCGTGGCCAAGCGGGCGCGGGCGTCGGGGATCGCCTTGGTCGCCATCACGCCGGGGACCGCGCAGCCGCCGGCGAAGACGCCGGAGAGGATGAAGGGCAGGGTGGACTGTCCGTGCAGGCCGAAGCGCTGCAGGATGCGGTCGAGGATGAAGGCGATCCGCGCCATGTAGCCCGAATCCTCCAGGATCGCGATCAGCGCGAAGAGGATCAGGAAGATCGGCACGAAATTCAGCAGCGTCAGCACCGCGTCGGCGATCCAGAGCCCCATCGCGCGGATCTGCGGATCGTGCAGGAAGCCGGGATCGGGCAGGAGGCTGGCCAGGAGGTCGCGCAGCGCGGCAAGCGCCGGCCAGGTCGCATCGGCGAGGTTCGACCCCTCGACGATGGAGAACTGGTAGATCACCCAGACGGTGGCGAGCAGGAAGACCGGTGCGGCAAACCGGTTGAGCAGCACCCGGTCGATCCGTTCGGAGACCGGAACCTCTCCGGCGCGCGTGTCGGTCACCGAGGCGGCGAGGATGGCC
The DNA here is from genome assembly GCF_004146235.1 of Tropicimonas sp. IMCC6043. Classification (GTDB taxonomy): domain Bacteria; phylum Pseudomonadota; class Alphaproteobacteria; order Rhodobacterales; family Rhodobacteraceae; genus Tropicimonas. The sequence continues at coordinate 47,338 of NZ_SELO01000003.1, read as the reverse complement.
CCGGCATGGGTGTCCCGGCAGGAACTGACCTGATCGCCCGCGCTCAGGCCCTGGCGCGCCTCGAAGCCGGCGCGGGCGCGGTAAATCCGGTCGAGCAGGCCGTGCGGGTTCTCCAGGCGGTCGGCCAGCAGCGCCTCGGCCTCGCGATCGCCCTCGATCAGCTTGACTGCGAGCCAGCGGGCGGAGAAGTCCTGCAGCCGGGGCTCGGCGGCAAGCTCGGCCTGGATGGCGGCGACCTCATCCTCGAGTGGCCCGTAATTCAGCGTTGCCGGCGTGACCCGCTCGGCCGAGGCAGCCCGTGCGATCGCCGCGCGCAGCTCGGCCTCGCCCTTGCCGCTGCGGCCCACCACCGGGACCACCTCCACGCAGAGGCGGCGTTCGAGATGGGCGATGTCGATCTCGAGGCCGCGGCGCTCGGCGGCATCCATCATGTTGAGCGCAACCACGACGCGGAAGCCCATTTCGAGCAACTGGAAGGTGAGCGGCAGCGCGCGGCGCAGGTTGGTGGCGTCGATCACGTTGACGACGACATCGGGCCGCTCCTCGAGAAGGAACCTGCGCGCGACGCGTTCCTCCAGCGAAAAGGCCGCCAGCGAATAGGCGCCGGGGAGGTCGACCACCTCGAAGCGCCGGCCATGTGCGACGTAGCTGCCGGATTTCTTGTCTACGGTCACGCCGGGGTAATTGGCGATATGCTGGGTGAGCCCCGTCAACATGTTGAAGATTGTCGATTTGCCGGCATTCTGTTGGCCGGCGAGCGCGATCAGGGCGGGCGCGGAATCAGGCATCGGAGACTTCGATATGGGCGGCCTCGCGGCGGCGCAGGACGATGAAACTGTCGCCGAGCCGGAGCTCGATCGGATCGTTGAGCGGCGCGCGGCGCAGCACGGTAATCTCGCGTCCGGGCTGGAAGCCGAGGTCGAGGAGGCGCTGGCGGACCGGGCCATGCCCGTGCAGGCGGCAGATCCGGCAGGAGGCGCCCGGGAGGATGTCGCAGAGGCTTACATCCTCACCGCGTTCGCGGCAGCAGGCCTCGTGGCACCGGTTGCGGCGGCACGGCCGGCCCTTGCCTCGTCCGAGGCCCATCGTCTGAAGGATTGCGCGTCGCATGCGGCCCTTCCCTTACTTCCGTCGCGCCGGGTCGCGCCCGTCGACAGGTCCGCTCTACGCCGCCTGAGTAAATTACTCAACTATTTTCTTGGGCGACATTCGGTCGCGAACCGGAAGCCGGATACAGACCCGCGGGACCGGCAGATTCCGTATCAGGCCGCGGATTCGTAGAAGGGGCGGGGGAGGTCTCCGGTCTCGAGCGCGGCGCGGGCGGCGCGGCCGGCTTTCATCGCCTCGGCGATGGTGACGTCCATGTCGAGATAGCGATAGGTGCCGAGACGTCCGACAAAGGTCACGCGGCGTTCCGCCTCCGCCAGCGCGACGTAGCGGCCGAGCAGATCCTTGTCCGAGACGAGGCGGATCGGGTAGTAGGGAATGTCCCCGGCCTCGCAGGCGCGGGAGTATTCCCGGAATTGCAGGCTGCCACGCGTCTCGTCCAGCGACCAGGGCGCGAAATACTTGTGGTCGGTGATCCGGGTCCAAGGCACATCGGCGTCGCAGTAATTGAGTACCGCGTTGCCGATCCCCTCGTCGTCCGCGCTTCGGATCTCCTTGAAATCCAGAGTCCGGTAGCCGAGCCGCCCCAGCCGGTGACCGAAATAGCGGTCGATCGGGCCGGAATAGAAGAGATGAAGCGGAGCCTCGTCGAGATCCTCGAAGCGGCTGCCGAGCCGTGTCTCGATGCCCTCGTGATCGAGGATCGAGGCGACGAGCGCGGTGTAGCCTTCGGCCGGGATTCCCTGGAACGCATGGTTAAAGTAGTTGTCGTCATAGGTGAAGCGCAGCGGCAGGCGCTTCAGGATCGAGGCGGGCAGGTCGGAGGGTTCCACGCCCCATTGCTTGCGCGTGTAGCCGTGGAAGAACGCCTTGTAGATCTCGTCGCCGACGAATTTCAGGGCCTGTTCCTCGAAGGTCTGCGGCTCGGCGATGTCCTGGCGCGACCGTTCGGCGATGAAGGCGCGGGCCTCGGCGGGATTCATCGCGGTGCCGAAGAGCTGGTTGATCGTGTGGAGGTTGATGGGCAGCGAATAGACCCGTCCGCCGGAGACCGCCTTCACCCGGTTTACATAGGGCATGAATGTCGCGTGGGAATTGACGTAGTCCCAGACTTCCCGGTTGTCGGTGTGGAAGATGTGCGGTCCGTAGCGATGCACCATGATGCCCGTTTCGGCGTCGCGCTCGGTGTGGCAATTGCCGGCGACATGGTCGCGCTCGTCGATCACCAGCACCCGATGACCGGCCTCGGCGAACTCGCGTGCGATCACCGCGCCCGAGAAGCCCGCTCCCACGCACACGATCCTGCGATCCGCCGACATGCCGCCCCTCCATTTCCGGCTCCGTTCCCGGCGTTCCGACCATATCGGCGGCGCGAAGGCAAGGCCGCGGCGGTGTTTGTCCGCAGCCCGGAGGTCAGCTGCGCGGGTCTGGCTCGGGGCCGCCAGCTTCGCGGTAGAGCGCGGCATGAGCGGCCAGGAAGCGCTCCATCGAATACTGCGCTTCGACGCGCGCCCGCGCGGCATGGCCAAGTCCGGGCAGGGCGCCGGCGGCGCGTGCGGCGAAGTAATCGTCGATCAGCCGCACGATCTCGCCCGGCGGAACCAGCGCGCCGACTTCGGCATCCACCGCCTCTCCGATGCCGCCGGTGTCGAAGGCGAAGACCGGCAGGCCGCAGGCCATCGCCTCCAGCATTACCAGCGGGAAGTTGTCGGCATGAGTCGGCAGAAGCAGAGCCTCGGCGCGGCGATACGCAGCGGCGAGCCCGGCACGGTCGTCGAACCGGCCAAGATAGGAGAGCGTGAGCGGACCCGTCTCGACCCGGGCGCCGTCCTCACCGCCTCCGACCAAGAGGAGCTCCATACGCCGCCCCGTCCGCGCGAGGTGGCGGCGGATCTCGGAGACATAGGGGCCGCCCTTGCGCAGGTCGCCGATATGATTGGCGATAAACAGCATGCGGGGCGGGCCGTCCACGTCCGGGGGCGAGCCGTCAGGGCGGAAGATGTCGAGCGCGACGCCGTTCGGGATCACGCGCACCGCCGCACCGGGCGCGCGCTCGGACACCCGTCGGGCCAGCCACCGGCTCGGCGTGACGATCTCCACGCGGCCGGCGGACAGCACGGCGAGGCGGCGCTCCTGCATCTCGCCGGTGCGGTCGCGAGTGACGCGTAGTGGCCACTGGCCAAGCATCGGGCAGGCGCCGCAGCGCGTGCGCCAGGCGCTGCAACCGAGCGGATAGAGGCAGCCGCCTGTCAGCGCCGACATGTCGTGCAGCGTCCAAATCACCCGGCGATGGCCGCCGGCGAGGTGGTCGAGCGTGCGTGGGGCGAGGACAGTCGAGATATCATGCGCATGGACGATGTCGGCGCTTCGGATGCCGGGATCGAGGAAGGGCAGTTCGTATGGCGTGTGGTCGACCCAGCCGCGCCGCGCCGCGCGACGGCGCAGCTTCGCCACCAGTCCGGGGAAACGGGACACCACAGGCCGGTAGCCTGGCGGCGGCGTCGGGGTGAGCTTGCCGACGAAACGGTCGATGGCCAGATCGTCGGCATCCGCGAGCCCGGCATAAAGATCGTCGGCAACCCGGCTCGCCCCACCGCCCCGAGCATCGGCCTTGCTCAGCATCGCGATCCGTATCAGATGCGTCATCTGCCGTCTCCGGTCGGGTTGAGGGGGACGGCGATGCAGTCCGGATCGCGATCCGGCGCCTCCGGCATTTGTCGTGCCTTCAGCCCCTTGCGCCGCGCCATCTCGACATCGAAACGGGGCGACGCGCCGATATGCAGGATCTCGGCGCGGTCTACTCCGAGCCGCAGCGGGATCCACTCGTAGAGGCTGCCGCTCGCCTTTCGAAGACCGGTTTCGCCGGCGAGAAAACAGGTGACGTCCGGCGGATAGCCCATTTCGGCGAGCACCGTCTCGACGAAGTCCTGCGGCAGTAGGCTGTCAGACGCGATCACGAGCCGCTTGCCGGCAGCGCGGGCGGCATCGAAGACCTGGCGGCCGAGCGGATGAGGCGAGAGTAGTTTGCGTTCCTCGGCAAGCTCCAGCGCCATGAGTTCGTCAGCCACATCGACCCGCTCAAGCAGCAATTCGGCAAGCGTCTCGTGAATCTCCTCGAGCGAGGTGGCCTCCCGTCCGTCCGGCCGGTCGCGACGGCAGGCGATCTCGGTGGCCTGGCGCCGCGCGGCGATGATTTCGACCGCCCCGCCCGGCGGGGTGTGCCGGGCCGCGACCGCCTCTGCGAAAGCGCCAAAGACATCGTCGGGCGCGGTCTGCCGGCGTTGGATCAGCGTGCCGAACAAGCCGAAGGACACCACCCGGACCGCCGGGTCGCCGATGGCCTCGATCAGAGCTTTCTGCACATCCTTCGGCAAAACCCGTCGCTCCCGCTGCCGTTTGCCGGCATGCCCCGGCCGACCGCCCTGTCGGGACAGCTAGCCCTTTCGCCGAAGCAGGTCCAGAGGCGCAGCCCGGCTCCGCACCCGAATGGCCCAATGACGACGCGGCCTCCGAAAAACCGCCATGACCTTGGTCTCTTTGACATCGACTGGCGCGCCGTCGGCTGCGAAAACACCGCTGTGGCAAGCAATCCTGCCGGTGCCCACCGTCCTTCACCGAACGAGTCCGATCACGAGATGCAGATCGACGAGCACCGTGTTCACCAGGCGTTCCGCCTCAGCGTCATTCTCAAGGGACTGCACGCGCTGATCGAGATCGCGGGCGGGCTCGTGTTCTACCTCGTCCCTGCGTCGACCGTCCTACTCTGGGTCGAGCGACTGACGCTCAACGAGCTGACGGAGGATCCCCGGGATGTCGTGGCCACGCATCTCCTGCAGGCCGCGCACCAGCTGACCGACGCCACGGACTCCTTCTATGCCTTTTACCTTATCAGCCATGGACTTATCAAAGTCGTCCTCGTGGCCGGGTTGTTGCGCGAGAAGCTGATCGCCTATCCGCTGTCCCTCATCGCGATGAGTGGGCTCATCGCCTATCAGCTCTACCGCTACAGCTATACCCATTCGGCAGGGCTGATCCTGCTGACGCTTTTCGACATCGTCGTCATCGTCCTCGTCTGGCACGAATGGCGCCTGCAACGGAAGCGGCACCCAGCAGATTGACCGGTACCGACGCCGGCGGTCCGGGGTGGCTACTCGGCCGCGAGTGCCACGATGCGCGGGACGACGGCGAAACGGCGGGCGGCCTCGTGGCTCAGGTGGGTCAGCACACCGCCCGAGATCGTCATCTCGATCGCGCGGGTCTCCGCGTTGACGGCGACGACATCGGCGCGGCGGCCGAAATCGAGTCTGCCGCGATCATGCAGGCGAAGGATGTCGGCGGGCGCCTCGGAGATCATCGACCAGGCCCGCGGCAGGTCGCAGAGCCGGCGGTCGATCAGGTTCCAGGCCGCGCGGGCCAGGCTGGAATAGTCATCCTCCGATGCCAGCGCGTCGCAAAGCTTCTGCGCGATCAGGTCGGTCGCGCGGACGCAGCCCGGGCGGGGGCCGCCGTGCAGCACGTTCTGCGCGCTCAGGATCACCGGGTCATTCATCGCCTTGGCGGCAGCGGCCGCGCGGCGGGTGGTCGGGAACTCAGCGATGCTGGCGCCGATCATCGAGAAGGTCTCGCGCGTCTCGCCATCGGGGTCGGCATGGCTGCCGAAGCGAACGCCGAGCGTGTCAAAGGCGTCGGCCAGCCGGCAGAGATGCCGCGGAACTTCCTTCTCGCGGGCCAGCAGGACCTGTAGCTCCGCCTTGCGGCGCTCGAATCTCTGCGCATCGCGGAAAGCCCCGTCAGCAACCGTGGCGGGACCGGCACGCAACGCCTCGACCGCCCGTCCGAGATGGTTTTTGAAGATCACGTAGTCGACCGCGTGGCGGCGGATTGCGGCGAGCAACCGGTTTGCCGTGTCGATCATGTGGGTCTCGCTGCGGATCTGCACCCGCAGGTCGGTTCCCGTCCGGTCGCGGCAGGCGGCATGGACGGCGAGAAAGCGCTCGGCAAAATCCGGGCCGCGGATGCCGCCCTCCCAGGACCAGGAGAGCGCCAGCCAGGCTGTGGTGACGCCATGGGACGCGGCCTCGCACTCGGTCAGGTCGAGACAGCGGCGGATGTCGGACGCAGTTCCGGAAGAGGGCGCGACAACGCGCTCGAAGGCCACGCCATGGAGGTCGATGATGCCGGGCAGCAGGAGGTAGCCGCGCATGTCCACCTCGGGCAGCGGACCCTTGGTGATCCGGCCGTCTGCGAGTGCCAGCGAACGGCGCTGGAGCGCGCCGTCGCGAAGGATCTGCGCGCCGGTGAAGCGCACGGGAGGAAGTGCCGTCAGCATGGGATAACCCGGATGGTTCGCGTCGAAACTGTTCGCTGTGGATAACTCTTCTCTGTATCGCCCATGTGACATCTTCCGCGTTTCGTGCGCGCCGGTGGGCATTCCCGGAGCGGATCCTGCCGGCCGCGGCGGAAAAGTCGCGCTGCGGGAGGTTTGACGCCGCCGGGAAGGAGTCCGATAACGGGCGCGCTGGCGACGGGCCGGCCGAAAAGGAGCGTTCGCAATGAAGACACGGGTTCTGGGAAAAGACGGATTCGAGGTCAGCGAGGTCGGACTCGGCTGCTGGCAGATCGGTGCGGATTGGGGAGAGGGCGTGAACCGCGACATCGCGCGGGAGATCCTCGAGACCGCCGTCAATCACGGCGTACGCTTTTTCGACACTGCCGATGTCTACGGCGCCGGGCGCAGCGAGGGCATCATCGGGCAGTTCCTGAAGCATCACGAGGGCCCGGAGATCCGCGTCGCGACGAAGTTCGGACGCGCGCCGGGCGTCTACCCCGACGGCTACACCGAGGACGCGCTGCGCCGCGGCGTCGACGGCTCCCGCGAGCGGCTGGGGGTCGAGACGCTCGATCTGCTGCAACTGCACTGCATTCCGTCCCAGGTGATGCGCGACGGCGCGATCTTCGACTGGCTGCGGGCGTTGCAGCAGGAAGGCGCGATCCGGCATTTCGGCGCCTCGGTCGAGACCGTCGAGGATGGGCTGATGTGCCTCGAGCAGGACGGGCTGCAATCGCTTCAGGTGATCTTTAACCTGTTCCGGCAGAAACTGGTGACCGAACTCTTGCCGGAGGCCGAGGCGAAGGGCGTGGGCATCATCGTCCGCCTGCCGCTGGCCAGCGGGCTTCTGAGCGGGCGCTACACGACCGAGACAACCTTTGCCGAGACCGATCACCGCAATTTCAACCGCGACGGGGCGGCCTTCAACGTGGGCGAGACCTTTGCCGGGCTGCCTTTCGAGACCGGCGTCGAGCTGGCCGATGCGCTGAAGGCGTTCCTGCCGGAGGGCATGACGCTGGCCAAGATGTCCCAGCGATGGATCCTCGATCACCCCGCGGTCTCGACGATCATCCCTGGCGCGAGCGCGCCGGACCAGATCCTGCGCAACACGGACGCCTCGGACCTGCCGCCGCTTTCGCCCGAGCTGCACGCGACGCTGACCGAGTTCTACGAGACCCGCGTGAAGGACCATATCCGCGGAGCGTATTGAGACGGGCGGGACGGGCGGTCGTCCAGTGAGGCCGGTCCCCGTCCCTTTCCCCGGTAAGGTCGTAGCGTCGCGGTCTCTCAGATCCGGCGCGGCCAGCGCAATTCTGACCCTTGCTGCCGCGCCCGGTCGCCAGAACCGCCGCGGTGCATCCGCCGATTCGGACCCTTAGCATGACGGGGCGCGCGTGGGCCGTTTTGCGCTTCGATTTCCGGTCGCGGGTGACGCGTCCGTCGGATGGACGCGTTCCGGCTACTTCGTGTCGATCGGCTGCGGGCCGTCGCCGATCTCGTCATAGCCGGCCCAGCCGTATTTCCCAGTCGTCGGTGGCAGGTCCCGCTCCTTCACGTCTCGATGCATGTGCGCCTTGGCGACGAAATTCGCGGTGATCGGAGCGGTGATGAAGATGAAGGCCGTGATCAGCAGTTCATGGAAGGAGATACGGTCGGCGAACGCGGCAAAATAAATCATTGATGCGATCAGCACGCCACCGACCCCGAGCGTCGACGCCTTGGTGGGCGCGTGCAGCCGGCGCATCGTGTCGTCGAGCTTGATGAGGCCGAAGCTGCCCAAGAGGCAGAAGCTTCCGCCGACCACGAGTATGAAGGAAACGATGATTTCCGCGAAAAGCTCCATGGATCCGATCCCTCCTATTCGATGATGTTGCCGCGCAGGATGAAGCGGCAATAGGCGACGGTTGAGACGAAGCCGAACATGGCGATGAGCAGCGAGACCTCGAAATACACCGCCGTGTCCAGCAGGATGCCGTAGACATTGAGAAGTGCGATCGCGTTCACCACCAGTGTGTCGAGCGCCAGGATGCGATCGACGACGCCGGGGGCGAAACGGATGCGCCAGAGATTGAGCAGCATGCCGACGGAGAGGCAGGCGACGGCGTAATAGAGCGCGTATTGGATCATTCGAAAATCTCCTTCAGGCGGCGCTCGTAGCGGTGCTTGATCTCGTCGCGCACGGCGTCGGGATCGTCGGTGTCGAGGCAATGCACCAGCAGGTGGCTCGCATCGGCGGCGAGCATCGCGGTCACGGTGCCGGGCGTCATGGTGATGGTGCCGGCGAGGATGGTGATCGCCTCGGGCGAGCGCAGGTCCAGCGGCACAACGATCCAGTGGCTGTGCGTGTTTGCATTGGACTTGAAGAGGATGATGCGGGCGACCGTCACGTTGGCCACGCAGATGTCCCAGATCACCAGCAGGATGTAGCTCACAGCCTTGAACGGGCGGGCGATGCGGGGCTGGTTGGGCCAGAAGGGCTGGGTGATGCCCGGGATCGCAACGCCAATGATCAGGCCGAGGATCACGTTGCCGACGGTGACGTTGTTGACCAGCAGGAGCCAGATCAGCAGCAGGAAGGCGGTGAGCTGCGGGTGCGGGAAGACGCGGAGCAGGATGCGCTTAATCATGGCTCAGTGCGCCTCCTGCGGTCCGAGGACGGCCTCGATATAGGCGTTGGTGTCAAAGAGCTGGGCGGCGGTCTGCGAGAAATGCTCCATCGCTGGCCCGGAGCCGAGGGTGAACAGGAGCAGCAGTCCGATCGGCACGCAGGCGCCGACGATCGCCAGCGGCCGGATCGGGTGCGCCGGGACGGGGTTGCCGTCGGGATCGAGATTGGCGGGGTTGGCGAAATCGGGATCGAGCGGCTTCCAGAAATAGCGGCTGCCGCGCAGGGTGAAGCCGAGGATGAGCAGCAATGAACTGGCCAGGATGACCACCCAGACGACCGGCCAGAGCGGGTCGCTTCGGGCCGCGTCGAGCACCAGCAGCTTGCCGATGAACCCCGAAAGCGGCGGCATGCCGCAGACGGCGATGGCCGCGACGAAGAAGAGCGAGGCGACGAGGCCGCCGGGGGCGCGGGTCGTCGGGCCCTGACTGTCGGCAACGAGGTCGAGGACCAGGAAGAGCGCGGCCGCCGCGAAGGTGGAATGGACGAGGTAATAAAGCGCAGCCGTGGTGCCGGCCGGCGTGCCGATGGAAATGGCGATGAGCAGCGTGCCCATCGAGGCCAGCACCGAAAAGGCGGCGAGCCGTGGCAGCAGCTTGGCGCCGAACACGCCCACCGCGCCGATGAGAAGCGTCAGCAGCCCGGCGGGCATCAGCATCTCGTGGAAGAAGGTGTCGACCGCGATCGCCTCGGGGGTGAAGACAAGCGAATACATCCGCAGGATCGCATAGGCGCCGACCTTGGTCATAATGGCGAAGAAGGCGGCGACCGGCGCGGGCGCGTTGGAATAGGTGCCGATCAGCCAGAACTGCACCGGGAAGGCCGCGGCCTTGATGCCGAAGACGATGGCGAGCAGCATGCCGCCCGTGCGCAAGAGCGCCTGGTCGCCGGGGTCGAGCGCCTGAACCTTCACCGCCATGTCTGCCATGTTGAGCGTGCCGGTCACCGCATAGAGCGTGCCCATGGCGAAGAGGAAGAGCGTCGAACCCGCGAGGTTCATAACCACGTATTGCAGGCCCGCGCGGAGCCGCATGCCCCCGCCGGCATGGATCATCAGGCCATAGGAGGCGATCAGCAGGACCTCGAAGAAGACAAAGAGGTTGAAGGCGTCGCCGGTGAGGAAGGCCCCGTTCACCCCCATCAACTGGAAGGCGAAGAGGGCATGGAAGTGCCAGCCGCGCCTGTCCCAGTCCGAGCCCATGACGTAGAGCACGATGCCGACGGAGAGCAGCGAGGTCAGCAGCAGCATCATCGCCGAGAGCCGGTCGAGCACGAGGACGATGCCGAAGGGCGCCACCCAGTCCCCGAGCTGGTAGATATGGACGGTCCCGTCCAGTGTGGCGATGAAGAGCCCGCCGGCGATCGCGATCAGCGTCAAGCTCAGCGCCAGCGAGAAGACCCGTTGCAGCACGACGTCGTGGCGCATGGCCATGGCCATGACGGCGGCCATCAGCGCCGGCAGGACGACAGGGGCGATGATCCAGTGGCTCATTCGAAATCCCCCTTCGGGTCCTCGAGGCCCGGGTCGTGCGGGTCCTGTTCCCACGGGATCTCGTCGGGGTCGCTGTCGATGTCGCCGGCCTTCCGGCGCAGGTCGATATGGTCGATATCGGATTCGAGATAGGCGCCGAGCGCGATCAGCACCACGACGGCCGTCATGCCGAAGGAGATCACGATCGCCGTCAGGACAAGAGCTTGGGGCAGGGGGTCCGTATAGCTCGTCACATCCGGCGAATAGATCGGCGGCAGGTTCACCGCGAGGCGACCGGAGGCGAACAGGAAGAGATTGACGGCATAAGTCAGCAGCGCCGTTCCGATGATGACTGAGAAGGTGCGGCGGCGCAGCACAAGGTAGATGCCGCCGGCGGTCTGCAACCCGATGACGAGGGAAAGGAGGGCTTCCATCTCAGCGCACCTCCCCGGCCTGGCCGATCGGCGGCTCGTCGCGCACCAGATCCTCCGGGGCGAGCGCCGACGGGTCGTAGTCCATCGGCGAGACGTTGACGCTCTCGCCGGTCCGCCGCGCAATACGCGAGAGCGAGTAGAGCGCGAGCATCACTGCGCCGAGCACGGTGAGGAAGACGCCGAGGTCGAAGGCCATTGCCGTGGCCAGCTCGAACTCCTCGATCGGGGGCAGGTGCACGTAGCCGAAATCCGAGGTCAGGAAGGGAAAGCCGTTGAACCAGGCGCCGATGCCGGTGAAGCCGGCCACCAGCACGCCCCAGCCGATATAGGCGTGATAGGGGAAGTGGATCCGCTCGGAGGCCCAGGAAAAGCCGGAGGCCATGTATTGCATCAGCAGCGCGATGGCGACGGTGAGACCGGCGATGAAGCCCCCCCCCGGCTCGTTGTGTCCGCGCAGGAAAATGTAGACGCCGACCATCAGCGCGATCGGCATCATGACCCGCGTCGCCACCACCATCATCAGCGGGTGGCGGTCCTTCGAATAGTGGGTCTCATGCACCCAGTTGGCGAGCTTCTTGCTGGCGCGGCCGTCCATCAGCGCCTCGCCGAGGGCGAAGATGATGAGCGCTGCGATGCCGAGGACGATGATCTCGCCGAATGTATCGTAGCCGCGGAAGTCGACGAGGATGACGTTCACGACATTGGTGCCGCCACCGTCGGGCTTGGCGTGCTTGAGGTAGTAGCCGGAGATCGTCTCGAAATCGCGGGTCATCAGCGCCCAGGAGAGCGCCGCGGTGGCAAGGCCGGCAGTGCCGGCGATGGCCATGTCGCGGCCGCGCCGGACCCAGCTCGACTCGCGTGGCGTGTGCTTGGGCAGGAAGTGCAGCGCCAGCAGCATGAGGATCAGCGTGACCACCTCGACGGTGACCTGCGTCATCGCCAGGTCGGGGGCCGAAAGGCGCACGAAGATCAGCGAGACGATGAGCCCGTTGATGCCGATCAGCACCAGAACCAGCAGGCGCGAGCGGTGATAGGTCATGATCGCGATGGTCGAGGCAAAGAGCAGCACCGTGCCGATATAGTCGATGAGATTGGCCTCGATCATGTCCCGCGCGCCGGGCGTGTGCAGTCCGGAGGCCCAGGCATAGATTCCGAGCGCCACGGTCGCCGCACCGAAGATCGCGAGATAGTTGGTCAGGCGCCCGTTGTGCATCCTGTTGGCGATCACGCCGCAGACATTGCGCGTCGCGTCGATGGTGGCGTCGAACATGACCTTGGCCTCGGGCTTGGGCATGGCGTTCCAGGCACCGGCCAGCGGGCGGTAAAGGGCGAGGACGGCCAGGCCGCCGAGCGTGGCGATGACCGACATTCCGAGCGCCGGTGTCAGCCCGTGCCAGATCTTGAGCTTGTGCAGGTGCAGGTCGTCCTGGGTGATGGCGTCGGAAACGACGGCGAGGAACCCGCCCAGGCTCGCCTGCGGCCACATGCCGATGACGAGCACCAGCGCGGCGAGCAGCGCCGGCGCGGCCCACATGCCGAAGACCGGGTCATGCGGCGCGTGCGGGTAGTCGTCCCGTTCCGGACCGAGGAAGACATGCGCGACATAGCGGAAGGAATAGGCGGCCGAGAACAGCCCGCCGATCGTCGCCAGCACCGGCACCAGCCAGGGATTGCCGAGCCAGAGGGTGTGCGTTGCCTCCTCGAGCATTAGTTCCTTGGACAGGAAGCCGTTGAAGAGCGGCACGCCGGCCATGCCGAAGGCGGTGATCGCGGCCAGTGTCGCGGTGATCGGCATCAGTCGGCGTAACCCGCCCAGGCGCGGGATCGACCGCGTCCCGGCCTCGTGGTCGACGATGCCCGCGGTCATGAAGAGCGCGGCCTTGAAGATCGTGTGGTTGATGATGTGCAGCGCCGCCGCCGCGGCCGCCGCTGTGGTGCCGAAGCCGAGCAGCATGGTGACGAGGCCGAGATGGCTGACCGTCGAAAAGGCCAGCAGCGCCTTCAGGTCGTCCTTGAAGATGGCGATCAGTGCGGCGACCACCATCGTTACGAGCCCGGTGGTGGCCACGAGGTAGAACCAGAGATCGGTGCCGGCGAAGACCGGCCAGAACCGCGCCATCAGGAACAGCCCCGCCTTCACCATCGTCGCCGAGTGGAGATAGGCCGAGACCGGCGTCGGCGCGGCCATCGCGTGCGGCAACCAGAAGTGGAAGGGGAACTGCGCCGATTTTGTGAAGGCGCCGAGGAGGATCAGCACGAGGGCAGGGGCCATGAGTGGAGAGGCCAGGATCTCCTCGCGCCGCGTCAGGATCACCGAGATGTCGTAGGAGCCCGCCATCTGCCCGAGAAGCAGCATGCCGCCGATCAGCGCCAGCCCGCCACCGCCGGTGACCGCGAGGGCCATTCGAGCGCCCTGTCGCCCGGGCACCGTGTGCCGCCAGTAGCCGATCAGGAGGAAGGAGGACAGCGAGGTCAGCTCCCAGAAGATCACCATCATCAGCACGTTGTCGGAGAGCACGATGCCCAGCATCGCCCCCTGGAACAGCATCAGGTAGGTGTAGAAGAGCCCCATCGGGTCTTCGCGGCTGAGATAGAACCGCGCATAGAGGATGATCAGCAGGCCGATGCCGAGAATCATCGAGGCGAAGAGCAGGCCGAGCCCGTCGAGACGGAAATTGGCGGCGAGCCCGAGCATCGGCATCCAGTCGAGCTGAAAGATCACCACCTCGCCGCGCCAGACCTTGGTCGACAGGGTGATGAGCAGGATCAGTGCCGAAAGCGTTGCCCACCCGGCCGAGAGTGCGCAGGCATTTCGGCCGACGCGGATCATCAGCCCAGGAAAGAGCGCGCCGATAAAGGGCAGCGCCGCGATCAGGGCGAGCGTCGCGTCCGTTTCGTAATTCACCTGTGTCCCCCGTCCTTCCGCCACCCGGTGCGCCGTTGCGTCGATCCGGACGGCGTGCGCCACCCGATGCTCCGGAGGAGTTGTAGGAAGTTCGGACGAAAAAGCAAACCGGTCTCTGCCGGTTGCCTGTGTCCGGTCGCGTTCCGGCGCAGCGCCTCGTCCGGCAAGGGATGTGACACCGCGCCCCGCTGCGCGGCGACGCCGAGACCTGATAGCGCTACCCGCGAAAGGCCGGCTCTGCATGAAACCCAAGATCTTCACAACCCTGCAAGACTACACCCGCGCCCTGTTCCTGGCCGACGCGCTCTCCGGCTTCACCGTCGCGATGGTCGCGCTGCCGCTCAGCATCGCGATCGCCATCGCGTCGGGCGCCGATCCGGCGACCGGGCTCGTCACCGCCATCGTCGGCGGCTTCCTGATCTCGCTCCTCGGCGGCAGCCGGGTCCAGATCGGCGGCCCGACCGGTGCCTTCATCGTCATCGTCTACGGGGTTATTGCCGAGCATGGCCACGACGGCCTGGTGCTGGCGACCATGATGGCGGGTATCATCCTGCTGCTTGCCGGAGCGCTGCGAGCGGGAAACCTGATCTCCTACATCCCGGAGCCGGTCATCAACGGCTTTACCATGGGAATCGCGATCATCATCGCCACCAGCCAGCTCAAGGATCTCTTCGGGCTCCAGCTCACCGACCCGCCGGCGGATTTCTTCGGCCTCGTCGACGCCCTCTGGGCGGCGCGGGCGAGTTTCAACGGTGCAGCGCTTGGTGTCGGCCTGACGACGATGGCTCTCATCATGCTGCTGCGGCACGTCGCGCCGCGGTTTCCTGGCCTGATCCTGGCCATCGCGGTCACCTCCGCCGCGGCCGCCCTGCTGACGCTCCCCGTCGAGACCGTGCAATCCCGCTTCGGCGCGCTGCCACGGAGCCTGCCCGTTCCGCAACTGCCCGAGATCACACTCACGCGCATCGAGGAACTGCTGCCGTCAGCCGTCATCATCGCCTTTCTCGCCGGCGTTGAATCGCTGCTCTCGGCGATGGTCGCCGACCGCATGTTCGGTGGCCGCTACCGCCCCAATGCCGAGGTCATCGCCCAGGGCGCGGCCAATGTCGGCTCGGCGCTGTTCGGCGGGCTGCCGGCGACCGGCGCCATCGCCCGCACCGCGACAAATGTCCGCGCCGGCGGACGGACGCCGGTGGCCGGGTTGATCCATGCCGTGACGATCCTGCTGGTCATGATGCTCGCTGGACCGCTCGCCGGCTGGATGGCGATGCCCGCGCTTGCCGGGCTGCTTTTGCTGACCGCCTGGAATATGAGCGAACCGCACAAATGGCGGGCGCACCTGTCCGATCGCACTGCCGACAAGGTGTTACTGCTCCTGACCATGGTTCTGACCGTGGTGACGGATCTCACGGTCGCAATCGGCGTCGGCGTGGCGCTCGGCCTCGCAATCCGGCTCCGCAGGCGCCATGTTCCGCCCTCCGACTGGTCGATGCCGGAGCGCTGAGGTCTGCATTTTCCTCCGGGGGGCTGCCCTTTGGTAAGTCATACGGCGCCGGTGCTCGCCTTGACCTCCTTTGTTAAAAAGTTTCATTCTTGGGGCGGTTGCGGCCCGCTACGGCCGCACGACAGGGAGAAAAACATGAACAAACACTTCATTGGCGCGCTCGTCGCTGCAACAACAGCGCTTTCCGGAGCGGCTGCCTTCGCCGAGGAGTTCATCTCGATCGGTACCGGCGGCGTCACGGGCGTCTACTATCCGACCGGCGGCGCGATCTGCCGCCTCGTGAACAAGGACCGCAAGGACCACGGCATCCGCTGCGCCGTCGAGTCCACCGGCGGCTCGGTTTACAACGTCAACACGATCAAGGCCGGCGAACTGGAATTCGGCGTCGCGCAGTCGGATGTTCAGTTCAAGGCGTTTAACGGTATCGACCCGTTCGAGGGCGACGCTGCCTTCCCAGAGCTCCGTTCCATGTTCTCGATCCACCCGGAGCCCTTCACGCTGCTGGTGCGCGGCGACAGCGGCATCGAGAGCTTCGAGGACCTCAAGGGCAAGCGCGTCAACGTCGGCAACCCCGGGTCCGGGCAGCGCGACACGATGGAAGTCGTCATGGCCGCCTTCGGCATGACCATGGACGATTTCGCGCTGGCGACCGAGTTCAAGGGCTCCGAGATGGCCAAGGAGATCTGCGACAACAATATCGACGCAATGATCTACACCATCGGCCACCCGGCCGCGGCGATCAAGGAAGCCACCACCACCTGTGACGTCAAGCTGGTGGACGTGGTCGGCGAGCCGATCGACAAGCTCGTGGCCGACAATCCCTACTACCGCGTCGCCGTGATCCCCGCCGGCATGTATGCCGGCACCGACAAGGACACGACGACCTTCGGCGTCGGCGCCACGCTGGTAACATCGACCGCCGTGTCCGATGAGACCGCCTATATCGTCGCCAAGGCGGTGATGGAAAACCTCGACGCCTTCCGCGGCCTGCACCCGGCTTTCGAAAACCTCAAAGCCGAAGAAATGGTCAAGGACGGTCTCTCCGCGCCGCTGCATCCGGGCGCCGAGAAGGCCTACAAGGAACTCGGACTGATCGACTGATCGCATCCTGCGCGTAACGACGGGCGGGCGGGCGCCTGCAAAAAGCGCCCGCCCGCCCGACCCTTCGTTCCCGGGCCGGTCGCCGCCGTCAGCGTGTCACTGCATGTCCGGGAAGGAACCTGCGTCAGCAGGACGGGGAGATTGACCCCGGACCCGCCTTCCGCATGTGCCAAAGACATGGCTTCCGGCCGCCAGACGAGGGAAGATCCGCATGACCGACCAGGACACTCATCACAGCACCGCGCATGACATTGTTGCCGAGGCCGATACCGGCGCGCGCAACCCGGGCGGCTGGGAAGCGCTGCTGTTTCTCGGCATCTGCCTCGCCTGGTCGATCTTCCAGCTCTACATTGCCTCGCGGCTGCCGGGGATGCTTGCGCAGGCCACCGGCATCTCCTTCTTTGCCCACCTGGTGACCCAGGCCCGCTTCATCCACCTTGCCTTCGCGCTCACGCTGGCAACGCTTGCCTTCCCGCTCTACAAGGGCGCCCCGTCCGACCGCATCCCCTGGTATGACTGGCTCCTCGTCGCGCTCGGCCTCATTTCGACGCTCTACCTCATCGTCTTCCGCCTCGAGATCGCCGCCCGTCCCGGCCTCTGGAGCACCAGCGATGTCGTGATCTCTGCCATCGGAATGGTGGTGCTGCTGATCGCCGTCTACCGCTCGCTCGGCCTGCCGCTCGTGGTCATCGCCTCGGTCTTCGTGCTCTTCACCTTCTTCGGCGGTTATTCCGAATGGGTGCGGAACCTGACGAATTACGGCGGCTCCTCGCTCTCCAAGGCGCTCGGCCATTACTGGATGCAGACGGAGGGCGTCTTCGGCGTGGCGCTCGGCGTCTCGACCACGATGATCTTCCTGTTCGTCCTCTTCGGCGCGCTGCTCGACAGGGCAGGGGGCGGCAACTGGTTCATCAAGGTCGCCATCGCGCTGCTCGGTGCACTGCGTGGTGGCCCGGCCAAGGCGGCCGTGCTCTCCTCGATGATGACCGGCATGATCTCGGGCTCCTCGATCGCCAACACCGTCACCACCGGCACTTTCACCATCCCGCTGATGAAACGCATCGGCTTCCCGGCCGAGAAGGCCGGCGCCGTCGAGGTCGCGTCCTCCACCAATGGTCAGCTCACGCCGCCGGTGATGGGCGCCGCGGCGTTCCTGATGGTGGAATACGTCAACATTCCCTATATCGACGTGGTCAAGCACGCCTTCCTGCCGGCGGTCATCTCCTATATCGCGCTGCTCTACATCGTCCATCTCGAGAGCCTGAAGATGGGCCTCGAGGGGCTCGAGAAGAAGGGCCGCAAGATCGGCGTGCTGCTTATCCTGCTGCTCTTCCTGACCGGCTTCATCGGCCTTGGCGCCATCACCTTCCTCGTCATCGGGCTGCGCTCGGCGTTGCAGCCGCTGATGGGCGACGGCTCGATCTATGTCGCCGTGGCGCTGCTCGGCGTGGCCTATCTCGTCCTCGTCGCGATCGCCGCGCGTTATCCGGACATCGAGATCGACGACCCCGAACAGGCCCCCGTCGCGCCGCGGCTGACGCCCACGCTGATCGGCGGCGCCTATTTCGCCCTGCCGATCTTCGTGCTGGTCTGGAACCTCATGGTCTCGACCGATCATCTCGACCGGCTCTCGCCGGCGCTTTCGGCCTTCTGGGCCACGATCGCGATGATCTTCATCGCCGTGACCCACCGTCCGCTGAAGGCGATCTTTCGCGGCCAACAAGTCGGCAACGAGACCGCCGAGGGCTTCGGTGACTTCATCCAGGGTCTGATCGCCGGGGCACGCAACATGATCGGTATCGGCGTCGCCACCGGCGCGGCCGGCATCATCGTCGGCACCATCTCGCTCACCGGCGCGCATCAGGTGATCGGCCAGGTGATCGAGGTGATCTCGGGCGGCAACCTGATGGTGCTGCTGTTCCTCGTCGCGGTGCTGTCGCTGATCCTCGGAATGGGGCTGCCGACGACGGCCAACTACATCGTCGTCTCTTCGCTGATGGCGCCGGTCATCGTCTCGGTCGGGGCCCAGGCGGGGCTCGTGGTGCCGCTGATCGCCGTGCACATGTTCGTCTTCTATTTCGGCATCCTTGCCGACGACACGCCCCCGGTGGGGCTCGCCGCCTATGCCGCCGCGGCGATCTCGCGCGGGGACCCGATCATGACCGGCGTGCAGGGGTTCATGTATGACATCCGCACGGCGCTGCTGCCCTTCCTGTTCATCTTCAACACTGACTTGCTTCTCATCAACGTCACCTTCTTCCACGCGATCGTCGTCTTCTGCGTGTCGCTGGTGGCGATGCTGCTCTTTGCGGCGGCGACCCAGGGCTATTTCTTCGCGAAATCGCGCTGGTGGGAGACTCTCGTGCTGCTCTTCATCGCCTTCATGCTGTTCCGCCCCGGCTTCTTCCTCGACCAGATCGACGATCCCTACGACCACCTGACCGGTCCGGCGGCGCTCGAAGCGGCCTCTGCGCTCGAGGACGGCGCGCCGATGCGGATGGTCGTGACCGGCCCGGACTACGACACCGGCAAGCCGCGCTCGACTACCATCCTGGTGCGGGCGATGGGCGGCGACGCAGAGGCGGCGCTGATGGACAAGGGGCTAATGCTGCTGCCCGAGGGAGAGACACTGATCCTCGAGGAGCCGATGTTCGGCACGCCCTTCTTCGAGAAGCTCGCCAACCAGTATGATTTCTACGGCGACGAACCGGTGGTGATCGAGCAATTCGAGCTCGAGCGCGACCGGATGCCCAAGGAGGTCTTCTTCCTGCCGGCCTTCCTGCTCCTTGCTGGCGTTATCTTCCTGCAACGCCGCCGCGCCACGCAACCTGCCTTCTGAGGATATTCAGATGTTCAAGTCCATCCTGCTGGCCATCGATCTCAACGATTCGATCTCGGCGCACCGGGTCGCGGAGACCGGCTTCCGGCTCGCCCGTGACCACGGCGCGGAGGTGCATATCGTCAACGTGATTCCGGATTTCGGCATGTCCATCGTCGGCTCCTATTTCTCTTCCGACCAGACCAAGAAGATGGTCGCGGACGAGAAGCGCCGTATCGAGGCATGGGCGGCAGCGGAACTGCCGGACGACATTCCCTATGACCTCACCGTTATCAAGGGCCATGTCTACGACAACATCCTGAAGACGGCGAACCGGATCGGTGCGGACGTCATCGTGCTCGGCTCGCACAAGCCTGATCTGGAGGACTACCTTCTCGGGCCCAATGCCGCCCGGGTGGTCCGGCACGCGAAACAGTCGGTCTTCGTCGTTCGCGGCTGATCCGCGCCGCCAGACGCGAAAGATGGCGCGGACGCTGGCGCGCGCGTCTCAAGACGCCTGGCGTTGCGCGACCTTGGTTCCCTCAGCGAGGCCCGGGGCGGGGTAGAGCACGATCCGTTCGCCCGGCACGAGCCCCGAGGCAACCGAGGCTTCGAGCCCGTTCGACCGCTCCAGCTCCACCGGGCGCAGCGCGACCATGCCATCTTCGCCCACGACAAAGACCGCGTGCCCGCCATTCGAGCGGAACAGCGCCGAAGCCGGGACGATCACCGCGTCCGGCTTCTCCCAGACCACGATGCGCACCTCGACGCGGTAGCCATGCCCGAGCGCGGCGCGGGTTTCCGGCGGATCGGTGAAGGCGATGCGCGCGTTCACCCGCTGCTCCTCCACGCCGAGCGCCGAGTATTTGGTGAAGCCCCAGGGATCGATCCGGATTACCTTGCCGTTGAGCGGCACCGCGCCGCCCCATTTGTCGATGATGACCGGGTCGCCCAGTTCGACCTGCACGGCGTCGGTCGACAGGAGTTCCACCACCACTTCGAGATCGTCCTCGATATTGCCGATCTCCATGATCGGCGTGCCAACGGCCAGCGTGGTCTCACTCTTCTGCATCACCTGGAGGATCCGCCCGGTGGCCGGCGCGAAGAGCGGCGTGGCGTGTTCGGAACTTATCTGGAGGGCGGCGGCAAGACCCTGGTCATCGAAGCCGATGAGCTGGGCGCGGGCGGTGTCAACCTCGGCCTCGCGCATCGCGATCGCGGCTCCGGCCGTGTCCAGCGTCGCCTGCGCGGCGCGCGCGGTGGCCTCTGCGCGTTCCAGCGACGCCTCGCTGAGCGTGCCGCTCTCGGTGAGGCGCTTGGCGCGTTCCAGATCGGATTGTGCGAGATCATTGTCGGCCATGGCCTTGTTGAGATCGGCGCGCGCAACGCGGAGCGCGGCCTCAGCCGCGGTGACGGCGGCTCGGGCCTGTTCGCGGGTGCGGATGTCGAGCGCGGAGGGGTTGGTGGGCAGCATATGTGCCACCACGGTGACACCTCGGGTCACCACGTCACCCGGCTCCACCTCCACCCGCAGCAGTCGCCCGGTCACCGGGGTCGACACGACATAGGGCTCGTGCACCCGCGTGCGCGCCTCCTCGTCGATGGTGACCAGCATCGGCCCCTGCGTGACCTCGCCGATATCGACCAGGACAGGCTGCGGCCGGAACGCCCAGCCGAGCCCGGCGAGCACGAGCGCAAGCAGGAGGAATGTCAGGATCCTGCGGGTTCGTTTTTTGCCAGCCATACCGTTACTCCCGCGTCTTCAATGCCGAGACCAGCTCGATCCGGTCAAGGTCGCGTTTGACAAGCCACCCCGAGACCGCCGCGGCGACGAGAACAGCGACCGCCGCGGTCGCCACCGACTGGGCGTCGAACATCAGTGGAATGGAATAGACCTCGGTGGAGAAGGCGGCCGAGATCAGCGCCGCCATGCCGAAGCCGCCGGCCGCGCCGAGCGGCAGCGCGATCAGCGCGATCAGACCCAGTTCACCCAGCAGAACGAAAGCCGCCTCGGCGCGGCTGAAACCGATCACCCGCAGGCTCGCGAGGTCGCGGGCGCGCTCGGCATAGGCGATGCGGGCGGCGTTGTAGACGATGCCGAATGTGACGATGCCGGCGATGCCGAGCATGATGAAGCGCATCGCGCCCATGCCGCTGTCCATCATCGTCTGAATCGACTCCCGCATGTCGGCCTTGAGCGCGATGCCGGCCACGCCCGGCATGTCGCGGACAGCGCGGAAGATGTTCCCCGCCTGGTCGGAATCGATCCGCAGATAGGCGCCCGAGACCCGGCCCGGCTCCTTCAGCGCCCGGTCGAGCGCGTCGATGTCCATATAGGCCGGTGAACCCATGAGCGCGTCCGCCACCGCGACGACCGGGATTTCGAGCACCGGCCGGCGGCCCTCTCGGATTTCGGCGGTGATCCGGTCTCCCGGCGCGGCGTCGAGGATGCCGGCGAGCGTGGACGACAGGACCATGCCCTCTTCGGGCAGGGAAAGCGGGCGCTGCTCGGAATCCATCGCGCGGGCGAGGCGCGCCTCTGCGCTCTGGCCGTTGATCGCGCCGCGGTGCTCGTGGAAATCGTGGCGGAAGACCACGGGCGCCACCCTGATCGGCTCGACCTCGAGAATCCCCGGAACCCGGCCGAGTTCGTAGATCACCTTGTCGGACATCGCATGGGTGAAGGTCACCTGTGCGTCGGAGCGGTCGAGCACAGTGAAGCTGAGCTCGATGGCGCGCGCGAAGCCCGCCTGCACGCCGATCATGCCGACCGAGAGCGCCATGCCGGCGGCGATGCCGATGGCGGCGCCGAACATCCGCCCCGGCTGGCGCTCGAGCCGCCGCAGCACCATGCGGCCCGGCTGGTCGAGCAGGCGGCGGGCGAGGGCGCCCATCCGCCCCGTGCCGCTGAAATCGGCCGGCGCCGGCGGGCGCATGGCCTCGGCGGGGGCGAGCCGGAAGACGCCGCGCAGCACGCCGAAGCCGCCCGCGCAGGCCGCGATCACCGACGTGGCGAAGCCGGTGACGAAGCTCTTGGGATCGAGTTCGAAGACCAGGAAGGGAAACTTGTAATATTCCTGGTAGAGCCCTGCCATGGCGCGGCCTGCGGCGATGCCGCCGAGCGCGCCCGCCGCGGCGCCGACGAGAGCGATCGTCAGCATGAGCTTCAGGTAATGGACCGAGACCTCGGTGTCGGAATAGCCGAACGCCTTCAAGAGGCCGATCTCCTCGCGCTCGGCCTGAACGATGCGATTGACGACGATGTAGAGCAGGAAGGCGGAGACGCCGAGGAAGATCGGCGGCACGAAGACCGCGTTCTTCCGCCCCCCCCGGATCTCCTCGCTGATGAAGAAATTCGATGGCAGGTCGACGAGGCCGAAGGCTCCGAGGCCGCCGCGCGGCTTCAGGATGCGGTCGACGGCATCGATCACAGCGGCCTCGTTGGCGCCCGTCTCCAGCGCGATCAGCGCCTCGTTGAACGCACCCTCGAGATCGTAGGCGGCGCCGAGCCCTTCCCGGTTCATCCAGATCACGGCAAAGCGCGCGTCGTCGGGCACGATCTCGCCCGGCGCGGTGGTGTAGAGGAACTCCGGGCTCTGGGCGAGGCCGGTGACGCGGAAACTGTGCCGCGCGCCGTTCATCGTCGCCGAGAGCCGGTCGCCGGGACGCAACCCGCGCGCATCGGCAAAGCCCTTGAGCAGCAGCACCTCCTCGTCGCGACCGGGGCCGGGCATGCGGCCGGCGGCGAGGAAGATGTCGTTGAGCCGCGCCGCGCCGGAGGCCGGCAGAGAGACCGCGCGGGCGCGGACCGGGATGATCTCGCCCTCCACGTCGATCAGCGCCTGGCCGGTGACCCGGCCCTCGACGGCGCGCACGCCGGGGATCTCGGCCAGCCGCTCCAGCATGCGGTCCGAGGCGCGCTCGACGGGAGCGAAGACATCGGCCAGCCGGTATCGGTCGTAATAGGCCGCCCGCGTCTCATCCAGCGTGTTCACCAGACCGGTCATCATCACCAGCATCAGCACGCCGAGCCCGATCACCGTGGCAATGGCGGCGGCCTGGCCCTTGATGCGCCAGAGGTCGCGCAGGAGCTTGCGGTCGAGCGGGGAGAGGAGATGCGCGGGGCTCACCATTCGATCTCCTCTGGCGACAGGCGGGACGCGTTGAGCTCGGTGTCGCGGATGGCCCCGTCGGCAAAGTGGATCACACGGTGCGCCATGGCGGCGGTGGCGGCAGCATGGGTGACCATGAGGATTGTCGTGCCGAGCCGGTCGTTGACGTCTCGCAGCACCGAGAGCACGGCGCGGCCGGTGGCGCTGTCGAGCGCGCCGGTGGGCTCGTCGCAGAACAGCACGTCGGGCTGCTTGGCGATGGCGCGGGCGATAGCCACGCGCTGCTGCTCGCCGCCGGAGAGCTGGGCCGGGAAGTGGTGGCGCCGCGACCCTAGGCCGACCAGGTCGAGCGCGTGGGCCGGGTCCATTGGCGTCTCGGAGATTTCGGTGACCAGTTCGACATTCTCCTCGGCCGTCAGCGACGGCATGAGGTTGTAGAACTGGAAGACGAAGCCGATATGCGCGCGCCGGTAACGGGTGAGCGCGCGGTCCGACATCGCGGTAAGCTCGAGGTCGCGAAAATGCGCGACGCCGGAACTGGCGCGGTCGAGCCCGCCGAGGATGTTCAGCAGCGTCGACTTGCCGGAGCCGGAGGGGCCAAGCAGCACCACCAGTTCGCCGGCCGGGAGGTCCAAGTCGACCCCGCGCAGCGCATGCACGGCGGCGGCGCCGGTCCCGTAGGTCTTGGTGAGGCCCTCGGTGCGAAAGGCGGGCAGGGCGGTTCTGTCGGCGTGCTGTGGCATGGCCGCTCCTCCTGGGACCAGAGGTATGGCGGAGGCGCGCAGCTTGCAAGCGCGGAGGCCGGGTGCGGCGACACGCCGTCCGGGTGCTTAGGCGCCGGTTGACGTTGCCTCTTGCAGGCGCCCGCCCTTGCAACCCCCGCGGCGCGACACTACGACTCTGAGACGATGTTCCGCGGCGCCCCAGCAGCCGCCCCAGACCGAGGCAGATCCGATGCAAGACCCTGTTGAGACCTACATGAACCTCGTCCCGATGGTGGTCGAGCAGACGAGCCGCGGTGAGCGCGCTTATGACATCTTCTCCCGGCTCCTCAAGGAGCGGATCGTGTTCGTCAACGGCCCCGTTCATGACGGCATGAGCCAGCTCATCGTCGCCCAGCTCCTGCATCTCGAGGCGGAGAACCCGTCCAAGGAAATCTCGATGTATATCAACTCGCCGGGCGGGTCGGTGATCGCCGGGATGAGCATCTACGACACGATGCAGTATATCCGGCCCAAAGTGTCGACGCTGGTCTGCGGCCTCGCGGCCTCGATGGGCTCGGTGATCGCGCTCGGCGGCGAGAAAGGCATGCGCTTCGCGCTCCCCAATGCCGAGTTCCTGGTGCACCAGCCCTCCGGCGGCAGCCAGGGCACCGCGGAGGACATCCTGATCCAGTCGCGCCATATCGAGAAGACGCGGGAAAAATTCTATCAACTCTACATGAAACATACCGGGCAGGACTACGACACCGTCCGCCAGGCGCTCGACCGCGACAAGTGGATGACACCCGAAGAGGCCAAGGACTGGGGCCATATCGACGAGATCGTCGAGAGCCGCAAGGCACCCGAGGACGGCGCGGAGAGCTGATCGCGCACAGGTGAACCACCGGGTCGGGCCGCGTTCGCGCCGCCCGGTGATTTGGCATTGTGCCCCGGAAGGGGCTGCCATAATCTTGGTGGGACGGAGCGTGCCGCAAGCACCCTCCGTAGACGGGTCGGAAATCCGGCCGTAACAACGGGCCCGGGGCCCAGAGGAATGGCATGGCGAATACATCCGGTGGCGACAGCAAGAACACGCTCTACTGCTCCTTCTGCGGAAAGAGTCAGCATGAGGTGCGCAAGCTGATTGCCGGCCCGACCGTGTTTATCTGCGATGAATGCGTCGAGCTCTGCATGGACATCATCCGCGAGGAGACCAAGACCTCCGGGCTGAAGGCCACGGATGGTGTGCCGACGCCGAAGGAGATCTGCGAGGTTCTGGACGACTATGTGATCGGCCAGGATCGCGCCAAGCGGGTTCTCTCGGTCGCCGTGCACAACCATTACAAGCGCCTCAACCATTCCTCCAAGAGCGCCGAGATCGAGCTTCAGAAATCCAACATCCTGCTGATCGGCCCGACCGGCTGCGGCAAGACCTATCTTGCCCAGACGCTGGCGCGGATCCTCGATGTGCCCTTCACCATGGCCGACGCGACGACGCTGACCGAAGCGGGCTATGTCGGCGAGGATGTCGAGAACATCATCCTCAAGCTGCTCCAGGCCAGCGAATACAATGTCGAGCGGGCGCAGCGCGGCATCGTCTATATCGACGAGGTCGACAAGATCACCCGCAAGTCCGACAACCCCTCGATCACCCGCGACGTCTCGGGCGAGGGCGTGCAGCAGGCGCTGCTGAAGATCATGGAAGGCACCGTGGCCTCCGTGCCGCCGCAGGGCGGGCGCAAGCATCCGCAGCAGGAATTCCTGCAGGTGGACACGACCAATATCCTGTTCATCTGCGGCGGCGCCTTTGCCGGGCTCGACAAGATCATCGCCCAGCGGGGCAAGGGCTCGGCGATCGGCTTCGGCGCCGACGTCAAGGACGAGAAGAACCAGGACGCGGGCGAACTCTTCAAGGCGCTGGAGCCCGAAGACCTGCTTAAATTCGGCCTGATCCCGGAATTCGTCGGCCGGCTGCCGGTAATCGCGACGCTGGAGAATCTCGACGAGGACGCGCTGGTTACCATCCTGACCAAGCCCAAGAACGCCATCGTCAAGCAATACCAGCGGCTGTTCGAACTCGAGGATGCCGAGCTCAACTTCACCGATGACGCGCTGCGGGCGATTGCGCGGCGTGCCATCGCGCGCAAGACCGGCGCGCGGGGCCTTCGGTCGATCATGGAAGACATCCTGCTCGACACGATGTTCGAACTGCCCGGCCTCGAGGGCGTCGAGGAGGTAATGGTCAACGAGGAGGCGGTGACTTCCGAGACCCAGCCGCTGCTGATCTACGCCGAGAACCGCGACGCCACCGCGGGCTGACCGCTTTCGGTCCTCGTGCCGGCCACGACCTGACAGATTGCGATGAGGGGCGGCTCCACGGAGCCGCCTCTCGTCGTTTCGGGTGCGGTCGAAGCGCCGGGCGATCGTGCTGCTGGACTCCGTAGCTCTCTGCCACCTGCGCAGAGCGTTGACTGACGCGGATATCGTCAAACAAGCGTCACAAGACAGGACATGACAGCTGCGGAGCGATCCGCCGACGGGCGCCGCGGCTTTACCTTCGGCGCGGCGATATTAGGATGCCGCGGAATCCAGCCAGCGGAGCCCGAAATGCCAGATCGCCATATCACCTCCGGCTCGCTCTTCGAGCGCGAGATCGGCTATTCGCGGGCGGTTGTCGCGGACGGCTGGGTCTTCGTGGCCGGCACCACCGGCTACGACTATGCGACCATGACAATGCCCGCCCGAATAGAGGATCAGTGCGCCAACGCGCTGTCCACCATCGGCGCGGCACTGGCGGAGGCCGGCGCCAGCCTCGATGACGTGGTCCGCGTGCGCTACATCCTGCCCGACCCGGCGGACTGGCCCGCCTGCTGGCCGGCCACGCGGGAGGCCTTCGCAACGGCTCGCCCCGCGGCGACAATGATGGTCGCCGGATTGCAGGAGCCGGAGATGAAGATCGAGATAGAGGTGACGGCGCGGCTGCCCGGCTGACCGGCCCGCATCGACGGCAGTGCGGACTGTTCCGTCTCGTGGCGGAGAGCCTTATCGGTCTCCGCCGCGAGACAGTGCTTCCTATTCGACGATCTCGATTTCGCTCGGCTGCCAGGACTTGTCGAAGAAGGCCGGCATCGGGCTGTAGAGCCGCAAGAGAACGACCCAGCCCTTTTCCGGGTCCGTTTGGATCCAGTTGCCCCGCGCAATGCCCTCGGGTTGTTCGGGTGCAAACCAGACAGTCGTCGCGCCATCCTCGCCCGCCTCTGCCGCGGGAGACGGGTATTTCTGGCTTCCCGCACGCGGATACTTCTGTGGCGTCTTGAGCATCGAGCGGGTCTGGTTGTCGTAGAGTGTCAGGGACCAGAACGCCTCCGCCGGGATGCCCTTGGGCAAGGTCACCTTGTAGGTCTTGGCTCCATCAAACCAGTCGCCGTTGGCGTCCTGCGTGCCGAACAGGTACTGCGAGCCGACGCCGGTCAGGCGCATCGCCATCGCCGGAGTGATCCCGGTCGCGGCATAGAAGAACGAGGTGCGCGCATCGTTCTGCTTGTAGCCGGTCGGCGGATAGGGTTTGGCGCCGTCCTTGGTGATTTCGGGCAGAGGCGTCTCGAAATTGTAACCGCCAAGGAATAGCGGGTTCCACCAGTGCGAGCCCTCGTACCAATACCAGTCCGGGTCGCGCGGAGCGAAGCTCAGGGTGCGGCCCGTGGCGTTGGCGACCTTGACGGCTTCTTCAAGAATGCTCTTCATCCGCGCATGGGGCGCGAACTTTTCGCCCTTCTTGATGCCGATCGCCGCGATGGGGCCCATCAATTCGGGGTCCATCACGGCAGCGGGTTCGCTCTGCACCAGGCGGTCCAGCATCTCGTAGTAGGTGTAGTCGTTCGGCGGAATGGTATTGATCGAGAGCCCTGTGCCCTCGTGGAAGACCGGTGTCTTGGGCTCGGCATTGCGGCCGAGTTGCACCCCGCCTTCGAGATAGCGGGCGATCGACATGCCGACGCCGCCGGGCCCATAGGGATAGATCTTCAGGTGATCCTTGATAACCTTGACGGTGGGAGCGGGATCGTTGTCGGTCAGGAAGGAGCGGCCGAGAATGACCACCTGGTTGGTTTGGGAATGCGAGAGATAGAAGCCGTCCTCCGGGAGGAACCCGTCGTATCCTGGTCCCACGAGAAGGTATTTGCCCCCTTCGCCGCGATCCGGCCCCGGACGGCCGAAATCGCTGACCCAGCGGAACCAGTGATCGTCAAACGTGCCGAGTGCATCGGGTGGTGTCTCAACCACAACTGGTCCGTCGGAGAGGTCGACGAAGCCGAGGTAGTAAACCGTGTCGGCATTGGCCGTCAGGAACAGCGACTCGGAATCCATCAGTTCGGAGAAGATCAGGATCTCGCCGTCCTTGATGCCGGCCGCCTCGAAGCCCTCGAGAACCGCCTGCACGCTGACACCCTTGAACGTGTCAGTGAAGGCGCGGAAGGCATAGGTGAAATCCAGGTTGTCATAGACCGCCTTCGCGGTCGTCTCGTTCGGCGCGCCGTCCTTGAAGTTCAACGTGCCGATTTTGGATTCGACGGTGTCCGGTGTCGTGATGGTCGCGAGAGCTTCTGCGGAGACATCTGCCGACGCGGCGGTGCAAAGCAGGAAGGTGAGCGCGGTCGCGTGCGCGAAAGCGGATCTGGGCATTTGGGTGAATCCAATGTTGGTGAAATGAAAAGCATCGCGACTATGCAGAGACTCGAGGGCAGGGCGCAACAGCGGATGCGCCGCCCGTGCCGGGAAAGTTCGGTGGTCGGCCGCGCGGGCTGTCGGCGGGCGCGGTCAACGCAGTTCGCCGCGGACGGACCCCTGCGCCGTGCTGTCTCTGGACCTCGCGCGCCACTTGGTCCATACGGGGATCCAAGACCATTCCGGAGGCATCATGGGCATCCTCAATTCGGTTCTGCGGGCCCTCATCTGGTGGGACGGGCAGACCTACGGCACGCAACTTTTCACCTCGCGCCACGGCGAGAAGGTGGGAGAGGACGACGAGGGCAACGTCTACTACCGCAATGAAGACGATTCAAAACGCTGGGTCGTTTTCAACGGCGAAATGGAGGCGAGCCGGATCCCGCCGGACTGGCATGGCTGGCTGCACAAGACATTCGCGGAGCCGCCGAGCCAGGCGCCGCTGCGCCACAAGGCCTGGGAGAAGCCGCACCTGGAGAACGTTTCGGCGATTCCGGAGCTGTCCTACAAGCCCGCGGGCTCGATCCGCCGAGCCGACCCTGTCGAGCGCTCCGACTACGAGGCCTGGGCCCCCGAATGACCCGAAAGACCCGCGCAGAGCGCCGCAGCGCCCCGTGCAGGCGGGACGGAGAAATGCATGTCTGAGAATATCGGCGAGGTCATCGCAGGCGGCGCGACGCTGGCGGTCGCGATCGGGTTCCTGGTTTTTGCCGGGCAGGGCTCCGGCATGGCGCCGAGTTCGGACAGCTACGACCTGACGGCCTCCTTCCGGTCGGTCGAGGGCATCTCGCTCGGCACCGACGTGCGTATGGCCGGGATCAAGATCGGCTCGGTCAGCGCGCTCGATCTCAACCCCGAGACTTTCCGCGCGGAGATCACCATGTCGATCGGCGCACCGGTCGCGATCCCCGAGGACAGCTCGGTCGCCGTGTCCTCCGAGGGTCTGCTGGGCGGCAACTTTGTCGAACTCGTGCCCGGCGGCTCGCCCTTCGTTCTGGCCGATGGCGAGGAGATCGTGGACACCCAGGGCGCGCTGAGCCTGCTCGGCCTGCTTGCCAAGTTCGTCTCCTCATCCGGAGACGAGTGATGCGGCGGCCTGCGGTCTTCGCTCTCGCCCTGGCGAGTCTCGCGGCCGCCCCGGTCATCGCCCAACAGGAAACCGCGCGTCCGGCAACCAGCGCCCGCAGCGCCACGATCCGGGTGCTCGACAAGATCTCCGGCGAGACCACCGACATCGGGATCGGCCGCGGCGAGACAAAGGTCGTCGGCCGCCTCGCGATCGTGCTCGGCGATTGCCGCTACCCGACCAACAACCCCAACTCCGATGCCTTCGGATGGCTGGAGATTCGCGACTCGGACCTGGACAAGGTCTCCTTCTCCGGCTGGATGATCGCCTCGTCGCCGGCGCTCAATGCGCTGGATCACCCGCGCTACGACGTCTGGCTGCTCCGCTGCAGCATCGAGTGAGCGTCGGGCAGGGGGCCGGGCGCGAGGAAATCGGCGCGGGTCGCCAGCGCCGCGCGCAGCCGGCGCTGATATTCCGCGCGCGGGATCTCGATGGCGCCGAGGCTGGCCAGATGGTCGGTCAGGAACTGCGTGTCGAACAGGCGGAAGCCGCCGAGGCGCAGCCGGTCGACGAGATAGGCCAGAGCGATCTTCGAGGCATCCCGGCGGCGCGAGAACATCGATTCGCCGAAGAACGCGCCGCCGAGCGCCACGCCATAGACCCCGCCGACCAGGTCCTCGCCCTCTCGAAGTTCAAGCGAATGGGCAAAGCCGGCCCGGTGCAACTCTGAGTAGAGCGCAAAGATCCTGTCGTTGATCCAGGTCTCCGGCCGGTCGGCGCAGCCGGCAACCACGCCGGCGAAGTCGCGGTTCACCGCGACCTCGAACGGCGCTTGCCGGATGCGGCGGCGGAGCGAGCGCGAAATGCGGAAGCCGTCGAGCGGGAAGATTCCGCGCGCCTTCGGGTCGAGCCAGTAGATCTCTTCGCTCTCCCGCGTCTCCGCCATCGGGAAGATGCCGGAGGCATAGGCCCTGAGCAGCAGCGTCGGCGTGATCTCCATCACGCCGGTGCGACGCCCACACCCTGCCGGTGGCACCTGAACGTCGCCGCCCGGCGAGGAGTTGGGACGCCGGCCTGTCTCAGCCTGTCAGCCGCCATGGGCGGCCAGCCACTTCTCAAGCCAGTGGATGTCGTATTCGCCGGACTGGATCGCCGGTTCGGCCAGCAAGGCGTCGAACAGCGGCAGCGTCGTGTCGATCCCCTCGATCACCACCTCGCCGAGCGCGCGGGCCAGGCGCGAGAGCGCCTCGGGCCGGTCGCGGCCATGCACGATAAGCTTGCCGATCAGCGAATCGTAATAGGGCGGGATCGAATAGCCGCCATAGAGCGCCGAATCCATCCGCACGCCGAGGCCGCCGGGTGCGTGATACATGCCGACCTTGCCGGGGCTGGGGGTGAAGTTCGGCAGCTTCTCGGCGTTGATCCGCACCTCGATCGCGTGGCCGTTCACCTCGAGATCCTCCTGCGCGAAGGAGAGCGTCTGGCCTTGCGCCACGCGGATCTGTTCGCGCACGAGATCGACGCCGAACACGGCCTCGGTCACCGGATGCTCGACCTGCAGCCGCGTGTTCATCTCGATGAAGAAGAACTCGTCATCCTCGTAGAGGAACTCGATCGTGCCGGCTCCGGTATAGTTGATCCGCGCCACCGCATCGGCGCAGATCCGGCCGATCCGCTCCCGCATCTCGGCGGTGATCACCGG
Organism: Tropicimonas sp. IMCC6043; assembly: GCF_004146235.1. Classification (GTDB taxonomy): domain Bacteria; phylum Pseudomonadota; class Alphaproteobacteria; order Rhodobacterales; family Rhodobacteraceae; genus Tropicimonas. The sequence continues at coordinate 15,701 of NZ_SELO01000003.1, read as the reverse complement.
GCCGGGGGCCTCCTCCAGCACCTTCTGGTGGCGCCGCTGCAGCGAACAGTCCCGCTCGCCGAGATGGACCGCGTGGCCCTTGCCGTCGCCGAAGACCTGGACCTCGATATGCCGCGGCTTGCCGAGATATTTTTCGATATAGACCTCGTCATTGCCGAAGGCGGCCTTGGCCTCGGCGCGGGCGGTCCTGAAGGCGGTGTCCATCTCCTCGGGCACCCGGGCGAGCTTCATTCCGCGCCCGCCGCCGCCGGCGGTCGCCTTGACGATGACGGGATAGCCGATTTCGGCCGCCACCGTCTTTGCGGACTCGATGTCCGGCACGCCGCCGTCCGACCCCGGCACGACCGGCACGCCGAGCGCTTTCATCGTCTCCTTGGCGGTGATCTTGTCGCCCATGATGCGAATGTGCTCGGCCTTGGGGCCGATGAAGGTCAGCCCGTGATCCTCGACGATCTGCACGAAGGCCGCGTTCTCCGAGAGGAACCCGTAGCCCGGGTGGATCGCCTCGGCGCCGGTGATCTCGCAGGCCGAGATGATGGCGGGAAAGGACAGATAGCTCTGCGACGACGGCGGCGGACCGATGCAGACGCTCTCGTCAGCGAGGCGCACATGCATCGCGTCGGCATCGGCGGTGGAATGCACCGCGACGGACTTGATGCCCATCTCGGCGCAGGCGCGGATGACACGCAGGGCGATCTCGCCCCGGTTCGCGATCAGGATCTTCTGGAACATCATTCGATGATCATCAACGGGGCGCCGAATTCGACCGGGGCCGCATCTTCGACGAGGATGCGGCGGACCGTGCCGGCCCTTGGCGCGGGGATCTGGTTCATCGTCTTCATCGCTTCGACGATCAGCAACGTCTGGCCCTCGGTGACGGCGTCGCCGACGGAGACGAAGGCGCTGGCGCCCGGTTCTGGCGAGAGATAGACCGTGCCGACCATCGGCGAGGTGACCGCGCCGGGCAACTGCGCGGGGTCCTCGACCGGCACAGGCGCGGCAGCGGGCGTAGCCACCGGAGCGGGTGCGGCCTGGACAGCGGCCGGGGCCGGGGCGGCGGCGGGAAGCGCGGCGACCTGGCGGCTTACCCGGACATTCAGGCTGTCGCTCTCGCCATATTCGCGCATCACTTCCAGCTCGGTCAGATCCTTCTCCCGCAGCAATTCGGCGAGCGCCTCGATAAAGGCGACATCCGCATCCTGACTCGTCCTGGTCATGTGACCCCTGCCTTTCATCCGGTTCCAAAAACTGTGCCTGATGTAACGGAAGCGCGGGGGAGGTTAAAGAGAGGACGAATGACTCGCGTGCTGTGACGAATTGGGCCTCCAGTGCGTCTCGCAGCAGCATTGCCCGGGCGGGACCGCCCAGCACGGCGCTTGCCCGGTGCTGCGATTGCGCTATCCTGACGGCGGTTTCGCCGCGTCATCCCCAAAGCTTTCGGAGTCATCGCCATGCCCGCGCGTTTGCGACCCCTGCTGCTCCTTGCCGCCTGGCTTGTCGCGGTCGTCTCGCCGGCGTTGGCGGAGCGCGGCTATTCCAACGATCGTGGCGGTTCGAACGCGGCGCGCTCCGGTGCGGCCTCCATCGTGGAGCTTGCGCACGTCGCGCCCGGAACGGCGTTCAACGCGGGCACCACGAAAACGATCCTGTCCGCGCTGCGGCAGGGCACGGCGTTCTGCCAGCAACTTGCGCAGCGGGAATATGTGCTCGATTGCCTCGCCTACCAGTATTGGGAGGTACAGCGGCGGCTTCCCGGCACGGGCGACTATGCCGATGTGCGGGCGGCGCTCCGCGGCGCCGCGGGGGAACTCGAAACCCTCGCGAAGCGCAACAAGAGCAGCTCGGCGCCGTCGGCGCGCCTTTCGACGGCGGGCGGCCGGGCGACGACAACCCGCGCGATCGTTCCGGTTGCGACCGGCCGGCTGTCTGCCGCGGGAGACAGGGGCGCGGATCTCGTCGCGCAGGCGCAGTCTCAGCTGCTGCGTTCGCCCTCGCGGTCGCGGCCGGGCGGCGAGAGCCTGGTACAGATTGCCCAGGCGCTTGACAGCGGCGCGGCGCTCCTGCGTTCGCTCTGACGCTTGCGCCCCTTGGGCGCTCGCGCGATGCCCGCGTTTTCGGCAGGACCGGTGAAAAGTCGGGCGGAGGCCGGCGCGCGTCGCCGAGGAGAAAATTTACCGTTTGATAAAAAATCAGTCTCGTGTCAGCCTCGTTCGGATAAGACAGGTCTCCAGCAGGGGTTTGCGCATGCAAAACAGCCAGAGGACGCCGGGTGTCGTTGCCGGACGGCTCGACCAGGCCAGCTATCGCCGCAATTTCGATGATCTGCATCCGCCACTCGACGCGCATGAAGCCGCCGTGGCCGCCGACCGATGCTATTTCTGCCATGACGCGCCCTGCACGGCGGCCTGTCCGACCGAGATCGACATCCCGATGTTCATTCGCCAGATCCAGTCGGGCGATCCGGACAACGCGGCGCGGACGATCTTCGCGCAGAACATCCTCGGCGGCATGTGCGCCCGCGTCTGCCCGACCGAGACGCTCTGCGAGGAGGCCTGTGTGCGCCAGACGGCCGAGGGCAACCCGGTCGAAATCGGGCAGTTGCAGCGCTATGCGACCGACCACATGATGGAGCAGGGCATCCACCCCTACACGCGTGGCGGTGCAACCGGGCGGCGCGTCGCAGTGGTCGGCGCGGGGCCGGCCGGGCTGGCCTGTGCGCACCGGCTGGCGATGCACGGCCATGATGTCGTGATCTTCGACGCGCGGCAGAAACCGGGCGGGCTCAACGAGTTCGGCATCGCGGCCTACAAGGCGCCCGATTCTTTCGCCGCGGCCGAGGTCGCGTGGCTGCTCAAGATCGGCGGCATCGAGATCCGCTACAATCAGGTTCTGGGCGAAGGGCTGCTGCTCGAGGATCTGCAGGCGGAGTTCGACGCGGTCTTTCTCGGCATGGGACTGGCCGGGGTCAACGCGCTCCGAACCGAGGGCGAGGAACACGCCCATGTCCGCGACGCGGTGGATTTCATCGCCGAACTGCGGCAGGCCGAGGACCTGTCGACCATCCCCGTCGGCCGCGACGTGGTTGTGATCGGCGGCGGCATGACCGCGGTCGACGCGGCGATCCAGTCGAAACTGCTCGGCGCGGAGCACGTGACCATGGTCTACCGCCGTGGCAGCAACCAGCTCTCGGCCTCGACCTTCGAGCAGGAGCTGGCGACCGCCAAGGGCGTCAAGATTGTGCTCAACGCGCAGCCGGTGGCCTTCGAGAGCGAGGACGGCGAGACCGTCTCCTCGGTCACCTTTGCCTATACCGAGGACGGCCCGGCCGGCCTGAAACTCTCCGAGGAAACCTTCACCCTCAAGGCCGACCAGGTGTTCAAGGCGATCGGACAGAGCCTCAAGGGCGTGCCCGGCGTGCTGGAGACGACGGAAGGCAAGATCAAGGTCGAGGGCGCGGGGCGGACCTCGCTCAAGGGAGTCTGGGCCGGCGGTGATTGCGCCACCGGCGGCGACGACCTGACCGTGACGGCGGTGGCGCAGGGGCGCGACGCGGCCGAGGACATCCATGCGGTGCTTGCCGGCGCAGACGCCGTGGCGGCCGAATAGGGGAGAGACAATGGCAAATCTCGCGAACGATTTCGTCGGCATCAAATCGCCCAACCCGTTCTGGCTCGCCTCCGCGCCGCCGACCGACAAGGAATACAATGTCCGCCGCGCCTTCGAGGCCGGCTGGGGCGGCGTCGTCTGGAAAACGCTTGGCGCCGAAGGGCCGCCGGTCGTCAACGTGAACGGGCCGCGCTACGGCGCCATCTTCGGCCCGGATCGGCGGATGATCGGGATGAATAATATCGAGCTCATCACCGACCGGCCGCTTCAGCAGAACCTGCGCGAAATCAAGGCAGTAAAGCGCGACTACCCGGATCGCGCGGTGGTTGTCTCGTTGATGGTGCCCTGCGAGGAGGAGGCCTGGAAGGCGATCCTGCCGGTGGTCGAGGAGACCGGGGCCGATGGCGTCGAGCTCAATTTCGGCTGTCCGCATGGCATGGCCGAGCGCGGCATGGGTTCGGCTGTGGGGCAGGTGCCCGAATATATCGAGATGGTCACCCGCTGGTGCAAGCAGAACACCCGCATGCCGGTGATCGTGAAGCTGACGCCGAACATCACCAATATCGTCTACCCGGCGGAAGCGGCCAGGCGGGGCGGCGCGGATGCGGTCTCGCTGATCAACACCGTCAACTCGATCACCTCGGTCGATCTCGATGCGATGTGCCCGGAACCGATGATCGATGGCAAGGGCACCCATGGCGGCTATTGCGGCCCGGCGGTGAAACCCATTGCGCTGAACATGGTGGCGGAGATCGCGCGGAATGCGGAGACGGCGGGCCTGCCGATCTCCGGCATCGGTGGCGTCACGACCTGGCGCGACGCGGCCGAGTTCATGGCGCTCGGGGCCGGCAATGTGCAGGTCTGCACCGCGGTGATGACCTATGGCTTCCGGATCGTCACCGAGATGATCGCCGGGCTCTCGGCCTGGATGGACGAGAAAGGCTACAGTTCCACGGCGGACTTCGTCGGCAAGGCGGTGCCGAATGTCACCGACTGGCAGTTCCTCAACCTCAACTACATTACCAAGGCGGTGATCGACCAGGAGGCCTGCATCAAGTGCGGCCGCTGCTTCGCCGCCTGCGAGGACACCTCGCACCAGGCGATCCTGATGAAGGAAGGCCGGGTCTTCGAGGTGGACGAGTCGGAATGCGTGGCCTGCAATCTCTGCATCAACACCTGTCCGGTCGAGGGCTGTATCACCATGCGGACGCTCGCGCCGGGCGAGACGGACAAGCGGACGGGCGAGACGGTTCCGGAGGAATACGGCAACTGGACGACCCATCCGAACAATCCTGGCGCAAGCTGCGCTGCGGAATAGGCGGGGCAGAGCGGGCGCCGGTTCCGGACCGGCGCGCGCCTGAACACCACCGGGGCGTCACTGCGACCTTTTCCGATTGTGTCGCTGGCGGTGGCGGTTAGACCGCCGCCGCAGGCTTCAGGGTCCGCGTGAAGAGCGACACGAGATGCTGCTCCGCTTCCGGGAAGGGGTCGTTTTCGCCCGCCGGCAGCAGCGCACGCACCTGCATGTCGAAATCGGCATAGTGCTGTGTCTGCGCCCAGATCGAGAAGATCAGGTGATAGGGATGGACCGGCGCGATCCGCTCCGCCGCGACCCAGTCGCGGATCACCGCCGCCTTCTCGTCAACCAGAGGCTTCAGCACTCCGGTCAGCAGGTCCGCGAGATGCGGGCCGCCCTGCAGGATATCATTGGCGAAGAGCCGGCTCTCACGCGGCATCTGGCGGCTCATCTCCAGCTTGCGCCGGACATAGCGGAGGATCTCGTCGATCGGTTCCCCGCCAGGATCGAGTGCGCGCAGGGGAGCGAGCCAGCTGTCGAGCAGGCCGGTCAGCAGCGCGACGTGGATCGCCTCCTTCGAGGGGAAGTAATAGAGCAGGTTGGGCTTGGAGAGCCCGGCTTCGCGGGCGATCTGGTCCACCGTGGCGCCGCGGAAACCGCGGGCCGAAAACACGTCCAGCGCCGCTTCCAGGATCGCCTCGCGGTTGCGTTTCTGGATTCGCGTTTCGGGCTTGTCGGAAGGGAATTGACCACTGTCCATAATTCGCTCGATTCTTCATCGACACGGCCGGATTCCTGCGGTCCCATCGGGCGAGTGCACGGAATTCGACCAGTCGCTTGACTGGTTTCGACCTCGTGGTAGCGTGATCCTGACCAATTGGTCAAACCTATTGCCACGCGACCCGACCGCGCGAGAGTCGGGAGCCAACAGGGGACCCGACATGGCGCTCGACCGCAAACCCGCACCCAATGATCTTTCGGCTTTCTGGATGCCCTTCACGGCGAACCGGCAGTTCAAGTCGAAGCCGCGGATGTTCGTCTCCGCGGACGGGATGTTCTACAAGACAGATGACGGGCGCGACGTGCTCGACGGCACGGCGGGCCTGTGGTGCTGCAATGCCGGCCACAATAGGCCCAAAATCGTCGAGGCAATCCGCGCCCAGGCTGGCGAGCTCGACTATGCGCCGGCCTTCCAGATGGGCCATCCGAAAGCCTTCGAGCTTGCCAGCGCCCTGCGTGACATGGCGCCGGAGCCCTTTGACCATGTCTTCTTCACCAACTCCGGCTCGGAATCGGTCGAGACCGCGCTCAAGATCGCGCTAGCCTATCACCGCGCCCGCGGCGAGGGGCAGCGCACCCGCCTGATCGGTCGCGAGCGCGGCTATCACGGGGTGAATTTCGGCGGCATCTCGGTCGGCGGAATCGTGAACAATCGGAAGTTCTTTGGCACATTGTTGACGGGAGTCGACCATCTGCCGGCGACCCACCTGCCGGAGAACGCGATGACGCGCGGCCAGCCGGAGCACGGCGCGCAGCTCGCCGACGAGCTGGAGAAGATCTGCGCGCTGCATGGGCCGGAGACAATCGCGGCGGTGATCGTCGAGCCGATGGCGGGCTCCACCGGCGTCCTGCTGCCGCCGAAGGGATACCTGGAGCGGCTGCGGGAGATCTGCACCAAGCACGGCATCCTGCTCATCTTCGACGAGGTCATCACCGGTTTCGGCCGGCTCGGCTCCTCCTTCGCCGCCGAGCATTTCGGGGTGATGCCGGATCTGATCACCTGCGCCAAGGGGCTGACCAACGGCGTCATCCCGATGGGCGCGGTGCTGGCAACGAGCGAAATCCACGACGCCTTCATGACCGGGCCGGAGCACATGATCGAGCTGTTCCACGGCTACACTTATTCGGGCAACCCGATCGCCTCCGCCGCGGGCCTCGCCACGCTCGCGACCTATCGCGAGGAGGGCCTTTTCGAGCGCGCCGCGGAGCTTGCGCCCTATTGGGAGGACGCGCTGCATTCGCTCTCCGACTGCCCGCATGTGATCGACATCCGCAACATGGGCCTGATCGGCGCAATCGAGCTCGAGCCGATCGCCGGCGCCCCCACCCGCCGCGCCTTCCAAGCCTTCCTCGATGCCTTCGACAAGGGCTGCCTGATCCGCACGACGGGCGATATCATCGCCCTGTCGCCGCCGCTCATCATCGAGAAAGGCCATATCGACCAGCTCTTCGGCACGTTGCGCGACGTGTTGACCGGTCTCGATTGAGCGGCGCGGCGATGACATCTCGCGTGCGGGACGGACAGGAGATGATCCGGCAGATGGCGCCAAAGCTTCTGCCGGGACGCTTCGTCTTCCGCACGATATCCGATCCGGACGAGGCGGCGCGGCTCCTGCCGCTTGCGCAGGCCAGCTTCCGCGAGGCGGAGGGCCTCTCGCTGATCCTCGAGGCCAGACCGGAGGACCGGGACGCCTTTCGCCAGATCACCCTCGAGGTGCATTCCGCGCTCGACGGCGTCGGCCTCAGCGCGGCGGTAACCTCGGAACTCGCGGCGCGGGAAATCCCCGTCAACCTCGTCGCCGCAAATCATCATGACCACATCTTCGTTCCCGAACACCTGGCCGAGTTTGCATGCGATGCGCTCCTGCGGTTCAGCCGGGCGGCCGGGGCGGGGACAGAAAAGGACTAGGACATGGCAGCCCCCGGCGAAAACCTGAAGATCAACGGCACCCGGCTCTGGGACAGCCTCATGGAAATGGCGAAGATCGGCCCGGGCGTGGCCGGCGGCAACAATCGCCAGACCCTGACCGATGCCGATGCCGAGGGTCGGGCGCTGTTCCAGAAATGGTGCGAAGACGCGGGCATGAGCATGGGCGTCGATAAGATGGGCAACATGTTCGCCTATCGCGAGGGCACGGACCCCGATGCGCTTCCCGTCTATGCCGGCTCGCATCTCGATACCCAGCCGACGGGCGGCAAGTATGACGGCGTGCTCGGCGTGCTCGGCGCGCTCGAGGCGGTGCGCTCGATGAACGATCTGGGCATCAAGACGAAGCACCCGATCGTGGTGGTCAACTGGACCAACGAGGAGGGCACGCGCTTTGCCCCGGCGATGCTCGCTTCGGGCGTCTTCGCCGGAAAGCACGAGCTCGACTGGGCCTATGACCGGGTGGATGCCGAGGGCAAGCGCTTCGGCGACGAGCTGAAACGGATCGGCTGGAACGGCGAGGAAGAGGTCGGCGCGCGCAAGATCCACGCGCTGTTCGAACTGCATATCGAGCAGGGGCCGATCCTCGAGGCCGAGGGCAAGGATATCGGCGTGGTGACGCACGGGCAGGGGCTGCGCTGGATCGAATGCACGGTGACCGGCAAGGAGAGCCATACCGGCTCGACGCCGATGCCGATGCGGATCAATGCGGGCCGGGGGCTCGCGCGCGTGACCGAACTCGTCCACGAGATCGCCATGAAGCACCAGCCGAACGCCGTCGGCGCCATCGGCCATATCGACGTCTACCCCAATTCGCGCAACATCATCCCCGGCAAGGTCGTCTTCACCGTCGATTTCCGCTCGCACATCCCCGAGATCATCGAGGCGATGCTGGCCGAGTTCTACGAGAAGGCTCCGAAGCTCTGCGAGGAGATCGGGGTCACGTTCGAGAGCGAGGTGGTGGGCAGTTTCGACCCGCCCGCCTTCGACGAAGGCTGTGTCGCCGCGGTGCGCGCTGCCGCCGAACGGCTCGGCTACAGCCATATCGACATCGTCTCGGGGGCCGGGCACGACGCCTGCTGGATCAACGACGTGGCACCGACCTCGATGATCATGTGCCCCTGCGTCGACGGGCTGTCGCATAACGAGGCCGAGGAGATCAGCCCCGCCTGGGCCGAGGCCGGGGCCAACGTTCTGTTCCACGCGGTGCTGGAGACGGCGGAGATCGTGGAATGATCCGCGGGCTCGGCTGTGCATTCGGGCTGGCGGTGGCGCTCCTGCCGCCGCTCGCTGCGCTTGCCGGGCCGCACGACATCCCCGGAGTCGGTGCCTATTGGGATTGGCAGCTGACAGAGCCCTTCGACCTCGGGGTCGACGTCAGGGTGATCGACCTCGACCCCGACAGCGTTACGAAGGCCGATATCGCCCGCCTCAAGGCGCGTGGCATCAAGACCGTCTGTTACGTGTCGGTCGGAACGCTGGAAGACTATCGTGCGGACGTCGCGGCCTTTCCCGCCGGGATCGTCGGCAAGACCTATGGGGACTGGCCCGACGAACGCTTTCTCGACATTCGCCGGCGGGACGTATTGCTGCCGCTGATGCGGGCGCGGTTCCAGAAATGCAAGGCGCTCGGCTTCGACGCGATCGAGCCGGACAACGTGGACCTCTACCAGCTCGACACCGGCTTTGGCATCACCGCCAGGGAACAGGTTGCCTACCTGCGCGAACTGGCAGCCATGGCGCGGAGCCTCGGGCTGGAGATCGCCCAGAAGAATGCGCCCGAACTCATCGGGGTCTTGGCGACGGAGTTCGATTTCCTCGTGCTGGAGAGCTGCCACGAATATGGCTTCTGCGACCTTGCCAAACCCTATCTGGAGGCCGGCAAGGACGTGCTGGCCTGCGAATATGCCACCCCGCCTCCGGAGCAGAAGATCATCTGCACCTATGGTGAACAGACGGGCATTCACTTCATCTTCAAGGACTGGGATCTGACCGCGGGCGGCCGGGCCTGCTGAAAGAGAGGACGACATGAGCACCATCATCAAAAACGGAACCATCGTCACCGCCGACCTGACCTACAAGGCGGATGTGCTGATCGAGGACGGCAAGATCGCGGCGATCGGCGAGGGGCTCGTCGGCGACGAGGTGCTGGACGCGACCGGCTGCTACGTGATGCCCGGCGGGATCGACCCGCATACCCATCTCGAGATGCCCTTCATGGGCACCTATTCGAGCGACGATTTCGAAAGCGGCACCCGCGCGGCACTTGCCGGCGGAACCACGATGGTGGTCGATTTCGCGCTGCCGAGCCCGCAGCAGGGCCTGCTCGACGCGCTCAAGATGTGGGACAACAAGTCGACCCGCGCGTCCTGCGACTATTCCTTCCACATGGCGATCACATGGTGGGGCGAGCAGGTCTTCAACGAGATGGAAGACGTGGTGAAGCGCGGCATCACCACCTTCAAGCATTTCCTGGCCTACAAGGGCGCGCTCATGGTCAATGACGACGAGCTCTTCGCGTCCTTCCAGCGCTGCGCCGCCCTGGGCGCGATCCCGCTCGTGCATGCCGAGAACGGCGACGTGGTGGCCGAGCTGTCCGCCAGGCTGCTGGCCGAGGGCAATACCGGGCCGGAGGCGCATGCCTATTCCCGCCCATCTCAGGTCGAGGGCGAGGCCACGAACCGGGCGATCATGATCGCCGACATGGCCGGCGTGCCGCTCTATGTCGTCCACACCTCCTGCGAGGAGGCCCACGAGGCGATCCGGCGGGCCCGGATGCAGGGCAAGCGTGTCTGGGGCGAGCCGCTGATCCAGCACCTGACGCTGGATGAGAGCGAGTATTTCGAAAAGGACTGGGACCATGCGGCGCGCCGCGTGATGAGCCCGCCCTTCCGCAACAAGAAGCATCAGGACAGCCTCTGGGCCGGGCTGCAATCAGGCTCGCTCTCGGTCGTGGCAACCGACCACTGCGCTTTTACCACCGAGCAGAAACGCTTCGGCGTCGGCGATTTCACCAAGATCCCGAACGGCACCGGCGGGCTCGAGGACCGGATGCCGATGCTCTGGACCCACGGGGTGGGCACCGGGCGCCTGACGCCGAATGAATTTGTCGCCGTAACCTCAACGAATATAGCGAAAATTCTCAATTGCTACCCGAAGAAGGGTGCGATCCTCGTCGGCGCGGATGCCGATATCGTGGTCTGGGACCCGGAAAAGACCAAGACTATCACTGCGTCCAACCAGCAATCCGCCATTGATTACAATGTCTTCGAGGGCAAAGTTGTGAAGGGTCTGCCGCGCTACACGCTGACCCGGGGCCAGGTCGCGGTGGTCGATGGCGAGATGAAAAACGAGCCCGGGCATGGGCAGTTCGTCGGCCGCGAACCGAACGGCACCGTCAACAAGGCGCTCAGCACCTGGAAGGAACTCACCGCGCCGCGTCCCGTGGAGCGCACGGGCATTCCGGCGAGCGGGGTCTGAGCGTGGGGCTATTCCGGGACCAGGCTCTCGAGATCGGGACGAAGGACGACGGATTCCTGCTCATGCGGATCGGTGCGGGCGATCACCGCCCAGGCCGAGGTTTCGTAGGGGTTGAAGGGCAGGTGCGGGACACCGGCAGGAATGTGGATCATGTCGCCCTTCGACATCTCCATGAGTTCTTCGAGCTTTTCGCCCCAATACATCTTCGCCGCGCCCTCGGTCACGTAGATCGCCGTCTCGTGGGCTTCGTGAAGATGCGCCTTGGCGCGCACACCGGGAGGAATCTCCAGCAGGTGCATGCAGATCGCCTGCGCGCCGGTGGTCTCGCGAGAAATGCCTTCGAAATAGTCGAAACCCTGCTTGCCGGAATAGGTGCTTCCGGTGCGAAGACAGCGGCATTGGGGCGAGGACGACATAGGGTGATCCTTCATGGAAAGTGACATTGCCGCCAATGGAGCGGCGCAGGTCGTCTCCGAGTCAAGCGTGATCGTTGCAGACAGTCTGGATCTCACCTTCCAGACCAATGACGGCCCGGTGCAGGCGCTGCGCGACGTCAACCTGACGATCAACCGGGGCGATTTCGTCTCCTTCATCGGTCCCTCGGGCTGTGGCAAGACCACGTTCCTGCGGGTGGTCGCCGCGCTGGAACATCCGACCGGCGGGACGATCAGCGTCAACGGCATGAGCCCCGACGAGGCCCGGCGCGCCCGCGCTTATGGCTATGTCTTCCAGGCGGCGGGGCTGTACCCGTGGCGGACGATTGCGAAGAACATCAAGCTACCGCTTGAAATCATGGGATATTCGAAGGAGAGTCAGGAAGAGCACGTCGCACGAGTGCTGAAGCTCGTCGATCTCGAGGGGTTCGGCGAGAAGTTCCCTTGGCAGCTTTCGGGCGGCATGCAGCAACGCGCCTCGATCGCCCGGGCGCTGGCCTTCGACGCCGACATCCTGTTGATGGACGAGCCCTTCGGGGCGCTCGACGAGATCGTGCGCGACCATCTCAACGAGCAACTCCTCGCGCTCTGGGAGAGGACGGGCAAGACCATCGGCTTCGTCACCCATTCGATCCCGGAAGCGGTCTATCTCTCGACCCGGATCGTGGTGATGTCGCCGCGGCCGGGCCGGATCACTGACGTGATCGAGAGCACGCTGCCGCTCGAACGCCCGCTCGACATCCGCGACACGCCGGAGTTCCTCGCCATCGCGCACCGCGTGCGCGAGGGGCTGCGGGCGGGGCATGCCTATGACGATTGAGGCGTGCCATGACTGACGCGACGATAGCCAAGCCATCTGGTCTCGGTGCCGGTGTCCGCGCCGTATCGGACGCGGTCCTGCCCGTCGTTGCCGTCGTCGCGGCGATCATCGGGCTCTGGTATCTCGCCTGCATCCCGATGAACATCCATACCGCGCTGACCGACGCCGAGCGGGCCGGCGCCGTCGTCACGCCTGCCGGCGCGGCCGAGCGGCGCGACATGGGCGGGATCGGGCTGGCGCTGGCCAACACCGAAATCGTGCCCGACGTCTTCAGCCAGGAACGGCCGCGGCTGCCGGCCCCGCACCAGGTCGGCATGGAACTCTGGAAGACCACCGGCGAGATGGTGCTAACGGGACGCGGTTTCTCCAAGCGCAGCCTGCTCTACCACGCCTGGGTGACGCTCTCCTCGACCGTCCTCGGCTTCCTCATCGGCACTGTGGCCGGAGTCGGCCTCGCCATCGGCATCGTCCACAGCCGGGTGATGAACATGGCGGTGATGCCCTGGGCCATCGCCAGCCAGACTATCCCGATCCTCGCCGTCGCGCCGATGATCATCGTGGTGCTCAACTCGGTGGGCGTGACCGGCATTCTGCCCAAGGCGCTGATCTCGGCCTATCTGAGCTTCTTCCCGGTCGCGGTCGGCATGGTGAAGGGGCTTCGCTCGCCCGGAGCGATGCAGCTCGACCTGCTGGCGACCTATAACGCCTCGCAGGCAGAGACCTTCTGGAAACTGCGGATGCCCTCCTCGATGCCGTATTTCTTCACCTCGATGAAGATCGGCATGGCCGCTGCGCTGGTCGGCGCGATCGTCGGCGAGATGCCGACCGGGGCGGTGCGCGGGCTCGGTGCGCGGCTGCTGGCCGGCAGCTATTACGGGCAGACGGTGCAGATCTGGTCGGCGCTCTTCGCCGCCGCCATTCTCGCCGCGGTGCTTGTCGGCTTGATCGGACTGATCCAGCGTGCGGTGCTGAAGAAGATGGGGATGGCGTCGTGAACTGGAACTGGCTCATCGGCGCCGGCACGGCGCTCGTCGCGATCTCCTATGTCAACCTGCAGGTCGCCAATTCCGACGGACGGGACCAGCCGATCAGCCGGCTCTTCGTGCCAACAGTCTTCGGCATCGGCCTGCTGCTCTTCTGGGAAGGGATCGTTCAGGGGATGGGCGTGCCCGGGGTGATCCTGCCCGCGCCTTCGGCGATCTGGGCGGCCTTTACCGCCAGCACGGACATCCTCTGGCTCGATTTCGTGCAGACCTTCGTCAAGGGCGCGCTCTCGGGATACATCATCGGGGCGGCCGCGGCCTTCCTGGTGGCTCTCGTCGCCGATGCCAGCGATTTCCTGCGACGCGGGTTGCTGCCGGTGGGCAATTTCATGGCCGCGCTTCCCATCGTCGGCATCGCGCCGATCTTGGTGATGTGGTTCGGCTTCGACTGGCAGTCGAAGGCGGCGGTGGTCGTCGTCATGGTGTTCTTCCCGATCCTGGTGAACACCGTCGAGGGGCTGCGCGCCACCGACCGGATGCAACGCGACCTGATGCAGACCTATGCCGCCTCCTACTGGCAATCGCTCTTCAAGCTGCGCCTGCCGGCGGCCATGCCCTTCATCTTCAACGGGCTCAAAATCGCGACAACTCTTGCGCTGATCGGTGCAATCGTGGCCGAATTCTTTGGCTCGCCGATCAGGGGCATGGGATTTCGCATTTCAACCGAGGTCGGGCGGCTCGCGCTCGATATGGTCTGGGCCGAGATACTCGTCGCTGCAATCGCGGGCTCGGCCTTTTACGGTATCGTCGCGCTGATCGAGCGGCGTGTCACCTTCTGGCATCCGTCGCAAAGGCGGGGCCGATAAACAGAGAAGATCAACAGAGAGGACCAACCATGAAGACATTTCTTGCCGGCGCTGTCTCCGCGCTCGCCCTCGCCACGGCCGCCCAGGCCGCCGACGAGGTCACGCTCCAGCTCAAATGGGTCACCCAGGCGCAGTTCGCGGGCTATTACGTGGCCGAGGACAAGGGCTTCTACGACGAAGTCGGGCTCGACGTGACGATCAAGCCGGGCGGCCCGGACATCGCACCGGCTCAGGTGATCGCCGGTGGCGGCGCCGACGTGGTGCTCGACTGGATGCCCTCGGCGCTCGCGTCGCGCGAGAAAGGATTGCCGCTCGTGAACATCGCCCAGCCCTTCAAGTCGTCCGGCATGATGCTGACCTGCTGGAAGGACACCGGGATCGAGACGCCCGAGGATCTCAAGGGCCGCACGATCGGCGTCTGGTTCTTCGGCAACGAGTATCCGTTCCTGAGCTGGATGAGCAAGCTCGGCATCCCGACCGATGGTGGCGAAGAGGGCGTGACCGTCCTCAAGCAGGGCTTCAACGTCGATCCGCTGCTGCAGCGCCAGGCCGATTGCATCTCGACCATGACCTATAACGAGTACTGGCAGGTGATCGACGCGGGCGTGACGCCCGAGGAGCTTGTTACCTTCAAGTATGAGGATATGGGCGTGGCAACGCTCGAGGACGGGATCTATGTTCTTGAGGAAAACCTCGAGGATCCGGCATTCGTCGACAAGATGAAGCGGTTTGTGGCGGCCTCCATGAAGGGCTGGAAATGGGCCGAGGAAAACCCGGACGAGGCGGCAATGATCGTGCTCGACAATGACGAGACCGGCGCCCAGACCGAGAAACACCAGAAGCGGATGATGGGCGAGATCGCCAAGCTCACGGCCGGTTCGAACGGCGCGCTGGATCCGGCCGACTACGATCGCACCGTTGCGACGCTGCTCGGCGGCGGCTCCGACCCGGTGATCACCAAGGAGCCGGAGGGCGCCTGGACCCATATGATCACCGACGAAGCGCTCAACTGAGCCTGCGGGGGCACCTGAGCCCCCGTATGAGACACGATCTGGCGGCGCGGTCCCGGAGGGCCGCGCCGCTTTTCTTGCGCGCGGCAACGGCCACTCCAAAGGGTGGACCGGCGATACCCGATGGTGGAAGCGCGTCCGTCCTTCGCGCCTAACTGTCCCGGACCATCTCGGAGGTGGAACTCTCCTGAACGGATTGGGGCAGATCCTCCGGCCCGGCCTCGGGCGCAGTGGTCTCCGCCTCCTCAGGCACGGCTCCGGCAATTCGCTCGGTGGAAACGGGCCCCTTAGAGCGTTCCCAAGCTGATCGGATTCAGGATTCCCAAGATGTGGCGCCCATGGTTCTCTGTTTGTGAGGCAGATATAGGGGATAGGAATGGGCAAGCCACATCCTATGGAATTGCGGGAGCGCGTTGTCGCATTCGTGGAGGAGGGCAACACGCACCGGTCTGCGGCGGCGCATTTCCGGGTTTCGATCAAGTTCATCAACGACATGAT
>NZ_SELO01000039.1 GCF_004146235.1 Tropicimonas sp. IMCC6043 | reverse complement strand
CGCGCCGGACGCTTGAGCAATTTGAGGGCTCCGCGCCCGGCGCGCTTGCCCAGTTCGAAACCCAGTAATATGAAAACCAGACCCGCAGACTCTCGTTATGAACGAGGGAACTCCGGGGGGCAGGTCACCAGTTCGAAACCCAGGAATATGAAAACCAGACCCGCAGACTCTCGTTATGAACGAGGGAGCTCCGGGGGGCAGGTCATTCACAGAAACGGTCACGTAAAGCTCAGCGACAAAAAAATCAAAGAAGGCTCTGCGGAGTTTTATGCGAACGATCCACTCAAGAATATTCATGACTGGCTATGGCGTTTCTGCCTTTTCTTTAGCCAACCAGCTTTCGAAGAACCATTTCGCGACGCATTCAAAGTTGCGCAGGACAATCGCGAAAAACCTGAGTTTGTGGCGTTCTTCGAAGAGTACGATAGGAACCTTGCTTCCAGCCGTGCGGAGAAGTATCTGGCGATAATCCGAGAGTTCTTTTTGGGATATGACGTCTTCTCTCAAGTCATTTTTCGTGTCAAGAAGGGACTTAAGGTCGACGAGGACGCGGGCGTGAGCTCGGCACAGTTCGACAAGACGAAGATGTTCTACGGCAATGCATTTGAAACTTTCTCTTCGCTCGTAGATATCATGGCCTATTTGAACAATGTTACTTCCGGGCGGTCGTTTGACCAGTTTCAGACATTGACGAGAAAAAAGTACCTTGAGCTGGACAAATCCGCGAGGTTTGGCCCGTTTGACAACAACCCAGCGCTTGCGAACCTTTGCGTCGAACGAGACAATCAATTGAGAAATGCGTCTCATCATGCATCGATCAAGCTGGTCACCCCTGACAACAAAATCGTCTATCGGTCAGGGAAAGGTGGCACTGGCCCGGAGCAGGAAATGGGCTATGCGGCCTACCTTGCCAAGTGCTCCATACTATTTCTGCAGATCATCAACCTCTTCCGTTTTGAGGTCATGCTCTTCGAAGTGCACGGCAAGCGCTTTCCAGCATAGCGAGTTCACCTGTTCAGGTCCCCGCCGGCTCTGTCCCAGCCCGCGTGAAGCCGCCGGGCGATGCGTGGATTAATTCCATTCTGGACAATGGCTTGGCCGAGGGCTCGAAGGCCGCTCAGTGTTTTTGGCGTCCGGGACCCCGGATTCATCCGTGCCTTCGACGGCTCTGCGCGGGTCCGATCCACCGCCCTGACGGCATCGCGCGCGTAACAAACGGCGCGACAAACCACCGGATTTGCGGGCATATTCATGGCATGATCGGGAGGGAGGCCGATGCGAGGCCCCCGGCGCCCGATCCCCTCCCCGTGCTCGGGTCCTTCGCGGCCGGTCACGCTATGCGGGGGGCTTTTGCCCGGAAGTTCTCTAGCGACAGGGATTTTTTTGGGTCCGCACCCAGGGTCCGCATTTTGGGTCCGCGGGTCCGCACCATTCGGCATTTCGCCTCGTTCAGCGGCTGAGATGTCGAGCGGGACCGGGAGGTTCGGCGCCCGGTCCTGCATCAAATCGTGTCGAGAAAATCTTCGGAGCGCGGCTGTCCTCGTGATCGCCGCGCTCCGGTGTGTCTGGGGGAGCGTTGTAATATCCATGTGGTCGGCTCCTCTCCTTTGTTGGCTTTCACACAATACCAACATGGCACAATGCGATGCCGTTCGGGTGGAGCCGTCCACACCATCAGACAAATTCGAACGTGTCTCACCAAGAGCAGGATGGCTGCCCCTTATGCCGCGCAAAGACCGCGCCATTCGGCGAGAGCGGCGGCGCGGTTCTTCTTGAAATTTGCCCTCGAGTAGAAGCTGCGCTCCGAATTGAAATGGTTGAAGACCGAGGCGTGGACCGCGGCAAACATCTGCAAACTTCGCATCCGCCGGAACAGCTGCATTGCTCGTTCTCGTCGTCGGAATGGCAGGTGAGAATTCTCCGCCCGGTTGTTCAGCCATCGGCCCGTTTCTTGTAGTTGCGCGGCGCCGATCGCCTTCAAGGCCGCGCCGTAGGATCGGAGCAAGTCAGTCACGATCGCCTCGGGACGGCCGTATCGCCGCATCGTTTTCTTCAAGAATTTCAATGCAGCTTTCCTGTCCCGCGTCTTCGTCACGAAACTTTCAAGGACCTCGCCTTCATGATCGACGGCCCGCCACATGTAATATCGCTCGCCATTGATCTTCACGAACAGGCGAGTGGCGCGGGGGATTTTCACCCCCGCGCTCTCTCAGAACCGGACGTGATACTCTCGCATCATCCGGCTCCCATTGTTCAGCCGGCCGGTTCTATGAAGATGATGTTCAAGGGGTCGCTCCCATGTCAGGCAACGAGATCGTCGAGGTAGAGCGGCAGCATCTCGCGCCAGGTCGGCCAGTCGTGATCGTAGGTCGCGGCCCAGGGGTCGACGCGATTTGGCACGCCCTTTGCGCCAAGGACACCGGCCATCCGCCAGCTTTCAGACGGATCTTCCCAACGACCTTGACCGACGGGCAGAACGATAAACCGGCGCTGCAGCGTATCGAGCGTCGGCCCCTCCAGCCCGGGCACAAAGGACAGCGGCGAGGAAAAATAGTAGTCCTGATTGCCCTGGAACCCCATTAGCCGTTCGAGATCATAGGTTCCGCTCATGCCGAGCGCCGTACTGAACAGATGTGGATACCGGCACGTAACAGCCACGGCGTTGAACGCACCGATTGAGGCGCCGGCGGCAACCACTTCGATGCCGCCGTCTCGGCAGTCCGTCCGGATCGCCGGGACCACCTCGTATGCGACGTATTCGTGGAACTGATTGAGTATCCAGCAGCGATGTTCAACCGACCCTTCGTTGGACGCGAGCGCGGCGCCGGCGACGCTGTCGCAGGAATAGACCTTGATGCGCCCGGCCGAGATGAGGGGATCCAGCACACTGATGACATGCATCCTCTCTATCTCTTCCGCGTCGCCGCCCGCGGTGGGAAACAGCAGCACAGGTTGGCCAAACGTGCCCCAGCGGACCAACGAGATGTCGCGATGGAGCCTGTCCGACCGCCATCTAGAAACCGTCTTTGTCACCGCATTTTCCTTCCTGCTCGCGCCACAGCTGGATCCTGTCCCAGAAGAGCTGCGTGAACTCCTCGTGCTCATGATGGGGAAAAAGCGCCTCGACCTTCTGCCGGATTGCGTCGTGCAGCTTTTCCGATCCGAAGAAGTCGTAGGCGAGCTCGTCCAGGTCCTTCAGCTGGTTCTTGCAGAAGCGCCGAAACTTCTCCGTCTCGAACCGTTTGTGGGCGATCTTGGCATATTCGGTCAGCTTCTCGCGCGGGGACCGGTCGCTGTCGGCAATCTTGTAGAACGGCGACCAATCCATGTTCTTGCGCATCGGACGGTCTGTTGCTGCACAGAACAGTGACCAGCGCAGGTTGGCCTTGATCAGCCACGGGAAATGGTAGTGCAGCGACGTGACCTGGCTGTCGGGGCAGGCATTGGCAAAGTCGATCGGGTGCCAGTTTCCGTTCTGACGGAGCGCCTCGCAGGAGTTGAAATCCCAACCAAAGAAGGCGTTGATCGTCAGCGTCATATCCTTGAGCGTCTGCTGGTCTTCCGCGTCCAGGAATTCGATGTCCTGGCGGTAACGGTCGTGCAAAGGCGCGCCGGGATCATAGTTCACGTGCCGGACTTGCGGGCCAAGCCCGACGTTCCGGACGAAAAAATCGTGCGGCAGCACCGCCGCCTGCAAGTTCATGATCTCGGTGCCGCTGGCATCGTAGGCGCGGTGCAGTTCCTGCGCATTGTCGATCTTGGTAACGCCCTTCCATCCACCACCGTGGTAGGGCTTCATGAAGAACGGATAGCCGATCTTGTCGCCGATCTCGTCGAGGCTGAACATCCGCGCATACTTGACCAGCGTCGCCTCGAGGTCGTCCGACGGGTCATAGGCTTTGGGCGGCAGCATCCATGTTTCGGGCACTGGCAGGCCGAGCCGCAGCATCGCGGCATAGCTGGTGTGTTTTTCGTTCGACTGCAGTGACCAGGGGTTATTGTAGACGTAGAGGTCATCCATCAGGATGGCCTTCTTGATCCATTCGCGGCTGGTCGAATACCAATGTGTCAGCCGGTCGATTACCACGTCGTATTTCACCGGCTGGTGAAGGCTGAAGGGTTCGATCGTCACCCGTTCCACGGCGAAGTCGTAGGTTTTCTTGCCAAACTTCAGCCCGTCGCGGGTCAGCGCCTCGAAAAGGCTTTCATAGGCAATGGGCCAACAGATGTCGGCGCCCAGCGATAGCCCGATGTTCTTGGTGCTTCTGGCCATGGAAATATCCCCCCAATCATTCCGGCGCCGCACGCGTATCGAACGCCGATTACTCTCTTGGCTGCCGCGGCAGGACCCACATCAAGGCGTCCCGCAGCTGATCCCGCCAGTTGTGCCAATGATGGCCGTCCCACGAGCTTTGGAACAAGACATCAATCCCTCGACCCGCGAGAAGTTCGGCCAAAGCCTCGTTTTCCGCGGCCAACCCCTCCAGTTCACCGGTTGAGACAAAGGCCCTCGTGGCCTCGGGCGCCGGCGCTCGGCGAACGACCTCCACCAGGCGGGCAACCCGATGGAACACCGGATTCGAACGTTGCCGCAGCTTCTCTGGGTCCAGCACAAAGGATCCGGATTTGAGGATCAGGCCACCGAACACCCCGCGGAACCGAAACGCCGTCGCCAGTGATGCGACCGCACCAAGACTTGCGCCAAGTAGCACGCGATCCTGCACCCTCGTCGAGATCGAATACCGGTTGGTCACCGCCGGCAAGAGCTCGCCCACGACATAGCGCGCATGGCGCCGGCCTTGCGGGTACTCACTCATCCTGTCATCGGCCTGTATCAGAACCGCGACGAGAGGCGGGATGTCGCCGGCATCGATCAGATTGTCCAGCGACGTGGAAAGGTCCGCGTATTCGTCATAATCACCGCCGTCGTGGATCACGACCAACGGAAAGTCACGACCATTATCGTAAGCGTTTGGCAGATAAACCCGCTCGTTGCGGGCATGGCCGAACACGGCGCTATCGACGGTGATCTCCTCCATGTGTCCGCGCGGGGCGCCGCGGTTCAGGCTCCATTCCGGTCGGGCATAACCGAATGTCATTGCGACGGAGTTCTCGCCGAATGGATCGCCGGCGCGATGCTGATTTGCCGGATCAAGAATCCAGGCCTCGCCATGGTCGCCTACCACGTTCAGCTTATACTCGAACCGACCTCCGTCCTTGACCGGGAGCCTGAGGAACCACAGGTCGCTGCCAGGAAGGCGCTGAAAGCGATGCCTGTCCACTCCGGCATTGATCCAACGCAGGATCTCGACCGCATGCGCGTCGCCGCGCCATAGGAACGTCAATGCACCCGGTTCAATGAGCGGCGACGAAATCCCGGACAAGAAGCGGTCGACGGCGAGCGTGGACTTGTCGGCGGCGGCAAGGAAAGCCTGCAGATGTGGATGCAAATTGCCCGCCCCGTGATCAGGGCGATGCACATCCTCCATGATGGTCGGTACGTTCACGCTACTAGTGACCTGCCGGTTTCCGTTCGTCCGCGTTACCTCACGGCTCCATGCACTCGACGTAAGGGGTCGGACGGTTGCGCACAATGCCGACGCTGTGGGAGGGGGCGGACGGTCATTCACTCGTCCTGGCGCTCTCCTCGATGAGCCAATCAACAACGGCGACCTGCGCGTCGTGCTCAGACGCGCCGCCCGCCAGCGCCGCTTGGAAGATACGCAGTTGTTCGTCAGAACTGGTGCCACGACGCGCAATTGTCATGGCGTGCTCGACTTCCTTGATGCATCCGAGGTCTTCGGCGAATGGCCGCAAGATTTCCACCAGTTCGTCCGTCAGGTCGGCGAATGCCAGCAGCTTTCGCTTGCCGAAGTCCGCCATCTCGGCCTCGACGCCGTAACGCATGGCACGCCACTTGTTTTCAGCGAGCAGGATGCGGCGATAGGTGCGACGACGTTCGTTGCTTCGCCGCAGATGAAATAGGTAGGCGAGGATCGACTGGTAAAGCGCGGCGATTGTCAGTCCGTCTTCGATATGCGTGCAGATATCGCAAATGCGGATCTCCAACGTCGGATGCTTGCCGGAAGGTCGGATGTCCCACCAGATCTTCGATGGATCCGCGACCAGTCCGGTGGCCGCCAGGTCGTCCAGCATTTCGGTCCAGTCGCTCCAACTGTCGAACACCTCGGGGAATCCCGACCTCGGCAGGTCACCAATGATGATCGGGCGAAACGATTTGAGGCCAGTGTCGTGCCCTTCCCAGAACGGGGAAGACGTGCTGAGCGCCAGCAGATGCGGCATGAAATAGGTGACCTGGCTCATCAGGTCGACCCTCAGATTTTTGTCGTTGATGCCGGCGTGTACGTGCATTCCGCAGATCGCCATACGGCGGGCCAGCGTCCGGTGTTCCGCACCAAGGATCCGGTAGCGCTCCATATCGACCGGTTCCTGCTCGCTCCAGTGTGCCCAGGGATGGGTCGACGCGGCGATCATGCGCATGCCGAAATCCTTGGCGCATTGGGCAACGGTTTCTCTCAGGTGACGAAGATCCTCACGTGCCTCGGCGATCGTGCCGCAGACGTTCGTGCCAATTTCAACCTGGCTTTGCAGGAATTCATGAACCACCTTAGGTCCGAGGAGGTTCTGGCATTTTGCCATGAACTCCCGCGGCGGCCGCGCGTACAGAGCGCGCGTCTCGGGGTCCACCAGCAGGTATTCCTCTTCTATTCCAATCGAGAATGCTTCGTCGTCCATGATGTTCTCCACACTCCATAACACCGTTTAGATGGCTACCACTTACGTCAAGCCATTCTACGGGTAGAGACCAGGCCGCAAAGCTCGGATACCGTCTCTGCAGGTGCGACAGCACGACAAACCACGGATTTCGCGGCACGCAATGCGTGGTTTTTCTATTTAATATCAATAGCTTGACTGGGTGGCGGTGCTGCCAGACGAATTCGAACCGGTCTCTGAATGGACAGTGAGCTTGCCCTTTATTCCGCGCCGAGTTGACGCCACTCGTCGAGGGCGGCGGCGCGGTTCTTCTTGAAATTTGCTCTCGAGTAGAAGCTGCGCTCCGAGTTGAAATGGTTGAAGACCGAGGCGTGGACGGCGGCAAACATCTGCAGACTTCGCATCCGCCGGAAGCGCTGCATTGCCCGTTCTCGTCGTCGGAATGGCAGGTGCGAGTTCTCCGCCCGATTGTTGAGCCAGCGGCCAGTTTCCTGCCGTTCCGCCGCGCCGACCTCCTTCAAAGCGGTGCCATACGAACGAAGCTTATCTGTTACGAAGACGTGCGGCCGACCGTAGCGCTTCATTGTTTTCTTTAGGAATTTCAATGCCGCCTTCTTGTCCCGTGCCTTCGTCACAAAGCTCTCCAGGACCTCACCTTCGTGGTCGACGGCCCGCCACAGATAGTGCCGCTCGCCATTTATCTTCACGAACATTTCGTCGAGATGCCATTGCCACTGCGGCCCTGAACGCAGCCGCTCGGCCCGTTTCCTTCGGATCTCGGAGGCGAACATCGGGTCGAACCGGTTCCACCAAAACCGGACGGATTCATGGCTGATGTCGATGCCGCGCTCGTGCAGCAGGTCTTCGACGTTCCGCAGCGACAAGGGGAAGCGTACGTAGAGCATCACCGCCAGGCGGATGATCTCAGGGCTGGTCTTGAAGTATTTGAACGGGTCGCGTTTGGTCATCCGGGGACGCTACTCAGCTCCCTGCCCCATCTCAAGCCACGTTCTTCTGACACCACCTTTCAGACCGTCCTGAACGGCCCAGTCCTGCTGTTGGTGCGCATTGTAGCGGAAGTCCGCTTTTCTTTTTCAGATATCGCGTTTGGCGGTAGAAAGGACTTGGTCTGCGCCGCATTTTGAATCTGGCGATACCGTGCAGCGTCAGCCCCATGCACTTGTTCCGGCACTGACACCACCCATTCCGTCGCCCTTGACAGCGTTCCGGCGCAGCCGAGCGCGTTGATCTGACATTTCCGGAATTCGAGCTGGCCGACGAACGACCGTTAGTTCGTCTGCCCGGCAATGTCGGAGGAATGCAACTGCAGGTAGCGCAGGACCAGCCGGCCTTCCTCGGCCGTCAGGCTGGTGCGTGGCTGGTAGGCCTGCACGTCGGCCTGCCAGGCAAGCACACCGCGCGAGTCAGGCGCCGCCGCCGAGTGGCAGACACCGCATTGGCTCACGTATATCGCATTCGCGACAGTCCATAGCTTATCCGGGTCCGCCGTCAGATCCGTCAGGGCGATCCATCCCTCCAACGCGCTTTCGGTCCAATCCTGATTGCCGTCGCTATAAAACCGGGTGTCGCCTTTTTCGACCCCGTCGACCGCGCTGCCCGAAATGGACAGGTTGAGAATGCGATGCCCAAACATCGCATATTGGCCACGCACTACCTCGCCGGCCTGCCAGCCGGAGACACGGACCTTCGCGAAATCACCGTCGCCGTCCAGCTTTTCTATCTCGACGCCCGGGAGCACCGTGCCAAGCTTGTCCGCGTCCGACCCCGGTGCGGCATACAGAGCGGTCGTCCGTTTCGTCCACACGTTGTCAGAGTCCAGCGTCTCGGTTCCTTCCATGAAAGCGATGGCCTCTTCGCGGGCGCGTTTCGCCAGGTCTGGCATATTGTGGGCGATCCCCTTGTGGCAGTCGATGCAGGTCTCGCCCTTGGCGAAACCAACCTGCATCTGCTTGGCCGCCTCCGGAGCCTGGGCGTGAAAGTCCATTGCCTGATCGGAATGGCAGCTACGGCATTCGCGCGAATCCGTAGCTTCCATATGGTCCCAGACGCGCTCGGCCAGCTCCAGCCGGTGCGCCTCGAACTTCTCAGGAGTGTCGATCTTACCGATTGCCCATCCATACAGCTCACGCGACGCCATGATCTTGTCGACGATCTTGGGTCCCCATTGCTCGGGCACATGGCAATCCGAACAGGTGGCCTGAACGCCGGAAGGGTTAGAGAAATGCGGGGTCTCCTTGTATTCCTCGTAGACGAAATCGCGCATTTCATGACACGAAATGCAGAATTCCGTCCGGCTGGAATAATCCATGGCGGTGTGGACGCCGCCCCAAAGCACGATACCTGCGATGATGCCGCCAAACAGGACGACGCCAAAAGCGGCCCAGGACATTCGTGAGCGGATCGCATTTCTGAATCTGCCTGCCATGTTCATGTTCCATTGTTCTTGCGCAAACTAGCAAAGGCGGGCACCAACCGGCGCCCGCCCGTTTCGAGAGGACTGATTCCGGTGTCAGAGGACAGGATCGAAGGTTGTCACCTTCGGCACCTCACCGGTGTATTTCTCGACTTCGGCTAGGATCGTATGGCCACAGTTGCCCTGTGCCAGGCTCGACGTGCCCTTGTCGAGCGACAACACATTGACGTCGCCCTGTTTGCATAGAGTTCCGATGACGCCGGGCTCCAGCGGGTCATACCAGCCGCCCTCGGAGAGACGGATATGGTTTGCACTCAGCGTGTCGGAGATCACCGCGCCAGCGAGAACCTCACCGCGGTCGTTAAAGATCCGTACGACATCTCCATCGACGATGCCCCTCGCTTCGGCATCGACCGGGTTTATGAAAACAGGTTCCCGGTTTTGCACCTTGTAGGCCGGGTGAAGCGCCGTGTTGTTGTCAAGCTGCGAGTGCAGCCGGTAGGTTGGGTGCTGTGTGTTCACTTGCAGCGGATATTTGTCCGACATGGCACCGCCAACGCGTTCGACTGGCTCCATCCAGGTCGGATGTCCCGGGCAATCCTCATAGTTGTAGCCCTCGATCCGGCGCGAATAGATCTCGAACATCCCCGACGGTGTCGCCACCGGGTTGAGAAGCGGATCTTCGCGGAACTTGCTATGCTCCACGAAATTCCGGGCTTCTTCCGTCACCGGGAACTCCTGATAAGGTGCCTCGGTCCAGAACGTCTCAAAATCGGGCAGATCGACACCCTTGGTCTGGGCGTCTTTCAGGCCTTCGTTGTAGATGTGCTCCAGCCAGGCGGCCTCGTCGCGGCCTTCGCTGAACTCCTGCTCGAAGCCCAGCCGTTTTGAAATCTCAGTGAAGATTTCGAAGTCCGATCTGGATTCGAACAGAGGCTCGATCGCCTGCTTCATGGCAACGATACCGACGTTCTGCTCGCTGACCATCGACATGTCATTCTTTTCGAAGTTTGTGCAGACGGGCAGGACGATGTCGGCGAAGCGTGCGGTCTGGGTCCAGTTGATCTCGTTGACGATGACCGTTTCCGGCTTCTGCCAATATTCGATATGCTTATTGCGATCCTGATGGTGGTGCATTGGGTTGCCGCCCACCCAGTAGACCAACCGCAGATCGGGTGCGGTGTAACGCGTGCCGTCGTAGTCGTATTCCGCACCGGGATTGCCGATGGCCCAGGGGACACGGGATACCGGAATCGGCGCCGGCAATCCTTCGGGGGATACTCCGGCCGGGAAGCCGGGAAACGTCGGGGCTGTGCCTTTCGGCGTGCCGTAGTTGGCATAGTGCAAAGTGTAGTCCGCTCCGCCGCCGGGCAGACCGACGTAACCAAGCATACAGGCCAGGGCGAACGCCATCCAGGGCCCCTGCTCGCCGTGGTCCTGGCGTTGGATCGACCAGCCCATGGTGATGAGAGTGCGCTTGGAGGCCATCAGGCGGGCAAGCTCCTTGATCTCTTCAGCATCGACGCCGCAGATCTCAGAGGCCCATTCCGCTGTTTTCGGAGTGCCGTCCGACTCGCCGGTTAAATAGGCCGAGAACTCGTCGAAGCCCACACAATAGTCGGCCAGGAAAGCCTTGTCGTGCAGGTCCTCGCTGAACAGCGTGTGTGCAACGCCGAGCATCATCGCCACGTCAGTACCCTGCCGTGGTGCAATCCAGTCGCTGCCGAGGAGTTGAGCTGTATCGTTCCTGATCGGATCCACGACAACCGAAGGCTTACCAGTCGCCTTGAACGCGTCAAGGTAGCGGAGACCTGCGTGGTTTGGAACCTGCCAGCCGATCCGGCAGTTGAGTGCAGGGTTCGATCCCCAGAAGACAATGAGTTCGGTGTTTTCGATGATCCCGGGCCAGGCCGACGAGTTGTAGTAGGAACCGCCGATCACATAGGGCATGATGACCCGTATCGCGCCGGTCGAATAGGTCTGGGCATCGTCGACAAAGCCTCCGTTAAGGTTCAGCATCCGGTAGAGATTGTTGAAACAGTTGTGTAGCAGGCCTGGGGTCTTCCAGCCGTAGGATCCGCCATAGATACTGCCGTTGCCGTGGGTTTCTTTCACCCGCTTCAGTTCGGCGGCCACCAGATCCAGCGCCTCGTCCCAGCTCACCCGGACGAATTCGCCCTTGCCCCGCTCGGTGCGATCGCTTTCGTACCCGTTCTCGAGGAACCCCTTGCGGACCATCGGGTATTTGATGCGCGTCGGCGAATAAACCCAGTCGGGCAGTGTTTCGAACATCTCGTTCGGCCCGTGGTCACTTTCGTGCGGCGTCATGCCGACGATGCGACCGTCTTGGACGTTGGCGAAACCAAAGCCGTAGTGCGAACCGTTGATGACGCTGCCATTAGCCACCAGATCGCCGGCCGCAGCATGGGCCGGACGAAGCAGCGCCGGTGCCATGAGGGTCCCGGCACCGAGAGCCGTGATCCCTTTCAGGACCGAGCGGCGAGATGTGAAATAGCTGTGCGTAGACATTATGAATCCTCTGTTCCGTGGTAGTCTCATGTGATGCTGATGCCGGTCTTGGCAGGCCAAAGCCCGCACGCAATCTGTGTTCCGGATATCCGGTAACTGCCCCTGCGCATCGACCAAATGCCCAGGGGCGTTATTTGGGACGGATCAGACGTCTCTTTTCGCTGCCCAACGCGTCGTGCAGCACGCGGGCGGCGGCGGCATAGAAGCCGCTGGTGTCGCGCTTGATACACAGCGCGCAGAAGTCCGGCCCCCACAGGAGCAGGTGCCGGGAAAGCAGCTCGCGCTGGCCCGCTTCCGCGCCAGGGTCCTTGGTCTCGCCGGCCTTTCCGGCAAGCCAGGCGAGGAATTCCAGTTCCACAGCGATATGATCGGCCGGCTCGCGCCAGCCATCGGTGTTCAACCCATGGTCGCGCAGCAATCGCTCGATCTCGACGGTGGCCTGCTGACAGATGAGGCCTTTCTCACTGGTGAAAGCGGATTCGTACACCGGCACCTGCTGCGACCGGTCGCCGGCGCCAAGGAAAAGACGAGCGTAGACAACTGCGAGGTCGCGTGCTGTCCTGTCCAGATCGGTCCAACCGTCAGCCACCGCGATCATCTCGGTGATACCTTCGGACAATTCCGGGACCGCTGCTAGTTCCAACATTACCTCCCGCCCCTCTTCCGATTGGTAACCGGCAAGAGTATCAGGAGTTTGTTCGCTTTTCATTACGCGCGAAAGCCAGAGATACAGCGAGGGACGAATGTCCTCTGCTGCCTCTGGCAACGTTCTGAGCGTATCCATCTTGCTTGGCCCAACCCGGTGAGGGCTATCGCGTGGGGACACCGGGATTGGCCAATGCGTAGCAGTTGCGCCGAAACAGGGTCAATTCGGCAACGTGTCACAGCTCGCGCTTCACGCCACCTAACAGGAGGCCGTCGTTTCGCGAAGGTTGGACCGGGATTCACTACACAAATCCGGTAGTTTGGATTGGGCGGTCATGCCGAACGTCGCGCTGCGCTGGACATGATCCACCGTCACTCCCCCGGATCGCCCCGGCAGCTGACGCTGGCCGCCGACAAAGGCTTCGACGCGGCCGATTTTGTTGCCGACCTCCGGCAAGCTTGCGTTGGTCTGCCCCCTGAAAAGTGGTCCTCCCAGAAGTAGGCTTTCGAGCCAGTTGGAGGATGAAGGAATGCCCCAACCGTAGCACCCAGGCCCGTCGTGCACTAAGACTGAAACCGGACCACCCGATAGGGGCAGGCCAGTAGTTGATCCAGCCCCGGATGTACGCGTTGAACATCCGTGCCAGATCGTCCAGAGCCTTATCGCTGCGAAGATGCAATGACCATCGGCGGACGGTTCCCCGGATCGCCTTGAGCGCCTTCGGACCGGCGGCAGGACTGAAAGAGACGCCCATGCCCCCGCTCTTCTTGCTCACCAGTCGCGGCCGGAATGTGTAGCCGAGAAAGTCGAACTTGAAGGTCGGGTATGGGCGTTGCACTGGTGCCTCCGATCGTTTTGGCGGACGAACTGGCCTCGGGGCGACTGGTCGAACATGCCGAGACGACCGGTTTGACCGAGCGGTTCTGGGCGATGACCTTCCCCCGGCGCTTCCCCAATCCGTTGGTGCGGCAGTTGATAGACGCGAACCTGTGATCATGGCGAGGTGATCTCCGACGGATGGTCTGTTACCTCGACCGTCGGCGTGGGCAGCAGAGCGAACAGGGCAAGCGCGGCGGTCATGCCAAGGATCGCAAGCGATCCCTGCTCTGGACGGGTCGTCCTTAATCGGCCGCGGTACAGGACAAGGCCGCGCGACCTGCGCGGGGGCGGCGGCAACATCGGCAGGGGCTTTGGGTCTGGTTCGCGGCGGAACAGGCCGAGGATTTCTCCTGGCGTGGGAGGGTCGAACCGAAGGTGCGCGGCGCGCGCGAGTGCAAGCGCCAGCAGGGCAAAAGTCCCGGCCAACACGACAGGAAGAAAGTCCGAGAGCTTGATGGACAAGGGCGCCACGCCATTCACGGGCGCGAGCGAAAGGCCCACGCCTGAGAACAGGACAAGTCCGAACCAGGGCAAAAGCACATCTGCCGGTACAGAGGGTT
The DNA here is from genome assembly GCF_004146235.1 of Tropicimonas sp. IMCC6043. Lineage (GTDB taxonomy): Bacteria > Pseudomonadota > Alphaproteobacteria > Rhodobacterales > Rhodobacteraceae > Tropicimonas. Next base: position 20,650 of record NZ_SELO01000039.1, on the reverse strand, counting down.
TGCGTTTGGCAGAGCCAAGCAGCAGGAGGGCACGGATCATGAGCAGCGCGGTCCCGAGGCTGGCCAGAAAAAGCGCCGGGACGAGCCAGAGCATCCACCCTTGCGGCAGGTCCACAATGGCAGTTTTCAGAGCGTTCTTGGCAAAGAAGCCGCCCGTTCCCGGAAGCCCGGCCAAAGCGAGGGCCGGAAGAGCCAGCGTGAGCAGGACGGCCCTTCGGGTAGCGCCGCGCGGCGAGGCCCAGACCGCAGGCACGCCGAGAAAGAGTGACGCCTTGGCGAAGGCGTGGAGGATTGCGAGTAGAACAAGGGCGGGCGCAATCAGCGTCCAACTGCCCGGCGCGGCCAAGGCGGCTGCGAGGCCGAGCGCCATCAGGCTCATCTGGCCGATGCTGGAATAGGCGAGGACGGATTTCGGATCGCCCTGCACCAGTCCAAGCGCCGGGGCCAGCACCAGGCCGGCCAGCGCCATCGCGGCCAGTGCGGCTGCGGCGGCGGGCCATGGGGCGTCGCCGAGCGGCAGCACAATCATCAGGCCGAAGAGACCGGCCTTGAGCATGGCGCCCGAGAGGACGGCACTGGCCGGGGCGGGCGCTGCGGAATGCGCGAGGGGGAGCCACAAATGCAGTGGGACTGCGCCCAGTTTGACGAGCAACCCGCCCGCGGCGAGGGCTACGGCCAGCGGCGGCACGCCTTCAGCCGCCATCGCGGAGAGCGCGAGGTCTCCGGTGGCAAAGGCACCCATGGCAAGCCCCGCGAAGAGCGCGACCTCTCCGACGACGGCAAAGGCGATATAGACCTTTCCGGCAAAGCGCTGCGCCACGCCGCTGCCATGCAGAACGAGTCCCCAGGAGGCGAGGCTCATCATCGAGAAGAAGCTATAGAAGGAGGCCATGTCCTGCGCGACGAGCAGGCCGAAATTGCCGCTCATGGCGAGCAAGAAACAGGCGAGGAAGCGATCCCGATGCGGGTCATCGGCCAGAAGCCGCAGCGCCTGCCAGCCCGCAAGCCCCCAAAGGACTGCGGTGAAGAAGAGGAAGGCCGCGCCGGTATCGTTCAGCGCGAATTCGGCGCCCAGAAGCAGCCAGTCGAGCTGGACCGGCATTGGACCGGGCGCGGCCAGAGCGGCAAGCAGTGCCGGCAGTGCGGCAAGGGGCAGCAGGCTGCGCAACGCGTCGCGCGCCTGCGGCAGCGCGAACAAGAGGATAAGCGCCAGCGGCGCGGCAGGGACGAGCCAAAGCGGTAGAGCGATCATAGATACTCCAATGAAACGATGAAACGGGTCCAGCCGAGCGGGCTGAAGGGTGCGCTGGCCAGCAGACCGGCAGCAAGAACCAGAGTGGCCGTGGTGGCGGGGGGGATGGCGAGCATCCAGCCGAGGCGGCGGCCGGGCGTGACGCCTTCGGGCGGTGCACAGAACCAACCGCGATAGAGGATCGGCAGGAAGTAGGCCGCGTTGAGCAGGCTGGAGCCTGCGAGCAGCGCGATCACCATTGGCTGGCCGGCATCGAGGCCGCCGGCGCCGAGATACCACTTGCTCACGAAACCGGCGAGCGGCGGGATGCCGATCATGCCGAGCGCGCCCACGGTAAAGGCGAGCATCGCGCCGGGCATGCGTTTCCCCATGCCATCCATCGCGCGCACGGTCTTCACGCCCTCGCCTTCGGCGAAATTGCCCGCGGCGAGGAAGAGGGTAATCTTCATGATCCCCTGATGCACGAGATGCGCCAGCCCGCCGATTGCGGCCACCGGCGAGATCAGGGCAACGCCGAGCGTAATGTAGCTCACCTGGCTGACGGTCGAATAGGCGAGACGCTTCTTCAGGTCGTCCTGCGTCAGGGCGCGGAAGGAGCCCCAGAGGATTGTGAGCGCCGCCAGCGCGGCGAGCGGCGCGGCAAGCCCCAATGCCTGAACGGTCTCGACGCCATAGACGTCATAGACGATCCGCATGATGCCGAAAGCGCCGGCCTTGACCACCGCGACCGCGTGCAGGAGCGCGCTAACCGGTGCAGGCGCCACCATGGAGAGCGGCAGCCAGCCATGCAGCGGCACCAGCGCGGCCTTCACGCCCACACCTGCGATCAACAGCACGAAGATCGCGGTGAGCGCTAGCGGCGACGTTTCGGGAATGTCGCCCAGCACGCCGCGCGGCTCGAAGGCGACCTCGCCTGCCAGTGCGTAGAGCCAGATCGTTCCCAGCGTCAGCGCCAACCCGCCGCCAAGGGTATAGGCGAGGTAGATCCGCCCTGCGCGATGCGCCTCGGAGGTGCCGCGATGCACAACGAGCGGCCATGTTGCCAAGGTTAGCAGTTCGAAGAAGACCAGAAAGGTGAAGAGGTTCCCTGCCATGGCAATTCCGACGGTGGAGGCGACACACAGGCTGAAGAAACCAAAGAAGCGGCTGCGATCCGTGCCGCCTTCGAGATAGCCCACGGCATAGATCGTCGTCAGTAGCCACAGGATGGAGGAGAGCGCGAGGAAGAGCACCGACAGGGCGTCCGCCTGCAGGTGCAGTTCCAGCCCCTGCGCGATGCTGTGCCGGAGATCGAAACTGGTGCCATGTGCCACCTCGTAGGAAAGCCACGCGACAAGCGCGACCTTCAGCGATGCGGCGGCAAGGTTGACGCCAGTGCGCAGGCGGCGGGCGCTGTCTGGCATCATCAGGATGACCGGAGCGACGCCAAGGGAGGTCATCAGAATGGCAAGGGGCAGGAAGAAACTCATGCGAATGGGGTCTCCAGAAGCGAGATGGGAAGGGCGGCGGCGAGCCCGAGCAGCAAGGCGCCGGTGGCCAGGCCGAGGGCTGCCACGTCGCCGGTGCGCCAAGGCGGGCGCCGCGCGGTTGCCGAGACATGCGGGCCGCCGCGCAGGCAGCGCGAAACGACGCGGGACAGGTAGGCCGCCGAGAGCGCGGTGCCGAGCAGGATCAGGGCGATCCAGTGGATGCCGCCCTTGTCGATTAGCCCCTCGATCAGGAACCACTTGCCGATGAAGCCGGCGGTGGGCGGCAGGCCGACGAGGCTGATCGCGGCGATGGCAAAGGCGAACTCGGCCGGCCCCGGGCGCAGTTCCTCGCGGTTCAGGCCGGAAATCCGATCATGTCCGAGGGCTTCGGCAATCCGCCCCACGGCGAGAAACATCGCTGCCTTGGCCAGAGCATGCGAGAGCATCAGGAGCGCTGCCGCTTGCCAGAGGCCGGTTTCAAGCGGATTTCCCGCCACCCCGATGGCCAGCGCGATCAGGCCGATCTGGGCCACGGTCGAATGCGCGACAAGAAGCTTCAGTCGTTCCGCGCGCAGCGCGTTCCAGGCGCCCCAGAGCATGCCGCCGGCGCCGAGGACGGCCAGCGTGTTGCGCAGGAATTCCGTGCCTGCGCCGCCTTCCAGCGAGAGCCGGAGCACGAGGTAGAGCGCGCCCTTCACCACCAGCGCCGACAGCAGCGCACTGGCCGCGGGGGCGGCGCTGGAATGGGCGCCCGGCATCCAGAAATGGAGCGGAAAGAGCGCGGCCTTGACGACCAGCCCTGCAGCGATCAGCGCCAGGGCGATGCGGCCGGTGTCGCTCTGTGTGAGCATGGCGACGGCCTCCATGTCCACCCGGCCGGTCACCGAATAGCTGAGCGCTATGCCGAGCAGCACCAGCAGACTGCCGACGAGGCCAGCGGTCAGATAGTCGAAGGCGGCGCGCAGGGAGGCACGGGTTCCGGCCAGGGCGGTCAGGCCCACTGCCGCCAGGCCGAGGATTTCGAAGGCGACATAGATGTTGAACAGATCCGAGGAGAGAAAGAGCCCGTTGAGCGCGCCCAATGTCGCCATCCAGAGCGGCCAGAATCCCGCGCGCGCCGGTCCTGCGGCGGCTTGCAGGCTGACGGCAAGGCCGACGATTGCGGCCATGGCGAGCATCACGCTGGCGAGGCCGTTGGCGTCAAAGGTGATGCCGAGCGGTGCCGTCCAGTCGCCGATTGCCTCGGTGACAGTGCCGCTATGGAGGATCTGCCGGCCGAGATTTGCAGCGAGGAATGCATTGAGCCCAGTGGCGAGGGTCCCGATAGCGGCTGCCTGCCGTGGCAGGGCCGCGGTCAGCACGGCCGCGAGAAGGGGCAGCAGGACGATGAGCGAGATGTCACTCATCGCGCGCCTCCGCAACTCGCTCGGCCAGCGCCAGAAGCGCGGCGGTGACACCGACGAGCACGACGATGCCGGTCAGAGTGAAGGCTTGCGGCACGGCGTCCGTTCCCTCCGCGCCGCGCGCTGACACCAGCAGCACCATTGCAATGCCGATGGCGAGCACGTTCAGCCCCAGCACCCGCATCAGCAGGTCGGCGCTGGTGGCCAGCCGGAAGAGCGCAAGGCAGATCAATCCGGCTCCGGAGATGAGGAAGGCGAAGTCAGAAATCATGTCAGTGTCTTTCGGCGGGTCCAATGAACAGAAGGAGCAGCGTTGCGGCGATGGAGAGGGTGAGCGCGCTCTCGATCGCGAGGATCCAGGCCTTGGCGGCGCCCGCGGGATACCCAAGCAACGCGCCGGTCAGCAGTTCGGCGGCAAGGGCCGCCACGACGAAGGCGCCAAGGCCGAGGATTGCGAGCCCTGCGAGTGCGGCTCGGCCCCAGCGGATCGGGCGAACCATCCCGCTCAGGCCAAGCGCGATTGCGCCACCGGCCAGAATGGCTCCGGCCTGGAATGCGCCGCCCGGAGCATGGCCGCCCTGCCACAGCAGATGGCCGGCCAGAAAAATGGTCAGCGGCAGGACCACGCGGGCAAAGGGCAGCATCATCGGTCCGAGCGGCGCGATGCGCGGATGCACCGGCTTGACCACGGCAATGACGGCGAGCGCCGCGAACAGCACCGCGATCTCCAGCAGCGTGTCCCAGGCGCGGAAATTGAGCAGAACGGCGGTGACGGGATTCTCCACACCGCTCTCCGGTAGAGCCTCGTTCACGAGCGCCGGATAGATCGCAGCGGTTTCAACTATCAGCGCTGTCCAGAGGATCGCACCGCTCACGGCGAGCGACAGCAAAGCGGCCCCAAGCCACTGCGCGGGCGGCAGCGCCTTTGCCGAAGCCTTGGGAACACGTCGCGCGCTGCGCAGGAGCAGGGCGCCGGTCAGCCCCGCGCCGATGGCCGCTTCGGCCAGTGCGACATCCGGCGCGCCCAAGCGCAGCCAGGACAAGGCAACCAGCAGACCCATCACCAGGAAAGCGGCGACCGCGGCGATCCGGTCGCGCGCAAAGAGCGCCATCGCCGCGGCACCGAGACAGGCGGCGGCGATGACACTGTCGAACAGCATCATCACGGGGAGTCCTCCTGAGATGAGGCGAAATCGAGGTGATCCCGCGCGATCAGATGGCCGGTCGTGGCTCCGGACAACGCCACCAGTAGGGTGCAGAGCAAGAGCGAGAGCGTCGCGGTGAAGCTCTGCGCAAGGCAGGCCGCGCCGAGCGCAATCAACGCGACACCGGCCGTGTCCGCCTTGGTCAGCACATGCAGGCGCGAGAGCAGGTCCGGCAGGCGCCAGACGCCGAGCGCCGCGACGGCAAGAAAAGCGGTCCCGGCAATCATCAGGACCAGTCCGGCGGAATGCAGCAGTGCGGTCATGCGTTCCTCCGTCCGAGCGCGACGAAGGCGATGCCGGCGACCGCGGCCAGCGCGGCAAAGACAAGAGCGATGTCGAACATGACCCGGGCAGCCTCCGCTGCGCCGAGCAGCAGCAGAATGGCCACCGTTCCAGTACCGGCCAGTTGCACGGCGAGGATGCAGTCCGCCGCGTTTCTGGCGAGGACGAGGCGTGGCAACACGGCCAGGGTCGCCAGAAGCGCTATCAGGGAGAGGATTTCCGGGATCATGAGACGTCTCCATCGAGTGACAGGCGGAAAAGACCGGCGATGCGAGTTTCCAGCGCATCGAGATCGGCCCGTGTTGCGGGACCGCAATCGAGCGCATGAACGGTGAGCCGGTCATCCTCCAGCCGGGCGGTTAGGGTTCCGGGCAGGAGCGTGATGAGCAGGGCAAACAGCCTGCGCGGACGGCCCTCGGGGAGGCGGGTACGAACAGTCAGGCACCCCGAACGCAGCCGACCTGGCGCAAGGCTGAACAGGCTCACGTCGCGCGCGCCGCGCAGAACGCCCGCGAAGGCGAACCACGCCAGCCGCAATGCCCCAAAAAGCGAGATGGCTGGTGGAGGTGCGGCGGGCAGCAAGCTTGTCGCCGCGGCACCGGCGATCACGGTCGGCAGGCCGATCACCCAGCTCCCGGGATCGTTCCAGTGAAGCCCGGCCCAGATCGCGGCCAGCACCGCGCCGGTCCCGAGCATTGCCCGCACCCTGCCAGCGCCGACGGATGCCCGGCGCGAACGTCGGGGCAGTATTACGAGGTGATCGGTTTGCAGGTGCAGTTCCCGCGGGAATTCATGACGAACTTTCATCGGATCTCCTTGGGCAGCGTCAAACGGCGCTGTTCGAAGGATCCGACATCGCAACCGGCTGCCATTCGGTTGCCAGAGGGGCCCGGATCCGGGTCTTCAGTTGCTGTTGTTTTTTCAGGGCGCGGCCGGCATTGGCTGCGCGACCAACATTCAAAAGACGCCCGAGGGCGCGGTCTCATCCCTGCCGAGTGCCAAAAAAGAGGGCCGACGCAGCGGTCGGCCCTCAAGGTGCGGAGCAGGATGTGAGCAGGTAGGGGGACGCTCCGCAGGCAGATGGGTATCGGATTGTTCGCGATGATTTCGCGCGCGCTCCCGTGTGTTTCATCCCAAGAACGCATAGCGATCCGGTTTCATCCCAAGTGTCCTGGGGGCGGACGTAAAAAAGACGACCCGGACACAGTGTCCGGGTCGTCTTTTGTGGCGGCCACCCCATTTGGCCGCCACGATGCGTGTTGGCTCGCGGAAATCGCGAGCGGCCAAGGTCAAATCTTGCTGGAAAGGTCCATAGCAATCTTCTGGACATCCGCCTTGCCGCCCTCGCCCACGAGGGCGAAGTCGACATCGGCCGTGCGCCAGTATCCAACCGACCGGTTCGGATAATCGACGATGGTAAGCGGCCCGATAGGCTCCTTCTTCGGATGCTGGGCCAAGGTCAGCGAATAGCGCGCACCTTTGTCATCTTCATAGATATACTGAGCAAGCGGTCCCTCCTTGGTGCCCAGAAGGCGCGCGCCGACGAGCGCCACTCCATATTCGGCAAGATCCGGCGCCGTGATCGGAACGCCGACCTTTCCCGAGAACCAGTCGGCCACACCATCGACCGCGGCACCTGCGAACTCGACAGGGTAGTCGGGGTCGTCGGCAAAGACCTGGTGGGCCCCGACAGCTTCCGAGACATATTCAGGCACCCCCGTGACCGGGGCGGTGACCGTCGCATGCCCCCACCAGCCAAAGGCTATGAGGGCGCACGCGGCGGCCACCTGCGCGCCGGCGCGAAGCCAGCCGAGGCTGGGCCTGTAAGGCCGCGGGACGGTGCGCTGGGCCAGCCTGTCGGCCAACCGGCGTTTCAACCGCTCAGTCTGCAAGTCCGCTGGCCCGATATCGATCGCTTGCAGCGCGTCGCCGACAAGGCGTTTCTGACGTGACAGAGCTTCAAGCGTTTGGCGGGCGTCCAGATCACTGGTCAGACGCGCCTCCAGTTCGGCGGCTTCCTCGGGACCAAGCTCGCCATCGACGTAAGCATTCAATGTTTCCTGGGCTTCTATTGTCATTGTATCAGCCTCCTTAAACGACCAGTTTCAGCCGTTTCGATTTCAGTCCACCCACGATCTTGCGGAGCGCTGCACGGCCCCGCCCGAGGCGGCTGTAAAAAGTACCAAGCGGAAGATCGAGCGTACGCGCGGCATCGGCGTAGCTCATCTCCTTGATGGCAATGAGCACGATGGGCAGACGCTGCGCTTCGGGCAACTCCTGCAAGGCATCGAGCACCTGCTGCAACTCGATCCGTTTGGTCGGGTCGGTATTCTCGACCGTTTCCGGAATATGGAGCCAAGCATCTTCGCGAACCTTGTGCCGACGACGCTCGCTCACATGCGTATTGTGCAGAATGCGGAACAACCAGACCCGCAGATCGCTGCCTGGCTGCCATTGATCGGCAGCGGCAATCGCCTTTGCAAGCGTTTCCTGAACGAGATCCTCAGCGGCGTCCCGGTTTCGCGTCAGCACCATCGCATACCGCTTCAGACTGGCAACATATTCGTCAAGGTTCTTTTCCAATTCGCTGCGCGCATCCATCTTCAGTGAAAACTCCCACAATCACATCCTGACACACATACGTCTGGCGCCAGCTTTTCATCCCCTGCCCGCGGATTTTTTTTCGAGCCGGTCTTGGCGTCATGTTTTTTCATCTCCACGGATGAAATCCGCTGTTGCGGCGTTGTTTGGTTGAAGCCGCAAGGGGAAAGCCCAGTGACAACCCAAACCTCACCAACCGACACTCGCAGAGCATCGCTACTGCCTGCGCCCGTGAATTCGCGGCGCAGGCACCGTCGTTTTCCTGTTCTGCAGATTGTGCGTGTCCTAGGGGCCGGGATCGTGCTCTGGGCTGTGATTACCTATGGCGTTTTCGGCGCACTGAAGCACTCGATCATCACCGATCCGCCCGCAAACGGGACCAAGGATGGTGGCGGAAGTGCGGCCATCTCCGCCGCGGCCGCACTCATCCGACGCGAGCTCGACGAAAACGGCTGGACGCCGAACGACCCGATTATTGCTCCGGCCACGGTGCTCGACAACATGCCGAATTTCCAGGCCGGGATTATCGACGCGGTCGGGCGCTTCAGTTTCGAGATGCTCGACCAGATCGCACGTACCCGCGGATCGTCGAGCGACGATCCGGATCTGGAGCGTGCAACCGGTTTCCTGCAATTTCCGCCCGATATCTGGATCTGGGAGCCGTCTCGCTCGCTGCTGCCTTCAGTCTCGTCCGAATCGCAATATCGCCAGGGGCTCGCGGCGCTGGAGCGTTACAATCTTCGCCTTGCCCAAGGCGAGGCCGTGTTCGAGCGGCGCGCCGATACGCTGGCAGCCACGCTCTCCCGTATCTCCGCCGATATTGGTGCGCAGACTGCGCAACTCGAGCGGGCGCAGAACACCGGCTGGTGGATCTTCAGCCGTCGCGCCGATGACGTATTCTACCACAACAAGGGCATGCTGCACGGGTACCATGTTCTGCTCTCCGGACTGGGGCAGGACTTCGACCGGGTGATTCAGGAGCGCAGCCTTGGCCCGATCTGGAGCCAGGCGCTCTACGGTCTCGAAAAAGGCGCTCAGCTTCAACCGTTTGTCGTGCTGAATGGCGACCGTGACAGGTCGATCTTCGCCAATCATCTCGCGTTGCAGGGATTCTACATGAAACGCGCGATCCTGCAGCTGGAAGAAGCTGTCAACGTCCTCGCCGTCTGACCCGCGGCCTAATAATAGCAGGAGACATCAAAGATGTTCAGAAGCCTTCTCTCTAATTCTGGCCAATCCCGGCCCGAAGCGGACGGTGCACCGCGCCGGTGGGGCTTATCAGCCCTACGGCAAGCCTATGACGATTGGCGTTTAGGACGTGACATCGCCGCCATAATGGCTGCCTTTGACCGCCTTTCGAACCGCCAGCTTGAACTGATCGGCGTGTCCCGCGGCAGCCTCTACGATACTGTCGAAGACATGATCCTTGCTGCGGAACGGGAGCGCACGTTCGGAGAAGAGGTCGTTGCGTTGCTCGAAGCGCCTGTGGAAGCGCGAGCAGAAGCGCAGAAAATGCTTTCTTTCGAACCCGAGCTAACGACCGACAAAAAGGATCTGCAAGTGGCGTGAGCCTGAACGACTTCAATCAAGCAGCACATTTGGAAAGGAGCAAGATGGCCTTATTTAAGCATCGCCAGAAATCGATAGAGGCGAAATTCGCGCGCGATGAGGAACTGGAATTCCAGGTAAGGATTCGGAGTTTGCGTTTCGTGGCTAGCTGGGCCGCCTTGTTGAAGGGCGATCCGGAAAACGGAGTGGACAGGCTCGTCGAGAGACTGATCCGCGAGCACATGCGTGCGCCCGGCGACGACAGCGCCATTGCGATCCTCCAGGAACATCTTGGGGACTTGGCTGACGAGTCATTATTGCGCCGCAAGCTAGATGAGTTCCTCCAGGATGCGCGCGCCGTGGTTCTGTACGACAAGGCTGGCTGAATATCCTCACACCTCGGTAGTCATCTGGCGCGTAGGGCATCGTGGCTCTGCGCGCCATTTCATTTGAAAGGGGCCGGTTTCTGGGTTTCAAGGGATCTACACCGTCTTCTCGACCAAGGCGCGAAAGTCGGGATGAAAACCGGATCTCACGCGTTTTCCGTATAAATCAACTCTCATGCTCGACGGCGCTAGCGAAGCGTTCTGCATCGAGCGACGCACGACAGTTGCCAAATTGCGGCAAATACGGATCTGAAGGAGACACCGATGCATTTTGACAAGTCAATTGCCCCGGAAGTGGGCTCGAAGGCTGTTTCTGGGTGTCCGGAAACGGCAGTCCGCAAGCGGGAAACCGGCTTCAAGCTGCGTCGCTACCGTGTCACAAACTTCCGGTCCGTCACCGACTCCGGGTATCTCGAACTGGATCACGTCACCGCGCTGATCGGCGTGAACGAGTCCGGCAAGACCAACCTTCTCTTGCCGCTCTGGAAGCTCAACCCCGCGGGCGGCGGCGAGATCAAACCGACATCTGACTTCCCCAAGGCCCTTTTCGGGTCGATACGCGCCAATCCCGATGCGTTCCAGTTTGTCTCTGCCGAGTTCGATACCGGCGAGGACGCCGCGAAGCTGGCCGAACTTGCAAAGATACCGGTCGAGTTCACATCGACCGTCTGTGTCGGACGAAACTACGACGGCAGCTACACCGTCAGCTTTCCCTTGTATCGTCCGAAGAAGCTCGAAGAGCGTGTAGATGTCAGCCCGATCCTGTCAGCCTCAAAACACCGAATTCTGCAAGTGGCCCCGCCGGAGAGCCAAGCCGATCTCAAGTCGACCGCATTGCAGACAATTCGCGAGATGGAAACCGAGTTGGACGGTTGTGCGCCTCTGACGGCCAATGACCTGATCCGACTTCGCGACAAGGTCGCCGCGGTCATTCCGGAGGATCCGCCCGCGTCGTCGGTTATCGTAGCAGAACTCCGGTCGCTCCAAACCGAACTGGGCAAGCGCATGGCCGCGATTTTGAAACCTGATCCAGGCCAGATAGACGATGTTCGCGACGCGGTCCTCTCGCGGATGCCGACGTTCGTCTACTATTCGAACTACGGAAACCTCGATGCGGAGATCTACCTACCCCATGTCGTCGAGAACATGGGCCGTGGTGATCTCGGTGCAAAAGAAGCAGCCAAGGCGCGCACGCTCCGGGTTCTCTTCGGTTTCGTCGGGCTGGAGGCGGAAGAAATCCTGCAACTTGGCAGGGATTTTCGGGAAATCCGCGACGAGGCCACGGAATTGCGCCTTGCGGAAGAGAACAAGGCTGGAAAACTGTTCGCTTTCCTAAAGCAGTCGCGCAAACCAGACGAGGGCCCAGACGCTCAGCTTCTGAGCGAGATTGCCGAGGCCAAGAGGACTCGGTCAATCCTGCTGCAATCGGCAAGCACAAAACTCACTGAACGCTTTGGCCAGTGGTGGAAACAGGGCGATTACCGCTTTCGGTTCGAAGCCGATGGAAACCACTTCCGCATCTGGGTCAATGATGCCCGTCGGCCGCAGGAGGTCGAACTCGAGAACCGTTCGACCGGACTACAGTGGTTCCTGAGCTTTTTCCTGGTCTTTCTCCATGAAAGCCAGGGTGTGCATCGCAACGCGGTGCTTTTGCTGGACGAGCCGGGGCACTCGCTGCATCCGCTGGCGCAGCGCGATCTTTCCACCTTCTTTGACGGGCTCGCCGCAACGAACCAGATCGTCTACACCACCCATTCGCCATTCCTCGTGGATGCCGATCGGCTTGAACGCGCTCGAAAGGTCTTTGTTGGACGGGATGGATCTACCCTGGTGTCGAACGATCTGCGCTCCGAGGAAGGATCAGACACAAAACGAGGTGCGAGCTTCGCAGTGCGCTCAGCGCTGAACATCGCGGTGGCGGAGGCAATGCTCGGGGGTGCCCAGCCGGTGCTGGTTGGCAGCACAACCGACCAGACCTATCTCTCCCTGCTCAAGACTCTGCTCATTGGCGAGGGCCGGTTTAAACCTCGGCGAGAGATCGTCTTTGCTCCCGCGACCGGGCAACGCGTCATGCAGGCCATGGCGGCTCTCCTCGCCAACGAAGACACGGATCTGCCGCCAGTTCTTCTCGACGGATCGGATTCTGGGCGGGTTCAGGCCAAACGCCTGCGCGCTTCGAGCCACGCAGCCTGCCCGGATCGGGTAATCGGGCTCGACGAAATCGTGGGTATGAAGAGAGCGCAAATTGAGGATCTCATCGGGCTCGATCTTGTGGCCCCACTTGTGGATCGGATCGAACGCCGACCGGATCGGCTCTTCATCGATCATGTCAAACCGGACCTGCCGCTCGTTGATCAGGTCGAAGCCTGGGCCGCGCAAGAGCGTATCTCGCTGCCGCCTGACTGGCGGCTCCAACTTGCAACGCGGGTAAAGGCCCGTCTGCTTGAAACAGATGCTATGGCGCTGCCCCAATCAACGTTGAAATTGGCAGAGCAACTGATGAGCAGGCTTCTACCCTGCAAGACGGAAGCAGAGCCGGTCTCGCAGGATCGTATCGCCCGCATAGGATGACCTAAGCAATGTCCCTCTGGCCGCTTTTGCGGCGAGAGGGAATACGAACCGCCTTCCAGGAAGGTTCCTTCCGAAGTCCCCAATGGGCCGTTCAGGTCGAACCCGACGCTGCCCTTGAGCGAGCAGTGCGCTCTCCTCAATGTCTGCTGTGAGGTGTGCTAGACGGATCTCGGGTATCAGAAGGCCGACGCGCTCTGCATTCTTCCGGATGAGGAATGCGCATTCTGCCGAACGAGGAACCGACCGAACCGTCGATTCCTACGGTTCCGTCCGCAGGACTCATCAAACGTTGATGTGGCGTTGATGTAAAACGCGACATCAAGAAATTGATCGGCCGAGGCCGACTTCAAGTGTTTGATATTGTTTTGTATTTTTCGTTGCGGGGGTAGGATTTGAACCTACGACCTTCAGGTTATGAGCCTGAAGGTCGATGATCGAGACTACCGCCGGGGCCGCTCCCGGCTCCGTTCCCGGCGCTCGATCTTGAGCGGATGGTCCCGCGGCAGAGCCCGCCAGAAGCCAGTCCCCTTGGTCCAGTTCAGGAACTGGCTGAAGCTGTCGACCATGTCGTCGTTGCGCCCTCGGGGAAAGCCCTGCAACTCGCGCTTGAACGCGGGCAGCCAAGGCGCCTCGCGCGGCAGGAAGACCTTTCCCGCTTCCACCGGCGCACAGGCCGCCGCGAAGCGGATCTCCTTCTCCTTTTCGGGCGTAACGCTTTTGAAACGTTTATCATCCTGAAACAACTCGTGCAGAAGGGGCCGGCCAGTGGCGGCATCCTCGATCAAGACCTTTTCGGGATCCCACAAACTGACCGAGTGCAGGACCTTCGCCTTGAGTTGCGGATAGTCCAGCTTGCCACGCCAGACATCCAGCAGGTACCAGCTACCATGCCGGAATCCCCAAGTGGTACAGGCCGAGAAATCCGACTGAGGGTCTGCGGAGGTTCCCGTGTCCCAGCTCTGGATGACCAGCTGATACCAGCGCCGGTCTTCAACTTTCTCATACGTGCCGAACCATTCCCAGCGAAGGGGCGACCCGTCAGGGGCGATCGGGTTCTGCTGGTATTGACAGTTGAAAACGGCGGATCCCATCTCCCGACGCATTCGGTCCAGCGTCTCGCGATCGAGCCGCTCGGGAAACAGGAGATCGCCGGGCCGACGGCGATGAACCTTGCCGCGCCCGATCGGGACGACCTCGTTGTCCTCGGCGATCGCCGGCAGGTTGAGATGCCGATAGGTCCCCTTGTCGAGCAGGTACCCCGGCGGATCCAGTTCATGGAGCCGTTGCGCGATCATCACCACGCGACCCTCTGCCTGATTGTTGAACCGGGACAGCAGAGATCCCTCGATGAACTCCTGCGCCCGAACGAGTTCCGCTTCCGAGTTCGCATCCCCGGCCTTCAGCAAATCGTCGATGATGATGTAGTCTGCTCCGTGGCCGGTGACCGAACTGCCGATCGAGACGGCCTTGCGGCTGCCATCTTTCGTTGTCCGGATTTCCTCGGCAGTGTTGCCCTTCTTCGCGAGCCGGGTCGCGGGAAACATCTGCCGGTACCATCTGGAGGACATGACGCGCCGACAATCGTCGGAATGTTTTCGTGCGAGATCGAGACCGTAGCTCGCAACGATGATCTTGGCTTCGGGGTGGTGTCCCAGGATATAGGCGACATAGGCAACAGCCACGGTCACCGATTTCAGACAACGCGGAGGGATGTTGATAACCAGCCGCTTGTTCTCTCCGGTGCGCACAGTGTCGAGCTCGTGACACATGGCCTGGACGTGCCAAACCGGTTCAAACCGGTCGTTCGGCCCGTTGTGGAGGGTGTCGAACACCCTCCACACGAACGAGAAGAAGTCCTCCCGGCTGCGCTGAAGCGCGGCGAGACGAACCAGATGCGGATCAGGAGCCGTCATTATCTGTTTCCACTTCGTCAATCGTCGCATTGTCGCCACCACCCTCTGCGAACAAATGGCGAAGGATGTCGTAGTCGACCGGCTCGGCGGTGTCGGAGAGAGCAGCGTCCTCGGCGTCGGAGTCGAGCCGTCCGGACAGGTCGGCATCGAAACGGGCAAGTAACGCAAGGGCTTTCATGTCTCCCTTCAGCGCGGTTGCGACAAAGCGTCTGGCCGCGGCCTCTGCCTTGGAGATCTTCACCTCGCGATTGCCCTCGCGAACGGTGATTTTGGTTTCGAGTTCACGCTGCAGGCTAGCGTTGAACCCCTTGGCTCCTTTCGGCCGGCCCTTCGGGTTGCCCGACTGGCCCTTCTTGAACTGCGTGTGCTTCGGAGGCCGGCCGTAGCCGACCTCGTAGTCTTTTTCGGGATCAGACATTGCTCGCCTCCATCGGGTTGGCAGTACCGACAGCCGCGGCACGGTCGTTGAACGTTTCGCCGGTCGTGGCATGCGCCGCCATTTTCCCGGTCATCTCATGCCAGCGGCGGATGGCAACATCGACATAGGCCGGATCGAGTTCGATCAGCCGGGCCCGGCGGCCGGTTTTCTCGGCGGCGAGGAGCGTTGCGCCAGAGCCGCCGAAGGCATCCAGCACCACACTGCCGCGGTGGCTCACATCCATGATCGCATCGGCGACCAATGCCGTCGGCTTGACGGTCGGGTGATCGGCGAGATCCGCCTCGCGAGCTTTGCCGAAGCTGTTGACGCCGGCATAGTCCCAGACATTGGTCCGGTTGCGACCGTGCTTGCCCAACTCGACATTGTTGATATGCGGTGCGCCGGGTTTCTTGAAGATGCAGATCATCTCGTGCTTGGAGCGGTAGAGGCTGCCCATGCCGCCATTGGTCTTGTTCCAGACACAGAGGTTGATCAGCTCGAAGCCGCCGGACTTGCCGGTCGCGATCAGCTCCTCGATGTGCCGCCAGTCCATGCAGACCATGGCGATGGCGCCCTCGGCCATCTTTTCCCAAGTTTCCGCAAGGAAGGTCGCAAGGAAGGTGCGGAATTCGCTGTCCGACATCTCGCCGGACGCCATGGCGAACTCGCGATGATCGCCACCATTGCCCGAGCGGACATGACCGTTCACCGGGACGTTGTACGGCGGGTCTGTGAAGACCATCCCGGCCATCCCGCCATCAAGGACACGGGCGTAGCTGGCTTCCTCCAGCGAATTGCCGCAGAGGATCCGGTGATCCCCGAGGATCCAGAGATCGCCGGGGCGCGTGACGGCCGGCTTCGCCGGATCCGGCTCCTCGACGGTTTCCAGAGGCGATTCATCGCCATCACTGGTGCCGCCGATGATGATGTCGATCTCCGGCACCTCGAAGCCGGTGATATCGAGGCTGAAGTCAAGGTCACCGTCCAGGCTCAGGTCCATGAGCTCCGCGAACTCGATCTGCAGCGCCTCCGGGTTCCAGTCGGAGAGTTCGGCCAGCTTGTTGTCGGCGATCCGCAGCGCCCGCACCTCGGCCGGGCTCAGGTGATCTGCGACGACAGTCGGAACCGTGGTGAGCCCGAGCGACTTGGCCGCCTCGTAGCGACCATGGCCAGCGATGATGACACCGTCGCCATCGACAAGGATCGGCGTGACAAAACCAAACGTCGCCACCGAGGCTTTCAGCTTGCTGATGTTCTTCGCCGTGTGGATACGGTTGTTGTTTGCATAGGGTTTGAGGTCGGCGACCCGGGTCTGGGTGACCTTCTCGGTCATCCAGATAGCCTTGGTCGATGCCGGGGCAGCGGG
Source organism: Tropicimonas sp. IMCC6043 (assembly GCF_004146235.1). GTDB lineage: Bacteria > Pseudomonadota > Alphaproteobacteria > Rhodobacterales > Rhodobacteraceae > Tropicimonas. The sequence continues at coordinate 4,236 of NZ_SELO01000039.1, read as the reverse complement.
TTTTTTGGGACGGGCACGCATTTACGTCTCCATTCATAGATGCCGTGGGAACGGCGAAGGTCAGAATGGATCGCTTCGGGGATACGGAGAGAGCATTCACAGCAACTCCCCGGACCGATGGATCCGGTTTGTTGCCGCTTCGAATGCTCTCTGCTGGGCACGGTGCCCATGTGAGTGCTGCCAGGGTGGCGATTTAGCCCCCGTAATGAAGCAGGCAGGAGGATGCCTAGCATTGCACAGGTGCTCTCGTCAAGATGAAACTATCTTAATGAATTGTAAATAAACAAAAATCATGGGTGCAGTATGTGTGCGTTCCTTCGGGTGCACGGTACGCTTCAAAGTCATGAACAATGTGAGGCATCACGGAAAAACCGGAGTCGAGCGGTGCTCGGCGAACGAACACGGCATAGAACTTCGGGCTAATTCTCGTTTCGCAAGTTCCGCTGGACTGCTGCCGCGAACAGAGCGTCACTGACATCACGCCCGAAGACATCGGGCTCTCCTCGGTACCGGGGCTGGCATTCCGCCGGCCCGCTACCTGAGGAGAAGACCAATGACCAAGCGCAAGCAGACCAAGACTGACAAGGTGCGCGCGATGCTCGCTCGCCCTGAGGGCACGAGCCTTGATGCGATCTGCAAGTCCACCGGCTGGCAGCCGCATTCCGCTCGCGCGGTCCTGAGCGGGTTGCGCAGGGCCGGCTACACGGTCGAGCGGCAAGTGGCCACGGAAAAGGGTGGCCCGTCCCTCTACCGGATCACCGCCGAGCCCGAGGTGACCGAATGATCCGGGTCGCCGATCTCGACACCATGGACCGGGCCGCGTTGATCGCGGCCTGGACCGAAACCTTCGGAACGCCGGTACCGAAAGGGCTGAGCCAGTCCTTCCTGCGACGTTTCCTTGCCACCGAGATCCAGACCCGCAGGTCCGGCGGCCCGCCCGCCAGAGTCCGGAAAGCGCTGATGCAGGGCAACGATCGCGGACAACGTTCAAAGACAGCCAAACTGGAACCGGGCAGCCGCCTGCTGCGCGAATGGAACGGCATCACCCATGTTGTCGAGGTCACCGAGGACGGATTCCGCTGGAACGGTCAGTGCTGGCGCTCGCTCTCGGTCATCGCCCGCGAGATCACCGGCGCCCACTGGTCGGGACCTCGGTTCTTCGGTCTCAGTGGAAAGTCCCGGTCATGAGCAAGCCCCGGATCCGCTGCGCCATCTACACCCGCAAGTCCTCCGAGGAGGGTCTCGACCAGGATTTCAACTCGCTTGATGCCCAGCACGAGGCCTGCGCCGCCTATATCGCAAGCCAGCGCCACGAGGGCTGGAAGATGCTGCCCGGCCGCTACGACGATGGTGGGATTTCTGGCGGCACGCTCGAGCGCCCCGGCCTGCAACGCCTTCTTGCCGACATCGACGCCGGCCGCATCGACATGGTGGTGGTCTACAAGATCGACCGGCTCACCCGGTCGCTGGCCGATTTCGCCAAGCTGGTCGAGCGGCTCGAAGAAAGAGACTGCTCCTTCGTCTCCGTCACCCAGGCCTTCAATACCTCCTCGTCGATGGGCCGGCTGACGCTGAACGTGCTGCTCTCCTTCGCCCAGTTCGAGCGCGAGGTCACTGCCGAGCGCATCCGTGACAAGATCGCCGCCTCGAAGAAGAAGGGGCTCTGGATGGGTGGGGTCCCGCCGCTCGGCTACGACCCGCATCCCGACCCGATGCGCCGGGAACTGGTGGTCAACGAGAAAGAGGCCAAGGTGGTTCAGGACATCTTTGCCCTCTATGCCACGCACAGATGTCTCAATGTCGTCACCGGCGAGGCCGAGGCCCTCGGTCTGCGTTCGAAGCGCCATGTCTTCTCGACGGGCCGGGAGCAGGGAGGCAACGTTCTGAGCCGGGGCCAGGTCCACAAGATCCTCACCAACCCGGTCTATCTCGGGATGATCCGGCACAAGGAAAAGACCTTCCCCGGCAAACATCCGGCCATCATCGACCAGTCCCTGTGGGACAAGGTGCAGGACCTGCTGCAATCCGCCAGTGTAAAGCGGCGTGGCGTGCCCTCGGGTCGCACCAGCAAAGATGCTGCTCCGCTCAAAGGCAAGTTCCGGGATGAGACCGGGGATCTGCTGACCCCGACGCACGCCCGAAAGAACGGCAAGCAGTTGCGGTATTACATATCGAACCGGTTGGTCTCCGGTGGCGCCGATCCGACCGGGTGGCGTCTGCCCGCACCGTCTTTAGAGGCTGCCGTTGCCGAGGCAATGGCCAATCACTTCGCGGATCACGCGACCCGCCATGCCGTTCTGGCCGCCGTCAACGCGGCGGATGCCCTCGTAGCCTCGGACAGCGTGGCGGACCTCGCGAAGCGAATTCGGACAGACGGCATCGACGTCGCGGCCACGCTCATCGCCGGGGGAGCACTCGATAGAGGCCGCATTGCGATCTCGCTCGACGCGGCGGCGTTAGCCGATGCGACGGGTTTGCCGACCAGCTCGATGGATCCCGACCTGCTCGAACTCGACCGGCCGTTCACCTGCCGGCGACGTGGCGCCGAGATGAAGATCGTCGCCGGCAGCCGCGCGCCGGAACCTGACCCCGTAATGATCCGGGCGATCCGCAATGCGCATCGCTGGTCCGACGCCCTGAAGTCCGGAACCTCACTCAAGCGGCTCTCGTCCGAAGCGAATGTCTCTGAGCGCTACCTCGCCCGTATCGTTCAACTGGCCGGCCTTTCGCCCCGAATCCAGGCATCCATTGTCGAAGGCAGACAGCCCATCGACCTGACCCTGAAGCGCCTCCTGCGTTCAACCCCACCACTGGAGTGGAGTGACCAGGAGCGGGCGTTCGGATTCCATGGCTGAACACCTTCCCTGATCGCCGAGCAGGCTTCCCTGTTCCGTCGAGAAACATTCCCTGTTCCATTCTGAAAATACCCTGTTCGGTCGCGCAGGGAATTCGGCATCAAGGCATTGATATTGCTCCCACAAACAGCACGCTTTCGAACCGAAATCGCTGCAAGTCATCAAAATACGCTGTAAATCGCGCCGGATCAGGGAAAGCCACCTGAAAACGGACCGGCTCTTTGGGCCGACTGAGACACCTCGAGTTTTGCTCCGGGAATAGCCTGGAAAGGTGCGTCTCAGGTCATGAGCGCACCGCCTAAATGGCGGGAAACACGCCGCAATTCGGCGCGATATGGACATGGGGAATCGAGACGATTGTCGGTGGCGGTGCTGCCAGACGAATTCGAACCGGTCTCTGAATGGACAGTGAGCTTGCCCTTTATTCCGCGCCGAGTTGACGCCACTCGTCGAGGGCGGCGGCGCGGTTCTTCTTGAAGTTGGCTCTGGAGGAGAAGCTGCGCTCCGAGTTGAAATGGTTGAAGACCGAGGCGTGGACGGCGGCAAACATCTGTAAACTTCGCATCCACCGGAACCGTTGCATCGCCCGTTCTCGTCGTCGGAATGGCAGGTGCGAGTTCTCCGCCCGATTGTTGAGCCAGCGCCCGGTTTCCTGCCGTTCCGCCGCGCCGACCTCCTTCAAAGCGGCGCCATACGAACGAAGCTTGTCTGTTACGAAGACGTGCGGCCGACCGTAGCGCTTCATTGTTTTCTTTAGGAACTTCAATGCCGCCTTCTTGTCCCGTGCCTTCGTCACAAAGCTCTCCAGGACCTCACCTTCGTGGTCGACGGCCCGCCAGAGATAGTGCCGCTCGCCATTTATCTTCACGAACATTTCGTCGAGATGCCATTGCCACTGCGGTCCGGAACGCAGCCGCTCGGCGCGTTTCCTTCGGATCTCGGAGGCGAATATCGGGCCGAACCGGTTCCACCAGAACCGAACGGATTCATGGCTGATGTCGATGCCACGCTCGTGCAGCAGATCCTCGACATTCCTGAGCGACAAAGGGAAGCGCATGTAGAGCATCACCGCCAGGCGGATGATCTCAGGGCTGGTCTTGAAGTATTTGAACGGTTTTCGTTTCGTCATCCGGGGGCGCTACTCAGCCCCCTGCCCCATCTCAAGCCACGTTCTTCTGATGGTGTGGACGGCTCCACCCGAACGGCATCGCGATGTGCCAAGCTGGTGCTGTTTGGAACCAGCTGAGGAAGGAGCCGACCACATGGAAATTACAACACTCGGGATCGACTTGGCCAAGTCTGTCTTTCAGCTTCACGGGGTGGATGCCTGTGGCGCTGTCGTCTTGCAGAAGAAGCTTCGGCGGGGCGCGGTGCTCGATTT
>NZ_SELO01000038.1 GCF_004146235.1 Tropicimonas sp. IMCC6043 | reverse complement strand
GATCAGCGTTTTCGACGACTACGGCGCTATCGTCGATGCCTGCTGCGCGGCATGGAACCTCTTTATAGAACAACCGGAGGTCATAACCTCGATCACCTCGCGCACATGGGCGACGGTCAACCAGTAGGGCCGTTGGTATTAGTGCATCTTTGCCAGTGGGGTGATCTCGGGCAATGACTTGAAATAGCGGCATGGGCTGCATTTGGTCATCGCAGATAGCTTTGCGAGCCAACTACGCCGCCCAAGCAAGTCTGTTCTGACACGCCCACGCTTTTCCACATGCAAAAGTGCCCTGACACCGCAGAGGGCGCTGTTCAGACCTCGCTCGGTCTCGATTCGGGTAACGGTGACATCGTCAGGGCAACGGCCATCGCAGCCATTGCGGGCAGGCGAAGGGTCTCGTGCACGAGTGCGACCCTTTCTGGTGAATAGTACCCTTCCTCGTGGAGAATGTTCACGGTAGCGACCACCCCCCCACCCAGCAGGATCGGCAGGTTTACAACTGAGCCGCAGCCGAGGCGGCCGATAAGATCCGCGTCGGGGAACACCTTGTCGATGTCGGCCAACGTATTGGCGACAAAGGTTTCATGCCGGCCGTGCACGATCTCGAACCACGGGTTGATCTCGATCGGTTTCGTCCCCGAGGTCGGATAGTTCCCAGCGTCGTCGGTGTAGGCGCGGCGCGCAAGCATCGCCTTCATATCGACCGTCATCACGGTAAAGAGCTTCGCCCCGACCGTCGCCTTCGCGAGCGCGCACAGTGCGTCGAAGGCCGCCGCCTCCGTCCTGGCCACCGCAAGGGCGGATTCGAAGGCTTCACGGGCCTGTTGATGATCGGTCATAGTGTCTGCTCCAGGTCAGGATTGCCACCGCTCGCCGCGTAGAGCTCGCGGGAATAGGGGTCGCTGAAGGCGCCATCGTGCAGCGCCGTTGCGGGGGCGATCTCGACGATCCGGCCGCGGTTCATGATCGCCATTCGGTCGCACATGAAGCCGACGATCGGCAGGTTGTGGGTGACCATCAGGTAGGTCAGCCCCTGCTCCCGCCGCAGCCGTTTCAGCAGGTTCAGGATCTCGGCCTGGACCGACACGTCGAGCGCCGAGGTCGGTTCGTCGAGTAGCAGGACCTTCGGTTCCAGCATCAGCGCACGCGCAATCGCCACGCGCTGCCGCTGGCCGCCCGAAAGCTGGTGCGGGAAGCGGAAGCGGAACCTGCGGTCGAGGCCGACGGCCGCCAGCATGTCGACCACCCGCGCACTGCGATTGCCGATGCCGTGGACGACCAGCGGCTCGACGAGCGTCGCGTCCACCGTCTTGCGCGGATGCAGCGAGCCGTAGGGATCCTGGAACACCATCTGGCACCGCTCGGCAAAGGCCTGATCGGGCCTGTGGCCGCACGGCTGACCCAGCACGGAGATCTCGCCCGTCCAGTCCGGGGCAAGGCCTGCGATGGCCTTCAGGATGGTCGACTTTCCGGAGCCACTCTCGCCCACCAGGGCGAAGCTCTCGCCCTCGGCAACCTCGAAACCGGCGCCCTCCACGACCTTCGTGTCGCCGTAGGAAATATCGACATTGCGGAAGGAGATCGCGCTCACGTGCCGCTCCATGCGCTGCGGTCGAGGACGGGAAGCTCGTCGCGCGTCTCTTCCATGCGCGGCTGGGCAGCGATCAGCCCGCGCGTGTAGGGATGGGTGGCGTTATTCAATTCGCTCGCCACGCAGCTCTCCACCACCTCGCCCGCGTTCATCACCACGATCCGGTCGCAATAGCGCGAGACCAGCCCGAGGTCGTGGCTGATGAGGATCAGCCCCATGCCGTTCTCGCGCACCAGTTCGTCGATCAGGTCGAGAACCTGCGCCTGCACCGACACGTCGAGCGCCGAGGTTGGCTCGTCGGCGATCAGCAGGTCGGGGCGCGGGATGAGCATCATGGCGATCATCACCCGCTGTCCCATGCCGCCTGAAACCTCGTGCGGATAGAGACGAGCAACACGCTCCGGGTTGTGGATCCGCACCGCCTCCAGCATCTCCAGAACACGCGCCCGGACCGCACGGTGCGGCAGCCGCTCTTGCACCCGCAGAGCTTCGGCAATCTGGGCGCCGACGGTCATCACCGGGTTCAGCGAGAATTTCGGGTCCTGCATGATCATCGAGATCCGCGCGCCGCGCAGCGCCCGCATGGCCCGCTCGCTTTGCGCTTGGAGGTCAATCCCGTCGAACACCATCCGGTCGGCCACCTGTCGGCCCGGCGACCGCACCAGCCGCAGGATCGCACGCCCGGTCATCGACTTGCCTGACCCGCTTTCTCCGACGATCCCGAGCCGCTCCCGGCCGAGGGTGAAGGACAACCCCTTGACCACCTCCACCCGGCCGGTGTGGGTCGGGAAGCTGACCCGCAGGTTGTCGATCTCCAGCAGCGGCGCGGTCATCGCTCCCCCCCGTGCTTTGGATCAAGAACGTCCCGCAACCCGTCTCCCAATAAAGAGAAACCCAGTGAAACGAGGATGATGGCAAAGCCCGGCATCGTGGCGACCCACCACTGGTCGAGGATGAACGTCCTCCCGCGGGAGATCATCGCGCCCCATTCCGGCAACGGCGGCTGTGCGCCCAATCCCAGGAAGCCCAGACCGGCGGCCGTCAGGATGATGCCCGCCATGTCGAGCGTGACCCGGACGATCATCGAGGAGGTGCAGAGCGGCAGGACGTGACGGAAAATGATCCGGAAGTGCGATGCACCAAGCAGCCGCACCGCCGAGATGAACTCGGAACTGCGGAAGGTCAGCGTCTCCGCCCGAGCGATGCGGGCATACGCCGGCCACGCGGTGATGGCGATGGCAATGATCGCGTTCTCGATGCCCGGCCCAAGGGCGGCGACGAAGGCCAGAGCAAGGATCAGCTTGGGCATCGACAGGAAGATGTCGGTGACGCCCATGAGGAACCGGTCTGTCCAGCCGCCGAAATAGCCCGAGACGGCGCCGATGATCAGCCCCAGCGGAGCGGAGATCACGGCGACCAGTGCCACGATCAGCAGCGTGATCCGCGAGCCGTAGACGACCCGGCTGAAGATGTCGCGCCCCAGCTCGTCCGTACCCATCCAGTGCTGCTGTGAGGGTGGCAGCAGCCGGTTGGCGAGGTCCTGCCCAAAGGGGCTTTCGGGGGCGATCCAAGGCGCGAAGGCGGCGGTCAGGATCAGCACGAGGATGATCAGCGCACCGATGACGGCCAGCGGATTGCGCAGCAGCGCCATGCCCATGCGGTAGGCGCGGCCGAGGTCGGCCTGGACCCGCGAGGCGGGGCTGTCGTCGAGAAGCCAGTCGCGCGCGCCCATCTACCGGCTCCTCGGGTCAAGGACGCGGTAGAGCACGTCAGAGATTTTGTTGATCAGGATGAAGACGGAGCCGATCACCAGCGTGGCCCCCAGCACCGCGTTCATGTCGGCGTTGAGCAACGCCTGGGTCAGGTAGTTCCCGATCCCCGGCCAGCTGAACACGGTCTCGATCATCACCGAGCCTTCCAGTAGCCCCGCGTAGGAGAGGCCGATGACGGTGATCAGCGGCACCCGGATCGGCTTGAAGGCATGGCCCCAGATCACCCGCCATTCGGGCACGCCCTTCACCCGCGCGGTGGTGATGTATTCCTGGCCGAGTTGGTCGAGCATGAAACTGCGGGTCATCCGGGCGATGTAGGCCAGGCTGAAAAAGCCGAGTATGGTGGCGGGAAGGGCGAGGTGGTCGAGCGCGTTGAAGAACACCTGCCAGTCGCCCACCAGCGCCGAATCCACCAGCATCAGCCCGGTGCGGGTGGGCACGAGCCCTTCGTAGAAGATGTCGAGGCGACCCGGCCCCGCGACCCAGCCGAGACCGGCATAGAAAACGGCAAGCCCGACCAGACCGAGCCAGAAGGCCGGCACCGAATAGCCCATCAGCGCGAAGACCCGGATCACCTGATCGATCCAGCTTCCCTGGTGCGATGCCGCCCAGACACCCGTCGGCACGCCGAGCAGCACGCCGATCAGTATGCCGAGGGTCGCCATTTCCAGCGTTGCCGGAAACACGCGGGCCAGGTCTTCCGCCACGGGGCGGTTGGTGGTGATGGACTGGCCGAGGTCGCCGCGCAGCACTTCGCCGACATAGGAGAAGAACTGTACTACCAGCGGCCGATCGAGCCCCATGGCAACGCGGGCGGCGTCATATTGCGCCTGCGTCGCGCGATCCCCGACGACGGCCAGTACCGGGTCGATCGGAACCACGCGGCCGATAAAGAAAGTCACGGCGAGAAGACCGAGGAAGGTCAACGCCGTCACAACGGCGAATCCACCAAGTCCGCGGATGCTACCGCCTATCCGGCGCAAGTTCAGTCCTTCGGTCGCCAGTCCCACCTGTTCTCCAACTTTTCGACCACGTCGCCGCAGCGTCGATCGTTATCTCTTCATAGGATCTTGGACCGGCCCTTACAAAAATTTTTTGCTATGGAAAAATTTTTTTTGTAGCTTCCGAGATTAACCGGGGTGAGCAAGCACTGAATGAGCACCGCACAGGCGAAACCGATTCCAGAACGGCAGCTGGGCCCGTCGATCCGTCGGCGGCGAAAGCAGCTCGGGATGACCTTGCAGGTGCTGGGCGATCGGGCAGGCGTTTCGGTCGGGTATCTGAGCCAGGTCGAGCGCGACAACGCCACACCCTCGCTTGGCACCCTGGCGCAGATCGCCAACGCTCTCGATACCGGCCTCGAGTATTTCGTTGCCGCGCCGCGGCCGGTGGACAGCCTGACCCGGGCCAGCACGCGCCCGCATTTCGCGCTCGCCGGATCGTCCATGCGCTACGAAAGCCTTGGCGCCGATTTCCCGGGGGCCGAGATGTCGAGCTTCGTGCTCCATGTACCACCCGGCTATGTTTCGGAAGAGGTCAGCCACGAGGGTGAGGAGATACTGTATGTCCTCGATGGCGAGATTGACCAGACGCTGGACGGGCAGGTCATCCACATGGGCGCGGGGGACAGCCTGCATTACAGCGGCCTTCGCCCGCATTCCTGGGCGAACACGACCGACCGACCGGCCCGCATCCTGTGGACCGGCACGCTTGCGGTGCTGCACCGCAAGGGCGGCCTCGAGCTGCCCGAAATGATCCCCAACGACAAACCCACCTGAGCAAAGAACCCAGGCCGACCCAACAAGGAGACCTCAATGACACTGCTAAGATCCACATTGCTCGCCACGGCGCTGGTGCTGCCGCTGGCCGGGACGTCCGCGTTTGCCGCGACGCCCGGCGACGTGCTGGTCGTCGCACAGAACATCGACGACATCGTCGCCATCGACCCTGCACAAGCCTACGAGTTCACCTCCGGCGAACTGGTGACCAACCTCTACGACCGGCTGGTGCAATACGATGCCGAGGATCCGACCGTGCTGGCGCCGGGAGTTGCCACCGAATGGATGGCCGACGCCGAGGCGAAGACCATCACTTTCACTCTGCGCGACGATGCCAAGTTCACCTCCGGCAACCCGGTGACGGGGGACGACGTCGTCTTCTCGCTCGCCCGGGTGATCAAGCTCAACCTGACCCCCGCCTTCATCCTGGCACAGCTCGGCTGGACGCCCGAGAATGTCGACGAGATGGTGACGGCAGATGGCAACACCGTCACGATCAAATACGAGGGTGACTTCTCACCCGCCTTCGTGCTGAACGTGCTCGCCTCGCGCCCGGCCTCCATCGTCGACAAGGCCGTGGTGATGGAGCACGAGACCGATGGCGACATGGGCAACGCCTGGCTCAACGCCAACGCCGCCGGCTCCGGCCCGTTCAAGCTCGACGCCTACACGCCGTCGCAGATGGTGCGGATGAGCGCCAATCCCGACTACTTCAAGGGTGCGCCGGCGATGAGCAGCGTTATCATCCGCCACGTCGCCGAGGCGGCCACGCAGCAGCTCCTGCTGGAACAGGGCGACATCGATCTTGCGCGCAACCTGACGCCCGACCAGATCGCGTCGCTCAACTCGGATGCGATCAAGGTCGAGACCTTCCCTCAGGCCGCCGTGCACTTCCTGTCCTTCAACCAGAAGACCGAGAGCCTGACAGACCCGGCACTTTGGGAAGCCGCGCGCTACCTCGTCAATTATGGCGGCATGACCGACAGCTTCCTCAACGGACAGATGGAGATCCATCAGGCCTTCTGGCCCAAGGGCTTCCCGGGCTCCTATGACGAGACGCCCTTCACCTACGATCCCGAGAAGGCCAAGCAGATTCTGTCCGATGCCGGGGTCGAGACCCCGATCACCGTCACGCTCGACGTGATCAACGCCGCGCCCTTCACCGACATGGCCCAGTCGCTGCAGGCGAGCTTTGCCGACGCGGGGATCAATTTCGACATCCTGCCCGGCACCGGCGCACAGGTGATCACCAAGTACCGCGAGCGGACCCACCAGGCGATGCTGCTCTACTGGGGGCCGGACTTCATGGACCCGCACTCGAACGCCAAAGCGTTTGCATACAACTCGGACAACTCGGACGACAATTACCAGGCGACCACGACCTGGCGGAACGCCTGGGCCGTGCCGGACGAGATGAACACCGAGACCATGGCAGCGCTCTCCGAGGCCGATCCCGAGAAGCGGCTGGACATGTACCGGGACCTGCAGATGAAAGTGCAGGAGAGTTCGCCGATCGTGATCATGTTCCAGGCCGCCTATCAGGTGGCGATGGGCGAAAATGTGACTGGCTACGTCAACGGCGCCACGTCCGATTTCGTGTATTATCGGCTGGTCGAAAAGAACTGACCTCGAGATCGAATAGAGAGTGGTCGCCGGGTGTTCTGGCGGCCATTCTTTTCATGTTCCCGTAGCTTGCTGCATCTTCACATAAACTGGCTGACGCTCGACGGGAACTGACAGTGACAAGGGTTGAAAAGCGAGGCGCTCTTTGCCCCTTGCGCCGCTCAAGCCGATTTGGTCTGACGATGGCATCCACAGGTCAAGTGTTGGCCGATACGCTGGGGTAAGGCACCGGCTGTTCTATGCCAATGTCATCGCATCCGACAGCACTCTTTCACCCGAACACCGCGCGGCGATCGAGTTGAGAAGCACACCGTTTTCTCTGGCCAACAGGCAGGGCTCTGCCCCGAAATCGAAAGGACGAAACAGGCATGGAGTCCAGAACCGAAGCGGAAATCTCCGCGCAGCCCGACATCTGGGAGGCTTGGGCAACAGAGCTTCCGCCGATCGCCGGGCAAATCCGCGATTGGATCGCCGCACGCGCACCGGACGAGATCTGGCTGTGCGGCGCCGGAACCTCGGCCTTCATCGCGGATTCGCTGGTTGTCGGCCTGAACCGGTGCCGTGGCATTCCACTCGTCAACGTCGCGAGCACCGACCTGGTCGCAAGACCCGGCGATTTCTTCCGAACCGCCACCCGACCACTTGTCATGTCCTTCGGGCGCAGCGGCAACAGCTCGGAAAGCATCGGCACGCTGGACCTGCTCGACCGTGTGGCGCCCGACGCCGACCGGCTGAACATCACGTGCAATAGCGACAGCGTTCTGGCGACGCGCAGGCCGGAAGGCACCGGCGAGTGGCGTGTCGTCACCCTGCCCGCCGCCTGTCACGACGCAGGCTTTGCCATGACTTCGAGCTACACCACGATGCTGATCACGGCGCTGGCATGCCTGTCCGACACGCCGATTGACGCGCTTGCCGACCGGATGCGGCGACTGGCGCAAGGCGCCCGGGCGCTGATGGCGCAGCCGGTCAATGCAGCGCGTCCCGGGCGCGCGGTCTTCCTTGGCTCGGGTCCGTTCAAGGGCACGGCCCGGGAGTCGGCGCTCAAGGTGCTCGAACTGACGGCGGGCCAGGTCGTCACCTCCTGGGACAGCACGCTGGGCTTCCGGCACGGGCCGAAGGCGGTGCTCGACGATGACAGCTCGGTTTTCGTCTTCCTGTCCTCGGACGACCTGACCCGCAAATACGACCAGGACATCGTCACCGAGATCCGTGACCAGTTTCCCAAGATAAGCGTCACCACCATCGGCGCACCGATGGCAGGCACCGAGGCCCCCGACATCCCTCTCGACACCGGCCTGGAAGATGTATGGAACACGCCGTTGGCGGTGCTGCCAGCGCAGCGCCTGTCGGTGGCGTGGTCGAAATCCCTGGCGCTGAACGTGGATGACCCTTTTGCCGGGCGCACCCTGACCCGCGTGGTGTCGAATGTCCGCCTCTACTCCTGATCGTCCGGCAGCGATCGGCGTCGATCTGGGTGGCTCCAAGATCGAGGTCACGCTGTTTGCCGCCGACATGACAGTCCGCGAAAGCTGCCGACAGCCAACACCGCGCAGCACCTACGCCGACCTGTTGGCTGCGCTGGAGCACGAGGTATTCCGATTTCGGAAACTGGCCGAGACGGCCGACTTGCCGGTCGGTATTGGCGTGCCAGGGCTGGTCCATCCCGACAGCGGCGTCTCCGTCTGTGCCAACCTCGTTGCAAACGGGCATGCGCTGGCTCGCGACCTGACAGAGCGGATCGGCGGACGCGTGGTGATCGCCAATGACTGCAAATGCTTCACCCTCTCGGAGTCCCGTGGCGGCGCCGGCGACGGCCGGGCCAGGGTCTTCGGCCTGATCGTTGGCACCGGGCTGGGCGGCGGCCTTTGTCAGGACGGGCGCCTTGTTCTGGGTCTGAACGGACTTCCGGGCGAAATCGGCCACTATGCGCTGCCCGCCCATATCGTGGCCCGCCACGACCTTCCGCTCGTCGCATGCGGTTGTGGCCGCACCGGTTGCATGGAAACGCTCGTTTCGGGCACCGGCATGGCGCGACTGGCGCTGGCGCTGACCGGGCGGACGCTCAGTGCGGCTGAGATCGCGACAGCGCCTGACGATATCGACACAGCGCGCGTGCTCGTAACCTGGACCGAGCTCATGGCCGAACTTCTCCACACGATCCAGCTGCATATCGACCCCGATTGCATCGTTCTGGGAGGCGGTTTGTCGAATATTGCCGGGCTGGAAACGCGCCTTGTCGATGCCCTGAAGAAGAGCGCCCTGCCCTCGGTAAGGCTGCCCGAGATCGTGAAACCCGCCTTCGGCGACAGCAGCGGTGTCCGCGGTGCCGCGCTTCTGGCACTTCAAAATGATGGAACCGACGCGCAGTGATCATTTTTTGCCGAAATGTCGGCGAGCAGAACGCCCCGAGATTAATCCCGACCTGCCGTTCGAAGCCGTTCCCGACCGGCGCTCGAGGAGAAACCCCAACGCGTCGTCTCCGGCAGCGTCGATACCGCATTCTTCGTTGCGACCGTGAACGGACGTTCAGGTGCCCTTTCGGGCTTGTCCTTGATAGGCGCTCGGGCTTAGGGCGGCGTGCACCGGCAACGAGGCAGGTCCCAGTTGCGGCTCCTGGTCCCGAGAGGCCCGCAGCAAACGCGGCGGGGCCAGGTGGAAATCCTCGCCAAGGCTCGCACCCGAGCTGATGTCGGAAAGGAACCGGTCGATGATCGCCGGATACAGGGTTCCGCCCAACACGATGGCTTCGGGCGCGAAGGTTCGGGCGATGACGAGGCAGAGCCAGCGTAGCTGCTCCGACGCGCGCTGCAACCATTCCTCCACCACGGGCAGGGCCAGATGGGTGGCGTCAATGTCCTGCAGGCGATCCAGCGGATGTCCGGCCCGCGCCAAGCTGTCGATCAGGTCCTGCCCGGACGGCCTCGGTCTTGATTTCGGGAAGAGGCCGCCCCATTCCGCCGCGGCGTTATTCAGGCCAGGATAGGCACGTTGCTCCACCACCGCTGCGCCGCCGATGCCATAAGACAACCAGACAAAGCAGAAGTCGCTCAGATGCCGCGCCGCGCCGAAATAGAGCTCGGCCAAGCAGGCTGCCTTGGCGTCGTTCTGGTGCTGTACCGGCATTCCGAACCACGGCGAGAGGTCGCGACGAACATTGACCGGCGGCCAGTCCCGGAACTGTCGGATGCGCATGACCTGTGTCGGATCCGCGCTGTACATCCCCGGATAGCTGACGCCGCAGCCGGCGAGCCGTCCCTCCGGAATCCCAACGTCCTCGACGAGATCCCGGACGCTTCGCCCCGCGGCGGACATTATGCCTTCAAATGTCCGGTCGCGTACAGGCAGTTCCTGCCGAGCCAGAACCTCGCCGGCAAGCGTCGCGACGCATGTCATGATCCGGTCGGGGTCAAGATAGACACCGGCGGTGCACAAACCCTCGGGCTTGAGATCGAGAAGCCGGGCCGGATAGCCCTTGCGCCCCAGGCGGCGCGGATCGGGCATCTCGGAGAGCAATCCGTCGGCGATCATCTGGCCCGTGATCCGGGTCACCGTCGATGGCGTTATGTCAAGCTGCCGCGCCAGGTCAGCGCGCGACATCGGACCTTCGCGCCGGAGGTCGGCGACGATGCGTCTGGCATTCAATCCCAGGCCGAATGTCTCGTTCATCAGTCCACGTCATTCCATTTTCGCCCCGGCCGACGGATCATTCCCGGAGCGACGGCCCGAACTTTTCTTGACTCGTATTATATTCTGGAATGCAATCTAATCCAAGGCGCGCTCGTCGCGCCGAACGACCCGGCGGCGAACCGCCAGGCACAGAAAACTTTGGGAGGTCAGATGAAAACCAAGATCAAGACGATGGCGTTGACGTCCGTTCTGGCGATCGGCGCCTCGGTCGCGTGGGCCGACGGCAAGGTAACGGTCTACACTGCGGTGCCCCAGAACTTCATTGACGCGCTTGTGCCCATGTTCGAGGAACAGACCGGCACATCCGTCGAAATCATCAAGGCCGGCTCTGGCGAGCTTCTGAACCGGCTCACGGCCGAGGCGGAAAGCCCGATGGCGGATGTGCTTTGGAGCGTCGACGGCACAGTTATTGATTTCAACCCCGCGCTCTTCGAAGCCTACGAGGCGGCCGGCTCGGACATGCTGGCCGACGGCATGAGGCAAAGCGATATGTGGACGCCGTTCACCGCGGTCGTGATGGTACTGATCGTGAACGAAGGGAAGCTTGACGGCGTGCCCGTCCCGGACAGCTGGGCCGCATTGGCCGATCCGATGTACGACGACATGATCTCTTCGGCCCGCGCAGACGCGTCGGGCTCCGCCTATATCCAGCTCGCCACCGTTCTGCAGGCGTTCGACTCCGAAGAGGCCGGCTGGGACGTTTACAAGGGTTTGCTAAGCAACTTCGTCCTGTCCGACAGCTCCGGCGCGGTTCCTCGCTTCGTCAATGACGGGGAACTTGCCATCGGCGTCACGCTCGAGGATGCCGCGTTGCGCTATGTCGAGGGCGGCGGCCCGGTCGAGATCGTCTATCCCTCCGAAGGGACGGCCATCGCGCCGGATGCCATGGCCCTGGTTGCGGGCGCACCGAATGCCGACAATGCCAAGGCATTCCTCGACTTCATGCTGTCGGCCGAAGCGCAGGCCGTCGTGGCCGAGCAGGGCCGCCGCCCGGTTCGGTCGGACGTTGCGTCGAACCCGGCGCTTCTTCCACTCGATCAGGTCAACTCGGTCGGATACGACGCCGCCTGGGCAGCGGACAATCGCGAACGGCTTGTCGAAGAGTGGAAGGATCTGGTCCTGGACGTCCAATAATAATCTGTTCCTCCGGGCCTGCACGGCCAGGCCCGGAACTCCTTTCCGAAGAGGCATCGTCCATGGCTTCGGTCGATATTATCGGGATCCGCAAGCTGTACGGCGATGTGGTGGCCCTGTCCGACATCAACATTTCGATCGCATCGGGCGCGTTCTATACACTGCTCGGTCCTTCGGGCTGCGGCAAGACCACGCTGCTGCGGACCATTGCCGGGTTTCACGAACAGAACGCCGGCACCATCGCGGTCGACGGCAAGGCGATTGAGGGTCTGCCGGCCTATCGCCGCGACGTTGGCATGGTCTTTCAGGACTATGCGATCTTCCCCCATATCAGCGTCCGCGACAACGTCGCCTTCGGCCTGAAACAGCGCAAGATTCCCCGAGCCGAGATGGAGCAGCGCGTGGCTGAGGTGCTCGACGTTGTTCAACTTGGCCAATTCGCGGACCGCATGCCCCATGAACTGTCCGGCGGTCAGCAGCAGCGCGTCGGGCTGGCCCGCGCCATCGTGATCCGGCCAAAGGTGCTGTTGATGGACGAGCCGCTGTCGAACCTCGACGCACGGCTGCGGGTCGACCTGAGAGCCGAGTTGCGCCGGATCCAGCAGGAACTCGGCATCACCACCATCTACGTGACCCACGACCAGGAAGAGGCTCTCGCGATGTCGGACACGGTCTGCGTCATGCATCAGGGCGTGATCCAGCAGGCCGCCAACCCGCTCGACATCTATTTGCATCCGGCCAACCGTTTCGTGGCGACCTTCGTGGGAGCCAACAACTTTCTTGCCGTCACGCGCCAGGGCGACGGGCTCTACCTCGCCTCGGCGGGGGGCGTGGTGGCCAATGGCGGTCTCGCCGCGGACGGCAGGCCCCTGGTCTGCGGCGTTCGTCCCGAGGTCGTGCGCGTGGTGCCGGGCAGCGTCCCTCCGGGCGATGAAGAGGTGGCGATCCCGGCCAGTCTTGCCAGCGTCAGCTTCATCGGTCGCGAGATGGAGGTTCTGGTACGCACCGAGGCCGACGAGGTGGTGAAATCATTCGCGCGCCCCGACCCGGCCGTCATTGCACTTCAGCCCGGCAGCGCGGTGACACTGCTGGTGCATCGGAGCGATCTGGCCTTCTTCGAGGACAGCGAAACCGGACGCCGCGCGACATGAGGATCGCTGGCCGCAGACCGGACTTCTGGACCGTTGTCACCGGCGTCGTGCTGCTCGTGCTGGCGATCCTGCTTCTGATCCCGATTTTGCGGGTGATGCTCCTGTCTTTCGTCGACGCCGATACCGGCAACTGGACGCTGGGCAACTACGTCGAGGTCTTCACCCGCAACTTCTATCTCAGGGGATTGAAGAACACGCTTTTTGTCGGCGTCCTTGGCACCATCGGCGCCTGCCTTGTCGGCATTCCGCTGGCGTTCTTCACGGCGCGCTTCCATCTTTGGGGGCGGGTCTGGATCTCGACGCTGGCGATCCTCGTCCTTGTCGCACCGCCCTTCATCGGCGCTTATGCCTGGATCATGATGCTGGGCTCCAACGGCTTCATTACCAATTTCTTCGAGCGGTTCGGCATCGAGACCCCAACGATCTACGGCGCTCACGGCATCATCCTGGTCTTCACGTTGAAATTCTTTCCCTTCGTCTTCCTGATGACCCAGACGGCGCTGATGGCCGTGAACAAATCCTTCGAGGACGCCGCCGAAAATCTCGGCTGCACCCCGTGGCAGCGCTTCACAAAGATCACCCTGCCTTTGGTCTTCCCCGCCATTAGCACAGGGGCAATCATCTGCTTCGTTCTGTCGATCGCCGATTTCGGCACGCCGGCGATCCTCGGGCGCGGGTTTCGCACGCTCTCGACCATCGCCTTCGCGGCCTACCGCTCCGAACTCGGCGGGCTGCCCACGATAGCCGTCACGGTTTCGATGATCATGATCGCGATCTCGATGCTGGCGCTCGTGGTTCAGCGCCGCATCCTTGCGCGCCGCCGCTATGCCAGCAGCCTGACCAACCTTCCTGTAAAAAAGCGGCTGGCCGGCTGGAAGAACGTGGCCGTGCACGTCTTCTGCCATGGCGCCGTTCTCATCGCGATGCTGCCCAACCTCGTGGTCGTGTACACCTCGTTCCTGAAGACGAACGGGCCCGTTTTTGTCGGGGGCTTCGGCCTTGAGAGCTATGAGCGGATGTGGCGGCAGGCACCGATGGCCGTGGGCAACAGTTTTCTCTTCGCGCTGTCGGCCGTGGCGCTGATCACCATATTCTCGGCGCTGATCAGTTACGTCATCGTGCGACGCGAGACTAAGGCGTCGGGCAGCATCGATTTCCTGATGATGGTGCCCTACCTCGTTCCGGGCGTCGTCATGGCCATCGGCTTCGTGACCACCTTCCGAACCGGCGTCTTCGGCGGCATCGGCGCGGCCTGGCTGCTGATCCTGCTCTACTTCATCCGCCGCCTGCCCTATGGCGTGCGCTCCACCACTTCCAGTCTCAGACAGGTGAAGCCCTCGATGGAGGAGGCAGCCATCAATCTCGGCGCACCGCCCCTGTCGGCTTTTCTCAAGGTGACTGTTCCCCTGATCCTGCCGGGCCTGATCGTCGGCTCGTTGATGAGTTTCATCACGGCTATCAACGAGTTGTCCGGCACGCTGATCATCTACGACAGCGGCACGCTCACGATGCCGGTCTCTATCTACCTTGCAGTTCTGGATGGAGAGTTCGGGCTCGCGGCAGCCCTGTCGACGGTCCTGCTGCTCTGCACAGGAGTCTGCGTCTATGCCGTTTTCCGGTTTTCCGAGAACCGAGACTCGGCGTTCCTCTGAGGGATCTGATGCGCATCGAAGTCTTCAACCGCTCGAAATTCCGTGATGGCTCCGATCCGGGAGACGACGTGCCACTGGTGGTGCCGGGGCTGGTCTACGGTGTCTTCGACGGTGCGACCGATCCGCGTGGCACGCGCGTCGACGGGATTGCCGCAGGGCGCCTTGCGGCTCTGGCCGCCGCCTCGGCGATGGCCGCGCTGGCGCAGGAAGCGAAAGTGTCAGGAATGCCGGGACGCGAGATCATCGAGCACCTCGCCTCCGCTCTGCGTCGCGCGAGCGACGGCTTGGACCTGTTCATTCCGCCCTCGACCACGGCCGCCATCGCACTCGATTGCGGGGAAGACTGGCGGTTGTTGCTCCTCGGGGACAGCGGCCTCAGGATCAATGCGACCGAGGCGTTCCGCTCCGAGAAGCTGATCGACACCGTCGCGACAATCGCGCGCGTCGCCGTCTTCAAGCTTCTCAGCAGCCGGTTTGGCTTGGGCGATGAGGTCGAGATGTCGGCCCGCGCCACCATCCTCCTGGGCTTCGACCAAGCGGTGGAACGCGGCCTTCTGTCGGTCGCCGAGGCAAATGAGATCATCGAGGCCACCGCTCGCGCTGCCGGGCTGGCCCCGCAGATCGAACTCGTCGACAGGTTCCTGTCCGGCGGGATTCAGATTCAGCACCAGTTCGGCAACAGCCGTGGCAATCCGCTTTGTTTCGAGACCCTCAACGGCACCGACTCGGCGCTGACCGAGCTACTGGATTTCACGAGGCCCAAGTCGGAGGTCTCGAGCATTGAGCTTTATTCGGACGGCTACGCCGCGCTGCCCGATGCACCCACAGCCGCCGCTTGGGAAGCTGCCTTCGCCCGAGCGGAGGCAGAGGACTTCCATCGCATCGGACCATTCGCGACGGTCAAGGGATCGACCGAGGCCGAGTTCTTCGATGATCGGACCGTCGTGATCGTCGCAACTTCCTCGAACATCTAAACGCATTCGCCGGAAACATAATTTCTTTGCGCGCAGTATCCGCAAAACAATCGCCCAGGCCATTGGCCCAATGAAAGACACCTGTCATTCGCGTTTGGGGTCCGTCTCAGCCGCCGGAAGGTTCCCGCGACCCCAGACCCCGAAGGGCAAAATCGAGCAAGGGATCGAGGGTAGGCTGGATGTCTTCTCCGGCCCTCAACCGGCCCTCGACGATAACGGGATGGCATGCCGAGATAAGGGCTGCCTGGAAACAATGCGAGGCGGCCTCCGGATCGGACACGCTGAACTCTCCGGCGTCGATCCCGTCCGAAATGATCTCGGCGATCATCTGGCGGATGCTTTCCTGGTGCTCCTGCACGACGCTCCAGTTGTTCTCGACCGCGGCATGGACCATTGCGTGGGTCCGCTTGTCAGCGATGCAGCGGTTCACGATCTCGTGGTGATTGGCAAGGACCAGTCGACGTAACCGCTCGCGGGCACCCAACGAAGGATCATCCGCCGCTTCGCGCATTTTCTCGCGAACGTCGGCTGCAAGCTTGCGCGCCACGTCCTCACAGATCGCCGCCTTGGAAGAGAAAAAGCGATAGACATTGGCCGGCGACATGTCGAGTTCGGCGGCGATGTCGGCAACGGTGGTCTTCTGGAAGCCGAATTGCCGGACCAGTTGCTCAGCCTTCTCCACGATTCGGTCGTGCATTGCGTCGGTGTCCGCCGATCTGGCAGCACCGGCACGCATCCCCGGCCGGCCTGTTGCGGGTGGGCCTGATGTCTCGATATCATGCTCGGTCATGTTTCTTCCTTCGTTTCTACAAACATAGTGCGGTGTCAACGCGACGTCTACCGTTTGACGTGTTACAATTGTTACATGACGTTTTTTGACATTCGTCATTAATTAGCTCACATTCTTCGAAAGTCACAAAGGAGCCCCCCATGCGACCCGGAGTTTTGATCGCCTCGACCATTGCAGGATTCGGCCTGGCCGCCGGATCCGCAGTTCTTCTTCCAGAGCACCTCTCACGGACCGGTGCCCGTGCAGCGGTGCCGCAACAGGAAGCAATTCAGCCCGTTGCCAGAACGGTGCTCGTCACCGCAGTCCAGATGTCCCGCGGCAGCTCAGTCCGGAGCTTTCCCGCCACGATTGCAGCGAAGACGGAATCGCAGCTCGCCTTTCGCGTCGCCGGCAAGGTGGGAGCGAAAATGGTTAGCGTTGGCGACAGGATCGCCGCCGGAGACGTGATCGGCAAATTGGACGACACCGATTTCCAATTGCAGCTCGAGTCCGCCGAGGCAGAGCTGTCGGCGGCTCGGATCGCGCTCGCGACGGAAACGGAGAACCTGACTCGGATCGAGTCCCTGAAATCCGGCGGCTGGGCGACCGACAGAGCCACGGATCTCGGCACGGCGGCGACCGAAGAAGCCCGTTCGCGCCTGCTGAGAGCAGAACGCAACGTGCAACTGGCAAGGAACCAGATCGGATACGCCACCCTTCGCGCCGCCGAAGATGGCGTAGTCACCCGCGAGTTCGTCGAAGTCGGGCAAGTCGTCGCTGCTGGGCAGCCCATCGTGGAAGCTGCGAATGACGGCGAGCGCGAGGCTGTGATTGCCATTCCGGAAGCGCTGCTCTCCGACTCTCGCGATGCCGACGCAACGGTTGAATTATGGTCCAGCCCGGAAAAACGCCTCACCGCGGTTCTGACCGAACTGTCGCCGGTCGCGGACCCGGTCACCAGAACGTTTCAGGCCCGCTTTCGCCTTGAAGACCCCACGGGCTCCGCGGCGTTGGGAATGAGCGCCACGGTGTGGTTGAGCAGAGACGGACAGGCTCGCCGTGCCGAATTGCCATTAGCGGCACTGAATTACGGGGATGGCGGAGCGAGTGTCTGGGTTGTCGGCCCGAACGAACGGATTGAATCGCGCGACGTCACGGTCGCCGGTTTTGGCGCTGACACCGTGCGGATCAGCGACGGTCTGAGCGAGAACGAGAAGGTCGTCGTGCTTGGCGCACACAAGCTTACGGACGGCGAGCCGGTTCGGCCCGTCCTCACGGGAGAACAATCATGAAGGACTTCAACCTTTCCCGCTTCGCCGTCGCCCACCCTGCCCTCGTGTTGTTCCTGATCATCATTCTGGCACTGGCTGGCACGCTGTCCTACCTGCGCCTCGGGCGCGCGGAAGACCCCGATTTCACCATCAAGGTGGCGATCGTGTCGGCCCAATGGCCCGGCGCGACTGCCGCAGAAATGCGCGACCAGGTTGCCGATCCAATCGAGAAGAAGCTTCAGGAACTGCAGAATCTCGACAGGGTTGAGACCTACACCACCTCCGGATTCATGGCGGCGAATGTCGTGTTTCGAGACGATACGCGGCCTGCGGACGTGCCGGATCTGTTCTACGAAGTTCGCAAGAAGCTCGCCGACCTCGGCCCAAGCCTGCCGCATGGCGTAATTGGGCCGCAAGTCAACGATGAGTATGGCGACGTTTATTCCGTGGTCTACATGCTGACCGCCGACGGGTTGGATATCGGCCAACTCAAGGATGCCGGCGAAGATATCCGTCAGCGCTTGCTGCGCGTGCAGGACGCCCGCAAGGTCGAGTTGATCGGCACCCAGCCCGAACGCATCTTCGTAGAATTCAGCCACGTGAAGCTTGCGACGCTGGGCATCGAACCGCGCGCCATTTTCGACAGCCTCGCACGGCAGAACGCGCTGACGCCCGCGGGCCAGTTCGAGACCGATGCCAGCGCGATTCCGGTGCGCATGACCGGCGCGCTCAATGGCGTCGCGGCGATCGAGGCGGTGCCCGTCGCCGCGGGCGAGCGGGTTTTCCGGCTGGGCGATATTGCCACCGTTCGGCGCGGGTTCATCGATCCGCCGCGCAGCTTGCTGCGCCAGAACGGATTGCCGGCCATCGGGATCGGCGTGTCGATGGTGGAGAACGGCAACATTATCGCGCTTGGCGAGGCACTCGATGCGGAAATGGCCGAAATCCGCGAAGGTCTGCCGGTCGGGCTGAATGTCGAGCAGATCGCCGATCAACCAGAGGTTGTCGAGCATTCCATCGCCGAATTCGTGAAGGCGTTTGCCGAGGCGTTGGGTATCGTGCTGCTGGTTTCCTTCCTCTCGCTCGGACTGCGAACCGGACTGATCGTGGCGCTGTCGGTGCCGTTGGTGCTGGCGATCGTTTTCCTGGTGATGGCTGTCATGGGAATTGACCTGAACCGGATCACCCTTGGCGCGTTGATCATCGCCCTGGGCCTGCTGGTCGACGATGCGATCATCGCCATCGAGATGATGATGGTGAAGATGGAACAGGGCTGGAGCCGCGCGGAAGCGGCTGCCGCCGCCTGGGATATTACCGCCTTCCCGATGCTGACCGGAACACTTGTAACGGCTGCGGGATTTATCCCGGTTGCCTTCGCGCGCTCTGCCGTTGCCGAGTATTCCGGCGGCATCTTCTGGGTCGTGGCGATTTCGCTGATCGTTTCCTGGTTCGTCGCGGTGATCTTCACGCCATATCTCGGGATGAAGTTCCTGCCGAAGGTGGCCGAGGGCCATGGCAACGGAACGCCCTACCAGGGCCGGGTCTATCGTGCCCTCCGTGCGGCGATCGACGCGAGTGTCCGGCATCGGATCAAGGTGGTGGCCGCAACCGCAGGGCTGTTCGTTGCCGCCATACTCGGATTCACCAACGTTCAGCAGCAGTTCTTTCCGCTCTCCGAGCGACCGGAACTGTTCCTGCAGATGCGCCTGCCGGAAGGGTCCTCGATCACGGCCACCACGAACATGGTCGAGGAGGCGGAAGAGCTACTGGCCGAGGATCCCGATGTCATCCACGCGACGAGCTATATCGGCCGGGGAAGCGTTCGCTTCTGGATCGCGCTGAATCCCGAGCTTCCGAACCCGGCATTTGCCGAAACGGTGATCCTGTCGAAGGACACCGAAGCGCGCGAACGGATCAAGACACGCCTTGAGGCCGCGATCGCCGATGGTGCCCTGTCCGGCGCGCGCGTTCGCGTGTCCCGCTTCAACTTCGGCCCGCCGGTCGGGCATCCTGTCCAGTTCCGCGTGATCGGCGACGACGCAACCGAGGTGCGCCGGATTGCGACGCAGGTGCGTGACGTGATGCAGACGAACCCGGATGTGCGGGACGCACACCTCCAGTGGAACGAGATGACGCCTGCGATCCGTCTGGTCATCGACCAGGACCGCGCACGCGCCCTGGGGTTGGCACCGCAAGACGTGGCCGAAAGACTGCAGACGCTCGTCAACGGCCTGGACGTGACCCAGATGCGCGATGGCAATGACATCGTGACGGTCGTTGCCCGCGCCGTGGCCAGCGAACGTCTGGATGCCAGCGGTCTCGGCAACCTGACGGTTGTGAGCCGCAACGGTGTGCCGGTTCCGCTCTCGCAGGTCGCCCGAATCGAACCCTCGTTCGAAGAGCCGATCCTGTGGCGTCGCAACCGGGATCTTGTGATTTCCGTTCGCGCCGACATCGTTGACGGTGTTCAAGCCCCGCAGGTCTCAAGCCAGATCCTGTCGCTGCTCGAGCCGATCAAGGAGGCCCTTCCGGCCGGCTACCGCATCGAGACAGGGGGCACGATCGAGGAGAGCGAGAAAGGCAACGGGTCGATCTTTGCAATGTTCCCGATCATGCTGACGGCAACGCTGACGATCCTGATGATACAACTGCAAAGCTTCTCGCGGTTGGCGATCGTCCTGATCACGGCGCCTTTGGGACTCATCGGGGCATCTCTGGCGCTGAACCTCTTCAGTGCGCCCTTCGGCTTCGTGGCCCTTCTCGGCCAGATCGCGTTGGCGGGGATGATCATGCGCAACTCGGTGATCCTGGTCGACCAGATCGAGGCTGAGGTTCGGAGCGGTCGTGACCGGCGCAGCGCGATTGTCGAGGCGACAGTTCACCGTGCGCGGCCGGTGGTGCTGACAGCGCTGGCCGCAATCCTCGCGATGATCCCTTTGTCTCGTTCCGTCTTCTGGGGGCCGATGGCCATGGTCATCATGGGCGGTCTTCTGGTGGCGACCCTGCTGACCCTGTTTTTCCTGCCGGCTCTGTACGCTCTGTGGTACCGCGTACCGCGGAAGCACACGGAACCAATGAAACAGGACACAATCATCGAACTTGCAATCGCGGCAGAATGACGAAACGACCGGTGGAGCGACGTCGGGCTGCCTTGTTGAAAAAGTCGGTTTTGGATTCACTGAATCAATCCAGTGAGATAACTGGGAGTCAGGAGCAGTTGGCCCCCGACGAAGTGCAAGACCACGAACTGAGCGGCTTACAATGAGGCGTTGAAACGGCGTGGACCGATGAGGGTCTGGTTCGATCCCGAGATGAAATGGCGACTACCGCCCACTGGCAAGCGTGGCCGGCAGCCGGATTTCAGCGATGCTGCGGTCCAGACCTGCCTTACTTTGAAGGTACCGTTTCGTATGCCGCTGGGGCAGACGACCGGATCCGTCGAGAGCCTGCTGCGGTTGGAGGGGTTGGCTTGGACAGTGCCGGGCGTTAGCACCCTGAGGCGCCGCCAACAGAAGCTGAACGTGAGCATCCCGTTCCGGGGTGGCACGGTTTCGCCGAGCCTCCTGATCGACCGCACCGGCATCAAGACCGGGGGCGAAGGTGAGTGGGTCGCGCGTCAGCACGGCAGCGCGAAACGCCGCCGCCATTCGTCGGCGAATTACTTCCCGGGAGCGATTGCACGCAACGCGGCTCTGCCGGCATCGAAGGACCCGGGCCGAGCCCTCTGGCGGCGACGGAGCAGCCATCACCGCCAAAGCCGGGTCGAGTCAAAGATGAATTGTATCAAGCGGCTTGCCCACGCCCTGATGGCGCGTGATTTCGAATGACACGTTGCAGAGCTGCAGGTCCGTATCGCAATCCTGAACGGCTACACCGAGCTTGGCACACCTGTCACAGAGACCGCAGGAACAGTCCGCCCGGGGAAAGGGCGGCCGCGGTCAGATCTCGATTTGTGCAACAAGGCCGCGTTTCGTCATCCGTCGACGCAGGTTAACCGCAAGCCTGGCCCCCCTGACCCCGCCGATGGATTTGCAGCGAGCGTCGAGCCGCCCGGCAAGTTCCTGGTACAGCCTTATGATTGTGATGGACATATTCAGCCGTTTCCATGATCTCCTTTTCGGTGACGAGATCCAACAGGCCGCTTGGGCGGAGGAATAGCGCGACCATAGACCGTGTGAAGTCCAGACCATCTGGGCGCATCATCGACTCGACCACTTCATCCCGGCACGCCAAGCGCATTCAGATCATCGCGTGCCATCGATCGGAAATGCCGAGAATACATGACCTTGGCTTTCCTTACCTCCCCTCCAAAAGGCTGTTCCAATGTTTCATGACCTAGTCGTTCAAAACGCGCAGGTTGTCACGTCAGGCGCGGTCTCATCGTGCGACATCGGCATTTCCCAAGGCCAGATCACAGCACTGGGCATCGGACTGACGGGCGCCGAGGTCATCGACGCCCGTGGCTTGATCGCCATGCCCGGCGGTATCGACAGTCATGTTCACATATCGCAACCCTCCGGCCCGGGGATCGAGATGGCCGACGATTTCGCTTCGGCCACGCGGGCAGCGGCCTGCGGCGGAAACACGACGGTGATGCCCTTCTGTCTGCCCGAGGACGGTAAGACCCTGCGCGAGGCGGTCGCGGCATACCTGGCAAAGGCCGACGGGAAGTGCATGACGGACGTGTCGTTCCACCTGATCGTCAAATCCGCCGATCCAGTGACGCTCGGGCAGGATCTTCCGGCACTGATTGCGAAAGGCATGACCAGCTTCAAGGTCTTTATGACTTACGAGGGCATGCGTCTGACCGATGCCGAGATCCTCCAGGTCATGGACGTAGCGCGCGAACAGGGCGCACTGACCATGGTCCACGCCGAGAACGAGGACGCCATAGAATTCCTGCGCGAGAAGGCCGAGCGCGATGGACGTATTCAGCCGGTCCACCACGCGCGCACCCGCCCTGTTCCGGTCGAGCGGGAAGCGACGCATCGTGCGGCGATGCTGGCCGAAGTGGCCGATGTGCCGGTGATGATCGTCCATGTGTCGAACGGTGCGGCCTTGGACGAGATCCGACGCGCGAGGGCGCGCGGCGTACGCGTCTTTGCCGAGACCTGCCCGCAATACATCACGCTGACCGCCGACGATCTGGACCGCGCCGGCTTCGAGGGAGCCAAATGGGTCTGCTCGCCGCCGCCGCGCGATACGGACGAGCAAGCCGCGATCTTGGCCGGGCTGGAACAGGGCGCCTTCGACGTGTTTTCCTCCGACCACTGCCCCTTCCGCTTCGCTGATCCGGCCGGCAAGGACGCACCGGGAGCGCGCGCTTCCTTCCGCAACATCCCGAACGGAATTCCGGGCGTCGAGACCAGGCTGCCGATCCTGTTCTCGGAAGGCGTGAGCAAGGGACGGATCAGCCTCGAGGCTTTCGCCGCGCTGACCGCCACCAACCACGCGCGGATCTACGGGCTGGAGCGCAAGGGGGCCATTGCCGTAGGGAAGGATGCCGACATCGTTCTCTGGGACCCCGCGCAGACCCGGACAATCACGCAGGACATCCTGCACCACGGGTCCGATTACACGCCCTGGGAAGGGTTCGAAGTCACCGGATGGCCGGTCCGCACCATCCTGCGCGGCCAGACCGTGATGCTGGGCGGAGTCCCGGTGGGAACGGCGATGGGCCAGCATGTGGCCCGCGCGAAGACAGGAGCTAGACCATGACTTTCAAAGCCTTTGACGGCCGGCGCGTCGGCATGCTTACACCGTCCTCCAACACGGTGCTCGAACCCTATACCTCGGCGATGTTCGCCCAATTCGGCGACGAGGCGTCGGTTCATTTCGGACGTTTCCGGGTGGTGGAGATTTCCCTGTCCGAGGCCTCGCAATCGCAGTTCGCACTCGAGCCGATCCTCGAGGCCGCGGATCGCCTCGCAGAAGCCGAACCCCATCTGATTGCCTGGAATGGCACCTCTGCGGGCTGGCTTGGGCTGGAGAGGGATCGAACGCTTTGCGCCGCAATTACCGAGCGCACGGGTATTCCGGCCACCTCGACGATGCTCGCCTATGACGCGCTCTTCAAGAGGATGGGCGTCACCCGGCTTGGCCTCGTCACGCCCTATCCAGCCGATATCGAGGCACGCATGATCGCCAACTACGCGGCGCGGGGCATCGAGGTGGTCGACAAGATGCGGTTGGATGACAAGGGCAATTTCAGCTATGCCACCTATCCGCCCGAACAGGCAGGGGCGATGGCTGAACAGGTGGCCCGGGCTAAACCAGACGCCATTGCCATCGTCTGCACCAACTTTCGTGGCGCGCCCGCGGCGCCCCGGATCGAAGAAGCCACCGGCGTTCCCGTTCTCGACTCGGTTGCCCTGACGGCGGCACATTGCCTGAGTGAAGTCGGGCTGGATCCGTCGCGGGTCACGGGCTGGGGCAGCGTCTTTCGCCTGTTCGCCCGGCCATCACCGACTGCGCCGGACTGACGGCTTTGCAGAGAGCGCGGCCCGGGCCGGCGTCACCGGGACGCGCCGGTGATCTCGTTCACGCAGGTCGACATCTCGCGTATCAGGACCTCCGCCACTGTAGAGCAGATGCGCGGCAGCGTGCGTTTCACGCTGACCGCAAGGCTGATCGACTGGCTGCGGATCTCCGTGTCCGAGATCGGAATGGCCACCATCCTGCCGTTTGCCAGTTCTGACGCCGCGTCCAACTGCGACGTCAGCGCGAGATGCGTTCCGGCGGCGACAAGCTGCTTGAGAAGTTGCAGGGAGTTCGTAACCACAGGAGGTTGCGCATTGGTGAAAAGCCATGAGTGACGCGCTTCCAGCATCCGCCGGATTGCCAATGCACGACTCTGGACCACAAGTGGAAAGCC
The DNA here is from genome assembly GCF_004146235.1 of Tropicimonas sp. IMCC6043. GTDB lineage: Bacteria > Pseudomonadota > Alphaproteobacteria > Rhodobacterales > Rhodobacteraceae > Tropicimonas. The sequence goes on along the minus strand of NZ_SELO01000038.1, from coordinate 12,859 downwards.
CCGCACCTCCTTGACCGAGATGGATGCAAGGTCGGCGACCGGATGATCAGGCGCGCAGACGCAGACCAGCGGCAAATCCACCGTCCACATCAGGTGAAGATCCCGCGCGGCCTTGATGTTGAAACCAAGCGCCAGGTCCGCAGTTCCATCATTTAGGGCGGCGACCGCCTGGTCCGGCGTCATGATTTCGACCTCGATCTGAACGCGCGGAAAATCACGCGCGATGACCGACAACGCACGCGGCAGAGGTCCGTTAGCCAGGCTGTCCATCGTCGCGAGCCTCACGAGACCGAGGTCAATCCCCTGCATCCTCTTCACGTCCGAAAGGATGGTGTTCTCTTCCGCCCGCCACCGGCGAGCAAGCACGATGAACATCTCACCGGCGACGGTTGTCTCCATCCCGGTGCTCTGACGATCGAATAGCTGCACATCCAAATGGTCTTCCAGCAACTTGATCTGGCGGTCGATGGCTGAAGCCGAGATGCCGATAGCACGCGAGGTGGCCTGAATTGAGCCGTGCTCCGCAACGGCTTCGACGTAACGCAGAACTCGCGGCACAAGAGACAGCGACATTGTCAAAAGCATCCTAATTATTCGAATGAAACGTGGACTTTTATGTGATGGATTGCAATGCGCCACATCGCTAGGGTGACCTCAAAGACTACGGACATGACTATGAACACCGCGATAAACGCGCTGAACTCTGCTCAGCGTGAACAAGCACTTCTGACCCTGATCCCTCTCGTGGAGCGCTCGCCCTGGGTGGCCGAGGTCGCAGTAGATCAGCGTCCCTTTGCTTCCGACGGGGCTGTTGCCGAGGCTCTGGTCGAGGTGATCCTGTCGGCGCCTCCAGAGCGGCGCCTGGCACTATTCAACGTCCATCCTGAGCTTGCTGGGCCTGAGGTCAGAGAGGGCTATATCACCGCCGAAAGCGCCTCCGAGCAGGGTCGGCTCGGCCTGACCGATCTTCCGGAATCCGAGGCGCGCCGGCTCCGCGAACTGAACGCGTCATACCGTGCACGCTTCGGGCATCCCTTCATCATCGCACTGCACCGCGTGCCCGATCGCAACGTGCTCTTCGAGATATTCGAAAAGCGTCTCAAAGCCACCAGGCTCGAAGAGCATACGACCACGCTGGCCGAGATCGCGTCGGTGATCCAATCGCGGTGCGACAGCGCCTTCGGATCCCCTCCCTCCAATATCCCGAACCGTTCCTCATCATCCCCTTCCCAGAAACAGGAGACGACGAAATGAAACTCCAGACTATCGCACTCGCCACATCCGTGATGGCCCTGTCCGCCGCTGCGCAGGCCGAGACTATCCGCGTAGCCGGCAACTTCGCGACCGACCATTCCTCCTCCGTCGCGATGGAGATCTTTGCAGAAAAGCTGGTCGAACTCTCCGGCGGTGAATTCGAAGTCAATCTTTTTCCCGCCCGCCAACTTGGCGGTGCGGCCGAGAACGTCCAGGCGGTGAAGCTGGGCGCGGTCGAAATTATCTGGGTGGGCACCGCCTATCTGACCCGCACCGTTCCCGAGCTGGAGATCGTCGGTCTGCCCTTCCAGTTCGAAAGTCGCGAGGATGCGTTCAAGGTGGTTGACGGCCCGGTCGGCGATGCGCTCGACGAGAAGCTGGCCGCGGAAGACATCAAGTCCCTGGGCTACATGGAGCTCGGTTTTCGCCAGCTGACCAACTCCGTGCGCCCGATCGAAAAGATCGGGGACATTGAGGGGCTTAAGATCCGCTTGCAGCCGAATGAGACCCATCTCGCCACATTCCGCGCTCTCGGCGCCAACCCGTTGGCGATGGATGTGAACGAATTGTACTCGGCGCTGGAGCAAAAGGTGATCGACGGGCAGGAAAACCCCTTCTCGATCATCCAGGTGGCGGGCTATCCGGAAGTGCAGGAATACGTGTCCAATACCGGCCATTTCTTCGACTTCATCTCGGTCGTCGCCAACAAGGCGTGGTTCGACGGGTTGGGTGCCGAGCAGCAGGGTTGGGTCACCGAGGCGATGGACACCGCAGTTGCCGAACAGCGCAAGCTGGCCGAAGAGCAGGACGGTGCCGCGCTCGACAAGATTATCGAGATGGGCATGACCTACACCGAGGTGTCCCCGGAATTCGCCGCAGCTCTTCGCGAAAGCGTGGCCGGTGTTGCAGCCGAAACCAAGGCCCGTTTGGACCCTGCGCTGGTGGAGCTGCTTGACACCGAAACGATGAACTGACGGGACGATGAGGACGATCATCCCAATGATCCTGGCGCGCGCCGATACCGGCGCGCGGCTCGTCGTGATCGCCTCGGCCGCGATCATGGTCACAGTTGTCACGGCGCAGGTTGTCATGCGCTACGGATTCAACGCTTCGTTCGACTGGGCAGATGAGGTCTCGCGCCTCGCATTCGTCACAACGATTTTCGTCGGCATCCCGCTTGGCGTCCGCGACGGGACCCATGTCGGTATCGACCTGATCGTTGATCGCCTTCCGACCTTGCCGCGCCACCTCGTCAAACGCTTTACCAGTTCCCTCGCAGGGGTGATGCTGCTGATCGTCACCTGGGCAACATTTCAGGTCGCGGGCGCCACCTGGAGCGAACGCCTGGGCTCAATCAATGTGACTTCGTCAGTCTTCTTCTTCCCCGTCATCTTGGGCGCGCTTCATTCGGCGCTGCACCTGCTTTACATGGCGGCCGATCCGGATACGCCCCTGCCATGAGCTTTGCCGTCATCGCCTGCTTCTTTTTCCTCGGGGTACTCGGAATGCCCCTGGCCTTTTCCTTGGGATGCGCCGCGATGCTGGGGCTATGGGTGGCCGGGTTCGAATCGTCGATCATGGCGAGCCGGATGATGAATGCAGTGAATTCATTCCCGTTGATGTCCATTCCTCTGTTCATGATCGCGGGCGAGCTGATGCTGAAGGGCGGGATCATGGACCGGCTCGTGGACTTCGCCAACGCCTTTGTCGGACGAATGCGCGGCGGCCTGGCGCAGGTGTCCATCGTCGCTGGTGCGGGGCTTGCGTCAGTCTCGGGCGCGGCCGTCGCCGATGCTTCGGCGCTCTCCTCGACCCTCGTGCCCTCGCTGAAAAAGCAATACGGACTGGGGTTCTCCTCGGGCATCGTGGCGGCCGCAGCCAATCTCGGGCCGATCATTCCGCCGTCCGGGGCGATGATCGTCTATGCCTTCATGGCCGGTTCCAGCGTTTCGGTCGGGGGCCTCTTCATGGCCGGCGTAGTGCCGGGACTGATCCTGTTCCTGTCGCTGATGGCGCTTTGCTGGTTCATCTCGTGGCGGCGCGACTATCCGCTGGTCGGCGAAGGCTTTAACCTGCGCAACGCCCTGCGCGAGACCCGCCGCTCCGTCATCGTCTTCATGATGCCGATCGTGGTGATCGGCGGGATCGTGGCCGGCGCCTTCACGCCTACGGAAGGGGCGGCAATCGGCGTGTGCTACGCGCTCTTCATCGGTTTCTTCATCACCCGGAAGCTCCGTGTCTCGGACCTGCCTGGCGTGTTGCTCACCGCAGCCAAGACCACCGCGATGGTCGGCGCCATGATCGCCTTCGCCTCGACTGTCACGTTCCTGTTCACTATCGACCTGCTGCCGATCAAGCTGGCCGGGGCGATCAAGGAGATCACCGATAGTCCGATGATGTTTCTGGTGCTTGTGGCGCTGATGATGCTGGTGGTGGGCATGTTCCTTGAATCCAATGCCGCCAACATCATGCTCGTGCCTCTGTTCCATCCGATCGCGATGCAATTCGGACTCGATCCGCTGCATTTTGGCTTTCTCTTTGTGCTGAACCTCGTAATCGGGATGCTGACGCCGCCCGTGGGCGTGATCCTGTTTGTGGTTTGTGGAATTACCGGAGTGAGGATGACGGAACTCGTCCGCGAAAGCTGGCCCTTCATTGCGGCCATGTATGCGGTGCTGTTCCTGTGCATGATTTTCCCCGGCGTCGTAACGACGTTACCGAGGGCCATGGGGTATTGATGCGCATCCTGTTGATAAATCCAAACACCTCGCAGGTGCTGACCGACAAGCTGGACGTCGCGGCGCGCAGGGTGCTGGCATCGGACGTAGATCTGATTTCCGTGACCGCCGAGGAAGGTTTTCCCTACATTTCGTCCCGGGCCGAAGCGCATTGCGCCGGCGTCGGCGTTCTCGACACGCTGGCGCACCACGCCGGCGGGATTGATGCCGCGGTGATCGGGGCTTTTGGGGATCCCGGTCTTCTGGCTGCCCGCGAAGCCTTCGACGTGCCGATTACCGGCATGACCGAAGCTTCTATGCTCTCGGCCTGCATGCTGGGGCAGCGTTTTGCGTTCGTCACCTTCACTCCCCGCATGGCGCCCTGGTACAATGAACAGGTGCGGCAGGCGGAATTGTTGCCACGTTTCGCGGGAACCTTCACCCCGGATGTCCCGCTGGGCAATATCGGCGAGATTGACACCGACCTGCGCGCTCCGCTGATCGCGGAGTGCCACAATGCGGTCGAGAGTGGGGCGGATGTGCTGATCCTTTCCGGCGCGCCGCTGGCCGGGCTTGCTCCGAAATTGCGTGGAGATGTCGATGCTGTGCTGATCGACCCGGTGCAGGCCGCCGTCTTGCAAGCCGTGGCGCTGGCCCGCCTTTCCCCGCAGGGTGCCTCTGGCGGTAGCTACCGGCGTCCACCGGGTAAGCCTTCCACCGGACTGCCGGCAGCGCTGGCCCGCCACCTCGCTAGAGAGACCTGAAGCATATCGATTTAACATTGAATCGTCAGTCGCTGCCTCTCGGCTTCGCCTCGAACGCGATTGCCGATACGTGATGCTTCAACGATAAATCGAAACGCTCTAGTCGCCGCGAAACATCCGGGTCAGCGCGGGGTCCAGCCCGGTCATATCGATACGCGACGGGCGGACATAGCTGCCTGCGCCCGGCTTTGGCAGGCGGAGGCGGTGAATCATCTCTGCCATGCAGACCGCCGCGCCGACCGGCGAGACCACAGGCACCGGCAAATGGGGCTGGATGCGCCGCGCCATGCCTTCCATCGACCCCGCCCCCAGCACGATCACGTCGGCCCTGTCGTCGGCGACCATCGCTTGCGCCAGGTCGATTGCCATGGTGTCGGCGCGCGCCTGATCGTCGGTGAGTTCGGTCCCTGTCAGGCCAAGATCACGGATCGAGACGACGCGGTCAGCCAGTCCGGTCGCGGCGACGGTCTCTTCGGTCATACGGCGAGACGGCGCACCTATGGACAGGACCGAAATGGCTTGGCCCACAAGCGATGCCGCCGCCAGCCCCGCCTCGCCCGTCGCGATCAGGGGCACTGGGCACATCTCTTTCGCTGCAGCGGTGACGGCGGGCACGATGAACGCCCCGACGATTACCGCATCATGGCCGTCGAGATGTTCCGCGATGGTCGACAAGAGCGCGTGCCCGGCGACTGCCGCCTCGCCCCGGGTCGAGATGTAAGCCGATCCAAAGGCCGCCGAACAGACATCGATCTGCGTTCCCGGCGCCGCGATCCTTCGCGCTTCCGACACCATGATCTCTGCCATGGCTTTCGAGGTGTTGGGATTGGCAAACAGGAGTCTCATGTTTCACCCCACGGCAAGCGTCGGTTTCGCCAGAACGGCATCGAAAATCTCCGCCGGCGTGGCGCACCAGACACCGTCCATGGCAGCCACCTCGGCCAGCGCTTCGGCCACGGGGCGCATGCGCCAGGGCTGGCCCGAGATAAAGCTGTGCAGTACGACGCTCATCACGACCGGATGACTTGCCCCCAGCAATTCGGCGGCCTCGTCCCGTATCATCGCCGCAAAGCTTCGGGCATTCATCTGCCGTCCGATCATCGAGGTGCTGTCGTTCAACTCAGCAGCATACGGAATGGCCAGCATTCGGCCAGTACCAGTGCGAAGCCAGACCGGTTGGTCATCCAGACGCAGGTCCAGCAGATATCTATAGCCAGCACCTGCAAGGCTGGCCAGCGAACTTGGAGTATGCGCGAGCCAGGGAGAGGACCAGCCGCCAGGCGGTGCCCCCTCCTCGGCCTCGATCCGGGTGCGCACCTCGGCGACGTAATCCGCCTCGGCCCCACTGCCAATCGCAGGCAGGCTGTCGGAGTTCGTCCGACCATGCGCCACGATCTCGGACCCGGCGGCGCGTGCGGCTGTCAGAACCTCCGGCGCCTCTTCATAAAGGTTGGTGTTCAGCAGAACGGCAGGCCGGATCCCGATTCCCGCCAGTCGGTCGAACAGCCTGAAGGCCCCAACCCGGTTGCCGTAGTCGCGCCATGCCGCGTTCACCAGATCCGGAGGTGCACCGCGCGGCAGAATATCCTCGGTCATGCCGTCGTCCGGCCTGTAGCTTTCAACCCCGACGGCGACCCATAGCGCGACACGCGCGCCGTTGGGCCATACCCCCTTCGGACGGGTCGGAAGAGCCGAGTGGCCCCACGGCAATGTCATCCCAGTCCTCTCTTGAGCTTGCGTGTAATTCCAACGTCGCGCGCGGCGGCACGGTCATGCATGGCGCGGTAGACCGGCAGCAAATCCGCGACTTCGCTCGCGGCGCGGCGCAAGCTGGGGGCGATCTCTGCGAAGACCTCGCGCGCCTCGTCGAGCAAAGCCGCTTCATCCACCGTTGTAACCCGTCCGGCCTCAGCCACAACGCGGCCCGCTACCATGGTCAGCCGCACGGAACTGCCGTTTTCGACATGGACCAGTTGCCGCACAAGATCATTGAGTGGCAGGAAGGCCAGCGACGACAGGTCCACAAGGGTCAGATCTGCGGGCGCGCCCGGCTGCAACGTTCCAAGGCCGGGCCTGCGCATCGCATGCGACCCGCCTCTTGTCGCGGCGTACAGGATTTCGCGTGCCGAGGGCCAGAGATCGGGATCGTCCCCAGAAAGGCTGTGAATCATCCCTGCGGTCTTCATCACGGACCACATGTTTACCGCATCATCGGCGATGGCTTCGTCAACGCCCAATGCGACCGGGATATGCCGATCCAGCATCTCCCGCAGCGGCATGATTCCGGATCCAAGCCGCAGGTTGCTGATCGGGTTGTGCGCCACATTCGCCCCGGTTTCGGCGATCAGGTCCAGATCGTCGCCGTCCACCCAGATCGCATGAATGACCTGCATCCGCTCTGACAGAAGGCCCAAGTCATGCGTGTATCGCACCAGCGACCGCCCGCCGAAATTCTCGTGTCCCAGGACGCGCTGCAATTTCGTTTCCAGCATGTGCGCGAAGACCGGCAGATCGTGATCGCGGCTCAATGCATCAAGCGCCGCGAAGTAGTCCGGCGTGACTCTCTGCGGCGCCGAGCACGAGACCGCCGCGCCAATCCGCCCGCCTTCGGCGCCGTGCCAGCGCCCGATCAGGTGATCGTAGAGCGACAGGAGATCGGGGGCCGCCAGTTTCGGTCTCCGTGCCAAGCCATCGCGCAAATCCGCGGGCGCCAACTCGTCAAGGAAAGGCAGTTTCTCGATCTCGGACAGTTCGGGTTCATCCAGGGCAAGCGTCGCCCGGATCCCGCTGTCGGCATAGGCCTGCGCCACCGCGTCGATGATCTCTGGCGCGGGTTCCGGCACGAAGAAACAATCGTCCATAACAGCCGTCGTCCCGTTCCGGAGCATCTCAATGCAGCCGAGCATGGTGCGCAGATACGCCTGCCTCGGCGTCGGGCGCAGCGTTTCGAGCGCAGGGCTTTCATAGAGCATGAAAAGCTCCAGCGGCAGGCAGGGTAGCCGCCCCTTCATGTGGTTCACCGAAGAGTGAAAATGCGCGTTGATCAGGCCCGGCATCAGCAGATCGCCCTTCCCGTCGATCACCCGAGCGCCGTCGGGTACGGTCAAGGCAATACCGGTCTTGGCAATACACCCATCCGCGACCAGAAGGTCGGTTGCCGACGTCATGCCGTCTTCGGAAGCGAGATCCAGCAGATGGACGTTTCGGAACAACGTAGAGGTCATCTCTTGGGTCCGTCAGAAATCAAGGCGGCGAGGGCCGGCGACAATCCAAAGCATTCTGCGATCGGGACAGGTCTTGGAGGAAGGGGAGCACACTCGGCGATCCGTGCGCAGCACAGATCCACCGCCGCAGCCCCATCGCTGACCGGGATCGCAGCGCGTGGAGCAAGCCGATCGGCCATACCGACGATTGCGGCTCCAAGGATCACAGCGGACGTCGCCCCAGCGTCCGCGAGCCTTCCAATAGCGGACAGGACGACGTCATCGCGGGCAGCCGAGTTCAGGTATTCGGCGGGAGAGGAAAAGTCGATCACCTCCCAGGCGACCGGTTTGCGCCCGTAGCCAGCCAACAGGCGTTGATACAGCGGCAGGCTGGAGGCCCCGAAGATCACCGCGCCGACCTGGCCGAGTCCTGCCTTTGCCAGGGCTGCCTCGGTAATGCCGACCACCGGCACCGGCAACAATTCCGACAGCGCACGAAGGCCGGTGTCGAAGGAAATTGCTAGGATCACACCGTCGAAATCCGCGTAATGCTCTGCCGCAAGTTCCAGTGCGGCATGGGCGGCGACAAGGTTCTCGGCCTCGGTCGTAACTATGCGCGCGCCGAATGCGCCCGTCACGCCCGAGATGTGCACCGCCTCCGGCGCCACGCGGCGAGCTTCGACCACGAAGGCTTGTGTTACCTGTTCGGACGTATTCGGGTTGATTATCAGGATATGCATTACAGCAAACCCGGGAAGATCGCGATTAGCGCGACGACCCCAAGAATGCAGGCAAGGAACGGAAGCACGCCAATTATGACTGTGCCAACCTGCCCCCGTCCACGAACGCTTTGCGTGACATAGAGGTTCATGCCCACGGGGGGCGTGATCAGCGCAAGCTCACACATCATCACCAGAAAGATTCCGAACCACACGCTGTCATAACCCAGATGTGTCACAACCGGCAGAACGATGGGGATTGTCGCGATCATCATCGCCAGTGCGTCGAGAAAGCAGCCGAGGATCAGGTAGAGAGCCACCAGAAGCATGAGCATGGCGACCGGACCAACCTCCAGTTCAGAAACGAACGAAGACACCTGCGCGGGCACGCCCAGAACGCCGAGGATGAAGTTCAGATAGAACGCCGCCACAAGGATCAGCAGCGTCATGGCGGTGGTGGTCACGGTCGACACCATGGCCTCGCGCAACATGGACCATTTAAGGGACCGATAGCAGGTCGTTAGGACCAGGGCGCCGACGACGCCGACGCCCGCAGCTTCGGTCGGCGTGGCAAAGCCGAGGTAGATCGAGCCCATCACGAGAACGAAGATCGCCACAGGCGGCAGCAGGTCGCCCAGCCGCTTCCGACGCTCGGGCCACGCGGCCATTCGCTCGGGTCGCCCAGCGACAGCCGGATTCAGCAAGCTAGCAACAATAATCACCGCCATGAAGGCCGTTGCCAGAAGGATACCTGGAAGGATTCCTGCGATGAACAGCGCCCCGATCGAAGTGTTGGTGATGGCGCCATAGATGATCAGGTTGATCGAGGGCGGGATGAGGATACCGAGTGTCGCACCAGAGGCTACGCTGCCTGCCACCCATGACTCGGCGTAGTTCTGACGCCGGAAGGTCGGAAAGGCGACGGTTCCGATGGTCGCGGCGGTGGCAACCGATGACCCGGAGATAGCGGCAAAAACCGTCGAGGCCGCGATATTTGTGTGCAGAAGGCCGCCGGGCAGTGGCCTCGTCCAGTCGGCCAGTGCACGATACATGCGCTCCGTGACGCCGCCGCGGACGAGAATCTCGCCCATGAGGACAAAAAGCGGGATGGCGACCAGCAGGAAATTGTTCAGCGTGCCCCACATCATCGTTCCGAATGGCCGCAGCATGGCGTCGCCAAAGAACAGCCACGCCCCGGTCAGTGCGACCGTGAAGAGGGCAGTCGCGATGTGCTGACCGATAAACAACAGAAAAAGAAGCAGGGCAAAGCCGATCGCGGCGCCTTCAATTCCCAGCATGATCGCTTGCCTCGGACTGGTCGATGTAATGGCCGACTTCCTCGTCGACCGTCGGAGGTCCGTAAAACGCCTCAACGGCGTCAGGATTGGTGCGCAGAAGAATAAGCCCGTGCGCCGTGGTCAGGCAGGCGACGAGCGCAAAGATCGCGGTTCCTGTCACCCACACGGCCTGAGGCACCCATAGCGGCGTCTGGAGCGGTGTGTTCGTAATAGCGCCAAGGCGGATCGTCTCGGACAATTCGCCCCAGGCGTGCCACGTCATGAACACCCCCAGCGCAGCGATTGTCGCCTGTGCCAAGACGTTGAGCGCGGCGCGCAGCCTCTTCGGAAACATCCGCAAGAAGATATCGATCCTTGGATGACCACGCTTCAACAGGGTCAAGGACAGGCCGAGAGATCCAACGAAGGCAAGGACATACCCGCCCAGTTCATCTGTGCCCTGGATCGAGATGCCAAAGATGTCGCGCCCGATGATGTCGATGAAGATCAAAACCGCGAGAGTTGCGACCGCCGCGCCCGCAATGAGAGCGAGCGCGAAGGCCAATCCCCAGGCAAGCCCAAGGAGCTTTGTCATCTGCGGGTCACTCGACCGAGATGGACAGGCCGCGAGCGGCGCCGACGGTCTCGTTCCACAGGGCCACGCATCCCTCATAGGAAGCCTCGCAGCGGGCGCCCCATTCGGGGAGGATTTTGGAGACCGAGATTTCCCCTACTCTCGCCTTGTCTTCGTCCGACACCTCGACAAGGGTCATATCGTACGAGGTATAGATGCCGTCCGGGCATTCTCCGCCCGTGGAACAGGACTGCGCGGTGCCGTTCGTCGCAATCGCCAGATCCCAGAGCGCCGCCTCCAGATCGGCCATCACGGCTTCGAACGCTGTCCGTTTTTCGTCGTCGAGACCGTTCAGCCATTCGAGGTTTACCATGTGCGCCTGTACCGACCCGGACACGGAAAGGGGATAGAGATGCGTCGTCACTTCCGGCCATTTGCCCGTATTCGACGAGGTCGGCGAGGTCACGCCACAGGACGCAACGCCCCGTTGAAGCGCAGGGTAAACCTCGGGGAAGGACAGCGTCACCGGGGTCGCGCCGAGTTCCTCGAGAAGAGTCGACATTGAGGCGGTGAAGGAGCGCACCTTTAGACCGTCCAGGTCGGCGAGCGACGACATCTCGGCATTGCAGAGGAAGACCTGGGGGCCAAACGGCCAGATTGCCATTGCCTTGGTGCCAAACTTCTCGCCAAGGCGTGCGTTGAACGCCTCGCGATAGGCGTCCACGGCCTCCTTCAGATCGTTCATGTCGGTCGAGACACCGATGAGGTCGATCCCTTCAAGGAAGGGGTCGTCTTTGGCCGCGCTCCCCACCTGCACGGTTGCGAGGTCAAATGCCCCGGACCCCACCAGACGCAGCGCGTCGGCAAGATTCACGCCCAGCACCTGGAACTCGTTCCGCGATACTTCGAAGCCAGCAGCTCCGGCAGCTTCGATGGCCGAGATTTCTGCGGGATACTGGGCCGCGCTCTCCTGCGATTGCGTCAACCAGCGCAAGGACTGTGCCTCGGCGGTTGCCGTTGTCATGAATCCGGCGACGAGGGCGAGAGTGTATGTGCGGGCGGATAGCGGCATGCTTGAATACTCCTTGAGCAGCGTTGAAAGCCTTGCACGCCCGCTGATCCATAGACGTTACCCGGGAGCGCTCTCAAAGATTGAGGGCACAGGATTGTTAACAATTCAAATTTATTTTGTGCACATTATTCACGCCATGTTGCCAATGATCTTTGCGAACCCAGAACTTTCTTCAATAAAACAATCAAATAATCCGGCTCCGCACCCCATTTCCGTATAGAGCCGGAGGATTGCCTTGCCGCCTCTCTCTGCCTAGGATTTGCGCAATTCCACCCGGAGTCGATGCAATGGCACGCCTGAGTGCGGCAGAAACCGAAGTCTATGAACGCATCCGAGCCGCCATTGGCGATCGCCACCTCTTGCCCGGTCAACGTCTGCGCGAGGTCGAGCTTTGCCGCATCTTCGAGACCACGCGTGGCACCATCCGCAAGGTTCTCGCAAGGTTGGCCTTCGATGGACTGGTCGATCATCAACCCAATCGGGGCGCCTCGGTGGCCCAACCAACCGTGAAGGACGCCGCCGACCTGTTCATCGCGCGTCATTGTATCGAACGGGCGATCGCACGCGAGGCCGCCAAACGGATCACTCCGGCGTCGGCCCGCATCTTGAGGTCGCATATCGACAAAGAAAGGGCAGCGGAGGCCGCCCGAGACCGGCAACGCATGATTGCCTTGTCAGGTGAGTTTCACCTGCTTCTGGCTCGTCTCTCGGATAACTCTGTTCTCAGCCGCTATCTGACCGACCTGATCGCGCGCGAGTCCCTGATCCTGCAGCTCTACGAAAAACCCGATCAGAGCAATTGCTCGCACGAGGAACATGCACAGATCGTCAGCGCATTGCTGAGTTCAGACCCGGAGCAGCTGGACATGGCGATTAAGACGCATATCGATGGGATCGCCGCCAGTCTTGACCTTGAGCCCGGGAACCAGCCACGCCCGAGTCTGGACGAAGTCTTTGCCAAATTGTGAGAGTAGACGTGGCAGACCAATTCGAACTCTTCGAATGGTCAGTGAGCTTGTCCCCTGTGCCGCACTGAGTTGACGCCACTCAGCGGGATCGGCAGCGCGGTTCTTCTTGAAGTCGGCTCTGGACGCGGGAAGGCGGTGAGAAAGCCGACCACGGCAGCTGCGGGATAGGCCCCCTGCGAGCGTCCTAGAGCGTTCCCAATCTATTCGGTTTCATAGCCTGCGGCCTTGAAGAAGTTGTAGCATTCTTCTTCAGTGAAGAGGTTGCAGACGTGTCCGACGACCTGCCAAAGCGGTTCGTAGGTTCGAGCGGC
>NZ_SELO01000037.1 GCF_004146235.1 Tropicimonas sp. IMCC6043 | reverse complement strand
GGGGCTCGCGGCGGCGAAGTATCGGGCCGCTCAAGGAAGCCGGATATACGTCCGCAATTGCGAAACTCGAACCCGACCAGATCAGGCGTTGCAATCAGGCGGGGTCCATATACGTCCACACATGACATCGCCACCGAGGGAATTGGACGTAAATCATAACCGCCGGGCGGATGATCTCGCGGCTGGTCTTGAAGTATTTAAACGAATCAGGATTGGACATCAAGGGAGGCTAGTCGCCCCCCTGCCTCGTCACCGGCCTGGTTCCACTAAAATCCCCTCGGGGCTGGTCCGACGCGTGCGCGCGTGGACCGGGATGATCAGATCGCAGGGCCAGCCCGTTTTCATCGAACAGGTGAATGTCGCTCCAGTCAATCGCAAGATACACAGTGTCATCTGGTTCCGGTCCGTCCTGGCCCTCACTCAACACGAGAAAAGTCCCGGCGCCAGCGATCTCCACATGGAGCAACGACGCTCCACCGGTGTACTCGCTGATCGCCACGCGCCCCGTCAGGACACTCTCTTTCTCGGGCACGACCTTCAAATGTTCCGGACGCATTCCGACCTTCGCCGCGCCTCGGGTGTCAATGCGCGCCCGGCTTAGGTATACCGAGATGTCGTCGGCAGGACATACGTTCATTCTTGGACTGCCGATGAACTGGGCAACGAACAGGTTGTCGGGCCTGGCGTAAAGTTCCTTCGGTGAGCCCACCTGCTCGATCCGGCCGTCTCGCAGCACCACGATGCGATCGGCAAGTGTCATCGCCTCGATCTGGTCATGGGTGACATACACCATGGTATTGCCAAGCCGCTTGTGCAGAGCAGCAATCTCCGCCCGCATGTGGACTCTCAGTTCTGCGTCGAGATTCGAAAGCGGCTCATCGAAAAGAAAAACCTCTGGATGGCCGACGATCGCCCGGCCGATGGCGACGCGCTGCCGTTGTCCACCGGACAACTCCCTGGGATACCGGTCCAGCAAGGCTTCGAGTTGAAGCGTCCTCGCGGCTTCATCGACACGTCGGTCGATCTCGGCAGGTTTTTCTTTTCGGACCTTCAGGCCGAAAGCCATATTCTGCTTCACCGTCAGGTGCGGATAAAGGGCATAGGACTGGAACACCATCGCCACTCCGCGCTTGGCCGCCTGGACTTCGTTCACCCTGCGTTCGCCGATCCAGAGATCCCCGCCGCTGATGTCTTCCAGGCCCGAGATCATCCGCAGAAGTGTGGACTTGCCGCAGCCGGACGGACCGACGAAGACGACGAACTCGCCTTCGTTCACATCAAGGCTCACCCCTCGGATGACTTCCGCCTTGCCGAAGCTCTTGCTGATATTCCTGAGTTTGAGACTGCTCATGTCATGCCTTTCCCGGCCCTGCCGTCGGGTATCAGCCCTTCACGCCGGACATTGCGAAACTTTCGATGATCTGACGCTGCGCGATCAGGTAGACGATCAGGATCGGCAAGACCGCAAGGCTGGTTGCCGCCAGTTGCAGGTGCCACAGCGGCGCGCCGTAGGGGTCCGTGAAGTTGGATAATGCCAAGGGCAAGGTGAAATTCTCCAGGCTGGAAAGGAAGACCAGCGGCTCAAGGAACAGGTTCCAGGAGAACAGGAAGGTGATGATCGCCACGGCCGCCAGCGCCGGACGGGACATCGGCAGGGCGATCTTCCACCAGATCCCAACTCGGGAGAGCCCATCAAGCTTGCCGGCCTCTTCCAGTTCCTTCGGCAGCGCGACGAAGTATTGCCGCATGAGGAATGTTGCCATGACGCCGTGCGGACCGAAGACCGGCAGCAGGATCAGCGGCACATGGGTATCCATGACGCCAAGCCACTTCATCAGGAAGAAGTTCGGAACGATGGTCACTTCCTCCGGCACCATCAAGGCCGAGACGAGGAACAGCATCAGGAGCCCGGCCCCTGCGAAACGTATCCGCGCCAGGGCGTAGCCGGCGAGCGAGGACAGGATCAGAGTGATGACGGTCACGGAACTGGCGATGTAGATCGAGTTGAAATACTGACGCGCGAACGGCTGGTATTCGAAGACTTCGACGAAGTTTCCCCATCGCCAGACCCGGGGGATCAGGCTTGGCTGCCCGAAGATCTCCGTTGCGCTCTTGAAACCCGACGAGACCATCCACAGGAACGGAAACACAAATGGGACAGCCACGACGCCGAGCGAAAGTGCCCAGCAGATGCGCATCAGAATCCTAGACTGCGTCCGTGTCAGTTCCATCACGCGGATCCTTTCTGACGCAGCAACAGCTGCACGATCGTCAGCGAGAGGACGATGACGAACATGATCATGGCCAGTGCCGAGGCGTAGCCGATGTTAAAGAACTCGAAGGCCTGTTCGTAGATGTAATAGGCCAGCACCAGTGTTCCGTTTTCCGGTCCGCCACCAGTCATCAGATAGATGTGATCGAAGACCTTGAACGACCCGATGGTGGTGATCACCATGATAATCAGCGTCGTCGGCGCCAGCAGCGGCCAGGTCACCATTCGGAAGATCTGCCAGCCCGAGGCGCCCTCCAAGCGGGCGGCCTGTTCGTAATCACGCGGAATCGCCTGGAGCGCCGCGATGTAGAGGATCATGTTGAGGCCGACCATCTTGATGACCCGGGTCACGATCACCGCAACCATCGCCCAGTTTGGTTCGCGCAGCCAATTCGGACCGTCGATTCCGACCTGCGCGAGCATCTGGTTGACAGCGCCGGCCTCGCCCTGAAGCAGGAATTTCCACACGATGGCCCAGGCAACGGCAGACGTAATGACCGGTGCGAAGAAGACGGTACGGAAGAAGACCACGCCCTTGCCGGGCCGCGACAGGGAGATGGCAAGGGCCAAAGCAAGTGCCATGTTCATTGGCACCAGTCCTGCGGCAAAGAACACGGAATTGCGGATGACGTGCCAGAAATCCGGGTTCTCAGTCAGTGCATCGGCGTAGTTCGCCAGGCCGACATACGTGGTTTTCTGGCTGAGCAGATTCCACTCGGACAGCGAGTAGAACACGACTGCAATCAACGGCCCCAGGAAGAAAATCAGGAAACCGATCAGGGTGGGGCTTACAAACAGCCACCCCTCGATCGCTTCGCGCCGGCGAAGCGTCAGCCACGGCGCGCGGGATGCGCGCGCCGTGGTGTCGGAATCCGGAAGCGTGCCCATCAGGCCCTCAGAGCTCGCCCTTGATCGCTTCGCAAACCGCATCCAGAGACGCGGCCACGTCGGCATCTGCGCGCCAGAAAGCGTCAAACCGAGGCTTCATGGCGGCATCGATCTGCGGCGACCTCTCATGGCTTGGCAGCACCCGGCCTTCCTCGATCGCGGCACTCACGTTCGCCATCTGCTCTGCCGGGATCAGTGCATTGGCGTTAATGAAGGCTTCGCTATCGAGCACCGACTTGCGCGCGGGCGGGAAGAACTGCGCCATCACCGCCACGTTTTCGGCATTGGTCATGTGCGCGATGAATTCCGCTGCCAGTTCGGGATTCTTGCTTTCAGAGAACACGGCAAGCCCTGCCTGCCCGATGATCGGCGCGGCTCCCGCCGGACCGGTGGGAAGCGGCGCAATCCCCCAGTTGAAGCCCGCCTCCGGCATCTTGGAAGCACGCGAGATCTGATTGATCGTCATCGCCGACCCACCCGAGAAATAGTCGCCCTGCTCACCGGGCGGGACGATCGAACCGTCGGCGAAGACCATCTCATGCAGCATGGTCAGTGCCGCGACCGCTTCGGGCTTGTTGAACCCGCATTCACCATCTTGCCAGGCAAAGCCGCCATAGGCCCGGATCGGCGGCATGATGGCGTGCATGATCCGACTGTCGTAGCCCTGCCCGTCCTTGAACTCGAAGCCATAGGCATCGTTCGCCTCGGACAGCGCCTTGGCCACTTCGCGGAACTTCTCCATGTCCCATTCGCCCTTGGCGGCCAGCGTGAGCGGATCTTCAAGCCCGGCGGCGTCGAACATGTCCTTGTTGAAATAGATCATGAACGGCGACGTCGAAAACGGCACGCCGTAAATGCTGTCGCCCTGTGTCCACAGACCCATTGCAGGCTCCGAGAAATCGGCGACGTCGTAACCCTCGGTACTGGTCAGAGTGGGCGCGAGATCGCGCACCGCTCCGGCAGCGATGAACGTCGGGATCGAGTTCTCGAACATCCAGCCGAGGTCCGGCGGATTGCCGCCCGCCAACTGGAACGTCAGCTTCTGGACGTAGTCGCCCGCCGGTATAGTCTCGTATTTGACCGTCACGCCCGGATGGGTCGCTGTGAAGCTGTCGGCGATACCGTTCAGCATTGCCAGGTGGGCATCATTGCCCGTCCAGACAGTGAAGCGCAGTTCCTGCGCCGCAAGCGGCCCGGACAGCAGGGCTATCATAGCGCCTGCCGTGGAAAGTGTTCTCAGTTTTGTCATTGTTGGTCCTCCCTTACCTTCTTCTGTATTCAAGACGCCCCGTGACCGGCTCTCCCTCAGATCACCCTGGCAATCCTCCGGGGGCGTCGCCGATGCTCCAGCCGCCGTCGACCGGGATCTCCGCCCCCGTGATATAGGAGGCCGCATCGCTGCACAGCATCAGCACCGGTGCCACGCAATCCTCCGGGCGACCGGGTCGACGGGCTGGTATCTTGGCCACGACCGCCTCGCGAAACGCCGTTTCGGCGTAGCGGGCAGCCGTGCGTTGGGTCTCGATCGCTCCGGGCGCGATGGAATTCAGGGTCACGCCCTGCGCCGCCACGTCTCGCGCAATGGAGCGCAGCGCCACCAGTTGCGCGGATTTCAGCGCCGCGTAGACGAGCGTTTCCGATCGCGGTCGCGTCGCCATGATGCTACCGACCCCCACGACCCGCCCCCAGCCACGATCGGCCATGGGCGGCACCAGATGCTGACACAGCGCAAGCAACGCAGTGAAGTTCGCGGCAACATGATCCGCGACAGTCTCGGCTCCGATGTCTTCCCACCGTCCGCGGCGCTCGATCGCGGCATTGGCAATGAGAATGTCGATCCGCCCCCCGGCCAGCACCGCATCCGCGAGTTGGCCAGCAGTATCCGGCCGTGTGAAATCAGCCTCGAAGACTTCGGCGTCTTCGAGAGTGTCGCGAGCACCGGACGGATTTCCGAGGTGATGCAGTACGACCGTCGCACCTTGCTGCGCCAGCCCCCGCGCGAGGGCCCGACCGATCCCCTGATCGGCGCCGGTGACCAGTGCCCGGCGCCCGGCAAGAGGCTGCACGTCGTCAGACATCAGCGCCACCCATATCGCCCGCAACCTCCAGCGACGCGATATCCGCGGCTTCGTAGTGTTTGACGATCATCCGGCCGGCGCGCTCTGGGTCTCCATCGCGGATCGCGTGGAACAGATCCTCGTGGCGCAAGACCGTCGCCCTCCAGTCGTCAAGCGTCCTGCTCGCCCGCTTTGAAAACAGTTCGGACACTTCGCGTTGCACGGACTGCATGCCCTCGACCTGCATCCGGATCATCGTGTTTCCGGTCGCGATCGCCATGCCGAGGTGAAATGCGATATCCGCTTCGGTGAACTTGTCAGGCTGGCCAAGGGTATCGTGCATGTCCTGCACCGCTCGCTGCATCGCCGCGATGCCCTTTTGGTCCCGCCGCTCGGCAGCGAGCCGTGCAATGCCCGCCTCGACAAGCCGGCGCATCTCATTTGCCTCGCGCAGTCGTGTCAGGCTGGATCGCACCGCGTAGCCATAGATCCGGTCCAGCGGTTCGCCGGTCAGCACTTTGGCGCGGGCGACCTTTCCTTGCTGCGTTTGGATCAACCCGATTCCGGACAGGTGCCGCAACGCCTCGCGCGCCACCGGCTTGCTGACGCCGAATTCCTTTGCGATCTCGCCCTCAGACGGCAGCGGGTCCCCTGGCGCGATACTACCGTCGAACAGAGCCGTCGCGATCGCCTCCGAGACCGCGTCGGCCAGCCGCTGCGGCGCGGACAGCTTGGCGGAAAAAACCGGCTTGTCGGTCGAATCGATCATTCAGCAGGCCCCTTGGTCAACGAGATGTCTAACATTCACCCACCAACTTAGCAACTAAGTTTGGTAGTTGCTAAGATAAGGGGCTGTCGCTAAAACGAATGCACTCCCGATCTTGGAAAGGACGTTTGCCTTGACGGAAAGCAGACCGCATCTGATCACCGAGATCATCGCGCATCCGCTGACCCAGCGTCTTCCGGCGCCAACGGAAACGTCGTGGGGCCGCTACGATGCCGTTTCCATCCTGCTGGTCGAAGTACGAACGGACTCCGGGCTGGTCGGCGTCGGTGAATCGCTCGCCCGCTTCGCGCCTGTGGCCTATGCCCGGCTGATCGAAGACGCCCTTCGACCACGAATGGTCGGACAGGACGCTCTTGCCATCACTGCGAATTGGACGCGAATGCGCCGGGCCCTATCCGGTCGCGCCGGCGGCATGCTCATCGAAGCGATCGCAGGTGTGGACATCGCGCTGTGGGACATTGCCGGAAAAGTTGCGGATCTGGCCATCTGGCGACTGTTGCACGGTGAAGCGCGCACGGATGTGCCCGTCTACGCGGCATCGATCAACTGGGGAGGGGACGACGGAAAGGTCGCCGAGTCCATCGCGGCGTTCTCCGAACGCGGCTTCACTCACATCAAGGTGAAGATCGGCGGCCAGGTTCGGCAGGCCTGCGAGCGCATCGCTCTGGTCCGGAAACTGGCCGGCGATGCCATCGAATTGTCGGCCGATGCCAACTGGGCCTATGGGCTCGATGACGCGGTAGAGGTGGGACGCGCGCTTACTGCGAACGGCTACGTCTGGTTCGAGGAGCCGTTGCGCCCTGAAGACGAGGACGGCTACCGCATGCTGCGAAGCCGCTGCGACGTGCCGCTGGCAGCCGGAGAGAGCAACTTCACCCTGGATCAGGCTGCGCCGCTGGTGCGGGATCGGACGCTGTCCTACTTGCAGCCCAACGTGACCCGCGCAGGCGGAATCACCGAAACATTGCGGATGGCGCGACTGGCGGCGAGCCATGACGTCGCTTACGCCCCGCATGTCGGCATGTCGGGGATCATCTGCGAAGCCACGAGCCTGCATCTGTCTGCCGCCCTGCCGAACGCGCGCGTCATGGAATGTCCAGCCACTGCCAACCTGTTCAAGTCCGAACTTGCAGACCTCGCGCCTGGGGCTGACCGTGCCACGGGCGGATTTCTGGCGGTGCCACAGGGACCCGGACTGGGCCTGACGATAGATTGGGATGCCGTGGCCTCCATGGAGGCGCTTGCTCGGGGAGACACCGCATGACCGGAGCTCACATCGCACCGCCGCTTTCGGCGCACGACATTCGGATCACCGACGTGATCGCGCACCCGCTGACCCAGCGCCTGCCGCAACCGACCATAACCTCCTGGGGACAGTACAACGAGGTTTCCATTGTCCTCGTCGAGGTGCGAACCGATGCCGGGATCACCGGCATAGGTGAATCCCTGGCCCGCTTTGCGCCCCGCGCCTATGCGAATCTGATCGAGACAGCGCTGAGGCCCCGCCTTCTGGGCCAGCCCGCCGGATCGATCGCGGCCCACTGGCACTCCATGCGCCGCGCGCTGTCGGGACGGGCGGGAGGCATGCTGCTCGAAGCCATGGCCGGGATCGACATTGCGCTTTGGGATATTCACGGCAAGGCGGCCGGCATGCCGATCGCAGCGCTCCTTGGAGGCATCGGTCGAACCGAGATCGACGTTTACGCGGCCGCCGTCAACTGGCGAGCTGATGCCGAAATGGAAAGCGAACTCGATGCGTTGCTGGAACAGGGGTTTTCCCGGATCAAGGTGAAGGTGGCCCGTCCCGTCGCAGACGCCTGCCGCCGCATCGAGTTGATGCGCAAGCGCGCCGGCGACCGGACCGGCCTTTGCGTCGACGCCAACTGGGCCTACGGGCTGGACGAGGCGGTCGAGGTTGGAAGCGCCCTGGCGGCGAACGGCTATTTCTGGTTCGAGGAACCGCTCGAGCCGGAGAATGAGCAAGGCTACGAGGAACTGCGCAAGCGCTGCGACGTGCCTCTTGCCGCCGGAGAAAGCAATTACACGCTGGATCAGGCGAAACGACTGGTGACCAACCGAACATTGTCGATCCTGCAACCGGACGTGGCCAGGTCAGGTGGCATCACCGAAACCCGGCGCATGGCCGATTTCGCTTTCGCGCATGACGTTGAATACGCACCGCATATCGGGATGTCCGGAATCGTCTGCGAGACGGCGTCGGTCCACCTGTCGGCAGCACTTCCGAACTTCCGCGTAATGGAATGCGAAGGTGATCGCAGCCCATTCAAAACGCAACTGGCGGACCTCGCCCCGGGATGCCTGCGGCAGAGAAATGGGCGGCTGGACGTACCCACGCGGCCCGGATTGGGGCTGACCATCAATTGGGATGCGGTGAACCGTCTTCGCAGCCCAAAATGAATGACGGGAAGGAAACCGGACCATTGACCAATGCCCCTGCCTTTGACGACATGGAAACCGCGATGCTGCGCGCGCTGCGCCTTGCTGACCCTGCGCTCAGCCGCTTCGATCCGATGCGGCGCATCATCTCCCATGACGACTTCGCGCGCGGGCATTGCGGCTGGTCGCAGCTCGTCGGGAACTACGAGGACACGCTGGACACGATGCTTCCCGGCTATGCACAGCACACCAGTGCGATGCTCTCGACGCTCGGCCACTGGGATGCCGGCTCTCACGGCGGCGTGGACAGTTCCTATGCGCTCAAGATCGCGACGCGCCCACGCCCCGGCGCACAGAACGTGGCCATCAAGCGATTGACTATGCGCGAACGCTGCCCGATACGGTTCGAAGCCTTTGTCACCTTCAAACCCGAAGCGACCGAGTTGAAGCTGAGCGAAGCCGACGTCCGTTCTTTCGGCTTCCTCTTCGACCTTCAGGGGGGCGACGAGGATGGCCCGATCGACCGGGTGATGCCGCACATGCGTTTTCTGAACGCGGCGGACGGCAAACACCTCCAGAAGTGGCAGTTCAAGCCGGAGACGACGAAATTCACCGCTATCGGCGACAGTGACAAGACAGCCAGCCACTACCACCTTGCCCCGGATGGCTGGAAGGATCTGCCGGGGGGCGCACAGAGACTCTGCTACAACGAGATCGCCACCAAGGTGAACTGGACCTACCTTCGGTTCGACTTTGACCTAGCGGAAATGAAGGCACTGTCCTTCCGCTGCAACGACCGCGAGTTCGACATGTCCGGGTTCGAGCCGATCCGAATCCCGGCGATGAAGAATCTCTGGTGCATGTTGAACGTCTGCCTGTTCGCCGAAACCGATGTCGCCAAGCGCGCGTTTCTCTATGTCGATTCCGTCTGTATCTCGGGGGATTTCTGATGCTGTCAGAGAACTTTACGGCCATCCTTGCGCGAAACGAGGACTGGAGCGCAGTCGCAACGACAGAACCATACGAGGCTGGTTGGGCCCGAGAGGCGGTAATCTTCGTGCGCACATTGAAGGAGCCGCAGGGACCGCAGCCCAAGGCCATCGTCGAACTATCGCCAGACGGCATTCGCTGGCTGCCGGAAGGAAGCCTCCTGCAGTTGCCGGAAACCAAGGACGGCATCGCAATGGCACGCATTGCGCATTTCGGCAACTGGCTGCGGCTGCGTGCCGTGTTCGACGACGGTGCATCAAGCACAGTGATTGTGACACTGCACCTAAAGTCCTAGGTGCTCAGTCCCGGCATCTGGTGGATCGGATCGACGATGAATCTGTCTGGCTCTGAAGTCCAGATCTTGCAGATGTATTCGTATGGCGTCGGCGCGTTTCATGCGGATCTCGGAGGCGAACATCGGTCCGAACCTGTTCCACCAGAACCGAACGGATTCATGGCTGATGTCGATGCCGCGCTCGTGCAGCAGATCCTCGACATTCCTGAGCGACAAAGGGAAGCGCATGTAGAGCATCTCCGCCAAACAGATGATCTCAGGGCTGGTCTTGAAGTATTTGAACGGGTCGCGTTTCGTCATCCGGGGACGCTACTCAGCCCCCTGCCCCATCTCAAGCCACGTTCTTCTGACACCACCTCCCAGGCAAATGTATTAGAACTGGGGCTATCGAATTGGATTGCACAGAAAGCCGTGAAGCGGAGGTCAAGCAAGTACGCCGACCAGTCCTACGGCGGCATATTCAGTTGGAGTTCTTCCGGTCCATTTCCGGAAAGCCCGCCGGAAGCTGTTCACCTCCCGGTACCCCAACGCGTAGGCGATTTCTTGGACTGAATGGTCCGTTTCTTCGAGCAGCATCGCGGCCCGGTCCATCTGGAAGGCGATGAGGATGTCACGGAATCTGTATCCCTCTGACGCGAGATGCCGTTGAAGAGTTCGCCTGCCGAGGCCGAGCCATTTCGCGACCGCTTCCTCCGAGACGTCACCTGTCGAGGCCAGAATGCTCAAGGTATCCCGAACGGTCTCGGCCAGACTCCTCGGCGGACGGTTCCGGACCATCGCCCTGAGGTCCCGGTAGACGGTTGCAGTTCGCGCATCTCTCGGGGACAGGTTGAGAGCGCGCAGAACGTCCCCGGGAATGGCTACGCCGGGAAGAGATGCGCCCCACCGGATGGGGGCTCCAAGGCTGGATTCGAGTGTCGGGTCGCTTGGGACGTCTCCGGGAAGTTCGATCCACTCCGGCAGCCAGCCCGGGCCCGCGTAGTGGCGCACGAAATCAATGAGCAGGACAACGGTACCTTCGTCGATATGTCGTGCCCCGATTACCGAACCGATGCCGGAACGGAATTGGAGGATCAGGTAATCCCCATCGTCTCGCAGCTCTGCAGAGGAGCCGGACTGGAGAAACCTGAGCGCGCGAATTCCGCGTACAAGGGCCATATCGAGGCGCGGAGCGTCGAGCACGTATTTTGCATAAAGATCCAGCCCTTCGTATCCGTATTGGCTGGTCACAAACGGCGCAAAATGCCTTTCACCGGTCCGGCGCGCGATGTTTTCGGCGAACTCCGCCTGAAGGGCGTAGGGAATGAAGACGGGTGGGCCCTCGAAAATCCGGCGGCTCAAGCCCGCGGATCTCAGCGCTCCCTCCACCACACGTGGTGACAGCAACTCGTCGGTGGCCTCAAGAACAGGTTTCCATGCGCGGACATTTTGAAGCGGGGCGGGCATGGCAGGGAGTTTGTCGCAAAGTGATCACTCGGTCCCTGATATAAATCAAGCACTTGGATGAGGGGAGGGGAAAATGGCCAACCGTTGGTGGATCGCACGCATTGCCGGAGCCTCGACCGCTGCATTTCTTGTGGCAACGCAGGTAGTTGCTCAGTCTCAATGGGAGTTCACCGTTGCGCCTTATGGTTGGCTCGCAGGATTGGACGGGAACCTCGGAACACTACCCGGGCTTCCTTCGGAGGAGGTTTCGCTGTCGTTCGGCGAGATCGTGGAAGATCTCGACTACGGTCTGTTTCTCTTTGCCAGTGCTCGCAACGGCCCCTGGGTGATCTACTTCGATGGATCTACCGTGCAGACGACGTCAAACGAGAGTGTCGGGGGCCCGATCGTGGACAGCATCGAGGTCGTGAGCCGCACGTCGAACCTCGCGCTCGCCGCCGGCCGCACGCTAGCCCGGAACGACGTATCCAACCTCGACGTCTATATCGGTGCGCGGGCTTGGTGGCTCGACAACGAGATCACCGCGAAGACGCAGGCGGCAACGGGCCTCGGAAAGATCAAGAAATCCAGCGATGCCAACTGGGTTGATCCGCTGATCGGCATTGCCGGGCAGTATTCGGCGTCAGATCGCTGGAACCTCTACGGAAGTGCGGAGATCGGTGGATTCGGTGTCGGCGCCGACCGTGAGTGGAGCCTGATGGCCGGTGCCACCTATGCTGTCAACGAACGGCTCGGACTGACCTTTGGCTGGCGATACCTCGCCGTCGACTACGAGGAGGATGGCATCGTCTTCGATGTGACGCAAAGCGGTCCGCTGCTTGGGGCGACGTTCAGATTCTGAGCCAGCACACCACAACACCCTAAAATTCTGGTGTCCAGAAGGAACAAATACTTCGGAGGGAACAAGACATGAAACGAGCAACCATCAAAGCAGTTCTACTATCGGGAACAGCCTTGTTCGTTTGCCAGGAAGCGGCCGCACAGGAGCTCGTCGGTCTGGCGCCCGATCCGGACGTTGAGTACTCGCCCTACATCACCCACGACTATCCAAACCAGGTTTTCTTCGGCGATACGCACCTGCACACGGCCTATTCCGCCGATGCGGGTCTCGTCGGTGCTACGACCTCGCCTGACGATGCCTATCGTTTCGCAAAAGGTGAGACCGTGACCTCGTCGAACGGGCTGGAGGCGCGGCTGCAGCGGCCGCTCGACTTCCTGGTCGTTGCAGACCATGCCGAAAATCTAGGGCTTTACATTGCTCTCGATGAAGAGAACGAGGAGGTTCTGGCCAACGACTGGGGCCGGGGACTCTATGAGGTGTTCGCCCCGAGAACCGATCGGGCCATGGCGGAAGCCTATCTCTACTGGGCCGGCGCTTTTGCTTTCGCAGAGGAGGGGGCCGGCGACCCGCTCGCCGATACATCCCTGCAGCAGACGATGTGGCAGCGGGTTACTGAGGCAGCAGAGCGCCACAACCAGCCCGGCGCGTTCTCTGCATTTATCGGCTTTGAATGGTCGACCGCACCAGACGGCAACAACCTTCACCGCGTTATCATGATGCGCGATGGCAAGGACGAAGCCGATACGGTCGTGCCCTTCAGTTCCTACGACAGTGAAGATCCCGAGGACCTGTGGGACTGGATGGAACGCTACGAGGAGGCGACCGGCGGGCAGTTGCTGGCGATCCCCCATAACGGCAACCTGTCAAACGGCCTTATGTTCGATGACGAGACATTCGACGGAGATCCGCTCGACGCTGCCTATGCCGAACGCCGGATGCAATGGGAGCCCGTTTACGAGGTTACCCAGATGAAGGGGGATGGCGAGGCGCACCCGATGCTGTCGCCCGAAGATGCGTTTGCGGATTATGGCACCTGGGACACCGGAAGCTTCGGTCCCGAGCTCAAGACGCCGGAGATGCTGCCCCGCGAGTACGCGCGCGAAGCCTTGAAGCGCGGCCTCGCCTATGAGGACGCCCTCGGTGCCAACCCGTTCAAGTTTGGAATGATCGGCTCGACGGATTCCCACACGGCCCTGGCGACTACCACCGAGGACAACTTCTTCGGCAAGGTCTCGATGGTGGAACCGACCGCCGATCCGGTGCGGTTCGAGGAACAAATCACCGGACGGGCCACTCCCGATGACCCGTCTGACGACATCGTGCATGCCCAGGCACTTGCCGCCGGCCTCGCCGCCGTCTGGGCCCGTGAGAACACGCGCGAGTCAATCTGGGACGCCTTCGCCCGCAAGGAGGTCTTCGCAACCACCGGGACACGCATCCGCGTGCGCGTGTTTGCCGGCACCGACTTCGTTGCGGAAGATCTCGAACGTTCGGATTTCGCGGCTCACGGCTACAAGGCGGGCGTGCCGATGGGAGGCGACCTGTCGGGTCTCTCTGACGCTCCGAAGCTACTGATCCGCGCATTGCGGGACCCGGATGGCGCCAATCTCGACCGCGTGCAAGTCGTCAAGGGCTGGGTCGACGCCAACGGCGAAACGCAGGAGCGGGTCTATGACGTCGCCTGCTCGGATGGGCGCGCGATTGTCGAAGGGGAATGCGACGGACCCGTCGGGAATACCGTAGACATCGCCTCAGCGACCTATTCGAACAGCATCGGGGAACCGTTCCTGGAAGCGTTCTGGGTGGACCCTGAATTCGATCCAACACTGCGCGCATTCTACTACGTTCGTGTGCTCGAAATCCCGACCCCGCGTTGGACGACCTATGATGCGGCGTATTTCGGTATCGCTCTGCCAGAAGGGATCGAGCCAACCCACCAGGAACGCGCCTACACATCGCCGATCTGGGTAAAGCCCGCGTCCTGACCGCGGCGCAGAACCCATTCGTCTACAGTAAAGGGAGGAGAAAATGGCAAGTCCTTACAAGAAGCTTATAGCGATCCTCATGGTAGCCGCACTGGCTGGCCTGACCCTGTCCGGGCCGGCAGAGGCCAACCGCAAGCGCGCACATAACACCATGACGGGCGCCCTCGTCGGGACAGGTGTCGGGTATCTGGTTGGCGGAAAGAATGGTGCATCTGCGGGTGCCGTCGTTGGCGCGATCGCCGGATACACGAAGTGACGTGCCGCGCGCGGTACAACCCGTTTCGAGACTTCAGCCGAGGGAGGACCAAAATGTTTCTGTCCCCAAGACTATCTGTAGTAATTGCCGGCTGTGCGATGGCGCTTGGCGGCGAGGCCTTTGCCGACGAAGAAATGGACCGCATCCTGGATGAGGCCATGCCCTACATGCACCACAGCTGCGAGAGCGTGATCGCCAACTACGGCGAGGACGAGGAGAAGGTCGCCGAGATTGTCCGCCTGATTGCGGAGGTCTCGCTCTTCAACCGGGAAATCAACGTCGAGGAGGCGGTTCCCGACGCGGCCGAGCGCGACGGGCTCAAGGACAAGTTCGTCGCGGCGCTGGAGGATACCTGCGAAACCGATCCGGATGCCCTGCTTGCCGGAGCCGTCGACATGGCGGTCAAGGACGCCCTGGACTGAAGCGGAGAGAAGGAGAGGAGGAACCGACGATGTCAGTCTATTCCAGAATGCCGGTGTCCGTCGCGGTCGCGGTGCTTTGCCTTGCGGGCCCCATAGCCCCGCCAACAGCCACGGCGCAAACCGCGCAATTCACACCGCAATATTGCGATGCCTACGCGCGAGACCGCGCCAATCGAAAATCCGGCGGTGTGGTCGGGGGCGCGGTAGCCGGCGCGGCAGCAGGCACGGCCATCGGCCATGTCGTCGATGGAAAGCTGAGTTCCCGCAAGAAGGGCGCGGCGATCGGCGCCGTAGTGGGCGGTGCGGCTGGCGCCGCTGACCGCAACAACCTCTACAACAAATACTACCACGGATGCCTGAACGGCGTGATCTACCAGTGATCACGGCACGCTGGCACCAGCCGGAAAGGATGGACCATGAAAACCAGATATCTCGCGGGCACGATCGCTGCCGCGCTTCTGTGTGTCTCCGGGGGCAGCGCCATTGCGCAGAATGCCGACGGAGACGGCATCTGGCAGGTGGGAGAGTTCACCTGTCGTGACCTGCTGATGCGAGGTGGCGAGGAGCGCGATTTCGTACTTGTCTTCATGCACGGCTTCATTAGCGGAAAGAAGGGCGAAATGACGTTCGACACGGAGGCCCTGACGGAAGCGACGGATGCCGCCATCGACTCCTGCATCGGCAACCCGGATCAACCGCTTCTGGCTGCATTCGAGGCGGCGCGTAGTTGATGCGCGGTGCCTGTGCGTGCGTAGCCTGAAGGAGAACAACGCGTTTCTGGATCGGGTGACACTGGCTTGTCCGATATTCAGGAAGGTTGGGGCGCCGGGGAGTACCTCGTGCCGGCGTCCCGACAAGTTGGCGAAGGCAGTGTAATCTGATTTCCACACAGGGCCGATGTTCGCCCGAGGAACGTGGGATCTCGAGTTGGAAAGGAGGACGATCATGACTGCAAAAGGCGCGCTGATGCTTGTTGTTTCCATCGCCCTGGCCGCGTCGACCGCGCCGGGGATGGCCGACAGCAAGAAGCCCGACAAGATCTACAAGGTGCCGCCTGGCAAGGCCGCCGGAGTGCCCCCGGGCCTGGCCAAGAAACCCGGCGGAATGCCTCCGGGACAGTACAAGAAACTCTATCGCAAAGGGGAGCAACTCCCCAGCGGCTACCAGTGGATCACCGATTACGACCATTGGCGCCTGCCGACACTGCTGCCCGGCCAAGGGTATGTGCGCTACGACAACGAGGTCTACCGGGTCGCCCGCGATACAGCCGTAGTGCTCGAGGCCATCGGGATCGTCTCGGACCTCATGCGTTGAGGCCGTGAGAGCCAAGCGCTGCGCGCGGTGTGGGTTCAGGTGCCGGCCTGCAACCGGAACCTGATCCAACAGGACGGATAGATGGCGGACGAAAGTGACGCCATAAATGGGAGGAGGAAATGTCCAGATCACGACTGTTAGGTGCCGTCATTGCTGTCACCACTGCAGCGGTCAGTTCCGATACGGCAAACGCACAGAGCACATCGGACAACTTGCAGGCGTTTCTCGATACGCGGGAGATCCCGATAACCATCGACAACTTCGTGCGTGCCGCCAGCGAGATCGAGTTCAGCAAGTATCTTGCGCTGTCCGGGGGCGTGAACACGTTCTTTCACAGCCGCACGCCCACGCCGGTCGAGCATCAGCCGACGATCCGGATGAACCGCGACACGCTTTACAGCATGGCGGTAATCGACATCAGCGAGGGCGCGACGCTCGTCCTGCCGGAAACCGGCGAGCGATACATCTCGGCGCAGATCGTCAACCAGGATCACTACATGAATGACGTCTTTGTCGGCGGCGGCAGCTACACGCTCGACATGGAGACGTTCGACACGCCCTATGTCCTGGTGATCATCCGAACGCTTGTCGATGCCGCCGATCCTGACGATGTCGCGGAAGTCAACGCCTTGCAGGATGCGATCGCCCTCGACGCCGGGTCGTCGAAGCCCTTTGTGCTTCCGAATTACGACGAGGAAAGCTTCGAGGCTGTCCTGAAAGCGGCAATCGAGCTTGGCCGTTACACCCCGGACAGTTCCCGAACATTTGGGTCCAGGGGCGAGGTTGACCCCGTGCGGTATTTCCTCGGCGCAGCCGTGGGCTGGGGTGGCCTGCCGGAAGCGCAGGCTTTGTACCTCAATATCGAACCCGGCCTGCCAGTGGGGACGTACAAGATCGAGGTTCCCGCCGACGTGCCCGTCGACGCGTTCTGGTCTGTCAGTCTCTACAATTCTGACGGATTCTTCGAGCCGAACGCGCTCGGCGCCTACAACATCAACAGTGTCACGGGCACGCGCAATGACGACGGCTCGATGACCGTCCATCTCGGCGGCTGCGATGATGGGCGAGCCAACTGCCTGCCGATCATGGATGGGTGGAACTACACGGTCCGGCTCTACGAGCCCGGTGCGGACGTGCTCGACGGACGCTGGACGTTTCCAAGCGTGGAACCGGTGAAATGACCGGACGCCCCGCGCTTGCCCCAATCTTGCAAAATCCGGAGATCGGCATCGCCGGTCTCCGCTTCTCAAAAAAGGATGCCCTGCCATGCGTATCTCTGCGAACCTGAAATCATTCGGTGTCGTCGCAACCGTGCTTTCATTCACCCTGGTGCCCGCGGCTTCCGCGGGGACGGTGCAGAACCAGTTCGACGAAATTATCGCGGGACGGGAAATTCCCGTCACGGTCGACAATTTCGTGCGCGCCGTCACGGACAGGGAATTCGCCAAGTATCTCGACTTCATCGGTGGCGTGAACACGATGTTCCACATCCGGGAACCCACGCCGATCGACCAGCAACCGACGATCCGGATGAACCGCGACACGCTCTACAGCACGGCTGTCGTCGATATCAGCGAAGGCGCAACCCTGATCATTCCCGACACCGGCGATCGCTATATTTCGGCCCAGGTCGTCAACCAGGACCACTTCATGAACGAGGTGTTTGTCGGCGGTGGTACCTACACGCTCGACATGGAGACGTTCGAAACGCCCTACGTCGCCATCCTGTTCCGAACGCTCGTCGATTCCTCGGACCCTGATGACGTGGCCGCCGTCAACGCGCTCCAGGACCAGATCATGATAGAGGCCGCGTCCGCAAAGCCCTTCATCTTGCCCAACTATGACGACGAGAGCTTCGAGGCGGTCTTTGCCGCCGCGCTCGAACTCAGCCGCCATATGGGGGATTCGAGCCGCACCTTCGGCCGGAAAGGCGAAGTCGATCCCGTGCGTTATTTCCTCGGCTCCGCTTTCGGTTGGGGCGGCTTGCCCGAAGAACAGGCGTATTACCTGAATGTGGATCCGAGTTTGCCTGTTGGCGAGTACAAGATCGAGGTTCCGGCCGACGTTCCCGTCGACGCGTTCTGGTCGGTCAGTCTCTACAATGCCGAAGGCCGGTACGAGAAGAACGATCTCGGCGTCTACAACATCAACAGCGTCACGGGCATACGCAACGACGACGGCTCGATGACGGTCAATCTCGGTGGCTGTGAGGACGGACGGGTGAACTGCATCCCGATCATGGAGGGCTGGAACTATGCCGTGCGCCTATATCAGCCGCGCCCGGAAATCCTCGACGGAAGCTGGGATTTCCCAACGGCAGAGCCGGCGAATTGAGGGCCCTGGCAAAGGCCATCTGATGATGGATCCCTCGCTCAAGAGCCAGCGCCCTGGTGTTTGGTGAGGGGCTTGTCGACATAATTTGGACGTGTGCGATCTGGCTACGCCGTCGTATCCGCGGCTAACGTGCAGATTAATGGGAGGATCACAACCATGTTTTCCGGTGCAAGGACCATCGGTTTCGCGATCGTGCTGACTGGCGCTCTGGGGGCAAGTGCCACGGCACAGGAGAAGCCTCGTCTGATCCTGCAGATCACGGTGGACCAGCTTCGGGGCGATCTTCCCACGCGCTACGCCGATCGTCTCGGCGAGGGCGGCTTCCGATTCCTTCTCGAAGACGGTATCCACTACACCAACGCCCATCACGCGCATGCCAATACCGAAACGGTCGTCGGTCACACGACACTGGCGACGGGCGCCAATCCCGCCGCCCATGGCATGGTTGGCAACCTCTGGTTTGACCGAACCCTTGGCCGAACGGTCTACAATATCGAAGACCCGGATTACACCATGCTGACCGGCGGTGCGGGTGTCGATGCGGACACGGAAATCGACCCGACGCAGAAAGCGGCCGCAAGCGACGGCCGATCGCCGCGAACAATCCTGACGACCACCTTCGGGGACGAATTGTCGGTGGAAACCGCGGGCGCTGCCAAGGTCTTCGGCGTCTCGATCAAGGATCGGGGCGCGGTGGCGATGGCCGGCCATAGCGGCAAGGCCTTCTGGTTCTCGAAATCCGCAGGCCAGTTCGTGACAAGCTCATACTATTACGACGAATATCCCGACTGGGTCGCCGAGTGGAATGCGAAGGGCTTGCCCCAAGGCTACGGCGATACCTCCTGGGAATTGCTGCATCCGATCGAGACCTACATGTTCGGTGATCGCGACGACCAGGAATGGGAGTCCGAATTCGCGGGCTTCGGGAGAACCTTCCCGCATCCGCTCGGTCCGTCAGACGGCAAATACTTCACGACGCTTTTGACCCTCAGCCCGGCGGGTGACCAGATTTCGGCGGATTTTGCCAAGACGCTGATCGAAAGGGAGGGGCTCGGCGACGACAAGATCACCGATTTCCTCGGCGTCAGTTTTTCGGTCACCGATTACGTCGGCCATTTCTTCGGTCCGTCCAGTCTGGAGTCCGAAGACAATCTGCTTCAACTCGACCGGACGCTGGCCGACCTCTTTGCCTTCATCGACTGGGAAATCGGTCTGGACCGCACCCTGATCGTCCTCTCCGCAGATCACGGCGCGCCCGAAGCTCCGGGGTTCCTGGAAGAAATCGGTGGCCTGGGTGGGTACGTGTCGCCCGACGCGTGGGAAACTGAAGCCGCCATTGCCCGGATCAAGGAGCGCTTTGGCCTCTCCGGCCCGCTGATCCAGGGGTACGATCATCCTTATCTCAACCTGGCTGATGAGGTTCGGGTAAATCAAGACATCGACCGGGCGGCCCTGGAAACCGCAATCGCCGAAGAACTTGTCGGTTTCGACGGCGTTGCCTTTGCGCTTCCGAGTTCGCGTCTTCGGGAGGCCTCTCTGCCTGAAAACGCCCTGACAAGGGCGGTTTTGAACAACTACCACCCGGACCGCTCTGGCGACATCTACATTGTGTTCAAGCCGGGCTGGTTCATCAATGACATGGACGGCCTTTCGGCGACCGTCACGCACGGCTCACCCTGGCGATACGACACTTTCGTTCCCATCATCTTCGCCGGTTTTGGCATCGAGCCACAAACCGTGTCGCGGCGGGTTCACACCATCGATGTGGCTCTCACGCTTGCGACCATTGCCGGAACGCCTCCTCCCTCCGGCGCAGCCGGCGAGGTCCTGTTCGAAGTGTTGGGAGAGTAGGATCAAAAATCTGGACCCATCTACCTGCACGTTGCGCCGCCCTCCACCCCAACTGCGGCGACAGGCTCTGTTTTCAATGCAGCGGTCTTCTGCAATAGCTTCGCTGCCCGCAGACCATGTCGGATCGGCGTTTCAATCAGTGCGAGCAAGGCACTATGTCACCGGACGCGACTTCCATCTACGCAACGATCGCAACGCATTCCTTTCCCTTCTGGGTGACGGTCGTCGCGTTCTTCATTGCCCTGCCGGCGATCGCGCTCCTGGGTCACCGAACGGGGATCCTGGAGTATCGGCACCGCAATCCCTCGGAGCCCGACCGCGGTCTTCCGGGCGAGACGTCCCTGGGCGCGCTTCTCGCATTGCTCGGATTGCTCCTCGGCTTTACTTTCAGCGCCGCGCTTCATTGGCGGGAAGATCGGGCCACGGCCGTGGTCGAAGAGGCGGCGGCCATCGGCACGGCGTTCCTGAGAGCCGATCTTCTGCCGGACGGTGCGGGCCGTCCTTTGCAGGAGGCCCTTCTCGCCTATGCGCGCACCCGTGTCGTCCCGGCGGGCGTCACTCCAGACAGGGCCGAGGTCGAAACCTTCGTCGTGAAGTCGCTCGAGGCGCAGGCCGCCCTCTGGCCTGCGCTCAAGGCTGGTCTCGGCCCCGACACCCCGGCAGCATTGCAGGTGAACGTGTCGGGCGGCGTTACCGAAGTGCTCGACGCGCATACGCGACGTGCCGCGGCGGCATCCAAGACGATCTCCTCGTCTACACAGGCATTTCTCTTGCTCGTGACCGCCGCGGGCGTGTTCGTCGTGGGAAATCGTTCGGCCCTCCGCGGCCGGCGGCTCAGTTGGCGGACGTTCTTGTTCTCGATCGTTCTCGCGTCCGTCCTCGTCCTCATCGAGGACCTAGACCGACCGACAGATGGCTTCACCACGGTGCCGCAAGGCGCACTTGTTGCCGTCGTGGCAGATATGGAAGCCGCACTCCGGTAGGATGAATCCGCCCCCAGCCAGGCTAAAGTCGCCTGACCACGGCATTCAACGGATGCTTCCACTTCTTCTTGGCGGTGATATTCATCGAGAACGCCAGCTTCTGCACGCAAAGACCGAGCAATGATCGATATTGACCACGAAAATTCTCTTCCTAGATTCCCGCCGGAGCGGAAAGGACGTATCGCCGTGCTCACACGCTCCGTGATCACGCTTCTTCGCTCGGCACTTGTTCTATCACTCTGTTGGCAACTGCTAGCCTGCTCTTCCGGCACAACCAGCTACAGCAAGACCGTCACGCGAGCACCCACCGATACCGGCAACACGTTTCTCGCCCGACGGTCTGATGCCCTCGGAAATCCCCATGACGGGCGTTCGGGGATCCGCCTCGTGACTGATGGACCCGAGGCATTGGCGCTCAGGCTCGTGTTGTCCGAAAAGGCCCAACGCACGATAGATGCTCAATATTACCTTCTCCACAACGATTCCGCGGGACACCTGTTTGCCTGGAAACTGCTTCAGGCTGCCGATCGCGGTGTACGGGTGCGGCTCCTGCTGGACGACATGGACGCCGCCGATTACGACGCGATGACCGCTGCGCTGGACCGGCACCCCAATATTGAAGTTCGCCTGTTCAACCCATTCCGAAGGGGATTGGGAAAGAACGTGGCTGCCCTGTTCGAGTTCGAGCGCGTCAATCGACGCATGCATAACAAGTCGATGACGTTTGATACCGAAGTCACGCTCGTCGGGGGAAGAAACATCGGGAACGAGTATTTCGGAGCGCGCGAAGACAGTAATTACAATGACTTTGATGTTCTTGGCGCTGGCCCCATAGCGCGTGAGGTTTCACAGACTTTCGATGCGTATTGGAACAGCGAGTCCGCCGTGCCTGCGCGCGTCGTAATCGGAGACCGGGCCGGAGGTCTTTCCCTGGAGGAGGCACGCACCCGTCTCGCCGCGCTGGCCGCAAACGCTCGCAAAACACCTTATGGAGACGCCTTGGACCATGCCATTCGGGATCGAGTGTCCCACAAGGACCTCGGCTTGCAATGGGTTCCTGCAAGGCTGGTTGCTGATCCTCCGGAAAAGGCCTCCGGCGATGCAAACGTCAGCGGCTTTGTCGCCTCTGTCATGCTGCCCTACCTGAAGAGCGCCAAGTCGGATCTTTACGTTTCTTCGGCCTATTTCGTCCCGCGAAAGAGAGGCGTGAGCCTCTTGTCTGATATCAGTGCCCGCGGCGTGAATGTTTCCGTGCTGACCAACTCCCTGGACTCCACGGACGTGGTTCCGGTCTACGGACACTATGCGCGCGATCGCGAGGCGATGCTGAAGGCCGGAATTGCGTTGTGGGAACTGCGTCCTGACGGCTCGCGGAAAGATCGCGAAACGCTGGGCCTCGGGCTGTCGCAATCGTCTCTGCACACCAAGGCGTTCGCAATCGACCAGAGATACCTTTTCGTCGGATCTTTCAACTGGGACCCACGTTCGGTCTGGATCAACAACGAGATGGGAGTCCTGATCGACTCAAGGCGCCTTGCGAAGGGGGCCGTGCAATTGTTCCGGGACAACATTCGTGCGAATGCCTACGAACTCCGCCTCGACGAGACTGGCGGGATCGACTGGCTTTCTCGTCGCGAAGACGGAACCCTGGTCGTCTACAAACAGGAACCTGCGCACTCCGCCTGGCG
Organism: Tropicimonas sp. IMCC6043; assembly: GCF_004146235.1. Classification (GTDB taxonomy): domain Bacteria; phylum Pseudomonadota; class Alphaproteobacteria; order Rhodobacterales; family Rhodobacteraceae; genus Tropicimonas. Next base: position 14,458 of record NZ_SELO01000037.1, on the reverse strand, counting down.
CGTGTTCATGAGCCGCATATACGGGATTCTTCCGATCGGCAGCCAACTTTAGGAAAAGCGGTGATCGCCGGTAGGACCCATGTTCAATTATCCGAAGGAGATCACTTGTCGCCTTAGCGAGTTCAAATGGTTGCCGACAGGGGACGGTCCTGCGACGTGCTTCCCGGTCAGAAACGGATGTTCCAGACCAGCACCGGTCCGCTTTGATAGTATTCGGTCATCAGATCTTCGTCCGGCAGGTCCCATTCCATGTGCCGATACCCGAACACGACGTCCTGCCGTCCGAAATTGTAACCGATCCCAACATAGGCCTGCCATGTCAGGTCGGAATTGCCGGCGCCGACATCCGCCAGGTAAGACATGAACCAGTTCTCGTTGAACGCCGCCCGGCCTGCCACACCGACGACCGCATCCCAGTAATCGTCGTCGCTGTCGGCCTTGAAGGAGAGGTTGTTCAGATCCAGCTTCAGATCACTCTGAAGGCGAAGATAGCGCGCCCCAAGCGTGCCGTAGAGCGCGTAGCTGTCGGTTCCGACCAGCTTGTAACCTCCACCGAAGGAGACGATCGTGGTCTTGACCTCCGCGTCGGCCACGGCCTTGACGTCAAAATCCACGCCGGGCGCCGGAGAAATCGTGAATTTCGAACTGCCGTCCTTGCCCAGACTGGCATAGGTGAGGTCGCCCCAGGTCATCCATAGACCCTGGTAGGCGTTGAGCCGGCCCATGAGGGCGACGTTCAGGTTGTCGACGATCTGATCGAAGCCGAGCGTGAAATCCTCCCCGAGGGCAGTTCCGCCGACCTCGGTGGCCCAAAGATACAATTGCAGTTCATAGGTCCATGCCGGGTCGATGGCTGAGTTGGCAGACATATCCTGGGCATCCGCCACTGCGCCGGCAGCGATGATACTTGTGGAGAGAGCGGCACCGAACTTGAACGTCATGGAGTTTTCCTTTCAATTCGGGACACCTCGCCGGAGCCTTGCGGCATCGACCTCAGGTAAGAGTGAAACGATAGACCTCGATCGGCAATAATGATCGATGACAAGTACGGAAACGCGGCGGCTTCGCGTCGGCGCGACCACAGGTTTCTCGGCATGCGTTAACTTGCTGCGCCGCCCACGAATGGCCGCAAAGCGAAAGCTGCGCGGCGGCATGATGGTTCCCGTCGAGTGGCCGGTGAGGGCCGGTTGCGATCGTTGTGAAGTCCGAAGTTAAGATCCGGACTAGTCGCCAAACCGGACCTCGTCGGAGAAGCCCCAAGGTTGGCTTTGCGCAGATTGCGACTGTCGCAGGCCGAGCATTCACCCAGACAAGTACTTCGAGTCCCACCACGTCTCACACGGGTCTCTTTATGACCGATTCGCCTACTTTGCGGGTCTCTCGGCACGATCGCCGACGCCACGTCTGGAGAACCAGCGATTTGGTGAGCAAGTGGTGAGCAAAAAAACAGCTTACGAGCGCCGTTGCGGGCGCGTCCGTAAGTGTTGGTTTTTATAATGATTTTTTGTTTCGGGGGCTTGCAACCAGCGTTGCCGAACTGAGTTGGCGTGCCGCCTCCAACCCACTCATAGACTGACGTGATCGTCGAAAGCGGACTTTGGTATCTACGTTGTGAGGGGCGAGAGCGAACCGCCAATTAAGGAAATTCCGCATGCGCAGCATCTGACGACAAGGGCGGGATGCAGACGTTCGCTGCGACTGCAGAGCCCTCGTCACCTTGCCACGAAAACAGACAAAGGTCCTCGTTAAGTGGATCGCTAAACGGTGTAGGCTCTCCACCGGACTACGCCCCCACGGCTTTTTCTGCTGAGAGCGACGATATCGATACCCGAGACTCGACCCTAACCTTCAGGCAACGGTTTCTTGGTCGGCAACGTTGCCTGAAATCGACGTTTCTCCTTCGGCCAACCTGCCTTCAGGAAAGACAGGATATGTGCGATCTCGGGGTCCGAAAGAACTCCTTCGAAGGCTGGCATGTCGCTTTCATAGCCGGGCACAACGGCTATGATCCCGAACTTCGTCATGGCGAAGAGATCCGCGTCCGTATGCGTGAAGGAATGCCCTGTTCCGTCTTGGGGTGGGGCGGGCATCCGACCTGTCTCCAGACGACGGCGCCAGTCCGGCTGCCCCTCCCGGTTCTCGCCGTGGCAGCTCGCGCAGTTCTCGGCATAAAGCGCCTCCCCGCTTTCGATCTGTGCCGGGGTCACCGGTTCGCCGAGGAAGCTCAGGCCCGTCGTCTCGGCGATGGCGGCGCCCGTAAGCGCCGCCGCCGTCATGCCGAAGCAGACCGCCAGGAATCCACCCCGACACCGGAGGTGCGGGAACGCACCTCCTTGTCCGCACCGCCTACTCATTCGAGTAAACCGCCACGCCCGTCGGCGCATAGGAATACACCTTGAGAGTGCCGTATTTGTCCGGCGCCATACCTGGCGAATTTTGTGGCATGCCGGGCAGGACGAGGCCGGAAATCGCCGGTCGTTCGGCGAGCACGCGGTCGATGATCTCGGCCGGGATATGGCCATGGATGCCGTAGCCTCCGACCTCGGCGTGGTGGCAGGACAAGCCGCGCTCGGGCACGCCGGCGGCGATGGCCCGGGCCGCCACATCCCGTTCCTCGATGATGGTCACGTCGTAGCCCTTCTGTCCCATGTAATCCGCCCAGGCGGAACAGCAGCCGCAGCTGGGGTCGCGGTACACGGTGATCGCCTCACCGGCGAAAGCGGGGGAAGCGGCGAGGAAGGCGAGTGCGAGAGTGAACTTTTTCATGGGAATCTCCTTCAGAGGAACGCGCTTGCGGCCCAGGTCTTGCCGCCGTCGCGGCTCAGGGTGAGGCCGCGCTTCGTGGCGGCGACGAGTGAAAGGGGTGCGGCCGGGTTGACCGCGAGCGCGACCGCGTCGAGGTCGCTGACCCTTTTCCAGATGACGCCGGCGTCCGTGGTGGTCCAGATACCGGAGGGCAAGGCGGCGTAGAGCCTGTCAGGCGACGCCGCAGGTGACACCAGCGCGCGCACCGGCTCACCTTCGGGCAACGGCGCCACTTCCGGTTCTTTCCCACCCTCGATCAGTGCGTCGAGCGCATTGCCGGGCTGCACGTCCTGCCAGCGGCAGAAACAGTCGGGCACGCGCTGCAGACCGGCCGTGGTCCCGGCATAGAGCCAGATGCCGCCCATGCCGCTCGCAACGTCGACCGAGGCGAGTGAAAGAACGTCCCGCTCGGCCTCGGCGATAAACGGTCGGTCCATGACGAACTCCCAGGTCTCACCGGCATCCTCGCTGCGCCAGAGCCCGTCGCCGGAAATGGCCGCATAGAGCGTGCCAGGTAGTTTCGCTGCCACAGCGAGCGCATCGATGGACGCCGCCGGCAGCCCCGATCCGGCCACGCGCCAGTTTTCTCCGGCATTCTCCGAGACGGCGAGCCCGCCGCCGTTTAGCGCGGCAATCACGCGGTCCGGGCGCTCCGGATGGGCAGTCAACGCACTGAGCTGTTTGTCCGGCCCTGTTACGAAGCGCAAGGTTACGCCGCCATCTTCGCTCCTCCACAGGCCCTTTCCGGCGGCCAGCACCGTGTTGCCCGCAAAGGAGAGCGCGGCGATTTTGGGGTTCGACGCCGCGAGCAGCGGGCGCGCCGACCCGACGATCCAGGCTCCCGCGGCCGCGCTTAGGAAGGCGCGCCGGGAGACCCCGTGTGTCATTGATCTGGTCATTTTCCGTTTTCCGAGATTGGGACCGCAGGCCCTGAGTGGCCAGCAGTATGGTACTCGTCATCTACGCCGGTAGCCGGCGCGGAGAGTCAGATCGGAAAATGGGATCGCGGTGGCGATGTCGCGGGTGGGTCGGACCGCCCCGGCATGGCTGCCAGGCAAGCCGCCGGTTCCGTGACCTTTTCGACGTCGGCTTCCATTTCGAGGCTTGGGAGCACGGCGACGGTCAGCGACACGCAATCGCCGACGCAGCCGGCATCGTCGTCCGCGCCGTCACAGTCATCGCAGCCTGCCGGCGTGACGGAATGCAGGGCGTCCATCCCGACGGCCATCCCGCCGATGGACGCGGCCTGCCCCACCGACCCCAGCAGGAAGGCCGCGAGCACACCGATGCAGAAAAGGTTGAACAGGCGCGTCATGGACGGGAGTTTCGCTTCAGGTTGCGGAAATGTCGATGCGTCACGGAGGCAATTTGCCGTGAATGGCAACCGTCACACAATCGGCAACGTCACGGTGGCCGCCAGCCCGCCGCCCTCCCGGTTCCGCAGCGTGATGTCGCCGCCGTGGGACTGTACGATGGTCCGAGCGATCGACAGCCCCAGGCCTGTCCCGCCGGTGTCGCGGGAGCGTGAGGTTTCCAGCCGGACGAAGGGGTCGAACACATGCTCGACCTGTTCCTCCGGAATCCCCGGTCCGCGATCCTTCACGGCAATTCGCGCAACATCCCCGTCACACCAGACATGAAGCTCGGCCTGCCCGCCATAGCGGACGGCATTTTCGATCAGGTTCCGCAGGGCCCGGCGCATCGATGTCGGACGAAGCTGAACCCGGACCGTATCCGCAGAAGGCTGAACTGTGACCGCCCCCGCAGACGCGTCCATGTCGGCGACCAGAGAGGCGACAAGCTCCGAAAGGTCGACCGTCTCGACGGGTTCTGCATTGGAAACGCCGCGGGCGAAGGAGAGCGTGCTTTCGACCATTTCCTGCATCTCCTCGGTGGTGGCGATGATCCGTTCGCGCGTCTCGTCCTCATCGATCATCTCGGCCCGGACCCGCAGCGCCGTCAGCGGCGAGCGCAGGTCGTGGCTGAGCGCTGCCAGCAACCGCGTCCTGTCATCCACGAAGCGGCGGATTCGCTCCTGCATCTTGTTGAAGGCGCCAGTCAGGCTGCGCAATTCGTTCGGACCGGAGGGATCGATCATTTGCGCCTCGGCGCCCCGTCCGAATTCCTCGGCCGATCGGGCCAGTTCGCGCAGCGGGCCGGTCAGTTGCCCCAGAGCGACCCAGACCGTGGCGCCGATCAGGACAGCCGAAATGGCAAATGTCGCGATCGCCGTCCAGGCAATCTGGTAGGGCGGACGATGGAAACGGGTCAGCACGTTGAGCCAGGCGCCATTTTCCAGCGCGATGGAAATCTTCATTTCCACCGACGAGATCGGGACCGGCTGCATGGTGCGGTGCATCTGACCCATCTGGCCAGACATGCCCGGCATCGGCGGCGACCGGTTGTCGGCCTGGTGCAACTCCAGGCGAACCTCTGGCAAGGGGGGCGTTCCGATCTGCGCGGCGATCTGGCTGGCCAGAAGTGCCGTGCCATGATCCGCGTGATCGACGGCGGGTGCCGGCGCCAGCGAAAAGCGCACCAGCGGCGAGTCGGCCGCCCGCAGGATCGAGGGATGCAGATCCTCGGGAGCCTCGGCGATCAACCGGGCCACGTTCGCCGCGCGGCTGGCAGCCTCCTGCCCGAGCGCGGTGCGCAGCGCCATTTCGCGCTCGTCGGCGAAGAGCCAGGCAACCAGCGCCTGCGCCACCGCGAGGGTCAGCAGGATCAGCAGAAGCAACTGCCCCCGCAGTGATCCGGGCAGGAACCGTCTCATGTCTCGACCTTCACGTCGCTGGCAAAGCTGTAACCGCCGCCCCGGACGGTGGTGATCAGGCCGGGTCGGGCCGGGTCCTCTTCGATCTTCTTGCGCAGGCGGCTCACCTGGTTGTCGATGGTGCGGTCGAAGACATGGGCGGAACGGCCGGAGGTCAGCTCCAGCAACTGATCGCGGCTCAGAACGAAGCGCGGACGTTCAAGAAAGACTGTCAGCAGACGGAATTCCGCCGTTGTCAGGTGGACCTCGCGCCCGTCGGCATGACGCAGCTCCTGTCGGTCCGTGTCCAGCGTCCAGCCCGCGAAATGCACCCGGCGGCTGGACAGTGTGCCGGCATGCGGCTCCGCCCTGCCGCTGCGCCTTAGGATCGCCTTTATCCGCGCCAGCAACTCGCGCGGGTTGAAGGGCTTCGGCAGGTAGTCGTCCGCGCCCACCTCCAGCCCGATAATCCGGTCGGTATCGTCGCCAAGTGCCGTCAGCATGAGGATCGGGACGGCGCCATCTGCGCTGAGCCGGCGGCATACCGATATCCCGTCTTCGCCCGGCATCATCACGTCGAGCACGATCAGATCGAAGCGGCCGGTCTTGAGCTTCGCATCCATCTCCACGGCGTCCCGCGCCGTGCTGGCGCGCATGCCGTTGCGCTCCAGGTACCGGCTCACGGCATCGCGGATCTCACGGTGGTCATCGACGATAAGGATGTGCGGTGCGTCCGTCATGCCTCTCCAATAGCGCATCGACGCCGGCGCAGCGCCAGAAAATAGTCGCGGGATGTATCAGGGCGCCGCCGTTGCGACAAACCGATACAAATCTCTTCGCTTTCGGGATGATGCTGCGACATGCGTCTCCCAGATTGAGCTCATCAGAACGACGACACACAGGAGAAGTGGTCATGAAACGCTCAGGGAAACTCGCAATCGCAATCGCCGCCGTCACCGCGGTTGGCGCAGCCATCACCATTCCGGCGTTGGCCCACGGGCCGCAAGCCGGAGGTTGGATGCAGGGCCCGCAGGGTGGCCCCGGTGCAATGATGGGCGGCTGGCAGGGCGGTCCAAGCGCGAGGATGGGCAACTGGCAGGGTGGCCCCGGCCCGATGATGGGCGGCGTGCAAGGCGGGCCGGGCATGATGCGTGGCCCGGGCGGCTATGGCGGAATGGGACCGGCCATGATGGGTGATCCGGACTTCATGGAACACATGATGGAGATGCACAGCCAGATGGGCGGCTTTGGCGGCCCCGGCATGATGGGCGGGTCGTTTGGCCCGCGCACGATGGGTGGCCCCGGTGGTCCCGGCATGATGGGCGCCTTGTTCGGCGACCTGGACGCCGATGGTGACGGCACGGTCACAACCGACGAAGCCCGCGACGGCATGCAGGCCGCGCTGGCAGAATACGACGGCAACGGCGACGGCACGCTCTCGCTGGTCGAGTTCGAGGCGCTGCACGGCAGCACGATCCGCCCGATGATGGTGGACCGCTTCCAGGCCCTCGACGCGGATGGCGACGGTCAGGTGACGCAGGAGGAATTCACGGCGCCCGCCGACTGGATGTCCCAGATGCAGGCCCGCCGCGCCACTTTCTGGCAGGACTGCCCATGGCTGCAGGATAGCGGCGATGCGGCCGAAGCCGAGGGCAACAACTGATCGACCTGACGGTCGGCCCGCACCCGGGCCGACCGTACCTCACCGCGGGAAAGGAGACAGACAATGACTCACGCCCTGACACGCAGCTTGCTGATCGTTGCCGCGATGGCGGTGCCGTCGCTCGCAATGGCCCACGGCCCGGGCCCCGGCAACGGACAGGCGCCCGGATGGACCGGCCAGCAGACCCCGCCCTGTACAACTTCCGGAGTGACGGTGCCGCCCTGCGGCACTGCTCTGGGCACCGGGGCATACGGACCGTGGGGCAACGGCATGCCGGGCCCGGCCGTCGGTCACGGCCCGCAGATGATGCAGGGCTTCGGCGGGGCTCCGCGCCAGGGTGGCGTCTGGGGGCCCGGGTTCCGGCATGGCCCCGGCATGAACTGGCGCAACTGAACCGGTAATGGAGCGCATCGCCATGCGGTGCGCTTGCGACGCGAAAGGACCTAACGATGATGGGTGGTTACCAACACGGCTGGGGAATGGGATTTAGCGGCGTCTGGATGATCCTTCTGATCATCGTGACGCTTCTGGCGATCCTCGCATTGGTCAAATACCTCTCCAAGTGACACGCCGCCAAGCCGGCAGGGAGGAGACTCGAAAGGCTGTACCCTCGAGGAGTTCTTCCCGAACGCCTGGCGACGTGACCAGATGGGTTCAGCGTCAGTGCCCGGTGTCGCTCCGCGGCGCCAGCCAGCGGGAAAGATACAGGCGTTCAAACGCGAACACGGCCGCAATGGCGACGGCGGCAACGGTCACGATTATCGGATCGCTTTGCCATTTCATTGCTGCAAAGGCCGCCAATACGATCGCGTCGAAGGCAAGCGCCAGCAACAGGACCAATGCAGCAGCGTCGATCTCCTGCCGGCGATATCGAAAGACGCCCCAATGGATGATCATGTCCATCACAAGATAGAAGAAGGCCCCGAGCGAGGCGATGCGGCTCAGGTCGAAGAATGCTGCCAGCGTCGCGGCGATCACGACGGTATAGACCAGCGTGTGCCGCTGGATCGTTCCGGACATGCCGAAATGGCTGTGCGGGATCATCTCCATGTCGGTCAGCATCGCCAGCATCCGTGACACGGCAAAGATGCTTGCGATCAGGCCCGAGGCGGTCGCGACGATTGCCAAGAGCACGGTCAGCAGAAAACCGGTTTGGCCGAGCGCGGGCTCGGCGGCCTCGGCCAGTGAATAGTCTCGAGCCGAGATGATCTCGTCGATCGTCAGGCTCGATCCCACGCCGAGCGCCACAAGCAGGTAGACGACGACGCAGAGCGCGATGGAAATCGTGATGGCGCGGCCGACATTGCGGTGGGGATCGGTAATCTCGGAGCCCGAATTGGTAATAGTGGTGAATCCCTTGAACGCGAGGATCGCGAGCGCCACCGAAGCGGTAAAGCCCAGCGGGCCAAAATTCTGTCCCGCCTCCGAAGCAGTGGCGAAGCCAAGCCCGCTCGACCAGAGCGCCGCGACTCCGAAAAGTGCGATACCTCCGATTTTGACGACCGCCATGACCTGCGACATCAGCCCGACCGACCGGTTGCCGGAAATGTTGACGAGGAAAGCGAACAATATCACCGCAACGGCTAGGATGGGCACCAGCGGCCCGCCGTCGATGTCGAAAGGCCGCAGCGCGTAGGTGGCAAAGGTCCGGGCGACGAGGCTCTCGGCGATGACCATGCTCAGCGCCATCAGCAGCGCGGCCCCGGCGGAGATCGCGCCCTTGCCGTAGCATTTCTGGAGGATCATTGCGATTCCGCCGGAAGACGGCCAGGCATTCGACATCTTGACGTAGCTATAGGCGCTGAACGCCGTGACGATGGCCCCGGCGACGAAGGCATGCGGGAACAAGGGACCCGCCAATTCGGCGATCTGGCCTGTCAGGGCAAAGATGCCAGCGCCGATCATCACGCCGGTTCCCATCGCCACGGCACCGCCGAGGGTAATGGATCCCTGCTCGTAGTCGTCGCGCCTGTCGTCCTGCTGCATTCCGTATTCCTCTGACTTGGTTTTACTCATTGCGCCTCATAGATGCGCCGCTTTGCACCGTGTCGATGCGGCTTCGGTCAGACGTCCGCGCGGCGCAGTCGGAGCGAGTTCAGCACCACCGAGATCGACGAGGCGCTCATCGCGAAGGCGGCGAACATCGGACTGATCAGGATGCCGAGAAACGGGAACAGGATGCCCGCCGCAATCGGCACTCCGGCCGCGTTGTAGACCAGCGCGAAGAACAAGTTCTGCCGTATGTTGCGCATCGTGGCATGGGCGAGCCGCCGCGCCCGCACGACACCGTCGAGATTGCCTTGCACCAGGGTGAAACCCGCGCTCTCGATTGCCACGTCTGCGCCGGTGCCCATCGCGATTCCGACATCGGCCTGCGCCAGCGCGGGCGCGTCATTCACCCCGTCGCCGGCCATCGCCACCTTGTGCCCGGCATCCTGAAGCTCGCGGATGATCGCCGCCTTGTCCTTCGGCAGAACCTCAGCGCGGATCTCGTCGATCCCAAGCTGTCCCGCGACCGCTTTCGCCGTCCGCTCGTTGTCGCCGGTGGCCATGATGATGCGGAAGCCGAGTTCGTGGAGCCTCTGGAGCGCGTCGGGTGTCGTTTCCTTGACCGGGTCGGCAACACTGACCAGCCCAGCGACCGCGCCATCGACCACGACGAACATCACGGTCTCACCTTCGTCACGCCGGGCATCGGCCTGTTCCGAAAGCCCGCCGCCGTTCAGACCCAACTCCTCAATCATCCGGGAATTGCCAAGCGCGACCAGCCGGTCATCGACCGTGCCTTTCACTCCCATGCCGGTTATCGCTTCGAAATCGTCTGCATCAGCAAGCTTAACGTCTCGCTCGGCGGCACCGCGCACAATCGCATCGGCCAGCGGATGCTCGGACCCGCGTTCCAGGGACGCCGCAAGGCGCAAGAGTTCGGACTCGTTATGCCCCTCTTCAGGATAGACTCCGACCAGCCGCGGCTTGCCCTCGGTCAAGGTCCCGGTCTTGTCCACGATCAGCGTGTCGATCTTTTCGAAACGCTCCAGCGCCTCGGCATTCTTGATCAGCACGCCAGCCTGCGCTCCCCGCCCCGTTGCCGTCATGATCGACATCGGCGTGGCGAGCCCGAGCGCACAAGGGCACGCAATGATCAGGACGGAGACAGCCGAGATCAGCGCGTAGGAGAGTGCCGGCGCCGGCCCCCAGATTGCCCAGCCGATGAAGGCGAGCGCAGCGATCCCGATCACCGCAGGAACGAACCATCCCGACACCTTGTCGGCATATTTCTGAACCGGGGCGCGGCTGCGTTGAGCCTGCGCCACCATCTCGACAATCTGACTCAGCACGGTGTCGGCGCCCACGCGCTCTGCCTCGATCACCAGGCTGCCGGTGCCATTGATGGTCGCGCCCGTCACTGAGTCTCCCACGACCTTCTCTACTGGGACTGGCTCGCCGCTGATCATGCTCTCGTCGACCGACGAGCGCCCGTCGACCACCGTCCCATCCACCGGCACCTTGTCGCCGGGCCGGACGCGGATCCGGTCCCCGACCTGGACCTCTTCCAGCGCGATCTCCTCCTCGTCGCCCCCGTCCCGAATAACAAGCGCGGTCTTTGCCGCCATGTCGAGCAGCGCCCGGATTGCCTTTCCCGTCCCTTCCCGGGCGCGCAGCTCCATGAGCTGGCCCAGCAGCACAAGCACGACGATCATCGCCGCGGCTTCGAAATAGACGGCGACATGCCCATCGGCATCGCGGAACCCGTCTGGAAAGATGCCGGGCGCCATCACCGCCACCGTGCTGAAGATCCAGGCTGCCGAGACGCCCATCGCGATCAGGGAGAACATATTCAGGTTCATCGAGCGAAAGGAGTTCCAGCCGCGTACCAGGAAGGGCCAGCCGCTCCAGAATACCACCGTCGTGCCAAGCGTAAGCTCGGCCCACAACGCGGCGCGCTCGCCAACCGCCGCCCGGATGCCGCCCAGACCCACCATCGGGCCCATCGCCAAAAGGAGCAACGGCACCGTCAGAGCTGCGCCAACCCAGAAACGCCGGGTGAAATCGACAAGCTCAGGGTTTGGGCCAGTGTCCTCCGCAGTCGCTGTTTCCAGCTCAAGCCCCATGCCACAGATCGGGCAGGAGCCGCGTTCGGTTTGCCGAACCTGAGGGTGCATCGGGCATGTGTAGATCGGTCCGGAATGGCCATCTGGAACATTGTCGTAGCTTATGCCGGTGGCGTCGGCAGCATGGCCCCGGTGATCCGAGTACCCGCTTGCCGACCTTTCAAGCACCAGCGTCATTCCACACTTCGGGCAATCGCCGGGCGACTCTTGCCGAACGTCAGGATGCATCTGGCAAACATATTCAGCCGCAGCGATCGCCCGTTCCTTCAGTGTTTCCATATGGCGAACTCCTGTTTTTGCGCTCCACCGCTAGGACGCGCACCTCGTTCATCAAAATGCGACGTGCAGGGCCTTCGGAGCACCGAACTGGCGTACCAATGCGATCATTGCGCAACGCCCTCACGCATTTACGTAAAAGAAACGCTCACAGCGTCAGAATGTTCAATCTGGGCTTTCCAGTTGGTGGGAGGTCAAGCATTGAGGAATCACCATTTCGTTGCGCCCTCTCCGTTGACCCTCCAGTGCTGAAATGTCGACAATTTTTCTCTGCATTGCGGCATCGCATCGGCATTCCTGATGGCGGGTGGTGTCAGACAGATTCGAACCAGTCTACGCAAGGGCAGGACCGCTGTCCCTTATGCCGCACCTAGTTGACGCCACTCGGCGAGAGCAGCGGCGCGGTTCTTCTTGAAGTTGGCTCTGGGGGAGAAGCTGCGCTCCGAGTTGAAATGGTTGAAGACCGAGGCGTGGACGGATGCGAACATCTGTAAACTTCGCATCCGCCGGAACCGTTGCATCGCCCGTTCTCGTCGTCGGAATGGCAGGTGCGAGTTCTCCGCCCGATTGTTGAGCCAGCGCCCAGTTTCCCGCCGGTCCACCGCGCCGACCTCCTTCAAAGCGGCGCCATACGAACGAAGCTTATCTGTTACGAAGACGTGCGGCCGACCGTAGCGCTTCATTGTTTTCTTTAGGAATTTCAATGCCGCCTTCTTGTCCCGTGCCTTCGTCACAAAGCTCTCCAGGACCTCACCTTCGTGGTCGACGGCCCGCCACAGATAGTGCCGCTCGCCGTTTATCTTCACGAACATTTCGTCGAGATGCCATTGCCACTGCGGCCCTGAACGCAGCCGCTCGGCGCGCTTCCTTCGGATCTCGGAGGCGAACATCGGGCCGAAACGCTGCCACCAGAAGCGGACGGATTCATGGCTGATGTCGATACCGCGCTCGTGCAGCAGGTCTTCGACGTTCCGCAGCGACAAGGGGAAGCGTACGTAGAGCATCACCGCCAGGCGGATGATCTCAGGGCTGGTCTTGAAGTATTTGAACGGGTCGCGTTTGGTCATCCGGGGACGCTACTCAGCCCCCTGCCCCATCTCAAGCTACGTTCTTCTGACACCACCATGGTGGGTGATGAGGGATTTGAACCCCCGACATCTTCGATGTGAACGAAGCGCTCTACCACTGAGCTAATCACCCGGTGCCGCGCGTCTTAGCGCTCCCTCCGGCGCTCTGCAAGGGTTTCGCCCCTCTGCGATCGAAGATGAAACTCCACTATTTCCTAGGTTACCAAGGGCTGTCCTCAGGTGGTTCGTATGCGACCCTTACTGTAAGGGTAAGCGCGAGGTCTACCTTACATATCCTTCTCGGGTCGGAACAATCGGGAATGCCGCAGCATCTTGTGTTTCAAAAGGCTGCGATCACGACATATAGGAATCTGCCGTCACGCAAAATCCACTATGCGTTTATCCCAAGCACGCGATAGATGGAGCGTTCGGAGATTCCCAACTCCCTCGCAGCGGCACGCTTGCTTGCCCCGCCTTCGAGTAGTGCCGGACTTCATTCCTCTTCATCCTGGCGCTGGGTTTCCGCCCCTTGTATTTCCCCTCGGCCTTCGCCTTGGCGATGCCTTCCCGCTGCCGTTCCAGCATCATCTCACGCTCGAACTGAGCCACCGAACCGATGACGTTCAGCATCAGCTTGCCGGTTGCCGGTTGCCGTCGAAGTATCGAGGTTCAAATCTAGGATGCGAAGGCTGACGTTCCGTGCCTCCAAGGTATCGACGATCTCGCCAAGATGCCGAACAGACCGAGCAAGTCGGTCCAGCTTCGTGACGATCAGGGTATCGCCCTCTCGGGCATAGCCCAGCGCCTCCTGAAGGCCGCTCCGGTGGGCAACTGAGCTTACCTGCTCCTGCCACACCTTCTCGCATCCAGCGGCCTCTAGGGCGGCTCTCTGAGTCTCTATGGACGCCTTCTGTTCGAGGGTCGACGTGCGTGCGTATCCGAGCAACATGGTTGCTTCCTCCGTGTCTGCCAGTGATGTCTAGGGGGTTGAGGAGATGCAATCTCATTCAGCCGACAAGCCGATACCCACAGCAGACGGACAGTCAGGACCATTTCTCTACGGTATCTCAGTCTCGGCGTGCTCTGAATAAGGGACAGCAGGTGTTGAGCTTCCTTTCGGGTAACTGGCCGAAGATTCTTGGCTCTTGGGTCCGCAGCCTTCCTCTGTCCGGGAACACGCCGAAGGAGGCCTGAGAATGGATTGCGAGCGTCACCATCAACAAGGCCCCAATAGTCCAGAACAGACCAGTAAGATGCCAGACAAGCCAGATACCGCTTAACGGTTGCCTGAGACAACAATACCTTCGTCCTGTCCGAAGGGACCGTCCTCAGGTGTTCGAGGTAACCCAGCGCTAAGGACCTATCGATCCGTTCCACTGGGCAGTTTCCTGCGAATGCCTCGAAGGATCGCAGAATTGCGCTATACTGTTGGCGTGCCGAACCGCTTAGCCCGGTGCTTTCCGCTATCCAGCGCTGGGCTGTGTCATGGATGACTTGCCCCTTCGGGTCTCTTGTCCGCGTTTGAGGGAGCGTTTCGACCGGCGCGAATAGATCACGTTTGATCTCTCCCAGCACTTCGTCTCTCCGATCTAAGGCCTCCCTCAGGTCGGACGTTCCGAGACCTCTAACGATCTCTTTCTTTCCAACCAGTGATCGGTGTCAACGGCGGTGCGATTTCCTGCCAGAGGGCAGCACAAAATCCGGCCAGTTCCAGCGTGATCGGCGCCCCGGCAGACGCGCTCCCTATGTAGCTGGCGGTTGCCGGGGCGCCTTGGTCCGCGAG
>NZ_SELO01000157.1 GCF_004146235.1 Tropicimonas sp. IMCC6043 | reverse complement strand
AGAATTATTACCTGCCTGGCGACCTGGAGCGGCAGATCGAAGCCTTCGTCGACTACTACAACAACCAGCGTTACCACGAGAGCCTGGGCAACCTGACGCCCGCCGATGTCTACCACGGCCGCGGCGCACAGATCCTGTCAATGAGAGAGGAGATCAAGAAACAGACCATCCGGAAACGCCGCTTGCAGCATCAGAACGCTGCCGCATAATCTCAAACGGAAACCGAACCGGAACTCTCGCTACGAGAAACCTTGCGATCTCCGAAATACTCTGACGACGGACAAGATGCTCTATTGGTTTGCCGTCATCGTCGCGGTGAATCTGCAGACCAGCTTCCTGACCCCACCATTCGGCTTCGCTCTCTTCTTCCTTAGAGCGTTCCCAATCTATTCGGTTTCATAGCCTGCGGCCTTGAAGAAGTTGTAGCATTCTTCTTCAGTGAAGAGGTTGCAGACGTGTCCGACGACCTGCCAAAGCGGTTCGTAGGTTCGAGCGGC
>NZ_SELO01000036.1 GCF_004146235.1 Tropicimonas sp. IMCC6043 | reverse complement strand
CATCGACCCTCGGCTTGCCACGAGATTTCGGAAAGTGCGGTCGCAGGCGCTCCATCTGCGCCTCCGTCAACCAGTAGTAGTTGCTCATGATGCCCCCAGCGTTCGGGAACGTGAATCACGACGATCCAGAAGAAACAAGCAAGTTTATGGGTCCTGACCCTAGTCGTTTCTGTCACCACTTGGACAAACGATCTATGTGATGGAACCTGCCGGCTAGCCACGCACGAGCACCCTTGGCTCCGACATGAGTCATATGTCCTGTATCGCGCCGCTCGCATTGAGGCCAATCAAAAGCTGGAAGCGGGTATTGCCCAAGGAATCTTCGTTGTTCAGGACCCAATGAATGGGCAGGCATTCTTGCGTGTCCGAAATGGTATCTGTCGGTCTCCTCACACCCCGAGAAAAATCAAACGCTACTACGGCTGTTGAAACCAGGAGCGGTCCTTCGCGCTGGGCGACCGCCCCACCGTAGTGCGAAAAACTTCTTTTATTGGCAGTGACTTAGAGTCGTAGTCGGGCTGCGCCCCCTATAACTGGCGCCCGAGGCCTCGGACTAGCCCGTGCCTTCAACGGCTCAACGCGGGTCCGATCCACCGTCCGGACGGCGCAGCGCGTATCATAAACGGCGCGACAAACCGCAGGTCTTGGGGGCATATTCATGGCATGATCGGGAGGGAGGCCGATGCGGGCCCCCCGGCGCCCCATCCCCTCCCCATGCGCGGGTCCTTCGCGGCCGGCAACGCTATGCGGGGGGCATTTGCCCGGAAGTTCTCTAGCGACAGGGATATTATTTGGGTCCGCACCCAGGGTCCGCACCCAGGGTCCGCACTTTGGGTCCGCGGGTCCGCACCATTCAGCATTTCGCCCTGTTCAGCGGTTGAGATGTCGAGCGGGACCGGGAAGTTCGGCGCCCGGTCCTGCATCAAATCGTGTCGAGAAATCTTCGGAGCGCGGCTGTCCTCGTGATCGCCGCGCTCCGGTGCGTCTGGGGGATGGTCGTGAACAACTGGCGGGAAGGAATACCGGCTTGCAGATCGAGATGATGGCGACGGAGCGGCTCGTGCCCTATGCACGCAATGCCCGCACGCATCCCGAGTGGCAGATCGCGCAGATCTGCGCTTCCATCGCCGAGTTCGGGTTCACGAACCCCATTCTTGCGGCCGGCAACGGCGAGATCATCGCCGGCCACGGTCGCCTTCTGGCGGCGCAGAGGATGGAACTGGCCGAGGTCCCGGTGATCGTTCTGGACCATCTGTCTGATGCGCAGCGCCGGGCGCTGATCATCGCCGACAACAAGATCGCGGAAAACGCGGGCTGGGACGAGGATCTGTTGCGCCGCGAACTGGCCGCGCTGCAGAGGGAGTCCTTCGATCTCGATGTCGTTGGCTTCTCGGATGCCGAGCTGGAGGAGCTCCTTGCCGGTGCGCCGATCGGAGACGAGGACGGAGCATCGGTTCTGCCTGGCGATCCGGACTTTCTGCCGGAACCGCCACGGACGCCGGTCTCGGTGCGAGGCAACATCTGGCTTCTCGGCGATCATCGGCTCATGTACGGCGACAGCACGAAACGCTCAGATCTCGAGGCGCTCTGCCCGGACGGGCCGGTCGACGCCTGCTGGACCGATCCGCCCTACAACGTTAACTACGAGGGCACGGCCGGGTCGATCCAGAACGACAACATGGGCGACACGGAGTTCCGGCGGTTCCTGACCGATGCCTTCTGCTGCGCCTTCGCGGTGATGAAGAAGGGCGGGCCGATCTATGTCGCGCATGCAGACACCGAAGGGTTCAACTTCCGCGGCGCGTTCCGCGATGCCGGGTTCAAGCTCTGGGGCTGCCTGGTCTGGGTGAAGCCATCGCTGGTGCCGGGGTGTTCGGACTACCAGTGGCGCCACGAGCCGATCCTTTACGGGTGGAAGCCGGGCGCGGCACACCAGTGGTTCGGGGGCTGCGCGAAGACCACGGTGTTCGAGGATGGCCGCGAGCCGCTCCGCCGGTGCTACCAGACAAAGTCGAACCCGTCTTCGCTAATCGGGTTGCGTATGTGAAGTCCTTCAGGCGGTTTCACCGCGCTGGCATCTGTGCCCCGGCTGGGTTCACTCTTCGCTCCGTGGTCGTTGCACCTATCTGAACAGGGACTGCCACAAGTGGGAACCAGAACAGAGTCGGCGCATCAATCTCTAAGGCAACGTGCTTTCCACGACCTTCTTTGGAAGCAACAACGAGTTCGACGATGTCGCCGCGCCCCGCGTCCTGCCGGACACATCCGCCGTCGCGGATCCTGTTTTTGCGATCGTTTGTTCATCCTTTCATTCCTTAAACTCTCAGGCGGCGGCTGCGCCGCCGATGCCAGCACGGCTCACCTGGAGTTCCGTTCCATCGATCCGGAGCCGGTGCAAGATCACTGCAAGGCGCCGCGCGACCGCGATCTGTGCCCGACGCATTCCCCGCCGCTGGGCGACCTCCATCCCCCATCGCCTCAGCCAGTTCCAGGATCGGACTCTGCAGAGCAGGACGGTGGCAGCTTCGAAAAACAACGATCGCACCATCCGGTCTCCGCAGCGCGTGATCCTGCCGTTTCGGTCAGTCTCTCCAGAAGTGAATTTGCGCGGCGTAAGGCCGAAATGTGCTCCAAGCAGCGACGCCTTCTTAAACCGGAGCGGGTCTTCCACAGCCGTTCGATACGCCAGCGCCGTGACCGGCCCCACTCCCGGCACGCTCATCAACCGCCGGCAAACCGGATCCGACCTCGCATTGGCCAACACCTGCCGACGCAGCTCTGTCAGCCGCACGACCACTTCAGACCGTACCCGCAAGACCGCCTCTATAGCCTCTACAGCCTCTTCGAGGACAGCAGTGTCAGAAATCAGTTCACGCACCCGCTCCTCGAAACGTCCAACCGCGACGCGATCAACCTTGAGACCAAAGGCCTTCAGAATTCCGCGGAGATGATTGTCCAGCGTCGTGCGCGTCCTCACCAACATGGCACGGCTGCGCAGTAAGGCGCGATGTTTGTGAGTGTCCCGGCTCTTGACATGGACGGTTCGGTACCATCCAGCCTGCAGGGCCTCGGCAATATTCCGGGCATCGATCCGATCTGTCTTCACCGGCATTGCTGTCGTGGCATTCTTCAGATGGCGGGCATCCAAGGAGACAACCGGCAGACCCTGTTCGCGCAGACCGTCGTAGAGCGACGGCGCCAACGACCCTGCCTCCAGTCCGACAAGTTCGAAGTCGAGCCCCACTCCCAGTAGCCAGGTCCCGATCGTTTCGGGTTCGGAGACGACCCTGCCCTCCTTCACGACCCGACGGCTCTCGTGTACCACGCAAATCGACGTCTCATTCAATGAGACATCCGGGCCCGCAAAATACTGCATAGCCATTCCTCCTTTCGGCTTCGAACTCTCGGATCCAACGATCCGACAAAGCCTGAAGGACTTCATCCCTTCGGTCATCGGCCGGGCGACTCGCAACCCGATTACCCCATCTCCGAATTGGCCGTGAGCCTGCCCTTTATGCCGCGCCGAGTTGACGCCACTCGTCGAGAGCGGCGGCGCGGTTCTTCTTGAAATTTGCCCTCGAGTAGAAGCTGCGCTCCGAATTGAAATGGTTGAAGACCGAGTCGTGGACGGCGGCGAACATCTGCAGACTTCGCATTCGCCGGAAGCGTTGCATTGCCCGTTCTCGTCGTCGGAATGGCAAATGCGAATTCTCCGCTCGGTTGTTCCGCCAGCGACCGGTTTCCTGTCGGTCCGCTGCGCCGACCGCCCTCAGCGCGGCGCTATACGACCGAAGCTTGTCAGCGACCAAGATATGCGGCCGACCGTAGCGTTTCATTGATTTTTTCAATAATTTCAATGCCGCTTTCTTGTCCCGCGTCTTCGTCACGAAGCTTTCCAGGACCTCGCCCTCCTGGTCGACCGCCCGCCACAAGTAGTGCTATTCGCCGTTGATCTTCACGAATATTTCGTCGAGATGCCAATACCACTGGGGACCTGAACGCAAACGATCGGCGCGTTTATTTCGGATCTCGGCGGCGAACATCGGGCCGAACCGGTTCCACCAGAACCGGACGGGTTTATGGCTGATGTAGATGCCGCGCTCATGCAGCAGATCCTCGACGTTCCGCAGTGAGAGCGGAAACCGGACGCATAGCATCACCGCAAGACGAATGCCTTCGCGGCTGTTCTCGAAGTGTTTGAACGGGTCGCGTTTCGTCATCCTGGGACGCAAGTCAGTTCCCTGCCCGGTCGCAGGACAGGTTCTTCTGACACCGCCCCGCCGAACGCAGCGGCGACCCGATCTGGGAGGCACTCTGCACGTCGACCTATTTGAAGGACGAAGGTCAGTGGCTGCGTCGGACGCATCAGCAGACACCTTTGGGCTGAGGCCCGTTGCGCCGACGCCGTCGGCGGGGGTCAGGCCAAGGCCTGCACCCAGCCGACGGCGTCGCCCATAACCGACTGCATGGCGGCGTCGAGCCCGGCGATCAGCGCAATCGTGCTGTCGGATGTCACCGACGTGGTGGTGGCGAATCCTCGGGTTCCCGCGATCTCGCGGCCGGCTTCGCGGATCAGGGTCAACTGCAGCGCGACATGGATTTGAGCCGATGCCAGGTCCGCTCCGGCGAGTTCGGCCTGGAACGCCTGGATCTCGCACATCAGCGTGAAGTCGGGCATGAGTCCCGCGCCTACTCGGCTAACCAGCCGGAACCCACCCCGGTTCAGCAGAGAGTTGATCAGGAGCGTCTGCACCATGGACGGCGTCGGCTCGGACCAGCGGGCATCGGGCAGGTACTCGGCCTGCAGCGGGGAGATCTTGATCAGGACGCGGTCGGTGGACAGCTCGCCGCCAGATGTGGGCATCTCGACCACCAGATGCCGCGTGCCCCCGGGCCGCGTCTCTGCCGGGCTGAGCGGCGAGAGCGTGTAGGTGTCGAGCGGATCGCTCGCCCTGGAGACAGCAGACACCGCCCCGCATCCCGAGAGGCCTGCCATGGCAGAGAGCGACAGAAGACTGCGGCGCGAAAGGATCAATTGGACCTCCTGTATTCCGGTGTCTCGTTGCCGAGAAGAAAACGGCCGGGGTCGCTGCCGATCTGCCGGGCAAGCGCGTCGAACCGCGCGATCACCCCGCTTGCATCCGCGATCAGGGCGCTGATCTGCGTCGACAGCCGTGGCAAATCGCCCCGCGTCGCGCTCTGCACGCCATCCATGGCCCCGGCGGTGCTGTCGATGGCTGACCGCAGGCTGGCGACCAGCGTGGGGACGTCACGCTTCAGCAGGTCATCGGCGGATACGAATATCGTCTCGGACGTTTCCAGCGCTGCATCAAGGCGGGACAGCGTCGTCTCGGCCCGGGTGGCGAGCGCATCGATGCGTCCGGTGGCCTCCTGCAGGTTGGTGAGGATTCCCGCGATGGCATCGCGGTTCTCGGGCGTGGCAAAGCTCCGGACCTGGGCGATCAGCGCGGTCGCCTCGGCCAGCAGGTCGGGGCCACTGATCATAAGGTCCTGCACGACGGATTTCTCCGACCGGATCACCGGCACCTCTGCCGAAGGCACGACCTCCAATCGCTCCGCCTCTGCACTTCCACCTTCCAGCGCGATGAAGGCGACCCCCGTCACCCCCTGCGAGGCGAGCGTGGCGATGGTGTCGGTGCGCACCGGCGCGCTTGCGAAGATCTCGATGCGGACCCGCACCAGCGCCGGATCGTCGCGGTCGAGCGCGATGGTCAGGACCCTGCCGACATCCACCCCGTTATAGCGCACGGCGGCGGTCTGGCTCAGCCCGGCGACGGTGCCGAAGAGGATGTCGTATTGCGCATAGGTCCGGTCGAGCTGGACCTTGGCCAACCACAGCACGAAGCCGAGCGCAGCCAGAAATCCGACGATCGTGAACAGGCCGATCAGCACGAAGCGTGCGCGGGTTTCCATCAGTTTACCCCCGCCGCAAGTGCCGCATGGGCGCGTGGCCCGTGGAAATAGGAATGCACCCAGGGGTCGTCGACCTCGCGCATCTCCGCCAGCGTGCCGATCACCAGCACCCGTCGCTGCGCCAGAACCGCGATCCGGTCGCAGGTGGCCTGCAAGGTATCGAGGTCGTGGGTCACCAGGAACACCGTGAGGCCCAGAGCTTCACTCAGCGAATTCAGCAGCGCATCGAAGGTCGAGGCGCCGATCGGATCGAGACCTGCCGTGGGTTCGTCCAGAAACAGGATCTCCGGGTCGAGCGATAGGGCGCGCGCCAGGCCCGCGCGCTTGCGCATGCCCCCCGACAGCTCGGCCGGGTAGAGGCCGCCCGCCTCGGGCGGGAGGCCCACCATGGAAATCCGTAGATCGGCGAGCGCCGCACGGGTGGCTGCATCCACCGCCAGCCGCTCGCGCATCGGCGCCTCGACATTCTCGCGCACGGTCAGCGCCGAGAACAGCGCGCCGTCCTGGAACATCACGCCGGTGCGCGCGCTCACCGCCGCCCGGTCGGCCGCGCTGGCGCCCAGCACGTCCGTCCCCAGCATGATGATCTTTCCGGCGCTTGGGGTCTGAAGCCCCACGATGCTGCGCAGAAGTACAGATTTCCCGCTGCCCGAGGCACCGACCACCCCCAGCACCTCGCCCCGCATCACGTTGAGCGACAGGTCCTCGTGCACCACCGTGGTGCCGAACCGGTTGGTCAGTCCGCGGATCGCGATGACGGCCTCGCCTCCCATCACACCCCCCAGAGCGCGAAGAACACCGAGAACAGCGCGTCCACGACGATAACGAGGAAAATGGCGATAACCACCGCGCGCGAAGTCCGCATGCCCAGAGATTCAGCATCACCCTTGACCAGCATCCCCTGCTGGCAGCCCACCAGCGCAATGATGGCAGCGAAGACCGGAGCCTTGGACAGGCCGACCAGCGCTTGGGCCGCGTCGACATCCGCCAGCAATTGCGTGCGGAACTGGCTGGGCGAAATACCAAGTTCGATCCAGGCCATCAGCCCGCCCCCGAATAGTCCGGCGAGGTTGGCGACAAGTCCCAGGACCGGCAGCATGATCACCAGCGCCAGCAGGCGCGGCAGCACCAGCAATTCGACAGGATCCAGTCCGAGCACGCGCATGGCGTCGATCTCCTCGCGCATCTTCATCGAGCCGATTGCGGCGGTGAATGCCGATGCCGACCGGCCCGCCACGATGATGGCAGTCAGAAGGATGCCCAATTCGCGCAGGATCGAGACCGCGATCAGGTCGACCACGAAGACCTCGGCCCCGAACTGGCGCAGCTGCGCGGCGCCCTGGAACGCCAGCACGACGCCAATCAGAAACCCCATCAGCGCCACGATGGGCACGGCGTTCAGCCCGACCTCCTGCATGTGATGAACGAGTGCGGTCAGCCGCAGGCGGCGCGGACGCACCAGCGTAGTCGCCAGCCGGGTCATGACCAATCCGGTGAAGCCGAGGCCCTGCGCGCTGGTGGTCAGGAATCCCGCGACGGCTGCGCCGACGGCTGCCAGCACATCGCCCACCCAGTATCGCGCCTTGCGCGGTCGAGCGGTGCGCGCAGGCGGCAATGGCAATGCGGCCTCGACCGTACGCAATAGCAGGGCCTGCACGGGACCTGCGGCCTCGATGCGCATCCCCCGATGGCCGAGCAGCGCCCAGGCCCCGGCGGTGTCGAGTGCTGTCACCGCGGAGAGATCGACCCGGGTCGCCGATGCGGCCTGGTCGAGCAGGGCGCGCACTTCGTCGAGCGTGTCCAGCGTCACCGGTCCAGACAGGGCCAGGCTCGACGACGACACCGCGTCAGCCACCGACGTCCATTGTGCCGATCCCTCCCAGCAGACCAAACGCCCGCAGCAGCCACAGCACGACAACGATGACAACCACCACGTTGAGGATCATCTTTATCTTTTGATCCATCGGGATATAGGTGTTGATCGCCCAGAGAGCGACGCCGACGATGACCAGCGTGACGACGAGATTAATGAGTGACATGACATGACTCCTTTGAATGCGCGGGCCATGGCGGACGCCGGCCTGCCTTGTCCTGGCGCCTGAAACGTCCTGAGCCAGGGCACGAATCGGACGACCCTGCACCATGCTGCCGTGCCACCCATCGATGCAGGATTCAGCGCCTGTCGCGCTAATATGGATCAGTTCCGGTCACAGATTCCTCTCGGGGTGCCCCCGGTCCAAAAAGACATCGTCCCCACGGCGTTACCCCGACACTGATCCATGTTGTGTCGCCGGACCGGCAAGCGGCTAGTGTCGATCACACAGATGACCATCTACGGATCATCCGTCAGGAGGCCACCAATTGAACCGGATCATCTACCTTGTCGGACTCGTCGTGATCGTCCTGTTCATCCTGGGATTTTTCGGCTTGCGCTGAGCGCGACCTCCATTGGGTTCAGTCACCTTGAAAAAAGAAGCGAATCGGCTGCTCCCGATCGGACAAGAATGAGTGCTGCCAATGTGAGCCCCGGCACCATCCGGCGCGATCCACTTATTTCTGGAGACATGAAATGTCGACCACCCAAAGCTCCAATGCCAAGGCTGTCCTCTCGCCCGACGAGATCAGCCAGCAGATCGAGGTCCTGCGTGCAGACCTCATGAAACTTGCCGCAACCGTCTCGGACGAAGTCTCCGAGGGCATCGGACAGGCCAGGCACAGGATCGGCCAGACCGGCCGCGACGCACAATCCTCAGCCACCAATGCTGTGCTGGGCCATCCTCTGTCCGCTGTCGCGATTGCCGCGGGCATTGGCCTCCTGCTCGGCCTTGTCGCCCGGAAGGGTTGACCGGTCATGGCGTTGCCGTTGCTCGCGCCGCTGCGCGATCTTCTCGCCGCACAGGCTGGCGATGCCGCGAAGCGCGTCGCAATGACAGCTGCCACGACGACTCTCGCGGCGCTGGCCGCGTCGTTTCTTGTCGCGGCGGGTCTCGCCGCGCTCACCGCCGCGGCCGGGTTTCCGGTTGCGGCGCTTTTGTTCGCCGTGCTCTTCGCCGCGCTTGCGCTGGCCGTGCATCTGCTCGGGCTGGCACGCGCGTCCCGCCGGGCGGAGCAGTTAGAGGCGGAGCGCACCCGTTTCACTTCGGATGTCCTGCTTGCCACGGCGCTTGGTCGCTCCGCGCGGCCGTTATTGCCGCTGGCGGCCTTTCTGGCGGCTTTCGCGCTGGCGCGGCGACTGTGACAGGTGCGCTGCGGCGTTGAGCCGCTCGGCGAAGGCGACCGCGACGATCAGCGTCGGCGTGGCGACCAGCGCACCGCCGGCACCCCACAGCCAGGCACCGAAGGCAATCGCCACGAAGACCGCGACCGGGGCGATCCGGATGCGCGCACCGACCACCATTGGCGTGACGACCTGGCTTTCGACAATGTTCAGTGCCACGATCACCGCGAAGGGCGCGAACGCGATGATCGGGTCCTCGAACGACGAGATCCCGACACCCAGCGTGACCAGCATCAAAAGGGCGATCCCGATGAAGGGCATGAAATTCAGGAGCGCCGCGGCCACCCCCCAGAGCGGGGCGTTCGACACGCCAAGCAGCTGGAAAGCAACGGCGACGCACACCCCGAGCCCCAGGTTGATTGCGGTGATTGCCAGCAGGTAGCGGGCGACATTGATGCGCACGTCGCGCATGGCCCGCCCGACCGCCCGTCGCGCCGAGGCCCCGGAAACCACAGACATGCCCCAGCGGGCCAGCATCACGCGGTCGCGGAGCAGAAAGAATGTCAGCATGGCCCAGAATGCGGCTCCTGCGGCAATCCTGGGCGCGCCGATCGCCAGGTCGGTCAGCAAACGCTGTCCCCCCTCCACAAGCCTGCCAACGGCGTCGTCCCCCAATTCCGGCTCGGCCGGATCTGCGGGTTCGGCCGACAGTGCCACTCCCGGATCGGCGGCCGGTGCGACAGGGGCCTCAACGTCCAGCGTGCGCGAGATGCCGGAAACGATCTCGCGGGTGCGCCGTTCCGCATCGCGCAGAACCTGCGGTGCGCGGTCGTTCCAGGCCTCTGCAGAAGGGGCCAGCGCATAGGCGGTGAACGCCGCCCCAAGAAGCAGGCCGCCCACGACGAAGGCTGCGCAGAGCGACGCGGGGGCCCTGGTTCGTTCCAGCCATCGCATCGCAGGTACAAGGGCTATCGCGCACAGAACGGCCAGCACCGTTGGCACCGCGATCAGGCTCGCACCGTCCAGCGCGGCGAGGATCATCACGCCTGCGATGATGCTCAGCAACACGGTCTGGAGCGCGCCCCGATCGAGCCTGGAAGACCAGCCAGCCGATGTCGTCCGGAGCGCCGGTTCAGCCGCCGGCTTCAGTTTCTCGTCATGCATGTAACGTACCTGCCTTTCCGACAAGACCGGCGCACAGAACAAGCGGCCCGGCACACATCCGGCGGAGCCCAGGAATGGCTTCGAGCCGGGATGCCGGGGACATGACGGACGCGCCAGGTCTGCCAGCCACCGCATGCTCTATCCGAGACTGCCGAACGGCGCGCTGACGCAGGTTGGTGCGTGCCGGTGAGTCAACGAAAGTTCACCCTCAACCGGACGGGGCGAGCGTGAGCGCCTCGGTCCTTGGCAGGCTTGTCAGCATGTCGCGCAGCCTGGCATCGTCGGGCGCGCCGGGCACTTCGTCGGTCCAGACACGGAACCCCTTCAAGTCGTAGGCGCCGAAAGAAGTGATCATCGCACCATCGGCGGCGTCACGGCCGCGGACCATCAGGACCCGGCCAATCCGTGGCGTGTTATAGCGCGCGTCAAACGTGTACCAGCGACCGCCTAGATAGGCCTCGAACCATGCACAGAAGTCACCGGCCCCGGAATAGGGCACGCCGATGTCGCCCAGATAGCCGCTCGCGTAGCGGGCCGGGATGCTCATGGCGCGGCAGAACGCGATCGCGAGATGCGCGAAGTCGCGGCAGACACCGGTCTTTTCGCGCTGCGCGTCGCTGGCGGTCTTGGTGGGCCGGCCAAAGCCGTATCCGAAGGTCAGGTGATTATGGACGTGGTTGCATATTGCCTGCACCCGTGCCCAGCCCGGCGGGGTGGCGCCGAACAAGCGGAGCGCCTCGGGGGCAAGCACATCGGAGTCGCAATAGCGGCTGGCGGTCAGGAACTGCAACGTCTCGGGCGGCAGGTCGCCCACGTCGTGCTGGCATGCGTTCCAGTCAAACACGTCGGGCTGGCCGTCAACGTCCACGATGCAGTCGGACCAGAGCCTGAGCCGCCCCGCCGGCGCCCTGAGCCGTGTCAGCCGGTTGCCGAAACTGTCAAGGAAGGTCTCGAGCGGAAGCTCTGGTTCCGCCCGCACCGCGTACGAGCCGATGATCCGTCCGTCGAAACTGGAATGCGGCGACAGGGCAAGGATCAGGACAGTTTCCGCCTTGCTGTCAATATGGATCTCGTGACCGATGCGAATGAACATTGCCGCCCTTTCTACAATGACGTACGTTGGTCTTCAGGTTTGGCGCGTACCGTTCTTCTTTTGCCCTGCGTCCTTCCGGTGCGATTGACCGGCGTGCACGGTCGAGACGAGGATACCCCGATCCGAACCCTGCGCATCCTGCATCGAACCCGATATGCCTATGACCGCCCAGTGTCCTTCGGCGAGCATCGGCTGATGATCCGCCCGCGCGACGGGCACGATATGCGCATTCTGGAATCCAGCCTGACAGTGTCCCCCCGCGCAAATGTGCACTGGACTTTTGACACATTCGGTAACTCCGTCGCGCTTCTTTCGTTCCACGAAGCGGCTGACGAACTGGTAATCGAGAGCGAGCTGCTGCTGCGCCGCTACGGCCTCGATGAGCCGCTGACACGGATCGAGCGCTATGCCGGCACCTTTCCGGTACATTACGACGTCGACGAGTTCATCGACCTCGGCCCCTACCTTGTTTCGGACCAACCGCAAGACCAGGACGTGCTGGCGGCGTGGGTCGCGCAGGTGTTGCCGCACCCGAACGGCAGCAGCCTTGAGGTTCTGGGCGCATTGGGAACCGCAGTCCACGGCGCTTTTCGATATGCAAGGCGCGAGGCAGAAGGCGTGCAGACACCTGCCGAGACGATCGGGCTTGGCACAGGCACGTGCCGCGATTTCGCGCTGCTGTTCATGGACGCTGCGCGCCACCTCGGTTTCGCTGCGCGGTTCGTCACCGGCTACCTCCATGACGAGGGCGCTGGAAACGAGTCCGGCGAGGACATGACCGGCGGCGGTGCGACCCATGCCTGGGCGGATATCTTCGTCCCGGGCGCGGGCTGGGTGGAATTCGACCCGACCAACCACATCATCGCGAGCCGCAACCTGATCCGCGTGGCGACGACCCGCACGCCGGCACAGGCGCTTCCGGTCAGCGGGACCTTCGAGCACGAGGGCGGATCACTGCTCGGATTGCAGGTGGCGGTTCGCGTCATTGAAGTTGCATAGGATAAGCATGCTCGGGGAAATCGAGTGCCAGGCATTTGGTGCCCTCCACCCGGCAACCAAGATCGCGGAGCCACCCGCTACCATAAATGAACGGCCGAGCATTCTGAGGCATCGGGCCGGCGTCATCCTTCGCAAAAACGGGAAAGGCGGTGGACGTGATCACACCGCAAACGATGGCCATCCGAGAGATCGGCCTTGCCAGCGGGTGTCTCGTCGGTCCCTTGTGGTGCATCATCAGCGCTCCCCGGCGAACCAGAAGCTATCGGTTTTCGTGCGTATCTTCGATAGCCCAAGCTTGAGCGTTCCGGTCAACCGCCGAGTACGCGCGACCGTTGGCATAGAGCCCTTGGGACTAGGTCTCGATGGCATGCCTTCGTTCTCGGCCACCTGGATCGCGAAGTCCTGCGGGACTGTCGGTTGGGTGCTACCGGTCATAGTGTCGACAACTTGACCAGGGCCGCGGCCGCAAGGGCAAGTTCCTTCTGGTAGTAGTCACCGTGAAACTTGCCGTCGACCTTCACTTCCCAGATACCGCTTCGCTGACGGATCTGCACTCGATCCGGCCGCTCTGAGCGGTCCATGTCCGACACCTGTCCGTCTCTGCGTCTCGGCGGCACTGGTTGCTTCTCGGTCGTGTCCGGCTCCATCGCTTTGGGCGCGCGCTCTTCTCCGAGGAGCATCACGGCGCGAATGAACTCTTCCGCGTAGTCGTCGGTTTCACGGTGGTCGTGTTCGCGCCGGGCCATACTCATTGGCTCGACGAAGCGTTCCCGCAGGTGGTCGACGAAACGCGGCTCGGTACGGGCCATGTAGGCGATCAGGGCCTGCAGGATCCGTTCATGGGCTAGGACGCGCCGTTCGAGATCGGTCGTTTCTGCTGCCGCCCCAGTAAGGTATTCGACTGATGTCATGGCTTATCATCCTTCACGCTGCACGTCGCGACGCCGCATGTCTTGTGTTCGAGCGCGGGCACGCAGGCCATCGCCTCGTCGCGATCCAGCTCTTGCCATCCGCCTACCAGCCAGGCGGGCATCGGGTGCTGACGCAGGTTAGGGGCACGGAAATTAAGTGTGCGGGTCTTGCTCAGAAGCGGAAAGAAACCGGCCTCGGCAGTCCAAATGCCATTGAAGGGGCTTCCGACATGAAGATAGCTGTCAGCTTTCAGTGGAGAATAGTTAGTTACCATTATGGAAGTCTCAAAAACGCGCGCCAAATCTTTTTTGCGCATCATCACGCGGCCGCCTCGATCAGAATGTTTTCCGGCGCCATTTCCTTGCCCTGCAGGACGACCAGCCGTCCGACCGCAGTGATGGCAATAAAAATCGGATACACGAATGCGGAATTGCGTTTGGCATAATACACCGCAACCATTGCGATCACTTCAAGATAAAGAAACATCAGCAGAATATCGGCCAGCAGGATGGTGCCAAGGCGATAGATGGCCAGGACTTCGAGCGCGACGGCGAGGAGGGTCAGGGCCACGATCACAACCAGCAACAGACGCTCGATGAAGTGGAACAGACCAAGGGCAAACAGCCTTTCGCCGCGCCCAGCGCTGTCGTCTTCCTGTTGGGGCACCGCCGTGTCGACCGCTGCCGCTTCCGCTTGATGCCCTCTATTCATGATTGCGGCCTTCGGCCATGAACCTATCGGCCTGCTTCGGCCTCCGTCTGTGTCACGATCGGTGTCGCGGCTTCTTGCACTGGTATGGTCCTGCCGTTTGACGCGACGCCTCCGTCGCCCGAGACGCTGCCGGGGTCGCGGACGGCGTCTGCCTCGCCCTGCATGCCGCGCAGGAACCGGAACAGATCGCTGTCCGTCGTCAGGACAAGCGTCGTGTCGTCGGAAATCATGTCGCCGTAGGCCTGCATGGTTCGGGTGAAGTCGTAGAATTCGACCGAAACGGCATCGACGTTGTAGGCGCCCGAATAGATGTCAGCCGCAGCCGCATCGGCCGCGCCACGGATTTCCTCGACCGCGCGATAGGCTTCGGACTGGATCTTGTTTAGATCCCGCACCCGATTGCCTTGGATCCGGGCTGCTTCGCCGTTGCCTTCCGACAGGAAGCGTTCGGCGATCTGCCGCCGCTCCGAGATCATGCGATCGTAGATCTTGGGTCGCACGCTTTCGTTGTAGTTGATGCGTTTGAAGCGGATATCGAGAAGCTCGATCCCGAAGACGCGCACCTTCTCCACCGCCGCCTCAAAGATCTGCTGCTCGACCAGCGCCCGCCCCTTCGTGATGGGAACGAGGGCGCCAATGTCCTGCGCAAGCTCCTCGTCGGTCAGAAGCGTGTCCCTAAGCGGTGTCCGTCCCTTGGTGGTGCGCACGATCTCGATGAGCTCATGCTTGGCGACGGCATTCCGCGTCTCGCTACCGAGAATGTCGTCGAGGCGCGACTGGGCACTGCGTTCGTCGCGCAGGCGTAGAAAATATTGCAGGGGATCGGTGATCTTCCAGCGCGCGAAGAGATCGACCGAGATATAGAGCTTGTCCTTAGTCGGCATGTCCGACGGCGAGCCGTCCCATTCGAGGACGCGGGCGTCGATCCGGTTGACCTCCTGAACGAAGGGTAGTTTCACTTTGAGACCGGCCTCGGTGATCGGCGCGCCGACCGGCTTGCCGAACTGGGTTATGATGGCTTGCTCCACCTCCCCGACCATGTAGATCGCGGATGATGCAGCGGCGAGACCGGCAGCAGCGATCCCGGCGGCAATGAGCGAGATGGTCTTCATGGTTGCTCTCCCGGTGGGCGATCCAGGTTCAATAGCGGCAGGATGCTTGCAGTGGACCCGTCGACGATGATCTTGGAGCCAATCCCCGGCAGAACATCCTGCAGGGTTTCAATGTAGATCCGGCGCCGCGTCACCTCGGGGGCTTGGTGGTATTCCTTGAGGAGTGCCGTGAAGCGGGCCGCATCGCCCTCGGCTTCGTTGATCCGCCTCAGGCGATAGCCATCGGCTTCGCGGATACGCTGGTCCTTTTCGCCTTCGGCCAGAGGTATGACGCGGTTGTATTCGCGGCGGGCCTCGTTGATGATCCGTTCCTTCTCTTGCTGCGCCTGATTGACCTCGTTGAACGAGGCTTGAACCGGCTGGGGCGGATTGATGTTCTTCAACTGCACTTGGTCGATGCTTATGCCCATCGCGTACTTGGTCGCGAGCGCCTGCATCTTCACCAGGGCTTCGCTTTCGATTTCCTGGCGCCCGACGGTGATCACCTCGTCGACCGTGCGGTCCCCCACAACCTCGCGCATGACGGATTCAGAGACGTAGCGCAGGGTCGCGCTCGGCTCGCGCACTTCGAACAGGAACTTCCGGGGTTCGGAAATCCGGTACTGCACCACCCACTCCACCAGCGCCGCGTTTAGATCGCCCGTCACCATCTCGGTCTCGCGGCGACCGTCTGTCGGGCTCTGATAGGGGTCGGTGGCGCCCGGAGTCGTGAATCCGAATTCCTGTTTCAGCTGGCGCTTGACCGGGACCAACGTGGTCACGTCGATCCCGAACGGGATCTTGAAGTGCAGCCCTGGAGGAACCTCGGCCGAGTACTTCCCGAACCGTTGGACAATCGCAACGGAGTCGCTCGGCACCGTGTAATATGAGGACCACGCCCCATACGCCGCAAGCGCGATGGCGGCCCCGATCGCAAGACGCTTCACCGGCGGCAGACCGTCCGGCAGGATGCCGTGCAACCGATCCCGGCCCCGCCTGAGAATTGCGTCAACCTCAGGGGGAACGCGGGTCCGCTTGTTTTTCCAAGGTCCGCGATCTTCCGGTCCATTGTCATCAGAAGGCATCGCAAGCTCCTGTCTCGATTTCGGCGCTCGAGGCGATGCGTGGCTCGCGCGTTTGACGGTGCGACCGGTTTTGCGCCATCACATCATCGGCTCTGAACAGCATGACCTCAGAGGTCCAGTTCCTTCAGGCAGGCTTGCGCAATGTCTCGGTCTGGGGCATCGGTTCCTGGCATCGTCGCCCAGCCGGCTGTCATGAGAGCGTCGCGCCGCTGGTAGGTCGAGGCTGCCCGGATCGTTGCAAGCTTGTCCGCCCGAGCCGGGTCTGACCGCGCCATGTCGAGGCAGACCGGTACCATTGAGGCTACGACATCGTCACGAGACATCGCCATCGCCCGGTCATTCGAAGTGCCGCCGGTTACCCAGCCGCCCCACGTGAATCCGACGACACCGACAAAGACAGCACCGATCACGGCGCCATAGATGCCGGGTTTGAGCCATTCGGGAGTATTCATTTCAAGTCCTCCTGCGGAGAAAGCGCCGCTTCGCTGTGGTTGTTCATCTCAGTCGGAGCCTGATCCCGGCTCAACGCCTCATTCAGGTCGCGCTCTGATATCGTGTGCAGTTCCATCCAACCCGCCCGATCACCTCTGCCAGGAACGGTCATATGGGTCGCCGTCCTCTGATGAGTTTCGAAACCTTGCCCGCGTACAAGTTCTTCCTGAATCAGGACTTCGTAGTCCCCGGCCGGAAGTTCGTCCGGAAAATCGGCTAGGCTGAACGGGTGCAGGAAAGTCACCCTCACACTGGATGAACGCACGCTCTTCTCTGGCCTCCAAGATATTGGCAGATCCGTCGCTCACCACTGCTAACGGCCCCTCAGATCCCGAGCCTGGCCAGTCGAACGATTTCTTCTCTTGTACGTCGGGAGCATCTAACTGGCGCTGACGCATGTTAGTCCCGGGCGCCGAACCGGTTGCGACCTCCTTGGCGGCAGTCGCCAGCACTGACCTGCGTAAGGGCGGCGAGACCGATCTGCGCGTATTCTTTGGGAAACAGGGATGATCTGCGTTCCTGCAACCCTTGAAAGGATTGGCGATGTCCCAAACCAAAATTCTCAACCCGCACCCGCCCGAGTTCGATCGGTTTCTCCAGGCGTCGGTCGGCGAGGACCGGAACGGCTATGCCGTGACTGTGCTCTCCACGCTCGCGCGGCTCGGCCTCGATCCATGGAAGGAGACCGCTGATCTGGTCACGCTGGGGCGCGACGCGGCGCACGCGCGGTTGGGAACGCTGCTTGCCCGATTTCGGGACGTTCCTGCGCTCGCAAGCGATCATGGCAGGGTCGCACGAGACTTGAGCCAGCTGCTTCCTGAAGGCCGGACGTCAGGTGCCCTGCAGCGCGCTGCTTCAACCGTGGCCGATGGCCGCCCGGGAACCAGCGGCGCGATCTGGACGGCGCTCACGATCATCCTTGTTCTGTTTCAAATGTTCATGATTGGCGGGTCGGGGTCAGGCGAATGACCGTTTCCACCAAGACAGCAAGAGCACCGGCCCATGCAGCGCACCGCACCGGTACCCTTTCCCCAGTCGAACGGGATGTTCTCTGGGACATGGAGGAACACTTCTGGACCAGTGACGCCGACAACGCGCGGGCGACCACGGCGACCAACGCAGTGATGATCTTTCCCTATCCGCCCGGCATCCTTCAGGGTGACCAGATCTGGACCCATCTTCGGCAGAGGACTGGCTGGCGTTCCGTCGTCATGGCCGAACGGCGCGTGACGCGGAGCGGTGACCTCGCCATTCTCACCTACCGTGTTTCGGCGGAGAAAGCCGACGTGCCGATCCTCAGAGCGCTCTGCGCTTCAACATATCTCAACGATGACGACAGGTGGTTGCGGCTCTCTCACCAGCAAACGACCGTGACGTGAAGTGCGTCTTGGCGTGGTACCAACCGGGTCAGACGTCCGCGTGCTGGGTATCGTCCCGCGGCCGGCATGTGCATTCACATCGGGCGCTGGCGGGAAATCACAGTGGATGGCGCCGGGACTAACCTTCGTCAGTGCGGTGAGGCGACGACATCGGCTAAATGAGACGTGCCCGCCGAATATCTGGTGGCGCAGATTTCCGAGTACCCGAGAAGCGTGTGGGCGTGTCGAACCCCAAAAAGGTCGGCATGTCGGCACGCTTCTTATTCTCGGAACGTCCATGAAAAGGACAATTTCAATGACTTGCGATCAGAACAAGACGGCCGAGAAGATCGCGTCCGTGAAGGCCGCGTGGGACAAGGCGCCCGCTGGTCCGAAAAAGGACGCGGCGCTCAAGCACTACCAGTTAGCCGAGAAGGCAAACACCGCGAAGAATGACGCCGAGAACAACAAGGAACTGGACGCGGCAAGCCACGCGCTTTCGTGACGTGATGGCGTGACTGCCCGGCGCCATGACCTGGGCAGTCGCACGCGGGAAACCGGCAGGAAGCATGTCAATGAGCCGGAGCTTGCTTCTCATCCTGATCGGAATGCTCGCCGTCTGCCTCATCGGGGCAGGCTATCTCTGCTGTCAGGAACGCCAAAGCGGCATCGAAATTGAGATCAACGAGGACGGTGTTTCCATCGAGGGCAACTGAAGCGCCACGTACAGACACAGTCACCACCGGAGCGCATCCCCTATCGGGCGCGCGCCCTCAAAGGAGAAAGCACCATGTCGCTCGGCACAATTCTGGTCATTATTCTTGTCATTTTTCTGCTCGGCGGGTTCAGCGGGCGCTTCGGGGGCTACGGCTATGGCTTCGGTCATGCCGGGACAGGTGTCCTCGGCACGATACTGATCATCGTGGTCATCCTTGTTCTGCTTGGCCGCATCTGACCTCCGGGCGGCGTTTCCTCCGGCTTCAGGCAAGCAGAGGCCCCGTATGATCCAGGTATTCCGGATCGAACTCGGCAAGTTCCACCAGCCCGCCATAGTCGTGAAACGTCACCCGGCCGTCCCGAAAGGTCACCAGTTCACTCTCGCGAAGCTGCCGCAGAACGCGGTTCACATGGACCGCGCTCAGCCCCAGCGTATCGGCGAGGTGGTACTGCGTCAGAGGGCAGTCATAACCCTCCTTGGTTCCCATACCGACCAACGCCAGCCTCGATCCAAGCTCCAGCAGGAAATGCGCCATGCGTGCGTCCGCATCACGCTGACCGATCCCGACGAGATGCTCCACGACCATCGCCTCGTCCCTTGAGGCCGCCCAGAGAATAGCGGTCGCGAGGCGCGGCGTCTGCTCGAACGCATCAAGAAGGTCGCTGGTTGGCACTTCGGCAGCCTCGATGTCCACGATGGGTTCGAAACTGTGGTCCGACGTGCGCAAGAGGACGCTCCGCAACCCCAGAAAATCCCCTGGCACCTGGAAATCCACGATCTGCCGAGTCCCGTCAGGCTGTAGCTTGTAAGAACAGACCCAACCCGTGCACAGGATATACGCGGTCTGAGCCGATTGACCCTGATGCACAATATCTCGCCCCGCGATAAAGGAACTGCGACGCTGCTGCAGCCGTTCAAGCACGGCTAGTTCGACCTCCGACAATCTGACAAAGGCGGAAAGCTTGCGGATCAGGGGGCTTGCTTCGACGGTCACGGCTCCCTCGCAGTGAAAGCAGTTCTTGGTGCAGGCATTAGCGAAAACTTCCGACCAACCCACTGCTTCAGATCAGTCTATCCTAGCACTTTTCCTGCAACAATGAGGTGGATCATCCCGGTGCGTACCGGCCATGCACGCCTCTTCAATAGCGAGGAACACCCAAAATGCCCGACCAGACAGATCATGCCGGCATGGCGGCCCTGTCGATCTGCGAGGCGCTTCTTCTTGCGATGAACGACCGCAAGCTGCTGCCCGAGCACGAGATCATCGGGGTTCTCCGCGATGCCGCGTCAGCCCACGAGAACGCCACCGACCCCGACTTGGGAACACATCGGGCGGTGGCGGCGTTGATCAATCGGATCATTGCCGGTGGAAATTCCGTGCGCAGGCCTTGACCCCAACGCGTTCCACCATTGAGGACCCGAGATTGTCCCTCCGATCTACTTCCCCATTGCCCCACCTGCTGCTTCAATCGCCCGACGATCGGGACATGCCTCCCGGCAACGACAAGCGTGATGACGATGTACGATTCGCCCGTTGGGATGACGAACGGCGTCCGGGCGCATTGCCGGGTCAAGCCCACGCGCCGGAGGGTCGATCCGCGGGTGCCTGCCCGGATGCGGGCATCCCCTCCTGTGTAACCGTTCCCGCGCAGGACAGCACGCACCTACGTGCGTCTGACTGGACAAGGACGCTGGCGAAATATCGCCAGCCGCGTCCCTCCCGAAGCGTTTTCGAGCTTGCCGTCACGCTCGTGCCCTTCGTCGCGATCTGGGCGGTGGCCTGGTGGATGCTGTCGATCAGCGCCGTATTGGCGCTGGTCCTTGCGTTGGCGAACGCGGCCTTCCTCGTCCGACTGTTCATGATCCAGCACGATTGCGGGCACGGATCATTTTTCCGCGACCGGCGCCTCTGCGACTGGATCGGGCGGGGGCTCGGCGTCCTCACGCTCACACCCTACGACGTCTGGCGCCGGACCCACGCGATACACCATGCCTCGACCGGCAATCTCGACCGCAGGGGCGTCGGAGACATCCCGACCCTGACGGTGACTGAATATCGGCAGAAGGGATGGCTCGGCCGGGCGCTCTACCGCCTGATCCGCAATCCGGTCTTTCTGTTCGGGGTGGTGCCGTTCTATACCTTTTTCCTGCAGAACCGGCTGCCAGTTCACCTGATGCGCTCCGGCTGGCGCTACTGGCTGAGCGCGATGGCGACGAATGCCGCCATTGTCCTCTTCCTAAGCGTCATCGTCTGGCTGGGCGGCTGGGACGTGCTGCTGTTCGTGTTCCTGCCCACGATGCTCCTGGCTGCCATAGCCGGCATGTGGTTCTTTTACGTCCAGCACCAGTTCGAGGAAACCAGCTGGCAGCACGAGGATGCCTGGAACGTCCAGGAGGCAGCCCTTCACGGCAGCTCGCACTACGACCTGCCCAGAATCTTGCGTTGGATCACGGGCAATATCGGCGTCCACCACGTGCATCACCTGGCCTGCCGGATCCCATTCTACCGCCTGTCCGAGGTGATCACGGATCACGCGATCCTGGCCGAGACGAGGCGCATAACGCTATGGCAGAGCTTTCGCTGCGCAAGGCTGCACCTATGGGACGAGAAGCATCGGAAACTTCTTTCATTCGCGGAGGCCCGGGCGCTTACGCTCGTCTCTCCAGACCGTACCTGACGGGCTCGAAGCCCGCCTTTTCTGCAACGCTCACCACCACGGCTCTTTACCGTCGCAGCTTGCAGTGGTTTGAAGCCTGCCCCTGACGGCCGGCTACGAGGGGCCTACCCTCATCTTTCGCGCAGCTCGGCACCCGCATCAGATGCAGGAACCTCGCGGCGCATTCTCGTCGAGGTGCCAGCGCCACTGCGGCTCGGAACGAAGCCGCTCGGCGCGTTTCTTTCGGATCTCGGAGGCGAACAACGGGCCGAACCGCTGCCACCAGAACCGCACGGATTCGTGGCTGACCTCTATCCCGCGTTCGTGCAGTAGATCCTCGACATTCCTCAACGACAGCTGGAAGCGCACACAGAGCATCACGGCCAGGCGGATGATCTCGCGGCTTGTCCGGAAGTACTCGAATGGGGCGTCTTTCGTCATCCCAAGACGCTACGAGACCACCCTGCCCCGCTCAAGCTTCATCGCCTTGACACCACCTCGCCGCCAGGCGGATGATTTCGGGGCTCGTCTTGAAGTTGCGGAAGGGACTGCGTTTCGTCATCCAGGGACGCTAACCAGCGACCTGCCCGGTCTCAAGCCAAGTTCTTGTCTTATGACTTTCCCCTGCTCTGTGCAAAACAGGAGCCACTGGCCGGCACCCCATTGATGCCGGCCAGTGGCGTGGGTTGGGTCGGCAAGTTCCTGGCCATGGAGGGCCGCGTCAGAGTGTGACCTTCAGACGATTGACAGGGCTATTCTGGAGATCATCAAGGCAGATCAGGAACTACAGGCGCGTCATGAGATCCTGCTGAGCATTGCGGGCATCTCCGAAGTCACCGCAGCCGCGATCCTGACGATGATGCCAGAACTCGGTCACCTCGACCGCAAGCAGGCTGAAAGCCTGGCCGGCCTGGCTCCGGTCACCCGCCAGTCTGGGCGATGGCGCGGAAAGGCGTTCATCCAAGGCGGACGCTCAGCCCTGCGACAGGCGCTCTACATGCCGGCCGTCGTGGCCTGCCGATTCAACCCCGATCTCAAGGCCAAATACAACGTACTCATAAGCGCAGGGAAGCCACCCAAGCTCGCAATCACCGCCATCATGCGAAAGCTTATCGTCCTCGCCAACGCGCTGATCCGTGATCGTCGCTTCTGGCAAGCCTCCCGCACTTGACCAAAACGGATACTCTGACAACACCCTCCCATAAGCTGTTGCTGCGTCTTCCTTGGTGGCGGGATGAACCGCGACCGACAAAATGGCCCAGAAAGCAAACCCAGATCAGCCTTGAAGGAGGCGTTCCCGGCTATTGGGATAAGCGGGTGGGGTTTCGTTTCCAGTCTTCCTGTGGTGCCTGGAAGCATGGACGCGCCACATCCGGACCAGAGGCAGGACAAGGCCCGCCAGGATGCCCACAGGGTTTCCAGAGAGTCGCAACATTTAAGGAGGGCCAAGATGATGACTTCCAAATCGCGCAAGACAACCACGGCAATTCTCGCGGTGTTGTCGCTGATGCAACCGCTGCCGGCTTCGACGCAGGCCCTTACGGGAGCCAGAGATAACGAAAACGGAGCGATGTCGGATCGGAAGGAGCGCCGCGACCGTGTCGAGGCCCGTTCGTTCGAAGAGATTTGCGCCGAGGCATTGGTTGCAGATCCGCGCGCCTGCGAAGCCCTGATCCGCGACCTTCAGGCAAAGGCCGAAGTCGGAGCCCGAGCAGCGACCGACAAAGCCGGACAGGCCGCGACCGAAGCCGAGGCTGCGGGAAAACTGGCGGATGAGGCCAAGGGCGCCGATAAAGGTGAGGCCAAGGTAGAGGCAGCGAGGCTTGCCCACGAGGCGGATGTCGCCGCAGAGCAGGCCAGGGTGGCGACCGAAACCGCCGAAGTGCTTGCGGCCCAGGCCCAAGCGGCTGCACAGGCCGCGGTATATGCCGAGGCCGCTGCCGCCGCCGAGCAGGCGCGGGTTGATGCCGAAGCCGAGGCCGCCGCGGCTGCCACTGTACAAGCCGCGGACGACGAGGCGCAAGCACAGGCGGAAGCTGCCGCAAATGCGAAGGCCGAGGTGGATGCTAAGGCCGCGGCTGACGCGGATACGCAAGCCCGGTCCGAGGCTGAGGCTGAGGCTGAGGCTGAGGCTGAGGCTGAGGCAAAGGATATGGCGGATGCCAAGGCCGCAACAGAAGCAGAAGCCCTTGCTGGCGACCAACAAACCGTAGAAGACACTGCCGCCGCAGCGTCTGAACAACCCGCTCCTGCGGCAGGCGCGGACTACTGCCCGGCCCAGGTCATCAATGCGGACGGAACAATTCGGTGCGTCGATGCGCTGACGTCCGACGCTATTGCGGCGATTGCGGCGGGTTCCGACACCGGGAGCGAAACGCAGGCCGAGGTGATCACCGAGACCGTCACGGAGAGCACGCACCGCTCCAGCAGCGAGGAATTTGGCCAAAGCAACCCGGTTGAGGAAACAGCGGGCGAAGAGACAGGCGCCACAGCCTCGAGCGATGCGGCTACGGCGCAACCTGACACCGGTCTGAGCGATCTTGAAAAGGCGGGCCTGATCTTCCTGGGCGCCGTTGCGGTCGGGGCGATCCTATCCAACGGTCAGCGGGTGGAAACGAACACCGGCGACCGGGTGATCGTGAAGGAGGACGACGGGTCCTTCCGGGTTCTGAAGGATGACGATGCGCTGCTTCGCCAGCCGGGATCGGAGGTGCGCACGGAACGCTTCAACGATGGTTCGACCCGCACCACGGTGACGCGTGCCGATGGCACCCGGATCGTTACCATCCGCGATTCCACGGGACGCGCACTGCGCCGCGTGCGCATCGACCCGGACGGGCTCGAGTATCTTTTGATCGACGACACCCGCACCTTCGAGCCAGTGATCGTCCCGGAACTGCCCAACCCTGCCCAGAACGCTTACGACTATCGGGAGGCATCCGACGCCGAAAGCCTGCGCCTAGCACTGCTTGCCGCCGAAAGGCGCGACATCGGCCGCAGTTTCAGCCTGCGCCAGGTGCGGGAATATGCCGAAGTGCGCGCATTGGCGCCTGTGATCAACCTGCAGTCCATCACTTTCGCAACGAACTCCGCCGCTCTTCAGCCGTCGCAGGCAAAGCAACTAAGGCAGATGGGTCTGTTGATGCGCGAGCTGATCGCAAAGGATCCGACCGAGTTGTTCCTCGTCGAAGGCCATACCGATGCGGTGGGAAGCGCGGATTACAACCTGCTTCTGTCGGATCGGCGGGCGGAGTCGGTGGCGCTGGCCTTCAGCGAGTATTTCGGGGTTCCCACCGAAAACATGGTCGTTCAAGGCTATGGCGAGAGCTTTCTGCAGGTTCCTACCCTGGAGGCTGAGAGGGTGAACCGGCGCGTGGCTGTCCGCCGCATCACGCGGCTTCTGTATCGCTACTGATGCGCTGCGCACCAGCGGCATGCCGAGGTGTCTGCCGCATGATATCCATTTGCCCCGGGTCGCTGGGGATGGTGTGGGGCTGGGCGGGCGGTGTCAGACAGATTCGAACCAGTCTACGCAAGGGCAGGACCGCTGTCCCTTATGCCGCGCCGA
This sequence comes from Tropicimonas sp. IMCC6043, assembly GCF_004146235.1. GTDB lineage: Bacteria > Pseudomonadota > Alphaproteobacteria > Rhodobacterales > Rhodobacteraceae > Tropicimonas. The sequence goes on along the minus strand of NZ_SELO01000036.1, from coordinate 14,684 downwards.
GTTGACGCCACTCGTCGAGAGCAGCGGCGCGGTTCTTCTTGAAGTTGGCTCTGGGGGAGAAGCTGCGCTCCGAGTTGAAATGGTTGAAGACCGAGGCGTGGACGGATGCGAACATCTGTAAACTTCGCATCCGCCGGAACCGTTGCATCGCCCGTTCTCGTCGTCGGAATGGCAGGTGCGAGTTCTCCGCCCGATTGTTGAGCCAGCGCCCAGTTTCCTGCCGGTCCACCGCGCCGACCTCCCGTAGCGCAGCACTGTAGGACCGCAGCTTGTCGGTGACGAAGACGTGCGGCCGACCATAGCGTTTCATTGTTTTCTTCAAGAATTTCAATGCGGCCTTCTTGTCGCGTGTCTTCGTCACATAGCTTTCGAGGACCTCGCCCTCCTGGTCGACGGCCCGCCACAAGTAGTGCCGTTCACCGTTGATCTTCACGAACATTTCGTCGAGATGCCAATACCATTGCGGCCCGGAACGCAGCCGCTCGGCGCGTTTCATGCGGATCTCGGAGGCGAACATCGGTCCGAACCTGTTCCACCAGAACCGAACGGATTCATGGCTGATGTCGATGCCGCGCTCGTGCAGCAGATCCTCGACATTCCTGAGCGACAAAGGGAAGCGCACGTAGAGCATCACCGCCAGGCGGATGATCTCAGGGCTGGTCTTGAAGTATTTGAACGGGTCGCGTTTCGTCATCCGGGGACGCTACTCAGCCCCCTGCCCCATCTCAAGCCACGTTCTTCTGACACCGCCCCTGCTGTGGGTGAGGACCTTCGACACCGTCGAAGACCTCCGCGAGGCGCTGATCGCATTCCGGAAGACCTACAACCAGCAATGGCTGATCGAACGACACGGCCACCGCTCGCCAGCCCAGTTCAGACGTGACCAGATGGACAGCCAACCCGTGGCCGCGTAGATGCAAACGGGTGTCTCAGAAACCGGGGGCTCTACAGCTGGGATAATGCCAAGTCCGGAAAATCTGGCTACGCGATCGCCTCTGGTAACGAATGAGTGCGCGGAATCTGCGACAAGCCTCGGATCAAGTGCTGCGTATGCAACCTTCGCGCCAAGGCCGCTGCCGACTGGTGTGAGATCGCTGCGGCCTGAGGCTGCCTTCGCAATGTGCTTTCGGCCACCGCGATTTACCGCGACAGCGCCCTCAGGCGGTCCAATCGGCGTAGCCGAACTCGTTGATCAGACGTTCCTTTAGTCCATTTCAGATTCCGAATTTGGGGGCGGACGCTCGACCAAGTGAAGTTCAGTTGAGGACGACTATGTATTTGACAATCCGGTTGTTGTCGCTGTCTGAAAAGTAGAACGACCCCTCACGCACCGCCACGCCTTCCGGATCGTCGAAAAGGTACTGTCCAAGACCGGGTGCCCCGCTGCCGATGATCCCGAGAACACGATCGGCAGCAGGATCGATAAGCAGGGCGCGATGCGCATCCTGGTCGACGACAACCAGATGTCCGAAATCATCGACGGCAAGGTAGCGCGGTCCGACGAAGCCATATTGCGACCCGTCGAGCACTTGCAACAGCTCGAGATCTTCGGAAAACCGCACAAGGCGCCGGTTGAAGTTGTCGGCGACCCAGATCGTGCCATCTGGCGCTTCCTCGACATCGTGAGCGCCCGGCATTCCGCCGGCCGATGCGACGACGAACTCGTCTTCCACAGCCACTAGTTCGCCTATGCCCGACGCCATCACGTATAGCCTTCCGTTCGAATGTGCGAGTGCACCTTCCGTTCGCGGAAAAGGCGCCAGAATGCCTATGCTTGTGGCGCCGTCGGGTCCAAAGGAAAAAAGCGCGACGGCATTCAACCCAGTGGTGGCGACGTAGGCGATGCCGTCGGGACCGAATGAGATGTCATGCACGTTGGGAAGGAGGCCCTCGCCGAACGCGCCCTCAAATTCCAAAGTCTCGGGGTCGAAGATGGCAATCCGCGCGCCGAACTTGTCGGCAACGTAGAGCTTTCCGTCCGGACCGAAATCGAGATCATGCGGATCGTTCAAAATCGCCTCGCTCGCGCTGTGGTAGGTGGCGAATGGCTGTGTTCGATCCTGCGCATGGGCCGGAATCGCAATACCGCAGGCCAGAACTACAGCGCAAAGATCAAGGAAAACCGGTCTGAGCATTTGACTATCACATCTGCGTTTCAAAGGGCATCCACTGATGGGCATATCGGAAGATTTTGGATCTCCTGTTCGAACGGGTATTCGGCTAGTCCCCGATCCTAGCCCATGCGGATCACCAAAGAAACGTCCTGTGTTTCCGCGGGCCAGTGATTGCTTCGATCTCAGCCAATGCCGTACTGTGCGGTCAGCCGACCTCGACCGCTCGTGCAGGCGAACACGTCGCCAGTCCTTGCTCTCATGGCAGGTTTGCCGACCTTCCAGACATCTGACGCAATTTGTCGGATGTCCTGTTTCGGTTCTGTTGGTGCTTGTCAAGGAGGAGGAAGGCGTGCCGCTACACATGCATCTTTCTCTCCAGTAATTCCTCACCCAACAGGTCTGGATCATAGCGTCACTGAAGTTCGGTTGATAGCAGCGCATCCCGCCCGGCAGCGGCCCCACTCCATATCGGCGCTCAGCCAGATCGTCAGCGGACTGTGCCGTTCCGGCGACCCTGTGTAAGCTTACTAGATCTTGGTTCCGCACTCCATCGGGACCCAACTGCTCATGCCATCCAGCTATCACATTGGATTCATGCAGTGAGTTCTCCATCCGATTTGTGCAACAATACCGCTCATGCCCGAAATAGAATTGGCCGCGAGAGTAACTCGCGACCAATTCAAAAGCCTAAGCCGCGTGCTTTCAAGCGGCGCGGCGGCGGCGGCGCGACGCTGCGCCCAAAAGTGCGAGCGCCGTCGGCAGCAGGACGGCCCCAGCCGGTACCGGAACGGCCGAAACTGTGACGACACGCATCCAGTCGCCCGGCTGAGTGACACGCATGAATGTATCCAGACTAGACCCAGCGAAGTTCACGGTATCCCCGGACTCGAAGCCGCGATTGCTGAAGTTGTCGTAGGTCACGCCCGCCAGGCCAAGGATACCGTCAGAGGCCTGAAGGAGTGATCCGTCGATGCTGGTCATCACCCCCAGAATATCTCCAGAAAAGCTGAAACTGGCGCTCAGCTCGAGAAGCGAAGTACCGCTTTCGCGGTTCAAGAAGATCATATGGCTGTCGACCAACAACCCATTAAGGTTGAAACCGCCATCAACAAATAGATCGGTTGCAACCAACACTCCTTGCGCCTCATCGAAGCCGAGAATGTTTGTATTGCTGCCGGGCGTTGCGTTCGTGACGGCGGTCAAACCAGTCGCGTCAAATATCTGGCCGGCTCCACCGACACCAACGATGGTTGCGTTAGCAGCGCCGCCAAGTAGTACAGCCGAAAGGACGCAGGCGAGAAGTCTCTTATACATTATTTCCCCCTTGAGATAATGGACCCGGCGAAAACCGGATAAGTCAAACGTGATAGCGTATCGATATCGTAAACGATTTTCGGCACGAGTAAAGTCGGTCTATCCTAAGTGAGTGTAGGTAGCGGGCATCGTGTTCGTTTGAGCCGCGTCCGCCGGCAAAGCAGACTTCCCTCGTGAACATTCCAATGTCGGGACAGCGCAGTGAGCGACCGCGCTGGCGTGTCCGGTCCAAGAGCCAACGCTTCGTGCCACCGAAGGGGGAGTATGACGACTTACCGGACCTTAGCCGCGAGCGCGACATTCCGACCATTGCGGGAGCAGCATTCGCAAGACGGGCGGGGAACGTGAATTCGCTGCGATCTTCACCAACGACCGGAATGCCAACATTTACAGTCGCAATCTCGGCCTTCCGTAGATTTGTTAGCGACCTTGATGAGAACGCTCGGCTCGTATTTGGCGTCGGCGCCTGCCTGGCGGCATCCGTCCGGCAGTGCTGTTGGAAGCGGCGACGGTCTTGTTCGCGGTCTTCGTGACACATCCGCTCAGGAGATCTCGGGAAGCGCGTTTCGGATTTCTCGTCCGATCACCTCCTACTTCGAGCATTTTACGCCGACTCATGGTCGTTGCCCGTATGCCGACCCTGTCGCTAACATCGTGACAGGGAGATCATCCAATAATGGACAGGAGACGATTCCTTGAGGGCCTGGTGGCCGGCGCGATTCTTGGTGCCCCGGTTCGAGCCGGTGCGGGCATCTCATTTCGGCTCGGTCTGACACCCGTCTTTCTCGACAATGATGCCGTCGTAATCGATCGCCTGAGGTCGTCCCTGTCCGATGCGATGGGAGAGCCAGTGGACCTGATCCAGCGCAGGACCTATCAGGAGATCACCGCATCCATTCTCGACGGATCGGTGGACGCGGCCTGGATCTGCGGATTCCCGTTCCTCCAGCATCGTGAAAACCTGTCGCTTCTCGGCGTTCCCGTCTGGCGCGGGCGCCCGCTTTATCAATCCTACCTGATCGCGGGGATCGGGGACGACGCGACCGGGCTCGAAGATCTTCGTGGCGACGTCCATGCCTTCTCCGATCCTGACAGCAATTCGGGGTTCCTTGTAACCGCTTCCGATCTCGCGCGCCTCGGCGAGACGCCCGAGCGGTTCTTCGCCCGCTCGGTGTTCACATATGGCCATCGCAATGTCGTGCGTGCCGTGGCGGGCGGCCTCACCCGGTCGGGAAGCGTTGACGGGTATGTCTGGGAAACGCTCGCGGCGGTCGAGCCATCGCTGACCGGCCGCACGCGGATCGTGGCCAGGTCGGAATGGCTGGGTTTCCCGCCTTTCGCCGCGCGCGCGGACAGGGCGTCAGATGAGGATCTACAACGGTTTGGCGCGGCGCTTCGAAACCTCGGCGAACAGCCGGCCGGGCGCGAGGTGCTGGACCTGCTGTTCCTCGATGGGGTCGCCGAGGGTGATCCGGGCCTCTTCGACGGTATCGCTGCGCGGATGGCCGAGGTAGCGAGGCTATGATGGTTCCGGCCCGGTTCGGAACATGGCCGATCACCATCAGGGTCGCGCTTGCGACGGCGGGCCTGATGGTCCTCTTCGGCCTTGTCGCGTCTCAACAGGTGTTGTCCACGCTTGGCAGGCTTCAGGACGCCCGGCTGCAGGAATACGCGAGGCTCCACGTCGAGGGGCTCGCCGTGGCGCTTGGTCCGTTCGCGCTGCACAAGGACGTCTGGGAAGTCTACGACACGCTCGACCGTGCGCGGGCCAATGCGTCGGGAGAACGGATCCTGTTCACCGTTGTTGCAGACGAGCGCGGCAGCGTTCTGGCGGCGACCGACCCGATGCGTGCACCGGTGGATTCGGCGGTTGCCGCCTTCGCGGACGACGCGGTTCCCGTTGGAGAAGTGACGGCGGCGAATGGCACCTCGGTTGTCCGGGTCATGGCGCCCTTGTCGGTGCAGGGCCGGGAGGTTGGCCAGATCGTGACCGAACTGGACGTTAACGATCTGGTTGAACAGCGCCGTGCCGCAGCCCTCGCGCTACTCGCAGGCAACGCGACGGCGACGCTTATCCTGGTGATCGCTGGCTACGCCGTCGTCGCGCGGATGCTCAAGCCGGTCGAACTGCTTGCAAGCCACATGGGCGAGGCCGGCGGGGCACCGCAGGCCATTCCGGAAACGGCAATCCCGCGCTCGGATTCGGTCCTGACGAAGCTGTTGCGGAACTTCAACGAAATGGCGGGGGCGATCGGTGCCCGGACCGAGGCGGAGCGGCGGCTCGCAGAGCGTGAACGCTTCGTCAGCCTTGGACGGCTTTCCTCGTCGCTGGCGCATGAGATCAACAACCCGCTCGGGGGGCTCCTGAACGCGACCGACACGATCCGCAGCTACCCTGATCGTCCGGACGTCGTCCGCGAGTCCGCGGACCTTCTCGACCGTGGCCTGCGCCACCTGCGCGACGTGAGCCGGGCGATCCTGGAAGAAAACCGCGTGGACCGATCCGGCCGGCCGCTGTCCGGAACGGATTTCGAAGATCTCCGACTGCTGTTCGAGCCGGAAACACTGCGGAGGCGGCAACAACTTGAATGGGACATCGGCGTCGGCGACGACATCCTCCGGCGCCTGCCCTCGGCACCGGTACGCCAGATCGCCCTCAACCTCCTGCTCAACGCGTCGTCAGCAGCGCCAAACGGCGGTTCGGTCTCGTTCACCCTCCGGGAAGAAGAGGGGCACTTGAACCTGTCGGTGAAGGACGATGGCCCCGGCCTTTCGGAGGCGGCCCGGTCCCGGTTGATGTCGGAGGCGCCGGTCGTGCCCGGCGGCGGTGTCGGGCTGCGCCTCGTCCGCGATCTTGTCGCCGATCTCGGCGGTGTCATCGCCTGCGGTCAGTCGGAGACCCGCACCGAGATCACGGTCAGCCTACCATGGGAGGGAAACTCCGCATGCTGACAGGACGCTACATCGTGCTGATCGAGGATGATAGCCTGATGGGGAGTTCCATCGTGCAGCGCCTCGAGCTCGAAGGGGCGGAGGTCACCTGGGTGAAACAGGCGGTCCGGGGCATTGCCGCCGTCCGCACACCGCGCCGCTTGGTCGATGCCGTCGTCTGCGACATCCGCCTTCCCGGCGGCACCGGCGAGGACGTCTTCAACGCCATATCGCGGTCGATCCCCCCTCCGCCGTTTCTCTTCATCACGGGACAAGGCGAGATCGACCAGGCCGTTCGTCTCCTACGGGCGGGCGGGGCCGACTACATGACGAAACCGTTCGAGATGGCGTCCTTCCTTGGGCGCCTTGCACTGATCCTGCGCCCTGACCCGGATGCGGGGCTGCCGCCCGAGACCGGCATTTCCGTCCTTGCCAGACAGGTCGATGCGTTGGTTTCCGAATTCGCGCGGATCGACCTGCCGGTCCTGATCCGCGGGCAGCGCGGGCTCGGAAAGGCACGCCTTGCGCTGCGCATCCACGACCTCTCCGATCGCCGCGCCGCGCCGTTCATTCATGTGAATGCTCACAACGATGAGCGTGCCGGCGATGCGCTCTCCGGCGCGCTCGACACCGTGTCCGACGGCACCCTGTTCGTGAACGGAATTGACCGGCTGGACGATGGCGTGCAAGGGCGGCTGATGGACGCCATCGGGACCGGCTCGTTCAGGCTCGTCGCCTCCTTTGGCTCCGGACCTGACGCAGAATCCGAGGAGGGCGGGGTTCGTTCCGACCTGATGTACGCGATGGTCGCCCATGTGATCGTCGTGCCCCCCCTGTCGCAGCGCGTCGACGATGCCGTCTGGATGGCGGGACGGTTGTTCCAGTCGATGAACGAGAGGCATCCGACGTCGTTGCGGGGCATCTCGGACCTGGCGATGGCGGCAATCCGAGATCACGACTGGCCGGGCAACGGCCGCGAGCTCCGGTCACGGATGCTGCGCGCCATGGAGGTGGCAGACGGCGACTGGATCTTTCCGACCGACCTCTTTCCGGAGCTGAACGAGGATGCGAGGGAGGTGCGTACACTCGCACAGGCCCGGGAACAGGCCGAGCGGCGGCATATCGTGAAGGCATTGGAGCAGACCGGCGGACAGATTGCCGAGGCCGCGCGCCTGCTCGAAGTGTCGCGCACCACGCTCTGGGAGAAGATGAAGAAGCTCGGGCTCTGATCCTCCATGACGTTCGGAAATCCGAACGTCAGGATATTTACAACAAAAACAATGGCGTGAGCGCGACTCTCGAGCGGCCGCCAGATCCGGTTCTGCCCGTAGACTGGACCCATGCTGCAAAAAATAGCAGTCAAGGGAGGACACCAATCATGAAATGCAATCGGCTGGTCGATGTCGGCCGCCGCCAGTTCCTGCGTGGCGGCATCATGAGCGCCGCGGGAGCGGCAGCGGCAACCGTTATTCCTGCGAACCGGGCACAGGCGCGCAGCCTTGCGAGGGTGGATTATTCGTCCAACCGGCTGGCGAACGTCGCCGACCTCGTCGTCAACGAACCGATGGACATTGCATACCCCGACGCGGAGAGCCCCGGCGTGCTTCTGAAGCTGGGCACGGCAGTCGAAGGCGGAGTGGGGCCGGATGGCGATATCGTCGCCTACTCGGTGCTCTGCCCGCACAAGGGGTGGCTGCTGACCTACAGTGCCGGTGACAAGACCCTCAACTGCCCGGGGCACTACTCGCGTTTCGACTGCGAGGCCGGCGGGCAGCAGACCTGGGGCCATGCGACCCAGAACCTGCCCCAGTTCGAGCTTCGGGTGGACGACAGCGGCGAGATCTTTGCCGAGGGCGTGGACGAGCTGATCTATGGCCGCCTGTCCAACGTTCTGGAAGCGTGAGGGAGAAGAAAAGATGACCTACAAGCGTTTCACCGACCGTCTTCCGATCATTCCGGCGGACGCCACCGTGCTCAATGTCACCTGCCACTACTGCATCGTCGGCTGCGGCTACAAGGCCTACACCTGGCCGCTCAACAAGCAGGGCGGCATGGCGCCGGACGAGAACGTGTTTGGCGTCGATCTCGGCGAGCAGCAACCGATGGAAACCGAGGCCTGGTATGCGCCCTCGATGTACAACGTGGTCAAACAGAACGGCCGGGACGTGCATCTGGTGATCAAGCCCGACCTCGACTGCGCGGTGAACTCGGGGCTCGGCTCCATCCGCGGCGCGCGCATGGCCGAGAACCGGCGGTCCGATGTCACCGGAACGCAGCAGCAGCGGCTCACCGACCCGCTGGTCTGGCGCTACGGCACCTGGCAGCCGACCACGTGGGATGACGCGCTCGACCTCGTCGCGCGCGTCACCGCCCGGTTCATCGACCAGGACGATGAGGACGACCTCTACGTCTCGATGTTCGACCACGGCGGCAGCGCCGGCGGGTACGAGAACACTTGGGGCACCGGCAAGCTCTACTTCGGCTCGATGAAGGTGAAGAACTGCCGGATCCACAACCGGCCCGCCTACAACTCCGAGGTCCATTCCTCGCGCGACATGGGTGTGGACGAGCTCAACTACGCCTATGAGGACTACACGCTCGCCGACACGATCATGATCGTCGGGGCGAACCCGCTTGAGACCCAGACAAACCTGTTCCTCAACCACATGGTGCCGGGCATGCAGGGCGGGGCGAAGGTGATCATTGTCGACCCGCGGCGCACCGTGACAGTCAATGCCTGCGAGGAGGCGGCAGGGGCGGAAGGCGTCCTGCACATCCAGCCGAACTCGGGCACGGACCTCGCGCTCTTCAACGCGATCCTCACTCACGTCGCGGAGCAGGGATGGGTCGACCAGACCTTCATCGACGCCTCGACCTTCGCTAACGGGATCGCCGTTCCGGAGGACGAGGCGCATCCGGCCGCTCTGGGCTCGATGCAAGAGGCGCTGGCAGCCGTACGGCTTTCGACGGCCGAGGCCGCGGAGATCTGTGGCGTGCCGGAGGCGGATATCGTCAAGGCGGCCGAGTGGTATGCGAAGCCGAATGACGACGGCGGCCGGCGCAAGTCGATCATCGCCTACGAGAAGGGCATCATCTGGGGCAACGACAACTACCGCACGATCGGCGCCTTGGTGAACCTCGGTCTCGCCTGCGGCAACATCGGCCGCGAAGGCGGGGGCGTCTGCCGCCTCGGCGGGCACCAGGAGGGCTACTTCCGCCCGGGCGACGGCCATGTCGGCCGGCCTGCACCCTATTTCGATCAACTCATGATCCAGGGTGGCGGACGGGTGCACCACATCTGGGCATGCGACCACTACAAGACCACGCTCAACGCCAGCGTCTTCAAGCGCGAGTATAACCGGCGCACCAACATGGTGAAGGAGGCAATGGACGCTGCCGCCGGGGCCACGCGCGAGGAACTGGTGGATGCGATCGAGGGCGCGGTCCGCGCTGGTGGCCTCTTCTCGGTCAATGTCGACATCATCCACAGCCAGATCGGCCAGTCCGCGCATGTCATCCTGCCGGCCGTCGAATCCGGCGAGATGAACCTGACCTCGATGAACGGAGAAAGGCGTCTGCGGCTCGTCGAGAAATACATGGACGGCCCGGGCCAGGCGATGCCCGACTGCCTGATCGCCGCGCGTCTCGCCAACAACCTCGAGCGCGTGCTGTCGGAGGAGGGCCGGACCGACTACGCCGCGCAGTTCGCCGGCTATGACTGGCAGACCGAGGAAGAAGCCTTCATGGACGGCTACAACTCCGGCAATCCCGAGGTGACCTATGAGCGCCTGCGCGCAATGGGCAACAACGGGGTGCAGGAGCCGGTCGTGGGATTCGAGAACGGTCAGCTCGTGGGAACCCCGCGCCTCTACACCGACGGCGTCTTCACCCGACACGGGCGTGAGGACGGCAAGGCGCTCTTCTGCCTCGGCGGATGGCGCGGGCTCGAGGCGCCCGGAAAGGCGCAGCAGAAGGCCAACTACCGGTTCCTCATCAACAACGGCCGGTCCAACCTCAACTGGCAGAACTGGTTCCTCGACCAGGACAACGACTTCGTGATCGACCGCTTCCCGCTGCCTTTCCTCCAGATCAATCCGGCAGATGCCGGTGAACTGGGGCTGGTGAACGGAGACATGGTCGAGGTCTACAACGACGTCGGCGCCACCCAGGCCATGGTCTACCTGGAGCCGACCGCGCGCCCGAACGAGACATTCATGCTGTTCGGCGCGCCCTCGGGCACCCAGGGCAATGTGATCAACGGCGGCGTGAACGAACTCATCCTGCCGAACTACAAGCAGACCTGGGCGAACATTCGCAAGATCGCGGACGCGAGCCCGGCCACGACGAAGCTAAGCTTCAAGTCTTGGGAGGTCGAACTCGGATAGGAGCGGCCACCCGATGCAGCCGCCGGATGGTTGTTCGTCCGGCGGCAAGCTGCTTTTCAGTATTCATATACGAAAAGACTGAGTGTCGACGGTCGACGCTTTGTCGAATTGATTCAGATCAAAGTGCAGTAGAGCCGCTTATGCGCAAATGCGCATGAAGGAGTGACTCATGATTCTGTCCGTTCTCTCCGCCCTTGCCGAACCGACACGCCTACGCGCAATGCATATGCTTCGCGATGGAGAGGAGCATTGTGTCTGCGAATTGATGCAGGCAATTGGCGCGACGCAAAGCCGAATGTCGCGACATATGCAGGTCCTGAAGCAAGCCGGTCTCGTAGTCGACCGGCGCGATGCCCAGTGGGTGCGCTACCGCAGAAACTCCGACGTGCCATCCGAAGTCCGAGCGGTGCTCGACGCGGTGCTCGCGGTAAACTTTGACGAGGAAAGGAAGGTCGCATGACGTCCGAGACGCATACGCCTCACTCACGGCACGAATTTCCGGCCTGGAGTTGGCATGTTGGCGTGGCCGCGGCTGCAGTGGCCTGGTGGCTGGTCTATCGGCAGCTATTGCCGGCTTCTGCGCGGATGACCGCACTATTTCCGGTTCAGCCGGACAGCCACGCCGGCAGCGCCATCGCATTCTTCCTCTACGACGTGCCGAAAGTGATGATGTTGCTTGCGTTGATCGTATTCGCCATGGGTGTAGTGCGCAGTTTCTTCAGCCCCGAGAAGACCCGCGCCTTCCTGTCGGGAAAGCGCGAAGGGGCGGGCAACGTGATGGCAGCCGGCCTCGGGGTTCTGACGCCGTTCTGTTCCTGCTCGGCGGTGCCGCTTTTCATCGGCTTCGTGTCCGCAGGCATTCCGCTCGGTGTGACGTTCTCGTTCCTGATCTCGGCACCGATGGTTAACGAGGTTGCCTTGGTATTGCTCTTCGGCCTCGTAGGCTGGAAGGTGGCAGTGACCTACCTTGTCTTTGGTCTTGCCATTGCCATTGTCGCTGGCTTCGTCATCGGCAATCTAAGGCTTGAAGGCTGGCTGCAGGACTGGGTCCGGGACATACATAGTGGCGCGGATGCGCCCGTGGTCATCGACGGTGAACAGCTTTCGATGGTCGACAGGTACCGGTTGGGCATCGAGGCGGTTCGGGAGATCTTTGCGAAAGTCTGGATCTGGATCATCCTCGGGATCGGCGTCGGTGCGCTGATCCACGGCTACGTGCCCGAGGACCTGATGGCGCGGATCATGGGCGCGAATGCTTGGTGGAGCGTTCCGGCTGCCGTCGTCATCGGAATCCCCATGTACACCAACGCGGCCGGCGTCATCCCTATCGTCGAAGCCCTACTCGGCAAGGGAGCGGCCGTCGGGACGGTTCTCGCCTTCATGATGTCCGTCATCGCCCTGAGCCTCCCCGAAATGATCATCCTCCGGCAGGTCCTGACGCTTCGCCTGATCGCCGTCTTCATCGGTGTGGTCGGCAGTGGCATCCTGGCGGTTGGGTTCTTGTTCAACGCGATCTTCTGAGAGGCAAAGAAATGAAACACGTCAAGGTTTACGGCCCGGGCTGCAAACGGTGCGAAACGACCGAGCAGATGGTCAAGGATGCGGCCGCACGGGTCGGGGTCGAGGTCGATGTCGAAAAGGTCACGGACCCCAAGGCGATCGCCATGGCGGGCGTCATCTCGACACCCGGCATCGCGGTTGACGGCAAGTTGGTGCACGCCGGCGGTCTGCCGGATAGGTCAAGGCTCGAAAGCTGGATTTTGGCTTGAATTCCGCCAAGGCTTCTTTCGTGTAGATCTCGGCTCAGTTTGTCGACGAATGCCCGGCGTCTCCTTCAACCGTTAGTAATCATGGGCGCTTGTCCAACATGCCGCGGAAAGAACCCACCAGGGATCGGCCGCATCCACTGATTGATGCAACGCGATTGCTGCGCAGCGGATGAATGGCTGGTTACGGGGCGTTGGGGAAAGGTGCTGACGACATTTCAGGTGGCGGCTCAGGGCCGTTCTCGTCGTTCTCGCCCGACGCAGGATCACACCTTCTCGTGGCTGCAGAAACCCGAAGAGAGGGCGGCGAGCCGCCAAATGCACCCGCTGCATAGCGCCCGCAGCATTTCGCAATGGCGGACGTTCATTTCCGTTCAAAGTCTGTCCCGACCACTACAATTACCATGTTCTGGCCCGGAACCGCCCAAAGCCCGCCTGACCGGCGAACTTGTCGGCGAACGAACGCACATCGGTTCGCTGCCCTTCCTGAACACGTATCGAACCATGTGTACAGCGCCCGAGCCGGAATTTCGGCAACTCCTTCAGGACATCCGCACCTTCGATCTAGCCGCATAGTCGACGTTGACCCTCGACACGGCAGTCTGCCGTTCCTAGCCCATTTTGTAGAATGATGCGGATCAGATGAACTGGTAAAATGCCGACCTTGCGGTCATCTGAAGGTTTCGGTCGGATGACGGATTTTCTGCCATCGCGGCCGAATCTACTACTTGCCCAGTCAGATACTCAAGGTGCCTGCGACCTGCTCCTTTTTCACGAGCTGTTTTGCCAGAAATGCAAAACCGGTTGACGTGCGTCAAGGGTGCAAGGTTCCCTTCGGCGTATAATTCCGACGTCGCAACGTAGCAGCGGCCAATGGAAATTGGGACGCTCGTTATGGGGTTTCGGTCTGTCTTAGCGTCGCAGTTCGTCTCTTCGGGACGGCGCGTAGCGTCGTCGGCTGCAAGGGGGGAATTGTTATGACTCTCGCAACCAGAACTTCGGTGAATGATCTGAAATCCATCATACAGGGCACTCAAGAAGCCAAGCGCGCCAATCCTGAGATGGGAAAGGTGACCTTCAAATCGGCTTGCAAGTCGATGGAGGGTTTCCGCACCGAAGCAGCAATTCGCAATCACAAACTGATGGCAGACTTTTCAGAAGCGCTGGGGGGCATAGCGCCGGCCCAAGCCCAGTGGAACTTGTCTTGGCTTCCATCGGGACGTGCCAGGCAATGACCTACCGTGCCTACGGAACCGCAATGGATATTCCCCTCGATGCGATCGAGGTCGAGGTTGAAGGGGACATTGATCTGCGTGGGTTCCTGGCGGTGGATGATAGCGTCAGGCCGAGCTTTGGGGCGCTTCGCGTGAAGGTCCGTCTAGCGTCCGACGCATCAAGCGATCAGATCGAGATGCTCCGGACGGCATCCGACGCACACTGCCCTCTCCGCGACATCGTAGCGGACAGGACGCTGGGATTTTGCGCTGGAGGTAAAAATGACCGGCCAAATTAAACTTGTTTCTCTCGAATTTCTCACTGATCACCCGCCGATCCGAAAGAACTCCGTCAATTCGGGGGCGAATCTGATGGCGAACGGGACAGTCCTGAAACCGCCACACTGGAAGTCCGGGAGCCCGCGGAATCATCCCGTGAGCTTCACCAGAGGCAAGCCGGTTTTAGTCGAATTGACCCTTGAGATCACCAATATGGGAACCTTCCGTCTCGAAGGCCACAGCAGCAGCGGTGCTCTGAGCTTCACAGGATTCTGTACCGGCAGCGTGGGCCCGCGGCGGATATTGAAGCTCAAGGTGCAAAGCAACAACCTTCCCGGCAGAGTGGTCCGACTAAGCGAGAAGATTTCGTGGAAGGCCGCAGTCGATCCCACGCACAGGGTCGATATTGCCGAAACCGGCCCGCACGAGATCTTTGTCCTTTATAGGAAAGTCTGAAGAACCTTCGCCTCTGGGCGTGATCTGATAGGGTCTGTGTATCCGCGAGAGGAGCGCCGACGATGCCGAAACAGCCCGCCTTCCCGAGCATGACCGACGCGATGAAGAAGAAGCGCACGCGGCGTGAGCAGTTCCTAACGGAGATGGACGCAGTGGTGCCGTGGCGTCGGCTTCTGGCGCTGATAGAACCGCACTATCCCAAGGCTAGGCCGAAGGGCGGGCGTC
>NZ_SELO01000035.1 GCF_004146235.1 Tropicimonas sp. IMCC6043 | reverse complement strand
GGTGAAAATGCTCCCGCCCCCCTGAAATCAGAACAGAAAGGGCCGATACTGGGCGACTTTTGCTCCGCCCGCAGCGAGAAACATCCCCGCCGCTACCGTGGTCGACTATTCCACTGCCGTTCTCAGGTGTCGCTGGCCATCGCCGGCTACGCCGCATTCGCCGTCGAAGGACCGGCCGGCACGATGATCGCGCTTTCGGGCCCGACCTATCTGGTCGGCTGCTTCGGGGTCACAGTGTTCCGCAACGTGCCGATGAACGAAGCCCTGGCCAGAATGGACCTGGGGCAGGACACCACGCGCGCCTACTAGACCGGGACATACCTTCCGCGCTGGACATTCTGGAATACGGTCCGGACGCTTGCCTGCGGAACCTCGGCAGCATTGCTGCTCTTCGGGCTTGCACGGATGGCACAAGCCCAGCCGACCTGAACGCCGTTGACCGAGACAGCCTTGCCAGTCAATCGCGCCCGACCGGGCGTCCCCATGCTCCCTTCATCGGCCGCTCGATTTGGATGGCAGCCGCTTGTCGGGTCTGTGACTGCGCGAACCCTCTTTAATCTAATTAAATTCAATTACTTATTGCGTTTGTGGCGTTGGATCCCACACGGCATGTTGAATGACCTCCGTTGGGAACCTTTGGGAACTGGAGGCGGGCGACGGATAATCGGCACTTGCAGGCTCATATGGTCAGACCTGCTCGATCGCCAACCGGTTAACTTGATTGCCGCCTTCAGGTTTTTACCTAACGCGAGGATTCAATTTTTGCGGCTGCTGACGGGCGACCACGCTTTTGCTCGCCATGCAGAATGTAAAGCCCGGTGGCCATGATGACTGCTGCTCCGATGATGGTCCAAACGTCGGGCAAGTCGCCGAAAACCAACCAGCCCCAGAAGGTGGCCCAGATCATCATGCTATAGTGGACTGGCGCGAGGGCGACAGCCTGTCCGATCTCGAATGCCCGGATGACCGCCCATTCGCCGAGACCAGCGGCGAGGGCCATGCCGCCAAGAAGCACCCATTGACGCGCCGTTTCGGGAGTGCGCCAGAACAGGAAAAGCGGCAGCGAGAGTGTGGTCACGCTGACGATTGCGGTGTAGGCGACCGTGGTAACTGTGCGGTCGGAGTTTCCGAGACGGCGCGAGAGAACCTGCCGAAGAGCGAAACCAGTAGCTGCGACTACGACGAGAAGCATCGCCGGGTGCATCGTCCCCATGCCCGGTCGGATCACGATCATCGCACCGAGGAAGCCCACTGCTACCGCCGCCCACCGCCGGGCGCCAACATACTCACCGAGCAGCCGTGCGCTCAGGATCGTCACAATGAACGGCGCGATGAAAGTCACAGCCACGGCATCGGCCAGCGGCACGAAGCGAACTGCTGATATAAAACAGGCAGCGGAGGCGACCGCGAGCAGGCCGCGGAGCACTTGCATTGCAGGATGGCGAGAGCGGAACAGACCAGGGCCATGAATGCCGAGTGCCACTACAACGCCCACCAGAAGCGCGAGCTGACGTGTCCAAACGATCTGCATCGGATGAAAATCTCCGGTCAGCAGCTTGGCGAGCATATCGCAGACCGAGAACAACACGAAGGCGAGCGCCATTAACGAGACGCCGCGGACATTGTCGACATGGGACGGCTCGCCATGCGGGTGCAGTGGCGCGGCAGGGCTGGTCGTCATCGGTCCTCGCTCCGTCGGGTCTCGGTCGGTTCTGGAAAATGCGATCCTGGCGGGCACCAAAATCTGCGCAATCCGTCCGGAGATCACCGACGGGGCAAGTGAAGCACAGGATCCCGCCGACGACCACAATACATTGCAAGCGAGACCAGACATTTGCCGCAGCGCCTGGACTCTATCTCAAAGCTGCGCATCCCAGTCCTATAACGGAGTGGATCACTTCGCTGGTGCAAAAACCGAGATGAGTGACGGCGTGTTCCGCACCAGATGCTCGAAGAAAATGCGACGAGCGGCAGGGAACCCAAAACGTGCCTCGCGAACATCGTGCGAGCCACGAGGGGTGAAGTAACTCTGACCGATAAGACAAACTCGGAGCAGTGCAGCAGCAGCCTCGGGTATTTGCGATTTAGTGGGCACAAGGGGGCTGGCTTGAGCATGGGGATGTCTCCGGGCGCACATCCGTCAACCTGCGGTGGGAAGGCTTCCTACTGTGGCAGGCCTTCAGCTTCAGCCAACCGCAACCTTGCCATGAACCTTGGTGCCCGAACTCATCGACATGGTTTTTGCAGATACATCGGCCTTCAAATCGGCTTCTTCCTCCAGGGTGAGTTCACTGCACTTGACGCTCCCTTCAAGCGCTCCGGATAGCGTGACGTTCACAGCGGTAACGCCCCCCCTCACGCGACCCGAAGAAAGGATTTCAACCACGTTGGCATCAATATCGCCGACAACGTTGCCGCTGATGATAACCGTCCCATCTTTTGCTGTCAGATTACCCTCAACCGTCAGGTCGTCCTGGATTACTGTCCCGCTCATAGTCTCCTCCGAAATCCGCTCCTGGGCGCATCCACGCCGCTGCTATCGCATCATGTTTGCAGACGACTCGACCGGCAAGCGATTGCGTAGCTGCAGTGCGAAACCGAGGAAGTCTGCGGCGATCCGGACAATGTCTTGTCGTCAGTCCAGTACAGTTTCTGCGTGTTTCTGCGATAACGTGCTTGGATAGCCTTCGCTCTCTTTCCAGTTTTCGCATGTCAGATGCCTCTCGGGATTGCAGAAAGCCGATTTAAGCATGATATGCGGAACGAACGCTTGAAAGGAACAGGATGCAACGGCAGGACGGATTACGCAGACGGCCATCCCTTTCGCTTCCTATCCTGCGGAGTTCACGCGACCATCACCTTGCGGGAACATTGACGCTCGGCAACCTGCTGTCGTCGTTGGGTGAAGCATCGTTCGGATGGGCGATCGTCCTGTTCTCTCTGCTGACATTGCTGCCATTGCCGCCAGGGTCATCCCTCATCACCGGCTTGCCGCTACTCGTGACGACAGGCCAGATGATGCTCGGTTTCCCGTATGTCAGGCTTCCAGGACGGCTCGCGCGTCTGGAACTCGACCAGGCCAAACTACGACGGACGGTGCTTCGCCTCCGTCCTGTCACCCGCAGGCTGGAGCGCGTGCTGACGACGCGCCATACAGCGCTTTTCACGAGACGGTACGAGCGAATGTTGGGCCTAATTCTGTTCGTGATCGCCTTCGCACTGTTTTTGCCGGTGCCCTTCAGCGGCTGGTTCCCAGCCATCTCGCTCTTCATTGTGGGCGTCGGCCTGGTGGAACACGACGGTTTGGTCGCGGCAGTGGGGATTGGTCTCGGCATCGTTTCGGTTCTCCTAACGGCGACGATCCTGGCATCGCTCGCCGCGGGCGCGGAAGGCATGATGCATTGACACGGGGGGCAAGGTTACTTGGTTGCCCGGAGGTCCAGCTTCTTCCGATCGAATGGACATTTGGCAGACAGTGCACGGCTGAGCCTCGCCTCTGCCAGGATACCTTTAACGTGGCTCCTCTGACATCGCGGCCGACAAGAATCTCGGCAAATTCGGGAGATGGACATGCAAAGACTTCGGGCCGAAGTGGCGATCATTGGTGCTGGCAGCGCCGGAATGCGAGCGTATCGCGAGGCGACGCGCTTCACTGACAAGGTGCTTTTGATCGAGGGAAACCAGTACGGCACGACCTGCGCCCGCGTCGGCTGCATGCCTTCAAAGCTGCTGATAGCGGCGGCCGAACTCGCTCATCTCGGCCGCCGGGCAGCGCCATTCGGCGTGCACTATAAACCGCCGTTGATCGATGGTCCTGCGGTGATGAGACGGGTTCGGGAGATGCGTGATCGGTTCGTTGGCGGGGTCACGAAGTCGGTTGAGGCTTGGCCTGAGCATCACCGGGTGATGGCGACGGCACGGTTCCTGTCGGATCACGAATTGGCGCTAGAAGATGGGCGGATCGTGGAGGCCAACCGTATCGTCATAGCGACCGGGTCGCGCACGAATATCCTTCCTGGCTTCGAAGAGTTCGGCGACCGGATGATCGTCAGTGACGACGTGTTCTACTGGCAGGACCTGCCGGAATCGGTCGCGGTCTTCGGTGCGGGCGTGATCGGACTTGAGATCGGCCAGGCATTGCATCGGCTCGGGGTGCGGGTCACGATCTTCGGCCGTGATCACCTGGTCGGGCCGCTGACTGACCCGGAAGTTCTGACCGCGGCGCGTGCGATCATCTCCAAAGAAATGGAGTTCTACCCACACGCCGAGGTCACGCGACGGGACCGCACCGCAGATGGCATCGAGGTTGCCTTTGATGATGGCGGGTCCGAACGCGTCCAGAAGTTCGACCTCGCGCTCGTCGCCACCGGGCGCCGGCCCAACATCGACCACCTGGGGCTGGAGAACACGTCGCTTGAACGCGATGCGCGAGGCGTCCCAGTCTGGGACCTCTACACCGGGCGCTGCGGCGACAGCCACATCTTCATCGCGGGCGACGCCAACGACCGTTTCCCGCTGCTGCACGAGGCCGCTGACGAAGGCCTTGCCGCCGGCTTCAACGCTGCGCGCTAC
This sequence comes from Tropicimonas sp. IMCC6043, assembly GCF_004146235.1. GTDB lineage: Bacteria > Pseudomonadota > Alphaproteobacteria > Rhodobacterales > Rhodobacteraceae > Tropicimonas. The sequence continues at coordinate 35,285 of NZ_SELO01000035.1, read as the reverse complement.
CCTCAAATCCGGCGATTTGCGAAGAGCGCACCGATAACCGTGGTGTTCTCAGACCCCGAGATCATGATCGCCGGTGAAAGCTTCGCCGATCTGGAACGGCGCGGCGCCGATTTCGTTGTATCCGAATTCAACTGGCAGGAACTCGGCCGCGCCAAGGTTATGATGCAGGACAAGGGTCTGCTGCGACTGTACGGAGAACGCAACACCGGGCTTTTCCTGGGAGCCGAGATGGTCGGGCCGCGGGCCGAAAACCTGGCGCACCTGTTCGCCTGGTCACGGCAGTCGAACCTGACGGTCGCGGAAATGCTGGAACGCCCGTTCTATCACCCGGTGTTCGAGGAGGGATTGCAGACAGGGCTACGCAAACTCTCCGCGGCGCTGGAGATGGAGTCGTTCTATCCACCGCGCTGCATTGACTGCAGGCCCGGGGACGATCCCTAGATACAATTGTTTGGGAGGTATTCTCTTCCGCCAGCAAGGTCGGCGGTTGTGCCATGCAGCGAGTTTGGCGTTCATCTTCCAGAACTTGTTCACGTCTCACCACTGACCGCCAGCCAAACGTTAAGCTTGGACCACCGTCTCCGCCCGTGTGTATTCTTGGGGGCAAGGCCGCCGCCAACAACGTGCCGCTGCCCCCCCTTAGCCTCAATGCTCGATCGACAGGCGATCAATAATCTCTAAGGCGCCATTCTGACGCACCGCGATGTCGCACCGCTTCTGTCGGACGACCACTTCTCGGTCGATGGCACGCTGGTCAATGCCTGGGCTTCGATCAAGAGCTTCCAGCCAAAGGTCGAGGCAAACCCGCCTGATGATGATCCTGGCAGCCCACCCGGATGTGACATCCCCGCCAACGTTCAAACCGAACCGACAGACCCCGAGACTTGCTGGCAGTCCGTAGGGGAATCGAACCCCTCTTTCCAGGTTGAAAACCTGGCGTCCTAACCGATAGACGAACGGACCGCATCGGCGTGCCGGTCTACCTAGCCAAGGATTCGCGCCAATGCAAGCCGGATTGCTGCCCGTGGGGGACGGTTTCTCGCATCTCTCCTAGAGCCTTTCATGCGCCTCGGGAGCGGGCAGGGAGGCATGGGCGGCGGCGAGCGCGTCGAGCCGGGTGCGCAACTCGGGTGCGGGAGGGCAGGCGCGCCGGGTTTCGAGGCTCACATGGATCAGGAGCTGTTCCGCGGTTGCGATCTCGCCGCCCTCTGCGTCCCGCATCCGGTGGAACAGGCGCAGCTTCTTGCCACTGCCGTCGAGGACCTGGCTCTCGACCTTGATCCGCGCGCCGGCCATTACCTCGGCGAGAAACCGGATCCGGATGTCGACGGTGAAATAGCTCATCCCGCCCGCGATATAGGCGGCATCCGCGCCGATCACCGCCATCACGGAATCGGCGGCATCGGAGAAGGCCTGGCCAAAGCGGCTCTCGTTCATGTGGCCGTTATAGTCCGTCCAGTCGATGGGAACGACACGGTCGACCGTTACAATCGGCGCGACATCGGCCGCGGGAGCGGGGAGGGTGGCCTCGTGGTCGCGGATCAACCGGCCGGCCGCGGCGCCGCGGGCCCTGAGCGCCCGGAGGATCGCCACCAGGTTGTCGTCGCGCTGCCGTTCGAGCTCTCGGATCGAGAGCGAACCCGATTGTGCATCCGATTGCGCTGCGATCCGTTCGACCAGTTCGTCGGTCAATTCGGGCACGTCCATGAGCTTCGTCCAGGGCCAGGCCAGCGCCGGGCCGAACTGTGCCAGGAAATGCCGCATGCCCGGTTCGCCGCCGGCGATACGGTAGGTCTCGAAAAGCCCCATCTGCGCCCAGCGAAGGCCGAAGCCCATTCGGATGGCCTCGTCGATCTCGGCGGTCGTGGCGATGCCGTCGCTGACCAGCCAGAGCGCCTCGCGCCAGACCGCCTCGAGTAGGCGATCGGCGATATGGGCGTCGATCTCGGCGCGGACTGTAAGGGGATACATGCCGAGGCTGCGCAGGGTCTCGGAGGCGCTCTCGGGGCCGCCGACGATTTCGACGAGCGGCAGCAGGTAGACCGGGTTGAAGGGATGGGCGACGAAGAGGCGTTCGGGGTGGCGCAGCCCGTCGCGCAGTTCGGAGGGCTTGAAGCCAGAGGTGGAGGATCCGATTGGCGTCGCAGGTGTGGCGGCGGCCTCGATCCCGGCATAGACGCGGCGCTTGAGGTCGAGCCGTTCCGGCACGCTCTCCTGCACCCAGTCAGCGCCGGCGACCGCCTCGGCGAAGTTGTCCGCGTAGGTCAGCCGGCCCTCGGGCGGCAGGCGGCGGTCGTAGAGCATCGGCAGGGCGCGGCGCGCATTGGCGAGCACCGCTGCGAGCTTGCGCTCGGCCTCCGGGTCCGGATCGAAGAGCCGGACGTCCCAGCCGTTGAGCAGGAAGCGTGCGGCCCATCCTCCGCCGATCACGCCGCCGCCGATGATTGCCGCTGTCTTTCCCATCACACGCCTCGATCGATGTAGGTTTCCGATATGCCGCCGCGTTCCACAATGAGAGCGCAGCTGCCGAGCATTGGTGAAATCTCCGCGTGGGTCGTGTTCCCGGCTCGCCGCGTGCGGGCGCAAGTGCCGATCCGTCCGCCTCCTAAGATGCGGCCATAAAACGCACAGACAGGCGGCCGGACGGGGTGTTCCATCGACAGGCTCCGGGTATGGCGCGGTCAGGCGGGCGGGCGTTTTTCGAGGCCGAGCCGTTTTCGCACGTCGTCGGGGCCGATGATCCGAGCGCCGAGGCTCTCGATGATGATGCGGGCGCGGGTGACAAGTTGAGCGTTTGTGGCGAGCACACCCTTCTCGAGCCAGAGATTGTCCTCGAGCCCGACCCGGACATTGCCGCCGGCAAGCACCGCGGCAGCGACATAGGCCATCTGGTGGCGGCCGAGCGAGAAGGCCGACCATGTCCAGTCCGGCGGCACGGCATTCACCATGGCGAGGAAGGTCGTCAGGTCGTCCGGCGCGCCCCAGGGCACGCCCATGCAGAGCTGGACCAGCGCCGGGCTCTCCAGAACACCCTCCGCGACGAGCGCCTTTGCCAGCCAGAGATGGCCGGTGTCGAAGGCCTCGATCTCGGGTTTCACGCCAAGCTCGGTCATCGCGCGGCCCATTGCCCGCAGCATGCCGGGCGTGTTGGTCATCACGTAGTCGGCCTCGGCGAAATTCATCGTGCCGCAATCGAGCGTGCAGATCTCGGGGCGACATTCCGCGATATGGGCGACGCGCTCGGCGGCAGAGGCCATGTCGGTTCCCGTCTGGAGCGGCAGCGGCGCGTCGGGGCCACCGAAGACCAGGTCGCCCCCCATGCCCGCGGTGAGGTTGAGCACCATGTCGGTTTCCGAATCGCGGATCCGCTCGGTCACCTCGCGGTAGAGCGCCGGGTCGCGCGCCGGCGCGCCGGTCTCGGGGTCTCGGACATGGGCGTGGACCACCGCCGCACCGGCCTGCGCCGCCGCGACCGCGGCCTCGGCGATCTGTCGCGGCGAACGCGGCACGTGTGGGCTGCGGTCCTGGGTGCTGCCGGACCCTGTCAGGGCGCAGGTAATGAAAACTTCGCGGTTCATTTGCAGGGGCAAGGGGGGTCTCCCGTGTCTCGCCGGCAAAGCTAGACCGATCGGCACGGTGATGCGACCCGAAACCGCACCTGGGCGGCACCGGACTTTCGTTGCGTCACCTCTGCCTTTCGGGACTGTCTTTCCGTCCGAACCTGCCGGGCCCCCATTGCATCGCAAGCGGTTTGGCTGTCAAATCTCCGGCACTTGCCCGTTCAGCGGGCAGAAAACAACAGGGAGACCTCTCATGAGATTTTCGCGGACCCTTACCGCCGCGCTGATGTGTTCCGGCATCCTCGCCGGGGCGGCCTCGGCACAGACGCTCGTCTATTGTTCCGAAGGCTCGCCCGAAGGCTTCGATCCGGCGCTGTTCACTTCCGGAACGACCTTCGACGCCTCCGAACATCCGATCTACGACAAGCTGGTGCTCTTCGAGACCGGCACGACCAACGTCATCCCCGGCCTCGCCGAGACCTGGGAAGTGTCCGAAGACGGCCTGGAATACACCTTCCACCTGCGTCAGGGCGTCAAGTTCCACAGCAATGACCAATTCACGCCGACTCGCGATTTCAACGCCGATGACGTGATCTTCTCCTTCGAGCGGCAGTGGAAGGACGACAATCCCTACAAGACCGTCTCCGGCGGCACCTGGGAATATTTCGAAGGCATGTCGATGCCCGACCTGCTGAACGAGATCGTCAAGGTCGACGATTACACCGTCAAGTTCGTGCTGAACCGACCCGAAGCGCCGATGATCGCGAACCTTGCCATGGGTCTCGCCTCGATCGTGTCGAAGGAATATGCCGACGCGATGCTCGAGGCCGGCACGCCCGAGATGCTGAACCAGGCGCCGATCGGCACCGGCGCGTTCAAGTTCGTCGACTACCAGAAGGATGCGGTGATCCGCTATGTCCGTAATGACGAGTATTGGCGCGAACCGGCGGCGATCGAGAATCTGGTCTTTGCGATCACCCCGGATGCATCTGTACGCTACCAGAAGCTGAAGGCCGGCGAATGCCACGTCATGCCCTATCCGAACCCGGCCGATATCCAGGCGATGAGGGACGATCCCGACGTCAACCTGCTTGAGCAGGAAGGCCTGAACGTCGGTTACCTGGCCTACAACACGCAGATGGCGCCCTTCGACAATCCGAAGGTCCGCAAAGCGCTGAACATGGCCATCGACAAGCAGGCGATCATCGACGTCGTGTTCCAGGGCTCGGGCGTGATCGCCAAGAACCCGATCCCGCCGACCATCTGGTCCTATAACGACGCGGTCGTCGACGATCCCTATGATCCGGAAGCCGCCAAGGCGATGCTCGCGGAAGAGGGTATCACGGATCTCAGCATGAAGGTCTGGGCGATGCCGGTGCAGCGGCCCTACAACCCCAATGCCCGCCGCATGGCCGAACTGATCCAGGAAGACTTCGCGCAGGTTGGCGTCGATGTCGAAGTCGTCTCCTACGAGTGGGGCGAGTATCTGAGCCGTTCCAAGGAACTCGACCGGGACGGCGCTGTGTTGCTCGGCTGGACCGGCGACAACGGTGACCCGGACAACTTCCTCGCCGTGCTGCTTGGCTGTGACTCTGTTGGTGACGCCAACCGTGCCCAGTGGTGCTACGAGCCGTTCGATGACCTGATCCAGAAGGCCAAGGTCCTCTCCGATCAGGGCGAGCGCGCCAAGCTCTACGAGGAGGCTCAGGTCGTCTTCAAGGAGCAGGCGCCGTGGGCGACCATCGCCCACTCGACCGTGTTCATGCCGGTGCGTCCGGAGGTCGAGGGCTACAAGGTGCACCCGTTCGGCGGGCACATCTTCTACGGTGTGTCGCTCGCCGAGTGATCACCGACACTTCCCGGACCGGAGCGACACATCGCTCCGGTCCTTCCGATTCAAGGTTGCCCGCAATGGATCGCTTCAGAGCCCTGCGCCGCCTCGCGCTCGATCTGGGTGTTGACGGCGTCGCCCTCGTCCCCGGCCCCAATTTCGAACGCCTGATGGGTGCGCGCTTTCATAGCCACGAACGTCCGCTTCTGATCGTCATCGCCGCCGAGGGTCCGCCCGCGGCCATTGTGCCAGATCTCGAGAAGGGCAGTTTCGATCCCTTGGGATTCGAAGGCGAGGTCTTCACCTGGCGCGACCAGGACGGCTATTCGGGCGCCTTTGCCGCGCTTGCCCGCGCGATTCCGCTCCGGCGGCTTGCCGTCGAGGGGCAGGTTATGCGCGTCTTCGTCCACCACGCGCTGGCCGCGGCCTATCCGGGGATCGATATACTCGACGCCGAGCGCGAGATCTCGGCCCTGCGCCGGGTCAAGACGCCTGAGGAGATCGCTATCCTCGAGGAGTCGATCCGGATCTCCGAGGCCGCGCTCGCCGAGACCATCGCCGAGGTTCGCCCCGGCATGACCGAGCGCGCGGTCGAGGGCCTGCTGACACAGGCCCTCTTTCGCAACGGCGCCGAGGCCCATGCCTTCGGCCCCATCGTCGCGGCCGGCGACAACTCTGCACGCCCGCACGCCCACGCGCGCGTCGACTATGCCATCCAGCCTGGCGACACCCTTCTCTTCGACTTCGGCGCGCATCTCGGCGGGCTCAACGCCGACATCACGCGCACCTTCTTCGTCGGTCACGCGCCCGAGGCGGCAGCGGAAGTCTACGAAACCGTCCTCGCGGCCAATCTTGAGGGCTTCCGGGTAACCCGGCCCGGCGCCACTGCTCATGACGTGGACGATGCCTGCACCCGCGTTCTCGAAGCCTCGCCCTTTGCCCGGATGATCCGCACCAAGACCGGCCACGGCCTCGGACGCGCCGTCCACGAGGCACCGCAGATCATGCGCGGCAATGACGAAAAACTGGAATCCGGCATGGTCTTCACCATCGAACCCGGTTTATACGACCTGAATGCCTTCGGCATCCGCATTGAGGATGATGTCCTTGTTACCGAGGACGGATGCCGGTCGCTTACAACCTTTCCCAAAGAGCTCACGGTCATCGGACAATGCTGAACTTCTTCCTGTCGCGCCTCCTGACCTTCATCCCGACCTTTATCGGAGTGACGCTCATTGCGTTCTCCTTCATCCGGGTCCTGCCGGGTGACCCGATCATCGTCATGGCCGGCGAGCGCGGCATGTCGGAGGAACGCTATGCCGAGTTGCAGACGCAGTTCGGCTTCGACCAGCCGATTTTCATTCAATACTGGGACTACATGACCGGCGTGTTGCAAGGCGATCTCGGCCAGAGTTTCGTCACCAAGAAGCCGGTCTTCGACGAGTTCTTCGCCCTTTTTCCGGCGACGCTGGAACTCTCGATCTGTGCAATCACGCTGGCGATCCTGCTCGGCATTCCGGCGGGGGTCATCGCGGCGATCAACCGGGGGAAGTTCTTTGACCGGGCGCTGATGTCCTCGGCGCTCGTAGGCTACTCGATGCCGATCTTCTGGTGGGCGTTGCTGATGATCATCGTCTTCTCCGGCATCCTCGGCTGGACGCCGGTCTCGGGGCGGATCTCGCTGATGTATTTCTTCGACGACGTGACAGGCTTCATGCTGATCGACAGCCTGCTCTCCGGACAGAAAGGCGCCTTTGCCTCCGCCGTGAGCCACCTGATCCTGCCGACGATCGTGCTCGCCACGATCCCGCTCGCTGTCATCGCCCGCCAGACACGCTCGGCGATGCTCGAGGTCCTCTCCGAAGACTACATCCGCACCGCCCGCGCCAAGGGCCTGCCGCCGGCACGGATCACTTATGTCCACGCGCTGCGCAATGCGCTGATCCCGGTCATCACCGTGATCGGCCTGCTGGTCGGCACGTTGCTTGCCGGCGCAATCCTGACCGAGACGATCTTCTCCTGGCCTGGCATCGGCAAGTGGATGGTCGATTCGATCTACCGCCGCGACTATCCGGTCGTGCAGGGCGGGCTGATCCTCATCGCCGTGATGGTGATGGTCGTGAACCTGACCGTGGACGTGCTCTACGGGCTCATCAACCCGAAGATCCGGAAGGCCTGACATGTCCGACGCAACTCTCGAAGCCGTGCAGGTCGAGCGACCCGGCCGCCTCAAGGAATTCTGGTACTACTTCCGCGAGAACCGCGGCGCCGTCATCGGCCTCTATGTCTTCCTCGGCGTCTTCTTCGTGGCGGTCTTCGCGCCGCTGTTGGCGCCCTATGACCCCACAGAGCAGTTCCGCGACCACCTGCTGCAACCGCCGTTCTGGCAGGAGGGCGGCAGCCTGTCCTACGCGCTCGGCACCGACGCGCTCGGGCGCGACCTGCTCTCGCGTCTGATCTACGGCGCGCGCTTCTCCTTCTTCGTCGGCGTTGTCGTCGTCGTCATCGCCACCACGGGCGGGATCACCATCGGCCTGATCGCAGGCTTCGCGCCGAGATGGCTCGACACCATCATCATGCGGCTGATGGACGTGATCCTCGCCTTCCCCTCGCTGCTCCTCGCGCTGGTTCTCGTGGCGGTGCTGGGGCCGTCGCTGCTGAACGCGGTGATCGCCATCGCCATCGTGCTGCAGCCGCATTATGTGCGGCTCACCCGCGCCAGCGTCATCTCGGAGCGGCACAAGGACTATGTGACCTCCGCGAAGGTCGCCGGCGCCGGGCGCCTCCGGCTGATGTTCGTCACCGTGCTGCCCAACTGCCTCGCGCCGATCATCGTGCAGGCCGCGCTCTCCTTCTCGAACGCGATCCTCGACGTCGCGGCGCTCGGCTTTCTTGGCATGGGCGCGCAGCCGCCCACACCGGAATGGGGCACGATGCTTGCCGAAGCGCGCGAGTTCATCCTGCGCGCCTGGTGGGTTGTCACCTTCCCCGGCCTCGCGATCCTGATCACGGTTCTCGCCATCAACCTGATGGGCGACGGGCTGCGGGACGCGCTCGACCCGAAGCTTAAGAGGAGCTGAGCGATGTCGCTTCTCGAAGTCCGCAACCTCTCGGTCGATTTCGCCACCACCTCGGGCTCCTTTCGGGCCGTTGACGGGTTCGACCTGACGCTCAATCCCGGCGATATCACCGCCATTGTCGGCGAATCCGGCTCGGGCAAGTCGGTGGCCTTCCTCGCCATGATGGGGCTCCTTCCCTGGACCGCGACCATCACTTCAGACGCGATGACATTCGACGGCCACGACCTGCGTGCGATCTCTCCGCGGGAGAGGCGGAAGATCGTCGGCAAAGACATGTCAATGATTTTCCAGGAGCCGATGACCTCGCTCAACCCGTGCTACACGGTCGGCTTCCAGATCAAGGAGGCGCTGCGGATCCATCTCGGCATGGATCGCAAGGCGCGCCATGCCCGCGCGGTGGAGCTCTTCGAACAGGTCGGTATCCCGGCGGCCGAAACCCGGCTCTCAGCCTTCCCGCACCAGATGTCGGGCGGCATGAACCAGCGGGTGATGATCGCCATGGCGATCGCCTGCAAGCCCAAGATGCTGATTGCGGACGAGCCGACGACCGCGCTCGACGTGACCATCCAGGCACAGATCCTCGAGCTCCTGAAGAGCCTTCAGGAGGAGACCGGCATGGCGCTGGTGCTCATCACTCATGACATGGGCGTGGTGGCCGAGACCGCACAGCAGGTCTCGGTTCAATATGCCGGGCAGAAATGCGAGCAGCAGGAAGTGACGGCGCTGTTCTCGCGTCCGCATCATCCCTATACCGCCGCGCTACTCGCCGCGCTGCCGGAACGGGCCACGACCAAGCACCTGCCGACGATCCCCGGTGTCGTGCCGGGCCAGTTCGACCGCCCCAAGGGCTGTCTCTTCTCGCCGCGTTGTTCGATCGCGACGGACCTCTGCGGGACGACGCCGCCGCCGGTGGGCGGGCCCGAGATCGGCTTTGCCCGCTGCCACTTTCCGATCAACGTCACAGCGGAGCAAAGCGCATGAGCGAGCCTGTCCTCGTCGCCGAGAATCTCACGCAGGAATATGTCCTGAAGGGCGGTCTGTTCGGGCAGGACCGGATCGTCCGCGCGTTGACGGGCGCGTCCTTCGCGCTTGAACCCGGCAAGACGCTCGCGGTGGTGGGCGAGTCCGGCTGCGGCAAGTCCACGCTGGCGCGTGTCATCACCATGATCGAGGAGCCCGTCGCGGGCTCCTTCGTGCTGGACGGAACGCCGGCGGGGCCGGACACGCTCGCCGCGCTGCGCACCACGGTCCAGATCGTGTTTCAGGACCCGTTCGGCTCGCTCAACCCGCGCCAGCGCTGCGGCCAGATCCTCGAGGAGCCACTGATCATCAACGCGCCCGAGATGCCGGCCGCCGAACGTACGCGGCGCGCCCGCGAGATGCTGACGCTCGTGGGGCTGCGCCCGGAGCATTACGACCGCTATCCGCACATGTTCTCAGGCGGCCAGCGGCAGCGGATCGCGGTCGGACGGGCGCTGATGCTGGAGCCGAAGGTGCTGGTGCTGGACGAGCCGGTCTCGGCGCTCGACCTGTCGATCCAGAGCCAGATCCTTAACCTGCTCGTCGACCTGCAGGAGCGGCTCGGGCTCGCCTATCTCTTCATCAGCCATGACCTCTCGGTCGTGAAGCACATCGCCGACGATGTCATCGTGATGTATCTCGGCCGTCCCGTCGAGATCGCTCCCAAGGCGGATCTCTTCGACCACCAACGGCACCCCTATACAAAGGCGCTGCTCTCGGCGACGCCGATGGCGGACCCGACACTACGCAAGCAGCGCATCAAGCTCGTTGGCGAGCTGCCCTCGCCGGTCAACATTCCCGACGGCTGCCCCTTCGCGCCGCGCTGCTGGAAAGCCGAGGCGCGGTGCCGCACCGAGCGACCGGAACTGGATCAGGGCACACATCGGGCGGCTTGCCATTTCCCGGAATAGGCGAGTCGGGACGGTCGCGCGGCTCGGCCCGCGCGCGGTCCCCGTTTCGGGTCCATAAGCGGATTTGTTTTCTCGGGATCGGATGTCGGTGGACCTCCGGCACAAAGCGCGCCGGCGGTCCGTAAATTACATCCGCAGGTCCACCGCCCCGACCGCCGCGGCGATGCGCTGCGCGTTGGCGAGATCATTGCCGCGGGCGCGGGCCTCGGCCGCTTCGGGCGTGTGGCCGTGGCCGAGCCAGCGTTTCACGAGCCGCTCGAGCAGCACCTCGTCGGGAACTTCGAGATAGCAGGAGAAGTCCCAGAGCTCGGCAAGCTCGCGCCATGGCGGCTCGTCGAAACAGAGATAGTTGCCCTCGACCACGGCGATGTCGTGCTTCGGCGTGATGGCGATGGCGCCAGCGACCGACAGGTCACGGCTACGATCGAAGGTCGGCAGGATCACCTCCTCCTCCGAACCTAACCGCCGCATGGCGTGGACGAAGCCGGCCGCATCAAAGGTTTCCGGCGCGCCCTTGCGCGCGCGCAGGCCGCGGGCGTCGAGGAGCCGGTTGTCGAGGTGGAAGCCATCCATCGGCACTTCCACGGCGCGACCGCCGCGTCGCTGCAACTCCTCGACCAGTTCGCGCGCCGTGCGCGACTTTCCGGAAGCAGGCGGGCCGGCAATCGCGACGAGGAGTCGCCTGCCGGCCGGTTGGAGCCCGCCGATCCGGTCGGCGAGCGATTTGATGTCGTCCTGGTCCATCGTCTCCCTGCCTCAGGCGGCTCGGATCTCGGCTGGTGGCTCCATCGCGCCGGTCATCATCGCGACTGCGTCGGACATGGTGTAGTCGTCCGGGTTGACGGTGCAGAGCCGACGCCCCAGGCGATGGATATGTATCCGGTCCGCGACCTCGAAGACATGCGGCATGTTGTGGGAAATCAGGATGATCGGTATGCCGCGCGACTTGACGTCCAGGATCAACTCGAGAACCCGGCGGCTTTCCTTGACGCCGAGCGCCGCGGTCGGTTCGTCCATGATGATGAACTTGGTCGCGAAGGCCGCCGCGCGCGCCACGGCGACGCCCTGGCGTTGGCCGCCCGACAGGGTTTCGACCGGCTGGTTGATAGACTGGACCGTCATCAGACCAAGCTCGGTGAGCTTCTCGCGGGCGAAGGTTTCCATGGCCTTCTTGTCCAGCATCTTCAGCCAGTCGCCCATCCAGCCATTCTTGCGGATTTCACGACCCATGAACATGTTGTCGGCAATCGAGAGCGCGGGGGAGAGCGCGAGCGTCTGGTAGACGATTTCGATTCCCATGTCCCGCGCCTCGATCGGCGAGGTGAAATGAACCGGCTTGCCCTCGATGAGGATCTCGCCCGCGTCCGGAACGACTGCGCCGCAGATCGCCTTCACGATGGATGACTTGCCTGCGCCGTTGTCGCCGATCACCGCCAGGATCTCTCCCGGAAGCAGTTCGAAGTCGGAATTGTCGATCGCTGTTACGTGGCCATAGCGCTTCACGAGACCGCGACCCTGCACGACGGGAGTTGTGTCAGACATTATGCAGATACCCTTCTGATCCATTGGTCGATCGCGACCGCGATGATGATGAGCCAGCCGATGGCGAAGACTTGCCAGAGCACGTCGACTCCGGCCATGCGCAGACCCGACTGAAACACGCCGACGATGAGGGCTCCAAAAAGCGCGCCCATGATCGAACCACGTCCACCGAAGAGCGAAATCCCCCCGATCACCACGGCGGTGATGGACTGGAGGTTGCCCTCATAGAAGGATTGTGGGGAAATCGATCCGACCCGTCCGATCGACGCCCAGGCTGCGACGGCACAGACGAAGCCAGCGACCATGTAGACCGATACCAGCACCCTGTCGGTACGGATGCCCGAGAGTTCGGCTGCTTCCTTGTCGTCGCCAATTGCATAGACATGGCGGCCCCAGGCGGTCTTGTTGAGCAGATACCAGAGGACGACGAAGATCATGACCATCAGCAGCGAGCCCAGCGTGATGCGCGCCCCCGCAAGTTCGACGGTTTCACCGAAGAATTTCAGGAATGGTGCGTTTTCGTCGATGTCGGTGCCGCGGATCGATTGAGCTCCGGAGAGCCAAAGCAGAAGCGAGTAGTAGATCGACCAGGTCCCGAGTGTCGTGATGAATGGCGGCAACTTGACCTTTGTAATGAGCAGGCCGTTGAAGAGCCCTGCCGCCGCGCCGCCGGCGAAGCCGACGAGGATCGCGAGTCCGCTGGGTACACCCATATAGACAGCAAGGTTCCCCATGATCACCGACATCAGCACCATGATGGCCGCGACGCTTAGGTCGATTCCCGCCGTGATGATGATCAGCGATTGCGCAGCCGCCAGCATGCCGATTATCGAAACCTGCTGCATGATGAGGCTAAGGTTGAAGGCGGAAAAGAATCGGCCGCCAGCAATGAGCCCGAACACGACCAGGCTCAGCACCAACACGATGACAGGGACGAGTGTGGGGTTGTTGTGCAGAAGATGCTGCACGCGCTCGATCGGTGTGTGACGGGCGACATTGAACTCGGCGACCTTCTTGTCGCTGCGGTCCAATGTCTGTTCGAACTCCTGCGACTTCCGCGCCGGCTTTTGTGTATCGGACATGGCTTAACTCCCAGCCTCGTGTTTAGCCGAGGCAGACTTGTCTTTGAAAGACGTCGACGGGGTTTTGGAGATGAGGCGGCGCAGAACGCGCCGCCTCGGGAGTGAGCGGAAAGGTCAGCCCCAGCACTTCTCCAGGCCTTCCGCAGAAGTGATTGACGGGATTCCGTCGACGGGCGCGTCAGTGATCAGTTCGACGCCCGTGTTGAAGAAATCCAGGCCCTCGGAGTTCTGCGGCTTTTCACCGGTTTCGGCGAAGGTCTTGATCGCCTCGATGCCCTTCGACGCCATCAGCAGCGGGAACTGCATTGAGGTTGCGCCGATGATCCCGGCCTCGATGTCCTTGACGCCCGGGCAGCCGCCGTCAACGGAGACGATCAATACACCCTCACCCTTGCCGAGCGATTTCAGCGCCTCGTAGGCACCGGCCGCGGCCGGCTCGTTGATCGTGTAGACCACGTTGATGTCGGGGTCGATCTGCAGCAGGTTTTCCATCGCGGTACGGCCGCCGTCGGGCGAACCGTCGGTCACGTCGTTTCCGACGATGCGCGGATCGTCCTCGTCGCCGATGTCCGTCGGGTTCTTAACGTCGATTCCGAAGCCGGTCAGGAAGCCCTGGTCGCGCTGATAGTCGACGGAAACCTCGGAAGCGTTCAGGTCGAGCAGGGCGATCTTGGCGTTTGCGGCCTCGTCGCCGAGGGTCGCGGCGGCCCATTGGCCGATGAGTTCGCCGGCTTTGAAGTTGTCCGTTGCGAAAGTGGCGTCGGCTGCGTCGGCCGGCTCAAACTGCGTGTCGAGCGCGATGACCAGCGAGCCGGCTTCGCGAGCCTGAGTGATGATCGGTACCAGCGCACGGCTGTCGGTCGGCGTGATCAGGATGCCTTTCGCGCCGGATGCAATGCACGACTCGACGGCGGCGATCTGAGTTTCCACGTCACCGTCATACTTGCCTGCATAGGTCGACAGGTTGATCCCGGCTTCTTCGGCAGCGGCGCTTGCGCCTTCCTTCATCTTCACGAAGAACGGGTTGGTGTCCGTCTTGGTGATCAGGCACGCGCCGATATCCTGAGCCTGGGCGGCGCCGGCGAGGCCGACAAGGCCGAGAGCGGTGGCGCCAAACAGCGTTTTGATGGATGCAGATTTCAAGGTTCTTCCTCCCGTTGATTTCCCGGGACCCTCCCAGGTCCGTCGCGGCTGTCAGGGTAGCCCCGAACCAGCCATGTCGCACAGAAAAGGACAATTGGCGGCGTCTGTCAAGATAAATAAATCAGTCTTATTTAGTATTGACAGGCCAACCCTGCCTTCTCATTGTCTTCTCTGAACGGAGGAGGAACTGTGGTCACGGGAACCGATCAGGAAATGGCGCCGCAAAAACGCCAGATCGCCCACGCGGTGCGGGGGTCGAACCAGAGCGGAATGCGGGCGCATAACGAGCGGCTGGTGCTGTCGCTGCTTCGGTCCAACGGTCCGATGGCCAAGGCGGAGATCGCGCGGGCGACTGGGCTCTCGGCGCAGACCATCTCGGTGATCATGCGCGGGCTTGAGGAAGACGGACTGCTTGCACGCGGCGAACCGATTCGCGGGCGCGTGGGGCAGCCGTCCATCCCGATGCGACTTGCGCCGGATGGCGCCTATTTCTTTGGCCTCAAGGTCGGCCGTCGGTCAGTCGACCTAATCCTGATCGACTTCACGGGCACAGTGCTGGGCAGGCTGCATCAGACCCATCCCTGGCCCTCGCCGGACGGAATCATCCGCTTCGCGCGCCGCGCCGTCGAGGTTCTGACCGCCAAATTGCCACCGGATCGGGCAGGGCGGATTGCCGGGCTTGGGATAGCCATCCCCTTCCGGCTGTGGGACTGGGCAATTTCCATCGGCGCGCCGGCCGCGGAAATGCTGCAATGGCAGACCCGCGATATCCAGCAGGAACTGGCTGCCTGTTTCGGCTTTCCGGTCTACCAGTGCAACGATGCCTCCGCTGCCTGCGGTGCAGAGCTTGTCTTCGGCACCGGCGAGACGCCGCGGGATTTCCTGCATTTCTTCATCGGCTATTTCATCGGCGGCGGGCTGGTCCTCAACGGCAGCCTGTTCACCGGGCGGACCGGAAACGCCGCCGCGCTGGGCTCGCTGCCGATCCCGGCACTCGGTGGAGCGCATCTGCAACTCGTGGACGTGGCGTCGCTCTCCGTGCTCGAGCGAGAACTGCGCGCGCGCGGAGAGCCGACCTCGTCGCTTTGGGAACCGCCCGAGAACTGGACGGTCGCCTGCGAGGTGGTCGAGGACTGGCTGAGGGATGCCTGCACCGGCCTGGCCTATGCCATCGCCGCGGCCGCTTCCGTTGTCGATTGCGAGGCGGTTCTCATCGACGGCTGGATCCCCTCCCATCTGCGCGCGAGACTCGTCTCGCAGACTGCGCGGACGCTGGCCGAAATGGACCTGAGCGGCATCGAGACACCGGACCTGCGCGAAGGCACGATCGGGCCGAACGCGCGGTCACTCGGCGCAGCCACGCTGCCGCTCTCCGAACGCTATCTCGTCGATCTCAACGCCATGCTCAACGCGGGGTGAGGTCAGCCCTCGCGGCGTTTCTCGACCGCCTTCTTGGTCAGCAGCATTGGCAGCACCAGCGTCGCGATCAGCGCGCCAGCCCAAACGAGGATCGTCGCCAGAAGCCAGGTCGACGCGCCGTGGATCTGCATCCCGCCGACGATAAGGTTGGTGATCAGCAGGCCGACGAAGGTGGTGACCAGCGCCACGCCGCCCTTCAGTGCCGGCAGGTTCTTCTCGGACATCTTCTCGATCAGCGGCCCGGCGAGCGCCTCGATGGCCGACAGCAACAGCGTGGCGACGACGAACCCCTTGGCGGTGAAGGAAAACGACTCGCCCAGCAGCAGGCTCGCGACAAAGAGGCCCACGGCATTGGCCAGCACATAGATCCCGGCGGATATCAGCATTCGAACCATTGGGTCCTCCACTCTATTGTTCGTCAACATACTAGCGGGCTCCGGGCGCATTCCAATGGGCGCCGCAACGTGCAGTTGAATTTCGATGACCCGTCCCTATCGTAGCCTTGGGTGGCCGGACCCGTTGGCGCGGCCCGAGACAAAAGGAGTCCTTCATGCCAATTCTCCATATTTTCTGGTCGATCTTCCTCATTTTTCTCCTCGTTGCCTGGATCTGGACGCTGATCTCGGTGGTCAGCGACATCTTCGCCAGCGAGGATCTGAGCGGCATGGGCAAGGGCCTCTGGATGCTCGGGGTGATCGTCGTGCCCTGGCTCGGCGTGCTGCTCTATCTCGTCCTGCGCGGTGATTCGATGGCAGCTCGCGCCAAGAAAGCTGCCGAGGAGATCCAGGCGGCGCAGAAGGCCTATATACGGGACGCCGCCGGAACCGTGTCGACGGCCGACGAACTCGCCAAGCTCGCGGACCTGCGGGACAAGGGCGTGATCTCCGAGGAGGAATTCTCCGCCCAAAAGGCGAAACTGCTCGCCTGACCGCGAAACGCGGCTCTGCGGGGCACCTGCATTGCCATTCCCGCGGAGCGCTCGTCGAGGTGACACAAGCTTTCTCCCGGGCATTTTCGCTTGTGCCTTGTTCCCCGCAGGGGCGCGGCCTACATGGGCTTCATGGCTATTCTCCCGTCCTTCCTCTCGAGGCGCCCGCTGGTCTCGGTGATCCGCCTGAACGGCGTGATCGCGAGCGGTCAGCGCGGGCTCAGCGATGCCGGTACGGCGGACATGATCGAGCGTGCCTTCGTACGCGGGAAGCCCAAAGCGGTTGCGCTCGCGATCAACTCGCCCGGCGGCTCACCGGCGCAATCCTCGCTGATTGCCGCGCGGATCCGCCGGCTGGCCGAGGAAAAAAAGCTTCCGGTGACAGCCTTCGTCGAGGACGCAGCAGCTTCGGGCGGCTATTGGCTGGCCTGTGCGGCCGACGACATCCTGGTCGACGCCAACTCCATCGTCGGCTCGATCGGGGTGATCTCGGCCGGCTTTGGCCTGCAGGAGGCCATTGGCCGGATCGGCATCGAGCGCCGGGTGCACACCGCCGGAAGGTCCAAGAGCTTTCTCGACCCTTTTCGCCCCGAGAAGGAAGAGGATGTCATCCGGTTGCGAGCGCTCCAGGACCAGATCCACGAGAATTTCATTGCCCATGTGAAAGCACGACGCGGAGACCGGCTCGACACGAAGGCGGACCTCTTCACTGGTGATGTCTGGATCGGCCAACAGGCGGTCGCGCGCGGCCTCGCCGATGGCGTGGGCCACCTCGTGGCGACCATGAAGGACCGCCATGGCGACAAGGTCCGCTTTGCCGTCCACGGACCGAGGCGCGGCCTGCTGCGCCGGTTCGGCCTGTCAATCGCTGCGGACGCGGCCGCAGAACTTGAAGAGCGGGCCCTCTGGGCGCGTTACGGGCTCTGAGTGCTGGTCAAGATCGTCACCTTCTTCCTGATTGGCATCGCCGTGCTTGCGATGTTCGGGCGGTTGCGCTGGCCGGGCGGTGCGCGCCGGCTGGCACGGCGCGACGGCGAGAAACTCGACAAACCAAAACGGTGCAAGCATTGCGGCAACTACATCATCGGCAAGGGGCCATGCCCCTGCAGGAAGAGCTAGCCGCATGCTGACCGATATCGCACTGCTCGTGCTCGGGCTGGTAATCCTGTTGCTTGCGGGCGATGCCCTGGTCAAGGGCGCGGTGAACCTGGCGCTGCGCGCCGGCGTGCCGGCGCTTCTTGTTTCGCTGACCATCGTCGCCTTCGGCACCTCGGCGCCGGAACTTCTCGTCTCGGTAAAGGCGATCCTGGACGGCGCGCCGGGGATCGCGCTCGGCAATGTCGTCGGCTCGAATATCGCCAACGTCCTGCTGGTGCTCGGCGTGCCGGCGATGATCTCGGTGCTCCACACCTCGAGCTGCGATACCCGCAAGACCTATGTTATCATGATGGGCGCGACGGTGGTGTTCATCGGGCTCGCCTATACCGACCTCTTCAACTGGGTCGACGGGATGGTCCTCATCTTCCTGCTGGCGCTCATGCTGGCCGATGCGTTGCGTTCGGCGCATATCCACCGCCGCGAGGTCGCCTGTGCCGCGGCCACGGCGAAGGCGGCACGGTCGGCGCCTGTCGAGGAAGAGGAGATCGAAGGCGCCGACCTCACGGTGCCGACATGGAAGATCTGGATCTATCTCGGTCTCGGTCTGGTCGGGCTACCGCTCGGGGCGGACATCCTCGTCGACTCCGCGGTCAGCATCGCGCATGAACTTGACGTGCCCGAAACGGTGATCGGTCTCACGCTGGTCGCGCTCGGCACCTCGCTACCCGAACTCGCCACCACTGTCATGGCGGCCGTCCGCCGCCAGGCCGATGTCGCGCTCGGCAACGTCATCGGCTCGAATCTCTTCAACATGCTCGCCATTATCGGCATTGCGAGCTTTGTCGGGCCGATTCCGGTCGAACCTGAAACCCTGCGCTTCGATATCTGGGTCATGTTCCTCTCCTCGGCAATCCTGTTTCCGTTCGTTTTCCTGAACTGGGACATGGGTCGCCGGATAGGACTCCTTTTGACGGCGGCCTATGTCGCCTATGTATGGGCTGTGATCGCCTGAAGGAGACTCCGAGATGACCGAGAAAAGGGCATTGGTGACGGGGGCCGCACGGCGGATCGGCCGTGCTATGGCACTCTATCTTGCCGAGCGTGGCCATGACGTTGCGGTGCACTACCATGGTTCGCCAGATGCAGCGGAGGAGGTGGCGGCCGAGATCCGCGGCATGGGGCGGACGGCAGCGGCAATTCCGGCAGACCTGACCCGCGAGGCGGAAATGCAGGGCCTGCTTCCCGCAGCCGCGGCGGCGCTCGGCGGGCCGCTCAACCTCCTGGTCAACAACGCTTCGATCTACGAGCCCGACAGCCTCGACACCGCCAACCGCGAGAGCTGGGATCTCCACATGGAGTCCAACCTGCGCGCCCCGGTGGTCCTGACCCAGGCCTTCGCCGCCCAGGCGCCGCGCGCGATCCGGGATCACTCCCACGAGGCGCTCTCTCAATCTCTGGTGGTCAATATCGTCGACCAGCGGGTGCTGAAGCCGACGCCGCATTTCATGAGCTACACGATCGCCAAGATGGCGCTCTGGGCCTTCACCCAGACCGCCGCCCGCGCCCTTGCGCCCGATATACGCGTCAATGCGATCGGCCCCGGCCCGACCCTGCCCAACCCGCGCCAGAGCGAGGCGCAGTTCCGTGCGCAACGCGCCGCCTGTGTGCTCGAACGTGGCTCGAACCGGTCCGACATCAACGCAGCCCTTGGCTATTTCCTCGACGCGCCGGCTGTGAGCGGGCAGTTGCTCTGTGTTGACGGCGGCCAGCACCTTGCCTGGAAGACGCCGGATGTGGTTCTCCCGGAATAGCAAACGACGTGCCGAAGCGACCAATTATTCACGCTCCGCAGCGCCTTCACGAAAATGTCAAAAAACATTTAAATAAATCAAATGCTTGCTGTGATGCTAAAAAATTTATTGTGAAATCAAGCGATTGCATATCGGCCTATTTTTTAGGCAGCTTAAGGAACTGCTTAGAAACACAGGGTCATGCGGAGTTGCGCTGATGGTTGTCCCGAGGCTTATCCACAGGAATCGTGGACAGGTTTCCTGTTGCCCCCGCCGTCGTTACATTGCAGCGATCCGGAGAATCGATGCAGGAGCAACATGAGCTTGGATGAGCGGCACGCAGCCGACGGGTCAGCGGAGGGGCGCGCGGAACGGCCGACCGGGCATGCCTGTATCCAGGACTACCTGCGCACGCTCGACGCGTCGTCCGGTGTCTACCGGATGCTCGATGCAGACAGCAGGGTTCTCTACGTCGGCAAGGCGCGCAATCTCAAGGCGCGGGTCTCGAGCTACGCGCGGCCGACCGGGCATTCCGCGCGCATCGCCCGGATGATCCGCGAGACCGCCTCGATGATGTTCCTGACAACGCAGACCGAGGCCGAGGCGCTGCTGCTGGAGCAAAATCTCATCAAGCAGCTCAAGCCGCGCTACAACGTGCTGCTTCGGGACGACAAGTCCTTTCCAAACATTCTCGTCTCGCGGGCCCATGCCTTTCCGCAGATCAAGAAGCATCGCGGCGCCAAGAAGGAGACCGGCGCCTATTTTGGCCCGTTCGCCTCCGCCGGCGCGGTCAACCGGACGCTGAACCAGTTGCAGAAGGTCTTTCTGCTGCGCAACTGCTCGGACGCGACCTTCGAAAGCCGCACGCGACCCTGCCTGCTCTACCAGATCAAGCGTTGTTCCGCGCCATGCGTCGGCCGCGTCTCGGAGGCGGAATACGGCGCGCTGGTCAGGGACGCCGAGCGCTTCCTCCAGGGCAAGTCGACGAATGTGCAGGAGGAGCTTGCCGGCGAGATGCAGGCCGCTGCCGAAGCGATGGAGTTCGAACGCGCCGCGGCGCTTCGTGACCGCATCCGGGCGCTGACTCAGGTGCAGTCCGCGCAGGGGATCAACCCCCGCGGCGTGGCCGAGGCGGACGTGGTCGGGCTGCATCTGGAGGGCGGTCAGGCCTGCGTGCAGGTCTTCTTCATCCGCGCCCACCAGAACTGGGGCAACCACGACTATTACCCCCGCACCGGAGGCACCGAGTCGACGGCCGAGATCCTGCGTAGCTTCCTCGCGCAGTTCTACGACAGCAAGGAGCCCCCGCGGCACGTAATCCTGAGCCACGACATCGATGACCGGGAGCTGCTGGCCGAAGTGCTTTCGGAGAAGGCCGGACGCAAGGTCGATCTCCTCGTGCCGCAGCGGGGCGAGAAGGCCGAGCTGGTGGCCGGCGCGGTCCGCAACGCCCGCGAGGCGCTGGCGCGGAAGATGTCGGAGTCGGCCGCGCAGTCGAAACTGCTCGCCGGGCTCGCCTCCGCTTTCGATCTTGCCGCGCCGCCCGCGCGCATCGAGGTCTACGATAACTCGCATATCCAGGGAACGAACGCAGTCGGCGCGATGATCGTCGCCGGTTCAGAGGGGTTCCTCAAGAGCCAGTATCGCAAGTTCAACATCAAGGGCGAGGCGCTGACCCCCGGCGACGATTTCGGCATGATGAAGGAGGTGCTGACGCGCCGCTTCAAGCGCCTCTTGAAGGAAGATCCGGACCGACAGGGCGAGGCGTGGCCGGACCTCCTGCTGATCGATGGCGGGGCAGGGCAGGTTGGCGCGGTGGCGGAGATCTTGGCCGAGCTTGGCGTCGAGGACGTTCCCTTCATCGGCGTCGCCAAGGGCGTCGACCGCGACGCGGGCAAGGAGGAATTTCACCGTCCCGGCCAGCGGCCCTTTGCGCTGCGCCACAACGACCCAGTGCTGTATTTCGTCCAGCGGTTGCGCGACGAGGCGCACCGTTTCGCCATCGGCGCCCATCGCACGAAACGCGCCAGGGCGGTCGGCGCCACCCCGCTCGACGACATCCCCGGTGTCGGCGCGACCCGCAAGCGGGCGCTGCTCGCCCATTTCGGCTCTGCCAAGGCGGTCAGCCGTGCGGGCCTCGCCGATCTGAAGGCGGTGGACGGGGTGTCGGCCGGCCTCGCGCAGACGATCTACGATTTCTTCAACGAACGCGGCTGACGCTTTCACATGGGCAAGATCCGCGCTAGGAGAGACCCATGCGCTGGACCGTTCCCAATATTCTCACTGCGCTGCGCCTGGTTGCGGCGCCCGGGGTGCTGCTGGTCTTCCTTGTCCTGCCGCGGCCTGAGGCCGACTGGGCAGCGCTGACGCTTTTTGTCGGCGCGTCGGCCACCGACTGGGTCGACGGCCGTCTCGCCCGTGCCTGGGAACAGCGCACGCTCATGGGCACCATGCTCGACCCGATCGCCGACAAGGCGATCGTCACCATCGCGCTGGCCACGCTGACCGGGCTCCACGGGGTCACTGTCTGGATCGCGCTGCCTGCCGCGCTGATACTGTTGCGCGAGACCTTCGTTTCGGGCCTGCGCGAATTCCTCGGAGACACAGCCGGCACGCTGGCGGTCACGAAGCTCGCCAAGTGGAAGACCGCGACACAGATGGTCGCGATCGCGTCCCTTCTGGCGAGCGGGGTCGCCGCGGGCAACCTCCTCTTCGGCGCCGGCATCGCGCTGCTCTGGTTCGCGGCGGTGCTGACGATTGTCACCGGGCTCGACTATTTCAACAAGGCCCGGCCGTATCTCAGGGACTGATTCCATGATCGACGTGCTCTATTTTGCCTGGTTGCGTGAGCGGATCGGACTGCCACGGGAAGCGGTCGAAACCTCCGCCGCCACCGTCGCCGATCTCGTTGCGGAACTCTCGGACCGCGAAGAGCGCTATGCGCTGGCGTTTTCCGACCTTTCGGCCGTCAGGGTCGCGCTCGACCAGGAACTGGCGGATTTCGATGCGCCGCTCGCCGGCGTGCGCGAGGTCGCCTTCTTCCCGCCGATGACGGGGGGCTGAATGGAGATCCGGCTCCAGCAGGCGGCCTTCCTTGCCGGTGATGAACTCGACGGCTTCACCGCGCGGGCAGAGGGGGCGGGTGCAATCGTCAGCTTCTCCGGCATCGTCCGCGATGACAGCGGACAGCTCAGCGAGATGGTGATCGAGCACTATCCAGGCATGACGGAGCGCGCGTTGGAGGCGATCGCCGCAGAGGCCGTAGAGCGCTGGAAGCTGATCGACGCATTGGTGATCCACCGTTTCGGGCCGATGAAGCCGGGCGCACAGATCATGATGGTGGCCACCGCCGCGCGGCACAGGCGAGCGGCCTTTGAGGCGGCCGAGTTCCTCATGGACTATCTCAAGTCCCGTGCGCCTTTCTGGAAACAGGAGCATGGGCCGGACGGCGCGCGGTGGGTTGCGGCGAAAGACGAGGACGAGGCAGCGCTTGATCGCTGGTAGAGGCGAGGCGAAACCGAGAGCCTTGCGCCAGTGGCAACAGTCCGAGCTGGCGCTGCCCCCAAACACGCATAAGCGCGTGTCCTCGGGATACTTTCGAGCTGAAGAAGTGGGGCTGCGCTGGAGGCGCGATCCCTGCCCGGCTCACGCTTCTCCCTGCATCCTTTCGATATAGGCGCGCAGCTCTTCCGTCTCTTGGCGTGTGTCGCGCAGGCCCTCCATCGCTGCGTTCAGTTCTGCCTCGGTCTGGGTGAGCTGATTGGTGAGTTCAGCCTCGCGCTGTTGCAAATAGGTGATTGCCTGATCGCGGGTTTCCTCGGCTTCGTGCAGCGCCTGCGCCATCTTGTCGAGTTCGCCCATCTCCGACTGGGTGACGCGAGTCACCCGGTGGACGATCCAGGAGGCGAACCAGCCGAGAAGGAAGGAGACGAAGAGGACCAGCGCGGTCGCGATAATGAATTCGGAGCGGTTCACTGGCTCTCTCCCTTGTCCTCATCCGTGCCGTCCGCCGCATCGGCGTCCGTCGCCGCGCCGGTGATTGCATCCACCGTCGCGCCCTCCGCCGGCTCTGCCGCGTCGGTTCCGGCCGTCACGTCCGTCTCGCCGGTTTCCTCGGCGGTGTCTTCGGCGGCGGGGTCGTCACCCTGAGCGTCCTGCGTCTCGGTCTCGCCTTCGGCGGCCTCTCCCTCCTGAGACTCGTCTTCGGCGCCGAGCAGGTGGAAGTCGATCCGGCGGTTGGCCTCGCGGCCTTCTTCGGTGTCATTGTCTGCGATCGGATCGGCCTCGCCATAACCCTTCGCTGTGATCCCCGAGGTCAGCACGCGCCGCGCCACGAGTGCTTCCAGCACTGCCTCGGCGCGGCCCTGGCTCAGCTCGAGATTCATCTCTTCCCTGCCCTGGCTGTCGGTGTAGCCGGCGATCTCGATCGACATCTCGACCTCTCGGCAGTCCTTCAGAACGTCGGCGATGTCATTGATGACGCCCGCGGCGCTGCCCGAGATCTCCGCCGAGCCAGGCTCGAAAGTGATCTTGGAGCCGGCGAGCAGGTCGTTGATCTGGCCCACGCATTCCTCCGGCGTGGGCAGTGCGGCCACCGGGTCGAGCGCCTCGACATAGGTCACGTTGAGCGAGATCCGCTGACTGTCGCCGAGCTTCTCGGCCAAGAGGCGGGCGACTTCGGCCTTGGCGTCAGGGTTACCGGTGCGTCCGTCGAGGTTAACGACGTCCTCCTTGACCACCACCGCACCGCTGTCGAGCTCGGAGAGGGCCTGAAGCCCGGCGAGGACCCGGACCGGCCAGTTGTCAGGTAGTGTCTCGTCGATTCGCGCCGCTGTGTAGACCGACGCCGCGCCGAACCTTGCCTTGGCGAAACTCTCGACCGTCTCGCGCACCATCGCGTTGTTGAGCCGGCCACGCAGCTGCACCTGGCCTTCCGGGCTGCGTGTGGCGGTGAATTCCGGCGGACCGGCACCGACGCTGTCATCGGTTTCCGGCGGCTCGGGCTTGACCGAATGCAGGGAAAAAACCTCGGGCAGGTTCGATTCCAGCTCTCCGACGACGCGGTCGAAATCCTCCTGACGCGTGGTCTCCAGGGCGACCAGCGTGACATCCGCATCCGAGAAGGTCACCGAACCGCCGCCGAGATCGGCAACCGCAGCGATCGCCTGCACCACGGCATCGGCCCATTCCGTCGTGGGCACGCCGAGCCCCAGTGTGCAGTCGAGCGTGCCTGTGGCATTTGCCGCGCTGGCCGCGGCGAGGATGCGGCGGCGGGAACGCTCGGTGTCGGCCGAACAGGCGTCGAAATGCGGACCTGCATCGTCGATGACGAAGCGCAGGGTGAAGGGCGCAATGACCGGGCGGGGGGCGGAGATTTCCCGGATGACAAGCAGTCCGCGGTTCGCCGGGCGCCGCCGGAGCGCGTCGATCGCCTCCTCCATCTCCAGCTTCTCCTCTTCGGAGTCGGCGATCGCGGTGATGTTCACACGGCCCGGCGCGATTGAGATCTTTGAGCGCGGGAGCCGCGCCAGCGCATCGAGCCCGAGCAGAACCGATTCCGTCCAGCTCTCCGGTTCGGGGTAATGTGCCGTCTGCAGGAGGTCGGTCACCTCGGCCCCCTCGGCCAGCGCCTTGATTTCCCCCATCATCGCCTCGCGGTCCGTCTCGACGGGGACCAGGCCGATCAGAGTCACGCCTTCGTCGTTGCGCAGGATCTCGATGGAGTAGCCCGGCGGCGCCAGCGGTTCGGAGGGCTGAACCGTGGTTCCGTCGACGATGCGGGTTGCCTCGACCATCTTCCCGGCAACATGCAGCGCGTTGAACCGCTTCGCCTCGGTGGGTGCAATGCCGCCGATATGGACCTGCAACCCGTCGGTATGCACGTCGGCCCAGTCATGGCCGGCCTCGATCAGCGCGATCTCGACGGCGCGGCCGGATCGGTCCTCGATGATGTCGGCGGCGACGGAAGCGGCCAGCCAGCAACCGAGGGCCGCCAGAATCACGGCGGTCGCGGAGATGATCTTGGGGCCAAGGCGCATCGGGCTGGTCGTCCTGTTGTCGGTTGGGATCTCATAGAGCCGCGCGCCGGTGGGATCAATTGTCCGCCGGCGGCTTTCCGCCACTGTCGGACGCGGCCGTTCAGAGCATCACGAGCAGGGACAGCAAAAGACCTGTCGCAAGGATCAGACCGGTCTGCGTCAGCGCCCGGAATGCAATCAGGCAGGACCGGGGATCGGAGAGATCGACCCTTCCCGTGAGCCATGCCATGTGAAGGCCCATCCCCCAGGCACCGGTCAGGCCGAGCGCCAGCGCGAGCGGGTTTCCGGTCGGCCCGAGCGCGAGAAAGATGCCGACGCTCAGCATCAGCACGGTCACCATCATGAAGAGCCTGAGCCAGGCCCTGGTCTCGTCTCCGAACAGCCGCGCCGTGGATTTCACGCCGATCATCGCATCGTCCTCGATGTCCTGATGGGCGTAGATCGTGTCGTAGAAGATCGTCCACGAGACCCCGCCGAAGAACAGGAAGACCGGCGCGAGGGTGAGCGCACCGCTATGGGCCGCCCAGGCGACCAGCACGCCCCAGGAGAGGTTCAGCCCGAGGATGAACTGCGGCCACCAGGTAAAGCGCTTGCCGAACGGGTAAAGCACGACAAGGAACATGGCGGCGACGCCGAGGGCGATGGCGGTCTTTCCCAAGGTCAGCAGCAGGAGGAAGGCGAAGAGCAACTGGCCACCCATCCAGAGGAGGGCCTGGCGCGGCGTGACCTGGCCGGAGGGCAGGGGGCGCGACTTGGTGCGCTCGACAAGCGCGTCGATTTCGCGGTCGGTGAGGTCGTTCCAGGTGCAGCCGGCGCCGCGCATCAGGAACGAGCCGAGGATCACGGCGATCAGGATCCACCAGTCGAAGGGCCGCCATCCGGTGGCGGCGGCGGCCGCAAAAAGGCCCCAGAGCGAGGGGATAATGAGCGTCCAGAAGCCAACCGGGCGGTCGGCGCGCGAGAGCCTGAGATAGGGTCGCAGGGCGGCGGGGGCGCGGGTGTCGACCCAGTTTCCCGAAACGGAATCGGCAACGGTTCCGGGGGTCGGAGCGGAAGCGGCGTCTGGCTGCGATGTGTCTGGAGTCTGGCTGGTGTCGGTCATATGGTCCGCCCGGAACGAGGATTGGGGTCGATGTCGAAGGTTCGGCTGTTTGTAGAACAAAGCCTTGCACCGGGGCAAAGCGTTTTGCTCAGCCGGGAGCAGGCGCATTACCTGTTCGGCGTGATGCGGCTCGGCGCCGGGGAGGAGGTTCTGGTCTTCGACGGGAGGTCGGGCGAGTATCGCGCCGAGGTGGCCGAGGCGGGCAAGCGCGGCGGGGTGCTTCTCTGCCGCGAGCAGACGCGCCCGCTGCAGACGCCGCCGGATCTCTGGCTGCTCTTCGCGCCGATCAAGAAGGCGCGGACCGATTTCATCGTCGAAAAGGCGACGGAGATGGGTGCGGCGCGGATTTGCCCGGTCCAGACGGCCTTTACCAATGCCGAGCGGATCCGGCGTGACCGGTTGCAGGCCCATGCCGTCGAGGCGGCCGAACAATGCGGCGGCACCTTCGTGCCGGAGGTGGCGGAGTTGCAGCGGCTCGATCGGCTGCTCGACGGTTGGCCCGCCGACCGGCGGCTGATGTTCTGTGACGAGGCCCTCTCCGGCGCAGGCGCGACACTGGCGCAGGCGGCCGGTGATGCGCCCGGGCCATGGGCGATCCTGATCGGTCCAGAGGGCGGATTTTCTGACTCCGAACGGACACGATTGCGTGATATGGAGCGCGCGGTGGCCGTGAGCCTCGGACCGCGCATCCTGCGGGCCGATACCGCGGCGGTGGCGGCTCTGGCGCTTTGGCAGAGCGCGTTGGGAGATTGGTGATGGCTTTCCGACCGGCCCTTCCGGCCGATAGCAGCGCGATCGAGGCTTTCCTCGTCGGGCGCTCAGACACGTCGATGTTCCTGCGCGCGAATCTTGCCGAACACGGGCCTTGCGGCGGCGAGGCGCGCAATGCCACGCGGATGTGGATCCGCGAAGAGGAGGGGGCTGTCACCGGTGTCTTCGGCATCACCACTGCCGGGTTTCTGCTGGTCCAGGTTCCCGAGGCGTTGCCGGCGGAGGTGGTCGGTATCCTCGCACCCTACCGGATCAACGGGATCTTCGGTGCGACCGAGCAGGTGCGCGAGATGCGGGCGCGGCTGGGACTAATGGCAGCGGAGACGCAGCTTGACGACGATGAGCCGCTCTATTCCCTCGATCTCGCGGCGTTGATGCCGCCCGCCGGCACGACCCGGCTGCGCGCCGCGACGGCGACCGACCTGCCGCTGCTGATCCGCTGGCGCACGGATTACCTCGTCGAGATCTTCCACTTTGCCGAAGCGGACGCAGCCGACCTCGCAAAGGCCGATGTAGAGACGATGCTCGACCGGCGGTCGCTGATGCTGCTGGAGGAAGACGGCCAGCCGGTTGCGATGACCTCCTTCAACGCGATCCTGAAGGACATGGTGCAGATCGGAAGCGTCTTCACGCCGGAGGCGGCGCGCGGCCGCGGCCATGCCCGCCGCGCGGTTGCGCTGCATCTCGAGCAGGCGCGGCGCGTAGGTGTGAAGCGGGCGATCCTGTTCGCCTCCGGCCCCGCGGCGAGCCGCGCCTACGAGGCGATCGGATTCCGTCAGATCGGCCATTTCACGCTTCTCTTCTTCGCCGACACTCAATCCGTGAGGGCCGCCGCCTGATGGCGGCCGGGACGGCGACGTGAGCTTTCTGCGGCCCGAAGTAGCGCGTGCATTGTCGCGCTGGAGCGAGGTACTGGCGGCGCTGGCGACGGCGCTGGCCGGCGTCTGGCTGGCGGGGCTCGGCGGGCTGGTGATGCTCGTGCTTGGCGGGCTGGTCATCGCGGTGGGGCTGACGCTGGCGGTCTTCGCCTGGCGGCGGATGCGCTTCCGCATGGCGATCGACGCGCCGGGCGTGGTCGCTGTCGACGAGGGGCGGATAACCTACATGGGGCCGATCATGGGCGGCGCGGTGGACCTCGCCGAACTGGTCGAGATCGAGGTGATCGACGTGGCCGGATCGCGCCGCTGCTGGCGGCTGCGGCAGGCCGACGGGCAGATGCTGCTGGTGCCGATGGCCGCGGCGGGTGCGGCGGCGCTCTACGACCATTTCGCGGCGCTTCCGGGAATGGAGGCGAAGGCACTGATGTCGGCTCTACAGGGCGCGGCGCCGCATGGCCGGCGGATCTGGTCCCGGCGGATCGCGCCGGAGATCCTCCCGCCCGAGCGGTGAGCGTCGCATCCGTATGCATGCGGGCGCGTCCCGAACGACCTCGGGGGACCGCTTGGCATCGCGGCGCGTAGGAATCTCCGCGCGCACAGGCTGTTCGCCGATGGAGCCGCGCTGACCCTTGACACCGCGCAGCGACCGTCGCACGAAGCGCGCACGGTGCGTCCATCCCGGAGAAACCCCATGTCCATCCCTCAATCCGGCGGCGGTCCGATCGAGCGCTATGAGCAACTGGTCGAGTATCTCGAGAGCGGCTGCAAGCCCAAGGCGGACTGGCGCATCGGCACGGAGCACGAGAAGTTCGGCTATTGCCGCGACACCCTGAAGCCGCTGCCCTATGACGGGCCGCGCTCGATCAAGGCAATGCTGGAGGGGCTTCGGGACCGGTTCGGTTGGAAGCCGATCCTCGAGCAGGACAACATCATCGGCCTCGAGCTCAACGGCGCGAATATCTCGCTGGAGCCGGGCGGGCAGCTCGAGCTGTCGGGCGCGCCCCTGCGCTCGATCCACGAGACCTGCGACGAGGTCAACGAGCATCTTCGCGAGGTCAAGGCGGTCGCCGACGAGATCGGCGCGGGCTTTATCGGGCTCGGCACCGCGCCGGAATGGACCCATGAAGAGATGCCGCAGATGCCCAAGGGGCGGTATCGGCTGATGACCGACTACATGGACAGGGTGGGCGAACTCGGCAAGCAGATGATGTATCGCACCTGTACCGTGCAGGTGAATCTCGACTTCGCCAGCGAGGCCGACATGACGCAGAAACTGCGCGTCGCACTCGCGCTGCAACCCGTGGCCACCGCGCTCTTCGCCAACTCACCGTTTCTCGAGGGCAAGCTCAACGGCCACAAGTCCTGGCGGTCGCGGATCTGGCGCGACCTCGACGCGTCACGCACCGGCATGCTGCCCTTCGTCTTCGAGCCGGGTTTCGGTTTCCAGGCCTGGGTGGAATATGGGCTCGATGTGCCGATGTATTTCGTCTACCGCGACGGCAAGTATATCAACGCACTCGGCCAGTCCTTCCGCGATTTCATGAAGGGCAAGCTGCCGGCGCTGCCCGGCGAGACGCCGACGCTCTCGGACTGGGCCGATCACCTGACGACGGTCTTCCCCGAGGCGCGGATCAAGAAATACATGGAGATGCGGGGCGCCGATGGCGGTCCGTGGCGACGTCTCTGTGCACTACCGGCGTTCTGGACCGGCCTGCTGTATGACGGCACGGCGCTCGACGCTGCCTGGGACCTTGTGAAGGGTTTCGACGCGGAGACCCGCGAGGGGCTGAGGGTGGCCGCATCGGTCGACGGGCTTCAAGGCAGCGCGGGCGGCGTCTCACTCCGCGAGTTGGCCCGCGAGGCGGTGAAGATCGCTGCGATCGGCCTCGAGGGGCGGGCGATCCCGGGCGCCGGCGGCATGATTCCCGACGAGACCCACTTTCTGAACGCGTTGCAGGACAGCGTCGAAACCGGCCGGGTGCCCGCGGACGAGCTTCTCGACCATTTCCACGGCGACTGGAATGGCGACCTCAATCGGATCTACTCCGAATACAGCTACTGACGACCGAAAGGCTCAGCGTCGGCCGAGCACGCGGCTCTCGTAGAGGCTGTGCACGGCCTCCCTGCGCGCGACGATCTCCTCTTCGGTCATCTTGCGCCCCTGCCGGGTCAGGATCGCGTAGGATGCGAAGGCGTTGTGCTCGCCCTTGGAGGCGCGTTTCGGGCCGTGGCCGAGATTGGTCGGCAGGCCATAGGCGTTCTCGTCCTCGTCTGAAGGCAGGGACATGATGAGCGTGTAGAGCATCATCGCGAGCGGCGGGTAGAGAAACATTATCGCCAACATGAACAGCATCGGCAGTGTCGCCGCCGGCCCCCCCATCGCCTCGTTCGAGATCGCCGAGGCAATCTCGCCGCTGGC
The DNA here is from genome assembly GCF_004146235.1 of Tropicimonas sp. IMCC6043. GTDB lineage: Bacteria > Pseudomonadota > Alphaproteobacteria > Rhodobacterales > Rhodobacteraceae > Tropicimonas. The sequence goes on along the minus strand of NZ_SELO01000035.1, from coordinate 4,673 downwards.
CGGAAGTTGCCCGACGAAGCGGATGTTCTCAATATTGCTCACGATCTCGTAGACAGCCACGGCGGCCCCTTCGGGCGAACCGAAACTGAGAGCCATCGCGATCGGCACTCCGGCGTCGGTGAAATCGCCCTCGACGACGAAGGCGCCGGACGTGGCGAGCCCGAAGAATCCCATCAGCGCCAGGAAGGCCGCGGAGTACGGCATGGTCACCCATCGCGCCCTGCGCCCGCTATCCTGCAACCGGCGGATCGACAGGGTTAGGCGCGGGATCGCGGTGACCAGAATGAAGAGGACCGAGCCATAGGCAAGCGGGTTGAGGGACGGGATCTCCCCGGCGCTGAAAGCTCGGTCGATGCCGCGGAGATCGATCCAGAACAGGCCGCCCATGATTGCCCAGAGGATCGGCATAACGCACCAATACTCGGCACGTGAGGACCGGCCCATGATGTCGAAAGCCTTGAAGAAGAAATTGTCAAAGGCCCGGAAGAGGCTGCGCATGGATCTTACCCCCGTCTCGTTTGCTTGCCGCAAGCTGACTGGTTTTTGCGGCGAAACTTCGACGGCGGGATGGAAATCAGTGCGCCTCCGGGCCGGGTCTGGCCGGAGGCGGCAGGGTCAGAAACCGTTCGGCTCGACGCGCGGCTCCGGGCCGTATTGGTTGGCGCCACGCGTGCCGGGCTGGACGAAGAAATAGATCAGAACCAACAGGCCGATCAGCGGGATCAGCGCGATCAGGAGCCACCAGCCGGACTTGTCGAGGTCGTGCAGACGGCGGACGCCCACGGCGATTCCCGGAAGGAGCAGCGCAAGGCTCCAAAGGGCGCCGAGCAGATCGATGCCGATGATCCCGAAGATGATGTTGCCGATGAACACGAAGAGCACGAACCACCAGTATTCCGACCGCCGGGCCCGGCCGGAGAAATCGACATATTTCTGCGTGAGACAGGTCTTTACCGCATCCTGAAAAGTCATTCTTCGAACTCCGTCATGGAAGGACTGGCTCGAAGCGTAGCGGTGGCCGGCTTACTTGTCAGCCCCGATGCGGGGTTCGGTGCCGCGCAGCAGGCGGGCGATGTTGGCGCTGTGGCGGAGGTATACCAGGCCGGTGAGCGCCAGTCCGAGCAGGGCCATGTCCGTGCGGCCGAAGACCAGCATCCAGCCGGTGGCCAGCGCCGCGGCGACGAGTGCCGCGAGCGAGGAGATGCGGAAAATCAGCGCCGTTGCGAGCCAGGTCGCGCAACAGGCGAGCCCGACGCGCCAGTCGAGCGCGAGCAGAACGCCGAGAAAGGTCGCCACGCCCTTGCCGCCTCGAAAGCCGAGCCAGACCGGGTAGAGATGACCGAGAAAGGCCGCGAAACCCGCGACCTGGGCAGCATCGGGGCCGATCGCCGCGCGGGCGATCAGCACGGCCACACCGCCCTTGGACGCGTCGAGCACGAGGGTGAGGAAGGCGGCAAGCTTGTTGCCGGTGCGCAAAACGTTGGTTGCCCCGATATTGCCCGAGCCAATTGAGCGCAGGTCGCCGAGGCCGAATGCCCGGGCGATGACGAGACCGAAGGGGATCGAGCCGAGGAGATAGGCAAGGAGCGCTGTCAGGATCAGCGGCGCGAGGCCGGAATCGAAGGCGGGCATCTGGACTCCCCGGGTGATCTAGCGCGGCACTATCCCACCGGAGGGGCGATTGTCCATCGTGGGATAGCTGACGCACCGGAGCGGGCAGGGAAAGCGGCGAGGTTCCGCAAGCGTCGTTCGGTCGGAAATCGGGATCGCGGGTGCGGCTTCAGCGCAGCATCCCGTAGACATCCGTGCGGGTCAGATCGGCGCCATTTCCTGAGCCACGGCAGTGGCGTGGCCGTCCTGTGCGCCGGGCGCTGTGGCATGGGCGCGGGCGGCCGCGACCAGGGCCGCAAAGATCCGCCGCTGGGCACGGCGGTAGAAGAGATGCTCGGGATGCCATTGCACGCCGATGGCGAAGGACCCGACGCTCCGCTCGATCGCCTGCACCATGCCGCCTTCGTCGCGTGCCGAGACGCAGAGGCCAGTGCCGAGCCGGTCTACCGCCTGGCTGTGGAGCGCATTGACCCGAAGCGCCTCGCGCCCGGTGATCCGGGCCAGAAGGGTATCCTTGCGCGCCCGCACCCGGCGGCGCGGCAGGATCGTGCGGTAGTGCCGCGATCCGGGGTGGCGGGCAAAGGCATCGCCCATCAGTGTTCCGCCGGCCGCCACGTTGAGCATCTGCGCGCCGCGGCAGATGCCGAGCACCGGAAGGCCGCGCTCGAGCGCCGCGGCGGCGAGCCTGCGTTCCAGCCGGTCGCGCGCCGGGTCGATCCGGGCCTCGGCGACGAGGTCGCCACCATAGAGCGTGGGCGAGATGTCATCGCCGCCACCGATGATCAACCCATCCACTGCCTCGAGATCGGCCGGCCGGCCGGCGCCCCAGCGCCGCCCGCGGCCACCGGCGAGCCAGAGGTTGAAGGCGACCAGCGGAAAGATTCGCCATCCGGAGCGGGCGGAGGTGGTCACCGCAATGACTGGGTGCCTGCGCGATGTCATGACGACGCCTCGTTTGCCCGCGGGCCGCCTTCGGGGGCGAGGTCCGCGAGGCGGCCGAGATGGTTCGTCACGGACCGGAACCATGCTTCACGTTCGGGTATCATCGGCACCTCGCGATGCTGCCACCAGTCACGGCAGAGCGTTGTGAGAAGGTCATCGTCGGACGCAACCGCCTCGATGAGCGCCCAGCGGTTCCACTCATAGGCAAGCGACCAGCCGGGCGCGCCGATCCGGCAATCCGGCATCCGGTAGTGATAGGTAGGGCGGGCCGACACGGCAGTGTCGTTTTCCATCCAGAGCCTGTAGTCGTCGGGTGCCACTTCGGCCCAGGCCGGTAGCAGGTCGAGCCCGTAATTTCGGGACGAGACATGCCGGTGCAGCACTGCGAGCAATCCCTCCAGGTCCAAGCCCGGCCAGGCTCCCGCGAGATCGGAGGTCAACGCGGTCGGCCAGGGGTCGGCGAAGGGTAGCAGCCGGCGGCCGGTGGCCAGCGGGTCGCGGCGGCGCAGCCAGCGCTCGAGCAGCGCGAAGGAGAGCGCGACGCGCGGCATGTCGGTGCCCCGTTCCGGATCGGCTAGTTCGACGTTGAGATGCAGGCCAAAGCCATTGAGCGGTCCCTCGCCGCTGCCCTCGGCGCCCTCGCCCGCGAGATCGGTCAGCAGGTGATCGAGCCGCGGCAGATCCTTCTGCGCCAGTGGTTCGGTCACGATCTCGAAGGGCACGAAGTTGCGCCCGAACTCGACACCGGACCGCGCCAATGCGCTGTCTTCTGTCGGGCGCCACCTAGTGTCGAGATAGAGCGTGATCGGACCCAAGTCCCCGCCGGTGATCCTCCAGTCCCCGGGGGCCCGCTTCTCGGGTGTGCCGCCGAGGACTGATACGACAACGCGCGCGGCCTGTTCCGCCGGCAGACCGCCGAACTCGATCTCGACGCCGACCTTGCGCGAGTCCGTGTCCCGACCCTCGCGCGGGGCGGGCAAGGCCGCGAAGACGGTCCCCGCCGGCGGAAGTGGATCGGGGCGCAAGGCGTGCTGGGCTGACATCTGTTGCATGAGATGAAAACGCGCGAGCGCCTATTTGGTTCCGCTTGGGAGGACCTTGGAACATTGCGCTCCGGCACGCGTTGTCGTTGCCAGTCCGGAGAAACCGAATGACTCAAACCGATCCCGTTGAGCGCGCTTCTCTTGTCGCGCTCGCCCTTGCAGCCGGCGTTGTATTGCTGGAACTCGGGCAGGGGCTCATTGCGTCGATCCTCCTCGCTCTGGTCACAGGCGTTGTGCTCGCGCCCTTTGCTGACCGGCTTACCCGGATCGGCCTCCCGCCGGCGCTCGCCGCGCTGTCCGGCCTTCTGGCGACGATCGCCTTGGCCGGGCTCTTCGTCCTGTTCCTGGAACCCTACATCCGCGAGCTGGTGCACCGCGCACCGCTTCTCTGGCTGGAAATCAGGAGCGCGATTGACTCGTTGCGCGATCTGCTGCGGGGTGTCGAGGGCATGGCCGACAGCGTTGCCGAGGCAGTGAGCCCGTCCGGAACCGCGGCCGGCTCGGGCGACGCGGTGCCGAGCGCCGAAGACGCCGCTCGTTCCGCCGTGTCGAACGTGTCCGATGCAATCAGCTATGCGCCTGCGCTGGCCGGCCAGATCCTGATCTTCGTCGGCACGCTCTTCTTCTTCCTGCTCTCACGCGCCGAGCTCTACGCGCTCGCTGCAACCGGCAACGGCCGGTTGAGCGCTGAGCGGTTGCTGGCCGCCGAGCAACTCGTCTCGCGCTATTTCCTGACCATTACGATTATCAACGCCGTGCTCGGCCTCGCCGTCACCGGTGCGCTGGCTCTGCTCGGAATGCCATCGCCAGTCCTCTGGGGGGTGCTCGCCTTCACAGCGAATTTCGTGCCCTATCTCGGGCCTGTGTTCTTCGTCATTGCGCTCGCGATCGCAGGAATTGTGGTGTTCGATGGCGCCGCCGGTCTGCTGCCTGCGGCCTGCTATCTCGGGCTAGAGCGTTCCCAAGCTGATCGGATTCAGGATTCCCAAGATGTGGCGCCCATGGTTCTCTGTTTGTGAGGCAGATATAGGGGGTAGGAATGGGCAAGCCACATCCTATGGAATTGCGGGAGCGCGT
>NZ_SELO01000034.1 GCF_004146235.1 Tropicimonas sp. IMCC6043 | reverse complement strand
AGAGCATCACCGCCAGGCGGATGATCTCAGGGCTGGTCTTGAAGTATTTGAACGGGTCGCGTTTGGTCATCCGGGGACGCTACTCAGCCCCCTGCCCCATCTCAAGCCACGTTCTTCTGACACCACCCCCTGCCCCTCTCAAGTCGGGTACTTCTGAGAAGACCTCCGGGCGTGATGGGCCACCCCTCGCCTGTCGGCCGCGGCAGCCCATCGAATCTCCCTTCTCCCAACGGTCACCGCGAGTCAGGCCCTCCGCACCCATCTCGACAGGCGCGCCGCGAACCCTTCATTGGCAGCGTCCCGAACGACCTTCGGCGCCGATCCTGGCCGCCGGGGGGCCGCCCTGTTCGACGGCTGCGACGACAACCCGTTGCGTCCCAGTGCGGCGACGGAGGCAACGGCGACAGAGGCAATCGCCGGACGATGGTCGCGAACCCGCTCAAGCATTTCCGCTTCCCTGGCCGGGATCAGATCGCCCGACTCCGGATCGAAGACCAGGCCTTCGGCGGAAGCGAACGGTTTCGCCTGGCCATTGCCTTGGTGTCCGCTGCCCACGTCGCTGCCGTTATAGGTGGTCTCCGTCAGGACCACGTCACCTGACCCTTCGGCAGCGATTCTAACCAACTCGCTGTGCTCCTCCTCGAGGAGATCGCCGAGCTGCTGGTTCATCACCGACAGCGTCTCGGTATCGCTCGAAACGCTCTCGCTGCCGTCGATCGCCACGCGCACGCCGTCGTCGGCCTCGCTGCGCATCACACCGTCATCATCGTGGCCGAAGCCCAAAAGATGCCCGATCTCGTGCCTGAGGACGGTCAGCAGATCGATCCCGCTACCGATGTCATCATCGGTTTCCGGCGTCTCGTCGACGAACCATCCGAGCCCGGCGGCCGTCACGTCGAGAACGATGGTCGAGTCGTCCAGTGTCCGCGCCAACGTGTCGCTTTCGAGATCGGCCACCACCAAGGTGACTTCCGAAAGCGTGGCGATCTCGCTCTCGGACACCAGCCCGCTCTCGGCCCAGTCGGCCAGCGCGGCGTCGTAGAGCGCTTGGAGCGTTGACGCGTCGGCGTCGAGCGCCTCGGCCTCGCCGGTGACGTAGGCCTGGCTTTCGATCGACAGGCGCATATTCTCGGCAAAGGCGTCGTCGTTGGTCGCAACACGGAATTCGTCGAAAGTCGCTTCCCCATCGAAGACCGCGATGCCGAAGCCACCATCCACCAGCGCGGCGTTGAAGCCGTAGGTAGAGAGGGTGGCGCCATCCACCTTGATGGCAATCCCCGCCCCCTGCATCGTCACCTGCAAGTGATGCGCCGTGGCCGCGTCGAGATCCACCGAGATCCGGGCATCGACGACGATCCCGTCCTTGCCGGTCGCATGGCCGATGACCAACTCGCCGCTCGCCACGTCAAGCGCAGCAAACTTGTAGTTCTCTGCATCGTAGCGGTCGAAAACCAGCCCGGCCATGCCGCCGGTGGTGATGTCGACTTCCAGCTCAAGGATGGAGTTGGACCTCAGCTTGGCGCTGAGATCCACCGTCTGTACGGCGGGGCCACTGGCGTCGGCGGCACCGACCAGCCGGCCGGAACTTTCGATCCAGGCGCCGCTCGCCTCGAACCGCGGCACCTCGGCGACCGGCGGCATGAAGTCGTCGGTCACGTCGAGCGTCCAGTCAGGCGGCAGGATCTGCACGGTGAAATTGTCCACCGCGCCCTTCGAACCGTCCATTCCGACACCGACCAGGCCGCCGTTGAGCGGGATCGGGTCGCCGCGGGCGTCGAGCCGCGGAGTGTAGTCATAGGTGAACCAGTTCACCCCGGCCACCGCCACGGTAACGTTGTTGCCGTTGACGGCGACGGTCACGGTGTAATTTTCGCCCGGCTTGATCCGCACCGGCTTGTTCGACTGCTGGACGTAGTGCCAGCCGGTCTCGTCGACATAGCCCATCTCGATCTTGTTGGTCGACACGTTGATGCCGGCGAACTTGAAGTCGATATCGCTATAGTAGTCGAAGATCACATAACCGTTCGATTTCCAGCCGCCGGTCGGCTTCTCGAGGTTGAAGGTCGCCATCACCTCGAAGTAGCTCGGCAGGTAGTCATCGAGCATGAAGACCGCGGAAGCCGTTTCGCTCGAGGTCGCAGAGGAGACCTGCATCTTTCCGCCGGTGGGAGTGAAGTTGCCGCGGTCCGGCGCGAAGGCATCGAGCGAGCGATCGTCGAAATCGGCCGTGCGCAAGATGTCGCGGCGCCCGCCCGGGATGTTGCCGGCCTGCGGGTCGGTGGGCGGCCCGCTCTGATCCTGCCAGAAGCCATGATCGCCCTGCACCACCAGGCCAAGCTCGCCATAGGGCTCGCCCATCTGGTAGTGGACGTTGGAATACATCGACCGGGAGTTGTGGTTGCCGGTATCCGTCGTCCGCGTCAGGTCCACGCCGTCGCTGGCCGCCTGTGCCGTGAGGAAGTCCCAGAGCTGCGGCGGCACCTGCCGGCTGACCGTCGAGATGCCGAAGGGCGCGAAGGGCACGATGTAGGAGTTGAACTCGCCCAGGTGATCGATCAGCCGGTCTCCGCCGGTATTGCCGATCAGGATGTCGAGCCCGGCCCCGCCGAAGACGCGGTCCTCCCAGCTCAGGTGGGTTTCCGGCGTATTGTTGAGCGCGAAATCGCCGCCTTCGGCATCCGCAGAGCCGAAGGTGCCGTTGTCGTGGCTCATGCCCGGGCCGCCCAGAACGTCGTCGGCATTCATCAGGTCGTTGCCGAAACCGCCATAGATGTGGTCACGGCCCGTCCCGCCGACGATCCAGTCGTTGCCCATGTCGCCGAAGATCCGGTCGTCACCGTCGGATTCGACCGCCACCTCAACCCCGACCGGCGTGCCGTTCGGCTCGAACTCGACATAGCTCGAGACCGTCGGCCCCTCGTTGTCGAACTGGTTGAGGAAGAAGTGCTTGAGCGTCGTCGGATCGATGCTGTCATCCTTCCAGACGGATCCGTCATCGTGGAACAGGATCGTCCGCCGCGGGTCGTATTCATCGTAGAGATAGAATTCGCCCGTGCGCGACTGAACCGGCGTCGGCTCGTTCCAATGCGGCTCTCCGGTGTTGAAGAGCAGGATGTTGCCCGGGTTCCACGGACGCGTGAAGTCGGTCCGCACGAGGCCCGTAGGCTCGACGAGGTTGTTCTCGCTGTCCTGCGATTCCTCCGGCACGGCCGTGAAGAGCTGGATGTAGCTCTCCGGAAGCGCCTCGCCGCCGGCAATCGCATCGTCGCCGGACCCGCCGTGGAGGAAGTCGTCCCCCAGCCCGCCGAAGATCACGTCATCGGCGAACAGCGGGTTATGGGTGTTGGGGTCGGCGGAGTCGCCCGGCAGGAGCGACTGCCCCTCGACCACGTTGAACGGCGAGAGGTCGACAGATTTCAGCAGCTCGCCCTCGATGTTGGCGGTGGTCTGCTGGACGTTGCCCGGGGTCGCGATGACCTCGTTGAGCACGATACCCTGGCTGGTGCGAGTATCGGGATCCTCGTTGAGCAGGCTGTAGACCCCGTAGAGCGATTCCGCATACTCGGTGCCGTAGTTGCCCCAGGATTGCGTGTTGCCCTTCAGGCTGACGTTGCCATCGTCGCTCAGCCCGGTGTTGCGGCTGGTGAAGATGCGTCCGTCATCGCCGAGCACGCCGTCGATACCGGTGCCGCCGGAGATCCAGTCATTGCCCCAGCCGCCGATGATGTCGTCGTTCTGGGCGTCGCCGAAAGCGATGTCGTTGCCGCCACCGAGATAGATGGTGTCGTCATCGGTCTCGCCGTGGACCTCGTCATCGCCGCCGATATCAACGCTGGCACCCATGCCGAACATCTCGCGATACTCGCCGCCGGCCGCGTCGGAGAAGAGCCCGGACTGGTAGTCGGGTCCGCCCGGCGTGTAGTCGAGCAGGGTGACACCGCGGACGATGATCCGCTCCTCGCCGGCGAAGGTATCGTAGTCGTAGGAGAGGTAGAGGCCGTTCCGCGAGTTGTAGAGCGCCTCGTAGAGGTCCTTGTAGACCGGCACGCCGTCGTTGTCATAGAGCTCTGACTCGTCCGCCGCGCTTGGCTTGACGTCTGGGATGCCATCGCCATTGGTGTCCAGCAGTTCGACCTCGCCATCCTTGTCTGGATCGAGCAGATCGAAGCCGTTGATGCCGATAAGGCGAATGATGTTCGCGTTGTCGCCGGCGATCGTGTCGGAATCCCGCGCGTGGCTGTCGGCCAGGTCGTCGGGCTGCTGCAAGAGATTGCCATTGGCATCCACCGGAACGGTGTCGAGATCGTCGCCATCATTGCGGCCGATCCGCTCGCCGCTGCCACCGAAGATGGTGTCCTTGCTGTCGGGACGGTTGTCCGGGTCGACCAGGCTGAAGAAGCTCGACGAGCCACCCACCAGGTCGTCCTGGCCGAGGCCGCCGAAGATCACGTCGCAGCCGCCGCCGCCTTCGATGTAGTCGTTGCCGTCGCCCTCCGAGGAGGTCTCGTTGGCCGCGATCACCGTCAGCGGGCCGACCGGATCGGTCTCGTCGCCCGGATCCCGCGCGGCGCCGACATGGCGCAGCCCGTCCACGGCGCCCTGAATGGTGCCGTCGCCCTGGATGACGTCGTCGCCGAGTTGGCCGAAGATCTGGTCATTGCCCGCCCCGCCGGCAATGTAGTCATTGCCGAAGGAGCCGACGCCCTCTGCGCCGGAATCGTAGGCGAAGGTGTGCCAGGCGGCATAGTCGATCTGGTATTCGGCCCAGTAGCTTGGCCCGTTCGGGTCGCGGTAGTCGCGCGCGATCGGGTTGCCAAACTCATCGAGCGAGACCATGAGCACGCCGCTGGTGTCGGGCGTGATCTCCCAGACGCCCGGAGACGTCTCGACGCCGTACCCCTCCTCGGCCGGACGATCGGTGCGCGAATACATCAGCGCGCCCATCAGCGTCTGGAACCGCAGGCTGGCGATGTCGTCGAGCAGGTTGCCGTCGGAGCCGCCGGTGCGGGTCAGCACCACGTTGTCACCGAAGATCAGGTCGTCGCCCTCGCCGCCGTCCAGCATGTCGTTGCCGGCGCCGCCGATGATCACGTCGTCGATCTCGGAGCCCACAATCGTGTCGTCGCCGCCGGTCTGCGGGTTGATCGAGGTGATGACCAGCACGGTGTCGAGTAGCGTGGTCTGGATCTTCTGCTTCAGCCCGTTGGTGTCGTCATAGGGCAGGACCGGGTCCGGCAGGTTCGGGTTGACCACGTTCTGGATCACCTGGCCATGGTCGCCGAAGATGATGTCCGGCCGGCCGTCGGCGATGCCGCTGCCATTGCCGACGATCACGTCGTTGCCGGCACCGACTTCTGCCGTCTCGTCTCCGAGCGGGTCGGCCACGGGCGAGGCCACGGCCTGGAAAGTGCTTGCGGTCGCCGGGATCGAGTCATCCCCGGTCGGGAGCGGGCTGTTGTCGTTGGTCGCGATCAGCAGGGTCCGGGTTAGGATATCGACGTTGACGCCGCTGTCGCCATAGATGTGGTCGACGCCGCGCATACCGATGATCGTGTCGTTGCCGGAACCACCAGCGAGGTGGTCGCCGGTCTGCGAGCCGATGATGAGGTCATCGCCGACTCCGCCATAGGCGGTGATGCCGACCGAGCGGAAGATGCCCGCATCGGCCTCGTCAGCATAGAGCGCGCTGGCGTCGATGATGTCGTGGCCGTGATAGGCGAAGGGGTTCGCGAGCGGGAAGATCCACTCGTTGTCCTCGTTCTCCTCGTCGGTCAGGTGCGGGAAGGGATCGAACGGCTTGTCGCCGAATTCAAGTCCCAAAACGTCGTCGCTGTGGCCGGAATACCAGATGCCGTCCTGACTGGTGTCGCCATAGAGCACGAGCGGGCTGTCAGGCCCTGCCCCGCCGGTGACCACGAAGTGGTCGCCGCCGATGCGCTGGCCGTCCGAGGTGGTGATGTCGGTGCGGGTGATCGTCACCGTCACGCCCGGCTCGTCGCAGGGATCGAGCGCGGCGTCGAGCAGAGTAATCGTGTCGGCCGTGACCTCGGCGATGGTGAATCCACCGGCGATACCGTCGATGAAGATCACCTGGCCCTCGGCAAAGCCGTCTACGATCCAGCTGCCGCCATCGGCACGGATCAGCCGGTCGACGCGGATGTCCACGTCAGTGACCGTCACGGTCGTGACCTCGGGCTCCGCCACGTAGAGCGTGAACTCACCCTGCTGCTGGGCATAGGTCGCCCCTGCCCCGGCAAGCTGCTCGGAAAGCACGATCTGCGAATTGGTGCCTGCGGTCAGGAAGTCCGCCATTCCGGCATAGTCGGCCGGATCGACGCTGTTGATCGCGAGGATGACGCGGGTGTGGTCCTCGCCCGCGAGTTGCACGACCTGCCCGACTTCGAACCGGTCGTCATTGAGCGCCACGCTGGCGTCGAGCGCGAAGCTGCGGCCGTCGAGGCGGGTGAGAATGGTCTCGGTGCCCGGGTTCGGATCGACATCCTCGGAGACGATGTCAAAGAGCCCGGAGGAGGCCACCTGAAGGTTGCCGCCGCCGTGGACGACGGTCAGCGAACCATGCGGGCCCTGGACCCAGAAGAGCTCGGTCACGATGGAGCCGCCGCTCAGGTCGAAGGTCTCCTCGAGCGCCACGCCCTTCAGTTCCATAGTCAGGCCGTCTTCGGAGATTTCGACGACGCGGTATTCGGCCGCGGTCTCGTCGGTGTCGACAGAGATGATGCCGTTGACGCCGACATGGACAAGGTGGCCTTCGAGGAAGCCGCTATCGGACCAGCTGCCGATCGACCGGGACACGGTGCCGCCGGTGGCGGTGGAGACGACGTCGACCGTCACCTCTTCGATTACCAGTTTGTCGCGGGCGATGATCCTCTGCGCGACAGTCTCGTCGAGCCCGGCCGGGAAGTCCGGCCCAGAGAGCACGAGGATCGAGTTGTCGTTCGGGTCGCGATAGGGCAGCCCGGTTTCGGCATCGATCAGCGGATTGCCGAATTCGTCGTAGTAAGCGTTCGCATCCTCGATAGCGACCACGGTCCAGTTCCAGGTCTCGGGATCGAGCCCGTCGATCAGAATCGTCTGGCCGATAAGGAAGCCCTCGGCTTTCCAGTCGAACCCATCGCGGCGGATCGTCAAATCGCTTGCGAAGCGCTCATAGGCTTCGTTGCCTGCCGGCAGGCTGGCATCCGGGTCCTCGCCCGGGTTGTGGAAGTCGAAGACCTGTTCGGCGGAGACGAACTCGGCGGGGTTCAGCGTTCCCTCGATCAGCAGGAAGTCGTTGCCCTCGCCGAGCATCAGGTTGAGCACCTCAATGGTGCTCGCCGCGCCGTCGGTCGCCGCGCCGCCGGCGCCGAAGTTGATCTTACCGAAGCTGATGCCGCCCGGATAGATCAGGTCCTGCGGAATGGCGCTGTCCGCGCCCTCGCCATAGAGCGGGCCGGTCACGTCTGGGAAGACGAGATCCTCGGCCATGCCGAAGCCGCGCAGGGTGGTCTCGGTCATCACGCCTTCGCCGTCGGCCTTGGATCCGTCGTTGAAGATGTTCAGGACGTCGATCTGCTGGCTCTCCGGCGGCTGGGTGGCGATGGCGATCAGGAAGTCGTCCGCCTCGCCCGGCAGTTTGACGCCATTGGTGAGCGAGCGGTCGGCGCCGGTGGTGCCGCCCTCGACAGCCAGCGGGCCGCGCAGGTCGGACAGGCGATGCGCCTTGACCGGGAAGACCTTGACGCCTTCGCGGGTCGGAGGGACCTCGTAATAGGTGTCGGCGACCAGGTCGATGGTCTGTAGCTCATACCAGTTGGTCTCGTCGAAGACTGCCTGGATGGCGATGCGGCTGACCTCTACGGTGATCGGTCCGGCCGTCAGCCATGCCGGCAGGGTTCCGATCGTTTCCTGCGTGAATTGCAGCACGCTGTCCTTGGTGTCGTTGGTGCTTTCGCCGCCGGTGGCGCTGCCACGAATGAGGGCGATCTTAACGTCCACGGACTGCGCCGGGTTGGCGACATTGGTGATGCGCACGCGCTGGCCTTCGAGGAAGCCCTGCTTCAGCCAGCCCTCGGTGTCGCCGGAGATCGGCAATCCACCGTCGATCCGCACAAGGCGGTCCACATTCGCACCCAGGTCGTCGTCGAAATACGTCACGAGTTCGACTTCGCCGGTCCAGATGTCCTCTTCGGTCAGCTGTGACAGCACGATGTCATCTTCAACCTCGACCGGGCTCGACGGAAGGTCGGAGAAAGCCGCGGCGGTCAGGGTGATGGTCTGGTCGGTGACCGAAAGGATGACGAAGTCCTCCTCGGTAAAGTCGCCGTCGCCGTCAATATCGAAGCCGCTGTTGCCGATCCGGATCAAGTCGCCGGCTTCCCAGCCGTCGGTGAGGAAGCTGCCGAGCTCGGCGCCGGTGCCGCGGGTGATGGTGGCGTTGGAGCCGTCATCCCCGAAGATGATCGAGCCGAAGAACTTCTGCGTCGGCCGCAGCCCGCCGATCTTTTCGTAGGTCAGCGCGGTGTTGCCGTCGATCGCATAGACGTCGGCCAGCCCGTCGGTCAGGATCGCCACTTTGACTTCGCCATCGGGACGCTTGGTTAGCCGCAGGTCGTAGCCGTCGGTGTCCACGCCATCATTGATCAGCACGGTCTCGCCGCCCGATTCCAGCACGATGGAGCCGGCAGTCTCGTCATCGATCACCTCGATGTCGAGCGTGCCCGGACCCGAGCGCAGATTCGGGAAGACATAGTTCGGCTGTCCAACGGTCGACGGATCGCGCGAGAAGGTCAGAACGGCGGTCTGCGGGTCTTCCCGCATCCCGTCATCCTTGGCGATTACCGTCAGCAGGACCGGGATATACCAGTCGTCGCCGTTGAAGGTGATCGTGCCAGTTGCGGCGTCGAAGCGCGCATCGGCGCTGTCATAGGTGATGGCCGCGTCGGAGATCGCCGCGACGTTGTTGAAGACGACCGTGTCGTTGCCGGTGCCGATTACAAGATCGAACCGGTCGATCACGTCGTCGCCGTTCACGTCGAAACCGGTGATCAGCGACTGCAGTGCGGAAACGTAGGGAGCGTCCGCTTGTCCTGCGGCAAAGACATCGGCGAGATTGAGATTCTCGGCCGTCAGATTCGATGCGGAGGACAGCAGCCCGATGACGCTGGAAACCGTTCCGCCATTGGTGACAAGCTCGGTGTTCAGCGCGTTCAGAATGCGTTCTCCGGCGCGCACGTCATCGAAGGTCATCTCGCCATCGGCATTCCAGTCGAAATCGATGGTGGTTTCGCCGAAGTTCAGGTTGACCACGATCACATCGCTCAGCCCACCCGGATCCTTGGCCAACGAGACGAGGATCTCGTCCTGCAGGCCGGTGTCGATCGGATCGGTGCCCGGGTTGTTGTCATGATCGTAGAGGATGCCTTCGGCCACGAGTGTCCGGCCGTCCTCGACCCAGGTGTCAGGCGCGGTGTAGGAGCCGGCCTCGATTTCGACCACATAGACGCCAGGCGTGTCGTTGTCGCGGACTTCGACCTCGACATTGCGCACATCGATCGCGTCGAAATCGGCTGCGGTCGAGATCACCGAATGCTGGATCACATGCACCCGGTCGCCCTCGGAACGGGTGTCATCCGGCGCGTAGACATATACCGTCTGGAGTTTATCCCAGTTGCTGCTGTCGAAGCGCAGCACGACGGCGCGGTTGGCGAAGTAATGCGTCGTGCCGTCGATCTCGATGGCAAGGCTGTCGGTATAGGGCGTCATGCCCTTGATCTCGACCTCGCGCTGGAAGTCGCGGCGGATCAGGCCGTCGGCATCCGTCAGCGTGGTGTCATAGCCATACATCGGATCGAGCATGTCGCCATGATCCGTGGCCAGCCACATCGTGTCGCCCTCGCCATTGGGCAACGGCGCCGGGTTCACCAGCTTGTCGTTGCGCTCCTCTTCCGGGGAGCGGGCAGCGGAGACGGTGACATAAACCACTTCGCCCGCCAGCAACTCGCGGCCGAGCGTGACGGTGTAGCTGTCGACCTGCCGCTCGCCGCCTTCGCGCACTGCGGTGAAGCCGTCGGCGCCTTCGTCGATGACCACGAGGCCCTCGCCGTCACGGGCGACGTTGTAATCGAGCCCGTCGATGACCAGGCCGTCATAGAGCGCGTCCTCGGAGGAGACCAGGTGGTCCACCGCGCCGGAAACGCCTTCGAGCTCGCGGGTCACGATGTCCTCGGTGACGTCACCGCCGACATTGATCGTGTCAGAGCCGAGCCCGCCGATCACGCGATAGGCCACGCCGTAATCGGTCGACAGGACAAAGAACTCGTCGTCGCCCTCAAGGCCGTCGATTTCCACCACTTCAATGGTCGAGTAACGCACGTTGAGGCCGGCGCCGTAGATGCCGTCCTTGGTAATGGCGATGTCGTCGGCGAATTCGGTGCCGAGGATCACCAGCTTGTCGAAGCCGGTGCCGCCTTCGACCGAAACCGGAGCGTTGACGTTGTAGCGCACCTCGTCGATGCCACCGCCAGCGCGGATGTCCGGCGCCTGGGCGATCGAGAAGCCGAAACCGATCTGCGGCACGGCCACGCCGTCCTCGTCCAAGACGATTTCGTCGTCGGTGATGTCGTCCGGCGTAACGAAGAGGTCGAGGTAGTTGATATTGCCGTCGGAATTGGTGTCGAAGCTGGTGGCGAAGACGCCCAGCAGATCGAGCAGATGGTCGTTGCCCGGATTCGCCGTGGTATAGGCCGTGATCGCACCGTCGGTCGTGTCGCCGCCATCCACGAGCGCCTGCAGACTCTCAAGGATCGCCACGCCGGCATCGAGGTCCTCGGCATTGATATCGCCGTCACCGTTCCAGTCGAAATCGGTCGTCGCCGAGAGCGCAAAGGCGCGGACGATGAAGAGGTCGTTGTCGTCGTCGCCCTCGAGCCGGAGCTCGGCCTGGTTCGAATAGACGCGGAACTCGTCATTGCCGGTGCCGCCCTGCACCACCATCGGTGCCGAGATGCCCTGGCTCAGCCAGCCGCGGGTGGTCGCCACGAGATCGGGGAAGACGTCCTGCGGCAGCAGGTTGCCATCCTCGATGTTGCGCTTCTCGCCGAAGATCTGGCCGATCTGGAAGCTGTCGTCGCCCTCGCCGCCGTCAAGCGTGGTGATGACCGTTGCGTCGTCGGAGAAGAAGGCGTCGTTGCCGCCCTGCCCTTCGATGGTCAGCCGCCCGTTGAGCCCGGTGTCATAGGTTATGCGCTGGACCTCGAAGGAGCTCTCGTTGAACTGCAGCACGTCCTGGTAGGTTTCCACCTCGCCATGTAGCAGCGAGACGTAGCCCGGCCGGTCCGCGGTTTCGTTCGGCAGGTAGCTCGCCGCGCGCAGCAGGAAGATGTCGTCCGTCGGGAAACGCTCATAGCCGTTCTCGGTGAACGCGCCGCCATTGGTGTTCGGCGCCTGCTGGTCGAGCCCGAAGATCGTCGCCTCGTCGACGCCGTCGGTGTAATCGCCAGTGTCGAGGATGTTGATGATGTAGTTGCGGGTGTCGCCCTGCGAGCCGAGCGTGTGCACCTCGTAGGTGTCGGTGTCGGACTGGCCGTCGAGCGTCAGGGTGTGCTCGGCCAGCACCGAGAGCTCCACCGGGCTGCCATAGGCGACGCCGGTCTGTGCGTTGACGGGCACGTAGGTGATCGTGCTGAGCGCCGGCGAGGTCTGGGCTGCCGCATCCTGCAGGAAGTAGACGCGGAACAGGTCTTCGCCGCTGTCGGCGTCGTCGGCCGCGTTGTCCGTGGCGCCGCCATAGGCGCGTGTCCGCGAGCCGAGGAAGACATAGCCCGCATCGCCCCACGTCGTGCCGCCAGCACTGCCGCTCGTGTCACCGAACTGGATGAGGTCTACATCGCCGTTGCCGAATATCTGCGTCAGCGTGTCAACGTATCCGGCATCACCTGGCGCCAGCGTCTCTTCGCCCGCCGCCGGGCTGCTGCCGTCATTCTCCCCGCGCGGACGCGAGGTGCCGACCGGGTTGCCCCCGGTCATGCTGCCGGCCATCACCAGAACGGCGCCGGCTATGATCTTGCCTCGAACGAGGATGGTGGATCCGTAATCCGGGTCCAGGTCGCCGTAGTCGCCGCGCAGGATGATCCCCTTGCCGGCGACGATCTCGGCATTCTCGTCAAGCGTGATGTCGTCACCGACACGGATCTCGACCGAGCCCATCTCGGCATAGACCGAGCCATGCGCGAAGTCGCGATCGGCATCCGGGTGGTTACCCGGCAGCGTCGAGTCATCCTCGGCCAGCCGAGCCGAGCCGTGATCGACGAGTTGGAAGTTCTCGTCAGTGGAATCGGCGTCGGAGCTCTCTCGCACGGTCAGGCGGATGTTGCCCTGGTAGGTGTGGGCAAAGACCAGGCGCAGTTCGTTCTCGGTCTCGGTCAGCCAGATGTCGTCCGTGGCCTCGAGGCTCACGTCCTTGACCTCGGTGTTCAGGTCGTCAACCTGCACGAGGCCGGAACGGCTGTCGATCTCGAGGTCGTCGCCGAATTCGCCGATATCGGCTCCGGCGCCATTGGCGTCGAGGTCGACCATAAGGCCGATGATGTTGGGATCGTCGTCATCGCGCGCATCGATGATCGAGCCGTTCGTCGTCCGCAGGGACACGTCGCCCAGCGTCTCGACGGAATGAATCCGCATGTCGCCGAAGACTTCGTCCATGAAGATGCCGAGCGTCGAGCTGGCGGTGATGTCGAAGGCGCGCAGCACGCCGATGCCGGTGCCGGCATTGGTGCCTGCGATGTCGACATCCACTTCGAGGAAGTTGCCCGCAAGGCCGATTCCGCCCGTAAGGCCGCTCGACAGGTCGCTCGGGTTGGGATCGCCCACCCGCGTCTTGACGTCGATCGGGTCCGGATTGACGAAGCCGGCGGCCGCCACGAAGGTCAGATTCACGCCTGAGACGTCGGCCACGTCGCCGCCGCTCGTGTCGTTCTCGTCCCGCTCTGCGTCGATGAAGCGCTGCGGCGAGTAGAGCAGCACGTCGTCGTCGGTGGACATGATCGTGCCGATGCGGAAGTCGCCGCTGATCTCGGTCGCCGCGATCCAGCCATTGGTGAGAATCGAGGTGTGCCCGAGTGCCGGCGCCGCGGTCCCGGTCGTGTCGACCTCGACCAGCGCGAGCACGTTGATACGCGTGTCGGACGGAGTCGGCTCGGCGGCGGCCACGACGACATTGCCGTCATGGGTGAGAGCGCCGGATTGCAGCCCGGCAATGGTGCGGTCGCCCGACAGATCGAGGCCGCGGAAGTCGTAGGTCGTGTCGAGGTCGGCGACCCAGGCATCCGCATAGGCACCGCGGCTCACGCCCTTGAGGTTCCCGGTATCGGGGCGGAACTTGTTGAAATAGACGATGTCGGAATCGTCGGTGTCGACGACCGGCGGCTCCGGCGGATCGGCCGGAGGCGTGATCTTGTTCTCGTGTTTCACGATCACGCCGCCCGCGGCACCGCTGCCGCTCTGCTGTTCGGTGACCTGCAGCAACGTGTCCTGATCGTCGCCCGAAGCGATGCGGTCGATATTGATCACGTAGCCGTTGGCGATCTCGCCCGCAGTCAGGTCGCGGCGCACCAGGGTGCGCAGGTCGAGCCCGATGTCGTTGCCGGCGTCGACGGTGAAGACCTCCGCGCCAGTCAGCGTGTGGGTGTTGGTGAGCGCCCCGGCCTGGCCGATGTCGATGGCCTCGCCCGAAAGTGCAGCATTGTCAAAGAGTTCGACAGACTGGCCGTCGGAAGAGAGACGGACAAAGTAATAGCCGCCGTCGGTCAGCCCATCGAGCGCCGTCGAGTCGGCCTCGTATACGACCATCTGGCCGGTGAAGAACTTGTTGCCGAGGCCGAGCAGGATCCGGTCGGTCAGGCCGCTGACCTGCGCGGTCCGGAAGGAGAAGCTCTCCGGCACGCCGTCGCTGTCCACCAGGTCCACGTTCACCCGGCCAGTGACAGGATCGCCATAGGTGATCACGTCACCGACATTGTTGGTGGCGTCGATGTTGAGCGTGTGGGTGCGGATAAGCTGGGTGCCGCGCGACTGGGTGGCTTCCACCGAGCCGGCATTGGCGGCTTCCGGTGCGCCGCCGGTGTTGATGATACTGGTCACCCCGATCGGGTTGTTGATCACACCATTCAACTCGATGTCGCTCTCGCCGGTATTGGTGATCTCGATCAGCGTCGCGGCCACGTCGGCCAGGATGTTGAAGGTGAGCGTCAGGTTGGCCTGCTCATCGTCATCGGCCGGGTTTCCGAGCGGGTTGAGCTCGACCACCGGCTGGCGGTCGGCCATCACGTCGATGCCGTTGATGATGATGTCCTTGTCTGACTTGTTCAGGATCTCGACGCGCTGCAGCGATTCCCGGAAGGTCCAGGTGCCGCCCGAGCCAGAGATGTTCTTGGACATGAAGGCGACGTCGCCCGGGCCCGGGTTCACGATGTCGTTGACGAAGATCTTCGACGAGGTGATGTCGGTTCCTGCGGCGGAGATCGCCGCGCCGCCGGTGCCGCCGTAGCCCGCACCCTCGCTGTCGTTGATAGTGACGTTGACCGCTTCTTCGATCTCGGCGTCCGGGTTGATGGTCAGCTTCTTGACGATCAGCTCCGGCGAGCGGCCGGACAGGATCAGCACGTCGCTGGAGAAGGCGATGTCCTCGTCCTTGTCGTTCTCCTCGTCGGAATCATACTCGTCGGCGCCGCCGCTCGCGAGCGAGCGCTTGGAGGCAACGGCGTGATCCGGGCGCGTGTTGTTCTTGTTCTGCGCATCGACATAGAAGGCCAGCCGCTGCGGGTCGCCCGCCGGTTCTTCGAGATAGTCGAAGTCGACGAGGTTGCCGCCGGACGTGTCGCGCGGCCCCGCGGTGACCAGCGCGCCACCGGCGCCCTCCACCGAAGTGTCGAGGTCGTATTCGGAATAGGCGTCCGAATTGACGTGGCCGAAGAGGCCCGAGGAGCGCGAATAGGCGTCGGTCTTGATCTCGTTGTTGCGGGCAACCGCCACGAAGTCGACGCCCTCCCAGCCGGTGACCTTGGCCCCGGTCTGAAGCACGACCTTGGTGTCGGCCTTGAGGCTGGCGAGAGACTTGCCCTCGCCCTCGGAATAGAAGCCGCCGCCGCGGCCGTCGCTATCGGCATGGACCTTCACGCCGTTGGTATCGGCCTTGAGGCTGACCTCGTTGCCCTCAATCTGGGCATCCTCGCCGACCGTTACGGTGGCGTTCGTGCTCTCGACATAGAATTCGGAGCGCGCCTCGCCATCGCCGCCGAAGCCGATGCCCTTGGCGGTGGATTTCGCCAGGCCGTCGACATCGCCAATGGCCTGAACATTGGCGAGGCCGCCGACGATGATGACGGAATCGCTGTTAATGGTCGCATCCGAGCTGAAGTCGCCGTCGACCAGCGCATCTGCGTCGGCGACGCCGACAAAGCCGCCGGTCGTCGACTTCGCACTGACATTGATGTCGCCGTCCACGTTCGACTTCATCGTGAAGTTGTTTGTGGCGACGATCTGGGTGCTGTTCACCCCGTCGCCGACGATCGCGTCGGCGCGGATGCCGCTGCCGCCCGTGTCGGCGTCGATCTTGGCCTTGCCGACTGCCACGAGCCCGCCATTGCCGTTGGTCGCATAGCCCGACATTTCGATGTCTGCGTCGGCGTCGATGATGACACTGTCGCCGGCGATAACCAGCGCGGCCGAGATGTTTGCCTCGACATCGGGTGAGATCGTGATCGTGCCGTTATTGGTACCGACACTGACGATGCCGCCCGAGGAGCCCTTGACGGTCACCGAGGAGGTGCCATCGCCGGCCTGCGGTGCGATCACAGACAGCGAGACTCCGCCCGGCCCGTTAAGCGTGTCGACCCCGTTGATGCCGCTCTGGATGTCGATCCGGAGCTCGTAGGTCTGGTTCTCGTCGGCGCCTTCGAGCAGATCGATGGCAAGAATGCCGATCTGGTGGTTCGCCCCGTCAGAAGACGGCGCGGTAAAGTTAATCGCGGCGCCGCTCATCTCGGTCGAGAGCTGGATCTTCGTGTCGTCGCTACCGACGCCTTTGCCCACCACGTAATAGGTCTGACCGTCGGCCAGCCCGCCGATCGGTGCATTCTCGACCAGCGTCAGCGTGTGAATGCGGTCGTCCGCCTCGTCGTCGCCATCCCCGTCGGTGTCTTTGTCCGGAGTGAGCGAGAGCACTGGAGAATCGAAGCTGTCATTGGCCGGGTTCTGACGCTGCACGATGGCCGAGCCGTAGTAGTTCCCGCTGCCGCTCGTATAGGTCAGGTCGAGATAGAGAGTGCCGCCGCTGTCGCTGTCGATGCTCGCCGACAGACCACTATAAACGCCGAGGTTGACCAGTTCCACGGTCCCGCTGGTGAGACCGGCCTGCGACCAGGTCTGGCCCGCGCCGAGGGTCAGGGAGAGCTTGTCGGTGCCGCCGTCGTCCCAGATACCGAGTGTCATGCCGCGGTCGACACGGGTGATGGTGGAGAAGTTCTCCGCATCCACGATCGTCAGCGTGTCCCCGGAGATCGCCTTGATCTCGTATCCGTCGCCCGAGCTGTCGTTGCTGCCTGCGTTGGTGACGATGATCTTGTCGCCGACCTTGAACCCGGCACTCGCCCAGGAGAGGCCGTCGTCGCGCACGATCTGGTCCTCGCCGCTCGAGCTGCGGACGTAGTAGACATCCGTGCTGAAGGCGTCGGAATACTTGAGCTGGACCGAGTAGCTGTCGGAGTTGACCACACGGTAGGTGCGGTTGTGCTCCAGCCCGCCGATGGGCGTGGCGTCTGTCGACTCGTTGACCGAGATGTCGGCCGGAACATTCGGGTCAGGCTGGCTGGAAACGACGCTGTAGGAAGTCGTTTCCTCGGCCGTATAGACCACGAGGTCGCCGTCCGAGAAGCCGTGTGACTTCAGATTTCCATCTTCGTCGACGAAGTAGATACGGTCGTTGTCGGTCCCGTTCGACTCCTGGCTGAGGTCTATGTCGGCGCCGCCGGCGACGGCAATCAGGTCAGCCTCGGAAACGTCGACCTGCGACGTGCGGAAGGTCTGCCCGCCGGGGCTGTAATAGGTCACGACATCATCGACATCGTAGGCAGTCGTGCCCACGTCGATCCAGGTGCCGGAGACATCGCTCGGCAGGAAGGTGTCAAAATTGGTGTCGACGTAGTTGTCCTGCGTCTTGGCGAAGCTGTCGACAAGGCGGATCGTCGTGCCGTCGATCACCCGCACCCAGAAGGTGCTGCCGCTGGCGCTCTCGATGTCGGTCGCGGTGCCGTCCACCTGAGTCAGCACGACCTTGTCGCCGCTGAGGAAGTTATGCGCGGACTCGAAGGTGATCTCGTCGCGGGTCCAGTCGATGGCGGTGCCGTCGAACTGGCTGCCGAAGGCGACGACGTCCTCGGTGACGCGGATCACGTTGTAGCTGCGATCCTCAAAGCCGAGATCGGGCACTTCGACCTGCCCGGAAAGCCCGGTGATCGGGCTGCCATTCGCGGCATATTCCACGACGTCGCCGGTCTCCAGCCCGTGGCTGGCAACGGTCACGGTGTTGGCGCCCTGGTCGGTGGCAGTAATCTCGTAGGTGGGCACGGTGCCCGATTGCGGTTCGACATCGGCCTCGACGGTCACGGTGCCGGCGGCATCGATCACGGTGCCGGCACGGATGATCGAGGTGACCTTGGGCGTGATGTCCACGTCGGATTTCGACAGCGCAACGGAGATGCCGCCGCCGCCGACGCCCTTGGTGTAACCGTCGCCTTCGGGATCGGCGAAGGAACTCACCGAGATGTTGCCGCTCGACAGGATCGAGATGTTCTCGCCGATTCCGGCCTCGACCTCGGGATTGACGGTAGCGTCGGAATCGTTGTCCTGAACGGCGATCACGCCGCCGCCGGCGGCGTTGCTGCGCGCATTCGCCGTATCCTGCGAGGTTGCGGTGATGGTCAGGCTGCCGATGTCGTAATCCGGGTCGCCGATGGTGCCCTGGTTCAGGATCCGCGCCTTGGCCTTGCCGCTCGCCGTGGCGAAACTGTCGGTGATGCCGACCGCGGCGAGGATGCCGACATTCAGCCCCTCGGTCAGTGCCTCGGCCTTGTTGACGCCCTTGGCAGTGATGATCACGCCGGACGGCGCAGCAATATCGACGTCGCCGTCGATGAAGGCGTCGAGATCGGCGCTGGCGGTCGCGGTCGAGGTGTTGACCTGGGCGCCGATGCCGGACACGCCGGCCGCCTCGGCCTTTGCATAGGCCCGCTTGGCGGTGCCGAAGTTATGCGACGCGGTCACGGCAACCGAGGCCGCGCTGATGATGCCGCCAGCGATCTCGGCGTTGATGTCGGGCGTCATGGTCGAGGTCGCCTGGCCATAGCCGACGCTGCCGAGGCCGACCGAGACGGTGTCGGTCTGCGCGTCGGTTTCACCCTGCGAGTCCACATCAACGATGATCGCGCCGGTCACGGTGCCGCCATTGGCGAGGCGGGCGACGAGAGTCGGCGAGGCGCTCGAGGAAACGATGGCGCCCACGGCCGTCGCGAGGCCGCCGCCGCCGCCCTGAGCGTCAGACTCCGCCTCGTTCCGGGCGGTAGTGCGGATCGTCATGTTGCCGCCGCCGGTGACGTTTCCGGCCATTTCGGCGGTCGCGCTGCCGTCGGCATTGGCGGTGGCATACATGCCGCCGAGCCCCAGCAGACCCACCGAAACAGCGACGGTATCCGCCTTGGCGTAATTGCGCAGGTAGGTCGTGACGTTGATGTCACCGCTGCCTGCATCGATGGCGCCGCCGCTCCCGACGGTCGCGGCAAGGACCGCGTTGGCGTTTGCCAGGCCGATCGCGCCCTGGGCCGAGACAGCCCCGCCACCGCCGGCGATGGACTGGACGCGTGCACCGCGGCCGCTGTCGGACATGTTGTGAATGGCTTTCACGTCGAAGCCGACCATCGTGGCGTCGAAGCCGGTGCCAACGGAGGCGGTCACGATCGGGCTCACCCCGACCTCGGCATAGCTGACACCCACAGCGAGGGCACCGCCGTTCACGCCGATGAGCTTGGCGAAGCCGTCATGGCTGGTGGTCGCCAGCACGCTAACCTTGCCGGTGCTGTGGAGGGCGACATTGTTGCCTATCGAGGCGGTCACGCTCGGGTTGATGTAGATTTCGGCCGAGTTCACCGCGATGGCGGCGGCGCCGACGGCGACGCCGGTCGTAGTCGCCGTCGCATCGATGGTCGAGGTCGCGGAGACGGTGACAGCACCGACTTCCTTGCCCTCGGTCTGACCGATCTGGGCGGTGTTGCCGATCCGCGCATGAGTGTCGACGGTGCCACCGTCGTCATCGTCCATGTTCAGGCGGGTGACGTTCACGCCGGCCGCAATAGCGCCGCCCTGAACAGTGAAGGTGTCCGCCGTCGCGTCCTGGGTGTTGGTGGCGGTGACGGAGATCAAACTGGCGTCGTCGACCGAGGCGCCGTCGCTGATCTCGGCGAGTTGCCGGCTGTCGTCGTTGAGGATGCTCACGGCGGCGCCTGCCCCCACGAATCCGATCTGGACGCCGATGCTCAGCATGTCGGTGAGCCGCACGCCATTGGCGGATACCGTGACGTCGCCCGCGGCGTCGACATCACCACCCAGCACCGCCTTGACGTTGCTGGAGAGGTTGACGATGGAGATCCCGGCACCGATGGCGCCGAGGCCAATGCTTGCCGTGCCGGTCACCAGATCGGTGTCGATCCGTTCGTCGGC
Organism: Tropicimonas sp. IMCC6043; assembly: GCF_004146235.1. Lineage (GTDB taxonomy): Bacteria > Pseudomonadota > Alphaproteobacteria > Rhodobacterales > Rhodobacteraceae > Tropicimonas. The sequence continues at coordinate 20,622 of NZ_SELO01000034.1, read as the reverse complement.
GGCAACCCCGACATCGCCGCCGGTGGTGATGGTTGCCCCGCCCTTGACGATGGCCCTCACGCCAGGCTCGTCCAGGTCGAGGTCGTTAAGGCGATCGTTGATCGCCGTGGTGTCGGTCGCGTTCGATCCGATCAGGGCGCCGGAGAGGCCGTCCGAAGCGCGCGAATCCGGCGAGTTGGTCACGCCGTCGCCGTTCGAGGCAATCGAGGAGAGGTTTTCGTCGGTCTGGCCCGCGACGCCGCTTGCGTTGTTGCCGGCCTCGTCCTTGGCGTTCCCCTCGCCCATTTCGAGCGCGTCGTCGGAACTGTTGGACCCGCCGTCCTGCTTTGCGCCACTGTCGCTGTAGCCATCGCTGAAGGCTTCGCCGATGGAGAAGACGGAGATCGACCCGCCGAGCGCACCGCCGCCGAGGGCACCGCTCATCGCGAAGCCGACGAGTTCCTTCTCGGAGAGCGCGTTCACTTCGACGACGTCGTCAGCCTTGACGTCGGCCCCGGTGCCGATCTCGGCAATGACGTCGTTGCGGATCGAGCCGAAATTGACCGAACCCGCGATTCCGACCAGACCGCCGCCGAGGCTTACCGTGGCAGCCGTCAGCTTGGAGCGGTTCGACGCACCGACCCAGACACCCTGGTTGCCCGAGACGGTCTGTGCTTGGTAATCGGCCCCGCCCGCAAGTGGATTCATGTTGATCTGGGCGTTGTCACCGATCGATGCGGTGGTGTCGCTGTCGATGATCGTGACGCCGACGGCGCCGGCGAAGCCGAGATAGAGCCCGACGCCGCCGGCAAAGGCGAGGTTGAGGAAGCTCTCGCTCGAATCCGCCTGGACGATGACGCCGTAAGCGGTGGTGGTGGCAAAATCGCCGTCGTTCTCGACAACCCCGGTCAGGATGTCGGAGCGACCAGAACCGTAGCCTTTCGCGTCGATCGTTGCGCTGTCGCCGATCGAGGCGTCGGTCGTCTTGTCGAAGACCACGACGCCGACCGAGGCGCCGAGTCCCGCGGCACCGATGCCGATCCCCACCCCGCCGGTGATGATCGCGGCCGAGGTGTCGTCCTCGGCCAGCACCGCGACGCTTCCGCCCGCCTTGACGGTGGCGCTGTCGCCGATTGTGGCGATAGTGGTGTTGGTCACGGTCAGCACGGCCACGCCGCCGCCGATCGCGAAGGTGCCCGATGCGGCGATGCCGGCAGCGACGACGAGGAAGGTTTCCTCGGCATCGGCTATGACCAGCACATCGCTCTCGGCATCGACCGCCGCGCTAACGCCGATGGACGCGGTTGTGGTCAGCCCGACCACCGAGACGTCGACGCCCGGGGCGCCGGCGCCGGTCCCGGCAACGGCCACACCGGCGCCGACGCCGACATGGCTGAAATCGCTGGACGCGGTCACGCGCACCGATTGCCCGCTATGGGCGTCGCCGGTGACGGCCTGGTTGATCTGGGCGCTGTCGCCGATGTTCGCGGTGGTGATCGATGTGGCGACGTTGACCGCGGCACCGGCCGACACCGCGGCGGTGCCGCCGCCGGAGAAGGCGAAGGCCAGAGATTCGATGTCGTCCTTCGCGGTTGCGGAGACGATAACGCCACGGAGATCGAGTTCCTCGGCCTGCGCAACGCGCTCGTTGCTGAGATCCGGATCCTCGATGTCGTCCGAGGTCGTCGCCGCGTCGTATTCTTCCTTGCTGTCGTAGAGGTTGGTCTCGGTGTCGACATCCGGAAGACCGATTTCGAGCGCCTCGTCATCCGGGCGTTTGCCCTCGTGCACGGCGAGCCCACCTTCGGCCACTCCGACCTTGGCGTCGCCATCGAGGATGTCGAACTTGCCGGTCCGGGCGAGGACCGTGCTGTGGCCCTCGCCGGTGACGCTGGCGCTGGCGGCGATGATCGCCTCGGTCGTCTTGTGGAACACCGCGACGCCGATGCCGGCGCCGATGCCGGCGGTTCCGCCGACGGCGACACCGCCCACCAGAAGGTCGGCTTCGGTGTCATCGGAGGCCTGGACGAGCACGCTGCCCTCGGCATGGACGCTTGCGGAGCTGCCGATCTTCGCCCGGGTCACCAGTGTCAGCACATAGACATCGGCGGCGACGGCGAGGCCGAGGCTGTTGCCCACGCCCGCGGCAACAGAGAATGTCTTCAGCACTTCCTCGTTGATCGCCTTGACCACGACGTTTCCGTCGGCCTCGACACTGGTCGACGCCCCGATGATCGCCTCGGTGGTCTTTCCGATCGTGTGGACGTTGACGCCCGCGCCGACGCCGGCCGAACCGGCCGAGAGGCCGAGCGCACCGGCCACGGACAGGACTTGGGTGTCACTGTCGGCCACGACATAGACGCTCGGATCGATGGTGTCGTCGTCGGCGCGCACCGCATCGATGTCACCATGGTCGCCGATCAACGCCTTGGTGTTCTCGGTCATCACCGTCACCAGGACGGAGCCACCAACTCCTACGGAACTGGCCGAGCCGGCCCCGGCCGCGGCGATATCGAGGATCTTCTCGTAGGAGGTCGCTGTAACCGACAGGCCAATTGGACCGCCAGTGTCGACATCGGCGTAGTCGCCGATCTCGGCGATCACGTCGTCCTCATGCACCAGCACGGTCGAGGCGATCCCGGCCGCGGCGCTGCCGAGGCTTATCGCAACTCCGCCAGCTAGGAAGAGCAAGTCGAAATCGCCGCTCGCCGAGACGGTCACGTCGCCCTCGAGGGCGCTGAGCGTCGATTTGTCGAGCTCGGTTCCGGATTCGACATAGGCCTTGGTTTCGGTGTCGATCACCAGCACCGCCACGGACAGTGCGGCCGCAACATCCTGGCTTGAAACGCCGAAGGTGGCAGCCACGGACGTGAAATCGTCGTCCGAGGAGGCGGTGACGAAGATGTCGCCGCTGGTCGTGGTGAGATCGGCCCGGTTGCCGATCCAGGCGAGCGTGCTGCGCTCGATGACGTTCACGTCAACTGCGACGCCGACCCCGACTCCGCCAAGCGAGAGCCCGATACCGCCGGCGGCGGTGAAGAGCTTCAGAACGTCATTGGCCGAAACGGTGATGTCGTTGCCCGCATTCACGGTGGTGCCGTCGTCAATATATGCATGGGTGTTGATCCCCATGACGTTCACGCTGGCCGATCCGCCGACGGCGTTGCCGTTGCCGGAGCCGGCAACGCCGGCAGCGAAGTTCGTCGCCTTGAGCTCGTAATTGTCCAGAGCCCCCGCGCCGGTATTGAGCCCCAGCGTTTCCTTCAGCGGCAGCAGCGAGGCGTCGGCGGTGACCGAGACCGCGCCACTGGTGGCGTTGAGCGTTCCGCCGGTGCCGACACTCGCCTTGGTGTCGAGATCGTTGACGATGTTGACCGAGACCGCGATGCCGACGCCGGTGCCCTGGGTGCTGAATGCACCGCCGCCGGAGAGGTTCTGAAGCTCGTTGTAATTGGTCGCCGCGACGGTGATGTCACCGCTGACCGCGGTGATCGATGCCGAATTGCCGACCTCGGCCTCGTAGGCCACGTCGATGTAGTTGATGCCGATCGAACCGCCCACGGCAGTCTTCTTGCCAACCGCGCCCGAAAGCGCGCGCACCTGGAAGGTGTTGTTCTGGTATTCGTCGCCGACCTTGGGCTGAACCGCGCGCACCGAGACGCTCGAGCCAGTCACGCTGGCCGAGGTACCAATCCGGGCGTTGGCGTCGAATTCGGTGATGTTGAGGCCGACCGCCGCCGCCACGCCGGTATCCGACGAGAGCTTGGCCGCCGTCGCGATGGCCAGCGCCTTGGCGGTGACCAGAGAGGTCGTTTCGACCTTGACCGCACCGGTTCCGGTGATCGTCACCGCATCGGCGATCTCGGCATCGACCTCGGCATTGAGGTAGTTGACGGACACCGTCGCCGCGACGGAGGTGCCGCCGCTCGAGTTGCCGCTGCTGCCGCCGCCCTGGCTCTTGAGCCCGGTGCCGGACTCGCCCGACGCCTCGCCGTCGCCCTGGTCGAACATGTCGGCGCCGGTGGTCGACCCGCCCGAAGTCGAAGTGGTGTCGTTCAGGCCGCCGCCCTTGTTCTGGGCCTGCGTGGTCTCGTCGGAAACCGCCGTGTCGGAATCCTTGCCGCCATCGCCGCTGGACTTGCCGCCCTTGGCGCTCGCCTTCGATTCAGTAATCGAGACAAGGATGGAATCGGCCGTCACCGTGACGTCGCCCGCGCCGGTGACCGACCGCGCGATCTTCGCGTCGGTGTCGTCGGTGCCGATGTTGAGCGCCAGCGAGACGCCGACGCCGACATTGCCGCCAGCCGCTTCGCCGTCGGCTTCGGTCCGGATGGTCGCCGAGTGGTCGGCAATCGCGCTGAGCGCACCGCCGGACAGCGTGAGCGTACCGGCGCCGGAGCCGATCAGCGCGTTCGTCGTGTTCTCGACATAGGTGACCGCGATGCCACCGCCGACCGAGGTGCCGCCCGAGGCGCCCGCCTCGGCCTTGTTGATCGGACCGTCGGTTTCCGTCGGCAGGAAGCTCGAGGTCGCCGTGACTTCCAGAGATGCCGCGTTGCCGGTAATCGACGTGCCGTTGTCGATCTTGGCGTTGGTGTTCTCGAAGGCGATCAGAAGCGCGATCGATGCGCCGACGCCGGTGCCGCTGCTGCCGGCCTGGCCGGTCGCATCCGCCAGCACCTCGTGCTGGGCATGGTTGGTCGCGGTGACCGCCATGGCGCCACCGCCGCTGTCCGGCAGGGTCAGGCTGGTGCCGGTGCCGCCGAAGATCGCGTCGGTGTCGGAATGCACCACGCTCAGCGCGAAGGAGCCGGCAACGCCGATATCGTTGGTGCCCGAGGCGCCAGAGGCCGCCTTGGCGACGTATTTGTGCTTCGTGTCGCCGCCGACATTGCGCATCGTGGCCGAGAGCACGAGGCCGCTGGCGACGACGGCCGAGCCGGTGCCGACCCGCGCTTCGTTGGTCATGTCGGCGACGTTGATCGCCACGCCGACGCCGACGGCGGTGCCGCCGGACCCGGTGGTCGCGGAAGAGCCGTCGGCAGTGGCCGTGGCGTCCATGTTGTTCGAGGTGATGAGCGAAAGCGCTCCGCCATTGGCAGTCACGTCGATGCCGTTGGCGATCGTCGCCTTCGCGGTCGAGGAGGAGACGTTGATCGCCAGTGCCGCCGCGACGGAGACGTTGCCGCCGCTGCCGCTTGCCGACTGGCCGGAGGATTTCGAGCTTGTGCCGGCGCCGGCCGACTTGTTATTGGCGAGGTTCGCCGTCTTGGTCTGCTGGTTGTCGGCGGTGGTGTTGCCCTTGGCCGACTCGTTGTTCTTGTCCGCACCCTTGGCGGAGGCCTTGGCCTCGGTGATCGAGGAGCCGTCGCCATGCGCGGTGAGGCTCACCGATCCGCCCGCGACGAGGTCATGTTCCAGCGATGCTTCGGCCGTGTCATCGACGAAGCCAAGCGCAATCGCGGCGCCGACCGCAGTACTGGCCTCGGCGGTGCCGTCAGCCTTGGTGGTCGTCGAGCCGTGATTGTCCGCCGTCAGGCTGAAGTTCCCGGCAATGTTCCATGGGCCGCTGCTGAGCGCACCGACCCGCGCCAGCGCGACCTGGTCGATGACGGAGATCGCGAAGGCCCCGCCGACGCCGGTCCCCTTGCCAGAGACTGCGCCACCGCTGGCTTCGGTCTCGTTCTCACCCCAGTTGGTCGCCGAGATCGCAACATTGTCGCCGCCGGTGACAGAGGCGCCGTCCTCGATCTCTGCCTCGACCAGAGAGTTGACCACGTTGATGGCGATCGAGACGCCCACGCCGGTACTGCCGGCCTCCGAAGAGGCAGTGGCACTGACATCCGCGGTGCTCTTGGAAGCCGTGGTGAGCGAGATGTCTTCGGCGTCGCCGGCGGTGCCGGCGTCGACGCTGGCCGTCGCGCCGATCCCGGCACGCGTGTCGGCGTCGACGATGCTGAGCGCAAAGGAGCCGGCTATCCCGGTGTCGCCGTCGGAGGCGCCGGATTCGGCAGTGGCACCGAACACATGCGTACCGGCGTCCTTCATCGTCGCCGAGGCTTCGAACCCGCCAGTGACCGAGCCGGAGATGAGCTCCGCCTGGTTGCTCATGGTCGCCGCATTGATGGCGATGCCGACACCCACGGCCGTGCCGGTGTTCGGGTCGGCGCTGCCGGCCGAGGCCGAGCCGTCGCCCGACGCGGCGGCGTCCATGTCGGCTTCCGTCGTCAGGCTGACGTCACCGATGACCGAGACGCCCTCGAGCGTCGCTGTCGCCGAGAGGCTGGAGACGTTGAGCGCCAGCGCCGCACCGACGCTGGTGTTGCCGCTGCCGTCGCTGGCCGAAGCCTCCGAGGAGGTCGAATCGCTGTCGCCGGACTTGTTGTTCGCCGTGCCGATGGCGCCGGCCTTCTGGGTCTCGCCGTCGGTGGACTCGCTCTCGTCCGCACCCGCCGCCGAAGCCGTCGCCGTGGCCGAGGAGGTGCCGCCGACGCTCGCCGTCAGCGCAACCGTGCCGCCCGCCGTCGCGTCGCGGTCGAGATCGGCCTCACCGGAATCGTCCACGAATGCCAGCGCGATGGAGGCGCCGATCGCCGCGTTGCCGCCGCTCACGTCGCTGCCCGCGGTGGTGGCGCTGCTGCCGGAATGCGTCGCCTCGATGGCGATCGCGCCACTGACGTTCAGCGCCGTGCCGGTACCGATCCGCGCCAGCGTCGAGCGGTCATGCACGTCGATCGCCAGCGCCCCGCCGACGCCGGTGCCGTCCTGCGCCGAGGCGCCGGATTCCGCATTCGTCGTCGAGCCATGTTCGCCGGACGCCGAGACCGTCAGGTCATTGCCGCCGGTCAGCAGCGCGCCGTCGGCCACTTCGGCGCTCGTCATCATGTCGGTGACGCTGATCGCGATGGACGCGCCGACGCCGGTCGAGCCGCCCTCCTGGCTCGCCTTAGCCTCCACTGCCGTGGCGGTCTCCGAACCCGCGGTCATCTGAAGGTCGCCGCCCGCCGCGAAGTCCAGCTCCGAGCCGGTCTCCATCGCCGCCCGCGTCGTCGCGGTGACGATGTTCAGCGCGAAGGAACCGGCAATCCCGGTGTCGCCTTCCGAGGCGCCGCTCTCGGCGCTGGCGCCGAAGCTGTGCACGGTGTCGCCATTGTTCTTCATCCCGGCCGAGATCGTGGCGTCGCCGCCGCCGGTGATCGTCGCCGCGCCGGTGCCCAGGAGCCCGGCGGTGTTCGTCATGTCGGCCACGTTGATCGCGATCGCCACGCCCACCGCGGTCCCGGTCCCGTCCCCGCCGGTCGAGGCGGAGCCGTCGGCATCCGCCGACCCGTCCATGTTGTTGCTACTCGAGAGCGTCAGCCCTGCCGCCGTCACGCTCGTGCCAAGCGTCGCCGTCGCCATCGAACTCGAAACGTTCAGCGCCAGCGCCGCGCCGACGCTGGTGTTGCCGCTATCGGTGCCCGCAGTAGCTTCCGAGGAGGTCGAATCGCCGTCTTTCGATTTCTGGTTGGCGAGCCCGATGGCACCGGCCTTTTGGCTCTCGCCGTCAGTGGACTCGCTCTCGTCCGCACCCGCCGCCGAAGCGGTCGCCGTGACCGTGGAGGCACCATTGACGGCTGCACTCAGCGTGACCGTGCCGCCCGCCGTCGCATCGCGGTCGAGATCGGCCTCGCCGGAATCGTCCACGAACGCCAGCGCGATCGCGGCGCCGATGCCGGTCGTCGCCGCGCCTTCGACTTCGCCATTCGCGGTGGTCTCCGAGGCGCCGGAATGGGTGGCCTCGGCTGAAAGGTTGCCGCTGACGTCGAGCGCGCCGCCAGTGCCGATCCGGGCGGTCGTGCCGCGGTCGTCCACCGAGATGGCGATGGCGCCGCTGATGGACGTGTCGCCGTCGGCCGCGCCGGCCTCGGCTGTGACCGTGGCGGTATGCACGCCGGTGGCCGAAAGGGTCACATCCGTGCCGCCGGAGAGGACAGCGCCGTCCGCGATCTCGGCCGTGGTGGTCATGTCGGTCACGCCGATGGCGACCGAGACGCCGACGCCGGTAGTATCGGCACCGTCCTGCGACGAGGTCGCCTCCACCTCGCTGGCAGTCGAGGAGGTGGCGCCGAGGGAGACCGCGTCATTCGTCTCGACGTCGGCGGTACCGGCGATGGAGGCCGTCGTCCCGGCGCCCACGATGGAGAGCGCAAAGGAGCCTGCGACACCGGTGGCACCCCCGGACGCGCCGGAGGTCGCCTCAGCCTTGAAACTGTGCTCCGTGTCGCCACCGACATCCTTCATCCCGGCCGAGAGAGAGATGCCGCCGGTCGTGGTGTTTACATCGGCGCCGTCGCCGATGAAGGCGGTGTTGGTCATGTCGGCGACGTTGATCGCAACGCCGAGACCGACCGAGGTGCCGTCGCCTGCAGAAGCAGAGCCGTCCGCCACAGCCTCGGCGCGCATATTGTTCTCGGCTTCCAGCGTCAGACCGGTCGCGTCGAGCGTAACCGCACCGACGCTCGCCTCCGCAGTCGCGGAGGAGACGTTGAGCGCCAGTGCCGCAGCGACGCTGACATTGCCCGAGGCGCCACCGCCGCTATCGGTATTGGCCGACGCCTCCGACGGAGTGCTGGCCGAAGTACCGCCGCGGGTATTTGCGAAATTCTTCTGTTCGGCGACCTGGCTGTCAGCGCCACCGGTGGATGGATCAGCCTCCTCCTCGGTGCCAGCCGCCGAGGCAGTTCCGGTGACGACCGAGGCGCCGTCTGCCCGTGCCGCCAGCGATACGCTGCCGGTAGCCGCGAGGTCGCGACGCAGCCGCGCCTGCGCGGTATTATCGACGAAGCCGAGCGCGATGGCCGCACCGATGGCGGTTGCTGCGCCGCTGGTATCGCCGCCCGCGGTCACTTCGCTGGAGCCCGTGTGCACGGCCTCGGCATCGACCGAGCCGCCAGAAGAAAGGCTGCCAGTGTCGCCAAGATCGGCTTCGGTCAGGTTCTCGACGACCGCAATGGCGATCGCTCCGCCGACCGCGGTGTCGGTGCCCGAGGCACCGCCCTCGGCGGTGGTCTCATCGGTATGCGCGCCGGTTGCCGAAAGCGTGAGGTTGCCGAGCGCCAGGTCGGCCGGGTCGACATAAAGCGCCGCGTCAAGCGCGTCGCCTTCCAGCGCAGCCCGTGTGGTGTGGCTGCCGACATAGAGCGCGACCGAGATGCCGATGCCAGTGGCGGCTCCGCCCTCGGTGCTGTTGTTCGGCGTCGCGCTGGTCGTCGTCGCGGTGGCGGAGTTGGCCGTCAGCGTGAGGTTGGCGCCGCCCAGTTCCAGAGTCGCACCGGTATTGACAACAGCTTCGACGGTCGTGGTCACAATGTGGATGGCGAGCCCGCCGGCGATGTTCATCTCCGAGGAGTCGCCCGCACCGGACACGGCGGTCAGGATATAGCTGGAATCCGCGTCGAGAGTCGCCGAGGCAGAGAGCGCCGGAGTGGTGTATTGCGTGCTTCCGCCGAACCAGGAACGCACGGTGCTGTCGACGACGCCGATGGCAACGGCAATGCCGACGCCCGTGGTCTCGCCGGCCGTGTTCAGGCCGCTGGCACTCGCGGTGACGGACTCGGTCGCCATGGAGGCCAGCGCAACCCCACCGGCGGCGATGGTGCCGGAAGTGTCGATATAGGTCTCGGTGACCGGGCTGTAATGAGAGACGACGACGGCGCCGGCGAAGGTCACGCTGCCACCGCTGGTGCTGGCGTCGTTGGCCGCGAGTTGCTCCGAGGACTCGCTGCTGCCGCCGGAATCCTGCGCGCCGCCGGCGGTCGAGGTCGCAGTGGTCACGACGACGGCGTTAAGCGTCGCCCCGAGGTCCACTGAAACCGGCGTTGTCGTGGCGCCGATAGAGGCGGAATCGGTCACGAAGGCCTTCGTCTCGGCCTGGATCTCGGTCACAGCGACGGTGGCGCCGGCGGTGCCGCCGGAGCCGTCGACCTCCGAGGTCACGTCGAGCGTGGTCGCCGCGTTCAGCGTCACCGTACCGCCGGCGTCGATGGCGGCGTCGTCATGGACGCCCACCACCGATTCCGTGAGCACCACCGACACTGCGATGGCGGCGTCGGTATTCGCGGCGTCGCCGGGATCCGCATCTTCCTTGGCCGTCATCGTCAGGTTGACGGCGGTGTCGACATCGACATTCCCGCTGGCCGAGACCACGCCTCCGCCAAGCAGACCGCCGTCCTTGCCGATATGCACCGTTGCCTTGGGCAGCGCGATGACCACTGCGCCGCTGAAGGCGACGCTGCCGCCGAAGCTGGCGGGATCGACCTCGAAGTTGGCGCTCGCGATGGCCGAGAGTGAAACGTTGCCGCCGGACGCGGCGACTGCGCCGAGAATGCCGATCTCTGCGGTCGGCACGGCGAGGTAGAAACCGTCCACGTTGTCTTCAAGCACTTCCGGAAGAACGCCGCTTCCATTCGCCTCTGCGTTGAAGGTGACTGATGTGCCGGAAACGGAGGCGCCGTAGGCAACTTCTATCTCTTCGGCGTTGAAGATGATCGCTCCGCCCGTGAGCGCACCGGTCACGTTTATGGCGTCCAGCCCTTCATCGCCGTTCACGGTCAGTGACGCGTCGCCGAGATCGACGGTCTGAATCTCCAGCCGGTCGCCCGAGGCCGCCGCTGCCAGGAGTTCGGCAAATTCGTTGACCGGCAGATCGTCCTCGAACTCGTCGATATTCGGGAAGAGGCCGGTGTCGTCGCCCATGTTGATCGTGAGGCTACCGGTCGGCGTCGCGAACGTGACCGACTCGAAGGTCGGCCCCAGCGGCGCCGCCGCGATGGTGATCATGCCACCCGACTGCGTCATGATCGCGTCGTCCGAAACCGCAGAGAGGTCGACCGTGACGTCGGCCGCGCCGTTCGACACCCAGACCGGCTCCAGTCCCGAGAATTCCAGCGAAACGCCGTCGCGGATGACCGTGCCCGAAGTCGGACCGCTCGCGATGTATTCGAAGCTGCCGATGTCTTCGCCTTCGAAAGCCATCGTGTCGAAGCCGCCGTCGCCGCCGTCAAGGATGCCTGAGAGCGTTGCATCGCCTTCGACGATGAAGGTGTCCTCATTGTCTGCCGCACCGGCGAGGTTCTCGACTTCCGCGAAACGCAGGCCCGACACGGTGCCTGTGTCGGTGCCATCGATCCGCCATTCGGCATTCCCCGAAGGACCGGCGACGGTATCACTGCCTGCACCGCCAGAGAAGATGATGCTGATGCCCGAGGGGAAGGCGCCAGCGATGTCAAGCGTCAGGCGGTCATCGCCGGCCGTGCCGGTGATCCTGATCTCGGAGGTCTCAGCCAGCGAGCGCTGGTCGACCAGCTCGCCCGAGTCGTCGTCATAGATCCGGAACGCCTGGGCTACGGCGTCGTATTGCAGCGTGTAGGAAGCGTCCATTCCGGCCATGTCGACCGACAGGGGCATGATATCCGCGGAGAGGAGGAAGCGCGGCTCGAGCGATTCGATTCGTACCGCAGAGACCCTGACCGGCACACGTCCTTCCCGAATCTCCTGGAGTGATCTTAAGAACCGGTGACGGGTCTGCCCGGAAAACCAGCGTCGCGTATTTGGCGTCGCGTCAACTCGGGTAGCGTTCTTGAAAAAAGACGTTGCACCGAACGGAAAAGCCATTCTCGCCCCCCAAAAATTTTGTTTTTTTGTATACGAATCCGGCCTGCCTTCTAGCGGCAGCGAAAAGGTCGACCAGCTACAAAAAAACGCGCTACATTTCCGGCCAATGGCCGGGTCCTTCCATGACCTTACGACAAGTTGCCAAAATCTCCTATACTGTGAAACAAATCTCATGCCGTTCGTTGGCTACGGCAATTCTGCTTCATCGTGCCGTTCAGGACTCGTCGACGAAGGCGAGTTCGCAGCGGTGCCCGGCCGGCAGCCGGCCCTCCGGATTGGGCAGTTCGAGCCGCACCACGAAGGTGCCGCTGGCAGCGTCGAAAACCCGGTCCACGACTGTTACCACAGCGTCGAAACTGCCGGAGAGCGGCGGCGCCGGGGTGATCAAGGCGCGGTCGCCGACCTTCACGCGGCCGAACATCTCCACTGGCACGAATCCCTCTACGCTCAACGGGTCGAGCCGTACGATTCGCAGCACGTAATCATCTTGGCCGACGAACTCGCCGCCGGTCAGCGCGCGCTCGGAGACGATGCCGGAGATCGGCGCGTGGATCTCGCGCAGCCCCAGCGCGGCGCGGGCGCGCACCAGCTCCTTGATCGCGATGTCGCGGTTGAGCTCGGCCTGCACCAGCAGGCTCTGGGCCGAGATCCGCTCCGCCTCGACCAGGTCCAGCGCCTCCTCGGTCGCCACGCCACGCTCGCGCAGCGCGCTGATGCGGTCATGGCGCCGCTCGATCATTGCCAGCTGCTCCCGTTGGGCGTCGATCACTGAGGTGGAATTGGCGCGAAGTTCCAGCAATTCGACAGTGCTCTCTTCCACCGAGGAATTGAGCCGCGCGACCAGTTGGCCCGCCTCGACCTCGTCGCCGCGCTGCACCAGCACCTCTTCGAGCAAACCAGTGACCGGCGAGCCAAGGTCGACGCTCTCCGAGGGATCCATCAGGCAATCGATCACCGATTGCGCGCGCGCCGTGCAGGGCGCCAGAAGCGCAAGCACCATGATCGTCCGGAGAGAGAGGGCAAAGGGAGCGGTCATTCCAGTCCTCCGGTAAAGGAAAGCAAAGTGTTGAGACGGCGGTCCTGGTAGACGAGGTCCTTGCGGGCGCGGGCATGGGCACGCTCGGTCCGGCGCTGCGCTCGGTCGAAGAGCCGGAGCCTGAGCCCGTAGGTGCCCCATGGAAACCGCGCCAGCCGCCGCCGGAGCGGCGATCGCAATAGGTCGATGAGCGGGTCGTCGAGCGACAGGATCGCCTCGACCGAGCCCGGCTCGCCCCGCCGCCCGGCGCGGCCGGCGAGCTGACGGTCGATCCGCCCCGCGTCGTGCCGCTCGGTGAGGATGACATGCAGCCCGCCTGCCTCGGCCACGCCGGGGGCCAGAGCGATGTCGACGCCGCGGCCCGCCATGTTGGTGGCCACCGTCACCCGCCCCCGCTCCCCCGCCTGAGCGATCACCGTCGCCTCCTCGGTGTCATTTTCAGCGTTCAGCACCTGGTGCTCGATCCCGGCCGCCGTCAGCGCCTCGCTGGCAGTGAGCGAGGCCGCGACCGACCGCGTACCGATCAGCACCGGACGCCCCTTTGCCAGCTCGCGCGCGGCGCTGCGTGCCACCTGTGCCCATTTGTCCTCGGCGTGCGACCGCACCTTTGAGCGCCAGAAGCGAAGCCGCGACGGCCGGTTCGGCGGGATACGCGCTACCCGGAGCCCATAGACCGACCAGAGTTCGCCGCGCACCTCCCGCGCCGTGCCGGTCATACCGGCGAGCATCCGGTAGCGGCGGAAAAAGCGCTGGTAGGTTATCCGCGCCATCGACAGATTCTGCCCCGTCACCTCCACGCCTTCCTTGGCCTCGATGAGTTGATGCAACCCGTCCGACCAGGAGCGGTCCGGCTGCAGGCGGCCGGTATATTCATCGACGATCTGCACCTTGCCATCGTGGATCAGGTAGTGGTCGCCGAGCTTGAAGATGTAGAGTGCGGAGAGCGCCTGGTGGATCACCTCCTCGCGCCGGATCGGACTGGCCCAGAGGCCGTCGAGCCGGGCGGTGCAGCGCGCCAGCGTCTCGCGCCCCTGGTCGGTCAGCCGCACCCGCCGTTCCTCGCCCAAAATCTTGTAGTCCACATCCGCCCGCAGGTTGCGCGCCAGGTCGAGCGCCTGCGAGGCCCAGACCGCCTCATCCTCAGGGTTGGACTGGCGGGAGATGATCAGCGGCGTGCGCGCCTCGTCGACCAGCACCGAATCCGCCTCGTCGACGATGGCGAAATGCAGCCCGCGCATCACCAGCCGCGCTTCCAGGTCCCGGTCCCCGGTCAGCCGCCGCAGCCGCCGCCGTAAGTCGTTGTGCCGGCCGCCGAAGACCAGCCGGTCGCGCAGGTAGTCGAAGGCGATCTCAGTGTTGGAGGCATAGCAGATGTCGGCATCATAGGCCGCCCGCCGTTCCGCCGGCTCCATCCCCTCCTCCACCACCGCCACGGTGAGCCCGAGGGCGCGGTAGACCGGCATCAGCGTCTCGCAGTCGCGCCGCGCAAGATAGCCATTCACAGTGACGATGTGGACTGGAATACCGGCCATCGCCGCCGTCGCCGCCGCCAACGCGGCGGTGATCGTCTTGCCTTCGCCAGTGTCCATCTCGGCAAGCTCGCCGCGGATCATCGCCAACCCGCCGAGGATCTGGACATCGTGATGCCGGAGGCCCAGCTCGCGGCGGCTGACCTCGCGCACCAGTGCGAAGCCGCGGCGGATATTGGCGGCTGTCAGCCCATGACGGCGCAGCGCGACCCGGGTCTCCCGAATCTGGCCCTCGAGCGCAGCGTCGTGCAGCCGCTCGAGACCGCGCCCGGCGCGGGCAATGCGCCGGAGCGTCACCCCGACAGCGGCCGGGCGGAGCGCCTGCGACGCTCCGCCGAGCCAGCCGGAGACCGCGCTCTCGACGCGGTACAGCCAGCCCTCCTCCCGGTCCTGCCTCTCCGGATAGAATTCCAGGCGCAGCGGCCGGAAGGCCGCTTCCGCAATCTGGTCCATCGGACCGCGCCCCTAGACCTCGGCCGCCTCGGGGCTCGCCTCTCCCGACTCGGCATCGTCGCCCGTATCGGCCGCGGCGGCCGAGGCCTCCGGCGCGCTATCGGCAAGCCGCTTCACCATGTCGTTGAAGTGGCGCAGGGAGTGAAGATGCAAGTAGGTGCATTCCAGCTCGTCGGTGTCGAACATCTGCCGCAAGGCATCGGTCTCGATCGCCTTCAGCTTTTCCCGGTCGACCACGAAGAAGCCGGAGACCGACCGCTCCTCGCCGCCGGCGATGCGGAACTGCGCCTGCATCGGCTGCAACAGGTCGAGATTCTTCAGGCGTTTGCAATAAGCTTGGGTGCGGGCGAACTGCCCTTGGTATTCCTGTAGGAAGCGCAGCAGGTTCTGAAGGTATTGCGTCCGCTCGCCCCCGGCGTCGAACAGCCGTTCGCCATGGCCGTCGCGGTTGCAGCCCTCGAAGGTCTCGTCGATATGCAGGATCAGCTGCTTGCCTTCGTCAGCGGCCGAGAAGACGAAGGGATAGCGGCGCACGAAGGCCGGGATGTAGCTTCCGGTCCAGCGCCCGTCGGCATCCACGAAAAGGTTCTCGTTCGCCCGCGCGCCGAGGATCACCGCCGGCATCACCGCAGTGTCGTCGCCGGCGAAGACGATCGGATAGGCAGCGGCAGCGGCGGAGAATTCCACCGCCGTCAGCGGCACCGAGTTGACCTTGCGCGCGAAACCGTAGGTTCCGCCAGTCCGCACCGAGAGGTCGCCGTGATCGCGGAACGTGACCGGAGCGGCCTTTTCGTAGAACAGCAGTTGGGTTGCCATAGTTCGTTTCCTTCCCTCTTGAAAATTTGAGTGTCGTGTTCACGCCCCCGACCGCCGGCCGTTGGCGAAGTATTTCAGGAACACCTGGCTCGCGCCACGGTAAAGACGCTCGGCGAGCGGGCTTTCACTGTGCGAAAACCGCACCAGGACCCGGTCGCCATAGGTCTCCACATCCACCGGCTCCTCGAGCCGGAGGTCGAGCTGGTAGAACCCGTTGAGCGCGCGCGGCTGCCCCTCGGGGCTTGCCGGGTCGAGCGCGATACGCCCGCCGCCGGCGGTCGAGAGCGCCAAGCTCGGCAACTCGCGGGTGAGCGTAGGAAAGACCCGGTCGACCCGCGTTCGCCAGACCCGCTCCGGGCGGGCGACGAAGCGCAGCTCGATGTCCCGCGTGTCGGCGCGCACAAGGTCAGCCCGGGTTTCCGGCACCGCCACATGCACCAGCGGGTCGGTGAAGTCAGCCACCACTGCGATCCGCTGGCCGCGCTGTGCGAAGCTTCCTTTCAGGTCGACCGCCGCCGGCAGGATCACGATGCCGTCCTTCCGCGCCGTCAGAGTCAGTTCGGCGATCCGGGCCTCCGTCAGTTCCAAGTCGGCGCGCGCCGCGGCAAGTTCTTCCTCCAGTATCTTCGCTGCGGTCCGGTCGAAGTGAATCTCGGCCGCCAGCCGCCGTTCGATCTCGATGACCCGCGCCGCGAGGAGCGCCCGGCGGGCCTCGATCAGCGGATCCTCCAGCCGCGCGATCGGCGCGCCCGCCGCCACCCGCTCGCCCGGCGACACGATCAACTCGGCGACCACCCCTTCGGAGGCGGCGTTGACCCACGCCTCGGCGTCTGGCTGCACGATCCCCTCGACCACGGTGGAATAGGGCAGCGGCACCATCATCAGCAGGGCCAGGATGCCGCCCAGTATGCCGCCGGTCACCGCAAAGGCCCGGCCGCGGTGACGCCGGAGCATCGGGCTTGTGAACAGGAACCAGACCATCTTGAGCACTGGGAGCAGCAGCATCAGGAACACTGCCCAGATCGCCAGGATCACGCCGATCACGAAGAATCGCGACACCACCAGGGTGACGATCGAGAAGGTGATGGTCAGCCGGTACAGAAAAGCGGCGACGGCGTAGAAAACGAACCAGCGCGACTCGCCCGGCGCGTTGGCCGGGTTCTCGACCCAGGTCATCCCGAAGCCGTGACGCTGCACCAAATAGGCAATGTAGCGGTTCGCTCTCTGGCCGAGATTGGGTATCTCGAGGATGTCGCAGAGCACGTAATAGCCATCGAAACGCAAGAGCGGGTTGCCGTTGAAGAGCAGTGTCGAGACCCCGCCGATCAGCATGACGTTGAAAGCGAAGGCGCGCACGATGCCCTCTTCCGCATTCGCCCAGACGATCATCGCCAGCGCCGCGAGGAAGATCTCCACCAGTATCCCCGCCGCACCGACCAGCGCGCGGCGCCACTTCTCCCGGAAGGCGATGGAATCGGAGGCGTCGACATAGGGCACCGGCATGAAGACGAGTAACATGATCCCAATCTCGTGGACCGAGCCGCCCCATCGCTTGAGCGTCCAGGCGTGGCCAAGCTCGTGCAGCGCCTTGAC
Organism: Tropicimonas sp. IMCC6043; assembly: GCF_004146235.1. Classification (GTDB taxonomy): domain Bacteria; phylum Pseudomonadota; class Alphaproteobacteria; order Rhodobacterales; family Rhodobacteraceae; genus Tropicimonas. The sequence continues at coordinate 3,561 of NZ_SELO01000034.1, read as the reverse complement.
CGCCGGGTAGGCGATAAGGATCAGCACCAGGTTCTCGGTGGCCAGCACCCGGTCGACGACGTTCTCGGTCAGCGGCCCCCAGTTGAGCGCCACCAGCACGACGCCATAGATCACCACTGAAAAATAGAAGAGCACGCCAGACCACGAGAAGAGCGGCCGCACCAGAGGCATCGTCGCCTCGAGGAAATCGTCGGGGTCGAGCAGCGGCATCCGCAGTGCCAACGGGTTCAACACCGAGCGAAGCACCTTCTGGCGGCGGATCCGCCGGCCGCGGTCGGAGAGTTCGGCGATGTCGGGCGGCACGTCGCCCTGGAGCACGTCGGCGCTGTAGAGTTGGCCAACCAGCCGCACCAGCTCCTCCTGTGTCACAGCGTCGATCCGCAGATGCGTGCAGGCGTCCTCCCAGATCTCCTCCAGCGTCCGTGTCCCGTCCATCATCGCGATGAGCCGATAGGCATCCGGCGTGAAGCGGTGGAAGCGCCCGGAGGCCCGGTCCTGAAGCACGTACCAGAGCTCGCCACGGTAGCGGTGGCGATAGATGCGCGCATGCCCTCGGAGGCGTGGGCGAAAACCCGACACGCGATACCACGAGCCGCTCGACCAGGACCGGTTCGTCATCTCCACCACACCCCGATCATGGCGCCCATTTCCACGCGGTGAGCCGGAGCCAGTCAACAAGATCGTCGGTAAGGCTGACGATCAGTAGCCGCAAGCCAATCTCGGTTCGTGCGACCCCCTCCATGCCGGGGCGCAGCTTGTCGCTGCCCTCGAGCAGCGCCGCCTCGACCCGGAAGAAGTTCCGCCCGTCCGCCTGCTGCGCCAGCGGCGTCACCCGTTGGACCCGGTAGGCGAGCGGCACTTCCGGAAACGCCGAGACCCGGAGCGTCCCTTCCTGGCCAGGCGCGATTTCCGGGATGTCGCGCTCATCGATCTCGAGGACAACCCGGAAACTGGACAGCGGGGCGACACGGAACAGCGTCTCCCCGCGTTCGATTGAGGCGCCCACGCGCTGGCTAAGGTCGCCCTCGACAATGTAACCCGCAAAGGGAGCACGGATGCGGGTGCGGGCAAGCTGCTCGTCCACCAGCGCCAGCTGCGCCTCGTTCTGGTCGAGCTGGGCGCGGATGATGTTGGCCTGCGCCCGCTCGCGGTTGGCGATCGCCCGGTCGAGCTCGCTGGTTCGCTGCTGCCGCTCGGTGATCAGCCGCAGCCGCTCCAGTGACAGGTCCTTCTGGTCGAGAACGGCGACGATCTGGTCCGCGGCCACCACGTCGCCGGCGCGCACGTTCTGCCCCGCCAGGTAGCCGTTGAAGGGGGCGACGACCGAGCGCTGCACCGTCCCCTCCAGCCGCGCCGGAGAGGAGACGTCATAATTCGCTTGTGCGTAATAGAAGAAGGCGACAACACCGGCCAGCGCCACCGTTGAAAGCTTGGCGCCGAAATGCGACGGGCCCAGCAGCCGGGCGAGCTGCCGCCCGACCGATTCAACAATTTTCACCGGCAGCAGCCGGTCGTTGGCGCGCTTCTCGTCCAGCACCGGCCCGGCGACACAGGCCACTGCATCGCAGACTTCCACGTCGGCGGCCGAGAACCGGTCGCCCTGCGGCCGTTCGAAACAGAGCGCGCCGACGATCTCGTCGCGCGCCTGCAGCGGAATGGTCAGAACAGCGCCCACCGCGTGGCTGCGCGCCAGCTCGTCATGGGCACGGGTGACGCGGAACTCCCAGTCCGCCGGCGCCGGCCAGAGAACGACCGCCCGCTGGTCCGCCGCCTCGTCCATGGCAAGCGCAATCTCCCGGATCAGGTTCGACCGCCTCGCGAAAGAGGAGGCGCTGGACACCGAGCGGACGCGCATACCGCCGCGTTTCAGAAACCCGACGCTCACTGTCTCGCAGTCGAGCCGTCGGGCGAGATCTGTCACGAGCGCGTTGCAGGCATCGTCGAAATCGGAATGCTCCAGCACCGTTGCCAGCATGTCGAAGGCTACGGAGACCCGCTCGCGCAGCTCGCCATCCTGCAGTTCCTGCTCCCGTCGCAGAAGCAACTCCACCCAGGCCGAGCCCCAGTGCAGCCGGCGGAAGAGCTCCGGCGTCGGAACGGTATTCTCGCCGACGAAGACCACGACCGCCCCGAAGAGCTGCTCGAAAACCTCCAGCGGCCAGGCCAAGCTCCGCCCCGCGCCGCCCTCGCCGAGCACCACGCCGCTGCGGCGGGACAGTGCCTGTTCGCCGGCCTCGAGGAGCTCCGGCGCGGGGGCCTGGCCGATAGGCCAAGACGCCACCGGCGAGAACGGCCCTTGGTCCGGCGCCTCCCCAACCAGCATGACGCCTGTGGACCCGTCCGGCATCTGCCGCATCAGGAGAGCGAACCAGCTCTCGAGGAAATCCTCCGAGGTAGCGGCCTGCTGGAACCGAGACCAGAGAGATTGGTCCAGCATTGCATAGCTGACCGGCGCCTCCCCGGTTCGCGAGGCATCCTCATCAGTCCTTTTTACAATCTGCGACATCAATCTGGGCTCGCGCTAACGTAGAAAACTATCTGCGCCAGAAAACGGCAAACGGGAAATTCCCCCGACCTTAGCACCCTATCCAGCTTTCGCACCGAGTTTTTTTGATTTCTCATCTCCCCGGCTCAGATAGGCTGTACAGGAGACGACCAACATTCGCCTCGCCGGGCACGGATGCGGAAGAAGACCATGGTCTCTCCCCCGCGGGGCGCGTTTGGGACCGCAAGACGCGAACTTGCGACCTACGGCAAAGATGACATCCGGACAGATGAAGCGGTCGTTCGGTGGTGCTGCCAGACCAATTCGAACCGGTCTGGCCAAGGGCAGGATGGCTATCCCATATGCCGCGCAGAGACCGCGCCACTCGGCGAGAGCAGCGGCGCGGTTCTTCTTGAAGTTGGCTCTGGAGTAGAAGCTGCGCTCCGAGTTGAAATGGTTGAAGACCGAGGCGTGAACGGCGGCGAACATCTGCAGACTCCGCATCCGCCGGAAGCGTTGCATCGCCCGCTCCCGTCGTCGGAAAGGCAGGTGCGAGTTTTCTGCTCTGTTGTTGAGACAGCGGCCAGTTTCCTGCCGGTCCGCCGCGCCGACCTCCCGTGACGCGGCACCGTACGACCGAAGCTTGTCCGTGACGAAAATGTGCGGCCGACCGTATCGCTTCATTGTTTTCTTGAGGAATTTCAATGCCGCCTTCTTATCCCGCGTCTTTGTCACGAAGCTTTCGAGGACCTCGCCCTCCTGATCGACGGCCCGCCACAAGTAGTGCTGCTCGCCGTTGATCTTCACGCACATTTCGTCGAGGTGCCATTGCCACTGCGGACCGGAACGCAGCCGCTCGGCTTGTTTCTTGCGGATCTCCGAGGCAAACATCGGGCCAAACCGGTTCCACCAAAACCGGACGGCTTCATGGCTGATGTCGATGCCGCGCTCGTGCAGCAGGTCTTCAACGTTCCGCAACGAAAGGGGAAACCGGACATACATCATCACCGCGAGGCGGATGACTTCCCGGCTGGTCTTGAAATACTTGAACGGGTCGCGTTTCGTCATCCGAAGAC
>NZ_SELO01000033.1 GCF_004146235.1 Tropicimonas sp. IMCC6043 | reverse complement strand
CGGGCCCGATGCCGCGGATCATGCCGGAGCCGAGATATTTCTCAATCCCGTCCACCGAGGCCGGCGCCGCGGTCTTCAGGAACCGCGCTCGGAACTGCTGTCCGTGGGTGCGGTCGTTCACCCATTCACCGGCCGCCGTGACCCATTCGCCGGCAGAAATCATCGCAGCATGACCGACAACGGTCTCCAGGTCGCGGTGACCGCGCGCCTTCACGCGCAGGACACAGAAACCAGACTCAGAGCTATGAAAAGTCACGCGCTCGACCAGGCCCGAGAGAACCTCACCCGGATCATGGTGATGCGCTGGACCCTTCGCGCCCAATGTCAGAGGACCCTGGTGTTCTTCGCCAGTTCGGCAATCGTCTCGCTGAAGATGTGGCGCAGGATATTCATCAGCGCGATCCGGTGTCGACCTTCCGGGCGGTTCTCATGACTGGCGTCGTTTGCCAGTCCGACAGTCTCGGAACCGGCATGGGCGGAGACGGATATTTCGTCGTCTCCGAAATCGACCTCGTGGCGGCGTATGTTGGCGCCGCGAACGATGACGTGGCTCATGTTCAGATCTCCCGCGAAACCTTGCGGACACTGCCGATCGCCTGACTGTTGCCTGCCTCGATGCCACACGCAAGGTTGCGGATTCTGTCATCTATAATCAGCACCGGATACACTTCTCGCCGAACTCAACGCAAAAGACACTGCAACCAAGGCTAGGCTCGAGAGCGCCATGGTGCAGTCGCGAGGCATGAAAGTGGCCTCGAACATGATAGTTTCCCTCCCGCCTTCAAATTGGGCGACGTCTCGCATCGGCGTGCGTGGATGCATCATCTCGGGACCTGCACCGGTCAATTGTGCCAGCGGGGTATTCACCTGTGGGATGGTACCGAAGGACAAGTTCATCGTGAGGGAATTCTGAGGACAACACCATGACTCAATCTGCAATCGACAAAACCCATATCCGAGAGGCCGCGTATTTCTTCTGGCTTGACGAAGGCAAGCCGCACGGGCGCGATGAGGAGCACTGGCAGAAAGCAGTAGTCGCCTTGAAGCAGGCCAAGGCCACCACCAAGCGCGCAACCCGAAAGCCGAAAGAAGACGTCAAAGCCACTTCCGAATCGAAGACGAAGGCAGCGAAGCCGGCCGTCTCGTGACACCGGCGCGGCATCGGCCTCGTGGCACCATCAGAGGCCGAGCATCAAGCCGCAGGCATGGCTCGCTGACGTCATCGCCAGGATCTCGGACACGCCGGTGTCGCGCCTGCCAGAATTGCTCCCTTGGGCGTGGAAGCCCTCCACCCCTGAAGTCAAGGCCGCCTGACCGCGGCCCTCCGCGGATGCTTCCCCGATAGATCGCGGCAGCTCGCAGGATTGAGGCCTCGCGGCCATCGACAAATCCGTGGTTGAGCACGATAGCCGTCTCGGGAAGCTTTGCAGCGATGCTGAGGAACATGCCTTCGCGCCTGACGCTGGACCACCCCTTTTCGCGGATGCAGCAACCTACAACAAGGGCGGAATCCGGGCATTCGCCACTGGCGCACACTCACCTTGGAGCGACTTTGAATGCGGCCATTCAGATGCGGACAAGGATCATCTTTGCTGCAAACGCGTGATAGTGGTCGAACTTCGGGGAAGCGGACCTTCGCTGCGGGTGCGAGGCGGCGAGGAAAAAACTGGAAAGCTGACATTCACTGCGAGCGCAAGGCGCACTCGCCGCGATCTGACATGGAAATGCAAGATCGCCGGAACCTGGCTCTTCTTCAGTGTGCCGTATCTTCTGGCAACTCGGCAAGGGCAGGCCTCGTACCGCCTGATGCGTGCCGGTCGGCGGAAGTTAAACTTCCGCCGACCGTAAAGACCGCGATAGGCAATGTGCATCAGCCTTGGCAAAAGGTGACACCACTTGGCGGCGGGCTTGCCGTGCGCCTATTCTGAGGCCACTTTGGCTTCAGCCGAGGTTAAGTTGCCGCTGGCGGATCCGGATCGAAGTGAGGCGATGGCTTCCGTCAACACCGCCACCGCAGCTTGGGTCGTCTCGTCATTACTTTGCCAGTTTGCAACGCTGATCCGGCAAGCCGGCCTACCTTGCCAGGCCGTTGGGCCGAACCAGATACCACCCGTCGCTGCGGCGTGTTCCGGCAACTCCCATGTCGCGTCATCGGTGTCGAGGCGGAACACGACCTGATTGAGCACAACGCGGTTGAGAACGGTCACCCCCGCCTCGGTCAGCGCCTTGGCGATGGTGCGTGCCTGACGGCAATGGCGTTCGAACATCTCTTCCAGCCCGTCACGTCCAAGGCTGCGCAACGCGGCCCAGATCGCGATCCCGCGTGCGCGGCGCGAGAATTCGACCCCGAGGTTCATCTGGCTGTCGGCGGAGGCAATCGAATAGGCCGCTGCACTGTTCATTGCAGTACCCAACGCTTCGGCGTCCCGGCAGATACCCATCGCACCATCATAGGGCGTATTGAGCCATTTGTGGCCGTCGACCGTCCAGCTGTCTGCCTGTTCAATCCCATCGACCAAGTGACGCAACTCGCCACTGGTACGCGCCCAGAGACCGAAGGCGCCGTCGACATGGACCCAAGCCCCCGCTGCCTTGGCCTGCGGTATGATCCGCTCGAACGGATCGAACTCGCCCGTGTTCACCTCTCCTGCCTGAAGGCAGAGGATCGTCCGGTCGTCGAGCGATGGCAGCCGGTCGGGGTCGACCCTGCCGAACTGATCGACGGGTGCTTTGACAATCGTATCAAGCCCGAACCCGAGCACCCGGAGTATCTTGAGAAGCGTGACGTGGATCGTATCGGATACGACCACCCGAACGGGAGGTGCACCGGCGAGCCCCTTATCGTCAAAGTCCCAACCCTGGCGCGCGAGGATGGTGCGCCGCGCCGCCGAAATGCAGGCGATCCCGCAGGAGGTCGCGGTCGTGCCGAAGGTAACGGCACTTTCCGTGGGCAGTTCGAGCACGTCGAGAAGCCAACGGGCGGCGACCTTCTCCAGCTTGTGAGCGACAGGAGAGTTCGTGAACGAACTCGCGCACTGGTCCCACGCGCTGGTCAGACGCTCGACGGCGAGAACCTCGGGCAAGGTCCCGCCGATCACGAAGCCGTAGTAGTTCGGCCCGTTGCTGGCAACCGTCGCAGGTGAGCCGGCTTCGTCGAGAAGGGCGACGGTCTCAGCACCATCACGGCCCACGTCTGGTAGCGCCTCATCGAAACGCGACAACGCGGCCAGGGCGTCGTCATCGGGATACACACGGCGTTGCCGGACCGTTTCGAGGTACTGCCGCGCCCGGCGCTCGGCGTCCTGGATGTAGGATTGATCGGTCATTTTCTAATCTCCATCACTTTGTATCTTTGGTGTTTTTCGCGCTGCGCAAAAAGCTCGTCATCCGGCTCCTCGGGAAGAATGCGGGGAATGGACGCGGTCAGAATGCGCTTGTAGTGCGTCTTGCGTTTGAGTGGTTTGGCCTGCGCGAGACGCCGCACAAAGCCGCGCGCGCTCTCTCGTAGGAAGGTGTTTCGGGAAGACATATCCGTTCCTCTTGTTGTCAGTATCGCACAGGTTTTGGGTGCCAGTGCCTCCGAAGTCGTCCGATGGTGAGAAGCGACGCAGTCACCGAGCCGACTGTGAGACCGAGCCAGATGCCTGTCGCCCCCCAGCCGCCCCCCGAGGCAAGCGCGATGCCGAGCGGCGCCGCCACGATCCAGTTGCCAAGGATCGAGAACGCCATGAGCGCGCGGGTGTCCTTGCGGCCACGCAACACTCCCGCCGCAGCCGCATTGGCCGGTCCGACGAGTTCCGCCGTCGCAAGGAGCGCGATGAGCGGCGCCGCGGCGGCCATCGCACCAGCCATCGAGACCGCTTCGTCTTCTATACCCTTGGCCATCAGCACGGCGGCTGTAAGCAGCAGCGCCGCCAGGATTGCCCCCGCCCCGCCGGACACTCCCATCGCGCTTGCGATAGTTCTCCGGTGGTCGCGAGAACGGGCGACGCGCACGGCCGTTGCTTGCAACAATCCAACAGACAGCACATAGGTCACACCCGCGATGCGGATCGCGATCGAATGCGCGGCGGCGGCTTCAGTACCCAGAGTTGCAGCGTAAAGCGTCGCGGACAGGAAGATCCCGACTTCCGCCAGCGTCGCGATGCCGATGGGCAGGCCCACCGCAAGGATTTCCTCGATCGCGAGTCTGTCGACAACCGTCGAGCCCCCGAAATCCCCGGCGCGGAAGGCCATGAAAAGAAGGGCCAACGCCGTGAACGTCGAGACGACCAGCGACGAGATGCCCGCGCCGGTGATGCCAAGCCCGTCCCACGCCCCGAATCCATTCATCAGGATCTGGTTTCCGACGGCGTTCAGCGGCACGGCGGCAAGCGTCACCTTCAGGAGAAGCCCGGGCCGTTCGATCGCGGTCAGACGACAGCGAAGCAGCGCGGTTGCCGCCATCGGGACGATGGTGACCGCCATTGCCTGCGTGTAGCCTTCGCCTCGGGAGAGCAGCGCGCGGTCGATTCCGACGCCGTGCAGATAGGCCGGCGCGGTCCAGATCAGCGGCACCGCCATGATCGCGGCAAGCGCGACGATCGCCCAACCAGCTGTGCGAAGCGTCCGCAAACGCGTTTCGTCGCGCGCCTCGCTGGCCTCGGCGTAAAGCGGCGAAAGACCGCCGATCGTGCCTGCCACAAGGTAGAAGACGATGGAGTAGAAATCGCTGCCCACGGCCACGGCGGCAAGGGCTTCGGGCCCGTGTGCGGCGGCCATGATGGTGTCGGTAACGCTCATCGCCATGTTCACGAGGGCGACCATGGCGACGGGTGCGGCCTGGGCGAGGATTGTTCTCGCCTCTTGGGTGTCGAAGGGCCAGGCCGGGTGCTGCGGCCGTGGCAGATGCAATGTCTGCGTCATGAGAAAACTCCGGTCGTAGGGAATGGGACCGGCCGAAGCGGCCGGCCCTTGGTTCAGTGCGTGTGAACGCCGGGCGACTCAGGCAGAAGCTCGATCATGTTCACGGTGAAGCCGGCGTCCTTGAACGTGTCGATCTGGCGGATCGTCTCCATCCGGTCGAGATCGACGACGGAGATCGACCCGTCATTGATGCCTTCGATGTTGGCGAGCCCGTTCTGCACGAGGGCGAGGCTGCCATCCTCCGAGAACACCAGATGGTGCGCGCCCGGTGCCGTTTCCGCCGCGCCGAGATGCTTCGGCGCCAACGGATCGGTGATGTCGAAGGCATTGAGATGCCCCGGCGCGGTGGTCGTCACGTAGGCGCGGCTGGCGTCGTCGTTGAAATAGACCTCCAGCGGGACGGCCTGCCCCAAGGGCGCGAAATCGAAGCCCGGCCGAAGGTCGAACCGCTCTGCGTCGTGCCGCCACTCGGCAATCCAGAGGTCAGCCGAGGTCGCGTTCGTGACATAGGCCACCGGAGGCTCGGCGCCGGGGACGAAGAAGATCTCGACCGGAGAGGACGGCGCGTCGGGGGACCGGGTAGTGGCGTAGGTCGCAAGGTGCTCCATCGTGGCGAGGTCAAACTCGACGATGCTGTCGCCCAGCACGGTCGGGTCGGCAGGGTCCTCTGTCGAGGTCGCCAGCACCCGTCCGATGTCGTCGCGCACGGTGATGCCGTGCGGCCAGGGCTCGGGCGTGGGAACCACCTCGATCACCTCGTCGGTCGCGCCGTCGCCGACGACGATCACGGACGAGCCCATGCAGGTGAGGAACCAGTGGTCGAGCCGTTCCGAGAACGCCACGTCTTCACCGACGACGCAGTCGGGCACGTCGACGACCGTTTTCCGCCACGGAAAGGCGGTGACGTCGAAGACGGTCAGCTCGCTTCGACCGAGCGAGGTGACATAGGCCTTGGTGCGCTCCGGGTTGTAGAAGATGTGGTGCGCGATCATGTCCGGCGGCAGCGGGATCTCGGCGAGAATCTCGCCGAAGTCGTTGGCCGCGGGGTCGATCTCGACGAAGGCCAGCGCCTCGTGACGCGGCGTGGCCGTGCCCTTGGTCTCGTAGAGGACGAGCGCGGTCTGGTCGGCCGAGGCGATTCCGGCGGCAAGCGTCGCAAGCGCGGTCGTCGCGATGAGATTGGAGAGGGGTTTCATTTCGGGTCCTTTCAGGTGAGCAGGCACGGGCCATCCGGCCCGCAGACTGCGGGTTGGTTTCTTTGGGGTTTCGTTTGGGTGGGCCGTCAGGCCTGGGCGACGAACCAGACGTTCATCGGATCATGCGGCAGCACATGCTTTTCGACCGAGGAAAAGCCCGCCCGTTTCAGCATGTCGAGTGCGGTTTCCCAGCCCCACATCGTGCCAAGCCCGGCACCGCCCTGCCCGATAGAGACAGGCGTGCAATGCGCGCAGGACACGGCGTAGAGAAAGGCCGCCATCGGGAAGTCGAGGTTGTTTTCGAGCTTCGCCGAACCGCCAACATCCTGCATCACGTACACGCCGCCGGGCTTGAGCGAGGCCCTGAGGCCACGGACCAGCCCTTCGGGGTCCTTCTGGTCGTGCACCGCGTCGAAAGAGGTGACGAAGTCGAACCCGTCCGGTTCCTCGAAGCCCGTAAGATCGCGCACCGCGAAGGTGATGTTGTCGAGCCCGGCATTGCGTGCCGAAATCTTGGCATATCCGATCGCGTCGGCGCACAGGTCATAGCCGGTGAAGCGGCTGTTCGGGTAGCGCCGCGCCAGCGCGACGAGCGCATGACCGCGCCCGCATCCCGCGTCCAACACGTCGATACCGGTTTCCAGTTTCTGGTCGATCCCCTCCACAAGCGGCAGGATGAAGTCGAAGATGCCTTCGGTAACGGTCTGGTCGCTGTCTTCCGCCATGATCTGGTGGAAGCAGGGATAGTCGTCATAGGCGGTTCCTTCCCCGGTTTCGAAACAGTTGATGACGCGGTCCTCGACCTTGCCGAGGATGCTGACATGCTGGGCGTAGACGGCGAGGTTGCCGAACGGCGCGCCGCGGATCAGGCAGGCGGCATGGGCGTCCGGCAGGTGGTAGCGGCGCGTCAGCGGATCGTAGCTGACCACGCCGCCCGTCACCATCACGGCAAGCCATTCGCGGACGTAGCGTTCGCTCAGCCCGGCCCAGTCCGCGATGGTCGCGCTGTCGGCGGCCGGCTGGCCTGCCAGCGTCTCGAACAGTCCGGTGCGGTGGCCGACCGAGATCATCGTCGCCACCGCCCCTGCGGTAAGCATGTCGCCGACACGCTCGGCAAAGCGCTCGGCTGTTGCCAGGTCGGCTACGTTTACAGGTTGGTTCATGTTTTTTCCTTTCCAAGTCGATGTGAGGAAAGGTCTTAGAAGCAGAGAATAAATGCGGTAAGGTCGGGATTCGACGAAAACATGCGGTTTCTGCCACGCAAGGGAGGCCAAGATGTCGAATGAGCCGCGTTTCGCCCTTCTCGTCGTGCCCGACACCACGCCAACACCGCTATTTGGTCTCTACGAAGTGCTGGTGTCGGTCGGTCGGGTCTGGGAGAACTTGACGGGGGAACGCGCGGATGCGCCCAAGCTGTCACCCAAGCTGGTGACGCGTGATGGCAAGCCTGTAACCGGCGCCTACGGCATTCCGATCCAGCCGCACGACGCCATGGGCGATGCGGATGTCGTGATTGTGCCAGACATTTGGTTCTCACCAACCGATGATTTCGGCAAGAAATGGGCCGAGGAAATCGCCTGGCTGCGGGAACGCCGAGATGCCGGGGCGATTATCTGTTCGGTATGCACCGGCGCCGTCATGCTGGCCGAGGCGGGCTTCCTCGACGGCTACGAGGCGACCACGCACTGGTCGATGGTAAATCTGTTCCGGGAAAGATACTCGAAAGTTCGCTTGGCGCCGCAGCGGTTGCTGACACCGGCCGCGCCGGGGCACCAGATCGTGACCGCCGGCGGTGCTTCGGCGTGGGAAGAGCTTGCCCTTTATCTCGTCGCCCGCTTCAGCGGCGGCGCAGAGGCGGTGCGGATGTCCAAGGTTTTCCTTCTCGGCGATCACTCCGAGGGCCAGTTGCCGTTCGCTGGCGCGCGCCCGGCGAAACGGCATGACGACGCGATCATCGCGCGCGTGCAGGTCTGGGTCGCCGACAACTATCACCGCAGCAACCCGGTTGCGCTGATGATCGCCGAATCCGGCCTTCCCGAGCGGACCTTCATCCGGCGCTTCCGCGCTGCCACCGGATACACGCCCATGGAGTATGTGCAGACCATGCGACTGGAGGAAGCGAAACACCTTCTGGAGACAACAGACGACGCGGTTGAGGCGATCGCCATACAGGTGGGGTATGAGGACTCCAACTTCTTCCGCCGTCTATTCAAACGTGTCGTCGGGATCACGCCAGCACGGTATCGCCAGCGGTTTTCCCTCATCGCCAAGGCCGCTGGGCAAGCATTAAGCCTCGCAGGATAGGGAGCGAAAAAACTTCGACGTCCGTTCCGTCCCTCTCTGCAGCGCCTCGAAACGGGCAAATGCTGTAACAGTTCTCCAAAGCCTGTTTCGCGGCAGCAGCACCTCGGCATCGACGTTACCGACGAATGTCGGCTCTGGGCCGTTGCATCAACTGCCCAAGACAGCTTCCATAACGCGAGCAGGTCAATCCTCTCTCCGGAGCCGCTCAGCCATTTCAGCGAAGCCACGCGCCTCGGCATGTTCAAGTGGCGTGACGCCATCGCGATCGGCAAGGGTGCGGTCGGCCCCGGCGGAGAGAAGTGCATCGAGAACGGCCTGGTGATCCGGGCCACCGTCCCCCAGCACGACGGCTTCCATGACGGCCGTCCAGTGCAGGTTGTTAATGTGATCGAGCGGCGCGCCCGCATTGATCAGACGCCGCACCACCTCGGCATGGCCGAGATGCGCCGCAGCGATCAGCGCGGTTCCAAGGTAGGGACTGGTTACAAGGCCCGGATCGTTGCCCAGCTCGATGGCGAGCGACATCAGGTCGGGATCGTCCTCCACAGCAGCGATGGTAACGACGTCGTAGGCCCGGTGTTCGAGAGCGTTCATGTCGGCACCGGCCTCGGCCAGGGCGCGCAGAGCCTCGTCCTCGGAGGCGAAGGCCGCCACATGCACAGGCGTCCGGCCCCTGGAGTCACGGGCATCGACGTCAGCACCTTGCGCGACCAGCCGTTCGATCCCGGCGACATCGCCCTCATGGGCGGCCCGGAAGAGACCATCATAGGCCGCAATTTCGCTTGTCGACGGGGCGGTTTGCGCCGCGACCGGGCCGGCAAGGCCGATGAGAAGGGCAATCAGGGAAAAGCGGCGCATGGGTCTACCTTTCTTGGGGTGTTCGTGAGGACGGGTCCGCGCCTCGCGCGCGGACCCCGTTTGCTTTACTCGGCGCCGATTGCGTCGAGACCCACGCGGGCGCAATCCGCGTCGATCGCACCAGACGGTGCGCCGCCAACGCCGATGCCGCCCACGAGCGCGCCACCGATCCGGATCGGCAGGCCACCGGCCTGGATCACGAGACGCGCGTCCATGTCGCGAAGGCCGTTGTTCGCCGTGTTGCCCGAGATAAATTCGGCAAGCCCGGCGGTGTCCCGACCGAGACCGGCCGAGGTGAAGGCCTTTCCGGTCGCGCTCGACGCCGTATGCGGGCCGGAATTGTCGGCCTTCAGAAGCACCTTTGTGTTGCCGTCGCGGGCGACGATCGCGACGCTGACGTCGTGACCCTCAACGGCACAGGCCTCGAGGGCCGCATTCGCGGCGTCGCTCGCCAAGGCAAGCGGCAGATAGGGGCTGGTGGGCAGGTCCTGCGCCGCGGCGGCCACGGGGGCGGCGAGTGCCGCGAGAAGAGCGGTTGTTCTGAGCATGTCGGTTCTCCTTTTTTGGGTGACAGGGAGACACCTACGCTATTGCGGGGGCCTGCCCCATTCGTAGGTCGGCCCGACACCTCCGTAGAACTACGGAGCGCTCTCGGCCTCGATCCAGAGACGCGTCATCTCGGCGGGCGAGGTCGTGCCGAGCTTGGCCCCGATGGCCGCGCGATGGCTTTCCACCGTCCGGGGCGAGACGTCGAGCGCCCCGGCGATGTCGCGGGTCGCGAAGCCGCGCGCCACGAGCGACAGCACTTCCCGCTCTCGCGGCGTCAGCCCGGCCAGGAGCGCCATCGTCTCGCGACGCTCGGCGTCGGCTTCGGCGGCACGGCCGAGCGCGGACTGTCCCTTCTGGATGGCGTCGATGAGGTCCTGTTCGTCCACCGGTTTCGACAGGAAGTCGATGGCGCCGTTGCGGAACGCCTTTCGGCAGGCCTCGATATCGCCGTGCCCGGAAATCACGACGGTCGGCCAGGCGACACCGATTGCGGCCAGGCGTTCCTGCAGCTTCAACCCCGAGATTGCCGGCATCCGGATATCGAGGATCAGGCAGCCAGGATCAAGCTTCGGAAGAGCCGACAGGAAGTCCTCGGGACCGGCGAAGGTCCTGACATCGATCCCCACGGTCGAGAGAAGCAGCGAGAGCGCATCCCGGACCGCCGCATCGTCGTCGACAAGATAGACCGGCGCCGTCATTCCGCGGCCTCCCGGACAGTGCGGGCCAGCGGCAGGGTGATCCTGAACCGTGCGCCCTCGCGGGCCTCGGCCAATGTAAGATCGCCGCCAGTTCTCTCGACCAGGCGATGGCTGAGCGCCAGGCCGAGGCCCGTTCCGCTCTCCCGTGTCGTGACGAAGGGGGTAAACAGCCGGTCCCGCACATCCGGCCGAATGCCGGGTCCGGTGTCGCTCACGTCGATCACCGCCATCGCGCCGACGAGCGACGCCTCAACCGCAACCTCCCGCGCCCCCGCGCTCTCGGCGACCGCGTCGAGCGCGTTTCGTATAAGGTTGAACAGGACCTGCTCCAGTTCCACACGATCGCCCTCCACCGTCAGAGGCTTCGGTGACAGCGTCAGGGTGAGGCGGGCACCAATCTCCCGGGCCTGTCCCGCGAGCAGTGTTTCCGCCACGCGGATGCAGTCTCTGAGATCGATGGGTTCCGCATTGCGTTCCCGCGGCCGCGTCCACGTCCGCAGGCGCTCCAGGATAGCTCCTGCGCGCCGGGTCTGTCCGACTACCTCGTCGAGAATCCCCGCGACGCGGTCCGTGTCGCCCCGTGCGGCCAGGTGCCGGGCCGCCTGCGCCTGCGCCAAGATCGCCGTCAAAGGCTGGGTCAGTTCATGCGCCATGCCGCTGGCCATCTCGCCGAGCGCGTTTACCCGGGACGCATGGCTGAGACGGGTCTCGAGACCGCTCAACTCAGCCCGCGCTTCCGCGGCGCGGACCTTGGCGCGTTGCCGACCGATCACGCGCAGCGCCATGGCGCCAAATGCGATCACGGCCAGGACAAGGGCCACCCGGCCCGGAGGCAGGATGTCCGAAACCGTCATGCGGATCGCAGTCTTCAGTTCAAGCGGCTGCGTGCCACTCGACAGGGCGCGGGTAAACTGCGGCGCGTGGAAGTCTCCGGCAACACCGATCAGCGTTGTGCCGTCGGGAAGCGCCAGCCAGCGCGTCGCCTCGGCCCGCGTCCAATAGTCGGAATCCCCGTCAAGCAACGCCGCAGCGTCGATCACGAGGGCGAGCCCGTAACGCGCCGCCTCCGAATTCGGGCTTCGTTTGACGATCAGGTAGGCCGGGCGGTCGGAGGGATAGCGTACCAGCACCGGGGCACCGGTCGAGCGGTCGGCGGCCGCGCGGATGAGCTCCCGGAGATCGGCCTCGCGGACCCCGATCTCCAGCACGCCGTCCTCCCCGTCGAGCGGCACGAGGGAGACGCCGATGATCCGGGGGTAGAACCGCATGATCGCGCCGGCAACTTCGCGGAAGAGGTCCGGACGCTGCTCCGCCCCGGCCACCGCAATGGCCGACAGGGCCGTCAGATGCGCATCGTGCTGGTCGACTCGTTGCGAGGCGACCGCGTGAAGGCGCTCGCTCTCCGCCGTCAGATCGCCCAGCCGCGCGCTGCGCTCGACACTAGCAAGTGCCGCAAGGGCAAGTCCGGATAGCAAAAGCCAAGCCATCCCCTTTGCTAGGGGGCGGGGCAAAAGGTCTCTGACGTGTTGCATTGCCTCTGCCAAATATCCGATCCCGATGCGAGCGCTGCGGTTGGCGCATCATGACGTGGGAACAGCTTAACCTTTTGGCGCGGGTTTGAAATCCGTAGGACTACAGAGACCAGTCGAGGCAACATCATCGGTGACCTGCTCCCGCAGCGAACGTCAGCAATGCGGGATGCAGGCGCCGCATCACGGTCGGCTGATGGATGTCGGCAAAGGGCCGTCCCTAGGTTCCGGGCTGCACCAGGAATGCCCGATGCTGCGCCGCATCCGAGGTCGGCAGAGAGCCCAGTTTGACCGTGATCCTACACGCGGATACGAGGGATCAATGAAATTGCATTCGACTGGCGGCAAGGTGCGTGCATGTCGAGAGGGGTGTGAATGGACGATAATCTGGCCACCGGACAGTGCCTGTGTGGCGCTGTGACGTTTTGCATATCGGGAGAGTTCGAGAGCTTCTTCCTTTGCCACTGCGCCCGCTGCCGCAAGGGCAGCGGCTCTGCCCACTCGGCAAACCTGTTCTCGACCAGGGCAATGATCAACTGGGTATCGGGAGAGAAATATATCAAGACATTCCGGCTCTCCGGGTCACGACATACGAGGAGTTTTTGCGCAGATTGCGGTTCCGCGCTCCCTGTTTTTCAAGTGGACCTTGGCTTACTTGTCGTGCCAGCGGGATCGCTTGATAGCCGGATCAACATACGCCCCAACGCGCATATCTGCTGGTCCAGTCGCGCGAACTGGGACAACGACCCGACCTCCATCGAAAGGATCGACGGGCTCCCGCGTTGAACGTTCGATCCGGTGATCGAATTTCGAACAACAGCCAGATGACATTGACGCGACAGTCGGCTTCGTCCCGCAGACCGTGAGTTCATACTGCTCGATGTCTTGCACATGCAGCGAACGGCAGGTTCGACGGGCCGCACCGCAGCATTCGAACTCCCAGGCGGAAGGCGGCTTTGGGCCGTTAACGCACTCAAAACTGATGCTGCACCTGCGAAGTGCTGTATTCGGGCAACGTCCGCTGAGCGCTGTTCACTTCCGTTGGCGCGCCATTGATGCACCGGCGACAGTCGCGCAGGTTTGAAGGGCGAGTATGCCGACCTTCCGGACCTTCGCTGCGCGCGCGATATTTCGACCTTAGGCAATGCCGAATTCCGAAAGGAGGGCGAGCCATTTGCTGCGGACGCCCGCCCCTATGAACCGCTGGAAAAAGAGCACTTTGGATTTAGAGCCTTGTCCATCAGCCCCTCCACCGGCGGGTTCCCCCATCTCGTCGCGATACAATAGCCACTGTGGCTCGCACCGCAACCGCTCGGACCTATGTGCTCCTCACGTAGCTTCCGGGTGCCGGTTCGATCGATTTGTACTTGCCGCGTTTCGCCGGCTTGCGCGCGGCGACCGTCTGGCCGTCGCTGGCCTCGATCCATTCGGCCCAATACGGCCACCAGCTGCCTTCGTGCTGCGTGGCCCTGGCGAGGAATTCTTCTGGGTCTTCGGGATAGCTGGCCGAGGTTCGGTAGCCGTATTTCTGGTGCGTGGGCGAGGGCGGGTTGATGACCCCGGCGATATGGCCGGAGCCGCCGAGGACGAATTCCACCTCGCCGCCGAGAAGGCCGGTTGTCGGGTAGATCGACCTCCAGGGTGCGATGTGATCGTCATGGGTGGCGAAGATGAAGCAGGGCGTCGTGATCTTGGAGATGTCGATCCTGACACCGTTCAACTCCAGGCCGCCGGGCTGGCGCAACCGGTTCTCGAGATAGACCTTCTCGAGATACCACAGCAGCATGGCCGCGGGCAGGCGCGTCGAATCCGCGTTCCAGTACAGAAGATCGAAGGGGCGCGGCTTGTGTCCTCGCAGGTAATTGGCCTCGTAGAACGACCAGATCAGGTCGTTCTCGCGCAGCATCGAGAACATGTCCTGCAGGTTATGCGCTTCGAGATAGCCCTTTTCGGCCATGTGCCCGCGCATCATGTCCAGCAGATGGTCATCGACGAAGACGCCGATCTCGCCCACATCCTCGAAATCCACCAAAGTGGCCAGGGTGGTCGCGGAATTGATGCGGTCGTCGCTCATTGCGGCCAGATAGGCGAGCATCGCGATGACCAGGATGCCACCGATGCAGAAGCCCAGCACGTTGGCCTTGTCCTGCCTGGTGATATCGCGCATGGCGTCGAGTGCGGCAAGCGGGCCCAGCGTCATGTAATCGGCAAAATCCATGTCGGCATGGTCCCGGGTCGGGTTCACCCAGGAGATCACGAACACCGAATGGCCCCGATCCAGCATGTAGCGGATCAGGCTGTTTTTCGGCTGCATGTCGAGGATGTAGAATTTGTTGATCCAGGCCGGCACGAAGAGAAACGGGATGGCATGCTGCCGGTCGGTGCGCGGATGGTACTGTATCAGCTGCATCAGTTCGTTCTGAAAGACAACCTCGCCCTCGGTGGTGGCCAGATCCTTGCCGACCTCGAAGGCCGATCTGTCATTAGTGGCGATTGCGAGCCGCCCCTCGCCGTGTTCCAGATCGTCGAGCAGATTCTCGATACCATGCAGAAGGCTTTCCCCGTGGGTTTTGATCAACTCGTTGCGGGCGCCGGCATTGGTCGCCAGGAAGTTCGCCGGCGACAGGGCGCTGAGCGCCTGGCGTGTGTAGAACTTCACCCGAAGGCTGTCTTTCGACTCCTGGTCGAGATCGTCCAAAAGCTCTCCGACGGCCTCTTCGAAGGCGAGATAGACGTCGCGATACATCCGCGACGCCGGGTCCTCCGACCAGCTCCGGTCCTTGAACCGGCGGTCGTGGGGCCCGTCACCATCCACCGTTGCCGCCCCGGTGAGCAGGGCGGTCCAGGCCCGGGCGATGCCGGCTCCGGCCTTCAACTGCGCCGACCAGAGCTCTTGAGGATGGCGGAGCAACTCTGCCCAGACGTTGCCATAGGACTGTGCCAATGACACCGAATCCATCAGTGCATATTCTGCCCCTGTGGCCATTGCGAGGGAATGCGCTTGCATCTTGCCGCTGGCCACGAGGGCGCGATGGGTCAGGAGCATAAGGCGCAATCCGGTCTGGGCAATCTCGGCTGCGTCCGGCGTCCGATCTTCGGTGCTCATGCGTATCTCCTCCTGTTGCATCCCCGCGCGCCTCGGAGCCTTGGGGCGTAGGGGGCGCCGGAGCGCCCCAGGAACCAGTTTCAGTTCAGGCGCTCGAAGGCCAGCGCGATGCCCTGTCCGCCACCGATGCACATCGTGACAAGACCGTATTGCCCGCCGGTCCGCTCCAGTTCGTAGAGCGCCTTGACCGAAATGATCGCTCCGCTCGCGCCGATCGGATGGCCGAGCGCGATGGCGCCGCCGTTGGGATTCACCTTGTCGGTGTTCAGCCCTAGCCCGGCATTCACCGCACAGGCCTGCGCGGCAAAGGCCTCGTTGGCTTCGATCACGTCGAACTGATCGGCACTCATGCCGATTTTCTTCAGCAGGTTTTCCACGGCCGGGATCGGACCCAGCCCCATGACCTCGTGGCGGACGCCGGCATGGGCATAGCCGAGCAAGCGTGCGCGCGGTTTCAACCCAGCCTTCTCGGCGGCCTCCGCCGAGGCCAGCACCAGCGCCGCAGCCCCGTCATTGATGCCAGAGGCATTGCCGGCTGTCACCGTGCCGTCCTTCTTGAAGGCCGGGCGCAGCTTTGCCAGGGACTCCATCGTGGTGCCGGCCTTGGGGTGCTCATCGGTGTCGAAGGCGACGGCCTGGCGCTTGACCATGACCTCGATGGGCAGGATCTGGCTCTTGAAATGCCCTGCCTCGATCGCCGCGACCGCGCGCTTCTGGCTCTCGACGGCGAAGGCGTCCTGCACCTCGCGGCTGATCTGGTGTTCCGCGGCGACGTTTTCTGCCGTCACGCCCATGTGGCCGACGCCAAACGGATCGCTCAGCGCGCCGATCATCATGTCGGTCATCGAAAAGTCGCCCATCTTGACGCCTGTCCGGACGCTCTGCGAGCTGTGCGGCGAGCGGGACATGCTCTCGGCGCCCCCGGCAAGGGCGAAGTCGATATCGCCGAGCATGATATGCTGAGCGGTCGAGACGATGGCCTGGGCCCCCGAGCCGCACAGCCGGTTGACGGTCAGCGCCGGGCACTCTTCCGGGATGCCGGCATCGACCGCGGCGACGCGGCTCAGATACATGTCACGTGGCTCGGTATTGATCACGTGTCCGAAGGCGGCATGGCCGATCTGCGCGGGATCGACTTCCGAGCGTGCCAGGGCCTCCCTGGCCACTGCGGCTGCCAGGGCCGTGGGGGGCGTTCCGGCGAGCGAGCCGCCGAATGTACCGATTGCGGTGCGCACACCGTCCAGGATGACAACATCCTTTGCCATGATTGATCCTCTCATTACTTGGTCGTGAGTTCGTTGCGGCCGGCCGTGCTCAGCTGAAATACTGCCCGCCGTTGGCCGAAATCGTCGATCCGGTGATGAACCCCGCCTCGTCGGAGGCGAGGAACAGGACGCAGCGCGCGACCTCTTCCGGCTCGCCCAGCCGTCCGACCGGGATCTGCGGAAGGATATGCTTGTTGAGCACCTCCTCGTCGATGGCGCGTACCATCTCGGTCCCGATATATCCCGGACAGACCGCGTTCACGGTGATACCGGCGCGGGCGCCCTCCTGCGCCAGGGCGCGGGTGAACCCGATATCTCCCGCCTTGGCCGAGGAATAGTTCGTCTGGCCGGCCTGGCCTTTCTGCCCGTTGACCGAAGAAATGTTGATCACGCGCCCGAACTTGCGCTCGCGCATGCCGGGCCAGACCGGATGGGTCATGTTGAACAGGCCGTTGAGGTTGGTGCCGATCACGGCCTCCCATTTCTCCCTGGTCATCTTGTGGAACATGGCATCGCGGGTGATGCCGGCATTGTTGACCAGCACCTCGACCGGGCCGAGCTCCGACTCGACCTTGCCAATCCCCTCCGCGCAGGCATCATATTCGGCGACGGACCACTTGTAGGTCTTGATGCCAGTTTCTTCGGTGAACTTGGCGGCGGCCTCGTCATTGCCGGCATAGTTGGCGGCAACCTGATATCCGGCGTCGCTCAGCGCCCGGCTGATCGCGGCACCAATACCGCGGGTTCCGCCAGTAACCAGTGCAGTTCTGGACATGTTGATTTCTCCTCCGTGGTGAAACGGTCCAACAACATTCCCTCCCGGACTGTTTCCTCCCGGACCGTTTCTTTTCAAACGATTCTCCTACTCTACCCGCGAGTCATCTTGCTGCGAGAGTTCAATTTGCTCTCCATCGTCGGTGGCAGAAGGTCGGGTGGGCAACGAGGCGCGACACCACCTCGCCAATGACCCTGAAACTAGCCCGCGACACTTCCTTGATCGGCCTGGAACCGCTGGGTTGGTGAATCTCCCCGTTGCGGCGGCCAGCAGAAAGAATTGGCAAGGTATTTCGGTCAGCCAGATGCGAGATCTTGAAGACCAAAACCAGAGTTCCGGGTGGACCGGACCCCAAGCTGCGACTATCCCCGGCGACAGACTGTGGGGGAGGACCGCCGAATGGCGAAGGCGAACGGTATTGATGGCCTCATCGGGTTCATCAGAAAGGAAAATGCCTGGAGTGAGAGCCTGCTACAGGTCCTTGGCGAGCACATTGGTCCAGCTCTTGAGGAATTCGACCTCGACTTCGAAGATCTGGATGAGTTGCTTGGTGACCCTTGGCCGATGACTCTGTGGGGCTGCGCATTCGAGGACCTGCTAGGCCGAACCTACGGCAAAGGCCAAACCAACGTCGTCGACGTTTACCTTGGCAAGCGCGGTTGGAACGAGACCGCGGAAGACCGTGCATACCTTGCCGGTTTGCGGTCGGCCGCCCCCAGCCTCTACGAGGTGAGCCAGATCGTCCCTGGGAAGTCGATGGAGCTTCGTGACCTGCTCAGCGACGCCGATCCCGTCACCGTGCGGGAGAAGAGCGCAACTCGCAGCCTTAAGCCTTGGGACCGCATCGCCGTGCGCGTGGTTCCGCAGGGGGACGATCATGTGATATCCGGCGCGCTTTTGCAGTTCCCGGCAGCGGCCGCCGAGTTCCTACTCGACGGCTTGCGGCAGACGTTGGACCTCGGTCCGGAGACGGAACTCCGTCTTGATCAAAACGTACGGCGCCGCTGCGCACCGCTCTTCGCCAATGCCTGGCTTTTTGCCCAACTGCCGAAGATACTCGATCCGGAGATGCCAACGCTGACAAACAGCAGCGGTGATCTCTTGGAATTCCATGACTTGCGGTTCCCCCTTTCTACTGGGGTCCTGCAGAGGGACGTTCGGGGTCGCCTCTCTGCACAGCCAGACCTAGCGCCTGAGGGTCAGAAAGTGTGGAACTGGATCACTACAGCGCCGGCAATACACAGCGGACCCAAGGGTGCCATGGCCCTCGATTCCTCGATGGATGGCCAGACCGTCCTTGGCAACCTGGAGCTGAAGGGGAAGGCACTTACCCTGTCTGTCAACTCGGCCGAACGCGCCAAGCGGGGGCGTGCAATGCTGATGAACGCACTCGGCGACCTAGTGAAGTCGCCGTTGACCTCAATACGAACCGTCGAGCAGGAAATGGCAGAGCGCGAAGAAGCGCCCGCCGACGAGATCCCGCCGGATATTGCTCGGCAAATTGTTCATGAGCATCTCGACAGACACTATCGGGACACGTTGGACCAGCCGATACCGTCACTTGGAGGGAAAACCCCTCGTCAGGCCGTTCGCAGTGCAGCGGGTCGCAAGAAGGTGGTTGCCTGGCTGAAGCACATCGAAAACTCGAACGCGCGCAACACTGAGTCTCCGACGGCAGAGTACGACTTCCGTTGGATGTGGGAGGAACTTGGGGTTCTGGACGCGCGGATATAGGCCCCGCGTATTGTTAGGCGACTGGAATTGCAGAGTTCCAGGCTGTGAGGATGTATCCAACCCGATCAAAGCAACTTGGCTTGAGACGGAAAAGGAGGGGACGACATGAGAAGAATTCTAGTCACGGGTGCGAACAAAGGCATCGGATTTGCCATTGCGGAGCGGATCCTGGAGGAGGCGGATGATACCTTTGTGTTCCTCGGGTCGCGCGATCTCGCGCGTGGCAACACCGCCGCCGAAAGCCTCTCGCGGGCAGGTGCGGATCGAGCCGACCGCATTCGGGTCGTGGAACTCGACGTGTCGAGCGACGTATCCGTAGACCATGCGGCTCGCAAAGTGCGGGAGGCGTGCGGGGGCGACAAGCTCTACGGCATCGTCAACAACGCAGGTATCGGTCTCGGAACTGACGATCTTCGCAGCGTCCTCAACGTGAACACCCGAGGTGTCCAACGGGTCTGTGACGCATTCATCCCGCTTCTCTCCGACGGCGGTCGCATCGTCAACATTACCTCCGCGGCGGGCCCAAACTTCGTGGCCACCTGCAGCGAAGATCGGCAGGCATTCTTCAAGAACCCTGCCGTGACCTGGGAAGAAATCGAAGCCTTGATGGAAGAGTGCACGGCAATTGCTGGTGACTCGGGAGCCTTCGCATCTCGCGGTCTGGGCGACGGTTCGCCCTACGGGCTCTCGAAAGCCTGTGCAAATGCATACACGCTCCATTTGGCGCGCGCGTACCCACAATTCATCATAAATGCCTGCACACCCGGCTTCATCGCAACGGACCTTACCCGCCCCTATGCGAGCGGACGTGGGAAGACCCCGGAAGAACTGGGCATGAAGTCTCCTCGGGAAGGTGCCAACACGCCGATCTTCCTCTTGTTCGGAACGCCGGATAGCAGCGGACACTACTATGGCAGTGATGCAAAACGCAGCCCGCTGGATCGTTACCGGGAACCGGGGAGCCCTCCCTACACCGGCGACTAATGTCGCCTTTCTGGACAGGTCTGGCAGCGCAAACCCGTTTTTTCCGGGTTTGCATTAGGATTTGCTGCGGCTGTCGGTATAGGGCACCCACGGATCCCAGCAGAAGTGCCCTATTGCTCCAATCTGCGCTGCGACCGATCTCACCAGACGGGTGTTCTCTTTATGTTCCGGTCGCGCTATCCTGCCCGAAACAAGACATCGCGCGAGGCGGGACATGGCAGAGGCAGCCTATCTTGACAAACTGAACGACGGCCAACGCGCCGCCGTGGAATTCGGCGTCGGCGACGAGATTTCGCCGCCGCTGCTCGTTATCGCCGGCGCCGGATCGGGCAAGACCAGCACGCTGGCGCATCGGGTCGCCCACCTGCTGGTCAACGGCGCCGATCCGCGCCGTATCCTGCTGATGACCTTTTCGCGTCGCGCCGCCACCGAACTGGCGCGCCGCGTCGAGCGGATCACGGTGCAGGCAATGGGGACCGCAGTCGCGGGCGAGGCGCTGACCTGGGCCGGCACCTTCCACGGCATCGGCGCGCGGATATTGCGTGAGAACGCGGTGTCGGTCGGTCTTCACCCGGAGTTCTCGATCCACGACCGCGAGGACAGCGCCGACCTCATGAACCTTTGCCGCCACAGCCTCGGGTTTTCCCGAATGGAAAGCCGGTTCCCCGCCAAGGGAACGTGCCTCTCCATCTATTCCCGTGCCGTGAATGCCGAGGAGCCCCTGGTCGAGGTGTTGCGCAATCGCTTCCCTTGGTGCGGCGGATGGGAGACCGAGTTGAAGCAACTCTTCGCAGCCTATGTTGCGACCAAGCAGGAACAGAACGTGCTCGACTATGACGACCTGCTGCTTGCCTGGGCGCAGGTCATGACTGATCGCGGCTTTGCAGCGCATATCGGTGCCGCTTGGGACCACGTTCTGGTCGACGAGTACCAGGACACCAACCGGTTGCAGGCGCGCATCCTGAAGGCACTGAAGCCAGACGGCCGGGGGCTGACTGTGGTCGGAGACGATGCTCAGTCGATCTATGCCTTCCGGGCCGCGACGGTGCGCAACATTCTCGACTTTCCGGCCGGCTTCACGCCGCCCGCCAGTGTCATCACGCTCGATCGGAACTATCGCTCCACCAGGCCAATTCTCGATGCCGCGAATGCCGTGATCGGCCTCGCCCGGGAGCGGTTCACGAAGAATCTCTGGACTGAGCGTGTCTCCGATCAGAGGCCGCGCGTCGTGACCGTCGCCAGCGAGGCCGAGCAGGCCCGCTACATCGCGAACCGAATCCTCGAAGATCGCGAGACGGGCACGCGACTGAAGGACCAGGCCGTGCTCTTCCGCACCTCCAGCCACTCGATTGCGCTCGAAGCGGAACTGACCCGGCGAAACGTTCCTTACGTGAAATTCGGCGGGCTGAAGTTCCTCGACAGCGCCCATGTGAAGGACCTCATGTCCTTCATGCGGCTTGCCCGAAACCCGCGCGACAGGGTGGCGGGCTTCCGCGTGCTGCAACTCATTCCCGGCATCGGGCCGAAAGTGGCGGGGAGGATCCTAGATGCGCTGGACCTCGTTGCCGATCCGACGGCCGCGCTCGCGGAGGTCTCACCGCCCGCGCCTGCGGCGGTCCACTGGCCGGCATTCGTCTCGGCGATGACGACGCCGGCTCCCTGGCCCGCCACCTTCGGTCTTGCTCGCGCCTGGTACGAGCCACATCTCGACCGTATCCACGAGGACGCGGACTCCCGCCGCGCCGACCTGTTGCAACTGGAGCAGATCGCCACGGGCTATCCCTCCGCCGAAGCCTTCCTGACCGAGTTGACGCTGGACCCGCCCAGTGCCACCAGCGACCTCGCGGGGCCGTCGCTCAAGGACGAGGATTACCTCATCCTCTCAACCATCCACTCTGCCAAGGGGCAGGAGTGGAAATCGGTCTACCTGCTGAACGTGGTGGATGGGTGCATTCCGTCCGACCTTGGCACAGGAACCACCGAGGAACTTGAGGAGGAACGGCGGCTCCTC
Organism: Tropicimonas sp. IMCC6043; assembly: GCF_004146235.1. Lineage (GTDB taxonomy): Bacteria > Pseudomonadota > Alphaproteobacteria > Rhodobacterales > Rhodobacteraceae > Tropicimonas. The sequence goes on along the minus strand of NZ_SELO01000033.1, from coordinate 19,179 downwards.
TACGTCGCGATGACGCGGGCGAAGGATCAGCTGACGCTGGGCCTTCCGCTGCGCTTCTACGTGGCGAACCAGGCCCGGAACGGTGACCGGCATGTCTACGCGACGCGGACGCGGTTCATCCCGAAGGAGATCCTGGACCATTTCGATGTGCTGACCTGGTCGCCGGCCCGGCAGGACGCGCCGGCAAGACCGGCGCCAACCCCGATCGACGTCGCTGCGAGCCTGCGCCAGATGTGGAGCTGATGCGCGGTCTCACCTCTTTCGTCGGCGGGACCGATGTCCGGTTCCGTTAAGGCATCATGAGGCGGCCGAGCCGCGCACTATCATTTCGGCCCACGCGGGTTATCTGTATTCGGGACTTCAGCCAGTTCAAACTGACCCTTATCTGAAATCGCCGCAAAAAATCGCCTCGCACGCAAAATGCCGCGCTGCGGAATCTTGTCTTGCGCCTGCCGCGCTGCGGCGTGATACACGCGCCGCGAGAGCTGCTCGTTCTAGCCAAGGAGAGAAGACATGACCAACCCGAACGAATTCAGCAAAGTATTCGCCGCCTTCCAGAATGCTTTCCCCTTTGACCAGAAGACGATCGAAGAGGGCGCAAAAACCATGGCCGGTTTCGGCGAACGGTTTGCCTCCGTCGGGTTTGACACAGTGTCGAAGTCGAGTGAGATCGCTGCCCGCGCCACCCAGGATTCGATCGCGAATCTGCGCGGCGTGTCGGTTGTTCGTGACGAACCGTCCGACTACGCCCAGGCCATGGCGGACTTCGCGCAAAGCCAGTTCGAACTGGCCGTTCGGGTGGCCGAGGAGTTTGGCGTCGTTGCACAGCAGGCGCAGACCAGTGCCGTTGAACTGGTCTCGAAAGCCAACGAAGCCGTTCATCAGCAGGCGGCCGTGAATATCAATTCCGCCTCTAAGCCGACGAAGGCTGCTGGCCCGAAGGCCGCCTGAAGCTCGGTCTGGTTTCGACTGAACATTGCTGGGAAATTTTGCGGCGGATCTTATGGTCCGCCGCTTTCCTATCTCGACGTCCAGAACGGAAACGATGTCTGCTCAGGCGGTGTCACGGACGGCACCGGATTCCAGCAGGGCGACGCGTGGAGATGGCGCCACTTGTCGGCCCTTGCGCGGGGCGCTGCGCCGATGAAGCAGTCTGTTTCCGATCTTTGACCGCGCCGTCAACTTGACTTCGTCATTCTTGTTGATTAATCCGGCGCGCGTTCAGGTGCACATTAGCACATCTCTTTCTGAGAAGAGCGCGGCGAGTGGAGTGAGTGGCCACTCGCCGCTATTTTTTGAGGCGGCGGCATGCTTTCCAAGATGTAGGGGCCTCTGGACCTGACGCCAGCATCGTCCCGAGGGCGGGCCTCATCCGCAGGTTTGTGCAGCCGAGAGCCAACAGCACCTTGCGGCTGTCTCGCAGACCATAAGTCGTGATAGGCGAGTTTGATTGGGTTTGGGGGGACTTAAGATGACCGACGACGCAGCGACTTTGGACGTGACCGTCCGGCGAAGGTGCTCTGGCGCGGGCCGCTGGTTCCCGGTTACGCTGCCTGCGCAGCGTAACGCCAGGGTATCAACTCGTCGAGACGGTTGATCTTGTGGTCGGCGATGCGACCGAGCACCCAGGTCAGCCAGGCTTGCGAATCTATGCCGTTCAGTTTTGCGGTTTCGATCAGCGTGAAGGCGATGGCCATGGCTTTTCTGCCGCCTTCGGAACCGGCGAACATCCAGTTCTTCCTGCCGATGGCCACGGGCTTCATCGCCCGCTCGGCTGGATTGTTGTCGAGTTCGAGTGCCCCGTTGTCGAGATAGGGGCGAGCTTTCGGCATCCGGCCAAGGGCATAGCGGATCGCCTGTGCCAATGGCGATTTGCCCGAGATCCGGGGCAATTGCGCGTGCAGCCAATCCTAAAGGTCGTCGAAGACCGGCTTGGCCTTGGATTGACGGAGCGCCACCCGTTCGTCAGGCGGTTTGCCACGCGCTTCTTTCTCCACGGCGTAGAGTTCGGCGATCCTGCGGATGGCTTCTTCGGCAATGGCCGATCCCTGCGAAGCGAAGACATCCACGAACTTGCGCCGCACATGCGCCATGCAGGCCATCTCGCGGGCCTTGTCGTCGCCGAACAAGCCGTTGAATCCGGAATATCCGTCCGCATGAAACCAGCCCTTATAGCCGGATAGATGACTCACGGGATGTTCGCCCTTGCGATCCACGGTGAACTGGTACCAGACGCACGGCGGCGATTGCCCCGACCATGGCCTTTCGTCCCGGACATAGGTCCAGACCCGCGCGGTCTTCGTCTTCTTGCTTCCCGGCGCCAGCATCTTCACGGGCGTATCGTCGGCGAAAAGGGCCTCTCCCTTTCGTGCCAATCGGCCAATGGCATCGGCGAGCGGCTCCAGCAACGCCGTCGAGCGCCCCACCCAATCGGCGAGGGTGGAGCGATCCAGATCGACGTCTTCGCGGGCAAAGACTTGAGATTGGCGGTACAGGGGAAGATGGTCCGAGTATTTGGACACGAGGACATGAGCCAGCAGCCCCGGACCGGGGCGACCGCGATCAATCGGGCGAGACGGCAGAGACGATTGGACAATCGCTTCACAGCAGGCGCAGGCCATGCGCGGGCGGACGATCCTGTTCACGACGAACCGGCCGGGAACTGACGCCCCTTAGGGTCACTTTCTGCGCCGTCCAGTCTGACCATGGTGGGATTTGACCGTTCGCTACTTGGGTAACGCGGCCATTCACGCGATGCGCAGCAAAGGGCCGCTTCCCGCCCGTCCTGCAATCCGCTGAACCTGTGACAGCTGAAATCTCGCGCTCGGAGTGAAGGTCTATTCATGGGTGACAAGCGCACACAGCGATAGGGTTCACCCCTGCAACCAGTCATCGGAGAACTCGACAATTTCAACTCCGGCCAGGCTCCTGACCCGCTCGAGTTCGGCTATCAGGGCAGACGTCCGCCCCTTTCCCATCCGCACTCCGGGTTCTGGCCAAAATGCGCTGACGGTGAGAACATTGCCGGTGCGCCTGGCGTCGAGACGTCCGATCACACGGTCGCCCTGCAGCACGGGAAATATGTAATACCCGTACTTTCGCCTGGCTTCCGGGACGAAGATCTCGATCCGGAAATGGAAACCAAACAGGCGTTCGGCGCGTGCCCGGTCCCGCAACACCGGATCAAACGGCGACAGAAGGCGCACACGGGACGATGGGTCCGGCAGCGAGGATATGGTGTCGAGCACAGTTTCGGTCGTGAAGCTGCGACGACGGGAGCCATCTGCCATCTCGATGTCCGTCTCGATGATTTGGCCGGCAGACAATGCCCTTGCACACCAGGCCCTCGCCTCGTCCCGTGTCACGATCTCGAAGAAAGCTGCCAACTCTCCACTCGTGCCAAAACCAAGCCGCTTGAGCGCCTCCGACATCGCCCAGTCAACGATCTCACCGTCGCCCTTTTGGCTGTTGCGGTGCTCTGCCGGGATGACGCGCTCGGTCAGGTCATAGAACTTCCGGAAGCCCCGGCGATGGCAGATCGCCAGCCGGCCGGACCGCCAGAGAAACTCAAGGGCCGTCTTGGACGGATGCCAGTCCCACCAACCCGACGAGCCCTTCTTCTCGCCGCCGCCGAGATCGTTCGAGCACGCCGGACCATGGTCACCAATGTGCCGAAGCACGGTGTCGATTTCGGATTCCCACCCTTCGCGCCGTGCCGCCGGCCAACGTGCACGCATGCGTGCCTCGTCCCGAGCGAACTTCAGTCGCCACATCGGGTAGAACTCCATCGGGATGACCGCGGCGTCATGTGTCCAGTGTTCGAACGCGGTCCGGCGATGCGAGACGAGGCGTTCGAGCGCCTCAGGCCGGTAGCGGCCCCGGCGGGACCACAGGATCAGGTCATGGGCGCGGGCGAGCGTGTTGACGCTGTCGATCTGGACGAAGCCGAGTTCGTGAAGCACGCCGTCCAGATCATCATCTCTCCCGGAGCCGGATCCCGTGCGCAGCAGCAGGTGCCGGTCCAGAAACAGGCGGCGAGCACTTTGATTGCCCAGCAGTGAGCGCGTCATCCGCTCACTCCGTCGGCAATGCTGCAGAAATCATCCAGGGTCCGCATTGCAGGGCCACTTCGACGGGCTGAGAGCCTTCGGCAAATGGAAGCTGTGTCGCAAACTGGCGTCTTCAACATGCCTTGGCCGCCACATCGGTGGTTTTTCAGGAAAGCGTTTCGCGGGAAGTGAGGCAAGTTCCTAGAACCGCTCGACCCAGGGGCGCACGGCGATCTCGTTCGACCAGGCACTGCGGTCCTGCTCGATCAGATGGCGATATGTTCGCGCGATCGCTTCCGGTCTGAGCATCGAACCCGGGTTGTCCTCCGGCTCGATGCGGCCGGGATTGAGAATCCCGCCGTCAATATTGATCCATGCCACGTGGATACCCTTCGGGTGGAGTTCACGGGCCATGCTCTCGGCCAGGCCGCGCTGTGCGAACTTGCCCATTGCGAACGAAGCGGATTGGGGAAAGCCCTTCACCCCGGCGGAAGCCCCCGTGAAAAGGATGGTCCCGCGTTTCCCATCAATCGGCTCGGCATCCAGCATCCGCCTGGCAGCATGCTTCCCTGCCAGGAAGGCGCCGATTGCCGTGATCTCGATGGCCTTCCGGACATCATCGAGATTCAACTCGGTGATTGGCCCGCGAACACGCGCGGAGGGGTTGTAGATGACCACCCTCGGAGCCTCCGGCAGTTCGGCAAAGAGTTCCGCAACCGCGCCTTCATCCGTTGCATCCAGCAAAACGGTGCGGGCGCCGGTCTCCCCGGCCACAGACTGCATCCTGTTGCCGCTGCGCGCTGCCAGAGTGAGTTCGTGATCGATCATCAGTTCCCGCGCCAGGGACGCCGACAACCCGTCACCGACCCCGATGATCACGGCTTGCGATTTGGACATCGTCATCTTCTGTTGCTATCCTCAGCCAATACTTGACCCCGGAACGGCCATGACATAGGTGGTAATCCGCTGAGCGGGCGTTGTGTAGTGGTAAGACCTTAGCCTTCCAAGCTAATGACGCGGGTTCGATTCCCGCCGCCCGCTCCAGAAAACCATTTCCGACACATTGCCTGCAAAAATATTCATTGTTTGGTTGCATGTGTCTGAAATTTTTAAGAAATTCGTGATTTTATCTCTTGTCTTCCAAGCTAATGACGCGGGTTCGATTCCCGCCGCCCGCTCCAGAAATCCTGTTCCGTAACAATGCCCGGTAAATCCCTGGATCTTGCCGTGACCCGGCCCTAGGTCAGTGCGTCCAAGTCTTCGCCCGGACGAGGAAGAAACCGAGCTCGCGCTGTTTCTATCAGGTCGCAGGCTCCACCAGGTTGCTCCCGAAGAGTCGCTGAGTCCAAAGCTCTCAATGGCGTTTTCCAGACGCGGCTCGCCCCCCGGCCTCATCATGGCAGATCGTGGGACCTGGGGTGCCCTGAACGCGCTGCTGGCTACGGCAACGGTTCCGGCTTGGGACACTAAAACGCGACACGATCAATCATTCGGGATCAGGACGATCTTGCCGATATGGGTCTTTTTCAGGAAGTCCCGCTGCGCATCGGCGATCCGGTCCAGCGGATAGGTGTCGGCCAGAAGCGGCCGGATCTCCCTTTTCTCTATGTACGAAATGAGGTTCGGAAAGACCTGTTCGTCCCATGCCGTGCATCCGATCAGCGTCAGGTCCTTGAGATACATGTCGCGCAGATCGAGCGGGACGACCGATCCCGCGATCGCACCGGACGAGGCGAACCGCCCGCCGCGCCGGAGAAGCTTCAGCATCGTGGCGAAACCGGGTCCGGCCACGTTGTCGATGACCACATCGACGCTTTCCGCACCCAGAACGGAGAGCGGGTCGTCTTCGCGCGTCAACACATGGTCGGCCCCGATGCCGGCAACCGCGTCCCGCTTGGTGGCGCTGGTGATCGCTATGACCTCCGCGCCGCGCCGCCTGACCAGCTGGACGAGCGCCGAACCAACGCCGCCCGACGCGCCCGGCACCAGCACCCGATGGCCCGGGCCGACACCGGCACGATCGATCATGTTTTCGGCCGTGCCGTAGGCGCAGGGGATCGAGGCGAGTTCGGCATCGCTCCAATTGCATGTCACGGCGAAGATCTCCGCTTCGGGCACCTTGACGTATTGCGCGAAGGCGCCGTCGAAATCCGATCCCATCCAGATGGTGTCCAACCGGCCGAAGCCATCGACGCGCATGCAGGGGCGCACCAGGACACGCCGCCCGATCAGGCCAACGTTGCCGCGAGGGCCGGTTTCGACAACCTCTCCACAACAATCCGTGCCCTGGATCAGGGGAAAAGGCGTCGGCGCGCTCCAGCCACCATCGGGCCGATCGTCGGCCTCCTCGATATCGGCGGTTCCACCGGTCACGGACGCGGAATACCAGCCGAGTCTCGTATTGATGTCGGTGTTGTTCAGTCCCGCCGCCAGGACGCGCAGGAGCACCTCTCCCGGACCCGGCGAGGGGATCGGCACGGTCCTGAACTCCAGCCTGTCGTATCCGCCCGTGCCCGTCGTGACGACGGCGTTCATCTGGTTCGGCTTTTCGGCCCCTGTGCCCATCATTGCCGTCCCTCCCAGATTGGTACAGCCTGCACCGAGTATGGGACAATCGAACCGATAAGCCCCATGGATATTTCGACATTGCTCCGCGTGGCTGTGAAAGACCCACAGATGCGGGGACTCACATCACTTCAACCGCGCACCGGTTGGGTGGGGTTGACAGCAGCAATCGATGCGCTTTCGTTTCAACTGGTTCGAGCGACGAGTGCCCCGATGAAAGATCTGCCCGCAGTGCACCGTCCTTTCAAATTGCGTGCGGGGGTCGTCAGAAGGACGCGCGAATGGAGGGCTGCGGGCGGAAATGTGTTGATCATTGATGACCCATTCGCGGTCGGCTGCGGCCCGCTGCGCCACCGCATCCTCCTGACGCCCGGTTGGGCAGAAACGGCTCTGGCGGAAGTGGCGCAGACGGACGAGTGTGTTTGGGAGCGCAGCCCGGCCTTCGAATACCTCCACCGAAGAGGTCGCTGACATGTCCGGGAAGCCGATCGTCTATCACATTCCCGTCTGCCCGTTCTCGCAGCGATTGGAAATCCTCCTGGCCTTGAAGGGGCAGGAAGACGCGGTCGATTTTCGCGTCGTCGACATCACCAAGCCGCGCGATCCGGATCTGCTACGCAAGACACGCGGAGCGACCATCCTGCCGGTTCTGGAAACACCGGCCGGGCAGATCCTGAACGATAGCCTGGTCATTCTGACCTTTCTCGATGAGAGCGTTCCGGGCGGCCTCCAGCGGCGCGCCGATCCGTTGGAACACGCCATTGAGGCCATGCTGATCGCCAGGGAAGGCCCGTTCGTGTCGGCGGGCTACCGGTTCGTGATGAACCAGGATCCGGCGGCGCGGCAGGATCACCTTGACGGGCTTCTGGGCCTCTATCGTGACCTGAACGATTTCCTGCTTCATCATTCCGAAGACGGACTGTTCCTCTTCGAGAGTTTCGGCCTCGCCGAGGTCGTGTTCACGCCGATCTTCATGCGGTTCTGGTTTCTGGACTATTTTGAAGATTTCGAGTTGCCCGACGAACCCGAATACCGGCGGGTCGCGGCGTGGAAAGACGCCTGCATGCGCCATCCATTGGCGCAACAGGTCAGCCGCGAGGAGATCCTCAAGCTATACTACGATTATGCCATGGGCGCCGGCAACGGCGCCCTTCCCGAAGGGCGCCGGATATCAAGCTTCACCTTCAATCCGCCCTGGCAGGAGAGACCATGGCCGCCTGCTGCCAAATATCGTCACCGCGCATCGGATTCCGATCTGGGCCTGCTCCGGGCGTGAATGGCTGCCCCGCTGCGAGAGATCTGATCGGTCTGCGTCCGTAACGCGAAGATCAAATCGCACGTCCCCGAGGGCGGTCCGCGCAGGCGCAAACCACAACTTCTCCACCCGAAAAGCGACCGCCAGAGCGATCACCGGACCATCCGATCCCAAGCCCACAATTCTCACGACGATTTCCCGGCGGAGGTCTTGAAATGGGTCAATTTCATCCCGACCTCTTTTTCGGGATGCCCATCTGGGGTTCTACTGCATACGACGGTTCTGGCTGAAGGGCGGACTGTCGGGGACTTGCCGGTTTCGGGAGTCCTGAACGGTCGCATCAGGTGGTCCCGTGGGACCGCCACCAAAGCCAACCCTCGGTTTGCAACCTCCGCGTGGGCCTTCCGCGGCGCGTGTTTCCGTGAGGAACGCGTTTCGCCAATTGGTCGACAATAGGAGGGCAACATGCTGACACCCGCTTCATCGTTCTTTCGGTATGATCCGTTCGCGGACCTCGACCGAATAGCGCGCGGCATGAACCGCGCGTTCCCGAGGTCCTGGGCGACCCCGACGTCCTTCCCGGCCGTCAATGTCTGGCGCAGCGGCGATGCGATCGCCATCTCGTCGGAACTGCCGGGCGTGGAACTCGACGACATCGAGATCACGGTCAAGGACAACGTTCTCACCCTCTCCGGCGAGAGAAAGGCACCTGAGGCGCCCGAGGGCGCACGCTGGCACCTGCGCGAGCGCAGCTACGGCAAGTTCAGCCGCACCGTCCAGCTTCCCTATGCCGTCGACTCCAACAAGGTCGAGGCGCGGTTCCGGGATGGCGTCCTGCAGGTCGCGCTGCATCGTCCGGAGGAAGACAAGCCGCGCCGGATCGAGATCAAGGCCGCATGATGGGAGGCAAACCGATGACAACTGAAATGACCAACCCCGAGACGAAGGGCAACGAGGTGTCCGGACAGGGCAGGTCCGCACGGATCTATCGCCCGCTGACGGATATCGTCGAGACGGATGACGGCGTTTCTCTGATGCTCGAAGTCCCCGGCGCGTCGCCGGACGGCGTCGACATCTCGCTGGAGCGGCGTGTTCTTTCGATCCGCGCCACGGTCCGCCCGACCCGTCCCGAGGACGCCGGTCCGGGCTACGCGGAATACGGCGAAGGCGACTACGAACGCGCCTTCACCCTGTCGGAAGACTTCGATCCCGACCGTATCGCGGCCGAGCTGCGCAACGGCGTCCTGACGATCACCCTGCCGCGTGCAGAGGAAACCCAACCGAAGAAGATCGCTGTCAAGGCAGCGTGAGAGCCGTTTGAAGGAGAGAGAAGATGCAAATCAAGGATCTGATCCCCTGGGCGCACAAGGAAAGGAGCCCGGAGGGTAAGGCTGACCCGGACAACCCGGTTGCCACCCTGCAACGGGAAATGAACCGGGTGTTCGAGGACTTCTGGGGCCAGTTCGACCGTCCAAACAGCCCGTTCGACCTGGCAGGTCACCGCAACAGCACGCGCTGCGACGTGGTTGAGACCGACGACGCCGTCGAGCTGTCCGTTGAACTGCCGGGCATGGAGATGAAGGATATCGAACTGACGGTGAGCGATGACCTTCTGACGCTGAAGGGCGAGAAGAAGATCGAGCGCAAGGAGGAGAAGAAGGGTTACTACCTGTCCGAGCGCAGCTACGGGTCGGTCTACCGGACCGTTCCCCTGCCGCCGGGCGTCGATACCGACAAGGCCGAGGCGTCGTTCAAGAATGGCGTCCTGACGGTCAAGGTTCCCAAGACCGAGGAAGCACAGGCCAAGCTGAAGCGGATCGAAGTGATGTCGGCATGACCGCAGCCGGGAGGGCGAGAGCCCTCCCGGCCCTGCGCTCCTGCCCGGCCTCCGGCGCTGTTCGCTGAAGGTACCGGAGCGGTGCAACGCGCTTGATCGGTGGGCGCGATCAGTCCAGCATTCCGTCGATCGACAGACCTTCAGGGGAATGTCAGGACAGACGGCAATCTGGAGGACGCCATGCACTACTTGCCCGAGAACAATTGCGGCTTCGATCCATCGAGCCTTGGTTTCCCGAGCATCAAGGGATGTCAGGCGATCTGCTACCAGACCACGCGTGGCCTCTACGGGTTTCATGACTACAAGGCCGGCGGCGCCTTCTACGACAACGACGACGATGCCGTGACCAAGAGCAAGAAGAAGCTGCAGGCCTTCGCCTCCTGGGTCGCCAGCCAAAGCCAGATCGGCGAAACAGGTGTCGCGATCTACGGCGTGATCAACCGGACGCATCAATACACTTCGGACACGGCCGGCAACCAGGAATGGGGCAACGTGCTGCGGGATCTCGCCAATTCGCTCGGCTTTGGCGGGTCCGTGAAGGGCGCGCGCGTTTCCAGCCACGTAAAGCCGGATGACAGCATCTATGTCGTCTACGACACCACCGGCGGGTCCATGAAGATCGGGTTCAAGCGCTGGTCGAAGATGACCACGGACTCGACCAATCTGGTCACACCGGTTTCGCAGGCCCAGACGAGACCGGTCGGCGGACCCGGCGGCGGTTTCCAGACATCGGCTTTGCCGGGGCATGGAAAAGTGAGCCCGGTTGTGCGCCAGGACGTCACCAAGTCCGTCAATCTCAACGATATCCCACTCAAGAAATTCGTGACCTTTCAGTAGCGGGGCTGAAGCGGAGGGCCTGACTCACTCCCTGCGATCCGGCTCGGAAAGGCAGAGCGACATAGCCGCGTCTTCTCCGGATATCGGTATCGCTGAAACTCGGTTGCCGGCCACGCTCCAGGGAGCGTCCCGCCTGCCGTGCTTCCTTGATGGATGCCCGAGCGTCCCGCGGGTCTCCCGCGATCAGAGGTGGTTTCCCGTCTCCGAGTCGAACAGGTGGACATGCGCCGGGTCGAAAGAGAGCCGTGCCCGCTGATTTGCTTCCAGCGCAACGCGCTCGCGCAACAGGCAGGTGAGTTTTTCATGGCCGACGCCAACGGTCACCTGGGTCTCCGACCCTGTCGGTTCCACGACAAGGATGCGCACCTCAGGACCCTCGTCGCCCAGTGTCAGGTGTTCCGGCCGCAGGCCGACCTTCACCTTCCGGCCCGGCACCGCGCCTTCGGGCAACACCGCCGGGATCCGCTCGCCGGAGGGCAGCCGCACGCAGCCACCGGTTTCGGAGCGCTCGAGTACGCCCTCGAGGAAGTTCATCGCCGGCGAGCCGATGAAGCCTGCGACGAACATGTTGACGGGGGAATCATAGACCTCGAACGGCGTGCCGGCCTGTTCGACGATCCCGCCATTCATAATGACAATCCGGCTGGCCATGGTCATGGCCTCAATCTGGTCGTGGGTGACGTAGATCGTCGTCGTGCCGAGGCGCTGGTGCAGTTCCTTGATCTCGGAGCGCATGTGGACCCGCAGCTTTGCGTCGAGATTGGAGAGCGGTTCGTCGAAGAGGAAGACCTGCGGGTCTCGGACGATGGCCCGGCCCATCGCGACACGCTGGCGCTGACCGCCCGACAGCTCTTTGGGCTTGCGATCAAGCAGCGCCTCGAGATCGAGGATCTGCGCCGCCCGTTCCACCGCCGCCCGCTGTTCCTCCTTCGAAGCCCGTTTGAGGCGCAGCGAGAAGGCCATGTTCTCGGCAACCGTCATATGCGGGTAGAGCGCGTAGTTCTGGAACACCATTGCGATGTCGCGTTCCTTGGCCGGCAGGTCGTTAACCCGCTTCCCGGCGATGTGGATATCACCCGCGGTCACGGTCTCGAGGCCGGCAATCATCCGCAGGAGCGTCGACTTCCCGCATCCGGATGCGCCGACGAGCGCAACGAACTCGCCATCGGCGATCTCGAGATCGATACCCTTGAGCACTTCGACAGCACCGTAGGATTTGCAGGCCCCGGTCAGCGTGACGGCCCCCATTATGAATCTCCCTTCCTGAAATGCGTGGCATAGGCGGCCCTGAGTGCCTCGAAACCCAGCTTTCGCGTTGTCTTGTCCGCCGCGATCACGCCCTTGAGGTTCCAGCCGCGCTGATGGCGGGTCTGCCGGCGTTCGCTGCGGAAATCGTAGAGAAGCCAGGGAAAGATCCCGGCCACGTAGTCGGCGCCGTCAGCGATCTCGACCTGGGTGGCAAGCACCCGCGCCTGGTATTCCTCGGTGAAGAGCTGCATGTCGGAGCCGTGCAGGCCCACGCGCGCATCGGCGCCGGTTTCAGTGACCATCACCGGGCGGTCCGGAGCAGAATTGGCGAGAAGCCGTCTCAACCCGTCGAAGCCCGGCTCGTACCAGCCGAAATACTCGTTGAGCCCGATCACGTCGAGCGCCTCGGCCAGCCTGTCCTCGATGCGGAATGCCACGCGGTTGATCAGGCAAGCAGCGCCGACGAGCCGGTCGGGATCCTCGCGCCGCGCGGTGGCGGCAAGGCCGGACATGAAGCGCAGGCGTGCGTCGGTGTCGGCGTTCTCGTTTCCGATGCCCCAGAGGACCACGCTGGCGCGGTTGAAATCGCGGCGGATCATCTCCCTGAGCTGGTTTTCCGCCTCGGCAAAGGTCTCTGGGTTCTCGAAGGCGATGGCCCAGTAGACCGGGATCTCCTCCCAGAGCAGGATCCCGACTTCATCGGCGATCTTCGCGGCCAACTCCGAGTGCGGGTAATGGGCCAGCCGCATGGCATTGGCGCCAAGCTCCTTCGCGTGGCCAAAACGGCGGCGGATATCCGCCTCGGAGGTACAGCGGCCAAGATCGCGGTCGTCCTCGTGTGCACAGATGCCGCGAAACGCGACGGGCTCACCGTTGAGGCGGATCTCGGTGCCATGCCGTTCGATGCGGCGGAAACCGACGCGATCCCCGACGCGGTCGGCGCCAAAGCGGAGGCGGACCTGGTAGAGATGCGGGTCTGAGGGCGACCAGAGGCGCGGGGACAGGTCGAACGTGGTCTCGCCCTCGCCGGCCGAGATCGCCACGCGCCCGGTGCCGAGCCCATCGATTTCGATCTCCGCCTCTCCGTCTGTGGGGTTCGAGAGCACGACACGGGCGGCGATGCGGTCGCCTTGGATCAGCCAGAGGCGGAAGTCGGTGACATGGATCGCCGGGACCCGCACCAGCTCGACCTCGCGGAAGAGCCCCCCATAGTTGAACCAGTCGAAATGGCTCATCGGCACCGCATCGTCCCGGCGGGTGGTGTCGACCTCGCACATCAGCAGGTTTCCGGCCTCGCGCAGATACGGTCCGATCTCGACGAAGAAGGGCGTCCATCCGCCGCGATGCAGGCCGAGGAAGCGCCCGTTGAGGAAGACGCGTGCCCTCCCGGTCGCCGCACCGATGCGCAGGAAGAGGCGCTCGCCGTCTCGTGGCGGCGCGACGTCGAGATCCCGCATGTACCAGGCCGCGCCCTCGTAGTACCGCCACTCCGCGCGCGCGAGGTTCCAGCAGCCGGGAACGGGGATCGTTTGCCAGGCCGCGTCGTCGCAGTCGCGCGGCACCGTCCACTCCTCGATCGGGGTTGCGTCATGTTCGAACCAGCGCTGGCGCAGGCCTTCCCGGAACGGGTCGAGCACGAAGCGCCAGTCACCTGCGAGGCTCTCGGTCACCCGGTCTCCCATGAAAATCATTCCCGCGTCGGTCAGCAAGGGCGACATGAAGGGCGTTTCGAAATCTTCCTCGTGCAGATGCGCGAAGGGATCCTCTGGTCCGATATCAGGCATTGTCTTCCTCCCGCCTGCGGTAGCCGATCCCGATCATCCGCCGGAACTGCCAGCGACGCCGACCCGGCCAGAGGAAATCGTCGATCATGGCGATGGCGATCCAGCGGAACCATGTGGCGAAGGTCGTCGAGACGCCGGGCGCCTCGACATAGCCATCCACCCAGCCGTCCTGCCGCCAGGTCTCGGTCAGCGTATCGGCAAAGCCGCCATCGGCATTCTGCATCGACAGAAGCGCGGCCAGCTTGGTGCGCAGCCAGGGCGCGACCTCCGGTGCGAGGCCGGGATGCGCCTCCGCGGCATGGACCAGAAGGTCGACCTCATCCACGTCGATACAGGCCGAGTGCCAGACCGGGTCGCGCGACAGCACATAGGACGCGGCCTTCTCCTGGTAGGGCAAGGGCCTGCCGCAGGCGTAGTAGAGGTGGTAATTGTGCATGGACCCCGCCATCGCGTGCAGCAACCGGCGTGCGTCGAGGCACTGACCAATGCCCCAGAAGCCGGTGGTGGGCTCCTGGAGCCTTTCGTGCCAGTCGAAGAGGATGTCGATTGCAGTCTCGATGGTAGCCCGATCCTCTGCATCCGCCGTCCTGCGCGCCAGCAGCACGAAACACGCCAGGTTGACGATATTGTTGCCCTCCTGCCAGGGGTCACGCAGATCGCGGTCTGCGAGCCAGGCCTTCAGGCAGGTGGGGTCGAGGTAGTGGCGCAGGAAGGCCGGCGCCACGGGATCGACGCCGAGGGCCTCGATCGCGCCCAGGGCGTAATTGGTGACGTGGAAGTCGATATACCGCCGGGTCTCGTCGGGGTCGGGCTTCTTGAAGCTGTTGGTCTCGTCCATGCCCGGGATCCGGAAAGCACCGGTCTCCGTGGCGAAGCCTGCAATCCAGTCGGCCAGCGCCCGCTTCTCCGCCGCGTCCCTGTCGTCCAGACCGCCCAGCAGATGCCGGCAGATGACGCCATTATAGGTCCCCGGCAGCATCATTCCCGGCCAGCGCGAGACGTCGTGGTCCGGGCTGAAGGCCATCGCCCCGGCGGGCGTGCCGGCGCCGCGGGCCTGCTCGCGGGCGGTGAGCCAGTCGAGGCTCGACCGCGCCGCGGCGTCGATGCGGGCCTGTAGCTCCGCGTCTTCGAAAGAGGCTTGCCTGGTCATCCCTTGACCGCCCCGTCCGCCATGCCCTGCATCACCCGGCGCTGCGCCAGCAGGAAGACCAGCGTTGCCGGGATCGTCGTGATCGCGGCCAGCGCCATGATGCCCTGGAAATTCACGCCGAGCTCGCCGGTCATGTTCAGAAGCGCCACCGGCAGCGTGTAGGTGTCCGGCGAGCGCGAGATGACCAGGATCGGGAACCACTGCGCCCAGTTGAGCAGGAAAGTGATGATCGTCACGGTTGCGACGACCGGCATCGCGACCGGCATCACGACGAGCCTGAGCACTTGCCACTCGCTCGCCCCGTCGATGATCGCCGCTTCGATCACTTCGCCCGGGATCGAGCGGAAGAACTGTTCGAAGAGGAAGAACTGGATCGGCCCGAGGGCGAGGAAGAGGATGATGCCGGCATAGGTGCCGAGCAGCCCGATCTTGAACATCACGATATAGACCGGAATGACGAGGAGCATGTAGGGATACATCATCGTCAGCAGGAATCCCGAGCGCAGCGCCTTGAAGGCCAGCAGGTCCGGGCGGCGCGTGAGGGCGTAGGCGCCGAGCGCCGTGATGCCGACGCTGAGGATCGTCGAGGCGCCGGTGATCCAGACCGAGTTCGCGAGATACCGCCAGATCGACACGCCCCCCACGGTTGCGATGTCCCGGAAGACCGAGAAGTCCAGCCGTTCCGGCCAGAGGCGGAGCGGATCCGTCAGGACGGCCTCGGCCGGGCGGAAGGCGCCGAGCAGCATCCACCAGTAGGGATAGAGGTAGAAGAGGCTGACGAGGATGGCGATCGCGTAGGCGATAACACGCAGCCAGAGCGGACGGTGGATCATGAGGGCCTCCTGTCGCCGATGCGATAGGCCACGAGCGCGACGGCGGCGACGATCACGAAGAGGATCGAAGCCATCGCCATGGCCTCGCCATAGCGCCCCTGGTCGAAGAGCCGGTAGGCGTAGTAGCTGACGAAATTGGTTGCGCCATTGGGCCCGCCCTTGGTGATGATCACCACGACGGTGAAGGTCTTGAGGAACTGGATCACGGCGTAGACCGTGTTGATCACAAGCGACGGGCGCATCTGCGGCAGCACCACGTAGAGCTTGCGCTGCCAGCGATTGGCGCCGTCGATCTCCGCCGCTTCCTCCAATGAGCGGTCGCAGATCGCGAGATTGGCGAGGAAGATCAGCACAAAGAAGCCGGTATGGTGCCAGAGTTCGGCGATCAGGATGGCGATCATCGCGGTGTCGGGCGAGGCGATGCCGCCGAAGGCAGGCAGGCCGACAAGGTCCAGGAAGGCGTTCACCGCGCCGAAGCTCTGGTCGTAGAGCCAGCGCCAGACCGCGTAGCCGGCCAGATCGGGCGTCACCACCGGCAGGAACATCGCCACCTTGAAGATGGTCCGTCCCGGCCCGATCAGCGTCGAGTGAAGCAACATCGCGTAGCCGAGCGCGAAGAGCACGTTCGCGACCACCGATGCCAGCGTGTAGATCAGCGTCGAGATCAGGGAGGCGCGGAAGATCGGGTCCGACAGGACGGAGAGGTAGTTCTCCAGCCCGACGTAGATCGGCTCGGCCCTCAGCGCGGTGGCGGATTTCGTGAGCGAGACCGAGAAGCTCAGGACGATGGGCCAGAGGCCGAAAATGATGGTCAGGGCGGCGAAGGGAAGGGCGAAGGCATAGAATACCCAGACCCGGTTCGCGCTGACCGGCGGTGTCATGCTGGACATTGTGGATCCTGGTCGATTGGGGTCCGGCCCCGAAAGGGCCGGACCGGGCTGGCCGTGAGTAGCGTCAGCCCTGGGAGAGTTTCGCGGCCTCCTCGCGCATTTCCTCGGCGGTCTGGGAAATGAACGCGTCCCAGTCCTCCGGCGGGTTGGCGATCGCGTCGAGCAGCTTGCGATGGTAGGTCGCCTCGAGCTCCGGGTAGAAGGCATGCAGCGATTCCGGGAAGTCATAGGCATTCAGGTTGCCCTGCGCCTTGGCGAAATACTGCCGCCGCTCCGAGAGATCGTCCACCGCGAGATCGTCGCGCACCGCGGCGCCGACATTCTCAAGCGCGAGTTGCTGGGCCGGCTGCGAGAGCAGGAACTGCGCGAACTCGATCGCGAGGTCCTTGTGCGGCGAGTTTTCCGGCACCGCGACTCCGCGCATCCCGCCGATCACCACGGCGTTCTCCTTGTCATCGAAATGCGCCGGCCATTCGCCGACGATGAAGTCGCCTTCCAGGGCTTCGGAATCCCATTTCTTCACGTTCCAGTCGCCGACGCGGAACATGCCGGCGCGGCCGCCCTCGATCACCTGGTACATCTCGGCGAAGGAGTGGTTGATCGTGTCGGGCGCGACATAACCGTATTCGGTGAAGGTCTTGAGGAACTCCTTCAGAACCTCTGCGTGCTCGGGCGCGTCGATGACGATATTGCCCTCGGGATCGATCAGGGTGTGCCGGAGGCCGGCCCCGAAGATGAACAGATCGAGCATGTGGATGAGATCGCGCGGGTTGGCCGCCTCGAGCGCGAAGCCGAAGGTGTCGTCCTCCCCGTTGCCGTCCGGATCTTCGGTCATGAACTTGCCTGCGACGCGCTTTGCGTCCTCCCAGGTCGCGGGAAATTCCTCGCCGACCGCTTCAAGCCACGAGCTGCGGGCGCCAAAGCCCATCTGGACGCGCTGAATCGGCAGGATGATCATCTTGCCGCCATAGCTGGCGACGTTCAGATCGGCCTCGGTCAGGAAGCCCGTGTCGTCGACCGCATCCAGAGGCCCGGCCATGTCCGCGAGGTTCTCGGTCTGGGTTTCGATCCGGATGACGCGCTCGTAGTTGTTGTAGATCAGGTCCGGCGCGGTGTCGGTATTGATCGCGCTGATGACCCGGCCATACCACTGGTCCGTCGGGTAGCTCACCGAAGTGATCGTCACATCGGGATGCGTCTTGGCGAACTCCTGTCCCACCGCATCGAACCAGGCGATTCCGTTGTCGCCGAGATCGTGCCAGATCACCAGTTCCTCGGCCGATACACCCGTCGCCAGAGCCGCGAAGGCGCAGCTCGCAAGAAGTCTCTTGATCACGTTTTTCTCCTCCCAGGCGGCGCCAAATCGGGGGCTTCCCTTGTCCCAGCGCCTGTTCAAGTGATGGGTAAACGTTTACCCTGCCGAAGAGTAGACATAGATCGGCGATTCTTGCAATATTCTTTATCAACGTTCGAAAAGGGGTCCGGGCTTGGCCAGGCAGAATTCCGGGCAAACCGGCAAGCGAGGCAAGACGGGCAGCACGCGCCCCTCGATTTCCGAAGTCGCCGGCCATGCCGGCGTCTCGATCGCCACCGTGTCGCGGATCGTGAACGGGATTCAGAACAAGGCCTCGGCAGAGACGATCGCGCGGGTGAAGTCCTCGATTCGCGAGCTAGGTTACCGCCCGTCCGGCGCCGGGCAGGCGCTGAGGCGGCGGGAAAGCCGCCTCGTCGCCGTCATTGCGGCAAACCTTGCCAACCCGGTGATGGCGGCCATCGCCGCATCTGCCGAGACCGCGCTGCGGGAGAAGGGGCTCGTCATGGTGCTGTGTGACAGCCACGACCGGCCGGAACTCCAGGACGAGTATCTGCGCGAGATGCAGGCCCAGTCGGTGCGCGGGCTGGTGATGCTCAGCGCGGTCCCAAGCCCGGCTCTCGCGGACATTCTGGGCGCCGGCGAACCGGTCCTCTTCGTCAACCGGAAGAACCCGATGGGCGAGACACCGGCTTTCGTCGGCATCGACAACCGGAGTGCGGCGGCAGAGGTCGCCGAGAACTTCCTCGCCCGAGGGATCCGCCGGCCCCTGCTCATTCACGCATCACTCGGGTCCTCGGCCACGGCAGACCGGGTGGCGGCCTTCACGGAGCGGTATCGCCGCGCGACGGCAGCGCAGGTCACGGTGCTGGGCGACGATCGGCTCGATCACCTTGAACTCGGCTACGACATGATGAGACAGCATCTGGACATGGCCGGCACGCCCCCGGATGCGGTCTTCGCGATGAGCGACCTGATTGCGTATGGGGCGTCGCGTGTCCTGCATGAACGCGGCATCGACGGGGTTCCGATCGTCGGCTTCGACGACAACCCGCTCAACGACTGGATCGCTCCCTGGCTGACCTCGGTTCGCGTTCCCTATGCACGCTTCGGCCTGGCGATCTCCGAGGCGCTGGAGAGCCTGTGGCGCGACGAGACCGGTTTCTCGCTCTGCCTTCCACACGAACTGGTCCTGCGCCCGGCAACCCGCCCGCCCGAAACGCCGATGTGACCATCGGCGCGCTTAAGCAGAACGACGGTAGTGGCTCGGCTCCCGAGGTTCGCCGCGGTCCCCTTTTGGGGACCGCGGCGTTGTTTCAGTTGGGGAAGGCGTCGCGCATGGCGGCGAGGATGACGTGGGTGGAGGCGGCGCCGGGGTCGACATGGCCGACCGAGCGGGCGCCGAGCTTCTTCGACCGC
>NZ_SELO01000032.1 GCF_004146235.1 Tropicimonas sp. IMCC6043 | reverse complement strand
CGTAGGCCCGGAACTCCCCGAAATACTTCGTGATCGCCGCCGTCAGCGTCGTCTTCCCGTGGTCAACGTGACCAATCGTGCCAACGTTCACGTGCGGCTTCGTGCGTGCGAATTTTTCCTTTGCCATGATGGCCTCCTTGTCTTGCAGCGGGTGTCCGCGCGGGGCACCCGATTGTTGTCGTTGTTAGGCGTATTTGGCCTGGATTTCTTCGGAGATGTTCGACGGTACCGGATCGTAATGATCGAACTGCATCGTGAACTGGGCCCGGCCCGACGACATCGACCGCAGCGTGTTGATGTAGCCGAACATGTTCGCAAGCGGCACGAAGGCCTTGATGGCGACCGCATTGCCGCGCGGCTCTTGCCCGGAGACCTGGCCACGACGCGAGGTCAGATCGCCGATGATGCCGCCGGTATATTCCTCCGGTGTGACCACCTCGACCTTCATCATGGGCTCGAGCAGCTTCGCGCCGGCCTTCTTGAGACCTTCGCGCATGCACATCCGGCTGGCGATCTCGAAGGCCAGGACCGAGGAGTCCACGTCGTGGAACTTGCCGTCGACCAGCGCAACCTTGAAGTCGATCACCGGGAAACCGGCCAGCGGACCCGAGTCCATGACCGACTTAATGCCCTTCTCGACGCCGGGGATGTATTCCTTCGGCACCGCGCCACCAACGATCTTGCTCTCGAAGGAGTATCCTTCGCCCGGCTCGGTCGGGGCGATGACCAGCTTGACCTCGGCGAACTGGCCCGAACCACCCGACTGTTTCTTGTGGGTGTAGCTGTGCTCGATCTCGTGACCGATGGTCTCGCGATAGGCCACCTGCGGCGCACCGATATTGGCCTCGACCTTGAACTCGCGCTTCAGGCGATCGACGAGGATGTCGAGGTGAAGCTCGCCCATGCCCTTCATGATCGTCTGGCCCGACTCGATGTCGGTCTCGACGCGGAAGGACGGATCCTCGGCGGCAAGCCGCTGTAGGCCCTGGGACATCTTCTCCTGGTCGGCCTTGGTCTTCGGCTCGACGGCGATCTCGATCACCGGGTCGGGGAAGGTCATCGTCTCGAGGACGACCGGATCGTTGACCGCACAGAGCGTGTCGCCGGTCGTGGTGTCCTTGAGGCCGGCCAGCGCGATGATGTCACCGGCGAAGGCTTCGTCGATCTCCTCGCGGTTGTTCGAGTGCATCATCATCATCCGGCCGATGCGCTCGCGCTTGCCCTTCGTCGAGTTCAGCATCGAGTCACCCTTTTTCATGGTGCCCGAATAGATGCGGGTGAAGGTCAGGCTGCCGACGAACGGGTCGTTCATGATTTTGAACGCAAGGCCGGCAAACGGCATGGCATCGTCCGCGCGGCGCGCGACGTTCCGCGTCTCGGTCTCGTCGCCCGGCTTGAAGCCCATGTAGTCCTTCACGTCGAGCGGGCTCGGCAGGTAGTCGATGACCGCGTTGAGCAGCGGCTGCACACCCTTGTTCTTGAACGCGGAGCCGCCGAGAACCGGAACGAACTCCAGCGCCAGAGTGCCCTTGCGAAGCAGCGCACGCAGCGTCGGAACGTCGGGCTCCTCACCCTCGAGATAGGCCTCCATCGCGTCGTCGTCCTGCTCGACGGCGGCCTCGATCATCTTGCCGCGCCACTCTTCGGCGACATCCTTCAGCTCGTCGCGGATATCGACCTGCACCCAGGAGGCACCGAGGTCTTCGCCCTTCCAGAGCCATTCCTTCATCGTCACGAGGTCGATCAGGCCCTCGAGCTCGTTCTCGGCGCCGATCGGCAGAGCGACGGGCACCGCACGCGCGCCGGTCCGGTCCTCGATCATGCGGACGCAGTTGAAGAAGTCGGCGCCGATCTTGTCCATCTTGTTGACGAAGACGATCCGCGGAACGTGGTAGCGGTCGGCCTGACGCCAGACGGTCTCGGTCTGGGGCTCGACACCCGCATTGGCGTCCAGAACACAAACGGCACCGTCGAGAACAGCCAGAGACCGCTCGACCTCGATGGTGAAGTCAACGTGGCCGGGCGTGTCGATGATGTTCAGCCGGTGCTTCGGCGTGTCCGGAGTCTTGCCGTCCTCGGTGCGCTCCCAGAAGGTGGTCGTCGCCGCCGAGGTGATGGTGATACCGCGCTCCTGCTCCTGCTCCATCCAGTCCATCGTCGCCGCGCCGTCATGCACTTCGCCGATGGCGTGGGACTTGCCGGTGTAATAGAGAATACGCTCCGAGCAGGTGGTCTTGCCGGCATCGATGTGGGCCATGATGCCGAAATTGCGGTATCGGTCGAGAGGATAGTCGCGGGCCATGGGAGGGTCCTTAGGCGTAGAGTAAAATTACCATCGATAATGGCTGAACGCCTTGTTGGCGTCGGCCATCTTGTGGGTGTCTTCGCGCTTCTTCACGGCGGTGCCGCGGGAGTTGACGGCGTCGACCAGCTCGCCGGCCAGCCGCTCTTCCATCGTGTTCTCGTTGCGCTTGCGGCTGGCTTCGATCAGCCAGCGGATCGCGAGGGCCTCGCGGCGCTCGATGCGAACCTCGACGGGCACCTGGTAGGTCGCGCCGCCAACCCGGCGGGAGCGAACCTCGACCGACGGCTTGACGTTGTCGAGCGCCTCGGTGAACACCTCGATCGGGGAGCGCTTCAGCTTGCTCTCGACCCGGTCGAGCGCGTTGTAGACGATGCGCTCCGCGACCGACTTCTTGCCGTCGATCATCAGGTTGTTCATGAATTTCGTCAAAACCTTATCGCCATACTTGGCGTCAGGCAGGACTTCGCGCTTCTCGGCAGCGTGACGACGGGACATCTATGCCTCTCCTTACTTGGGACGCTTGGCGCCGTATTTCGAGCGGCGCTGCTTCCGGTCCTTGACGCCCTGGGTATCCAGAACACCGCGCAGGATGTGGTAGCGCACCCCGGGAAGGTCTTTCACACGACCACCGCGGATCAGCACCACCGAGTGCTCCTGCAGGTTGTGGCTCTCGCCGGGGATGTAGCTGATCACTTCGAAGCCGTTGGTCAGACGAACCTTCGCCACCTTCCGCATGGCCGAGTTCGGTTTCTTCGGCGTGGTGGTGTAGACGCGCGTGCACACGCCGCGTTTTTGCGGGCAGCGCTCAAGGTGCTGCGACTTGGATCGTTTCACTTTCGGCTGCCGCGGCTTGCGGATCAGCTGTTGGATCGTCGGCATTCCGGTTCCCCAGTCTAGCTTTCTTCTTCGTCTCGCGCGTTCCGCGAGGGATTATTCTCTCATCCGCACATTGCGCGTCCGCAAAGGCGAAAAGCCGCGGGCGTTTCCTCGTACGCGGAAACGACGCGGGTGGGTTTTCAGAGGATCGGGGCCTGAGGCCCGGATCTTGTCCACTTCAGTTCTGTAGGGCCGGTCAAACGGAATCCCCGCGACCGAGTGGCCGTGCTCTAGAGAGAATCGGCAGGGTTGTCAACATCCAGCCCTCTCGCTCGGCCCTGCCCGGTCTGCAAGGCCGCTTCCCGCGCCAGTTTCCGCTCCCGGCGGAAGGTGAAGATGCCCGTCGCGACCACGAGCGCGGCCCCCGCGAGCGTCACCGGGTCCGGCCACTCGCCGAACACCACGAACCCGAGCAAGAGCGCCCAGAGCAGTGAGGTGTAGCGGAACGGCGCGATCACCGCGATCGCTCCAACCCGCATCGTCGCGATGGAAAAGAAATAGCCTCCGACGATCATCACCGATGCCCCCGCGAGATTTATCATCGCGCCCGCGGAAACCGGCTGCCACTCCTCGCCCGCGACACCGATTCCGGCAAAGAGCCAGACTCCGGCGGAAGCGGCCACAGCAACGGTCATCGAAGGTGTCTCCACCGAGACCGCCCGGGCGGCAAGGTCACGAAACGTCACGCAGAGCACGGCGCAGACGGCATAGACCGAATAGATCGTGAACCCCGCCGCGCCCGGCCTGACGATCAGCATGACGCCAAGGAACCCCACGAGAATGGCCGACAACCGCCGCCAGCCAACCGGTTCGCCGAGGAACAGCGCGCCAGCCAGCGTCACGGTGAGCGGCAGCGCCTGCATGATCGCGTTGGCGTTGGCGATCGGCATGTGAAAGAGCGCGGTGATAAAGAAATAGGCCGCGGCGATCTCGGAAAACGTCCGGAGCAGGACCGTCCAGCGGTCGCGTTGCGCGAGGCGCATGCGCAGGCCGCCCGTCGCCGCCGCCATGGCGACCATCAGCAGCGTGCTGAACATGCCGCGCAGGAATACCGCCTGGAACATCGACATCTCGTCCGAGACCGATTTCAGGAAGGTGTCGTTGATTGTGAAGCAGGCCATGCTGGCCGCCATGAGGAGCGCACCGCGCAGGTTGGGGGACACTTGATACCTCGAAAAGCTACCTAGAGCCCGTGCACCACGGCGTTCGCGCTGTCAATGGGACCGGCGGCGACTTGATACGCATCATGGATCTGCGCCGCCTGGTCCGGGTATGGTTCCGGAGCGGGGCCGGGCGCTCGCCCGCTGCCTTGGCTTGCGCTCCTTACGGAGGATCGGGATGCGCCTCAGGACCTTGCTCGCCGTGCTCGCCCTCTTGGGGGCCGCTTGCACCGATACCCGGCATTACCCGATCTCGGGCGAAGTCTGCCGCCCCGACGATCCGGTTCAGGACCTCTCGGTGCAGCAATGCGCCCGGGCGTCCTGACCGCGCTGGCGCCTTGCGTGTCGCGACCTTCAACGTCCAGAACCTCCGGCTGCGCCGGGGGGCCGACGGCGAGGCACGTCTCGATGGCGCCCGCGACGGCGACTGGCCGCCGCACGGGAGCACAGGCACCGATATCGACCGGGCGGACCGCCGCTTGACGGCTGCGATCCTGCACGAGATCGACGCCGACATCGTCGCGCTCCAGGAGGTTCACGACCGCGAAACCCTTGATTTCTTTCACGACACCTATCTCACCGCGACCGGACTCGCCCCCTATCCGCACCGGTTCTGCATTCCCGGAAATGACGGCATGGGGCGCAACATCGCGCTCCTGAGCCGCCTCGCGCCGGAGCGCCTCACCAGCCACGCCAGCCTGCGCCCGGCCGATCTCGGCCTGTCGCCCGCGCCGGGCCAACCGCCCGACCGCCCGGTCTTCTGCCGTGACTGCGTCGAGGCGGTCTTCGCCTCGCTCACCCTCTATCTTAGCCATTTCAAGGCGCCCTATCCCGACCGCGCCGCCGCAAGCGCCTTCCGCCGCACCGAGGCGTTGGCCACCCGTCGTCTTGTGGAGCGCCGCTTTGCCGACCCGGCTTCGGCCGCGTGGCTGATCCTCGGTGATCTCAACGAACCCGACGCGCGCGTGCCAAAGCCGGAACAGTCGATTGCCCCGCTTGTGGACGGTTTCGCCGTGGACCTGCTCGAACGCCGACCGCAAGGCCAGCGCTGGTCGTACCACGAAGCCAGGCGCGGACTCTACTCCCGGCCCGACGCGCTGCTTGCTTCGCCGGCGCTCGCCGAGCGTTTTCCGGACGCTGTCCCGCGACTGATCCGCGAAGGCATGTCGCAGGCCGCAGGCCGCTACCCCGGCCCGCGACTCCACGGCGTCGGCCGCCACCGCCCGCATGCCAGCGACCACGCCGCGATCATGGTGGATTTCGTCGGGCTCTGAGCGGTTCCGGAGATCTGTCAAATCATATGGATCGAAGAATCGTCCGCAGCACGCAATCGGAAACGTCCGTGAAAGCGTCGGCCTCGCGTTGAGACCGTCAGACGCTCACTCTTTTTCCATCGTGCATTGCAGAGGGTGCTGGTGCCGGCGGGCGAAATCCATCACTTGCGCCACCTTGGTCTCGGCGATCTCGTGGCTGAACACGCCCACGACTGCGACGCCCCTCTTGTGCACCACCAACATCAGCTCGAAAGCCTGCGCGTGTGTCATGCCGAAGAACCGCTCGAGAATATGCACGACGAACTCCATCGGCGTGTAATCGTCGTTCAACAACAACACCTTGTAGAGCGGCGGCCGCTGCGTCCTGGCTTTGGTCTTGGTCGCAACGCCGGTGTCGCTACCCGGCCTGTCGCCATCCTTGTCGGACATCGATATCTCGAAAGGGAGACTCACGGCGCGCGGCACTCCATCAGGACTAGGGGTTCAGGGCAATACACCCGCGTTATATAGGCGTCTCGCCCGGTCTGCAAAGCCCACGACCCGACAGAAAGGTAAACGGCGGCCATGAACCTTACGCCGATCGGTTTCGATGCTGACGACACGCTCTGGCACAATGAGCGGTTTTTCGTCCTCACCCAGCAGAGATTCACCGAAATTCTTGCCGATTACGCCGAGCGCGAGAGCCTCGACGAGCGCCTGCTCGCTGCCGAAGCGCGCAACATCCGGCACTACGGCTATGGCATCAAGGGTTTCATGCTGTCGATGATCGAGACCGCCATAGAGGTAACCGAATCACGCGTGCCCGCCGCCGTCATCGGCCAGATCCTCGAGATCGGGCAGGAGATGCTGCGCCACCCGATCGAATTGCTGCCGCATGCCCGCGAGGCCGTCGAGGCGATGGCGGCCTCGGACCGCCGCGTTCTTCTCGTCACCAAGGGCGACCTGCTCGACCAGGAACGCAAGCTCGCCGAGTCGGAGCTCTTCGATGTCTTCGATCGGGTCGAGATCGTATCGGAAAAGACGCCGGAGACCTATCGACGCATCTTCACCGAACACGGGCACGGACCGGAGCGCGCGATGATGGTCGGCAACTCGATGAAATCGGACGTCCTCCCGGCCATCGCCGCCGGCGCCTGGGGCGTGCATGTGCCCTTCGACCTCGCCTGGGCGCTGGAGGCCGCCGATCCGCCGACCGGACATGACCGTTTCGTAACCCTGAACAATCTCGGCGAGCTCGACGCTTTGGTCCGGCGAGTCGGCTGACATTTTGTGGCAGAGGGAAACGCGCCCGCGACATCTAGTGATGTTGCGTGAATGTCACCGCGAAACACGTTGAAATCGAACACTTTTCGGAGGCAAAAAGCCGTGCTACGCTGTGCATGAGCAATGACAATATCCGACCCTGAAAACAGGGCGGTCCGAGGCAGACAGAGGCAAGCAACGTGATGACGTCGAGCATCCGGGGACGCAGCGCCCTTGTTATTTCCGTATTCTTCCTGCTGTTCTTCATCGTCCTTCTGGGCTCCAGCCTGCGTGCCGGCGCAGCGCCCTATGCGGCGATGGTGATCGACGCGCGCAGTGGCGAGGTACTCTACGAGAAGAACGCGCACACGCCGCTCCACCCGGCATCGCTGACCAAGATGATGACGCTCTACATCGCTTTCGAGGCGGTGGAGCATGGAGAGATCGGCCTGGACACCAAGGTCCGGGTCTCCAAGAAGGCCGCCAACGAGGTTCCCTCCAAGCTCGGGCTCAAGGCCGGTCAGTCGATCGAGCTGCGCTACCTGATCCGCGCCGCGGCCGTGAAATCGGCCAACGACGCCGCGACCGCGATCGGCGAGGCGATCTCTGGGAGCGAAGCCGCCTTCGCGCGGCGCATGAACCGGACCGCCAAGAAGCTCGGGATGACGCGTACCACCTTCAAGAATGCCAACGGACTGACCACGCCCGGCCACCTGTCGACCGCGCATGACATGACCATCCTCGGCCGACACCTGTTCTACGACTACCCGGAATACTACAACCTCTTCTCGCGCCGCTCGACCGACGCCAAGATCCGCACCGTCTACAACACCAACCGCAAGTTCCTCGCCGCATACAAGGGCGCCGACGGGATCAAGACCGGCTACACCAACGCTGCCGGCTCCAACCTCGTCGCCTCGGCCGAGCGCGACGGCGTGCGGATCATCACCACGGTCTTCGGCGCCTCCTCCTCTGCAGCGCGCAACGCCAAGGTCGCGGAACTCATGGATCTCGGCTTCCGCAAGGCGCCGCGTCGAACAGCCCTGCTGAAGCCTACCCCGCCGGCTTATTCCGGCAACACGTCCGAGAGTACAGGCGCCAAGACGGTGCGCGTCGCCAGCGCGGTCACCAGGTCGGTGCGCCCGCTCGGCCGGCCGGGCGTTGCGCAACCGCTTCCCGCTGTCACGCGGATCGCACTGAAGTCCGGCATCGAGGCCGCAATCGCCCAGGCGACCGCCACGTCCGTCGCTCCCACATCCGCCGATGTTGTCGCCACCGCCGATCCCGAGGCGAGCAGTCCGGCGCCGAAGGCGCGCCCGCCCAAGCTTGACTACGCCGCCGTGATCCCCGCCTCGGCGCCGGCGGATGAACCGATCGTCGTCACCCGCGCCTCGACCTCCGGCGGTCACCACTGGGGCATAAATGTCGGCAGCTACCCGTCGCGCTACGCGGCAGAGCGCGAGTTGCTTAAGACGGCGTTGAAGGAGATGGCGACGCTTGACGGTGCGCTTCGCAAGGTCTCGAAAGACAACAGCGGCTTCAAGGCGAACTTCGTCGGCATGACCCAGGAGCAAGCCGACCTCGCCTGCCGCCGGCTGGAAGCGCGCGGCACGAACTGCGTGCCCTTCGGCCCGGCGGGTTCCTGAGGGCGCGAGTTCTATTCCTTGGGGTGGTCGTCGTATTCCGACGACAGGATCCGGTGGCGGTCGCCTTCCGGGTCGTCATATTGGTTGCTGCGGACCGTCCAGAAGAACGCTACAAGTCCGATACCGCCGAGAAAGAGCGAGATCGGGATCAGGTAAACCAGCGCATCCATCGCTACTTCAGCCTCAGCGAGTTGAGCGAGACGGTGATCGAGGAGGCCGACATGGCCAGCGCCGCGGCGAGCGGCGTGGCAAATCCGGCGATGGCAATGGGGACGGCAACGAGATTGTAGACCGTTGCGATCGTGAAATTCTCCCGGATCCGGTGGACCGCCGAGCGCGCGGTTGTCACGGCGGAGGCGACGGGTGCGATGTCCTCGCCGAGCAGCACGATGTCGGAGGCCACGCGGGCAGCGTCGAGCGCAGAGGCCGGCGAAAGCGAGGCATGGGCGGCGGCGAGTGCGGCGGTGTCGTTGAGCCCGTCGCCGACCATAAGGACGCGGCGTCCAGCGGCGGCGAGATCGGCCACGCGCCGCGCCTTCTCTTCGGGCAGCGCCTCGGCAGTGACGTCCTCGATACCGAGCCGCGCGGCGAAGGCTCCGACGGCCGGCGCCGCGTCGCCCGAGATCAGTGCTACCTCGAGCCCGATCGCGCGCAAGCCGCGCACCGCCTCCTCCGCGCCCGGCCGCAGCCTGTCGGCAAAGGTGAAGCAGACGGGCAACCGCCCCTCGACTCCGAGCCAGGCCGCGGTCCGGTCCCCCGGCTCCGCACCGACCCAGGCCGCACGCCCGAGGCGGACACGCCGGCCGTTCCACTGCCCTTCGGTCCCGTAGCCCGGCACTTCCGCAATCTCCGTCACCGCTTCGGGGGCAATGCCTGCGCGCTCCGCAGCTTCTGCGAGCGCCCGCGACAGAGGGTGCGATGAGGCAGCGGCGAGCCCCGCTGCAAGCGCGAGATCCGCGCGCGCATGGGAGTCCGGTGCATCGAGTTCCGGGGTTCCCAGGGTCAGCGTGCCGGTCTTGTCGAAAATCACCATGTCGATCTCCGCCAGCCGCTCCAGCGCGGTGCCGCTCTTGATGAGCATGCCGCGCTTGAAGAGACGGCCGGAGGCAGCGGTCGTCACCGCTGGAACGGCGAGGCCGAGCGCGCAGGGACAGGTGATGATGAGCACCGCGGCGGCGATGTTGACTGCGAGCCGCGCGTCGCCCGTCGCGAGATACCAGCCGACGCCCGCGACGAGGGAGAGGAGATGGACGCCGGGCGCATAGAGCCCGGCAGCACGATCGGCAAGCGACGTGTAGCGGTTGCGCGTCGACTCGGCCATGGCGACGAGATCCGCCATTCGGTGGAGCGAACTGTCCCGGCCCGCCGCGGTCACTTCGACCACGAGCGGCCCTGTCAGGTTGACTTCGCCTGCGCTGACCACCCGCCCGGCCTCGGCAAAGACCGGCAGGGTCTCGCCGGTCAACAGCGATCGGTCGAGCTCGCTCGTGCCTTCCCGGATCACACCGTCCACCGGCATCCGCCCGCCGGGGCGAACCCGGATGATGTCCCCGGGGCGCAGCTTGGCGACGTCCACCGTCTCGTCCCCGCTCTCCCCGATCCGCTCGGCCCGCGCGACCTCCAGCGCCGCCAGTTCCTCGGCCGCTGACCGGGCGATGGCGCGGGTGCGATGGTCGAGATAGCGCCCCGCCAGCAGGAAGAAGGTCAGCGAGATCGCGGCGTCGAAATAGGCGTGCTCGCCGGAATGGGCGGTCTCGTAGAGCGAGGTGCCAAGCGCCAGCAGGATCGCGAGCGTGATCGGCACGTCCATGTTCAGCCGTCCGTGGCGCAGGGCGCTCCAGGCGCTGCGATAGAAGGGCTGACCGGCGAAGGCGACGGCAGGAATGGCGATGGCGCCGGAGATCCAGTGGAACAGGTCGCGCGTCGCGTCCGCCGCGCCGGACCAGACGGCGACAGACAGGAGCATCACATTCATCGCCGCGAAGCCGGCCACGGCGAGGCGCATCAGCAACTCGCGGCCCTGCCGGTCCGTGGCAGTCGTCGAGAGCGCCGAGGCGTCCATCTCGTGCGCCTCGTACCCCACGGCGTTGACGGCGGCGACGAGCGTTGCGGCGCGGACGCCCGGATCGGCCTCCACCGTCGCGCGCCGCAGCGTCAGGTTCACCCGCGCCGATCGCACGCCTGGCTGCGCCGCGAGGGCCTTTTCCACGGTGGTGATGCAGAGCGCGCAGTGAACGCCCGGCAACGACAGCATCAGCGCACAGGGGGCCGCCGCCTCCCGCGCTCCGCTCGCCGCCAGTCGTCGGGTCATCGGCGCGGCGTCGCAGGCTGGGCAGGCGGAGGCCGTGGGGGCCTCGGGGAAGGTGCTGTCAGACATCCGTCAGTCGATGATGATTTCAATCCGCTGCTTGAACGGCGTCCCGTCGGGCGCCGTCGCAACCATGCGAATATCCCACCTTCCTGGCTCCAGGTCTACCGGCGCGGTGAAAGTGCCGTTGCGATAGGCGAAGTCCGGCGTCACATCGTCCTTGACCTGGGTCGGGCGACCTACCGTTGCATCGATGGACGCGACCTCCACCGGGTAGCCGGTGCGTCCGGTAAAGGCGATGGTCAGGACGCCGTCGGCGACGCCCGCCTCGGCGGTCCAACCAAGCGCCTCCTGGGCGGCACGATCGGCGTCGAAGCTTTGGCTGGCGACGTAGGAATTCTTCACCTCGAGTCCGGGGAAGGTGCCGACGGCGAGATACGCCATGGTGACGTTCACCGCGATCACCACGCCGAAGGCACCGACGGTGAAAAAGAGGACCTTGCGACCTGTCAGGGCCATATCAGCGCGCTCCGGTTCCGACGAACGTCGCATCCTTATAAACACGTTCGCCGCTCGACAAGTCCTCCACCCAGAAGCGGATCGGAGTACGGTCAGCCGAGGCCGGCACCGAGCTCTTCGGTGCCAGCACGTAGACGCGTTCCTTGCCGGTGGTGTTGGCGGGCACCATGAAGCTCTCGTAGGGCGTGCCTTCGATGGCGAGGCGCAGATCCGGGTGCTCCGACCTGAGCGTCACCCGGAAACGCCGATCCTCGCCATGTTTGTTGCGAAGCCCGAAATCGTAGGTGTTGCGGATCGTGCCGTCCGACATCGTGACGTAGAGCGGTTGCCGCACGGGGTGGACGGTGGCAGAGATGTCCGGCCGCACGAACAGCATCACCACGAGGCCGATGCCGACGGCAGACCAGAGCGTCGTGTAGAGGATCGTGCGGACGCGGAATACGTGTTTCCAGACGGATTTCGGCTTTTCGCCGGCGCGTTCACGCACTTCGTCCGAGAGCGCCATGTAGCCGATCAGGCCGCGCGGCTTGCCGACCTTGTCCATGATGTCGTTGCAGGCGTCGATGCAGAGGCCGCAGGTGATGCATCCGAGCTGCTGGCCGTCGCGGATGTCCACACCCGTCGGACATACGTTGACGCAGGCCATGCAGTCGATGCAGTCGCCAAGCTCGCCTGCCTCCGCGGACTTGCGGTGCTTGCCGCGCGGCTCGCCCCGCCACTCGCGGTAGCCGATGGTGATCGTGTCCGGGTCCATCATCGCCGCCTGGATGCGCGGCCAGGGGCACATGTAGATGCAGACCTGCTCGCGCATGAAGCCGCCGAAGACCAGCGTGGTGAAGGTCAGGACGGCGACCGAGGTATAGGCGGCCGGATGGGCGTTGCCGGTGAAGAGATCGCCCAGGAGGGTGGGCGCATCGGTGAAGTAGAACACCCAGGCGCCTCCGGTCGCCATGGCGATCAGCGTCCAGACGGTGAATTTCGTGGCGCGCAGCCGGATCTTTCGCGCGTCCCATTTCGCCTGCCGGTGCAACCGCAGACGGGCGTTGCGGTCACCCTCGAT
Organism: Tropicimonas sp. IMCC6043; assembly: GCF_004146235.1. Taxonomy (GTDB): domain Bacteria; phylum Pseudomonadota; class Alphaproteobacteria; order Rhodobacterales; family Rhodobacteraceae; genus Tropicimonas. The sequence continues at coordinate 30,082 of NZ_SELO01000032.1, read as the reverse complement.
CCAGCGCTCGACGAGGATGAAGAGGTCGGTCCAGACCGTCTGCGGGCAGGTATAGCCGCACCAGACGCGGCCAAGAGCCGAGGTGAAGAGGAACAGGCCAAGCCCGGCCATGATCAGCAATCCGGCGACAAAGTAGAACTCGTGCGGCCAGATCTCGATCCAGAAGAAGAAGAAGCGGCGGTTCGCGAGATCGACCAGGACAGCCTGATCGGGCAGGTTCGGGCCACGGTCCCAGCGGATCCAGGGCGTCAGGTAGTAGATGCCCAGGGTCACGATCATGATGCCCCATTTGAGATTCCGGAAGGGTCCGTACACCTTTCGGGGGAAGACGGGTTCGCGGGCCGCATATAGCTGCTCGGGCTGGCTGCCTGTGTCGCTCACGAAGGCTCTCCGATGACTGAAAGTTCGCAGTTCGTCCGTATTAGGGACGGCGCCAGAAAGGCGTCTTTGACATGTATCAATAGGCCATCGTGGCGGCCATTCCAGTGTCGATATCAAAAACAGCGCCACGAAGCCCTGCGCCCGCGTGTCGCGCGCAGTCAATTGAATGTGAGATCGGGTGGATTGGAGCAGGACGGGGCTGAAAACAAAGGCGCCCCAGCTCTCCTAGGAAACGCGCGAACAGGACGGAGAGCCGGGGCGTATCTTCCAGGGGAGGACACCCTCTGGAAACGCTATGTATGTTCCGACTTGAACGGTCATTGTGCCGTCCTTGTCGTTGACTCCTGTTTACGGCCCAGGCCGGGTTTTCACATTGATCCAGATCAAATGCGAATCTCATATACCTATTATTTCCCGCAATGCAGCCATGACTTGTCGTCAATGCTGGCGGCGCGGACGGACAAATTACTGTGGTGATAAGGGCCGCCGAACGCGTGAGACGCGCTTCATTCCATGGAGTGGATGTCCGGTTCCCGACCCAGCCCGCCCGGCTGCGAGTGATCGCGGGGACAAAACGAAGACGCCCCGCCCCGGAAGGTCCGGAAGCAGGGCGCCAAGCTGTCCGTCGTGGCTATGTGCCCGGTCGTTACTCGGAGGCGACGCCGCCGCCGAGGCTGTGGACATAGGTCGCCACGGCGCGGAGCATGGCCTCGTCGACGACGGTCTCCGGAGCACCGCCACGCGCCGGCATGACGCCGGCGCGGCCGCCCCAGATGGTCTCGTAGAGAGTCGCCTCGTCACCACCATAGAGCCAGATCGCGTCGGTCAGGTTCGGCGCGCCGAGCGTTTTCTCGCCCGTGCCGTCTTCCATGTGGCACGAAGCGCATTGCTCCTCGAAAATCACCGCGCCGGCCGCCTCGAGACCCTCGTCATACTCCTGTCCGGAGATCTTCTGAACATGGGCGATGACCTGGTAGATCTCCTCGTCGGTCAGAAGCTCGTCCCGACCGAAGGCCAGCATGTCTCCGAACCGCAGCGAGTCGTCGTTGTAGCGGATACCGTAGGCGATCGTGTCGTGGATCTCCTCGATCGTGCCGCCCCAGAGCCAGTCGTCGTCGAGCAGGCTCGGGTAGCCCGACGCCTGGGCGCCCTGGGCACCGGCGCCGTGGCACTGCGCGCACCAGGTGCGGAACACCGCCGCGCCCGCGTTCTGGGCGTAGCTGTTGAGCTCCGGATCGGCCGAGATCTCTGTGAGTTCCGCGTCGACCAGCTGCTGCTGGATGCCGGAATTGGCCTCGTCGAAACGCGCAATCTCTGCCGCAACATCAGCACGGGTCGAATGGCCGAGGATGCCGGAGGTAGCGCCGCTGACCATCGGCCAGGCGGGATACAGGATCGTGTAGATCAGGCCCCATACGACCGTTGCATAGAACACCCACAGCCACCAGCGCGGCAGCGGGTTGTTGTATTCCTCGATGCCGTCCCAGCTGTGGCCGGTGGTCTGCGGCTCGACCTTTTCTTTCTTGATCGGTTGCTTGCTCATTCCCGAGCCTCCTTGGGTTCGAGTTCCGCCAGATGCCCGCTCTCGGAATCGTCGGGGGCGTCCTCATGACGGAAGATGATATTGGCACTGTCGCGTTGCACCTCGGAGGCGCCCGGGCGGAAGACCCAGACGATCACTCCAAGGAAGACGAGCACGAGGAACAGCAGAACCCAGCTGTCCGCGAACTCGCGCAGGAAGGAATAGGTGTCCATCCTTGCCTGCTCCTCAGCGACTGGCGACGGGCTCGAATGTCGAGAAATCGACAAGCGTTCCAAGCATCTGGAGATAGGCGAGAAGCGCGTCCATCTCGGAAATGCCCGGCCGGCTGTCGAAGTTGCGCACCTGCGCGCCCGGATACCGCTCGAGCAGCGCGTCGTAGTCGCTGTCCGGATCGGCCTGGGCTTCGAAGTCCGCCAAGGCGGCATCGAGCATCTCGTCAGTATATGGCACGCCGACGGTCCGGTTGGTCCGCATGATGTCCTCGATGTATTTCCCGTCCACCATCCGGTTGAGCAGGAAGCCGTATTTCGGCATCACCGATTCCGGCACCACCGATTGCGGATTGGTCAGGTGATCCACGTGCCACGCATCCGAGAAGCGTCCGCCGACGCGGGCCAGGTCGGGCCCGGTCCGCTTCGACCCCCACTGGAACGGGTGGTCATATTTCGACTCGGCCGCGAGAGAGTAGTGACCGTAGCGCTCCACCTCGTCCCGCATCGGACGGATCATCTGGCTGTGGCAGACATAGCAGCCTTCGCGGATATAGATGTTCCGCCCCTCGAGTTCGAGCGGGGAGTAGGGGCGCACGCCCTCCACATCCTCGATCGTGTTCTCGAGATAGAAGAGCGGCGCGATCTCGACGATACCGCCGATGGTCACGACGAGAAAGCTGAGCGCGAACAGGATGGTCGCGTTGGTCTCGACGATCTTGTGCTTGTCGATAAGGGCCATTTTCTCGTCCCTCCCTATTCAGCCGGCGCAGCGGCAATGGCAGGCGCAACCTTCGGCTCGCCGCGGGTGATGGTGAGCCAGAGGTTGGCGGCCATGATGATGCCGCCGGTCAGGTAGAGCACACCGCCGAGGGCCCGGACGACATACATCGGGTGCATCGCGGCAACCGTGTCGGCAAAGGAGTTCACCAGGAAGCCGTTGGCGTCGACTTCACGCCACATCAGGCCCTGCATGATCCCCGAGACCCACATCGACGCGGCGTAGAGAACGATGCCGATCGTTGCGAGCCAGAAGTGCCAGTTGACAGCGGCCATCGAGTAGAGCCGCTCCCGCTTCCAGAGCCGCGGCGTCAGGAAGTAGAGAGCCCCGAAGGTGATCATGCCGTTCCAGCCAAGGGCGCCCGAATGGACGTGGCCGATGGTCCAGTCGGTGTAGTGGCTGAGCGAGTTCACCGCCTTGATCGACATCATCGGGCCTTCGAAGGTGGACATGCCGTAGAAGCCGATCGAGACGACCATCATGCGGATGATCGGGTCGGTCCGGAGCTTGTCCCAGGCTCCGGAGAGCGTCATCAGGCCGTTGATCATGCCGCCCCAGGAGGGCATCCACAGCATGATCGAGAACACCATACCGAGGGTCGAGGCCCAGTCCGGCAGCGCGGTGTAATGCAAGTGGTGCGGACCGGCCCAGATGTAGAGGAAGATCAGCGCCCAGAAGTGGATGATCGACAGCTTGTAGGAGAAGACCGGCCGCTCGGCCTGCTTCGGCACGAAGTAATACATCATGCCGAGGAAGCCTGCGGTCAGGAAGAAGCCCACCGCGTTGTGGCCGTACCACCACTGGGTCATCGCATCCTGCACGCCGGAGAAAACCTGCACCGACTTGGCGCCGAAGATCGACACCGGCAGGCTGAGGTTGTTGACGATGTGCAGCATTGCGATGGTGACGATGAAGCTCAGGAAGAACCAGTTCGCCACGTAGATGTGCTTTTCCTTGCGCTTCAGGATCGTGCCGAGGAATACCATCAGGTAGAAGACCCAGATGATCGTCAACCAGAGATCAACATACCACTCCGGCTCCGCATATTCCTTGGATTGGGTGGCGCCCAGGATGTAGCCGGTCGCGGCCAGAACGATGAAGAGTTGGTAGCCCCAGAACACGACCCAGGCGAGGTTGCCGCCCCAGAGCCGCGCCGCGGAGGTCCGCTGCACCACGTAGAACGACGTTGCCAGAAGCGCGTTGCCGCCGAAGGCGAAGATCACTGCCGAGGTGTGCAGCGGCCGCAGGCGGCCGAAATTCATGTAGCCCTGGGCCCATTCGAAGTTGAGCACCGGGAAGGCGAGTTGGAAGGCGATGAAGACGCCGACGAGGAAGCCGACGACACCCCAGAACGTGGTGGCGATGACACCGTAACGCACCACGCCATCCATATAGCCAACATTTGCCATGCCGGCGTCGGCGGCCTCCTTGTCGGGATGCTCTTCAAGCTGGCGCACGCTCCAGATGAAGGCCGCCGCCGCTGCGACCAAGATAATAATCGCGTGGAAGAGATAGGCTGTGTCGCGCGCATAGTTGGCCGCCATCGCCGTCGCCAACGCCACCAACCCCAACGCCGCGATCCTGGCGTAATTCAACATGGTGTGTCCCTTGTTCTGATTATGGGGAGAACACACTCCCCCCGTCGCAATACTTTATCCGCTTCTGATGGTATGGGGCATGTGCCGCCTTGATCTAGGTCAATGTCGTCGCAGGCGGAGATTGAGGCAGGTCAAGGCGTCTCGAGTGGCCGACTCCTACACTTTTCCCAAGCGAAGAACCGAGAGATACCCAAATGGCTTACAAGTCGATACTTGCGGTCGTGACCACCGCCGATCTCGATCGTTCCGCTCTGGAAGGCGCGATCGCGCTGACCCAGGCGCAGGATGGGCACCTGGAGATCCTGGCGCTCGGAATCGACCATTCCACGCCCGGCTACTATTATGCCGGAACCAACGCGCTCATCGAGCAGGCGACACTCGAACGTGCCCGCGAGGAGGCCGCCGAGATCGAAGCCGCGGTGCGCGAGCGGCTCAAGGGGCGGCAATGCCGCTGGGCCAGCGACTCCGCATTGGCACAGATCGGCACGATCCAGACACTGGTCGGCAACCGGTCCCGGTTCTGCGATCTTGTCGTTTTGCCCAAGCCCTATGGCGAGGACAGGGGCGTGGCCGAGGAGGCGGTGCTGGAGGCGGCGCTCTTCGCCGGAAACGTGCCGGTTCTGGTTCTGCCGGAGGGCACCGTGCTCAAGCGACCGGAGAAGGTGGTGCTGGCTTGGAACCAGAGCGCCGAGGCGCTCGACGCGATCCGCGCCGCGTTGCCACTGCTGCAACAGGCGTCCCAGGCGAATATCGTCATCATCGACCCGCCGCGCCACGGCCCCGACCGATCCGATCCGGGCGGAATGCTGAGCCAGATGCTGTCCCGCCACGGCGTGCGCGCCGAGATCTCGGTCATCGCCGGCACCATGCCGCGCACCGCGGACGTTCTTGCGCGCCACTGCGACGACCAGCAGGCCGACCTCCTCGTCATGGGCGCCTACGGCCATTCGCGCTTCCGCGAGGCAATCATGGGTGGCGCGACCCGCGACATGCTTGAGGCGGCCAAGATCCCTGTCTTCATGAGCCACTGAGGCGCACGGGAACCGGCTACAAGGCGGCACGGTCTCCGTGCCGTCCACCTTGTCTACTGTAGTTCGGGAAAGTCGATCGGGGTTGGCCCGTCAGACCGGCATCCCGCCGTCGCAATCGTCGCCGGTCTCCAGCATCAGCCGGTCAAAGTCGGGCACCGAGATATGCCGCTTGCCGGCCAGTTCGATCACGCCCTCGCGCTTGAGCGCCGAAACCTGCCGGCTCACCGTCTCGAGCGTCAGCCCGAGATAGTCCGCCATCGCCTCGCGGGTCAGCGGCAGGTCGAATTCCAGCGAACCGCCGGTCTTGGCAAGATTCAGCGTGGCGTCGCGCCGTGCGATGATCGTCAGGAGCGAGGCAATCTTTTCCCGCGCGGTCTTGCGCCCCAGCAGCAGCATCCATTCGCGCGCCGCGTCGAGCTCGTCCAGCGTCATCTCCAGCAGACGCTGCGAAATGTGCGGGGTCGTGCGCATCAACTCCTCGAAGGGTCGGCGGCGGAAGCAACACATCGTCACCTCGGTGGTCGCTGTCACGTCGTAGGTCGCCATCTCGCGCCCCGGCCGGCCCATGAAATCCGACGGCAGCAGCAGGCCCACCATCTGGGTGCGCCCGTCCTCGAGCGTCTGGCTGAGCGTGGCAATACCGCTGACCACCGAGGCCACGAAATCGAGCCGGTCGCCGGTCCATGCGATGGTCTGGCCGGCCTCGAAGGTACGATAGTATTTGACCTCTTCGAGCTGCGCGAGTTCGTCGGGTTCGCAGCGCGCGCAGACCGCTCGATGCCTGATCGGGCAATCCCGGCAATCCACATGTGTGAGTTCAAGTTCCTGCATTTCCGTCCGCGCGCGCCCACTTGATTTCAATCAAAGTCCTCCCGACGCCCTGCCCCTATCTGTATTCCCATGGAAACCGTATCGCAACTCGCGAAGCTCGGGCTCTTCGACGCCCGGGTGCCACGCTACACAAGCTATCCGACTGCACCGCATTTCAACAGCGCCGTCGGGTCGTCCCATTTCTCGGATTGGGTGGCAGCCCTGCCGCCCGACTCGGAGGTGTCACTATATATACATATTCCGTTTTGTAGAAGGCTTTGCTGGTTCTGCGCCTGCAGGACGCAGGGGACTGCAACTCTGTCGCCGGTGGCCGGCTATCTCGAGACGCTGAAAGCCGAGATCGACATGTTTGCCGCCGTACTGCCGAGCGGCGTCAAATTGTCCGCCCTGCACTGGGGCGGCGGCACACCTACCTTGCTGTCCCCGGAGATGATGACGGACCTCGCCGATTCGGTGTTCCGCGCGGTTCCGCTGGCAGAAGGCGGCGAGTTCTCTGTCGAGATCGACCCCAACGAGATCGACGACGCCCGCCTGGACGCTCTGGCTGCGGCCGGCATGACACGCGCCTCGATCGGGGTGCAGGATTTTGACCCCGATATCCAGAAGGTGATCGGCCGCGAGCAGGGCTTCGAGATTACTCAGGCGGCGGTGGACGGCATCCGCGACCGCGGCGTCAAGAGCCTCAACACCGACATCCTCTATGGCCTGCCGCATCAGAGCCGCGCGAAGATCACCGACTCTGTGCAGAAACTTCTCTCGCTCTCGCCCGACCGCGTGGCGCTCTATGGCTATGCCCACGTCCCCTGGATGGCGCGGCGGCAGACGCTGATTCCGTCTGATGCGCTGCCCACGCCCGAGGAACGGCTGCATCTCTTCGATACCGCCCGGCGGCTCTTCCTCTGGGACGGCTACGATGAGATCGGCATCGACCATTTTGCCGCCAAGGGCGATTCGATGGCCATCGCCGCCCGCGACGGCACGCTCCGCCGGAACTTCCAGGGCTATACCGTGGACCCGGCGCCAGCGCTGATCGGCCTTGGCGCTTCTGCGATCTCGCGCTTCCCGCAAGGCTACGCGCAGAACATCTCCGGCACCGGGGAGTACGCCAAGGCGATTCAGGAGGGTCGCTTCGCCACCGGACGCGGCCATGCCTTTGCCGGCGAGGACCTCGCGCGGGCCCGGATGATCGAGACGCTGATGTGCAGCTTCCGCATCCACCGCGCGGAGATCGAACGCGATTTCGGCGCGAGGCCGGACTTCGTTTCGGACCTCTTCGCCTCGGCAAAGCTGCGATTTGGCGAGTTCGTCGAGATTACGCCCGCGGGCTTCGAGATCACGCCGGCCGGCCGTCCCCTTACCCGCATGATCGCGAAAGCCTTCGACGCCTACGAAATGGCGAAGACGGGGCACAGCTCGGCGATCTGACCAGCCGGACAACGGCGCCGCGCTTTCCGTCCGGGTGGACTCAGCCCGCCGCGGACGCATCCTTGAGGTTGAACGCCGCGGCGATGAGTTCCCGCGTATACGCCGTCTTCGGCGCGGCGAATACCTCCTGCGCGGTGCCGCTTTCCAGGATATCGCCCTGCTTCATGACGATGACCTTGTGGCTCAGCGCCCGCACCACCCTCAGGTCATGGCTGATGAAGAGATAGGCCAGCCCGTGCTTCGCCTGCAGTCGACGGAGCAGTTCCACGATCTGCACCTGCACCGTCATGTCGAGCGCCGAGGTCGGCTCGTCGAGCACCACCAGGCGCGGTTCGAGGATCATCGCCCGGGCGATGGCGATCCGCTGTCGCTGCCCGCCCGAGAATTCGTGCGGATAGCGATGCATCGTCGTCGGGTCGAGCCCGACCTCCGTCATGATGTCGGCGACCATCTGTCGGCGCGACCGCCCGCGGTCGAGCTTGTGGACACCGAGCCCCTCGGCGATGATCTGCTCGACATTCATGCGCGGGCTGAGGCTGCCATATGGGTCCTGGAAGACGATCTGCATATGCTGCCGCAGGCCCCGCAAGGCCCGCTGCGGCTTGTTCTGAACGTTCTCGCCCATGAAGATCACCGGCCCTTCGCTGGCGATGAGCCGCATCACGGCCAGCGCCAGCGTGGTTTTCCCGGACCCGGATTCGCCGACGATCCCCAGCGTCTCGCCCGCGCGCACGCTAAAGCTCGCGTCGTTTACTGCTTTCACATGCCCCACCGTGCGCCGCAAGAAGCCGCGCTGGATCGGGAACCAGATCCGCAGGTTGTCGGTGGACACCACGACCTCCGGATCGCCCACAACCGGGTCCATGACCCCTTTGGGCTCTGCTGCGAGAAGCTTCTTGGTGTAGTCATGCCGCGGAGAGGCAAAGATCTCTTCCGTGGGGCCGGTCTCGACGATCTCCCCGTCCTTCATCACGCAGACCCGGTCTGCGATGGCCCGCACGATGCCGAGATCGTGGGTGATGAACAGGAGGCTCATCTTCTCGGAGCGCTTCAACTCCGCCAGCAACTCAAGGATCTGCGCCTGGATCGTTACGTCGAGCGCCGTGGTCGGCTCGTCGGCAATGAGCAGATCCGGCCCGTTGGCGAGCGCCATGGCGATCATCACCCGCTGCCGCTGCCCGCCGGAGAGCTGGTGCGGATAGGCACCGAGCCGGCTCTCCGGATCCCGGATCCCGACCTTGTGCAGAAGTTCCAGCACCCGCGCCCGCGCCGGCTCGCCCACGAGGCCCTGGTGCAGAGTGATTGACTCGACAAGCTGCCGCTCGAGCGTGTGCAAAGGGTTCAGTGAGGTCATCGGCTCCTGGAAGATGAAGCTGATGTCATTGCCGCGCACGTCGCGCAGCACATCCTCGGGCGCGCCGATCATCTCGCGGCCCTTGTAATCGATCGACCCCGAGACCTTTGCGTTGTCGCCCAGAAGCGAGACCGTCGACAGCGCCGTCACCGACTTGCCGGAGCCCGACTCGCCCACCAGCGCCACGGTCTCGCCCTCCGCGACCTCGAAGGAAACGCCCGTCACCGCCGGCATGTCCCGCCCGTCCTGCCGGAAGGAGACACGCAGATCGCGCACCCTCAGGAGCCGACGCCCGCTCATCGCGTCGCCCTCCCGCATTCTTCTGCTCCCAAGCATCCTTGGGGCGCGGGGCGCAGACAGCCCCCCTCCACCCTCTCCGCCCGGGCGCTCATTGGAAGGTCTTCCTTGGATCGAAGGCGTCCCGCACACCCTCGAAGATGAAGACCAGCAGCGACAACATGATGGCGAAGACAAAGAAGGCGGTGAAGCCGAGCCAGGGCGCCTGCAGGTTCTGCTTGGCCTGCAGAGTCAGTTCACCCAGCGAGGGAGCCGACGAGGGCAGGCCGAAGCCGAGGAAGTCGAGCGAGGCCAGCGTGCCGATGGTCGCGGTGACGATGAAGGGCAGCATCGTCACGGTCGCCACCATGGCGTTGGGCAGCATGTGGCGGAACATGATCTTCCAGTTGGAGACGCCGAGCGCCTTAGCTGCGCGGACATATTCGAGGTTGCGCGCCCGCAGGAACTCCGCACGCACGACGCCCACGAGCGCCGGCCACCCGAAGAGCACGGTGAGAAACACCAGGAGCCAGAAGCTTCGCCCCAGGATCGCGAACATTATGATGATGATGTAAAGCTGCGGCGTCGAGGTCCAGATTTCGATGAAGCGCTGGAAGAACAGGTCGATCCAACCACCGAAGAAGCCCTGCACCGCGCCGGCGATGATGCCGACGACCGAGGCCGAAACCGTGACGATCAGCGTGAAGAGGATCGAGAGCCGGAAGCCGTAGATCACACGCGCCAGCACGTCGCGCGTCGCGTCGTCGGTGCCGAGCCAGTGCTCGGAATCAGGCGGCGAGGGCGCGGGCTGGCCGAGCGTGTTGGGCGTGTTGTAGCTGTAGGGCACTGGCGGCCAGAGCATCCAGCCGCGGACGACCTGCTCTCCGGCGATCTCGGACGCCCCGGCCTCGACCTGGGTGATGACGTCCTCGGGATAGTCGAAGCAGTCGAGAATGCCGCCAGAGATGATCAGACATTGCACCTCGACGTCGCGATAGACCGCCTCGGTCGGAAAATCGCCGCCGAACGCCGTCTCCGGATAGAAATTCCGGATCGGGAAATAGTAGTCACCCCGGTAATTCACCAGGATCGGTTTGTCGTTGGCGATGAACTCGGCAAAGAGCGAGGTCACAAAGAGCACCGCGAAGACCAGTAGCGACCAGAAGGCGCGCCGGTTGCGCTTGAAATTCCGCCAGCGGCGCTGGTTGAGCGGCGAAAGGCGGAAGAGACCGCGGCGGGTCTGGGGGATATCGCTCATCTCACACCCGCCGGCTTTCGAAGTCGATCCGTGGATCGACAAGGACATACATCAGGTCCGAGACGATGCCGATCACAAGGCCGATCAGCCCGAAGACGTAAAGCGTGCCGAAGACCACCGGGTAATCGCGCGCCACCGCCGCCTCGAAGCCGAGCCGCCCGAGCCCGTCCAGCGAGAAGATCGTCTCGATGATGATCGAGGCGCCGAAGAAGACCGACAGGAAGGCCGCCGGGAAGCCGGCGATGACGATCAGCATGGCGTTGCGGAAGACGTGTCCATAGAGGACCCTGCTCTCGCTCAGCCCCTTGGCCTTGGCAGTGATGACATATTGCTTCTTGATCTCGTCGAGGAATGAATTCTTCGTCAGCAGCGTCAGCGTGGCGAAGCTGGAGATCGTCGAGGCCAGCACCGGCAGTGTGATGTGCCAGAAATAGTCGCCGATCTTGGCCGGCCAAGAGAGGTTTTCCCATCCGTCCGAGACGAGGCCGCGGAGCGGGAAGATCTGCCAGTAGGAGCCCCCCGCGAAGAGAACCAGAAGCAGGATGGCAAAGAGGAACCCCGGGATCGCGTAGGCAACGATGATGAAGCCGGACGTCCAGGTGTCGAAGGAGGTGCCGTCGCGGACTGCCTTGCGGATACCAAGCGGGATCGAGACGATATAGGCGATGAGCGTCGACCAGAGGCCGAGGGTGATCGATACGGGCATCTTTTCGATCACCAGATCCACGACCGAGATCGAGCGGAAATAGCTCTCTCCGAAATCGAAACGCAGGTAATTACCCATGAGGATGGCGAAGCGTTCGACGATGCCGATGGATTCCTTCTCGCAGGACGGATCGTCGAGCGTCGGCGTGCCCTCGAAACCCTCGGCACAGGTGATCCGGGCAAAGCCCATGTCGATTTCGAGCTCGTCGAGGAAATCCTGCGGCAGGCCGCGTGCGCCGAGATAGCGCTCGTCCGCGCCCTCGCCGCCACCTCCGCCACCGGCGTCGGCGCCACCGGCGATGCCCTGGAAAACATCGCCCTCACCCTGGACCTGGGCAATGATCTGTTCGATCGGCCCGCCGGGGACGAATTGCGTCAGAACGAAGTTGATCAGCATGATCCCGAACAGCGTCGGAATGATCAGCAGCAACCGCCGGAGGATATAGGCGCCCATTCGAGGTGTTCTGCCCGCTCGTTCGTTATCGCAGCACGCCGGCTGCCTTCAGCCGTTCAGCCTTTTCGGCATTGTACCACCAGAAATCCATATTGCCGAGCGCATAGGGCGGCAGCGGGTCGGGATGCTCGTAGATGTCGAAATAGGCCACCGTGTGCTTGTCCTTGTACCATTGCGGCACCCAGAAGCGTTCGGCGCGCAGCACCCGGTCGAGCGCGCGCACGCCATTTTCCAGATCTTCCTGGGTCTCGGCGGCGATGATCGTGTTTATCAGGCTGTCGACAGCCTCGGATTTCAGCCCCATCGAGTTGAAGACCGAGCTGTCCGCGGTCTCCGAGCCGAAATACTGCTTCAGCCCGGCGCCGGGGATGTAGCCCATCGGGAACTGGTCGGTCATGATGTCGAAATCGTAGCTGCGCTCGCGATTGGTGGCCTCGGCCTGATCGACCCGGTTGTGAACGGCGTCGATACCAGCACGGCGCAGGTTCTCGACATAGGGGTTGATGACGCGGTCGAAAGTCTGGCTGTCGTTGAGGAATTCCACCTTCAACGTCTTGCCGTCCTTGTAGCGCATGCCGTCATCGCCAACTTCCCAGCCGGCCTCGTCAAGCAGCGCCAACGCCTTGCGCAGGTTCCCCCGGTCGAGCTGGCGGTCGCCCGAGACCGGCGCCATGACCGGTTCGCTGTCGAGAACACCTTCGGGCAGCTTGTCCGCGAGTGGTTCCAGCAACGCCAGTTCCGCCTCCGAGGGAAGGCCGGTCGCGGCGAGGTCGGAATTCTCCCAGAAGGAGTTGATCCGCTCGTAGATGCCGTAAAAGAGCTGCTCGTTGGACCATTCGAAGTTGAACAGGAGCCCGATCGCCTCGCGCACCCTGGGATCCTGGAACTGCGGCCGGCGCAGGTTCATCACGAAGCTCTGGCCGGTGGCGATGGTGCCGTCGTTGAGCTCGGCCTTGATGACATAGCCGTCCGTCACCGCCGGGAAATCGTAGCTCGTGGCCCAGTTCTTCGAGCTGGCCTCGTTCCGGAAGAGGTAAGTGCCGCCTTTGAAGCCCTCGAGCGCGACGTTGTAGTCGGCGAAATACTCCAGCCGCAATGTCTCGAAATTGTGCCGGCCCTTGTTAAGCGGCAGGTCCTTGCCCCAGTAGTCCGGGTTGCGGCGATAGACCGACCGCTTACCGACATCGAGCTGTTCGGCGACATAGGGGCCCGAGCCGAGGAAGGGCGTCATCGAGTTCTCTTCGAGGTCGAGCCCGTTGGCCTCGTAATGCGCCTTGGAGAACACCGGCAGGCCGCCCACCGTCTGGATCAGGTCGCGCTTGGGCTGGTCCTCGGGGAAGACGAAGCGGATGCGACGCTCGTCGAGCACTTCGGCGCTCTCGACCTGGGTCTGCAAGACAGCACGGAAGCTCGGGAGACCCTTGTCGCGAAAGAGTTCGTAGGAAAAGAAGACGTCCTCGGCCGTGAGCGGCGAGCCGTCCGAGAAGCGGGCCTCGGGCCTGAGCGTGAAGATCACCTCGCTACGGTCTTCGGGATATTCGATTGTCTCGGCCAGAAGCCCATATTCGGCGCCGATCTCGTCGGCGGTGGCCTCCAGCAGGCTCTCATAGGGCGCGGAAGCGAGACGGTCGGCACGGCCCTTGATCGTGTAGGGGTTCATCGAATCATAGCCGCCGAACGCCCAGACCGACATCTCTCCGCCCTTCGGTGCGTCTGGATTCACATAGTCGAGATGCGGAAAATCGGCCGGGTATTTCAACTCTCCCGGAAAGGTCGAGATCCCGTGCGACGTGATCCAGCCCTCCGGCGCCGCTTCGGCGATTGTCCCTGCGGCAAGCAGGGCGACTGCTGAGATCATGGCGCACACGCGCATCCGGCACGTCGGGGACGGCAGCGAGTTCGTCATCGGGGCTCCTTCTGGCGGCAGGACCTTGCTTTCCGCCACAAGCTAGAGAGCGTCGCGTCGTGGAACAAGGCGAGATTCCGTGAGCCGGCGTGATCGTTCGGTGCAGCGGGGAGGGTCCGGGATGCCGGGCCCGAGGTGCTAGCTGCGCCGGTTCACCAGCTGGGAGTAATCCGGCAAGTTGGGCTGAAGCCGGACGGCCTCGGCATAAGCCGCCTCGAGTTCCTCGGCCGCGGTCTCGTAATCGACCAGCAACAACTCGTCTCCCGGCACGATACGCTCGCCCGGAGTGCCACGCAGACGCAGGATCTCCGTCTGGATCGCCTGAACCGCCATCACCAGCGTCCATCCACTCACGTCGGGCATCAGCTCGGCCTCATTTCAGGGAATGCTCCGTCATCTCGCAAGTTCGATCTGCCGCACCACCGCGTTCCGGGCAAGGTGATCGAGCGCCGCCTTGAAGGCCTCGAGCGACATCCGCGTCAGCGGCACGATGACATGGCGCCGCCCCTGCAACGAACCGGGCAGGTTGCTGGTGATGTGCCGGCTGCGCTCGATCTTGAGCGATTCCGGCAGCACCGTCCCCTCTGGAAGCTCGAAATACCGCCAGCCGGCATAGCCGAACCAGCCGACGACATCGAAGAGAACCGTCCCGCCGTCGATGTCGACCATGGCGTCGTCCTGCATGCTGAAGACCGTCATCTCCGCCCTGCGGGTCCACTCCCGCCCGAATCGGTCAAAATGGGTCGATGCCTCGGTGCGCGGATAGAGAACGCCCTCCACCGGCGCTTCGGAGTCCGGGTCCGCCGTCGGGTCGACCGCAATGAAAGTTCCGTCAATGATCGCCCGATACAAGTTCTTACTGGTCTGTGTCACGTGAGCGCCCCCGCCCTGCTATGCCCGAAAGGCTATACATTTCTATAAGATGTGGTCAACGGGACCATTCGCACGAGGTGTCGAAGGCGCCGCCCACATCCGCAATACAAGAGAGTCCATTGAAAATTCCCTGTGGGCCTATCCTAACGCCGCCTTTCGAAACAAAAAAGACCCTCCGGCACGCGGTGCCGGAGGGTCTTCTATTCTCGTATCAGCAGCCAGTCCGGTTCAGCCGCCCGGGTTCTGCAGGAAGGCGATGATGTCGGCGCGGTCCTCAACCTTCTTGAAACCCGCGAAGGACATCTTGTTGCCCGGCGCGAAACCCTTCGGATCCGCGAGATACTGGTTGAGATGCTCCGGCGTCCAGACATCGACCACTTTCGCGAGCGCCCCGGAATATCCGGCGAAGCTGTCGACGGCCTCGACCGGACGGCCGACCACCTGGTAGAGCGACGGACCGGTCGCGTTCGCGCCTTCCTCGAGCTTGTGGCAGGCTTGGCACTTCTTGTAGAGGTTTGCGCCCTTGCCCGGATCGGCATTGGCAAGAAGAGTCTCGAAATCGACCTCCTCCACTGCCTCTGCTCCCGCTTCATCACCGCCGTCGCCAGTATCGATAAGATAGGCCTGGGCATGTTCCCCGGAGGCGCCGTGTCCGCCGCCCATGCTGTAGATGCCGCTGCCGGCCCAGCCAGCGAGGAGGAAAATCAGCAGCGATCCGCAGATCGCGCCGACGGCCTTGGTGAGTGTCATCGTGTCGAACATGTCGCATCCCGCTCATTGAACGTTTCGCGCATCTATCATGGTTCCCCCCCTTCCGTGCAAGGTGAAGTTTGCCCGTGCTGCCGCCAATTCGTCGCATCTTCTTGAATATGTTCCCGAGACAGACATGACCGACCGACCGCGTATCGCCTTCCAGGGAGAGCTCGGCGCCTACTCGCACCAGGCTTGCCACGACGCCCGTCCTGACTACGACCCGCTGCCCTGCCACACCTTCGAGGAGACCATCGAGGCGGTTCAGGACGGCACGGCGGAACTGGCGATGCTGCCCGTCGAGAACACCACATACGGCCGCGTGGCCGACATTCACCGGCTGCTGCCGGAAAGCGGGTTGCATATCGTCGACGAAGCGTTCGTCCGTGTGCACATCTCGCTGATGGCGCTTCCGGGCGTCCATCTCGACGAGATCGAACTGGTGCGCGCGCATCTCGTGTTGCTGCCACAATCACGCGGCTTCCTCGACCAACTCGGCATTCGCGGCGAGGCGGCGGCCGATTCGGCTGGCGCGGCGGCCGACATCGCAGCACGCGGGCTGAGGAATGTCGGCGCGCTCGCCTCCGACCTCGCAGCCGAGACCTACGGCCTCTCGATCCTCGCCCGCCATATCGAGGACCAGGAGCACAACACGACGCGCTTTCTCATCATGTCGCGAGAGCCGAACATGGGACGGCGCGGCGACGCCGGAATGATGACCACCTTCGTCTTCCGCGTCCGCAACATACCCGCGGCGCTCTACAAGGCGATGGGGGGATTCGCCACAAACGGTGTGAACATGACCAAGCTCGAGAGCTACATGGTCGACGGCTCCTTCACTGCGACCCAGTTTTATGCCGATATCGAGGGCCATCCCGAGGACCTGCCGGTGAAGCTGGCGCTCGAAGAGCTCGACTACTTCACAGACCGCCTCGACATTCTGGGCGTCTACCCGGCCGATCCGCGGCGTCACTGAGGACCGGGACCGGAACTGTCGCCGGCACCACTTCGGGCTCGTCATCCGGCGCGTCGCCGGCACCGAGAAGCCAGGAGGAGGCGCCGATGATGAGCGCCGCTCCCAGCCAGAGGCTGCCCGGCGGGACGAAGCCGAAAATCACCGCGCCGAGGGCCACGTTGAAGAGTAGCTTCAAAGTATCGAAGGGCTGAAGGTAGGCAGCGTCGGCATGGCTGTAGGCCCGCGCAACGGCGTATTGAGCGAGCGCCGTCACGAGCCCGGCGGCCAGCAGCAGCAGACCCGACGCACCGAAATCGAGGCCAAAGCCGACGCCCCAGGCAGCGGCGGCGTTGAAGGGCGTCAGCAGCAGCAGCAGATATACGGTCAGCGATTCCGGCGATTCACTCTGTGTCAGCCGCTTGGTGACCAGCGAATGCGCCGCCCAGAGAGCCGCCGCGCCCACAGGCAGCAGCGCATGCCAGGTGAAAGCGTCGGACCAAGGCGCGAGGATGATCATACCGCCGGTCACACCGACTCCCAGGGCGATCCAGCGCCGCAGGCTCGCGCGCTCCCCGAGAACGGTGACCGCACCGAGGGTGACGAAGATCGGAGAAAGCAGGATCAGCGCGATGGCCTGCCAGATCGGAACATGTGCAAGCCCCGCCACCCAGAGCTGCACCCCCGCCGCCGCCAGGGCAACCCGCAACAGGTGCCAGTGCGGTGCGCGGCTGCGCAGCCCACCGAGCCCTTGGGCGTAAAGCCAGGGAAGCGAGACAAGGAGTGCCACGAGATACTGCCAGAAGGCGAGCCGGGCCGGGGCGATCCCATGCACCATGGCTCCATACTGGACGATGGCATTCGCCGCGGCAAAAAGCGCGCCTGCGGCGATCATGAAGAAGGCCCCGGCGGCGGCCGGGCCCATGCGTGCAAAAATGCGAGTCATGGCGTTGTCCTTTCCCTTACGCACACGACTCAGGGACAGGACAAGGACGCCGGCCGCGCATACCGGCCCGCGCTTGCCCGTTCTCTTTCATCCGGACTGTAACCGTCGGCCCCGGCCTCGCACCGGATCTGCTGACCCTCCCCCGAAAGGAGAGGCGCTCGCGGGCTCGCGGGACAGGCCCGCATACCGCCGGTGGGGAGTTCCACCCCGCCCTGAGAACAAGACGGCCCGATCGGCCGCGCCCGGACTCTAGCCGGACCCTGCCGGGGAGACAAACCGAAACAGCTCCGGAGAGCGTGCATCCACGCAGGGCCGATATGCGGCCACGTCACCCCGCAATCAGGCCCGGAGCGCCGCGCCCATCGCCGCAGCGGCCCGCTGGATCTCCGCCTCTCCGAAACCGGCGAACCCGAGGACGAGTCCCTGCGCCGTGGGCTCGCCGGCGAAGAAGCCCGAGAGCGGACGCGCCCGCACTCCCGCCGCCACACATCGCCCTGAGGCGGCCACGTCATCCATCCGTGCGGCAAACTCCGGCGCGAACCGGGCGACGAGGTGCATTCCCGAAGGCGCCTCCTCCGCCTCGAGCAGGCCTGCGCAGCTTTCTGCAAGAGCCGCGAGCAGAACTCTCTGTCGACCTGCATAGAGGCGTCGCATGCGCCGCAGATGCGTCGCGAAATGCCCCTCGGCGATGAATCGTGCCAGCGCCGGCTGGGCGACGATCCCTGCCTGCGCGCCACGCTTTTGCATCGCTTGCCGCATCGATGCTTCCAGCGCGGGCGGAACCACGAGAAATCCCAGCCGCAGCCCGGGGAACATGACCTTGGTGAAGCTACCGGCGTAGAGGACCCGCCCCGCCTCGTCGAGGCTCATCATCGCGGGCAACGGCTGGCCGCGGAAACGGTATTCGCCATCGTAATCATCCTCGATCACCCAGCTGCCCGTGTCGGCCGCCCAGGCCAGCAGGCCGAGTCGCCGCGCCAGCGGCAGGGTCATCCCAAGCGGAAAATGCCGCGACGGGGTTACCACCACCGCGCGGGTCTCTGAACCGAGCGCTTCCGGATCGAGGCCCTCGGCATCGACGCGCTGCGAGACGACCCCGAGCCCGGCGGCGGCGAGCGCCCTTCGCAGCGGGCCATGGCCCGGTTCCTCGACCGCCACAGACTGACCTGGCGAGAGAAGAGCCGCGGCGACCAGCGCCACCGATTCACCGAGACCCGACGTGACGATGACCTGCGCCGGTGCGCAGGCGATCCCCCGCCAGTCGCTCAGGTGCTGCGCAATCGCCACGCGCAACGGCGACCAGCCCAGTGGATCGGGCGGCGCAAGCAACCCGGGTTCCGGGTCACGCCAGGCCTGTTCGAGCAGCCGCGCCCAGAGCCGGTGCGGGAACCCGGCGAGATCCGCGGCACCGGTGTCGAACGGGCGAAAAGGCGCGGGTGTGGGCGGCGGCGGCCCCCCGTCCCGGCGCGCGGGTGGCCGCGGCAGGCCCGCAAGGTCGGGGGCGACGAACATCCCCGCGCCGCGCCGACCGATCACATAGCCCTCGCCGACGAGCTGGTCATAGGCAGTCACCACGGTCAGCCGCGAGATGGAGAGTTCGGCGGCCAGCGCCCGGCTGGCCGGAAGGCGATCCCCCGAGACCAGCCTCCCCTCCTGCACCAACCGGCGGATCGCACCACAGAGCTGGGCCTGGAGCGGCTGTGCCAACTGCCGGTCGAGGGTCAGCGCCAGCCAGGGCGCATCGGAATTGGACTTGTTCATTTTCCGGATTGTGGACATTTCGCAAGGCCACTGGAAGCCCTATCCCGGCGTTGGAACACAAGATTGCCGGATTGACGAGATGCCCAAGGACCACCACGCCCGCCCCACCGACCGCAGCCGCCTGCGCCGCACCCACGAGCGCGGCGCCTATGACCGCGAGTCGCTCTATGCCGTGCTCGACGCCCAACCGCTCTGCACCATCGGATATGTGATCGACGGAAAGCCCTTCGCCACGCCGACGCTGCAATGGCGCGAGGGCAACCACGTCTACTGGCACGGCTCGTCAGCGAGCCGGATGCTGAAGGCGTCGCGCGGGAAGGAGGTCTGCCTGACGGTGAGCTGCCTCGACGGTTGGGTCCTCGCCCGGTCGGCGATGCACCATTCGGTCAATTTCCGCTCGGCGCTGCTCTTCGGCACACCGTTCCAAGTCGAGGCGCCCGAGGACAAGACGGCGCGCCTGCGGACAATGATGGAAAGGCTTTTTCCCGGCCGATGGGAGATGCTCCGGGCGATGACCGAGCAGGAGCTCAAGGCGACTATGGTCCTCGGCATGGACATCGACGAGGGCGCGGCGAAGGTCCGTTCCGGGCCGCCGAAAGACGACGAGGCCGACTATGTGCTGCCGATCTGGGCCGGAGTGATCCCGGTCCGGAGCATCACCCTGCCGCCCCTGCCGGACCCGCGCAATCTCGAGGGTGTCGCGATGCCCGCACATGTCTCCGAGATCGGCAAGGATCGCTTGGAGACGTAGACCTGCGATCGCTCCGAAAGTCGCCAAGGGACGGATCGGGACGGCCGGAGCGAGGCGTCGCGCCTCGCCTGCCTCACTCCAGCCGATCCGCGAGCCAGTTGTCGAGCAGGAAGCGCGCAATCGCACCGGGCCGCGCCGGCAGGAGCCCGGGCAGGTCGCCGGCCTGCGCCGCGAGCATCTCCTCGCGGCTCATCCACCGGGCGTCCTCGATCTCCTTGGGGTCGATGGTGATTTCGCGCCCGAGCGCGCGACTATGGCAGCCGAGCATCAGCGAGGCCGGAAATGGCCAGGGCTGGGAGGCAAGATAGGACACCGGACCGACCCGCACGCCGGCCTCCTCGAAGACCTCGCGCCGCACCGCGGCCTCGACCGTCTCGCCCGGCTCGACAAACCCCGCAAGCAGCGAATACATCCCCTCCGGCCATTGCGGCGAACGCCCCATAAGGACGGAATTTCCATGCGTTATCAGCATGATGACGACCGGGTCTGTGCGCGGAAAATGGCTTGCGCCGCAGGCCGGGCAATCGCGCTGCCAGCCGGCCTGCGCCGGCGCGCTTTCGGCACCGCAGCGGGCGCAGAAGCGATGCGCACGGTGCCATTCGATGAGCGCGCGGGCGGTCGCCGCAAGCTCCGCGTGGATCGGCGAAAGCTGCGTCATGATCCGCCGAAGCTCGGCGAAGCGCGCGTTGTCCGGCGCGCCCGGGAAACGCTGTTCGCTCGGATCGAGGAAAGCCCCCAGCGTGGCGGTGTCGACATCCTCCGGTTCCCAGCCGGAGATATCGGCGGCAAACCACGGAGTCTCTCCGTCCAGCCCGAGAAAGACCGGCGCCATGGTGGCATGCGCAAGGCATGCATGCCCCGGCGCGACCGGCGCGAGCGCCAGCGGCGTCTCCCCGGCGACCTGCGGCTTGCCACGCCAGAGCGGCAGCACCCTCGCCCGCGGATCGGCCAGCAGCCGCGCCTGTTCGGACGCCTCGCAACGGCGAAAGGCGGCCCGGTCGATCCCGCCGCCGCCGAATGTCACCTGCTCCGCCGTTCGCATGCCTGCCTCCATAGCCTGCGCGCCTCATGGCATGCCGCTCCGGTCAAGACAATTGCCAGACGCGCCAATTCCGGACAGTCTGATCCGGGACCACCGACCGGCTTCATCCTGCTGTGACCTGCCGGCGCTACTGCGAATTCACCTTGCTGATCGAAAGGCTTTCCAATGTCACCCAAGTCACCGCTTCACCTCTCCCGCCGTGGATTCGTTGCCACAGGATTCGCCGGCGCGTCGATGATCGCGCTGCATCCGTTCTCCGCCCGCGCCGCCGGAAACCAGGCGCATCTCAGAATCCTCGAGACGACCGACCTGCATGTCCACGTCTTCCCCTACGACTATTATGGTGACCGGCCGGTCGACACGGTGGGCTTGTCGCGCACCGCCTCGATTATCAACGACATCCGCGCCGAGGCGACGAATTCCCTGACGCTCGACAACGGCGACTTTCTTCAGGGCAACCCGATGGGCGATTACATCGCCTACGAACGCGGCATGAAGGACGGCGACATGCACCCCATCATCGCCGCAATGAACACCGTCGGATTCGATGCCTCCACGCTCGGCAACCACGAATTCAACTACGGGCTCGATTTCCTGATGAAATCCCTCGCAGGCGCCGATTTCCCGGTGGTCTGCGCCAATATCGCGAAGCAGACGGGCGCCGAGCCGACCAAGGACGTCACGCTGCTCAAGCCCTATGTCATCCTCGACCGCGAGATCGAAATGGGCGACGGGACAAAGGCGCCGATCCGCGTCGGTGTCATCGGCTTCGTGCCGCCGCAGGTGATGACTTGGGACCGCCCGAAACTCGAGGGGAATGTACAGGCGCGCGACATCGTTGCTTCCGCCGAGGCCTACGTGCCTCAGATGCTTGAGGAAGGTTGTGACATCATCGTCGCGCTCAGCCATTCCGGCATCGGGTCGGCCGACCGCACGGACGGCATGGAGAATGCCTCCGTCCCGCTCGCGGAAGTGAACGGCATCGACGCGCTGATGACGGGGCACAACCACCTTGTCTTCCCGTCGCCCGATTTTGCCGATCACGCCGCTGTGGATGTCGAGGCCGGCACGATCCATGGCAAGCCGGCCGTCATGGGCGGCTTCTGGGGCTCGCATATGGGCCTGGTCGACCTGATGCTGGAGCGTGACGGCAACGAATGGCGCGTGGTCAGTTTCACCACCGAGGCGCGCCCGATCTACAAGCGCAACGAGGACCGTTCGATCACCGCCCTGGTCGAGGACGACCCGAAGGTGCTTGCCTCGGCGCAGGCCGAACATGACGCGACCCTGTCCTATGTCCGCCGTGCCGTAGGCAAGACGGATGCGCCGCTGTATTCCTATTTCGCGCTGGTCGCAGATGACCCCTCGGTCCAGATCGTCTCGAATGCCCAGGTCTGGTACATGAAGCAGATGCTCGAGGGCACCGATTATGCCGACCTGCCGCTGCTCTCGGCGGCGGCGCCGTTCAAGGCCGGCGGCCGCGGCGGACCGGAATACTTCACCGACGTGCCGGTGGGGGATGTCGCCATCAAGAACGTGGCCGACCTTTACCTCTACCCGAACACCGTCCGCGCGGTGAAGGTGAGCGGCGCCCAGCTCAAGGGCTGGTTGGAACGCTCGGCGGGCATGTTCAACCAGATCGAGCCGGGCGCGCAGGACGCGATCCTGCTCAACCCGGATTTCCCGTCTTACAACTTCGACGTGATCGACGGGGTCGAGTATCAGATCGATCTCTCCCAACCCTCCCGCTTCGGCCCGAAGGGTGAGGAAATGAACCCGGAGGCGAGCCGTATCGTCAACCTGACCTACCAGGGTGCGCCGGTGACAGACGACATGGAGTTCGTCGTCGCAACCAACAATTACCGCGCCAGCGGCGGCGGCTCCTTCCCGGGCGCGATGGGCGACACGGTCATCTTCGAGGCGCCGGACACCAACCGCGACGTGATCGTCCGCTACATCGTCGAGCAAGGCACGATCAGCCCGACGGCCGACGCGAACTGGTCCTTCGCGCCGATGGAGGGCACCACGGTGCTGTTCGAAACCGGACCGAAGGCGGAAGACCACATCGCCGACGTCAAGGCGGTCAAAATCGAGCCCGCTGGCGAGGGGAAAGACGGCTTCGCGGCCTATCGCATCACGCTCTGATCCTCGCGTTCAGGGTCAGTTCAGGCGAGGTGTCAACCCGCCTCGCCTGACTGGCATACCGCGCGTAACATCAGCCACGAGACCGAAGGCAGGGGCAGTCGCCATGCAGCGACTGCCCGGATCTCCGGCATAGTCGCCCATTTTTCGCGCAAACGCCCCAATTGCGAGCAGCGCGCGGACACTCTCCGCGCCGCCTGCTCCCGAAGATCGGGATTTGCCCCCAGTGTCCCGGCAGAAAACATCGAGGAGAGTCACGTGTTCCACCGAACCATCACAGCCATATCCATGGCCGTAGCATTCAGTGCCGGCCTCGCCCAGGCGCAGACGACCAAGCTCCCCTTCGCACTCGACTGGAAGTTCGAAGGACCCTCGGCGGCCTATTTCGCCGCGATCGACAACGGCCATTTTGCCGATGCCGGCCTCGAGGTCGAAGTGACCGCCGGACAGGGTTCGCTCGACGCCATTCCGAAGGTTGCCACCGGCGCCTTCCCGGTGGGCTTCGCCGACATCAACTCGCTCGTCAAGTTCCTCGACCAGAACCCCGGCGCACCTGTCACCGCCGTGATGATGATCTACGACAAGCCGCCCTTCGCCATCGTCGGACGGAAGTCGCTCGGCGTCGAGGCACCGAATGATCTCGAGGGCAAAGTGCTTGGCGCACCGCCCCCCGACGGCGCCTGGGCACAGTTCCCGGCCTTCGCCGAGGCTGCCGGGATCGACCCGACGACGATCACCGTCGAGCCGGTCGGCTTCCCGACCCGCGAGCCGATGCTGGCGGAGGGCAAGGTCGCCGCGATCACCGGCTTTTCCTTCTCCTCTTTCCTGAACCTCGTTCGCCTGGGCGTGCCGGAAGAGGACATTTCGGTCATCCTGATGGCCGATCACGGGCTCGCGCTCTATGGCAACGCGATCATCGTCAACACCGACTACGCCGCCGAGCATCCCGACGAGATCAAGGGCTTTCTCGCGGCGATCGCCGCCGGATGGCAGGATGTCATCGCAGATCCGGCAATGGGCGCTGCGGCCGTGATCGCGCGGAACCCGGCCGCCGATGCGGCGCTGGAACAGCGCCGGCTCGAGCTTTCCATCGCCGACAACGTGCTCACCGACTACGTTAAGGAGAACGGTTTCGGCGGCATCGACCCGGCCCGGATGAAGACGGCCGTCGAGCAACTCGGCATGAACTACGAGTTCCAGAACGCGCCCGACGCGTCGCTCTACTTCGACGGGTCCTTCCTCCCCGAGGGGCTTTTCGAACTGAAGTGATGCTCACGGCCCGCCACACGGCGGGCCGGCTTTCCGCCTTCGGCGGAGCACCATAACGACGAAGACCCCGAGGCAGGCCATGGGCGACGCACCGCTGATCGACATCAAGCATGTCAGCCACACGTTCCGGACCAAGAGCGGGCCGCTCCAGGTGCTGGACGGTTTGAATCTCGCAGTCGAGGAGGGCGGCTTCTGCGCCGTCGTCGGGCCATCTGGCTGCGGAAAGTCCACGCTGACCCGGCTGGTGGCGGGCTTGATGATCCCGGACGAGGGCGAGGTCTGGCTGCATGGTCAGAGGGTGAAAACGCCGCGGTCCACGGTTGGCATGGCCTTCCAGAACCCGGTGATGCTGGAGTGGCGGACGATCCTGCAAAACGTCATGCTGCCGATGGAAATCGTGCCGACGAAAACCACGAAGAAGCAGCAGGAGGAGAGGGCGCGATATCTTCTGGCGCTTGTCGGCCTCGAAGGCTTCGAGGACAAACGGCCCTCCGAGCTTTCGGGCGGCATGCGCCAGCGGGCTTCGCTCTGCCGCGCGCTGGTTCATCAGCCGGACGTGTTGATCCTCGACGAGCCTTTCGGTGCGCTCGACGCCTTCACTCGCGAAGATCTCTGGCAAACCATGCACCAGGTGAAGGAGAAGGAGCCCTTCACGGGCCTCCTCATCACCCACGACCTGCGCGAGTCGATCTTCCTCGCCGACCAGGTCGTGGTGCTCTCGGGTCGGCCGGCGCATGCGCAATACGTTCTCGACGTGCCGATGTCCGGCCCGCGCGACCTCGACCATCTCTACACTCACGAGGCGGCCGAAATGCTCACCATCCTGCGCCACCAGATCGAAATCGCCCAGGGCCGTGCGCCCGCCGGCAGCCCCGCGGAGCCCGCATGAATCTCGTCCACAAGGTCGTCGTCCCCGCGGCCGCCCTCCTCCTGTTCCTCGTTCTCTGGGAAGCGCTCGTCTGGGTCATGGGCTGGCCGAACTACAAGATGGCGTCGCCCTCCGACATCTGGCCGGCCTATGTCAAATATGCCGACTTGTTCCTCATAAATTCCTGGCAGACGCTCTGGCGCACGGTCGCCGGGCTCGCCCTCGCCATCGTCTTCGGCACAGCGCTCGGCATGGTCATGGGCTTCAGCAGGATCGCCCGCGAGGGGCTCTACCCGTTGCTGGTTGGCTTCAACGCCATCCCCAAGGCGACCGTGGTCCCCATCGTCGCGCTGATGTTCGTCGGCGCGCATGACTTCAACACAGTGCTCATCGCCTTCATGATCTCGTTCTTCCCGATCGCCGTTTCGGTCTCCATCGGCCTGTCGACGCTCGAGCCCGAATACCGCGACATCCTCGCGGCGCTCGGCGCCTCAAAGGTCACGATCTTCTGGAAGATCGCGCTGCCCAAGACTCTCCCGGAATTCTTCGGCGCACTGAAGGTCGCGGTGACACTGGCCTTCATCGGCACCAACCTGATGGAGATCGTCTCGCCGCATGGTCGCGGCCTCGGTGCGCTCTTCGATTCGGGCAAGACCAATTCCGACTACCCGCTGATGTTCGCGGTGCTTATCGCCCTCGCGGCTCTCGGCATCTTGCTCTATTACGTGGTCATCGCATTGGAAAAAGCGCTGGCCGGCTGGGCTGTGCGCGACTGAGGAGCGCTAGATGGGGAGCCCCCCGCTGATCGTGTTCACCGATCTCGACGGCACCTTGCTGGACCATGCGACCTATAGCTTTGCGCCTGCCCGGCCCGCGCTCGACCGCCTTGCAGCGTTGGAGATTCCGCTGATCCTGGCGTCCTCCAAGACCTCCGTGGAGATCGCCGAGATCCAGAAGAAGGTCGGCTGCACCGCCTGTCCGGCGATTGTCGAGAACGGCGCCGGCATTCTCGACCCGGATCCGAAAGCGACCGCTGATGCCGGCACCTATGTGAGCCTCCTCGCTGCGATCAATGAGACCTCTCCCTATCTGCGCGCCCTTTTCGAAGGGTTCCACGACCTCGGGCCGCACGGCATCGCTCAGGCGACCGGCCTTCCGCCGGAGGAGGCGCGCCTCGCTGGCCAGCGCCAGTTCTCCGAACCGGGTCTCTTCTATGGCGGCCCGGGCGAGCTTCGGGAGTTTCTCCGCGCGCTCGGCAAGCTCGATATCCAGGGGCGGCGCGGCGGGCGCTTTCTGACACTGTCCTTCGGCGGCACCAAGGCCGACCGGATGGACGAGATCGCCGCCCGCTATGGAAACCCGCCCTGGCTCGCCCTCGGCGACGCGCCGAATGATGTCGAGATGCTGGAAGCCGCCGATCATGCGGTGATCGTGGCCAACCCGCACGGCGCCCCGCTGCAACCGCTGCCCGGCGAAGCGGCCGGTCTCATCCATCGCACGACGCGGCCTGGCCCCGAGGGCTGGAACGCCGCCGTCATTGATTTGCTCACAAAATTGAACCTCTGAGAGGATCTTCCATGGCCGACTTCCACCAGAACGGCAATATCGCCACGCTTCACAACCTGCGCACCACGACGACCGAGGCACTGACGCGCGAACTGGTCACGCTGTCGGGGTCGCGCAAGATCGCGCTCATCCTGCCCTCGCTCTATTCCGAGCTCGAGGGTCCGGCACTCGGAAATATCCTCGATGAGTTGAAGCAGGCGCCGTATCTTCACCGCATCGTCATCGGCCTCGACCGCGCCAACGAAAAGCAGTTCCGCCACGCGCGCGAGTTCTTTTCGGTCCTGCCACAGCACCATTCAGTGATCTGGAACGACGGGCCGCGGATGCTGGAGATCCAGGAGCGGCTGCGCAAGCTCGACCTCGCGCCGCGCGAGCCCGGCAAGGGCAAGAATGTCTGGACCTGCATCGGGTATCTCCTGGCTTGCCAGGACTGCTCCTCCGTCGCCATCCACGATTGCGACATTACCACCTATACGCGCGACATGCTGGCTCGCCTGGTCTATCCGGTGGCCAATCCGGCCTTCTCCTACCAGATGGCGAAGGGCTTCTATCCGCGCACCGACGGTTCCAAGCTCAACGGCCGCGTCTCGCGCCTGCTGGTTTCGCCGCTGCTGATCGCGCTCAAGCGGGTGGTCGGCGACCGGGACTACCTCGACTATCTCAGGAGCTTCCGCTACCCGCTCTCGGGCGAATTCGCGATGCGCGTCTCGGTGCTGCCGGACCTGCGCATCCCCTCCGACTGGGGCCTCGAGATCGGTGTGCTCTCGGAAGGCTGGCGGAACCTTGCTCCGAAATCGGTCTGCCAGGTCGAGATCGCCGACACCTACGACCACAAGCACCAGCCGCTCTCTGAGGAGGACGCCAGTGCCGGCCTCTCCCGGATGTCGGTCGATATCTGCAAGGCGGTCTACCGCAAGCTCGCGACAGACGGGACGGTGTTCTCGGAAGCCGTCTTCCGCTCGCTCAAGGCGACGTATTACCGTTCCGCCCTCGACCTGCTCGACTGCTACTACAACGACGCGCGCATGAACGGGCTCTCGATCGACCGCCACCAGGAAGAAGCCGCGATCGAGCTTTTTGCCCGCAACGTGGTGCTGGCCGGCCAGATCTTCCTCGACAATCCGGCCGAACCGCCCTCGATCCCGACTTGGAATCGCGTCCACGCGGCCGATCCGGACATCATGCAGGACATGCTCAAAGCGGTCGAGGAGGACGAGCGGGAATTCGGCTGATTCGGATGGCAACAATCGCCGAACTTAACGACAATCTTTGCTAGTTTGGCCGTATTGACCGCAATTCGGAAACATTTGCGCCGACAAGCACGGGACTTTCCTCCAGATAAGAAGACTGTCGCCACACTTCGGCCCATCTCCTTAACAGTCGTTACGTCAACTGCTATCATCCCTTTGGCGGCCTATGGGGGCAGATGATTGTGTCCGGACCGCCGTTTTTTTTGGAGGTGAAGCTATGAAAATGAAAATACTTTCTCGCACGGCCGCTGCGGTCGCCGTGCTTCTGGCGGCGGGAGTGTCGCAGGCTGCGACGATTACCGCTTCCAACGGCGGGTCGGTTATCGCGTCGCCTGCCACGGTTGGCGAGGACGATCCGACCAACAGAAGCATCGAAGCCTTCAACGAGATCGTGGGCTACACGCTGCTTGCCGACCTTGCCGTGGATGGTGGCGTGATTTCCGCCGGCACGATTGTGGACAGCCACATGATCTTCCTCAACACAGCGGGCAGTACCGATGTGACAGCGACGGCGACCTTCTCGTTCTCCGAACGGATCATCGGGATCATGAGCGAGACGAATGGCGCCAACATGTTCGCGTCGGATTCCTTTCTTGGCGGACCGGTCACCTATGTTGCCGGCGGAAACTATGGAAGCAATCGCGGCCTCGAAAACGCCGCAACGGATTTCGTGCAATTCGTCGATCTCTTCACGATCGATGTCGGCATGCGTGTGACCGAGCCGGGCGACTGGGTTCGGGTCGTCACCGTTTCGGCCGTTCCGCTCCCGGCAGGCATGCTTCTGCTGCCGACCGGCCTCGCTGGCCTGGCATTCATGCGTCGCCGCCGCAAGGCCGCCTGACACGGCGCATTTGGCTTCGAAGTCAGCCCCCCGGCGGAAACTCTCCGCCGGGGTTTTCTTTCCCAAGAGCCTCATCGACGATCCGACCGAACCGTCCAAGGTCCCCATCCGGACCTATGCCCACGCATGCCCCCCGCGGTCGATTCGAGCCATGATCCGGACATGCGAGTGGCGGCCGAAGGCGATGGCTGAGCTTTCGGCTGAACAAGGCCTCAGCATGTCCTGCTGTGCGCGAAACGGAATCATTCTTTTCCAGTCGACCAGACTGTTTACTCTAGATAAACAATCCTAGCGATCATGGCCGCTAGATGCAGTTTTTTGACGCCTTCGCGCCGCAGTCTCTTCACATTTCAAAAGATGACCGATAGGTTGTTAGCAATTGGTAATGAATGTGCGGTCGCGCCAACCTTTGTGGTGCAACCTATATGGGGAATGCATAGTATGACGAAGAGATTTGGACTTGTGATTGCGGCCGCCGCGTTTGCGGGCACCATGGCCAGCACGGCCGGAGCCATGACAGTCAATTTCGAAGACGAGGTGTTCGTCGGCGATGCGAAGAATGTCGGCACCAGCTTCAGCAATGGCGGCATTTCGTTTCTCGTCGCTTGATGGCTCGGACCTCATCCTCGTGAAGACAGGCGATCCGGTCGACGCGTTCGTGCCGAACGATACGCCGAAGTCGGGCGATTTGGGCCGCATTTTCCTGACCAGTGACTTCAAAGACGACAACATGACGAGCAACGTCCTGATGTCCTTCGGGTCGGCCGTCACATCCACCATGTTCGACATTGTCGATATCGATGGCCTGACCAACACCAACAACGCGGAAGTCTTCACGTTCGACTTCCTTCTGAACGGCGCCTCGGTCTTCACCAAGGTCGTTACAAGCGGCGACGCCGGAACTGGCGACGCAGTGGTGACGACGATCTCCTATTCCAGCCTGTTCGACGCGGTGGAGATCTCCAACGGCACCGTCGGAACGTCGACGCGTAACATCGGTTGGGGCCTGGACAACATCATGACCACGCCGGTGCCGTTGCCGGCTGGCGTCTGGCTGATGGGAACGGCCCTCGCGGGCTTCGGCGTGGCGTCACGCCGCCGCCGCAAGGCGTCCTGACCGAGCAGCCCATACGGGCGAAGACAAGGCAGCGACCCGACGGACATGTCCGTCGGGTTATTTGTATTGCCTGATCCCGCCATATTCATCGGGCGGGGCATCGAGCCGTGTTCGTGTCCTGATCTTGGGCTGATCTGATGTCGTTCGGGCTTTGGGTCGGAAAGTTTTCGCTCGGCTTGCCTGCGATGGAGCTTCGGACAGC
>NZ_SELO01000031.1 GCF_004146235.1 Tropicimonas sp. IMCC6043 | reverse complement strand
TTCGCCCGAAGGCTCAAGACCCTCAGCGGTCTCACGCCATACGAATACATCTGCAAGATCTGGACTTCAGAGCCAGACAGATTCAATGTCGATCCGATCCACCAAATGCCGGGACTGAACACCTAGGGATGACGGGAATTTCCCGCAAGACTGCGCTGAACCCGGTTGAGCCTCTGGAGTCCGAAGCGCAGTCCGCCGCTATGGGCCGATGCGCTCCGCGCCCGCCTCTACAGTCACCAGAGACTCCATCGGTCCGCCAACGAGGCTCGTCCCGTCGCATTCGATCCAGGCATGGGCCTCGAAGGCCCCGGAGGGCAGGCGCCCGACCTGGAGATGGGTCCGGAACGGCAGGCCGCGGCGGCGCAGGATGCGGCCCCCGGCGGCACTCCGGACAAGGCAGTCGGTTCGGAAGGGCAACCATTTCGCGCAGCCGCCGAGCGCCCAGCGAAGGCCCTCGAGCCAGGCGCGCTCGGCGGGCTCAAGCGGCGTTGCGCCCGGGCCGGTGTCAAGCAGCGTCAATGCCACCCGTCCGGGCCGCAGCGCCAGCAACACCCGAGCCCGCAGCAGTTCCGCCGCGGCGATCGGAACGAGCCGGATATCACGGGTGACACGCGCCATCGACCGGCCGGTTCAACTGGTCTCGAGCAGCTTGTGCGCCGCCAGCTTGTCAAGGAAATCGCGGATGTCACGCTCGGCGACCATCGGCTCGACCTCAAAGGTGCCACAGACCTCAGTTGTCAGCGCATCGAGCGTCGCACCCTCGCCGGCCATCGCCTCCCAGATCACCGCGCCCACCGCGTCAAGCCCGAAATACATGCCCTCGTCGAGATGCAGCAGTACCGTTTCTGCGCCGACCTCTGTCGAGACACAGCGCGTCGTCTGCACGTAACGGGCTGGAACTGCGTGGTCCTCGGGCTCGGTCATGGGCTGTCCTCCTGGCGATATCTTCGGCCATGCCGGTGGCGGCTGCAAGCCGACGCTGCGTCGTCAACCCAGCAATGCCGTCATATCGCGGACGAAAGCGGCGGCTGCGTCGCTCGTTGCGAAAAGCCGCGTGTGGCGGGCCGCGAGAATGTCTGCGATCTCCGTCTCCGCCCGCCCCGCCTCGAGCAGGTCGAGAACCATGCGCGCGGCGTCCCGCCGCCCTGCGCCTGCGCCGCCCAGCATGGACGGCGTCAGCACTTCGCCTTGAGCCGACGCCTGCCGGAACCGCGCAAAGGCCGTCGCCTCGTTCCGCCGGAAAGCAGCGGTCTCCCAGGTGAAATTGTAGCTCCCCGCGCGCAGGCTGGCGGCGAAGGCGAGTTCGACCCGATCGCCATCCGCGAGGTCGAGCGCCCGCTCCAGCGGGAAGAAGATCTGTCGATAGACGAGGGGTGCGGCCCCGGGGCGGTTGGAGATTTCGATACCCGGTGCGATCTCCATGTCGAACCAGAGCGCCAGCCCGGCCGCGCGGCCGGGGCGCGACACGGTGAGTTCGGCTGTGCAGCGGAAATCGGCGCTGTCGATGCACGCATAGTCCAGCACCGCCAGGCACGCGGGATCGCCGAGGAGACTGCCCTCATCGATGCGCGCCGTCCGAAAGGAGTTGACCGCGAAGGGGTGACCAGCGGTGAGATCGATGCCGACAGCATTTTCCAGCCAGGGCACCTCACCGTCTCCCGACAGCCCGTCATCCTCGACCAGCGCCGCAAAGAGCCTGTCTCGTTGCGGAAGGAGCCGACCGCCGGGGGCAAGCAGGCGGTCGCGGGCGTCGATGATCGACGGGATATGGTTGCCGTAGAACGGCAGCGCGCCGCGCAGGTCTGACAGGATGACGTTGGCGGGCCTATCGGGCACATGGTCCGTCGATATCGCCTCGACGAAGCGGATCCGGTCCGCAACGCCATTCGCCTGCGCCGCGCGTCGGGCGATCTCGATCGCCGGATTCGGCTCGAGCGCGACCACCGAGCCCGCTCCGTATCGCGCGGCGAGGATCGCGAAGGCGCCGACGCCGGTGCCAATCTCCAGCACATGGCAGCCGGGAAAGACAACGGCCTCCAATGCGCGCCGGAAGGCATCGAAGCGCGGTGCGCAGGCGATCATCCAGCCGAATTCCGCGACGGAGTATTTCCTGCCGAAGCCGCTCATCCCGGTCCCCCTAGCCGGACGCCGCAGCATTCGGCAGCGGCGCGATCCCGTCGATAGTGTCCAGCACCGCCGCGCGGACCTCGCCGAGCCGGGCGAACTCACGCGGATAGTCCAGGCGGAAACAGGGAATCTCGGCAACCAGCCGCGAGATCCGCGTCATCTGGCGCGTCAGGGCGTCCGGGGCCACGACATCGATCT
This sequence comes from Tropicimonas sp. IMCC6043, assembly GCF_004146235.1. Taxonomy (GTDB): domain Bacteria; phylum Pseudomonadota; class Alphaproteobacteria; order Rhodobacterales; family Rhodobacteraceae; genus Tropicimonas. Next base: position 43,902 of record NZ_SELO01000031.1, on the reverse strand, counting down.
GGAAGCTCGCCCGGACCCATTCGACAAAGGCTTCGGCCCCTGCAAGGGGTGTAATCCGGACCGCCTCGGCGCCAAGATGCCCGAGAAAGAATGCCGCCCGGAGCGGGCGGGCGGAACTGCAAAACGGAAAATCGCGAGACGGCTGAATCCGCATCTTGCCGAGCAAAGTGTCGGCGCCGACGAGCGTACCCGACTGCGCACCGACGAGCGCCGCGACGCTCTCAGGCCGGAGCCTGAGCGAGGGCTCGACCGGCTCCTGCACATGGACACCATTCCCACGGCGCGTGAGGCAGATGAAATCGTCCGACAGGTAATCTTGGCCGTTGCGGCTGAACGAGGCCGCGAGCGTGGACTTGCCGAGACCGGATGCGCCGAGAAAGGCCACGCTCGCGCCCCCGACCTCGACCGAGCTGCCGTGATAGACCTGCCAGCCGGCCAGTCCGAGCATTAGCGGCCGGACCTGCGAGATGAAGAAATGGCGAACCAGGCGCTCCATGCCCTGCGCACAAGGATGAGCGATGCATCGCCGCCCACCATGCGCGACCACGATGTCCGCGATCCCGGGATAGCGAAGGAGAAAGCCGGATGGGTCGCGGTAGAACGCGACCAGCACCTGGTTGTCGGCGCCGACGACCCAGGTATGGAACGGATCCCCGTCGATCGGTTCCTGGCGGCGCAGTGTCGATATCTCGAAATCGAAAGCCGGTCTTTGGGTCATGCCATTTCCGTCCCCCAACCGCTCGCCAGGGCCACCGGACCGCAGGTCGGGAACCTACTGGAAGACGGACCTTCCGCTGAGGCGTCGGACGCCTAGAACCCCCTCCCGTTCTTGGAGCTTCCGTCACCGCCGCTGTTGCCCTGGCCGTGGGTGAGCTCGCGCACCGAACCGAACACGGTCAGTGTCGGCGGCGTGTAGGGCCGCTTGTCTGCCGGTGTCTGCATCTCTGTCTCGCCGGCACCGGATCTCTCGCGGAACACCGATCCATCAATCATTTCCAAATCTCCAAAGCCTTCCCGAAGACCACGAGGTCACTCTCCTCCATCCGGCCAAGCAGTTCCACCCCGGAAAAGCTGGGGACCGGGCGTTCTTTGTCCGGGTATACTCTCGCCCACGGGTGTCCGTCCACCATAGCGAGATCGCTGCCCCGGCTATCCGAGAGGTTTCTGGAAAACCACGACACCCTGTCTCACCCATACTGACCGCCGTCCTGAAGCGATGCACAGAAATACGCGTTCCAGATGATCCACGGCGCCAGCGATACGGTGTCCAGATCCGCAGCATCTGTCTTGAGTGCCGCGACATTGGCATGGGTCAGCCAGCCCATTCTCGAGCAGGTCTCGACCCATTCGGACCGGTGCTCGATTTCGGGTAGGTAAGAGCCGAAGGTCAGGTCGAAGACCGCCTTGCTCTGACGTTCGAGGAGTTTGTCAGGCAACAGCCCTTTCATGGCCTCGCGATGCAGTAGCTTGTCGCCTCGGCCACAGGCAAACAGAGCCGGGTCCGCAGCGAACGAGAACTCCACGATCTCTCGGGCGAAGAACGGGATACGGAGTTCGAGCCCCTCGGTCGCCGGATAGAGTTCCCAGTTATCGCCGCCGACACCGAGCATGGACCGCTCCAGGCAGTCCATCTTTTCGGCAAGCAGCGGCGCGCGCCGGAGCCGAGGGTCTGGTTGCGCCTCGTCCGGCACCCGCGCGCGCCGGATGATCGCCTCCGACAGGTAACGCTGGCGGGCCGAGAGGTGGAGCGGACGCCCGGTGAGGCGTCGGGGTATGTTGCGGAGTCCCTGCGGAAAGAACGGTCGGATCCCGTTCCAGAAGAGGCCCTTCAGCGCCTCCCCGAAACCGTCCCGGGCAGTTTCCAGCCGGAGGTAACGCAACAGCGCCGGCAGGTCGGCCCGGGAAATGGCCTGGGCGTAATAGCCACGCGAGCCGCTCAGCCATTCGTCGCCGCCGACGCCGCTCACGCAGGCCCGAGCGCCGACAGAGCGGGCGAAGTCGAAGGTGCCATGCTGGAAGATCCCGTTCGGATAGGGCGGCGGCAGGCGGTGACGCTGCGCATATGCTTCGCATTGCTCGAGGGACCAGGTGGCCCAGGGCAGTGGCCGAATAGGGCGGCCCACATGCTCCGCAACCGCCTCGACATAGTCCCATTCATAAGCCTTGGTGCCGGGCTCGAACCGCGCACAGACGCCGTGGATCTCGGGCGCCAGCAAGCGGCCCTCGGCCGCCAATTGGTCGGCAACCGCGAAAAGCGCCGAGGAATCGAGCCCACCCGAAACCTCGAAGACCAGCGGATGATCGCTGCGCGACATCCGTCGAACAGCGTCAAAGAGCAGCGCGCGATAGTGGTCGACATAGGAGCGCCGGTCCCGGTATCGGATCTCGGGCGCGTCAAGCGGGGTCCAGTATCGCGTGCTGGACGTCTCTCCCTGTGCAACGACCATCCGATGCGCCGGCCGCACCCGCCGGACACCCGCCCAGAGCGTCCCGTCGCTCGCCGGCCAGATAAGACGCAGATACTCGGCGATCGATTCCTCGTCGATCTCCTGCGGCACCCAGGGCAGCGCGTGCAGGGCTGCAATGTCGGAGGCGAAGGCGATGCAGCCATCGCCGACATGGTAATAAAGCGGCTTCGCGCCGATCCGGTCGCGCGCGAGAAGAAGGCGGCGGGCGCGACCGTCCCAGACCGCAAGCGCGAATTCGCCGTCGATCCGCGCCAGGCTCTCTTCGCCCCAGCGTTGCCAGGCAGCCCGGACAAGCGCCGTGTCGCTCGCCGCACCCGCCCCCTCGCCGAGCGCTGCTTCCAGCGCCTCGCGGTTGTCGACGCGCCCATGCATCAGCAACGCGGAGTCCGGGGTTTCGAGCGGCTGCACTCCTTCGGCCGCCGCCGGAACCGGATGTGCGTGACACCAGGCCAACAGGGCCGGTCCCGACCGCCAGCGGCGGCACCCGCCGGCCGCACGATGCGGCATCGCCGCGATCATTGCGTCCAACGCGCCGCCTTCCGGCGGTCGCGCATCGAATCTGACTATTCCGGCCAGACCTTCCAAGACATGCCTTTCATCGGGCTGCGGGTCGCCCTCCCGGAGACAGAGCGCGTCGGGTCCCCCCCGGCGGAATGTATCAGGTACCCGGGCGGTTGCCACCGCCCCAGGCGGCACCCTGGTCTGGCTTCAGGCGCGTGGATTCGCACACCCGGTAACTGCTCGTAAAGGCTGAGCCTGTAGCCAGAAGCGGGATGAACCAGAAAGGCGCTCCCCGATGTTGGAATCGTGTGACCAGCGGTGTCTCGAGACCACGCAATTTCGTTCCGGTTTGGTTGTGCTTCCGGCGGCACACGTCCGGGTCGCCAGCGTCCCGGGCGGCCCCGTACATGCTGACTGGCGGGACGGCGGGTGATGGATCAGCTCTCGTTCCGCAACGTCTTCAACCCGACCGTTCTGCTGGCGCTGGCGCTGATGGCGGTGATCGTCATGATGGTTCTGCCGATGCCGGCATGGGTGCTCGACATCGGCCTGGCAACGTCCTTCGCACTGGCTATCCTGATCTTTACCGTCACCCTCTTCATCGAGCGGCCACTGGATTTCTCGGCCTTCCCGACGATCCTCCTGGCCTCGCTGATGCTCCGGCTCTCGCTCAACGTCTCTTCGACGAAGCTGATCATCGGCCAGGGACATACCGGGGCCGCGGCGGCTGGCGACGTGATCCAGGGCTTCGCGATGTTCGTTATGAGCGGTAGCGTCTTCCTCGGGCTTGTCGTCTTCTGCGTGCTGCTGATCGTCAATTTCATCGTCATCACCAAGGGTGCGACGCGGATGGCCGAGGTCGGCGCCCGCTTCGCGCTGGACGGGATGCCGGGCAAGCAGCTTGCGATCGACAGTGACGTCGCCTCCGGCGCGATCAATCACGAGGAAGCCCGCGCCCGGCGCGAACGCGAACAGGCCGAGACGACCTTCTTCGGCTCGCTCGACGGCGCCTCGAAATTCGTCAAGGGCGATGCCATCGCCGGCCTGCTGATCACGCTCCTGAACCTTGTCATGGGTCTGGTGATGGGCCTCGCGATCCACGGCATGCCTCTCGCACAGGCGCTCGAGACCTATGCGATCCTGACTGTGGGCGACGGGCTCGTCTCGCAGATCCCCGCGGTCATCATCTCGGTGGCCTCCGCGCTGCTGCTCGCCCGGGGAGGTGACAAAGGCGCGACCGATCTCGCGGTCTTCGCCCAGCTCGGCGGCCACCCGTCTGCATTGATGACGGTCAGCGCGCTCATGTTTCTCTTCGCCCTGGTGCCCGGCTTCCCCTTCCTGCCCTTCGTCATCGGCTCGGCGGTTCTGCTTTTTGCCGGCCTCTCTCGTCTCCGGCGGGAGCGCGAGGCCGTTGCCGCAGCAGCAACACCGACCGAGGCAGCCGGGAAGCAGGCCCTTGCCGACAGGCCCATCGGCGACTTGCTCGACCTCGACGATATCCACCTCGAATTCGCGCCTGACCTCGTGTCGCTGGTGCTGGACCCCGGCACTGGACTGGACGCGCGGATCGCCAACATGCGCACCCATGTCGCCTCGCAATTCGGGCTGATCCTCCCGGAAATTCGCCTGACCGACAATGCCGCGCTGCCGCCCGGATCCTATCTGCTGCGCATCCAGGGGGTCGAACAGGCCCGCGACCGTCTGCGCCCGGACTGTGTCCTGGCCCTGCTGTCCGACCCGTCGGACCCTGCTCCGGCCGGCGAAAATGTCGCCGAGCCGGTCTACGGCGCGCCCGCGCGCTGGATCCCCCTCGACAGGCGCGAGGAGGTAGCGCTCGACGGCATGACGATCGTAACGCCCACGGAGGTGCTCGCCACCCACCTGCTCGAGATCATCAAGCGGAACTTCCCGCGGCTGATGACTCTCAAGGCGCTGCGACGCCTTCTCCGAGAGATGACCAATCTCTCCGACGCCGCCCGCGCCGACGCGAACCGAAAGCTGATCGACGAACTCGTCCCCGACCGTGTCCCGGTGGACCTGCTGCTGGCAGTGCTGCGGCTGTTGCTCGAGGAACAAGTCTCGATCCGAAACATGCCGCTCATTCTCGAATCGATCGCCGAGGCCCGCGGCAGTTTCAACTCGCCCGAGGCGATCTGCGAGTATGTCCGCCAGCGCCTCGGCTTCCAGATCGTCTCCGGTCTGCGGCGCGAGGACGGAACGCTGCCCCTCTTGCAGCTCGCACCGGAATGGGAGGACCGGTTCGCATCCTACCAGATCGACGGCCCGGGCGGCACGAACGAGGTCGCGCTGCCGCCGGAGGATTTCAGCCGCCTCGCCTCCGGCGTCTCCGAAAAGCTCGCCCGTGCCGCCGAGAACGGCATTTACCCGGCCCTCGTCACTTCCTCCCGCCGACGGCGTTTCCTCAACAGCGTGTTGACAGCCAAGGGTGTGAGTTCGACCGTGCTCTCCTTCGAGGAGATCGGCATGGACGCCCGGCCCTCGATGGTCGGAATGGTGCCGGCATGATCGCCCTGCCACCGGAGCTGCTGGCGGCGAGCCAACTGGCGCTCTTCAACGCCTTCGTGGTTTTCCTTCGTGTCGGCGGCGCGGTCGCTTTCCTGCCGGCTTTCGGGGAACGGCTGGTGCCGCTCCGGGTGAAGCTCGCCACAGCCTTCGCCTTCACCGCGATCGTCCTGCCGGCCGCGCCTAGTGCCTCCCTGCCGGCGAACGGAGTCGGTCTGGCGGCGCTCATCGGAACCGAGATCCTGATCGGCATACTGCTCGGCGTGTCGCTCCGCCTGATGACGGTGGCCCTGCAGATCGCCGCCTCGATGGCCGCACAGTCGACCTCTCTCGCACAGCTCTTTGGAGGGTCCGCAACCGAACCGATGCCCGCCATCGGCCATCTGCTCGTCTTCGGCGGCCTGGCGCTTGCCGTCATGGCGAATCTTCACCTGCGCTCCGCCGCCGCCATGATCGACAGCTACCGCCTGTTCCCGGTCGGCAGCCTGGTCGACTCGTCGCAACTTGCCGAGTTCGGCATGGCGCATGTCTCCTTCTGTTTCCGCCTCGCCTTCTGCCTCGCCGCCCCCTTTGTGCTCGCGGCGTTCATCTACAATCTCGCCCTCGGCGCAATCAATCGCGCCATGCCGCAGCTGATGGTCGTGCTGGTCGGAGCGCCCGCGATCACCGGCGCCGGCATGGTCATGCTGGCCCTGCTTGCGCCCTTCCTGCTGCAGGTCTGGCGCGACGCTTTTCTGGCCGTGCTCGCCGATCCGTTCGGGATGCGCTGATGGCCGAAGACGACGACGACAAGCAACACGAACCGAGTCGGAAGAAACTCGACGACGCGCGCAGAAAGGGCGACGTGCCGCGGTCACAGGACCTGAGCAGCGCGATTTCCTATGCAACGATCCTTATCGCTTTCATTGTCGCGGGCCCTTGGGTCACGATGCATTTTGGCGATCTCGGCATCTCGATCCTCTCCCGGATCGGCCACGCTTCGGCGACCCGCGCCCATCTCGGGTTGCCGCTGGACGCGCTGTCTCTCGGTCGCGAGCTTGGTCGAGGTCTGTTGCCGCTTCTGTTTCCACCGGGACTCGTGGTCATCGCCAGCTTGCTGGCCCAGCGCAGCCTCGTCTTTGCCCCGAGCAAGCTCGCGCCCAAGATCTCCCGGATCTCGCCGCTCTCCAATGCGAAGAACAAGTTTGGCCGCTCGGGCCTTTTCGAGTTCCTCAAGAGCCTGATGAAACTGCTGATCGTCTCCGGCGTTCTCGCGCTGTTTCTGTCCTCGCGCATGGACCGCATCGCCGCGGCGATGCGTGCCACCCCCGGCGGTGTGGCGCAGTTGATGGGCGCGCTCGCGATCGACTTCCTGACCATCGTCGTGCTGGTCTTCGCGAGCTTCGGCGCAATCGACCTGATCTTTCAGCATTCCGAGCACTTGCGGCGCAACCGGATGTCCCAGAAGGAGATGAAGGACGAAATGAAGGAGTCCGAGGGCGATCCGCACATGAAAATGGCGCGGCGCCAGCGCGCCCAGCAGATCGCGCTAAACACGATGCTGGTCGACGTGGCCGACGCCAATGTGGTCATCGTGAACCCCGAGCATTATGCCGTCGCCCTGAAATGGGACACCACTTTCGCGGGCCCGCCGATCTGCGTCGCCAAGGGCGTGGACGAGGTGGCCGCGAGGATCCGCGAGGCAGCGATCGCGGCCGGCGTGCCGATCCATCGCGACCCTCCGACAGCGCGGGCGATCCATGCCGCGACCGAAATCGGACAGGAGATCCACGCAGACCACTATCGCCCCGTCGCCGCGGCGATCCGGTTCGCCGACCGCATGCGCGCGGAGGCGCGCAAGCGCATGTTGGACTGAGGATGGCATGACACATCGGGCAAAGGATCTTGCAAGGCTCAAGAAGGTCACCGAGGCGGGCTGGCTCGCCGCGAGCCAAGCATTGCGCAGGAAAGCCGACGAGGAACGCGAAGTCGCGGCGCGGTTGGCCGATCTTGGACGCGACAGGGCGCAGTGTCTGGAGCTGATCTCGGGCGATCCGACGGCGGATGTGGCCCAGATCGCCACGACCGCGAAATGGTTGCGATGGTCGGATGCCGAGCGCGCCCGTCTCAATCTCCGTCTCGCCCGCATTCGCGCCGAGATGGCCCGCGAGCAGCAGGTCGCGCGGAAGGCGTTCGCCAGAGACCATGCGCTCGGCAAGTTGGTGCAGCAGCTTGGTCGCCCGGGACGGCCCTGACCGGAACCCCGCGCGACACGCACCACCACCGTCCCATCAGCTGAGCTTCAGCGCGCGCCGGCCAAGGATCTCGGACAGGCGACCGAAAGCGGCGTCCGGCCCGTCCGGCGACGCCTCGGCAAGGAAGGCGTCGAGCACCGGATAGACCTGAATGGCGGCATCGACCTCCGGATCACTTCCGGCGGCATAGAGCCCTGCCTGTATCATGACTTCCGCCCGATCATACGCGCCGAGCCGCCGGCGGGCGAGACCGATCAGGCGGTTCTGCTCCGCCGTGGCAGCCCCCGGAAGGCTCCGCGATACCGATCGCAACAGATCCACGGCGGGAAACCGCCCGCGCTCGGCGATCTGGCGGTCGAGGACAACGTGGCCGTCAAGCACGCCGCGCAGGATGTCGGCGACCGGCTCATCCATGTCAGAGCCGGCCACGAGCACGGTGAAGACGGCCGTGATGTCGCCTCCGGTCGACACATGGCCAGGTCCGGCCCGTTCGGCGAGCGACATGATCTGATGTGCCGTCGAAGGCGGAAAGCCCCGAAGCGACGAGGATTCGCCTGCCGCCAGGGCGATCTCTCGATGCGCCTCCGCATATCGGGTCACTGAATCGGCCAGGAAAAGGACATGCCGGCCCTGGTCCCGGAAATGCTCCGCGATCGTCATCGCCGTCCACATGGCGCGCCTGCGCGCCAGCGGCGGCTGGTCCGACGTCGCCGCCACGACGACCGACTTCCGCATGCCCTCGACCCCGAGATTCGAGTCCACGAATTCCCGCACTTCGCGGCCGCGTTCGCCGACCAGAGCGACGACCGCTACATCGCAATCGACGCCGCGGGTCAGCCTGCCAAGCAGCGTCGACTTGCCGACGCCCGAGCCGGAAAAGATGCCGATCCGCTGTCCCCGGACCAGCGGCAACAGCGTGTCGAACACCGCCAATCCTGTCGCCAACCGCCGTCCGAGCGGCCGCCGCTGCGTGGCCACCGGAGGTCGCGCGCGCAGCGGACGCTCCGTCAGGCCCCGACCGAGACTGCGACCGTCGAGCGACTGGCCGTATGGATCAACGATCCGGCCGATCCAGTGGTCCGATGGAGCGATGACCGGCGCCCCTTTCAAAACCACGGGGTCGCCGATCCGGATCCCCTCACCGGAGCCGTCCGGCAACACGGCCACGCCGTCTTCGGCGATATTCACCACCTCGCCGCGGAGCGCGCCGTTCCGGGTCTCGATTCGCACATGATCGCCCAGGGCCGCCTCGCGGTGCAGCCCGCCTATCGTCATCAGGCCATGCCCGGCAGCGATGACCCGGCCGACCGGACGCAGCGGCGTCATCGTTCGGACTTCGCAGGCCAGCGTCTCGAGGCTTCTGCCGTTCATCTTGCGTTCCCCTTTTGGTCGCAAACCGTTTCTAAACGATTCGCAGTTAAGCCTTGATTGAAGCCCGAGGGAGAAGCCCCCGATGTTGGACAGAATTGGCATCTTGCAGATGGCGCGGCAGTTGGCCGAGCATTCCGCCGCTCGTCAGTCGGTCGTGGCGCGGAACATCGCCCATGCCGACACGCCGGGATACCGGCAGCAAGACATTCCCGATTTCAGCGAGATCTATCGCAGCGCCGGTACAGGGATGCGCGCGACCCGGTCGGGCCATGTCAACCACACCGAGACCGGGGGGCGGGGGAAGCCGTTCGTCGTCGATGGCGGACCGGTCGCGCCCAACGGGAATACTGTCTCGCTCGAGGACCAGATCCTCGAATCGGCCGAGATCCAGCAGAAGCACGACATGGCGCTCGCGATCTATCGCAGCGGGCTCGGCGTTCTTCGTGCCAGCCTCGGACGCAGGTAGGAGGCGCGCGGCTTGAGTGACCTGTTGAACACCCTCGCGCTCTCGGCAAGCGGAATGAAGGCCCAGTCGACGCGGCTGAGGCACATCTCCGAGAACATCTCAAACACGGACACGCCGGGGTACCGACGCAAGATCGTCTCCTTCGAGGATGTCCAAGACCGGGCAGGCGGGCTTGACCTGGTCAGGACCGGCAATGTGCGTCTCGACCGGAGCGAACTGGAGCGGATTTTCGATCCGGCACATCCGATGGCCGACGAGAGCGGGCATTACGACGGATCGAACGTGGACCTGGTGGTGGAGATCGCGGACGCCCGCCAGGCGCAGAGAACCTATGAAGCAAATCTCAGGATGTTCGACCAGGCGAGGAAAATGACCTCGAGCCTGTTCGACCTTCTCCGGAAATAGCGGGAGTCCAGAATGGAGATCCGGGCGACACAGGCCGCGCGCGGCTACCAGGCGGCGAAGCCGGCACTCGACCCCTCGCTGCTCGCCGGGAAACCCGGGGAGAGTTTCCAGGCCGCGGCGGCAAATGTCGCAGCGTCACTGGGCCAGACCGAGGCGACCGCAAGAGCGGCGATGGTCGGCAAAGCCGACCCTCACGCACTGGTCATGGCCCTCACCCAAACCGAGCTCGCCGTCGAGACGGCAGCGACCCTGCGCGACAAGGTGGTCGAAGCTTACCAGGAAATCATGCGGATGCCGGTGTGATCCGATGAACGATGCAATCTACTTCGACACCATGCGCGAGGGACTCTGGACGGCGGTGATGATCGCCTTCCCGATCCTGTCGGTTGCGCTCCTGGCGGGCCTAGCTGTCGGCCTCTTTCAGGCCCTGACCTCCGTTCAGGAGATGACCCTGACCTTCGTTCCCAAGCTTCTGGCCATCGCGACCGTGTTCTGGCTGTCGATGACCTTCATGTCTCAGCAGCTCGTGAGCTTCTTCACCGGGCGCATCATCCCCCTGATCGCCGGGCTCTGATGCCATGAGCACAGGCTATGTCACGCTTTCCCGCCAGTCCGGCCTGATGCAGGAGATACAGGCGGTCGCGAACAACATCGCGAACATGTCGACCACCGGCTTCCGGCGCGAGGGAATCGTCTTCTCGGAATTCATCAAGGCGGGCGCCGACGCCAACCAGTCGGTCTCGCTCGCCGCCGCCCGCGGGCGCCATCTCGATCTCACGCAGGGCACACTGGAACCGACCGGCGGCGTTTTCGACGTCGCCATCGAAGGAGAGGGCTTTTTCGTGGTCGGGACGCCTGACGGCGAACGGCTGACACGAGCGGGTCAGTTCGTGCCCGGCGAGAATGGCGACCTGATGACGCCTGACGGACATGTCGTCCTCGACGAGGGTGGTGCACCGATCTTCATTCCTCCCGACGCCATCGGCCTCGCCATCGCCAGCGACGGCACGATCAGCGCCGAGGGACGTCCGATCGCGCGCTTGGGCATCTCAATACCCGCCGATCCGAGCGAGTTGAAACGCGAGGGCGCGACGCTGTTCTTCGCCGCGGGTGATCTGGAACCGGTCGAGGACGCTCGTGTGCTGCAGGGCTTCCTGGAAGGGTCCAATGTCAATCCCGTGGTCGAGATTGCCCGGATGATCGAGGTCCAGCGCGCTTACGAACTCGGTCAGTCCTTCACCGACCGGGAAGGCAAACGGCTGTCGAGCCTCATCGACATGCTCTCACGCTAAACGGAGGAGTTTATGCAATCGCTGAAGATCGCCGCCACGGGCATGTCGGCCCAGCAGATGCGGGTCGACGTCATTTCCAACAACCTCGCCAACATGAGCACGACCGCCTACAACGCGCGCCGTGCCGAATTCGCCGACCTGCACTACCAGCAACTGACCCGGCCCGGGACGATCAACGCCTCCGACGGCACGATCGTGCCGACTGGTGTCCAGATCGGCCTAGGCGTGCGCCCTTCTGCTGTGTCAGTCGACCACCGGCAGGGCTCGCTTTCGGCCACCGGCGGCGAGCTCGACATCGCGATCGACGGCGATGGCTATCTCGAGGTGACGTTGCCCTCCGGCGCGTCGGCCTACACGCGAGACGGCGGCCTGAAGCTCTCGCCCGAAGGGCTGATCGTTACCTCGGACGGCTATCCGGTGATCCCCGAGATCACCGTGCCCGACGACACGAGGAGCATCTCGATAAGCCCGGACGGAGAGGTCTTCGCATATTTCGACGGCGAGGTGGAGGCGGAATCGCTGGGGCAGTTCACGCTGGCGGATTTCTCCAACGAGAAGGGTCTCGAGGCAATCGGCGACAACCTCTTCCTCGAGACCGAAGCCTCCGGCCCGCCCCTGGTGACAGATCCGGGCGAGGACGGGCTCGGCACGATCCGCCAGGGATATCTGGAGGACAGTTCCGTCGATGCCGTTCGCGAGATCACCGATCTCATCCAGGCGCAACGCGGCTACGAATTGAACGCCAAGGTCATCACTGCCGTCGACCAGATGCTCGGCGCAACCACACAGATCCGATGAGACGCATCATCTTGCTCCCGATCCTGCTGCCGGCCCTGGCGGGAATGGCGTCGGCCGAGGCGCTCGTGGCCAGCCACACGATACGCAGCCGGACCCTCGTCACGGCCGAGGACGTCCAACTGGTGGCCGAGGACCTGCCCGGCGCCTTGACCGATCCCGCGGCGGCGATCGGCATGGAGGCGCGGGTCGTGCTCTACGCCGGCCGCGCCATCAGCGCCGAGGACCTGCAGCCGCCTGCCCGGATTGAGCGAAACCAGATCGTGCCCCTGGTCTTCGACTCAGGAACACTGGCGATCTCGACAGACGGCCGCTCGCTTTCCCGCGCCGCGGTCGGCGAGCGTGTCCGGGTCATGAACCTTCAATCCCGATCGACGGTGACCGGCACGGTCGACCCGCTCGGCCGGGTCATCGTCGACCCTTCGGTCGCGACATTCACTAACACGGAGATCAAGTGATGAAGACGGCCACGATCCTCGCGACGCTCTGCCTCGCGCTCATGTCTTGCGGACGCCTCGCCGACGTCGGCAAGGCGCCTGATTTCACTGATAATTCAGGAAGCTACGAACATCGTGCGATGTCGGTCATTCCGTTGCCGGACTCTGCTGAACCTGCCCGACCGACCGCGCATGCCTCGCTCTGGACCAGGGATCGCAATTCGCTCCTGGGCGACGACCGCGCCAGCAAGCGCGGCGACATCCTGACCGTGGTGATCGAGATTGACGACGAGGCGAAGATCTCCAATTCGACCGAACGCTCCCGCAAGGCAGGCGAGAAAATGTCGATGCCCGATCTGTTCGGCATTCCACAGAATCTGTCCGATCAGCTTCCTCCCGGCGCCAGTTTCGATCCCGCGGTCAAGCTCTCCTCGAACAGCTCCTCAGAGGGAGACGGCTCGGTCCAGCGTAGCGAGAAGCTGACCCTAAAAATCGCCGCGACGGTGGTCGAGGTGCTGCAGAACGGCGTGCTGAAGATCCAGGGCAGCCAGGAGGTACGGGTCAATTTCGAACTCAGGGAACTGCTGGTTTCCGGCTTCGTGCGCCCGGAAGACATCACGCGCAAGAACGAGATCACCTATGACAAGATCGCCGCGGCGCGGATCTCCTATGGCGGTCGCGGACAGATCACCGACTACCAGCAACCCAGGTATGGCCAGCAGGTGGCCGACATCCTGATTCCCTTCTGAGAGGCCCGACATGCGACTGATCTTCCCGATCGTCCTTGCCATGGCCGGCGCCGGCGCCGGCCTCGGCGCCGGGATCATCCTGAGGCCCGGTGCGGAAGCGACGGGCGAACAGGCCGCCGGTTCCGCGGAGCAACTGGACGGCCACGACGCAAGCAGGACCGAACTGGCGTGGCAGGATGCCGACCCCATCGTGGCATCGACGAATGACCCGCTTGCTGCAGGGACACCGGATCCCCACGCGCCAGCGGTCAGCGACACCGAATTCACGAAGCTGAACAATCAGTTCGTCGTTCCGGTTCTGCGTGATGGCCAGGTCAGGTCGATGGTGATCCTGTCGCTGAGCCTGGAAACACCGGTCGGGCGGCGGGAAAGGATCTTCGACCGGGAACCGCGTATCCGCGACACTTTCCTGCAAGTGCTGTTCGACCACGCCAATGCCGGCGGTTTCGACGGCGATTTCACCAACGGCGACAGGATGGACGTCTTGCGCGGAGAACTCCGGCGATCCGCCCGGCAGCTTCTCGGACCGGATGTCTACGATATCTTGGTGACGGACATCGCCCGGCAGGACCTCGGCTGACGGCGACCGCGCCCGGACCGAAGACGCCCCGCGCGGCCGCGCGGGAATGCCGCCGCGATCCGCAGGGACCACGCGGTATAGCGCTTTCCCAAGCCGACAATTGGCGCTAACACAACTGCATGAGTACCGATGATCCCTTCTCCGCCAGTGCAGCCGGCCGCAGGTCCGAGGCGCGCCGGCCGCTCACCCTGCGCGACGTCTCGGAAGCCTCTGGCGTCAGCGAGATGACCGTGAGCCGCGTTCTGCGCAATCGCGGCGATGTCAGCGCCGCGACGCGCGAACGTGTGCTCGCCGCCGCCAAGCAACTCGGATACGTTCCCAACAAGATCGCCGGCGCCCTCGCCTCGAGCCGCGTCAACCTCGTCGCGGTCATCATCCCGTCCCTCTCCAACCTGGTCTTTCCGGAAGTGATGAACGGGATCTCGAAAGTGCTTGAAGACACTGAACTCCAGCCCGTCCTCGGCGTCACTCATTACAGCCCGGAGCAGGAGGAAAAGGTCCTCTACGAGATGCTGAGCTGGCGACCATCGGGCGTGATCATCGCGGGTCTTGAGCGCTCGGAGGCGGCGCGGGCCATGTTGCGAAATGCCGGCATTCCGGTGGTCGAGATCATGGACGTGGACGGCGAGCCGATCGATGCGATGGTTGGCATCTCGCACCGGCGCGCCGGGCGGATGATGGCGCAGGCAATCGTCGAGGCGGGTTATCGCCGGATCGGATTCCTCGGCACCAAGATGCCGCGGGACTACCGCGCCCGCAAACGCCTCGAAGGCTTCATCGAAGCGCTCGGGGCCGCATCGCTCGAACTGGCGGACGAGGAGTATTACGAGGGAAGCTCCGGCTTCGGCAATGGTCGCGAAATGACGATGCGGATCCTCGAGCGCACGCCGGACCTCGATTTCCTGTACTATTCCAACGACCTCATCGGTGCGGGCGGTCTGCTCTACTGTCTGGAGCAAGGCATCGACATTCCCGGTCAGATCGGAATGGCCGGCTTCAACCGGGTGGAGCTTCTAGACGGGTTGCCGCGCCAGTTGGCTTCGATGGATTCCTGTCGGCAGGAAATCGGCGAGGCGGCCGCCCGGATCGTCGCCCAGCGCGCCGGCTCGGATACAGGAGGCGGCGAGCGTGTCGTGCTGACGCCGAAGTTGACGATGGGTGACACTCTGCTCCGGAGCTGAGGTGCCATGATGGACATGGCCGCGGTGATGCCGTTAAACGCCGGCAGGACCCGGCCGCTTCGGCCGGACGATGCACAGCGGGGCTGAGATGATCGATCTGTCGGTGGTGATCCCGATGAAGAACGAAGAGGCGAATGTCGAACCTCTTCTGGAGGGCATCGCCCAAGCCTGCGCTGAGGTCAGTCACGAAATCCTCGTCGTGGACGACGGCTCCGAGGACGGCACCGGCACCGCAGCCGGACGGATGAACGCCAGGCTCGGCAATGTCCGGCTGCTGGCGCACCCGCGTTCGGCCGGCCAGAGCGCTGCCATTCACAGCGGCGTTCTCGCGGCCCGCGGCCGGATCATCTGCACGCTCGACGGCGACGGCCAGAACCCTCCCTCGGAACTGCCCAAGCTCTTCGAGCCGCTGCTTTCCGACGACACCGGACGCCTTGGCCTTGTCGCCGGCCAGCGCGTCGCCCGGCAGGACACGCTCTCCAAACGCTGGGCCTCGAAATTCGCCAACGGTCTGCGCGGCTGGATCCTCAAGGACGGCACCCGCGACACCGGATGCGGCCTCAAGGGGTTCCGCCGGGACGCCTTTCTGGCTCTTCCCTATTTCGATCACATGCATCGCTACCTGCCCGCGCTGTTCCGGCGCGATGGCTGGGAGGTGCTACTAGTCGACGTGAGCCACCGCGAGCGGCAGGCCGGCCAGTCGAACTATTCAAACTTCCGCCGCGCGATCGTCGGCATCCCCGACCTCATCGCTGTCTCCTGGCTGATCCGCCGCAGAAAGAAGGCGCGGCCCGAGGAGCGTGACCTCGCGCAACAGGATGCGGCTCGCCATGATTGACCAGATCTTCCGCATCCTCGCCGTCGACAGCTGGACGGAGTTCTGGTGGGTGATGATCGGCCTCGGCGGGCAGCTGCTCTTCACCGCCCGTTTCCTCGTCCAGTGGATCGCCTCGGAGCGCGTCCGCCGCTCGGTCGTCCCGCTCGCCTTCTGGTATCTGTCGATCGGCGGCGGGCTGGTTCTTTTTGCCTATGCCGTCTACCGCAAGGACCCGGTCTTCATCCTCGGCCAGTCGATGGGGATCTTCATCTATGCCCGCAACCTCTGGCTCATCCATGCCGAACGCCGCACCATCGGCTGACGCGCGAGGCTGGCTGCGCCCGGCCGGCGCGATCGTCGTCGCGGTCACGCTCGCCCGGGTTGCCCTGCTGGCCTTCAATCGGACCGACCTCTTCGTCGACGAGGCGCAATACTGGCTCTGGGGCCAGAATCTGGCCCTGGGCTACTACTCCAAACCGCCGCTGATCGGCTGGACGATCCGCGCGGTCACCGAACTCGGCGGTTCGGACAGCCCGTTCTGGGTCCGTCTGGCCGCGCCGCTGTTCCACGGCGCGACCGCCCTGATCCTCGGCGCGATCGCCGCCCCGCGCGCCGGACATCGCGCCGCGATCTGGGTCAGCGCGACCTGGATCACTCTGCCGATGGTCAGCCTTGGCAGCTTGCTGATCTCGACCGACACGGTCATGGTTCCGTTTCTCGCGCTGGCACTTCTGGCCTGGCTCAAGGGGCTCGACGTCGGCGGCTCTCACCGCTGGGCCGCGCTCGCCGGGGTCGCCCTCGGCCTCGCCTTCCTCGGCAAATATGCCGCGATCTATTACCTCCTCTGCGCCGCCCTCGCCGCCGCGCTGACCTGGCACGCGCGCCCCGGCTGGGGGCCGGCCATCACCGGCCTCGGGCTGTTCCTCCTCACCATCTCGCCCAATGTCGCGTGGAACCTCGGCAACGGCCTGAGCACCCTCGCGCACACGCTCGACAATGCCGACTGGGTGCGCGACCCCGGCACGCGCGCGCAGCTCAACCTCTCCGGGCTTGCGGGATTTCTCGCCGCGCAGTTCGCAGTCTTCGGACCTGTCCTCTTCGCCGGCCTCCTTGTGCTGGCCGCCCGTCCTAGGCAGCTTGCCGCCGAGGGCCGGCTGCTCCTGCTTTTCTCGTTGCCCATTCTTGTCATCGTCTCAGCGCAGGCACTGCTCAGCGCGGCCTATGCCAACTGGGCCGCAACCGCCTATGTCGCAGGCACGCTTCTCGTCGTGCCCTGGCTGCTGGAGCGCCATGTCAACTGGCTCCGGGCCAGCCTCGCGCTGCATCTCGCGATCGCGCTCCTCTTGCCTCTGCTGACGATCCTTGGCACCGGACTGCGCGCGGGACCGGAGGGACAGTTGCTGCTCGAACGCTATCTCGGCCGTCGCGAAATGACCGCCGAAATCCTGCAAGCTGCTGCCGCCGCCGGCCTCGACACTGTCGTCGCGGACGATCGCGACGTGCTGGCCGACCTCTTCTACAACCGGCGCGACGACACCGTCGCCGTCTTCGCCCGCCCGGTCAACGGCCGGGCACCGAACCACTACGTGCTGAAACACTCGATGCCGCGCGACCTTGCCGGGCCGGTCCTGCTGGTCACACGCCAGGACGACCAGCCGAACGAATGCACTGGCGAAACCCTCGGCCGGATCGCGCCCGCGACCGGCGCCTATGCGGAAAGGTCGCAGAAACTCTTCCGCGTCGAGGCGCAATGCCTCGTCGGACGATCCTCGCCCTGACGCTACCGGCAGGTCGGATCGGCAACAAGTCGACCGCGCCCGCCCGGTCACATTGACACCGCGGGAACAATGGCCCATGCGCGGTGCGACAAAAACCAGCACTGCGGAGGCGGCGGTATGAAGATTGCGATGATCGGCACCGGATATGTGGGCCTGGTCTCGGGTGTGTGTTTCTCCGATTTCGGCCACGAAGTCGTCTGCGTAGACAAGAACCCGACCAAGATCGAGATGCTCGAGCGCGGTGAAGTTCCGATCTACGAGCCCGGCCTCGACGCGCTGATGGAGCGCAACGTCGCCGCCGGCCGGCTCTCCTTCACCGGCAATCTCGCCTCAGCTGTCGACGGCGCGGACGCGATCTTCATCGCCGTCGGCACGCCGACGCGGCGCGGCGACGGCCATGCCGACCTGTCCTATGTCTTCGCCGCCGCGGAAGAAGTCGCACAGAGCCTCACCGACTACGCCGTCATCGTCACCAAGTCGACCGTGCCTGTGGGCACCAACCGCAAGGTGGCGGAGATCGTCCGCGCCGCGCGGCCCGAGGCCGAGTTCGACGTCGCCTCCAACCCCGAATTCCTGCGTGAAGGTGCGGCGATCGACGATTTCATGCGCCCCGACCGAGTGGTCGTCGGTGTCGAGACGGAGCGCGCGCGGGAACTCATGGGCGAGATCTACCGCCCGCTCTTCCTGCGCGAATTCCCGATCGTCTACACCGACCTCGAATCGGCGGAGATGATCAAATACGCCGCCAATGCCTTCCTCGCGACCAAGATCACCTTCATCAACGAGATCGCGGCGCTCTGCGAGCGCGTCGGCGCCGACATCAAGTCGGTTTCGAAGGGGATGGGGCTCGACGGGCGCATCGGCAACAAGTTCCTGCATGCCGGGCCAGGCTATGGCGGCTCCTGCTTTCCCAAGGACACATCGGCGCTCGCGCGCATCGGCCAGGAGCATTCCGTGCCGCAGGAGATCACCGAGACGGTCATTCGAGTCAACGAGTCCGTCAAGCGGCGGATGATCGAGAAGCTCTGCGATCTCTGCGGCGGCAGTTTCAACGGCAGGATCGTCACCGTGCTCGGCGTGACCTTCAAGCCGAATACCGACGACATGCGCGAGTCGCCCTCGCTCACCATTGTGCCCGCGCTGGTTGGCGGCGGGGCGAAGGTTCGCGTGGTCGACCCGCAGGGCCGCCGCGAAGGCGAGGCACTGCTGCCGGGCGTGGATTGGGTCGAGGATGTCTACGAGGCCTCCGAGGGTGCCGATGCGCTGGTCATCCTCACCGAGTGGAACGAGTTCCGCGCGCTCGATCTGGAGCGGATCGCCGGCTCCATGGCCACCGCGCGCATGGCTGACCTCCGGAACGTCTACTCTGCTGCGGATGCCGAAGCCGCCGGGTTCGAAACTTACGTGGCGGTCGGCCGCTGAGGCCAGCGCGTTCGGTCCTGCCCGCTCGACCGGCAGCAGGACCGGCCGCGTCGCCAACCCGCGTCCCGGACATTCCCGGATCGGCCCGTCCTGAACCCGGTTCGCGCAGCAGCCGTCAGGCCGAGATCGCCGCCTGCACCGCCCGTTTCCAGGCCTCGTAACGCTCGTCTCGCCGCGCGTCATCGAGCGCGGGCTCGAAGCGGCGCTCCCGCGCCCAGGTCTCCGCAAAACCCGCGCGGTCGGGATAGAGCCCGGCCTCCATCCCGGCGAGCCAGGCCGCACCGAGCGCTGTGGTCTCGAGGATCTCCGGCCGATCGACCGGCGCACCGATGATGTCGGAGAGGAATTGCATCGCCCAGTCGTTGGCCGTCATCCCGCCATCGACCCGAAGCACTCCCGCCTCGCTCGCATTCGGCCAGTCAGCCCGCATTGCCTCCAGCAGGTCGCGAGTCTGGAAGCCGACGCTCTCGAGCGCCGCGCGGGCGATCTCGGCAGGGCCGGAATTCCGCGTCAAGCCGAATATCGCACCTCTGCATTCCGGCTCCCAATAGGGCGCACCGAGCCCGGTGAAGGCCGGCACGACGATCACCTGCTGGCTCGGATCGGCCGTTTCGGCGAGCGCCTGGCTCTCGGGCGCCGCGTCGATGATCTTCAGCCCGTCCCGCAGCCATTGTACCACCGCGCCGGCGATGAAGATCGAGCCCTCGATCGCGTAGGTCGGCTTGCCTCCGAACTGGTAGGCGATCGTGGTGAGCAGGCGGTTCCGCGAGGTGACGGCCGTGTCGCCGGTATTGAGCAGCGCGAAACACCCCGTCCCGTAGGTGGATTTCATCATGCCCGCCTCGAAACAGGCCTGTCCGATGGTCGCCGCCTGCTGGTCGCCCGCAACGCCGAGGATCGGGATCGACTCGCCGAAGATCTCCGGATCGGTCTCGCCGTAATCCGCGGCGCAGTCGCGCACCTCGGGCAGCATGGCCACTGGGATGTTGAGCAACTCGCACATCATCCGGCTCCAGCCACCGCTGTGGATGTTGTAAAGCAGCGTTCGCGAAGCGTTGGTGGCGTCGGTCGCGTGAACCTTGCCACCGGTAAGTTTCCAGATCAGGTAGCAGTCGACCGTGCCGAAGAGCAGTTCGCCCGCCTCCGCACGCTCCCG
The DNA here is from genome assembly GCF_004146235.1 of Tropicimonas sp. IMCC6043. Taxonomy (GTDB): domain Bacteria; phylum Pseudomonadota; class Alphaproteobacteria; order Rhodobacterales; family Rhodobacteraceae; genus Tropicimonas. The sequence continues at coordinate 23,727 of NZ_SELO01000031.1, read as the reverse complement.
CGCGCCATCGACGTTGTCCAGCAGCCACTTGAGCTTGGTGCCCGAGAAATAGGGGTCGAGCAGCAGGCCGGTCTTCGCCGTCACCTCCTCCTCATGCCCTGCGGCGCGAAGCTCTTCGCAGATCCCGGCCGTTCGGCGGTCCTGCCAGACGATGGCCCGATGGATTGGCTCGCCGGTCTCCCTGTCCCAGACCAGCGTCGTCTCGCGCTGATTGGTGATGCCGATGGCGACCACGTCGGAGGGGTTCAGAAGCGCCTTGGAGATCACGTCCCGGCAGGTGCTGAGCACCGTGCCCCAGATATCTTCCGGATCATGCTCGACCCAGCCCGAGCTCGGGAAATGCTGCGGGAACTCTTGCTGCGCCACCTCCCGGATCTTCATGTCGCCGTCGAAGAGGATGGCGCGGCTCGAGGTGGTGCCCTGGTCGATGGCAAGGATGTAGGTCATGGGTCCGCCCTGTTTTCGGTTTCGTCCCACTCAACGCGGTCCTCGCGCGCGAGCCGGGGATATCGCGAAATCTGGCACGTCCCGCCGCCGGCGGAAAGACGTCTTCAGGCCGCGTCGGGCGAGGAGCTGCGCGCGGACGTCATAAAGGCCGCCACGTCCTTCGCCTCGGCCTCGCTCAGCCGGAGGCCGAGCTTCGAACGACGCCAGAGCGCATCCTCCGCGCTCCGCGCGAATTCCTTTTCCATCATCCAGCGGAGCTCCGCCTCGGTCAGGTTGTATCCGAAGCCCCTACCGAGGTCCGCCGCGCTCTCCGCCGCGCCGAGAATGTCCCACAGTTCAGTGCCATAGGCGCGCACCAGACGTTTCGCCCAGGCCGCGTCGAGGAAGGGATAGTCGGCCTGCGCCCTTGCGGTCAGGGCGGCGACACCGTCGACCGGGAAATCGCCGCCGGGCAGCGGCGCACTCGCCGTCCAGCGCCCGGTCGCTCCCGGCACATGCGCCGAGATCTTCTCCAGTGCCGCTTCAGCGAGCCGGCGATAGGTGGTTATCTTGCCACCAAAGATGGTGAGCAACGGCGCGCCGGCGGTGTCGACCTTCAGCACATAGTCGCGCGTGGCCGCGGTGGCCGAACTCGCGCCGTCGTCATAGAGCGGGCGCACACCGGAATAGCTCCAGACGATGTCCTCCTCCCGCACGGGTTGCCTGAAATAACTCGAGGCAAGATCGATCAGGTAGCGTTTCTCATCCTCGGTGCAGACCGGGGGAACATCCGGAGACGCGTGTTCCCGATCGGTGGTGCCGATCAGGGTGAAATCGCCCTCGTAGGGAATCGCAAAGATGATCCGTCCGTCGCGCCCCTGGAAGAAGTAGCACTTGTCATGGTCGTAAAGGCGGCGGGTGACGATATGGCTGCCACGCACCAGCCGGATGCGCGCCGGCATGTCGACATGCGCTACCCCGTCGAGCACCGCCTTTACCCACGGGCCGGCAGCATTGACCAGCATCGCGGCCTTCACCTCGCGACGCGCGCCCGTCTCGGCGTCCTCGAGCGTCACGCGCCAGACTGCTCCGTCCCGCGTCGCCTGCACGACCCTGGTGCGCGTCAGGATGTCCGCGCCACGGGCGGCTGCGTCGCGCGCGTTGAGCATGACAAGACGTGAATCCTCAACCCAGCAGTCGGAATACTCGAACGCCTTCGTGAATCGGTCGGCGAGCGGCGCGCCGGCCGGATCGCTCTTCAGATCGACCTGCCGGGTGCCGGGCAGGATCTTCCGTCCGCCGAGATGATCATAAAGGAAAAGGCCGGAGCGGATCATCCATGACGGCCGCCGGCCGCGAGTCCAAGGCATGGTCCAGCCAAGAAGTCGCGAGGCCGGCGTCTCGGCGTCGAAGCGCATCTCGGGATCGTAGGGCAGCACGAAGCGCATCGGCCAGGAAATATGCGGCATCGCGCGCAGCAGCACCTCCCGCTCGACCAGCGCCTCGCGCACCAGCCGAACTTCGAAATACTCAAGGTAGCGCAGCCCGCCATGGAACAACTTTGTCGATGCCGAGGAGGTCGCCTGGGCGAGATCGCCCATTTCGGCCAGCCCTACCCTCAGCCCGCGCCCGGCCGCGTCCCGCGCGATGCCGCATCCGTTGATTCCGCCACCGATGACGAAAACGTCGAATACATCCTGCGCCGCGCGCGATTGGGCCATGGCATACTCCGGGTGTGTCTGAAGACTGCCTTCCAACAGCACCATGGATCGGACCACCAGTCAATCGAAAATGCTCGTTTTTATTCGATTAGCAGCGACGCTCGGAGGTATCAGGCAGTTTTTTGGCCAGATCTGTACTTTCCTCTTCCCAATTGCGGATAAATCGAACATTTTCGCGCCATGGCGCAGAGCTTCCGACAGACCGATATCCTCGAACTGGCCCGTCAGCATGGCAAGGTGACCGTGGAAGACCTCGCGGCCCGCTTCGGCGTCACCCTCCAGACGATCCGGCGCGATCTGACCGATCTCGCCGAGGCGGGACAGCTCGAGCGGGTCCATGGTGGCGCAATGCTGCCCTCGGGCGTCTCCAACATCGGCTATGAGGACCGGCGAGACCTCAATTCCGCAGCCAAGGCGGCGATCGCGGCGCGATGCGCCGCCGAGATCCCGGATGACTGCTCGGTCTTCCTCAACATCGGCACATCGACCGAAGCCGTCGCGCGGGCGCTTCTGCGGCACCGCAACCTCTTCGTCATCACCAACAATCTCAACGTCGCGAATATCCTCGTTGCCAACCCGGACGTCGACATCATGGTTGCCGGCGGCATGCTCCGGCGCGCCGATGGCGGGCTCACCGGGGCGATGACCCGCGATGTGATCGAACAGTTCAAGGTCGACATCGCCGTCATCGGCTGTTCGGCGCTCGACCATGACGGCGACCTCATGGATTACGACGTCGAAGAGGTTCATGTCTCGCAATCGATCCTGCGTCAGGCGCGGCGCAGCTACCTCGTCGCCGATCATTCAAAGTTTCAGCGCAACGCGCCCGCAAGAATCGCGTCATTGGGCGAGATCGACGGATTCTTTACCGACCGGCCGCTGACGCCCTCGCTCGACCGGCTCTGCCGCGACTGGGGCACCTCGGTGGTGGTCGCCTGACCAAACGCTACGGCGGGTCCGACGAAAGACTCCTGTATTCAGGGGCAGACAGCGCCCCGCCTGCGAGGCTATGAAGGACGCCGGTCCCGCTGGTCACGACGTATGAAGCATCTCCGACTGATCCTGATCGCGCTCTTCCTCACCGCCAGCCTGCGGCTGGTGCCGATGCCGCTCAGCGACACGGTGCGGCACGGTTTTCTCGCGACGCTGGTCCTGCTCTCGGGCATCAACGGACGGCTGCGGCTCAATATCGGCTTTGCGCGGCGAATCCTGCCGCTGGTGGCTTGCCTGGTCTTCGCGTCGCTCTTCGACCTCATGTTCCGGGAGTTCGGCTTCTACTCGATGTTGATCTGGGCTCAGTTCCTCTCCGGCCTGTTCGTCGCCAACACGGTCTACGCGCTGCGGCCGGACGACATGCGCAGGCTGCTGCTGCTCTGCGTCGGCATCCTCATCCTGCAAGGCATATACCTCAAGCTGGCGCCGGACAGCTTCGCCGCCCGCGGCGCGGCGATCGGAATCACGGATTCCTTCACGCTCTACGGCGTCTCGCTCAAACGCTTCTACTTCGCCTATTTCCAGCCGAATTCTGCGGCCTATGCCATCTTCTACATGTTGATCTGCTGGTTCGTGACCGGACAGAAGACCCGGATTCCCCGTCTCCAGTTCATCTCCGTCGCGCTCATCCTCGTCACATTTGTGATTCTGACCCAGAGCCGCGGCGCGATCCTGCTGCTCGCCGGCTTCCTGCCGGCCTGGTATCTCTCGTTCCGTTCCTCGGCAGCCGTCACCTTCGTTGCGGTCGGCGGCCTGCTCGGCCTTGCGATCCTGCCGCTCTCGGAGGCGTTCCGCGCACTCTGGCTGCTCCGGGAAGGATCCAATGCCGAACGACTGGCGGCCCTGGGCGACTATTTCGAGCTCATCTTGGCGAACCCGCTCAACGGGCTCGGGACAGATGCCATCGTGCGCCGGACCGAGGATATCGGGCTGACGCCGTCGCAGGTTTTCTTCGTCGAATTGCTGGGCACCTACGGGGTGGTCTTCGGCGGCTTCATCGTAGCCTACCTGGTCTACGCGCTGATCCTTCGACCGGCACCGTTGCCGATGCGCGTCGCCGGCCTCTTCGGTATTTCCGTGAGCCTTTTCAACAACACGCTGATGACGACCTGGGCGTTTTTCCCGCTCCTCGTTCCGGTGATGATGACGACCTGGCCCCGCCGATCGTCCGGTTTCCCGGACCCGGTTCACCGACGCGCTGGCCACAGCGCGCCGGAGCCGGCGACGCCGAAGCCCGGTACCCCGGCATCTCCCTAGACGCAGTCCCAGCCCCCCGCTATCACCCGCCCATATACCGCAACGACAGCATCGCCCGCAGCACACACATGGTCCCGATCGAGAGATCTTCACGGCAGCGCACGCCGGCATCGTCCGTTCAGGCCGACGCCGCGAAGGCTCCGTCCGCGCCGGTTCGGACGGTGCTGCACGTGATTGCGCATATGGAAAAGGGTGGTGCGGAGCGCCAGCTCAATCTGCTGGTCCATGCCTCCCGGCATCGCCATGTCATCGCGGTTCTGGCGGGCAACGAGCGCCCCTCGGTCGCCGAAGTCGAATGCCTGCCCAGCCTCGGGCTGCGCGACATCTATCGGCGTATCCGCGGCATGATCGGCCGGCACGAGGTCGATATCGTCCAGCTTTGGCTTCCCGACCGGATGACGATCCCGGCGATGGTCGCCGCGCGTGCGGAAGGGCGGATCATCATCAGCGGCGACCGGTGCAAGGCCCGCAATTCCGGACCCGGCGCGCTCCGCGACCGCTCGCCCTATCTCTGTCACCTCGCGGCCGAGCGGATCGTACCCAACTATCCGCATCTGCTGCCGCGCCTCTCCCTGCGCCGCGCCCTGGGCTTCCCGAAACGAACGCAGGTGATCTTCAACGGGATCGAGACCGTGCCGCACGTGCGTCCGATCGCCAAGGTTCCGGACCGCCTGCTCTTTGTCGGCCGGCTGGTCAGGGTCAAGCAGGTGCCGCTGATCGTGGAGGCCCTGCCTGCGCTGATGCAGGACCACGGCATCACCGGGCTCGACGTCGTCGGCGAGGGCCCGGAAAGCACGCGCATCGAGGCGCGCGCGGCCGCGCTCGGCATCGGCGCGGCCGTTCGGCTTCACGGACGGCTGAGTGACTGGGGCGAGCGCTTCGACCCGGCCGATCACATGCTGGTGCTGCCGAGTTCGACCGAGGGAATGTCCAACACGATCTTCGAGGCGATGGCCTTCGGCTTCCTTCCATTCGTCAGCGAGAGCCCCGAACTCGATCTCATTCTCGACGGCTGGGACCCGCGCCCGGTGACGATCGACCACAAGGATCCGGCGCGCCTCGTCCGGGAGGTGGGTGCCATCCGCGCGCTTCCGGCGTCCGAGATCGAGGCGCGGGTGCGCGGGTTGCAGAAACAGCTCGACCGCTTCTCGGTCGCGCGCATGGCCGCCGCCTATGACAGTCTCTATGACGAACTGACGGGGGCTGGCACCGTCGCTGCACGGCCGGCGAGGGCCGCATGAAGGCCGCAACGTCTCCGCTGCCGGTGCCCGATGGCCGTGTGATCTTCTTCATTCCGCTGCCCGACAGGGCCAAGGGCCTGAACGGCGCGGTGCTCGCGGCCCAGACGGCGCTCGAGGCGCTGTCGGAGGCATGCGAGACAGAGGTGGTGGAAATGCGCTATCGCTGGGTGCACATACCCGGCACGCGGCGCTCGCTCCGGTCCCTGCTGGCGAAGCTGACCGACCACCGTGCCTCGCTCGCCGATCTCGGCCTGGCGCTGGGAAGATCGCGCCATGTCCCCGTCACTCTCTTCATCATTGCCGCCAGCACGCTTGGCGGCACGATCCGCGATGTGCTGTCGATGCGCTTCGCGCTGCGGCGGCACAAAGACCTGCGAATCGTCCTGAGCTCGCATAACGGGGATTTCTTCAATCCGAAGGGACGGCTGCGCACCCGGCTGCGGCGGTGGCAGCTCGCTACCTGCAGCCGCTCGATCTGTCTCAGCCACCGGCTCCTGCCCGCGCCGGATCTCCTCCTGCGGGTGTTGCCGCCCGAGCAGGCGGACAAGCTCCGCGTCGTTGCCAACACGGTCGATCCCGACATGATCGCGACGCCGGACGAGTTGGCCGAAAAGGCGCGGCACCGTGGCCCGGTCCATGTGCTCTATTTCTCGAACTTCATCCCTTCCAAGGGATACCGTGTCCTCGGAGCGGCGATCCGGCGCATCGCAGATGCGGGCCATCTCGAGTCGTTCCGCTTCACCTTCCGCGGCACATGGCCGGTGCCGGAGCTGGAGGCGGAGTTTCGCAAAGAGCTTGGCCACGACATCCTCGCCTCCGGCCGGGTCGACATTGGCGGCGCTGTCTGGGAACGGGCCGAGGCGCGGCGATTGATGCTCGACGCGGATGTCTTCTGTCTGCCGACCTCCTATCCGACCGAGGCGCAGCCGCGTTCGGTCCTGGAAGCGATGGCGAACGGCTGCGCGATCGTCGCAAGCGCGCATGCCGCTATCCCCGACATGGTGACGTCCGGGGAGAACGGCCTGTGCAAACGCGATATCGGAGCCGAGGACATCGCCGCCTTCCTCCTGACAACCGACCGCGAAACGCTCGCCGCCCAGGGGGCCGCCTCGCGCACGCGCTTCGACGCGGACTTCTCGCGGGAGCGGTTCCGGCAGGCCAGGATGGACGCCGTTCTGTGCCGATGAGACACTCACCCATCCGCCCCGAACAAGGCATGAGAGCATGACCCTCCTCGACAACCCGCATCTCTTTGCGCTGACCGCGCGGATCCGCAACGCCCAGCTCGGTCAGCATATGTGGGTCACGCCGAACTGCGACCTCGTGATCGAAGGATACCCGCGCTCGGCGAACACGTTCCTGCACCGCATCCTTCGGGCCGCTACGGGGAATCAGCTGAGGATCGCGCATCACGTCCACCGGGCCCAGCAGATCACCATGGCAATTCGGTACGACCTGCCAACCTACGTGCTCTTCCGCCACCCGCGCGATTGCATCGCGTCCTGGCTGGTCTGGGATGCGCGCCGCACCGCGGCCCGAAGCCTCGATCTGTACATCGCCTATGCCGAGACGACGCTGGAGCTTATGGGAGCGCCCAGCCTGCGGGTCCTCAGCTTCGAGGATGTTGTCGCCGCGCCGAGGCAGGTCGCGACAGCACTCCTGGAAGATGCCGGGCTCGCCTATGAGATTTCCGACGAACTGATCGCATCGGCGACGCGGGACGACCGGAAGGAACGTCACCTCAGCTCACGTCCCAACGCCGAAAAGGAGGCGCTAAAAAGCAAATTCCTCGACGAGATCGTCGCTTTGCCGCGGTTCGACGCAGCGGTGGAGCTGTTTCGCCGCTGCGAGGCCGCAAAGTGGCGCCCATGACGATGCGGGTCTACTATCTGGTCGGTCAGCCGCGCTCTGGCAGCACCTTTGTGGGCGACTGGATCGCGCGGCGGCTCGAGGCCGTGAACGCCGGCGAGGTCTGGCAGACGATGCTCGCGGCCGGCCGGCTCACCGATCCGACCTTCGACGCGCGGAGCGAAAGATGGGGCAAGCCGGAGTTTCGCGCTGCAAAGCGTGCCGAGATCGAAGCAGATCCCTTCTGGGCAGAGGTCCTAGCGCGGCCGGAGGGAGACCCCTACGCGGCGCTGCTCTCCGTGGGCGGGAAAAAGAGCGATGTGCTGGTCGACACCTCCAAGACGGACCACGCCGTGGAACGCTACCGGGCGCTCGGCTGCGACGTTACGGTGGTCCACACTATCCGCGCCTTTTCGACCTGGGCGGCCTCAGTGCGGAGATACCGAACCCAGTACGACCAGACACCAAGATCGCGGGCGCGTTTGCTCCTAGCCTATCTGCGCCGCAACAGACAGTTCCGCAACTATCGGCGCACCGGACCCTACATCCTGGTGCCACAGGAAAAGCTTGGCCGACTGGAGGCCGTTTTCGATTTCCCAGCGGCGGCAAGTGGCCCCGAAGGCGCGTATCTGCGCTGCGAGATGTTCGGTACGCCCAGCTTCCGCACCAGTTTTGATGCCGACCGTGCCGATGTGCGGGTCAGCCCGGCGGACCGGCTGCTCTACGCCCTTGTCGGATGTCTAACTTCATGACAGGAGGGCGCGGCGCAGCGACAACGCGAGACGAGCCATGGCGCCGCTGACGATTATGACTGCGATCGCAGGAATTCAGGCGATTGGCGCCGCGTTGACCTTTGCGACAATCCTGCTCCTGACCGCGCTCCTCGGACCGGAGCTCTATGGCCGCTATGCCTGGGTCATTTCGGCGGGCGGCTTGGCGTCGATCCTTTTGAAGCGCGGCTATCAGACCACACTGGTCACAGATTTCGCCCCGCTCGATCTTGACGCCGACCGGCGGCCGGCGCCCGTCGCCAATACCTACGCGCTCTATATCTGCGGAACGCTGGTCGCTTTCGCCATCGCGATCTTTGCCGGCCCGGCGGTGGCGACTCTCGCCCGGCCCGAACTGCTCTGGGTGGCGCCGATCGGTGCGGCTGTCTCTGCCCAGACCATCGCCGACGGAATCCTTCGCGCCGCCGATCGGGGCACCCGCAGCCAGTTCGTGACCCAGATCCTGCGCACGGCGTTCCTGCTCGCCGGTTTCGGCCTGCTGGCCGTCTCGGGCAGCCGTTCCGTCGCCGCCTTCCTGGCGGTCTATGCACTGGCGAGCCTCGTCGCGGCGCTCGTCTACGTCCTGCCCTTGCTGCCCGAAGCGTTGCGAAACCGCTTTCGCGGCGGGCTTGTGCGTGGCAACGCGGCGCATTTCCAGGTCGCAGTCTCTCGCAGCATCGGCGCGCATCTTCCGGTCTTCGTCACCGGGTTCTTCGTCGAGATGGACCAGCTTGCCTATCTCGCGATCGCGCTGCGCTTCAGCAACCCGATCTCGTTCGGCGTCATTGCCAGCCGCGCCTTCTACGGCGCCAAGATCAATCGTCACGTGCGGAGTGGCGCGCTCCGACTGGCGCAAGAGGATTTCCGCATGGCGGCACGGTTCTCGTTCGCGGTGGCACTGCTCGCGGCCGTCGGCGTGCTGGTCCTGATCTACGGGCTGAGCTTGTTGCAGATGGGGCCGCTGGCCGGGTTCGAGGACAAGGGGCTGCTGTTTCTCACGCTCTGCCTCGTTTCCCTCCACCAGCTGGGCCTCTCCGCCTTCGGCCCGGTGCAACTGACGGCGATCCAGCTCGGTACCGAGCGATATGTGCGCAACCTCAACCTGGCGATGATTGCGGCGCTGGCCGTCGGCCTTGTCCTCGCGGGCCTCTCCGGCAAAGTCTGGATCTCTGCGGTCGTTCTGGTCGGCTACGGCTTCGGCATCTCGTTCGGCCTCGCCGCCAGGACCCGTGCCGAATTCCGCAGACAACTGGGCTGAGCCTCCGCCCGGACGGCGGTGCCGGACGACAACGGCGCGCGGACGGAGGCAGATCGCGACGTGGTCTTCTAGACTGCCACCGGACCGCGCGCGAAGAGCGCACGCGCTTCCGCCATAAGCGCGGTCAGGGTCGCGACATGGCGGCTTGGAAGATAGGCCGAGTCATGTGTCTTTCGGCTGTATTCGAGCTCGGCCTCGAGGTCCATCAGCCGCGGCAGGGCACGCTCCGGGATCAACAAGGCCTCGCCCTGAGTGATCCGCTTCAGGTCGCGATTGCGATCGTATCCCGACTGACCCAGACGCGCCGCACGGATCAACAGTCCGGGGCGGCGCATCTGGGCGAGGGCTTCGGTGACGTTTGTCATGTCAGATCTCCGTGGATGTCGCGAAACCGTGGCACAGCTCGCCGCGATGTTGCGGTTCTGTGGATAAGACCGCACGGGATCGTCAGAATTGTTTGCGATTTTTAAACAATTCTGCCCTCAGGTTCTGATTTTAACCTGTGAGTAACCAATCTGACCCTAGTGGTTGGATGCCCGGAACAGCAGAGGATGGGGTCGTCGAGAGGTCAAAATGACGGGACACAGAACAGAAGATCGGCAGGGCCAAGTGCCCGGTTGGGTCCCGCAGGCCGCCATGCACTACCTTCGACACACCGAGCAGGGGCTGTCGATCCGAGAGGTCGCCCGTGCCGAAGGTTGTCATGCCTCGACGATCCTGCGTCGTATCCGGCGCTTCGAACAGCGGCGGGACGACCCGCTGGTGGACGAGGCTCTGGCGCATCTGGGCAAGGCGCATTTCAGGACCTGCAACGACACTTCAGGCTCCGAGGATACCGCCCCAATGTCCGCACATTTTCCCGCCGTAGACACGCCCGGTCGCAAGGTTTGCGACGAGACGACCGTGAACCGCGAAGCCCGCCGGGTCCTGCGCCGCCTCGCCGAGAGCGGCGCGGTTCTTGCCGTTGCGACGGACATGGAAAAGGCTGCGGTGCTGCGCGAGATGCCCGACGGAAGCACCAACCGGACCGCGGTGGTCGATCGCCACGTCGCGCATGCCTTCGCGCTGAAGGACTGGATCGCCTGCAAATCCGCCGGGAGGGTGGCGAGCTACACGATTACCGCGTCGGGTCGTTCGGCGCTCTAACGGTTGTTGAGCGAAGACAGCGCGAAGGCCGGCGGTTTTGCCGAGGCGCCGACGCCGTTCGGCGACCAGCATCGCCAGTGGGGCCACAAGGTCGTGCTCGACGAGACGGAGTCCGACCGCCCGCGCCGGGTGCGCTACAACATGGCCGAAAGCCCGGTGGTTGCGCTGGCGCGCCGGCGCGAAAAGGACGGTACCCGCTTTCTCGAGCCGGAGCATGTTGCCGCAGCCGAGCGGCTGCGCGAGGATTTCGAGCTGGCGCAGATGGGTCCGCGGGTTGCCCAGAACTGGGAGCGCTTCCTGACCGGAGGTGCCCGCGGCGGCTTTGCCGGACGGGATCCGGTCTCGGGCCCGGAAGGCGCGCGTGACCGCGTCGAGCGCGCACTGGAAGAACTCGGCCCCGGACTTGGCGACATGGTGCTGCGCTGCTGTTGCTACCTCGACGGACTTGAGGCGACAGAGAAGCGCCTCGGGTGGTCCGCCCGATCGGGCAAGATCGTCCTGCGGATCGCACTGCAACGGCTGGCGCGGCACTACGAGGACCAGTACGGCCCGGGCCGGGGCATGATCGGCTGACACCGCCGCGCGGATGAGGTGGGGTAGGTCCGGCGGGCCGAGAAGGCAAGACTTGTCCGCTCGGCCCAGACCGCTGCCCGATCCGGACGCCCTCCATTTCGCTTTCCGACCGCGCCGGAATCGGATTTGATCGGACAGGTCCGGTCAACCTCCGAGGTGCGCCATGAGCCATGTTTTTCCCCGTCACACCAAGTCCCTCCCGCCCGTCGCAACGCGGGGCGAGGGCTGCTACCTCTTTGATGCCGCAGGCAAGCGATACCTCGATGCCTCGGGCGGCGCGGCGGTTTCCTGCCTTGGGCATGGCGATCCCGAGATCATCGCCGCCGCGCAACAACAGCTCGGCCGGCTCGCCTATGCCCATACCAGCTTCTTCACGACGGAACCTGCCGAAGAGCTCGCTGATCTCCTCATCCGCCACGCGCCGGGCAATCTCGACCGGGTGTACCTCGTCTCGGGAGGCTCGGAGGCCACGGAATCGGCGATCAAACTTGCGAGGCAATACCATGTCGAGCGCGGCGAACCGCAGAGGCGGCACATCATCGCCCGCCGGCAGTCCTATCACGGCAATACACTGGGAGCCCTCGCGGCCGGTGGCAACGAATGGCGGCGGCAGCAGTTCTCGCCGCTTCTGGTCGATGTCCGCCATATCTCGCCCTGCTACGAATATGTCCTGCGCGCTCCCGACGAGAGCGCCTGGGAGTATGGCCAGCGTGCCGCCCGGGAGCTCGAGGACACGATCCTCGAACTCGGCGAGGACAGCGTCATTGCCTTCATGGCCGAGCCAGTGGTGGGCGCGACGGCCGGCGCGGTGCCGGCGGTCGACGGATATCTTGCGCGCATCCGCGAGATCTGCGACCGCTATGGCGTGCTGCTGATCTTCGACGAGGTGATGTGCGGCGTGGGCCGGACCGGGCACCTCTTTGCCTGCGACCACGACGGCGTCGCCCCCGACATCCTCTGCATCGCCAAGGGTCTCGGCGCCGGCTACCAGCCAGTCGGCGCGATGCTCTGCACCGCCGAGATCTATGTGACGCTTGAAAACGGCTCGGGTTTTTTCCAGCACGGCCACACCTATCTCGGCCACCCGGTGGCCGCCGCAACGGCGCGGGCGGTGCTGACGGCGATCCTCGAGCGCGGCCTCGTGGCGCGCGTGCAGGAGATCGGCGGCCAACTCGACGCGGCGCTCCGGGAACGCTTCGCGGACCATCCGCATATCGGCGACATCCGCGGCCGCGGGCTCTTCCGCGGCCTCGAACTTGTCGCCGACCGCGACAGCAAGGCGCCGTTCGCCCCTGCGAAGCGGCTCGCGGCGCGGATCAAGTCCGCCGCGTTCGAGGCCGGCCTGATCTGCTACCCGATGTCGGGGACGCGCGACGGCAAGCTTGGCGACCACGTGCTGCTGGCGCCGCCGTTCATCCTCGAGGAGGCGCAGATCGGCGAGCTGATCGACAAGCTTGGCGGCGCGATCGAAAGCGCGCTCGCCGCCACCTGACGTTCCGCCTGAGGATCAGGCCGGTACCTTGGGCACCAGCGTGTGCCGGGAGAGCGCGCGGGTTAGCGCCACGACCAGTTCGGCCCGGGAAATCGGCTTCACCAGCCGAATTTCGTCCGGCCGCGCCGCCGCGTTTCGCATCGCCTCCTCGTTCGGATAGCCAGACATGAAGATCACCGGCAGATCCGGCTGCTGACGCCGGAGATGGGTGGCGAGTCCGGTGCCCTGAATCGTGCCGGGCATGACGATATCGGTCAGCAAAAGGTCGAACGGACCCGCGGTCTCGAAGAGCCGCAGCGCCTCGGCGCCAGAGACGGCGGCCACGCAATCGAGACCGAAGCCCCGCAGCCGCCGCTCCAGCATCTGCATGACCAGCGGTTCGTCCTCTACCAGAAGCACACGCCCGGACAAAAGCGCCTCCGGGCTCACGCAATCCGGTGCGCTGTCCCGGACCGGCTGTGCGACGGCCGGAAAGATCATCGAGACCGTGGTGCCCTGACCCGGATCGGAATGGATCCGCATGCAGCCATCCGTCTGCGACACGAACCCCCGGACCATGGGAAGGCAAAGGCCGTTGCCGCCCGCGCCCATTTCTTGTGTGACAAAGGGGAGGAAAACGTCGGCGAGCCGATCTGAGGGAATGCCGTTGCCGGAATCAGTGACTGAGACCACGACGTACCGGCCCGGCGGGAGAGTTTCCTGGTCGACGCAGACGCAGGTTCCCGAGAGCTCGCGGTTCTCTGTCTTGATCGTGAGACGCCCCGCGCCGCTCATCGCCTCGCTGCCATTGGCGACAAGGTTGAGCAGCGCGTTCTCGAAATTCGCCGCATCGAGGTTGACGGTCCAGAGGTCCTTTCCCATCCGGATCTCGAACGAGATCGCCTCCGGCAAAAGGCGCCCAAGGATCTCCCGCATGCCGTCGATAATGCGGTTCAGATCGACCACACCCGGCGCGAGATCGGCCCTTCCGGCGAAAGACAACAGCTTCCGGGTCAGGTCCCTGCCCCGCTGAACCGCCGCCATCGCCGCGTCGATATGGAGCGCCCTTTCGGCCTCGCTTCCGGCATCGCGGACCAGTTCGAGGCTGCCCAGGATCACCGAAAGCAAGTTGTTGAAGTCATGCGAGACACCGCCGGAAAACCGGCTGACGATCTCCTGCTTCTGCGCCTGTGCGAGGCGATGTTCGGCCTCGGCAAGCTGGGTGATGTCCTGGACCTCGCCGACTGCGCCGATGACACGTCCCTCGGCGTCAAAACGCCGGAAACCGGAGAGTTCGCAATGCCTAATCGTCCCGTCGGGCCGAAGGACCCGTATCCGGACAGGGGCAAGCCGGCCCTGTTCGCTCGACACGTCGCGAAACAGCCGGCCGACGATCTCCTGCACCCGCGAACGATCCTCGGGATGGAAGAGGTCGGCAAAATTGTCCATCCGTGGGTGAAAGGTTCCCTGGGAAACGCCGAAGAGGTCATAAAGCTCCGGCGACCAGGTCACATTTGGCTGGCCGCGCGTGATCTCCCAGGTTCCGACATCGCCGCCCGACGCGTCACGTCGACACATATCACGGGTCTCGCGCAGGTTAATCTCGCGTGCGAGGCCGACAAGCCGTCGCCCGCCTGCTCTTCCTGACGTGTCGCAGCGCCCAAAGAGCCGGAGCCACCGCTGCCCTTCACCCCGCTGCGCGACTTGGAGGCGCTCGTCCACAGGCGCGCCGGATCGGAGGGCTTCGACGAAGCGTTCGAAAAGACCGGCCGCGTCCTCCTGCCCGAGGAACACGCCTTCGAGCGGCACGAAGTCCGGGCCGCCGGTGCCACCGCCAGCCGGATCGAGAAACGTTCGCGATATCTCGATTTGCGCCGTGCCGAGCGTCCAGCGCCAGGGAACCGCACCGCTGGCACGAATCGCCTCTGAAAGTTCGTTCGAATCCGGAAAGGACATGCCTTGAAACTGCCCGGTAGCCTCGCGAGCATTGAGCGCACGTTCTCCGGACAGATCAAGCGGAACTGGAACAAATGGTAAACACCCCCGGTCGTCTGAGCGGCAGGGGATGCGGCCTCCTCAGCCGGCCGGGCGGCTGGCGACCAGCCCCGGGCGGGCTCTTGCCAGCGCGGCGGTGATCGCACCGGCCAGCACCGCCTTGATGAGATCGCCGGGAATGAAGGGTAGCATCGACACTGCGGCCTTTCCGGCCGACATGTCGAGCATTACCATCATGCCGAGAATGCCGGGAATGTAGAGCACCGGTATACCGCCAAGAGCGGCCGAGATGCCAGCCGCCGGCCCGACCGGGAGCGACGACAACCGGGCGGTCATCCAGCCGATGACGAGGGCAGCGAGCGGGAAGCCCACAAGGAAACCGACCGTCGGACCGGCGAAGACCCCGAGGCCGCCACGGCCGCCGGCCAGCAGAGGCAGGCCAAGCGCGACCATCAGGAGGAAGAGCATCACCGCAAGCGCGCCGCGCCGCGCTCCGAGCACGGTGCCGCAGAGCATCACGCCGAGGCTTTGCGCGGTGATCGGGATGCCCGTCATCAATGTGAGCTTCGGTACCAGCCCGAGAACCGCGATCAGCGCGGCAAAAAGGGCGACGAGAGCGATATTGCGTTCCATTCAGGTCTCCAGATCGTCGAGGTCCGTATAGGTGGCGAGGTCGGCGCGGGCGCGAATGGCCTCGGCCACGCGGGTTGCGTCGTCGATCGCCACGAGAAATATCGGCGCCAGCACCTGCCAGCCGGGGCGCCGCGCCGAACGCGCGCGCCAGGCGTCGAGCAGGCGGCGGGTATTCTCCATCATTACCGGCACAAAGCGGATGACAAGGGCGATCGCAAAGGCGATCTGACCGGTTTTCAGCCCGAGCCGACGGAACGGGCGCAGCAGCCGCATCACGAGGTCGATGGCATCGTCGAGCCGTGTCGTCATGGTGACGAGATTGGCCAGCGCGACCGCCGAGAGCAGCCGCAGACAGACCACCAGTCCGTCGCGCGGCGTGCCGAGCAGGCCGTGCCAGAGCCCGACGATGACAAGAAAGAAGAGGAGCGGGCGCAGGGAGCGGAGCCCCTGACTAAGGAAATCGGGCCCGACACGCAGGTAGAGCGCCGCCACGCCGGCCAGCGCGGCAAGTTGCAGCGTCAGGCTTTCGGCCAGGAAGAGCGCCACCGTGGCCAGCGACAGGGCGCCGAATTTCGCGCCGGCCGGCAGCCGGTGATAGGGCGTGTCGATCTCAGAGACCAGCGTCAGCATCGCGCGCCTCCTCCGCCGTCATCGCCGAGAGATAGGCCGCGAGCACCGGTTCGGCCGGACCGTCGCGATGGACCCGGCCCGCCTCCACCCAGATCACCCGCTCGTATCCCGCCAGCGCTGCCGTGTCGTGTGTGATGTGGATCAGCGTCGGCGCGAGCCTTTCGAGCTGCCGCTGCAGGCTCAGCGTGGTCGGGATGTCGAGCCCGGTAAAGGGTTCGTCGAGAACAATCAGCGCCGGTTCCATCACCAGTACTGCCATCAGGCAGATGAGGTGTTTTTGCCCCTGGCTCAGGGTCTCGACGCTGCGCGTCTCCCAATCCGCCTTGCCGAATCGCGCGAGGATCGTTTGCGCCGCCTGCCGCGCCTCGGCGCGGCTCCGCCCCTGTTGGCGAAGGCCGAAGGCCAGTTCCTCGCCAACGGTCGGAAAGATGATCTGGTGGTCGGGGTTCTGGAACAGGATGCCGATGGTGCGGATCGCCGCACGCCGGTCGCGTGCGACATCGACCCCCATCGCATCGACACTGCCGGAGTCGGGCGCCAGCAGGCCGGTCATCACCCGCGCCAGCGTGCTCTTGCCCGAACCATTGCGCCCGACAATGCCGACGCGACGCTCCGTGATGGCGAGGTCGATACCATTGAGCACCGCGCGTCCGCCAAGGGTCAGAGACACCTCCGTCAGACGCAGGCCCTTGCCCGGAGCCGGCCCGGCCGCCGTGAACACCGCATCGCCACCCATGTCGGATATCGTCTCGCGCTTCATCGCGCGCGCTTTACACGAACCTCGCGGAGATGTCGAAGCCCTTTCGCCGCCCGGGTCATCCGTGCAGGCAGGCGACCGTCTTGAGCTGGGTGAAGGAATAGAGCGCCTCGAAACCCTTCTCGCGGCCATGCCCGGACTTGCCTGTGCCGCCAAAGGGAAGCTCGACACCGCCGCCGGCGCCGTAATTGTTCACGAAGACCTGGCCGGCCCGGAGCCTCTTCGCCAGCCGCATCTGCCGCGCGCCGTCGGCTGTCCAGACTGCCGCGACAAGCCCAAGCCCGGTGCCGTTGGCGATCGCCACGGCCTCGTCGTCGTCCGAGAAGGGCAACAGCACCTGCGCCGGGCCGAAGATCTCTTCCTGCGCCAGCACATGGCCCGGCGCGATGCGCGAGATCAACCGCGGCGCGACATAGTGGCCACCCGCCGGGGCGTCGGGGACGATGCGCCCCTCGGCGAGAATCTCGGCCTCCGCGCCGAGTCGGAAATACCCTTCCACGATCTGCTTCTGCCGCGCCGAGACCAGCGGCCCGACCTCGAGATCCGCCAGCGCCGGCCCGACCCGCAGCGCCGCGTAGCGCTCGGCCATGCGAGAGGCGACCTCGTCCATGCGGCTCTCGTGGACCAGGATACGCGAGGCGGCCGAGCAGGTCTGACCGGCATTCTGAATGCCAGCGTTGACGAGGAAGGGCAGCGCCGCGTCGATATCGGCATCGCCGAACACAAGCTGGGGCGACTTGCCGCCAAGTTCCAAAGTCACCGGCACGACATTCTCCGCCGCCGCCTTCTGCACGGCCTGCCCCACGGCCAGCGATCCGGTAAAGGAGACATGGTCGATGCCTCTGTGACCGGCGAGCGCAGCACCCGCCTCCTCGCCGAGCCCCGGTACGACATTGATCGCCCCCGCCGGCAGCCCGGCCTCCTCGGCCAGCCGGGCGAAGGCCAGCGCCGTGAGGCAGGCCTCCTCGGCCGGTTTCAGCACCACCGCATTGCCGGCGCAGAGCGCCGCGCCGACCGAGCGACCGATGATCTGCATCGGGTAGTTCCATGGGATGATATGCGCGGTCACGCCGAGCGGTTCACGCAGCGTATAGACGGTATAGCCATCCATGTAGGGAATGGTCTCGCCCATCAGCTTGTCGGCGGCGCCGGCGTAGAATTCCATATAGCGAGCCAGCGCCAGCGCATCGTTCCTCGCCTGTGTGAGCGGTTTGCCGACATCGAGTGCCTCCAGCCGGGCGAGGTCGTCGACCCGCGCCAGAACCTTCCGACCGATCGCGGCGAGGAGCCGCCCGCGTTCGGCCGCCGGTGTCCGGCCCCAGGCGCCATCGAAAGCCGCGCGAGCGGCGTCGACGGCAGCGTCGATCTCGGCCGCGCCGCCGCGCGCGATCATGCCGATCTCCTCCCCGGTCGACGGATCTTCCAGCGGAAGCCGTGTTTCCGGCGCCACCCATTGCCCACCGATGAACATTTCGGCGCTGTCGAACCAGCCTGCGCTCGCCTCTGCCATGACCTGATCTCCCCTGTTCTCTGCCCGATACGGAAACAGGGGCAGGCAATCCCGTCCCGGACGTGGTGTCAACGCTCTCCGGTGCCGCGGAGCCGGGGCCACGACAGCTGGCAACAGTGAGTTTCCGAAATACCCGGAGAGACCGCGCGACTGCGTGCGGGGCACCTTTTCGCCGCAAACCGCCCGTCCGGCGGAAACGGTTGAGCCGGGATCGGGTGGATCGCAGCCGGACCGGGACCCAATCCACTACCCGGTTTCGGTTCGCCGCCACACTTGTGAAGGAAGCAGTCACAAGTGCTGCGTTGTTGCCTGCTTGCGCCCGGACTAAGGCGAAGCGGTCGCAAACATGCCCGCTTGCGAGTGGATATTCGCGCCGGCCAAGAGCCTTTCATGTTTATTTTGGCTGTGTGGCTTAACGCGTGTTGGTGTCCGGGGTGTCCAGTCTTTTCTGGTCCTCGGGCACCTTCGGTTATCCTGGTGCCGAACGCCCCTGCCCGGTCGGCCGACCAAGACCAGATACCAGTTCGGCACGGCGTTGGACATTCATCGAGCCGGTCCCAGAAAGCCCTCCCAAACGAAAAGACCCCGCCGGACAGGCAGGGCCATTTCATCGTCGCTTCAGGCGTCGCGCTCAGGCGGTTTCGGCGGCCTTCGCGATGTCCTTCTTGATCTTCAGCGCCTTGGCCGAAAGATCCGCATCGCTCGCCTTGGCGAGGAAGCCGTCGAGCCCGCCGCGATGGTCCACCGAGCGCAGCGCTGCGCTGGAGATCTTCAGCTTGAAGCTGCGCCCGAGGGCGTCGGAAATCAGCGTCACATCCTGTAGATTGGGCAGGAAGCGGCGCTTGGTCCTGTTGTTGGCGTGGCTGACGTTGTTGCCAACCATCGGGCCCTTACCGGTCAGTTCGCAGACACGCGACATGGGTCTTTCCTCGACTTTCGAATGACAATAGCAGCACCCCCCGATCCTTGAGCTTTATCGGAGGCTCGAACCGGGGTGCCGCGAATTCCGTTTGGGCCTTTAATTACATGCCGGGGCCGGTGTCAACCCGATTCCCCCGGCCCCGGATCACGGCGGTTCGTCGGACCGGCCGAGGGCTTCCAACGCGGCAATATCGTCGGGCCTGTCGATATCGGCAAGGAGCGGCGCGGGCAGGCGCACCAGCGCCTCGGGCGGCAGTTCAACGAGCAAACTTCCTGCCCCGCGGTCGCCGTCGAGCGCAGTCAGCCGGTCGAGCCAGGCAGCGGAGAAACAGGCCGGCGGCATCCGCCGGTCCTCGTCGCTGGCCGCACTGGCGCCGCCCTCCACACATGCGGCGAGGATCTCCGCAAGGATGCCATGGCGCATCAGGGGCATGTCGGCGAGGCTGACCAGCAGCCGCTCCGCCCCGAGCGCCTGCGCCCGCGCAGCTCCGAGGCGCAGGTTGTCGCCCAGCCCCGCCTCTGTCCCGTCGGCGTGCAGGATCTCGAACCCCGCGAAGAGCGCGGCGACCTCGGGGGCGGATACCACCGCAAGCCGGTGGTCGAGCGGCACGCCCCGCATCGCTTCGGCGGCCCAGGCCGCAAGCGGCTTTCCCTGGACCCGCGCGAGCAGCTTGTTCTCCGCTCCGAAGCGCCGGGACTGCCCCGCTGCGAGGACGAGTCCGACTCGCCTCATCCGCCGCGCGCCCCGGCCTCAGCAAGAATCTCGGCCAGCACCGAAACTGCCAGCGTGCCGGCGTCCCGCGCCGATGGGATGAGCCCGACCGGCCCGAAGAGCCGCGCCCGCGCCGCCTCCGGGACGCCCATCGCCTCGAGCATCAACAGCCGGGCGTCGCGCGCCCGCTGGCTGCCCTGAGCGCCGATATAGAAGGCCGGTGTTTCCAGCGCGCCTTTCAGGATTGGCGGTTCCCAGTCGTGGTCGTGGAAGAACAGGATCACCGCAGTGCGATCGTCGATGTCGAGATCGCCCGGCATCTCCTGCACCACGAGATGCCGCGTCGCGCAGCCGTGCGCTGCGGCATCCAAGAGGGTCTCGTGATCGGGCGAAAGGATCAGGTTCGGATAGCCGGCGGATTGCACGAGTGCGGCGAAGGTGCTGGCCTCCGGCCCCTTGCCGAAGGTCACAAAGCGAATGTCGGGCAGATACCGGGTGCGGAACAGGTCGCCGTCACGGCCTGGCTCGCCCGCCCGCGCCAGACGCATCGCCCCGCTGGCGGTATCGATTTCCAGCACGCGGACTTGCCGCGCATGCCGGTCCTTCACAAGTTGTGACAGCACATCGCGGTCCGGATCGGGAATCAGCAGGATGTCGAGCCCGCCGCCGCAGGGAAGCTGAATGTCGAGGAAGGGCGAACCGCGCCCGTATCGGATCTGTCGCGGCCTCCCCTGCTCCAGCGCCTCCAGGGCGTGCAGCGCGATATCGGCCTCGACGCAGCCCGAGGACAGCGTCCCGGCGCGCTGGCCATCAGGAAACACACACATCGCGGCGCCGACCGGCCGGTAGGACGGTCCGTCGACCCCCACAATCATCGCAAGAACGGCCGGCCCGTGGTGAGCCAGAAGCGCTGCGAGAGGGTCCTTAACCGGCCCCATGGCTGGGTTGTGTATCGTCATCGCCTGTCCGTGTCCTTACGTCAGTCTGGTCCCACGGCAGCGAATCGGCAAGCCCGGCGCTCAGGTGGCGAACGGCCCCAGGCGCCCTTCCGCGTCGCCATCCGCAATGGTCTGGAACCAGGGCAGACGCACCGCGTTGCCATTGCGCATTGCGACGAGCGGCACCGGCCCGAGCCGCACCAATGATTCTGCCGCTCTCTCGGGCAGGAGCGCCTCGGCGCAGGGCTTCATCTGCGGCACACCATCTGCCTCGTAGGAAACCAGCGGAAGGTCGCCGTAGTCACGATTGGCATTCAGCCGCGCGGCCCAGCCGTCCCGCGCATAGCTCTGCGCAATCAGCACGGTCGCCAGCAGCGCCGGAGCGCCCCAGAGAAATCCGGCCTGGTCCTCGGCCGGGCGCTCCAATTCCTCGAAGGGAAACGCCTCGACGGGGTCGAGCCGCTTGCCGTAGGGCGTGCGCATCAGAAAGCGCGGAGCGAAGACGGCAATCTGGCTGGCGGCGGCGCCGGCGCGCAGCGCGGTCCAGCCGACATCCGGTGCGCCAAGCGACTCGGGCGCATCCGCCAGCGCCTGCCAGCTCGTCGCGCCAACCATTTCAGGCGTGAGCGATGCCAGCACGGCAGCCCCGGTCCGGCCCGCAAGCGCGCCGAGCGCGTCGAGCAGGCGGAGGTCGTCCGGCGCAGGACCAAAGGCGATGTCGCTGACGAGAAGGGACAACGGCGCCTCCTCGCGCTGTTCGACCAGCCGCCGGAAGAGCAGCGACTGCGTGGCCTCAGAATCCTCCGGGCCAAGCGCCTCGACGAGTTCGGCCTTCGAGACGTTCCAGAGGAAGATCTGCAACTCTTCGTCGGTCTCGACCTGCGAGATCAGCATGTCGAGCCCCCGCCAGGAAGCTTCCAGCGCCTGGAACCCGGGATCATGCAGGATGGCGCGCATCCGGGTGGTCGCCGCCGCGTCGATGGCCGCGACATAGTGCTCGGCCCGCGGGTCGGATTCCGCAACGATATGATCGGCGACGGCCTTCTGGATCAGACCGGTCAGGAAGCTGCTCTGCGGAGCCTGCGCGGTCGGCGTGGCCGTTGCGCCAGAGGATTTGCCGAAGAGCCGCGACAGCGTGTCGTCATCGGATTCGGGCGATGGCTCGGGACCGGGAGCCTCCGCTGCCGGGGCATCCTGCAACATCGCCCGCACCTCCTGAGCGGCGGCCTCGAAGCTCGACGGGCTTTTCAGGCGTCGCTTGAGATCCTTCAGCTTCTGGAACTCCGGCAGGACGCGAAAGATCTGGTCGGGATGGAAATCTTCCAGCTCGCGGATCTCGATCCCGCCGGAATCGGTCGGAAGGCTCGGCCGCTCCGCCCCGAGATAGTCCTCGAAACGGTCGATATCCATCGGAACGATCGGGCGCGTCTCCGCCGGTTTGTCGGCGCGCGAATTGCAGGTCTCGCCGAGATCGGTCATCAGCAGGATGCGCAACGGCTGGCCGGGAGCCGGACGGCTGGCGGGATCGGGTCGGCCGAATTCCATAGAGAATCGGAGCGGATTGGACATGACGAGCCTCCTCGGATCAGGGCGTCCGTATCAATGCTACTCCCTCACCCGACGCGTTCCAGAAAATTCGTGGATCCGGTGGCCAAGTCCTGCCGGGGCGTCAGTAAGTGCTTCCTAGACCGAGACCGGCGCGTGGCAAACCACCTCGATATTATTGCCGTCGGGGTCGAGCACGAAGGCGCCATAATAGTCGGGGTGGTATTCGGGACGAAGCCCAGGCCCGCCATTGTCGCGGCCGCCCGCCGCCATCGCGGCCTCGTAGAAGGCGTCCACCAGCGCCCGGTTCGCAGCGGCAAAGGCCACATGCACCGGCCCGCCGGGCGCACGACCGTCGCCGATCCAGAAGCTGGGTTTGCCGGCCAGTCCGAAGCCCACATGCGCGCCATGGCCGCCGGTCATCTCGTTGGTGACCTCCATCAGCGGCTCGATCCCGAGTGGCGCCAAGGCGGCAGCGTAGAAGGCCCGCGATGCGGCAATATCCGAGACTGGCACACCTATATGGTCGATCATCGCTCATCCCTCCCGATCCGATTCTTCCGGGCTCAGGATAGACCCGAAACAGGTCACGCGCCACGTGCCGGACACCACGGCCGGGGGAGGACAATCGGCCATTCGGATCGGACCGCTTCGCCGCTAGGATGGGCGGCAGGACCGACCTCAATGGAGAGACAGATGCCGGGTGAAACCTATCTTGTGACGCGTGAGGAGATCGCCGCGATGGAAGGCGTGCGGAAGACGCATTTCCTCAATCCGGTTGCGCGGCGGGTGAACAAGTCGCTCGGCGATCTCGCGGGGATCACCGGCTTCGGCTTTCACATCATCGAGGTCGCGCCCGGCGACGAGACCACGGAACACCATCGCCATTACCACGAGGACGAATGCGTCTATGTCCTCTCAGGGCAGGCGACCGCCGTGATCGGCACGGAGGAGCGGCCAATCGGACCTGGCGATTTCATCGGCTATCGGAAGGGTGGCCTGGCGCATTCGATCCGGAACACCGGAGACGAGACGCTCCGCTGCATCGTCGTCGGCGAGAGGCTTGCCCACGACGTGGGCGATTACCCGCGACAGGGAAAGCGGATCTTCCGGAATGCCGGCATGGCCTGGAACCTGGTCGACCTGGACGCCATCGAGGAGCTTGGCGGCAGCGTTGGCAGGAAATAGCGGCGCCGGACATGCCGACACCGGCGCGATGGTCATAGAAAATGAGAAGGGCCGCCCCGGAGGGCGGCCCCGACATCTCGCATCGAGTATGTATTACTCGATGATCTTGGAGACGACGCCGGCGCCGACGGTGCGACCGCCCTCGCGGATGGCGAAGCGCAGCTTCTCTTCCATCGCGATCGGTGCGATCAGCT
>NZ_SELO01000030.1 GCF_004146235.1 Tropicimonas sp. IMCC6043 | reverse complement strand
GGAGACTGCTTGCCCCGGGATCTTGGTGGCAACGCTTCGACAGACGAAGCTACTCAGGCCGTGATTGACCGACTGGATTGAAGACGGAGGGTGCTGACGTCGTATGCGGACGGCTATGGAACCCGCCCAAAGGGCCCCCGACAATCATCGTGAAAGGGAATCGCGTCAAACGCGATTGCCGCTTTCCCTGTCGAACAGATGGATCTTGTCGGGTGACCACGAGAGAGCCGCTTGGTCTCCCGGGGAGAGCGGGTAGCGTTCGTTGAAGACGGCGCAGATGTCCTGCCCGGCCAGTTCGAAGAAGACCTCCACGTTGGCACCGGTTGGCTCCACGACCTTCACGCTGGCAGGAACGCCCTGGCCGGTGTCGGACAGGGAGAGATGTTCTGGGCGCAGTCCGAGGACGACCGGCTGGCCGTCGGCGACGCTGGGAGCCTCGAACAGCGGCAGTTCGGTGCCGTCGGAGGTGACGAGCGTCGCAGCTCCGTCGGCGCGACGGACCGTCCCGTCGATGAAATTCATCGAGGGTGAGCCAAGGAAATCCGCGACGAAGAGATTGCCGGGCCGGTCGTAGAGATCCAGCGGGGCGCCGATCTGCTCGACCCGCCCGTCATGCATGACGACGATTCGGTCCGCCATCGTCATCGCTTCAATCTGGTCGTGGGTGACGTATACGGACGTCGTCTTGAGGCGTTGGTGTAGCGCCTTTATCTCCGTCCGCATCGTCACCCGTAACTTGGCGTCCAGGTTCGACAGCGGTTCGTCGAACAGGAACACCTGGGCGTCGCGCACCAGGGCACGGCCCATGGCGACGCGCTGTCGCTGGCCGCCGGACAGCTGCGAGGGCGAGCGCTCCAGATAGGGCCGGAGATTGAGAATATCGGCCGCCTCAAGCACGCGCTTCTCGATTTCCGGCTTGGGCTGTTTGCGGAGCTTCAGACTGAAACCCATGTTGTCGAAGATGCTCATATGCGGGTAGAGCGCGTAGTTCTGGAACACCATTGCGATGTCTCTGTCGCGCGGCGGCACCTTGTTGACGACGCGGTCGCCAATGATGACTTCGCCCTTGCTGACGGTTTCGAGACCGGCGATCATCCGCAGCAAGGTGGACTTGCCGCAGCCCGAGGGCCCCACCAGCACGACGAATTCGTGCTCCGCCACCTCGATGTCGACCCCGTGGATGACCTTCGTCGAGCCGAAGACCTTCTCGACATTGCGGATTGTCACAGACGCCATTGCCCAACTTTCCTTTTCTCGTCCCGGTTCATTTCACGGCGCCGAGCGCCATGCCGCGGATGAGGTATTTCTGCAGCCACGAGAAGACGATCGCGACCGGCACCGTTGCCAGCACCGTGCCTGCCATGACGTGGTGCCATTCCACCTGGTAGCGGCCCGCGACCTGCGAATAGATCTGCACCGGCAGGGTGAAGTCCTCCGACGAGCGGATCATCGTCAGGGCCAGCACGAACTCGTTCCAGGCATTGATGAAGCTGAAGATCCCGGTCACCGCCATCGCCGGCACCGCAAGCGGCAGGAAGATGCGCCTGAGGCTCGCGAAATGCGTCGCCCCGTCGATCCAGGCGGCTTCCTCGAGGTCTCGCGGGATGGTGTTGAAGTAGCTTTGCAGCATCCAGATCGTGAAGGCCATGTTGAAGGCGGCATAGGTCAGCACCAGCGAATTGAGGTTGTTGACCATGCCGAGCGCCACCATAAGCCGGAAGAGTCCCAGCACCAGAACGATCGGCGACATCATCTGGGTCATCAGCAGGAAGGTGCGATAGGCGCCCTTGCCCGGGAAGCGGTATCGCGAGAGCGCGTAGGCCGCCGGAATGCTGAGCACGAGCGCGAGCAGTGTCGAAAGGACGCTGACATAGACGCTGTTGAAGAGTGCCTGACCGAAATTGGTCTTGACCCACATCTCTGCGAAATTCTCCCAGCGGAACTCGCTGAACCACCAGGTCGGCGGGAAGACGAAGAGCTCGTCGCGCGGCCGCACTGCCGTCACGAACATCACCGCGAAGGGGAACAGGATCACCACCATAAGGGGCGAGAGCAGGAGCCAGTAGACCAGCGATTTCACAAGTTTTGACTGCATGTCACTCGTCCGCCACTTCTTGCGGTTGCCGGTCGCCGCGCGTCACCAGCGTCACGTAGAGAATCGTGAAGACCAGGAGGACGCCGAACATGATCAGCGAGATTGCCGCGGCCTTGCCGAGCTGGCCGAACCGGAAGGCCAGCTTGTAAAGGTAGGTCACGAGGATGTCGGTCCCGTTCGCCGGCCCGCCCTCGGTCATCACCCAGATGATCGGCAGCGAATTGAACACGTAGATCACGTTCAGGACGATGGCGATGTTGATGAACGGCTTCATCAACGGCAGCGTGATATGGACGAACTGGTCCCAGCGTGTCGCGCCGTCGACCATGGACGCTTCGTATGATTCCTGTGGCAGCGACGACAGGCCACCGAGGAAGATCGTCGTAGTGAAGGGGATCGAGACCAGGATCCCGACCAGGATCTCGACCGTGAAGGCCAGCTGCGCTTCGGCCAGCCACTCGATCGGCTCGGCCAGGACGCCGATATCCATCAGCGTGGCGTTCAGCAGGCCGGAGCGCCCGTTCAGAGTCCAGCGCCAGACCACGGCGGTCATCGTGAGCGAGATCGCCCATGGAAGCATGATGATGACGCGCGCGAGCCCGCGACCATAGAAGTCGTCGTTGAGGATGATCGCGATCGGCAGCGAGATCAGCATCGTTCCGCCGACGACGCAGACGGTCCAGATCGCCGTCCGGGTGAGCGACGACCAGAAAAGCGGGTCGGCGAAGACCTCGGCGAAATTGGCGAACCCAGCGTAGCCCTGAAGCTTTCCGAAGCGGCTCACCTCCTGAAGCGACGTGTAGGCGAGATCGACGACCGGGTAACCGATGATGAACATGGCGAGGAACAGTCCCGGCAGGATCATCGCAAGGGGTCTCAGGCCGCTGAAGGAAGTCATGTATTACCCGCCGTGGTCGTTATGCGCCGCAAGTCCGGCACGGGCGAAGGGGCAGCGCGCCGCCCCTCCGCATCTTGTGAAAAACCTTACTTGCCGCGGATCTGGTTGATCGTTCCAGCCGCTTCGGTCAGTGCCGCTTCTGGCGTCGCCTGCCCGAGATAGATCTGCTGAAGGGCCCGAACCGTGGTGTCGGCAATCTCTTCCCAGTTGGCAATTGTGGGCGCGAATTTCGCATAGGGAAGACCAGCGGCGAAGCCGGCAATGTCCTTGTCCGTGGTGTAGTATTCCTCGGCAGCCACATTTTTGGTCACCGGAAGAAAACCTTCGCCGTGGTCGAACTTGGAGCGCCACTCGTCGCCATAGGCGAACTCGATGAATTTCCACGCCTCGTCCTTCACGTCGGAATCGGCGAAGAGCATCAGCGTGTCAGTCACGCCATAGGTCGCCTTTGCCGCCTTCTCCGGGAAGGGCAAGACCTTGTAGTTCATGTCGGGCGCTTCGGCCTGAAGCTGAGGGATCAGCATCGGGAAGGTGAAGATCATCCCGAGCGTGCCCTGCTTGAACAGGTTGAACACGTCCTCGCGGCTATAGTTGGTCGGCGACGGCTGGGTCAGGCCCTCGTCGAGCATCTTCTTGTAGAAGGTCGCAGCCTCGATCGCCTCGGGCGAATCCAGACCGGACATCCCGTCGGCGGTGAGGATGTCGCCGCCGAAGGTCCAGAGAGCATAGTAGAAATAAGCGTCAGTCTCGATTTCCTTGCCCTGAAGACCGAAGGCGTAGGTGTCCGGAAGGGCAGAGATCTTCTGCGCGGCCTCGTAGAGCTGGTCCCAGTTCTCGGGCGGCGTGGCGCCGGCCTTCTCGAACAGGTCCTGGTTCACGATCATTGCGCGGGCGGAGGCCGCAACCGGCAGGCCCATGATCTTGCCGTCGATCACCGAAGGCGCCATGAACGTGTCGATGAAGGTATCCTTGAATTCCGGCGTCAGATAGTCATCGACCGGTTCGGCGATGCCCTGCTCGGCAAAGTCGAGCAGCCAGCGGGTGCCGATGATCGAGATGTCGGGGGCTGTGCCGCCGGCGATGTCGGTGGTGAGGCGCTGGAGCAGCGTGTCCCACGGCACGACTTCGATGTTGATCTTGATGTCGGGGTTCTCGGCTTCAAAGGCGGCGGCCACCTCCTCGAAGAACGGCCCCGTCTTGGAGCTGTATTCGGCGACGGTGAAGTCCACCGTCGTCTCTGCCATTGCCGGTCCGGCCAGCGCGGCGAGCGCCAGCAGCGATACCGCGAGAGCGGGTCTCTTTGCGCGGATCATGTTTCTTCTCCTCTGTCGAACGTTTTTCTGTCGGCGTGTCGTCGCCGGGCAAGTCCCGCGATGTGCGGTTTGACGAAGAGAAGTCTGCGGCCTTTTCGGCTTTGGTAAAAATAGAATTATGGCATTCTTCCATGTTGCTCCGGCATCGCCGCCCGCGATCTGCGAACGCAACAGCGCCCGCCGACGAAATCGCCGGCAGGTGCAGGTCTCCACGAAGCGTCCGGACGCCGTCTAGAGGGACCGCCAGGAGAACTCTGGCTCGTATCCGAGGACCTTTCGGGCCTTCTCGATCGACAGGAGCGTTTCGTGCTGCCCAAGTTCTCCGCGCACGGGAACATCCGGGAAGACCTCGGCCATCAGCTCCGCGCTGCTCCGCTCCATCACCGTGTCGGCATTGGCGATGATGAAATGATCGGCACCGACGAAATCGACATGCAGGGATTTGCGCACTGCCTGCGCGCAGTCGCGGGCGTCGATATAGCCCCAGAGGTTCCATTCCCGGAATCGCGGCGTCTCCTGCCAACCCGGGAAGCGCTCGTAATCCTGCGGCTCCATGACGTTCGAGAGCCGCAGCCCGATGAAGGTCGTGTCGGGGTTCCAGCGCTGCATCTGGCGCGCCATCTCCTCTCCCAGATCCTTGGAGAGCGAGTAGGCGCTTTCGGGCCGCATCGGATGGTCCTCGTCGACCGGCGCATAGGCAGGCGGGTTGTCCGGGCTGAACGGCAGGCCGAGCGTTGTCTCGCTCGACGCCCAGACGATTCGCTTGATCCCGACCCGGAGCGCCGCGTCGAACACGACATAGGTCGAGACGATGTTGTTGCGGAAGGTCACCTCTTCGGGCTGGAGGTCCGGCGCCGGGATCGCCGCCAGGTGCACGATGGCGTCTGGCGTCTGGAAGCTGCGGAAGGGGTGATCCTTGCCGCCGGTCCATTGCAGGGCGTCGATGACCTGGCCGCGGTCGGTGAGGTCGACCCGGTAGAAGGGGCAGACTGGATCCGGCGACGGCACGATGTCGATATTCAGGACGTTGTAGCCTTCATCGACAAGGTGCCGGCATACCGCCCGCCCGGCCTTTCCGCTTCCGCCTGTGACAACCACGTTTTTCATGGGAACCCTCCTGTCATTCGCCCGGCCCGCTCATGGGCGCAGGGGCCGGACTGGTCGCCGTCAATCTACGACTGACCGGCGGGGACTCCGAATGCCAATTGCGAATTGCTCGATGTCCTCTCGGCATTGGTGCACCTGTGGCGCTTCCCATAGGTTCTCCGATGTGCCCCGACCGGTGACGGAGACCGCCTGATGCCGACTCATTCGATGTATGTTTATCCGTGGGATTTGCGGGACGAAGGCGTGGCGGAGATCGCGGCGCGGTTGCGTGCCGCGGGGATCGGCGCGGTCTCGGTGGCGTCGAGCTATCACGCCGGCAAGTTCCTGCGCCCGCACGGCCCGACTGGGAAGGTCTATTTTCCCGAGGACGGCACCGTGTATTTCAGGCCACAGGCCGAGCGCTACGGTGTCCTGAAGCCTCGGCAGGCAAGGATGGCCGAGGAGTTCGACGAATTTGGCGAACTTGCCCGGCACGCGCCCGATCTCGGCGTCGTCGCCTGGACTGTCGGCCTGCACAATTCCCGCCTTGGCGCGGCGCATCCCGAGTTCGCGGTCGAGACGGCGTTCGGCGACCGGTTGATCAACTCGCTCTGCCCGTCGCAGCCCGAGGTGCGCCATTTCGCGAAGGCGCTCTGCGCCGACGCCGCCGCACAGCCGGGCGTGAGGGAAGTCGCTCTGGAAGCACCGGGCTGGCAGGCGTTCCGGCACGGCCACCATCATGAATTCGAGCTCGTCGACCTTCCCGAGTCCGTTCATTTCATGCTCGGAACCTGTTTCTGCGACGCCTGCCTCGCACGCGCCAAAACAGCGGGAATCGATGGCGTCGGACTCAGGCAAGCAGCGCGGTCGGATCTCGACGGGTTCTTTGGGTCGGGAGCGGCGCAGGTCGCGGATCCGGCGGATCCGGACTGGCAGGCGTACCACCGGCTCCGTGCCGACACGGTGACCGGGCTTGCCGCAGAGATCCGGGAGGAGATGCCGGCAGACGTTTCGCTGGCGATCATCCCCACCACCCAATCCCCGAACGATCTCTGCTGGATCGAGGGCAGCGATCCGGCGGGCCTCGCACGTGCGGCGGATCGGCTCGAAGTCCCTGCCTACCAGAACGGCGTTGCAGACCTCGTCGCCGACGCATCCCGGGTGCGCGACAGGGTCGGGGACGATGCCGCCATCGGGTTCATCCTGCGCCCGACCTATCCCAACCTCACCGGCGCCGCAGATGTCGCCGAGGCTGTCGAGCGCCTCCGGGCGCTCCGGCCGACCTCCATCTCCTTCTACAACTACGGTCACATGCGCCTGGAATCCCTGGAGTGGATCGCGGCTGCGCTGACCGCATCCTGACAGGAAAGGGCCCCCAATGGCAGATTCCAGGAAACGCGTGGCCATTGTTACCGGCGGCAGCCAGGGCATCGGCGAAGCGATCACCGAACGCCTGATACGCGACGGCAACGCGGTCTGCATTCTGGACATCGACACCGAGCGCGCCGAGGAAACCGCGGCGCGGATCGTCGAACGGGGCGGAACGGCGATCTTCCGCCATGCCGACATCACCGATTTCACAGCGGTGGAAGCTGCCGTGGCCGATGCCGAGGCGACGCTTGGTCCGGTCGGGCTGCTGGTGAACAACGCCGGTTTCACGGACGCGGGGGATATCGAGAAGATCGCCCTCGACGACTGGCACCGGGAGATCGACGTCAATCTCCACGGTCCGTATCACTGCATCCGGGCGGTCCTTCCCGGTATGATCGACCGGCGGAGCGGAGTGATCGTCAACATCGCCTCGGTCAACGGCGTGCGGTATTTCGGGAACCCCGCTTATAGCGCCGCCAAGGCGGGGATCATCAATCTCACCCAGTCGACTGCCTCCGAGTTCGGCAAATACGGCATTCGCTGCAACGCGATCCTTCCCGGTTCGGTGCGCACGAACAACCCGTCCTGGGAGATCCGCATCCAGAAGGACCCCGAGGTCTTCAATAAGCTCGCACGCTGGTACCCGCTCGGCCGGGTGGCCGAGCCGGAAGACATCGCCAAGGCGGTGTCGTTCCTTGTCTCCGACAACGCGAGCTACGTCACCGGAGCGATGCTGCCGGTCGACGGCGGGCTCCTTGCCGGCATGAACGTGATGATCGACGAGTTCATCCTCGAATCGAAGGACTGACCCGCACACCGTCTAGACCGATGAAAGAGTTGATCGTGTCCAAAGCGAAAACCCTCCACACCCTGCCGACCCCCTGCCTTGTGCTGGACCGGGCGAAGCTGCGTCGCAACATCGCCCGGATGACCGTTGCCTGCGCCCGGAACGGCGTCACGCTCAGGCCGCATCTCAAGACGGCAAAGTCGATCCCGGTGGCGAACCTTCTCACCGGGCCGAACGTCTCGGGCATCGCCGTCTCCACCCTGCTGGAAGCGGAGTATTTCGCCCAGAACGGGTTCCAGGACATTCAGTATGCCGTCGGCATCACGCCAGATAAGCTCGACCGGGCAGCACGGATCCAACAGATCGGTGCCCGCGTCACACTTGTCACCGACAACCTGGGGACGGCTCGCGAGATCTGCCGATACACGGACGAGACCGGCACCGTCTTTCACGTCCTGATCGAGATCGACTGTGGTGAACGGCGCTCCGGGCTCGATCCGAGCGCGCCCGAGTTGCTCGACCTTGCACGCACCCTCGCTGACGCCAACAACGTCGTTCTGGATGGCGTGATGACCCACGCGGGGCATTCCTACACCTGCCGCTCGCTTGCCGAGATCGAGGCGGTGGCCGAGGCGGAACGACTGGCCGTTGTCACCGCGGCGGAGCGGATCCGGGCCGCCGGCATGGCCTGCCCGACTGTCAGCGTCGGCTCCTCGCCGACGGCCCTGCACGCCCGCCACCTGACGGGCGTCACCGAGACCCGCGCCGGTGTGTTCATGTTCGGGGATGTCTTTCAGGCGCAGATCCTGACCTGCACCCTCGACGATCTCGCCGTCTCCGTCCTCACGGAAGTCACCGGCCATCGCGCGGACCTGGGTCACATGACGATCGACGCCGGCGGCCTGGCGATGTCAAAAGACCGCAGCACGGAAAACGTCGAGAACGACGTCGGCTTCGGCCTCATGGCCGATCTCTCCGGCGAGGTATTCGCCCCCCAGCTGACGATCGCGCGGGTTTATCAGGAACACGGGCTGGTCCCCGTCACAGAGCCGCACCGGCTGGAGGATTTTCCCATCGGCCGTCGACTGCGGGTTTATCCCAACCATGTCTGCATGACGGCGTCGATGTATCCAGGGTATTTCGTCGTCGACAGCGAGGAGAGCGACGGCGTCGAGGTGGTGGAGGAATGGAGCCGGATCAGCGGCTGGTAGCCGCCGGCCCGGCGATCCGGGGCAAGTCAATACTCGACCTGCTGACCACGCCCGGCGTCCCGCGCCTTCCGGACCGCAAGGTCCGCGACAACGAGGTCCTGAAGCGCGACGCCGGTTCCGTCATAGATGGTGATCTCGTCCTCAGCGCTCCGCCCGGGACGGCCCCCCCCCGCGACTTCGCCGATGCTCGCCTTCAGGTCGTCGACGCCGATCAGGCCGAGCGCAAAGGCGTGCTGGAACTCGCCGATGGCCTGAACCTGCTCCAGTTCGTCGTAGAACAGCGACGCGCTCGCCACGAGATGCGGATCGAGCTCTTGCTTGCCTTTGGTGTCGGCTCCCATCGCCGAAACATGCGTGCCGGGTCGCACCCAGCCTTTCTCGACGATGGCGGCCTGCGACGGGGTGACCGTAACGATGATGTCGGCAGCCGAGACCGCCCCGCGTGGCTCCGAGTGGCCGGAATATTCCAGCCCGAGCCCGCGGACCGTCTCGCCGAACCGCTCCAGGTTCGACGGGTTGGGGTCCCAGGCGTGAACCGCCTCGATCCCGCGAACCTCCATCGTGGCGCGCAACTGGTATTCCGACTGCCCCCCTGTGCCGATCATCCCGAGCACCCGCGCGTCCGGTCGGGAAAGATACTTCGTCGCGATCGCGCTGGAGGCGCCGGTCCGGACGCCGGTGAGGTAGTTGGCGGAGACCAGCGCCGAGGCGCGGCCGGTGCCGGCGTCGAAGAGGAGGGTCGAGGACTGGTGGTTGCCCTCTCCGCGCGCGGCATTGTGCGGCCAGTAGCCGCCGGCCTTGAGCCCGAGCACCTCCTGCCCGATGTCGCAACCGGTCTTCACCCCGAAGACCGCGTCGTGAAGGCCGAGGCTCTCGCGGACCACCGGGTAGTTCCGCGCCGTGCCGCGTGCCATACCGACGAAGCAGCGCTCGACGGCCTCGATCGCGTCGGCCAGAGTCACGAGCTCGCGGGCGAGGGCTTCCGGGATGACAATCATTTGGGCTTCCTTCGGCTATGAGAGTGAGTGGTTAGCGCAGCATCGCCGGCAGGGCGGTCGAGAATTGCGGAACGAGGATCAGCATCAGGACCACCAGCAACTCGACGATCAGGAACGGCAGCACGGCACGGAAGATCCGCAGCACGGGGCTGTTGGCGATCCGGCAGGCGACGAAGAGGCAGACGCCGACCGGCGGGGTGATGAGGCCCAGGGTCAGTGTCAGGATGATGACCATGCCAAGCTGCATCGGGTCGATGCCCATGCCGTTGGTGACCGGCATCAGCACCGGCACGATCAGGACAATCGCCGCACCGGGCTCGAGGAAGGTCCCGACGACCAGCAGGACCGCCGCAAGCACGATCAGGAACAGGACCGGGCTTCCGGCGAACTGGGACGCGAATTGCTGCACGGCCATGCCGATGCCGCCGATGGTCAGAACGTAGGAGACGATGGTCGCGGCAGCGATGATCAGGTAGATCGTCGCGGTCATCCGGGCCGCCCGCTTCAACGCATCCCAGAATTCCCGCAGGTCGATGGTCCGGAATACGAAGGCGGAAACGAGGAGCGCATAGAGCACCGCGACGCCCCCGGCCTCGGTTGCAGTGAACACGCCGAACATCGTCCCGCCGACGATGATCGCCGGCAGACCGAGAACAAGCGCGCCGTCCCGCACCATCCCGAGCACTTCATGGCGCTCGACGCGGGTCTGAGACCGCGGAAGCCGGCCGCCCCGCGCCTGAACGAAGATCACCGCCCACATCGCGGCAGCGAGCAGGAAGCCGGGAATGATTCCGGCGAGGAACAGGTCGATCACCGACAGGCGCGTCACCGAGGCGTAGATGATCATGATGACCGATGGCGGGATGATCGGACCGATGATCGAGGAAGCGATGGTCACCGCGGCGGCATAGTTCTTGTCGTAGCCTTCCTTCGGCATGCCGTTGATGAAGACCTGGCCGAGTGCGGCGGTATCGGCCACCGCCGCGCCGGATATCCCCGCGAATAGCACCGATGACGAGACGTTGGCATAGGCGGTACCGCCCGGCGCGCCGCGCGTTATCAGACCTGCGAGGCGAATCAGACGGTCGGTGATCCCGCCGCGATTCATGATTTCGCCGGCCAGTATGTAGAACGGCGCCGCGAGCAGCACGAAATTGTCCATTCCCGTGAAGAGGCGCGTCGGCACCGTGATCAGGTCCAGGTCGAGCGCCCAGAGCCCGACTGCCCCCGCAAGACCGAGCGAAAAGACGATGGGCACGCCCAGAAGCAGCGTCACCACGAAGACGATCGCCATTGCAATCATCGCGCCTGCTCCGGCATTGTGGATGGCGTCTCGTCGAAGGTGCCGTCGGGAAGGAGCATCAGCGCGATCGTGTTGATCAGGATGAGCATGGCGCCGACCGGCACCGCGAGATAGGGCAGCGTCATCGGCACCCGGATGGCCGGCGAGACCTGACGCATGTTGTCGATTGCCGCCGGAAGGCCCTTCCAGATGAGCAGGATGCAGAAGGCGGCCACGCAGGCCTGCGAGATGAGACGGACGACGCGCCGGAGCCGCGGCGGGGTCTCGTATTGGAGGATGTCGACGGCCATGTGCTCCTGCCGCAGGAGGGCCGGGGCCGCCGCGAGCATAACCATCCAGGTCGTGGTGTAGCGCATCGCCTCTTCGGACCAGGAGATCGGGTCGATCAGCACGTAGCGGAAAAAGACCTGTGCGAGGTTGAGCAGGACGACTGCGACGAGGAGGAGCGCGGTCAACGCTTCGGTCCAGCCGGTGAGGCGGCTCAGGTATCGCGGCACGGTTGCAGACATCACTCTTCTCACTCCGCCATCATCCGGTCGTTCCGGACAGCGGCAGGGAACGCCTGACATGGCGCTCCCTGCCTAAGTTTTTCATGCGCGCCGCGGCTTAGTTACCGTAAAGCGCGGGCTCTGCGTCCTTGGCCGTGGTCAGGAGTTCTTCCACGAGGTCCGCACCGACCTGCTCGCGTAGATATTCGAGCACCGGTTCCTGGGACACTTCCGCGAAGGCTTCCTTCTCGGCCATCGTCGTCATGTGGACCTCGACACCCTTTTCCTTGATCAGGTCGATGTATTTCTTCGCCCCGGCCAGTTTCTGGGTGTTTTCGATCCGCGAGGCGAGCAGCGCCGCCTCCAGCACAACCGCCTTGTTCTCGTCGCTCAGCTTCTCGAAGAAGCTGTCGGAGATGATGTAGGCGTGGACGCCGAGGATGTGCTCGTCGGTCGACATGTATTTCTGCACATCCATAAGGTTGTAGTCATAGTTCACCTGCGCCGGGTTCTCCTGCCCGTCGATCACGCCCTGCTTGGCGGCCATGATGATCTCGGACCCCGGCATGGGGGTCGCGGCCGCCCCGAAGGACTCGACGAAGCGGATGAAGACCGGGCTTTCCATCACCCGCATCTTGAGACCATCGAGATCCTCGGGCGACCGGATCGGCCGCACGTTGTTGGTGAAATCGCGGAAGCCGTTTTCGCCCCAGGCCATCACCCGGATTCCGGTGGTCGCGCGCATGTCTTCGGCCAGCTTGGCGAAGAACGGGCTGTCGAAGACCTTCCAGGCATGGGCCGAAGACTTGAAGAGATACGGCACCGACAGGACCTGGATATTATTGTAAAAGCCGGCCAGCGCCCCGGTGTCGACGAGGCAGACCTCGACCGTTCCCTGCTGGACCTGTTCGGCGCAGGCCCGCTCCGCCCCGAGCTGCGCGCTCGGGAAGAGCTTCACCTCGATCGCGCCTTCGGTCTTGTATTCGACATGATTCTTGAACGCCTCGAGCGCGTTCCATTCCGGGTTGTCGCCCTGCGGCGCGTTCATCCCGAACTTTATCACTTCCGCCGACACCGGCTGTGCGGCGATCACGACCGCAGTCATTGCTGCCGCTACCTTGAACCTGACGTCACTGAACATGGCTGGCTATCCCCTTTTCCCTGATCCATCCATTGATCTCAGACGCAGGGTAATGAACCCGAATGCATCCATAAAATGCCAATATTCTATTATGTTATGCGGGATTTTCTTGCATCTGATGGAGGCGCACATATTCGTCCGCTGCCTCCTCACAAGGCGCGGCTCTCCTCCCTCGGAAACCGACGTGTTCCGCCTTTTCAGGCGGGCACGGACCACTCCACCTTGCGGTCGACCGGAAAGACCGGACGCCGCATGTTCCTGAAATCGAACCGCGACAGGATCGGCGAGGTCAGACCGGGCGCGTCCACTTCGATCACCTGATCCGGGCCGAAGAATTCGCTGAAGCCGGCACGGAAATGGCCCCGCGACTTCACCACCACCGCCCGCGCGGCACCGATGTCGAGCCCCATCATTTCGAGGAAGACCGGGTCCGCACATTGCGTGCGGATCGAGATCACGACGACCTGGATTCCGCCAATGTCGAGGAGCGCGGTGCGGCCGAGATTCATCCGTCGTCCGGCGTAGAAGCCCTTTCGGCCCACGCAGTCTCCGTCGCGCAGGGCTACCACCCGCGCCTCCACTTCGAAACGGCGGGAGAATTGGTCTGGTTCGTCGCGGTTGAAAACGGCAGTGAAGGTCGCACCTTCGCCAAGTCCGGTCGCCTCGGCCGCCAGGGCGGGATCGTTGATCACACCGGCGATCACGCCCTCGGCCCCGGCCTCGTGCAACGCTTCGACGATCCACATCGTGTTGCCATTGCCGCCGCCGCCGGGATTGTCCGCGACATCCGCGAGGATGACCGGGGACAACTCCGGGTTTCGCGAGGCTTCCAGAACCCGTTCGACGGCGGTTTCCAGAGGTGTCAGGATGGGCGTGAAGCGCTTGTGCTCCTTCCAGGCGCGCTCGGCGATGTCTTTCGCCGCGCGCTCCGCCACGCCGCCCCTCACACGTGCTGTCACGATGATCGCCAGCCCGTTCTTGGGCGTGTCGGAATAGGCGAAGCCGCCCAGGATGGACACGTTGACAATCTCCTTGCCCTCCAGGGTCTGGCCATAGTCGATCAACTCGGCATAGGGGCCTTCCTCGGTCAGGAGCGTCACCGTCGGCGGCACGATCGGCAGTCGTAGGAAAGCCACCTCCGGTTTCATTCCGGCAAAGAGTTCCTGCAGGATCAAGGCGGCTTCCTTTCCGCGCTCGAACATGTCGACATGCGGATTGGTCTGGTAAGACACGATCACATCCACGCTCTGCACCATGCGCGAAGAGACGTTTCCATGCAGGTCCAACGTGGCGACGATCGGCGTGTCGGGCCCCACCACCTCACGCACCATGGCGAAGATCTCGCCATCCGGATCGAGAATCTCGGTCGTAATCATCGCACCGTGATTGCAGATGTAAACCGCATCCAGAGGCATCGCGGCCTCAAGGCGACGGCGCATTTCCGCGACCGTCGTCTCGAAGAACCCGTGATCCAGGGGCCCGCCGGCCTCGACCAGCCCAACCAGAATGGGTGCCGCTTGCCAGGCGCTCAGGCCGTCCATCTCGTTGCAGAACCCGCGCATTTCCGTCGGCAGCATCGGATCGATACTGGCGAGGTCCCGCAGGATCTCGTGCCCCGCGAGGTAGACGCGATTGACGTAGTCCTCTTCCGTAATCACCGGAGCGAAGCTGTTGCTTTCAAGCATCAAGCCAAGAAGGGCAACCTTGCGCGGCTGAGATTCGGACATGTTCGGACCCCTGAAACGTTTTGTCCGAACTTAGGCGGGGCCTCGGGCGACCTCCAATGCAAGCTTGGCCTATGCCGATGCCGAACCTGCATCATTCACGTGCGCCCAGAACTCTTCTGCCTTTTTCGGCAGCGGATCACGACTCCGGAAGAGACGAATCTCGGACAGGATGTTCCAGGAATCTTCTCCCGCAAACACCAGGCTTCCGGCCTCCAGCTCGCTCACGATCTCGCTCTGCGGCAACCAGGCGAGCCCCCTGCCTTCGACCGCCATCGACTTAAGTACCCCCGCGAGGTGGGAATCGAACACGCGCCGCAGATGCACCTCGCGACCGCGTTCCCGCAACAGGACGTCCACTGCGCGGCCGCTCGCGGCTGATCCGACATAGGCGAGGTAATCGAGCGGTTGCTTCTTGCTGCCCGGAAGGACGTAGCGCGGTGCGTTGGTCTCGTCGGGCGCGGAGACCGGCACCAACCTGTCGACGCCGACTGCGATCGAAGTGAAACCCTCCTCGGGTAGTTCGATGTCGACGCTGGAGTGCGTTGGCAGCAGCATGAAATTGCATTCGCCGCGAGAGAGCGACTGAATGCAGTTCGCGATCTGATTGGAATCAAGGCGCGTCCGGAGCACGCCGACTTCCTTTTCTATTCCGCGAATCCAGTTGGGGAAAAAGACCAGTGACAGGCTGTGAGTCGCCGCGAAGGTTACCGTGCTTTCGGTCCGCTGACCGATCTGCTTGATCTCCTCCCGGCTTTGCAGCAGCCGACGCAGCACTTCCTCGGCGACTGGCTTGAACTGCCGGCCGGCATAGGTCAGCTCGATCGGTTGCTTGCTCCGATCAAACATCGACGCGCCGAGCCACTCTTCCAGCGCCTTGATCCGGCGGCTGAACGCGGGCTGCGTCGTCGCTCGCTCATCGGCGGATCGCGAGAAGTTTCGAGTGTCGACGAGGGACAGAAAGTCCAGGAGCCATTTGACTTCCATAGCAATGCCTCAGGATCGCCATGCCCCGGGTACTCCGGCGCGAGTTCACCCTATCAGACGCAGCCGCGGTTAAAAGGGTATGCACGCGATATGCGCCCTCGGCATTGCCGCATCCGAATTCAGCATTCGCGTTTGCTCGGACGCAGGTATTTAGTCTCTGCGTCCCTGCCGCACGGGACAGGACGAAATGTCATTCGGA
Organism: Tropicimonas sp. IMCC6043; assembly: GCF_004146235.1. GTDB lineage: Bacteria > Pseudomonadota > Alphaproteobacteria > Rhodobacterales > Rhodobacteraceae > Tropicimonas. The sequence goes on along the minus strand of NZ_SELO01000030.1, from coordinate 30,931 downwards.
GGGAAGAATGAGTGCAGCGATCCGGCCATACTGGAAGAACTTTATTGGCGGCTCCTGGGTCGATGCGTCCGACGGCGGCCGCCTGCCGGTCATCGACCCGGCCACGGGAGAACAGATCTGCGAAGTCGCGCGCGGCACGGGCGAGGACATCGATGCGGCGGTGGCCGCTGCCCGCACCTGTTTCAATTCCCGCGTCCTGCTGGATATGCCGCCGCACGAGCGCGGTGCCTTGATGTTCCGAATCGCCGATGAACTCGAAGAGGCGGCGGACGAGATCGCTCTCGTGGAATGCCACGACAACGGCAAGACACTAGAGAAGGGCAGGGCCGAGATCCCGCTGACCCAGAGATATCTGCGCTACTACGGCGGCATGGCGGACAAGCTCGAGGGACGCCAGATCCCGCTAGGCAGCGGGATGCTCGACTATACCATCCACGCGCCCTTCGGTGTCTCGGCGCAGATCGTTCCCTGGAACGGCCCGCTTCCGGTCGGCGCGCGCTCCATCGCCTGCGCACTGGTCACCGGCAATACCGTGGTGCTCAAGTCGCCAGAGGACTCGCCGCTCAGCCTTTACCTCTTCGCCGAAGCCTGCGAGCGGGCGGGGGTGCCCGCAGGCGCCGTGAACATCGTCTGTGGCATCGGGGCCGAGGCCGGCGCGGCGTTGGTTGCGCATCCCGACATCGATCACATCGTCTTCACCGGCTCGGTCGAGACCGGCAAGAGCGTTCTGCGCGCCGCCGCCGAGCGGGTGATCCCCTGCATCATGGAACTCGGCGGAAAGTCCGGTGGCATCGTCTTTCCCGATGCCGATCTCGACCAGGTCGCCGAAAGCGCCGCCGCCGGGATATTCAAGCATGCCGGCCAGATCTGCTCGGCCGGCTCGCGCCTGATTGTGCACCGGTCGGTCTATGACGAGGTGGTGGCCCGCCTCGTCGCCCGAGCCGAAAGCCTCGGCGTCGGTCCTGGGATCGAGGATCATGAAATGGGCCCGGTGATCTCCGCACACCAGCTCGAGCGGATCGTCGCGCTCTGCCGGACTGGAGTGGAAGAAGGCGCCACGCTGGCCACCGGCGGCGACCGCGTCGCGGGCCTCGAGGGATTCTTCATGTCTCCGACCGTCTTCACCGATGTCCGGCCCGACATGCGCATTGCCCAGGAGGAGTTCTTCGGCCCGGTCGTCGTGGTGATTCCCTTCGACGACACGGAAGAGGCGATCGAGATCGCGAATGGCACGGATTACGGCCTTGCTGCGGGGCTCTACACGCGCGATCTCGGCCTCGCCCACCGGGTTGCCGACCGGCTCGTTGCCGGGCAGGTCTATGTGAACCAGTGGTGGGCAGGCGGCGTTGAGACACCCTTCGGCGGAATGAAGCGCTCCGGCTACGGCCGGGAGAAGGGCCAGGAAGCGCTGCTGGGATACGTTCAGACCAAGAATGTCGGCATCCGGCTCTGATGACAGGGGACAGCTTCGACTATGTCGTGGTCGGTGCAGGCAGCGCCGGATCGGTGGTCGCCGGACGGCTTGCCGAGGCGGGAAACGGCACGGTCTGTGTGATCGAGGCCGGCGGGCGCGACTGGCACCCGGCGATCCACGTGCCGGCGGCGGTCGTCTACGCGCTCGGCAATCCGCGGCTGGACTGGATGTTTCGGACCGCCCCCGGACCGGGCATTGCCGGGCGGTCGATCCTGCAAAGCCGCGGCAAGGTCTTCGGCGGCTCCGGCGCGATCAACGGGCATATCTGCACTCGTGGTCACCGGACCGATTTCGATGGATGGGCTGCCCTCGGCAACCCCGGGTGGAGCTATGCCGAGGTGCTTCCCTACTTCAAGCGAAGCGAGTCTCGCATCGGGTCGGGTGAGGACACCTATCGCGGCCGGAGCGGCCCCTTCACGATCACCGATATCGACGCCCCGGACCCGCTCTGCGAAGCCTTCATGGACGCAGCCGCCGGGAACGGGATCTCCCGCGCGCAGGACTACAACGGCGCCGTTCAGGAGGGCATCGCCTATGTCCAGCGCTCGATTCGCAACGGCCGCAGGGTAAGCCCGGCGCGGGCGTTCGTGCTGCCCGCCGTTCGGCGCGGCGCGGTGGACCTGCGCCTCAATGCCCGTGTCACGAGACTCCACCTCGATGGCAAACGGGTGACCGGTGTGACCTATCTCCGGGACGGGCGGGAACACACCGTCCATGCACGGCGCGAGGTGATCCTCTCGGCCGGAGCCATCGGGTCGCCGCACATCCTGCAGCTCTCCGGCATTGGCGCACCCGACGGCCTTAAACAGGCGGGCATCGACGTGAAACATCCGCTGCCGGGTGTTGGCGGCAACCTCCAGGACCACTTTGCAGCCCGGATCGTTCTCCGGATCAAAGGCGCGCGGACAGTCAACGAACGCGTCCGCGGCCTGCCACTCCTGCGGGAGGTTGCTGACTATGTCTTCAGACGGAAAGGGGCGCTGACCCTGACGCCCACCCTCCTCTATTGCTTCGCGAAATCCGATCCTGCCCTGCCGCGCGGCGACATCCAGGTCTCGTTCACGCCGGCCAGCTATCCCGGCGGCGTCTGGTCGGGGCTCGACCGCTTTCCGGGGGCGACGATGGCCTGCTGGCAGCAACGCCCCGAGAGCCGGGGGCATGTGCGGGCGCTGTCGTCCGACCCGTTCGCCAGCCCCGAGGTCCAGCCGAACTACCTCGTCGCGGAGGCCGACCAGCGCGCGATCGTCGCGGCCATGCGCCTTGCGCGGTCCATCGCCGCGAGCGCGCCGTTCGCGCAATACGTTGCCAAGGAGGACTGGCCCGGAGCGGCGGCGGCCAGCGATGGCGACCTGCTCGACCATGCCCGGCAGAACGGCAACACGACCTATCACGTAATGGGAACCTGTCGCATGGGGCCGGCCGACGATCACGCCAGCGTGGTGGACCATCGCCTTCAGGTTCACGGCCTCACCGGGCTGCGCGTCGCCGATACCTCGATCATTCCCGAGATGCCTGCCGCGAACACCAACGTTCCCGCGTTGATGATCGGCGAACGGGCTGCGGATTTCTCCCTCGGGCGGGAGCCCTTGCCACCTGCCGATGTCTGAGCCGGCAAACCATGCAAGTTTTGCATCACACAATCGGACATAGGCATTTCACGGCGATCGAAGCCTTCGCCTAGGCTTTCGATACGGCAGGGCGGCACCGTGGGGGTCGTCCGCTGCCTTACAGACACACCCCACTACGAGAACCCACACCATGAGATTTCCCGACTGCTTTCGGCTGGATGGCAAACGCCTTTTCATCACCGGCGGGAGTCGCGGGCTCGGGCGTGAGATGGCCCTCGCGATTGCCGATGCCGGCGCCGACGTCGCCCTCGTGGCCCGCCCCTCCGAGAGCCTAGAGGCAACCGCGGAGGACATCCGCGCCTTGGGGCGCGAGGCCTGGACCATCGAGGCCGATATCGGCGATCCGGAGGCCTGCGAGGCGGCTTGCCACCGGGCGTTGGAGACCTGCGGGCCGTTCGACATCCTGATCAGCAATGTCGGCGGCCGAAGGGTCAATGTCCCGACCGAGCAGATGGAGCTTGACCAGTGGCTCTCGCTGATCGATCTCAACCTCACCAGCACCTTCCTCTGCGCTAAGGTGATCGGCGGGGCGATGATCGAACGCGGCGCCGGCGGGCGCATCATCAACATCGCCTCGATCAACGCGATGGTCCCGGGGCGCGGGATTGCCGGGCGCCACTATGAAACCGCCAAGGCGGGCGTGCTGCAACTCACGCGCAGCCTTGCGGTGGACTGGGCGGCGCACAGGATCACCGTCAACGCCATTTGCCCCGGCATTTTCCTGACCGAGCCCAACCGCGCCTGGTCGAAAAGCCACCCGGAGGTGATCGAGGGCCTTCTGGAGAACATCCCCGCGGGAACGCTGGGAGACCCCGAGGATATCGGACCGCTGGCGGTCTATCTCGCGAGCGACAGCGCAAAATACATGACCGGCGCCGCGCTGGTCATCGACGGCGGCTACACCTGCTGGTGAGCCGCGGAAACACGGCAAGGCACGAAAGACGACCTACGAAAAAGACAAGACCCAACAGGAGAGAGGTGACGACAAATGCGACGGAAATTGGGTAACCTGATACGCGGCAGCGTGCTGGCGCTGACCGCGACGATGACGGTAAACGCCGCATCCGCTGAGACCCTTCGGTATGCGACCATTGGCGAGCCCCCGAGCCTCGATCTCCAGATGGGCACGGCGACGCTGGCCACGACCATCGGCCAGCACATGTTCGAGATGCTCTACGCCTTCGACTCGACTTTCGAGCCGCAGCCGTTTCTCGCCACTGGCGAGACGATCTCCGATGACGGGTTGACGATCACCATCGGGCTGCGCGAAGGCGTGAAGTTCCACAACGGCCAGGAAATGACCGCCGACGACGTGGTCGCTTCTCTCAAGCGTTGGGGCGAGTACGGCGCCCGCGGCAAGCTTCTCGTCGATGACGTGGCCTCGATCGAGGCAACCGGTCCCTACGAGGTCACCATAAAGCTCAACCAGCCCAACGGCGCGTGGAAATCCATGCTGGCCTTCCCGAATGGCGGGCCGGTCATCTACCCCGCCGACATCGTGACCGCCGCCGGCGGCGAGCCCATCGCGCCGGAGAACTACATCGGCACGGGGCCGTTCAAGTTCAACGAGTGGCGCAACAACCGCCATGTCGAGTTGGTGAAGTTCGACGACTACACCGGCCTCGACACGCCGGCCAACGGATATTCCGGCGCCCGCGTGGCCGAGCTCGACGCGATCCGCTTCATCCCGGTGCCGGATGTCGGCACACGCGTGAGCGGCGTTCAGGCCGGCGACTACGATTATGCCGAGTTCATCTCCGGCGACCTCTACGGCATCCTGAAAGACGATCCCGCGCTGAAGATCCACCTCAGCGGCGCGCCGATTTTCGGTCTGGTGTTCATGAACTCGAAGAACGGTCCGCTTGCCGACAATTTCCCGCTGCGGCGGGCGGTCCTGGCCGCGCTCAACATGGAGGAGGCGCTGCGCGTCTCGGTCGGCGAGGAAGCACTCTGGAGCGCCAACGGCTCGTTCTTCCCGGAGGGCAACATCTGGTACACCGATGCCGGAACCGAAGCCTATTCGCAGGGCGACCCGGCCAAGGCCAAGGAGATGGCGGAGGCCGCGGGCTATGACGGCACGCCGATCAAGCTCCTGGTCTCGACCAACTACAAGACCCATTTCGACCAGGCGACCGTCTTCACCCGCCAGCTCGCCGATGCCGGCATCAACATCGAGATGGTGGTGGTCGACTGGGCGACGCTGCTCAAGAAGCGGGCGCAGCCGGACCAGTGGGACATGTTCGTCACCCATCACGGCAACATCCCCGACCCGGTGCTTCTGACCGCGCTCAACAACAACTATCCCGGATGGTGGGCGACCGAGGAAAAGGCGGTTCTCGACAAGAAATTCACCGGTACCTCGGATCTCGATGTGCGGCGCGAGGCATGGGCCGGTTTGCAGGCACTGATCTACGAGCAGGTTCCGACGATGAAGGTCGGAGACGTCTATTCCTACGACATCGCTTCGCCGAAGCTCGAAGGCATGGGCGAGACGACGCTGATCTGGCCGCATTTCTGGGGCGTCTCGAAGTGACTCCCATGAGCAGATCCCGGCACCGATGCTGATCTACATCCTGAGACGCACCGGCGCGGCGCTGGCCACGCTTGCCGCCGCGTCGGTCGTCATCTTCATCTTCATTCACCTCATTCCCGGCGATCCAATCTACGTAATGCTCGGGGACGAGGCGACACCGGAACAGGTCGAGGCCCTGCGAACCCGTCTCGGGCTCGACCGGTCCCTGCCGGTCCAGTATTTCTACTGGGTGGGCAACGTCCTTCAGGGCGACCTCGGCACCTCGATCTTCTTCCAGGAGCCGGTCACACGGATCATCCTCGACGGCGCCGAGACGAGCCTGCTGCTCGCTACCGTGACCATGGTCTGGATCGTCCTCCTTGGCGTTCCTGTGGGCGTTCTTGCCGCCACGCGCCACGGCACCTGGATCGACCAGGGGCTGTCGGGCGTCGCGATGCTGCTCGCCTCGATCCCGACCTTCTGGGTTGGCCTCTATCTCATCCTGATCTTCGCCGCGACCCTCGGCTGGCTGCCGAGTTCCGGCTATCCCTCGGTCTTCGAGGAAGGCGGGATCTCCAACCTGCGTTACCTGCTGCTGCCGAGCCTGACGCTCGCCGCGCCGAACGCGGCGCTGATCCTACGGCTGACCCGCGCCAGCATGCTCGACGTCGCCAAGGAAGACTACGTGCGCACCGCGCGCTCCAAGGGCATCCGCCCGCGGCGCGTCGTGACCCGCCACATCCTCCGCAACGCCCTGCTCGCGGTGGTCTCGGCCTTCGGCTTCACCTTCGCCGCGCTGATCTCCGAAGCGGTCGTAACGGAAACGGTCTTCGCCCTCCCGGGGATCGGCCGGATGGTGGTGCAGTCCATCCTGCGCCGCGACTACCCGGTGATCCAGGGCGTAATCCTCGTCATCGTCTGCCTCTATCTCGTCATCAACCTGCTGGTGGACATCTCCTACAGGTTCCTCGACCCGAGGGTGGAGCTCGAATGACCCGCTCGCTCCGCCCCTTCTTCGATTTTTTCGCGTCGCGGCCTGTCGCCCTGATCGGCCTCGTCTACCTCGTCGTCATCATCGTCGCGGCGCTCGGTGCGAACGCCCTCGTGCCCTATCCGCCGGAACAGATCGAACCGGTCAACCGGCTCAGCCCGCCGAGTTGGGAGCACTGGTTCGGCACCGACCATTTCGGGCGCGACACTTTCAGCCGGGTGATCTATGGCTCCCGCCTCGCGCTGCTGATCGGCGTCGGCGTGGTCAGCTTCGCGCTCGCGACCGGCGTGCCCATCGGCATCCTCTCGGCGCTCTTCCCGCGCCTCGGGCGGGTGCTCATGCGAATGGTCGACGTGATGATGGCCTTCCCCTCGCTGCTGATGGCGCTCGGGCTGATCGTCATCCTCGGCCAGAGCGTGGTCAACGCGATCCTGGCGATCGGCATGGTCTACCTGACCACCACCGCCCGTATCACTTACGGGGTGTCGCTGCGGCTCCGGGAGGAGACCTATGTCGAGGCAGCGAGTTCTATGGGCGCCAGCACCCTCTGGGTGATCCGCAAGCACATGCTGCCCAACATGATCTCGCCCTTGCTGGTGCAGGCGAGCTTCGTCTTCGCCTTCGCCCAGCTCGGCGCCGCCTCGCTGGATTTCCTCGGGCTCGGCGCACCGCCGGAGATCCCGAGCTGGGGCAACATGCTCGCGGAATCGCGTATCTACATCACGCGCGCACCATGGCTGCTGTTCTATCCCGGCCTGATGATCGTGCTGACCGCCTTTTCCCTCAACCTCGTCGGCGACGCCCTGCGCGACCGGATGGACCCGCGCTTCCGCGAGATGCTCGGCAACAAGGGACGATAGAGATGCTGAGCGTGCGCAATCTGGTGGTGTCGGGTGGCAAGGGCTCCGCCCAGATCGACATCGTCTCCGATGTCTCCTTCGAGATCGAACGCGGCAAGGTGCTGGGCCTTGTCGGGGAATCCGGCAGTGGCAAGAGCATAACCTCGCTTGCCGTGATGGGGCTGCTGCCGCACCCGCAGCTCTGGGTGCGCGGCGGCTCGATCGAACTCGACGGCGCCGACATCACCGAGGAGCCACCTTATCTCCGGGTCGAGCGTGGCCATGGCGGCGTGGCGATGATCTTCCAGGAGCCGATGACGTCGCTCAACCCGGTCCTGCCGATCGGCGAACAGATCGTCGAGGCGGTGCGGGTGCATGACGGCTCCACCGGCGTCACTGCGCGCAACCGCGCGCAGGAACTGCTCGACATGGTCCGCATCCCTGACGCGCGGCTGCAACTCAACGCCTATCCGCACGAGTTGTCGGGTGGCATGCGGCAGCGGGTGATGATCGCGATCGCCCTTGCCTGCCGCCCGCAGGCGCTGATCGCGGACGAGCCGACGACGGCGCTGGACGTGACCGTGCAGCTTCAGGTGCTCAGCCTGATCCGCGAGCTCTGCGATACGTTCGACATGGGCGTCCTCTTCATCACCCACGATCTCGGTGTGGTCTCCGAACTCGCCGACAGCGTCGCGGTGATGTATGGCGGAAAGATCGTCGAGACCGGCCCCGTCGAACGCCTCTTTAACACCCCGCTTCATCCCTACACGGCCGGGCTAATGGGCTGCGTGCCGGACCCGTCCGCCGGTCACCGGCGTTTCCAGACCATCCCCGGCCAGGCGCCGAAGCCGGGCGAGATCACCCACGGCTGCCGGTTCGCCCCGCGATGCAGCCATGCGCAGGCGATCTGCTCGGACGACGCGCCGACGCGCGTGACAGAGGGCGCACGACATTTCGCGGAGTGCCACTTCCCAATCTCGCGGGGGGCATAATGACTCAGCAGGACACCATTCTCTCACTGAAACGGCTGCAGAAGACCTTCACGGCGCGACGCAAGGGAAAGACCTATGCTGTGCGTGCGGTCAACGACGTGTCTCTCGACATCCGCCGTGGCGAGACCCTTGGCATCGTCGGCGAAACCGGATGTGGCAAGACGACGATCGGGCGGACGATCATCCGGCTGACCCAGGCCGACGGCGGAAGCGCGGAACTCGACGGCAAGGATATCTTCACGACCGATTCCAGGCGGATGCGGGAGCTGCGTCTCAAGGTCCGCATGGTTTTCCAGGATCCCTACGCATCGCTCAACCCGCGGCGGTCCATCGGCGATTCCGTCGCCGAGACCGGTGACATCCACGGCGTCTTCAAAAACCGCCAGGACCGGGACGATCGCATCGCGAAAACGCTGACCCAGGTCGGACTCGATCCGAGTTTTGCCGCCCGCTTCCCGCACCAACTCAGCGGAGGCCAGCGGCAGCGGGTCGGCATCGCCCGCGCGCTGTTGCCGACGCCGGAACTCATCATTGCGGACGAGCCGGTATCGGCCCTCGACGTCTCGATCCAGGCGCAGGTGCTCAACCTGCTGGCCGATCTGAAGGAGGAGATGGGCCTGACGCTCATGTTCATCTCTCACGACCTCGGCGTGGTGGCCCAGATCAGCGACCGGGTCGCCGTGATGTATATGGGCAACCTCGTCGAACTGGCCGATGGCCCCGAGCTCTTCGCCGCGCCGCGACATCCCTACACTCAGCTCCTCATCGCCTCGGTTCCCCGCATCGATCCGGTCAAGCGGATTGCCGGCGGGATCGAAAAGGGCGAGCCGCCGAGCCGGTTCTCCGATGTCACGGGCTGCGCCTTCCACGACCGCTGTCCGATGGCGAGCGATCTCTGCCGAAGCACCCGGCCGGAACTCACCGATGCCGGCGACGGACGCAAGGTCGCTTGCCACCATGCCTGACGAGATGCCGATAGCGATTGCTCCCCGGCGTCCGGCGCGCCAGAACGACGCGGGATTGTCCATTCGTATGACGGCGGCATCGGGCCGATTCTTCACCGCGCGCCCGAGCAACCGCCTCAACCAATCTGACTCAACAAGGAGATACCCATGACCAAGGAATGTTTCGGCAGCTCGCATGTGCCGCTTTCGCCGGCGGTTCGCTGCGGCGATTTCGTTTTCGTTTCGGGACAGGTGCCTGTCGGTGCGGACGGCAAAGTCGTCCCGGGCGGCGTTCAGGCCGAAACGCGGCAGGTCCTGAAGAATATCGAAGCCTGTCTTGCGCTCGCCGGTTGCACGCTTGCCGATGTGGTCAAGACGACGGTCTGGCTGCGCGACCGCGATGACTTTGCCGCGTTCAACGAGGCTTATGCCGAGTCTTTCCCGTCCGAGCCGCCGGCGCGGTCTACCGCGGAATCGCGGCTGATGATCGACATTGCGGTCGAGATCGAGGCCGTCGCCTACAAGCCTGCCTGAGCGGCCTCGCGCGACCGACCGAACCGCACCTGAGAAACCCTTGCAAGGACTCCGCCAATGACGTTCGACCTCCTTCTCCGCAACGCTCGCGTGATCGACCCGTCGCAGGGTATCGACGGGGTCCAGGACGTCGCCTTCCAGGACGGCAAGGTCGCCGCGGTCGGCGAGGGGCTGGGGAACGACGCACGAGAGATCTCCGATCTCAGCGGGCGGATCGTCACGCCGGGCCTGATCGACCTGCACACCCATGTCTACTGGGGCGGCACCTCGCTCGGGATCGACGCCGAGGCATTCGCCCGGACGTCGGCCGTCACCACGGCGGTCGACACCGGCAGTGCCGGGCCGGGCAACTACCCGGGCTTCCGGAGGCATGTCATTGAGCAGGCCGGATCGCGCATCCTCGCCTATCTGCATGTGTCCTTCGCGGGCATCTTCGGCTTCTCGCGCAGTGTCATGGTCGGTGAAAGCCACGACATGCGGCTTATGGCGGCACGAGAGGCTGTCGAGGTCGCGGCCTCGGACCCCGAGAACATCATCGGCATCAAGGTCCGCGTCGGCCACCATGCCTCCGGTCCCTCGGGCATCGACCCGCTGATCATCGCGCTGCAGGTTGCCGACGAGACCGGCCTGCCGCTCATGTGCCACATCGACGAGCCGCCGCCGAGCTATGAGGCGGTGGTGGACATGCTCCGACCGGGGGACATCCTGACTCACTGTTTCCGGCCCTTCCCCAACGCGCCGCTCTCACGCGACGGGATGGTCAAGTCGGCGGTCATCGCTGCGCGCGAGCGCGGCGTGATCTTCGATATCGGCCATGGGATGGGCTCCTTCGGCTGGAAGACCGCACGCGGGATGATGGCGGCAGGGTTCCCGCCCGACGTCATCTCGTCGGACGTCCACGCCCTCTGCATCGACGGTCCCGCCTATGACCTAGTGACGACCATGTCGAAATTCCTGCCGCTCGGAATGGATCTCCCCGAAATCGTCCGCGCCGCGACCGAGGCGCCGGCCCAAGCCCTTCGCCGGCCGCAACTCGGGTCGCTGCGGCCCGGGTCCGAAGGCGACGCCTCCGTGCTGTCGCTGCGAAGCGGGAGTTTCGATCTCGAAGACGTTCTGGGCGAAGTGACGACGAGCGATCAGAGGATCTTCGCAGAGGGCTGTGTCATCGGCGGAAAGTGGTTCGCGAAGCCGGGAGCGACCGGCGACTGAGCGGCGGCGGCGCGCCGGGCGCGCGACGTCTCACCAGACCTTTCCGCGAGCGACCACTGGCGTGGGCCCCAGATATTCCTCGCCGCGGACGAGTTCGACCTGGTCGAGCATGTTCGAGACCACGCAGGCGTGGTTTGGCACGATCCGCACCCGCTCGCCGACCGACAATCCGATCGGCCCCTCCGAAACGATCCGGCCATGTTCCTCGCTGAGCCGGTCGATCATGAGGTCGGGGCGCCCGAGCACATGGCCGTGCCCGGTGAGACCAAGCAGGTCGGAAGTCAGGACCTTGGAGCCGGCGTCGATCACGGCGCGGTTCCCGGCGGGAACGGAGACAACGGTGGCGAGCACCGTCAGGGCGCAGTCGTCCCAGGTGCAGGTTCCCTGCCCGACCAGGAAGCCGTCGTTATAGGCATAGGTCCCGATCCGGTATTCGGTCGCCAGAGGCATCTCGTGTGCGTTCCACATGTCGGGCGAACCACCGGACGAGATGACCGGAACGGCGATGCCCGCCGCTTCGATCAACTCCTTCGCGCGACCGAGCCATGCCGCGACCGCCTGCGGCTTGCCGGAGGGCGGGTAAGTCATGAGGCCGGCAAAGCGGATGCCCGGAAGGGTCTCGATCTCCCTCGCCAGTTCCGTCGCGGCCTCCGGCGTGCCGACGCCGCAGCGATCCGCCCCGGTATTGCACTCCACGAGAACGTCGAGCGGTCGAGCGGCGTCTTCGAAAGCCGCGCTCAGGCCGCGCGCCACGTCTGCATTGTCGGCAACCACCGAGAGCCGGACAGTCTCCGAAAGAGTTCGAAGCCGGCGGAGTTTCCGCTCACCGATGATGTTGTAGGTGAGCATCACGTCAGACACGCCGCCACCCGCAATCATCGCCTCTGCCTCTGAGACCTTCTGGCAGGTGATCCCCACCGCTCCCTCGGCCACCTGATAGGCCGCGATCATCGGCAGCTTGTGGGTCTTGATATGCGGGCGGACTTTCAGCCCGTGACTGTCGGCATAGGATTGAAACGCCCGGATATTGGCTTCCGCCTTGTCCAGGTCGACCAGGACGCCAGGCGTGTCGATTTCGTCAAAGATCATGCTGGTTCCCTCCCCAAATCCATTAACTTCCGAACCAGAGCGGTCCGCAACTCGCGCATCTCTCGTCGGCAGAGAGCGCTCCACCGCACCCGCAGGAGTTTCCGCCGGCAACGCCGTTTCGGCTCAGAACACCGCGCCGCGCGCATCCACCGGCCATAAGCACTCCACCCGCCCGTTCCGCACGCCGACGATCCAGTCGTGAAGGTTGACGGTCGGATCGCAATGCCCCGGTATCAGCGAGAGCACCGCGCCCATGGCCGGCCGGGCCTCGGGCGTTTCGAACGAGATCATCGTGTGCTCGTCCGCGGCCTTGAAGACCTTGCCTTCCGGCAAATTTACCAGGGCCGGAAGCCCACAATCGGTTGTGTAGGCCTTCAGTCCCGCATCCGTCGCGACCATGGTCGGCGTGGGCGCGCTCATCACCGTTGTGCGGATCGTCAGGCTGTGGCGAAAGGTGTCGACCGGGCCGCCGGTCTCCCCGAAATTGAGCGCGTAGTCATGGTCCATGAAGACATAGGACCCGACCTGAAGCTCGTTCCACAACCCGCTCGAAGTTTCGAAGACGTAGCTTCCCGTGCCCGCCCCGCCGATGATGTCGCATTCCAGTCCCTCGGCCGTCAGCAGGTCCAGCGAGGCGCGCAACGCTTCGGTCGCGGCGGCGATCTTCTGCCCGCGCTCGGCATGGTCTCGAACATGCTGGGCCGGCCCGTGATAGGCTTGGATCCCGCCGAAGCGCAGGTTCGGTGCGGCGGCAATGTGCAGGGCGAGGTCGCGGGCTTCCTCGCCGGGCCGTACGCCGCAGCGCCCGCCGCCGACATCGACCTCGACCAGAACGGTCAGCGTCGTGTCGTATTCGGCGGCCGCCGCGTCGATCGCATCGACGTTCTCTGCATTGTCGGCGCAAACCGCGACGGTGACGCGCTTTGACAGGGCCGCCAGCCTCTCCAGCTTCCGCGAACCGACCACCTCGTTGCTGACCAGAATGTCAGTAATCCCGGCATTTGCCATGGCCTCGGCCTCGCTTACCTTCTGGCAGCAGATTCCCACTGCGCCGGCCGCGATCTGGAGCCGAGCAACCGCCGAACACTTGTGAGTCTTGGCATGTGGCCGCAGACGGATGCCGTTCGCGGCCGTAAAGGCGGCCATGTGCTCGATATTGGATTCGAGCGCGTCGAGATCGACAACCAGCGCCGGCGTGTCGATGTCGTCCAGCGTGTCACCGATGCGGGCAGCGGGGCATTGCGTCATAAGAAGGCTCCAAAGAAATGCATGGACCGGATTGGATTGGGTCAGCTTGTGGCGTTCAGGCTGAAACGGCGTCCTGCCACCAGGCGCCGCCGATGACGATCCCGCGATGTTCCAGCTGCCTGTCCGTGGTGACGGTCTCGCCGACGGCATCGGTATGGGTGAAGCGGCCGCCGACCTCCTCGATGATGGTCGCGTCGCCGGCCGACCCGACCTTGAGCGTCCCGATATCGTCGCGCCGCACCGCTTTTGCCGGATTGACCGTGGTCGCCGCAATCACCTCGGTCAGGCTCATCCCGAGCGCCATGAACTTGGACATCACTGCCAGCACATCGTAGGCGGGTCCATCGACGCAGAGCACGTGGATGTCGCTGCTGAGCACGTCGGGCTTGATCCCCTCTTCCAGCATCACCACCCCGGATTCGAAGCTGAACCCGCCATAACCATGGCCGATGTCGAAGATGATGCCGCGTTCGCGCGCGTCCAGGATCTCCTGCCGGATCGTGCGGTCACCGTGGATCGGTGCGTTGGGGAACGGTCGGAAGCAATGGGTGAGGATGTCGCCGGGGCGCAACGCCGCCAGGACCTCTTCGCGGGTCGGCGGCGGGTTGTCGATATGGGCCATCACCGGCAGGCCGAGCGCGTCGGCGACCTCGATGGCAAGCGACAGGGGCGCCATGCCGGAGTTTCCCCCGGCCCGGGCGCCGACGCGGGCCTTCATTCCCACGAGGATATCGAGGTTCTCGCGCGCAACGCGCAGGCATTCGCGCGCGTCGAGCAGCCGCAGGTTTTCACATTCGCCGACCATCACGGTTTTGGAAAACCCGAAGATCCCGGCGAAGGAAATGTTGAGATAGGCCAGGATGCGGGGCGCGGAGGGCTCGATCACGTGCTTCCGGAAGCCGGCGAGGTTTCCGGGTCCGGCGCTTCCCGCATCGACGAATGTGGTGGTGCCGCTGCGGCGCGCAACCGTCTCCGCGTCAACCCCCAGAGAAGTTCCGCCCCAGTAGACATGGGTGTGCAGGTCGATAAGGCCGGGGCTCACGATCTTTCCCGTGACGTCACGCACATCCGTCGCCCGGGCGGCGTCGATCCCGGCCTCGACTGCCGCGACCTTGCCGCCGGCAAAGGCGACGTCGAACGTCCCGTCCATGTCCTGCGACGGATCAACCACCCGGCCGCCTTTGAGGAGCAGATCATACATGCTGGTTCATCCTGTTGTCCTGGGTCCGATCCGCGACTCCGGACTTGCCAGCCTTCCACCGGCCGGCTGCGTGCCGCTTTGGCTCAACGAAGCCCATTCTCCGGCCCGCCGCAAATGCCGTATCCGGATCAAGCGATGTCAATTTGTCATGACCCGCCGACCGGGGGGCGGCATACCCGAAACCCGATTTGCCGATGCCCTCCGAGAATAGACAAATTCGAAAACGGCATTGGCCTGCTTGCCATTGAGCCAACAACACTACGGCAGGCGCCGGCCCGATGCGAGCCGCCAATACGAAACAAACCTGAAACTGCATGACGGAGTCTGCGGTGACCGGTTCGTTCAAAGCGCCGCCGCAACAACGGGAGAGGAAAACACATGGCACTTTCATTTCGGATGTTGGCCAGCCTGGCAACGGCCAGCGCTCTGGCCATCGCAGCCGGCACCCAGGTGTCGGCACAGGACCGCGCCGCGACGCTGATCGTGGCCGAAGACGTCGTTCCGCAGACTTTCGACCCGATCCAGTCCTCCCAGATCCGCACCTGGTATGTGTGGCAACTGGTCTATGAAGGGCTGGTACGCGCGGAACTGGACGGCAGCCTGACGCCGGTCCTCGCCAGCAGCTGGACGATCGACGAGAGCGGCACCGTCTATGACTTCACCCTTCGGGAAGGCGTCTCGTTCTCCGACGGCAGCCCCGTCACGCCCGAGGACGTGGTCTTCTCCTTCGAGCGGCTCAAGGCCGACGGCCTGCCTTATGCGCAGGACCGGTTCAAGTCTCTGGCGTCGGTCGAGAAGGTCGATGACAGCACCGTCCGGTTCACTCTCAGCGGTCCGGATGCGGGCTTCATGCTGAACCTTGGCAGCCCCTTCGTGGTGGGATCGGCCATCATGAAGGCCGACTGGGTGGCCAGCCACGACCCGAAGCAGGAAATGCTCGGCACCGGCCCCTTTGCGCTCGTCTCCTATGCTCCCAACAGCGAACTGGTGCTGGAGCGAAACGAGAACTACTGGGATCCCGAGGGCGCGGCGAAAGTCGAGGCGCTGAAAATTCGCTACATGCCGGAGCAGTCGGCCCAGATCGCCGCGATGCTCTCGGGCCAGATCGACCTCATGTTCCCTTCCGCCGAAAGCATGCTTCAGCTTCAGCGGGTGCCGGAGGTGACCACCGTCGCCGTGGCTTCGACCAACACGGTGCGGCTGAACATCAACACCAATCTGGAACCCTTCAGCGACCCGGATTTCCGGCGCGCGATGTCGCTCTCGCTCAACCGCGACGAGATCGTCGCCGGGGCGTTCCTCGGCGAAGCCAGTCCCAGTGCGCAGATCCCGCCGGCCTATGCCTGGGGGCCCAACCTCGCCGACCTGAAATATCAGAAACAGGACATCGAGCAGGCGAAGGAGTTGCTCGCGAAGGCCGGCTATCCGGATGGGATCGACATCACCCTGAACCACCTCGCGGGCTACGCCAGCTATCTCGACCGTTTCGCGGAAATCCTGAAAGGCCAGATGGCCGAAGCGGGCATCCGCGTGACCATCGAGGCCAACCAGACCGCCGTCTGGCTGGATAAGCAGAACACGGCGAACTACGAGATCATGACCAATGAATACGCCTTCCAGGCGGATCCGCTGTTCTATCTGATGCCGCGCCCCGGCCGCCAGGGCCCGACACCGCCGGAAATGGTCGACCTGATCGACGCCGCCAAGAGCGGCCCGGCGGCCGACTATCCCGCCGCCCTGGCCGAGATCGCTGTGATGCAGGATGACCTCGTCTTCCCCGACATCACCGTTGCCTCGCGCAACGCCTGGGTCGCCTATACCGGCAACGTGGTCTCGGCCGATCCCGACGCGACGATCTCGCGTACCTTCCTTGCCGACGTCGCCCTGAAGTGACCACGGTCCGGGCCCGTCCGCGAGTGGCTGGCGGGCCCGGAACCCTCAACAAACAAGAAAAGACCGGAACCGATACGTGACCGACCGTCCTGTCCTCAGGGTCGAGAACCTGACCACCCGTTTCGAGACGGACCACGGCGCCGTGACCGCGGTGGATAGCGTGTCCTTCGAGGTCGCTCCGGGCGAGACCCTCGGGCTGGTCGGGGAATCCGGCTCCGGCAAGAGCGTGACGGCCATGTCGGTGCTCGGCCTCGTTCCCAAACCCGGCAGGATCGTCGACGGGACCATCGAACTGAACGGGACCTCGCTCCTCAAGCTATCGCCCGAGGAGTTGCGGCGTCGCCGCGGCACCGAATGCGGCATGGTGTTCCAGAACCCCATGACCGCGCTGAACCCGTCCTTTTCGGTCGGCTGGCAGATGCGCGAGGCGATCACCGCCCACGGCGCCAGCGGCGATGTCGATGCCCGTATCCACCGCGCCCTGGCCGATGTCGGGATGCCGGACCCCGACCGACAGGCGGCCTCCTTCCCCCACCAGATGTCGGGCGGAATGCGGCAGCGCGTGGTGATCGCCATGGGCATGATCAATGACCCGCAATTGCTGATTGCTGACGAGCCGACAACCGCGCTCGACGTCACCATCCAGGCCCAGGTGCTCAACCTGATGAAGCGGCTCACCCGCGATCACGGCACCGCGCTGCTGCTGATCACGCACAACATGGGCGTGGTGGCCAATATGTGCGACCGGGTGGCGGTGATGTATGCTGGCGAGATCGTCGAGGAAGCGCCGGTCGACGAACTCTTCGCCAATTCGCGCCACCCTTATACCCGTGGCCTCCTGCGCTCGATCCCCAACCCGGACCGGCCGCGCGAGAAAACCCCCACCCTGCCCGGTGCACCGCCGAACATGGCGCAGCTCCCTGCGGGCTGCCGCTTCCGCCCCCGCTGCGTCTTCGCCGACGCGCGCTGCGGCGCGCGCCCCGATCTCCTGACGGTAGGTGCGCGTCACAAGGCACGCTGCTGGAAGACGCAGGCCGGTGAGCCGTTGACCGAAACGGACAGAATGACGGAAACGCTCGATGCCGGATGACCGCACCGCTCCGCTGTTGCAGGTCGAGAACCTGAAGCGCCAGTTTCAGGTGCGCCAGCGCGGCAGCCGCGAAAGCCAGCTGCTGCGCGCGGTGGATGGCGTGTCGTTGCACCTCGAGGCCGGCGAATCGCTCGGCGTCGTCGGCGAGTCCGGCTGTGGCAAGTCCACTCTCGCCCGGCTGATCGTTGGGCTTCTCAAGCCGACGGAGGGGCGCATTCTGATCGACGGACAGGACATCTGGACGCCGGGTGCCGCCGGACGCGACCGTCGGCGAAAGTTTCAGATGGTGTTCCAGAATCCCGCAGGCTCGATGAACCCGCGCCGCACCGTCGGCGCCAGCGTGGCCGAGCCGCTGACGGCAAAAGGCGTGCCCAACGCCTCCGAAGCTGTGGAACGGATGCTGGAACTGGTCGGCCTCGACCCGTCGATGGCCTCGCGCAAACCGCACCAGCTCTCGGGCGGCCAGCAGCAGCGGGCCTCGATCGCACGGGCGCTGATCGCGGATCCCGCGATCGTGGTTCATGACGAGTCCATCGCGTCGCTCGACATCTCGCTGCAGGCGCAGATCCTGAACCTTCTGCTCGATCTGCAGAAGGATCTCGGAACATCCTACATCTTCATCAGCCACGATCTCGCGGCGGTGCAGGCGATCAGCCATCGGGTCGTCGTCATGTATCTGGGCGAGGTCGTCGAAGCCTCCGACTCCACCACTTTCGCCCAACGCCCCCTACACCCCTATTCCCTGGCCCTGCGCAGCGCCACGCTGCTGCCCGACCCGGTGCATGAACGCGGTCGCGGCGACACGCTGCTGCGGGGTGACGTTCCCAGCCCGATCAATCCGCCCAGCGGATGCCGGTTCCACACCCGCTGCCCGCTCGCCAAGGACCTGTGCCTGCAACAGAAACCCGCGCTGCGCGACGCCGGCTCCGGTCATCTCGTCGCTTGCCACTACGCCGGGGACACCACCCGTCCGCTGGAAATGTCGGAAGAGGTCGTTTGATGCTGAGAATGATCGGAATGCGCCTTCTGGGCATGATCCTCGTTCTGCTGGCCGTGTCGGCGCTTGTCTTTGCGCTCGGGGCCCTGATACCCGGCGACCTTACCAGTGTGATCGTCGGTCAGGAAGGAGCGACAGAAGAGCAGTTTGCAGAAGTCCGCCGCAAGCTCGGACTCGACAAGCCACTGTTCCTGCAATATTTCTATTGGCTTCTGAATGTGCTCCAAGGCGATTTCGGAACCTCTCCCATCACCGGGCGGACGGTGACCGCAGACCTGCTCCAGCAGATCCCGGTTTCGCTGGAACTTGCGCTGCTGACGCTCGTCGTCTCTACGCTCATCGGGTTGCCGGCCGGCGTGGTGGCGGCGGTGCATGCCAACAAGCGGCTCGACGTCCTGATCCGTATGTCCCTCCTTTTCACTTTCTCGGTCCCGATCTTTGTCATCGGAATCCTGCTCCTGCTGGTTGGGTCCCGCTGGGCGCCTGATCTCTTCCGCGTCTCCTACACCCGCTGGGTCGACGATCCGGTAATGCACATCCGCTCGATGGCGATGCCGCTCCTGACCATCGCGTTCCCGATCACCGCGATGACAATGCAGATGACGCGCAGTTCGGTACTCGAGGTGCTGCACAACCCCTACATCGTCACCGCCCGGGCGGTCGGCGTGCGCGAGAAACGCATCCAGTATCTGCACGCGCTTCGGAATGCCCTGCCGCCGATCGTGACTTTCATTGGCTTTCAGCTTGGCATCCTGCTCGGTGGCCTGATCGTGATTGAACAGATCTTCAGCCTGCCCGGGCTCGGACGCGGAATGCTCGAGGCGATCAATACCCGGGACTACCCGATGGTGACGGCCACGACGCTGGTCTTTGCCGCCGCCTTCGTCTTCATCAACGCGCTGGTCGACATGCTCTATCCGCTGCTCGATCCCCGCCAGAGAGGCAGATGACCATGACCGCGTCTTCAGGCCCCGCGCCCACTGGCCTCCGTCTGCCGCTTCCGCTGGCCAAACTCCTGGGCCATGGCGGCGGCGCATTTGGCCTCGCGATCATGGTGTTCTTCGTCATCCTCGCCGTCTTCGGGCGCCTGCTTTCACCCTATGATCCCAACGCCAATGACTACATGAGCCTTCTCGCTCCGCCCTCGGCCACGCACTGGTTCGGAACGGATGAACTCGGGCGCGACACGTTAAGCCGGGTGATCGACGGCTCGCGCATCGCGGTGGCGGTCGCTTTTCTCTCGGTGTCGATCGCGATGGCCGTCGGGGTGGTGATCGGTGTCGTAGCGGGCTTTTTCGGCGGACTTGTCGATGCGGTGCTGAACCGCAGCCAGGACGTGCTCTTCGCTTTTCCCACGCTGCTCCTGGCCATCATCCTGGTGGCAGTTCTCGGGCCGGGGCTCTTCAACGCCTCGCTGGCCATCGCCATTGTCTATTCCCCGCGGTTCGCCCGGATGGCGCGGGCGAGCACGCTGAGCATCAAGACCAGCGAATATCTCGATGCGGCGCGGCTAGCCGGGGTCAGCACGCCGGTCATCCTGGTTCGCCACGTCCTGCCGAACGCGCTGCCGCCGGTGATCGTTCTGGCCGCGCTCAGCATGTCGACAGCGCAGCTGGCCTACGCATCGCTCAGCTTCCTCGGACTCGGCGTCAGCCCACCACAGGCCGACTGGGGCAGCATGCTGTCCAAGGGGCGGGACTTCATTACCATCGCTCCCTGGCTGGTGATCTGGCCAACCGTCGCGCTGGTGCTGTTGATGCTGGCCTTCAACGTGCTCGGAGACGCGATACGGGACGTTCTGGACCCGAGCCATACGAGCACCGGCAAGAGCCCCGACACCATCAGATAGCCGCAGGAACCGTTCCTTCCATGACCAAGCCAATCGTCGTCCTGCATCACGACCTTCCGCCCGGCGTGCATGCGTTTCTCACGGCCTGTCCGGACATCGAAACGCGCTGCCCTAGGGATGACGCGGGCGTCGCAGCGGCGCTCGCGGGAGGCGCGGAGGTCCTCGTCACCCACACATGGCGCGCGCCTTTCCTGACGCCGTCGCTCCGCTGGATTGCCGGCACCGGCGCAGGATTCGAGCAATACCCGCTCGACGAATTCGAGGCGCAAGGCATCGTCCTGACCACCGCCGCCGGCGTGCATACCGACAGTGTGGCAGAACACGCCTTTGCGCTGCTGCTCTCTCTCACCCGCCGGATCGGCGAGGCCGCGCGCAACATGGAACAGGCGCGGTGGCAGCCGCTGATCGGCGACGAAATTGTCGGACGCAGGATGCTCGTCGTCGGCCTCGGTCGGATCGGAGACGCCATCGCCCGACGCGCGCAGAGTTGGGGCATGGAGGTCGCCGGGATCAAGCGCAACCCGGCGACCTATGACGGACCGGTTGCGGATGTCCGTGGAACCGACGCGCTGGTTTCTCTATGCGCCTGGGCGGATATCGTCGTTCTGGCCCAGCCGGCGCGCGCCGATGGGAGGCCGGTGATCGGCGCCGCGGAGCTAGCGGCGTTGGCCGATGGCTGGATCGTGAACATCGGCCGCGGCAGCCTGATCGACGAACCTGCACTGATCACGGCACTCAAGAGCGGCGCATTGCGCGGAGCCGGTCTCGACGTCACTGCCACCGAACCCTTGCCCGCGGACTCGCCACTGTGGCGCGATCCGAAGGTCGTCGTAACGGCGCATAACGCTGGCGCCAGCCCGGCCTTCGGACGCCGATGGGGAGTGCTCTTCGAGCGCAACCTTGCGGCCTACATTGCCGGTGGGAACAATTGGGTAAACAGGCTGGGCAGAGACATTCCAAGGGGACAAAAGTGAACCGTTTCGTCATGCTTCCGCCGTCAGACCAGCTCACGGAAACCTGGGCGAGCGCCGTGGCCGAAGCCGCGCCATCCCTGGACGTGGAGGTCGCGACGGACCGCGAGACGGCGCTGCGGCTTCTGCCGGAGGCGGTCGCCGCCTACGGGAGCCTCGATCCCGAACTGCTGTCCCAGTCCGGCAATCTGCGATGGCTGCAGGCGCCAATGGCAGCGCCACCGGCCGGCTTCTTCTTCCCCGAACTGGTGGCACACCCGGTCGAAGTCACGAATTTCCGAGGCGTCTACAACGACCATGTTGCCACGCATGCCGTCGCCATGCTGCTCGGCCTCGCACGAAACCTGCCTGTCTACATGCGCCAGCAACCGACCGGCACCTGGGACCGCCATCTGGCCGACGCGGACATCCTGCACCTTCCGGAAAGCACGGTCCTGGTGATCGGAGTCGGCGGCATCGGCACCGAAATCGGCCGGATGGTCGCCGCTTTCGGCGCGCGTGTGATCGGCATCGATCCGCGCCGCAGCGACTGTCCCGAGGGAATAACGGAGATACATCCGCCAGCGCAACTCGACCGCCTGCTGCCGCAGGCCGACGTGGTCGTCCTGACGCTGCCCCACACGCCCGAAAGCGAGGGGATGTTCGGTGCGGAGCGTCTGGCGTTGATGAAGCCTTCCGCCCTTCTCGTGAATATCGGCCGCGGCGCGACGGTGCAGCTCGGACCGCTGACCGAGGCGCTGCAACAGGGGCGGCTAGGGGGCGCAGCGCTCGACGTCTTCGAAGAGGAACCGCTGCCATCGACCCATCCGCTCTGGCGCGAGCCGAAAACGATTCTCACGCCACATGTTGCCGTCGTCGGTCCCTATATCCCCGAACGCAGGCTGGCCGTCCTGTGCGAGAATGCCCGCCGTTTCGCCGCTGGCGAGGCCCTGACCAACCTCGTGGACAAGTCGCTTTGGTATTGACGACCGGCACGTCCGTGGAAAGAGGATTCCGGTGATGCAGAACTCGGTCTTTGTGTTTGGAACCGACCTGAAACACGAAGGGACGGAAGCGGTGCTCGACGCTCTTCGGACCCGGGCCGGGGCGACCGACGTGGCGTTCTCAGCCACCTACCACGACGCCCGGGACGTCTTCCCCCACAACCCGCGATACCATGTCTACCGCCACGAGGGTGACATCGCCTGGTTCCGCTCCCGAGGCACGCTCTATCCGGACGGCTTCGTGCCCAAGCTCGCCGAAGCGGCGGATGGCGAGGACATGCTGGCGGACCTCTGCGCGTCAGCGGAGAACCGCGGAATGAGCGTCAGCGCCTGGACCATCTTCCTGCACAATTCCCGCCTCGCAACCGCCCGCCCGGATTGCGCAACACGGAACGTCTATGGCGACGCCTACCTGTCGGATCTCTGCCCCGCCAACCCCGAGGTGCGCGCCTATTGCCGCGGACTTGCCAGTGACATCGCGCGCTACCCGGTGAAACGGCTGCTGGCCGAGGCATTGCACTATCGCACCCTGGAACATGGCGAGCACCACGAGCGCTACCTGATCGCCCTGCCGGGCTGGGCGCGCGGATTGATGTCGCTCTGCTTCTGTCCGCATTGCCGCGCCGCGGGCACGGCTGCCGGCGTCGACATGGAGGCGTTGGCGGACGCGATACAGGGTGCCCTGGACCCAGTCTGGCAAGGCCAGCCGGTACCGGACCGCTCCACGCTGAGCGACGAGTGGCTGCACGAGCTCGAGACGTTTCGCCAGCAGCGCTGCAAGATCGTGACGTCGTTGGTAGCAGAGGTGAAATCCGTGCTCGAACCGGCCGGCGTCGCTCTCTGCTTCATCGACCACGCGGGTGCGATGGCGCATGTCCTGCCGGGCGTGACGGCCGAGGACGACGTGATCGACGTCGCCCGCGACCTTCTCGGCACCGATCCCGCAGCCGTGGCGGAAGCCGCCGACGAATACCTAGTTCTCGGGTATACCGGATCCGCCGAGGCGCTGATGTCCCAGTTGCGCCGCTACCGCGACAAACTCGGCGCCGCGACAAGGATGGGCGTGGCACTGCGTCCGCTCGCGATCGATTGCCCGAACCCGGGAAATCTGCGCGCCAAGGCGCAGGCCGCGCGTGCCTCGGGCGCCAGCAGCCTCGCCTTCTACCATTACGCCATGATGCCACTCGACCGGCTCGACTGGATCGCCGGCGCACTCTCCACGGAGGACCCGTCATGAAGATCCTCGTCACCGGCGCCTCCGGCCACGTCGCACGGATGGGGCTGAGCGAAATTGCCAAACGCCACGAACTCCGGCTCACCGACATCGTCTCCCCACCGTCGCCGCCAGCGGGCGCCACCTTTACCGCCAGCGATCTGCTGAATGCCGACGACGCGTCCTTTTCGGCCCTCTTCAAGGGCGTCGAAACGGTCATTCACAGTGCCTATCTCCATTCCTCGAAGCAGGGCGATGTCTATGGAGCGGAGCCGCCGCAGATCGACCGTTTCGAGACGGAACTGGACAATATCCGCATCGCGCAACGGGTCTACCGCCACGCCTACGAGGCCGGTGTCCGCCGTGTCGTCATGGTGTCGTCGAACCATGCCGCCGACTGGTACGAGCACAGCCAGATCCACGCCCGCCGGCGGGAAATGATCACGCCGGACGACTACCCGTTGTCGGACAATTTCTATGGCTGGGCCAAGGCGTCCTACGAACTGCTCGGCTTTCCTTATGCATGCGGCACTTTCGGCCGCCGGCTGGAAGTGGTGAGCCTGCGCATCGGAGCGCCCTATCCGATCGACGCCGGAAAGTTTCTCGACGGTGGCGCATCGCCCGAGTTGTCCTTGCCGAAACCGGGTGGCGTGGCAGGGTTCAAGCGTGCCCTCGCGACCTATCTCAGCCCAGGCGACTGTGCCGAGCTCTTTCGCGCGGCCGCCGAAGCCCCCGAAATCGAGGGGCGCGACGGCGTGCCCTGGCTGGTGGTCTACGGAATCTCCGACAACACGCGCGCCTTCTGGTCGCTGGACTCGGCGCGCCGACAGCTTGGCTATGAACCCAAGGACGACTCTGAAATTCTCTATGGAGAAGAGATCGACCGGATTGTACGTTCTGGCGCGTCCAGCGGCAAACTCGGCTCTTGATTAGGCACCGGGACCGAACATTGGAACACGAACCAAGACCAGAACTCGCTTTGGGTCATTTCTGACGACTCATCGGTTCCGCGGGGGCCGGTTGCAGCATCAAAGCCGGGGGCATGCCACCGATCCGGGCTTTTCGCGCCCCGTGAAGGGAGGGCAAAACCTGCGTTGTTCACACAAACCGGCATTCACTTGGTCTTCGACCTCGCGGCCTCGCTTTCGGCGGCTCTGCTGACTGTTCTGGTCTACGCCTGGCGGCTTCGCCCGGTCGTGGACAGGACCGTTGGCAAGGCAGGTCCGGGCTATGTCGCGGCGGTGTTGATCGGTGCCGCGCTCGGTGGCTACGGTTTTGGCACGCTCAGTCTCTTGCTTTCTGGTCTGCCGGGAGTCGGGCGTAGCATCGTCGGCGCATTGGCCGGAGCCATTTTGACGGTCGAGCTTTACAAACTCAATCGTGGCATCCGCGGATCGACCGGGCTTGTTTTCGTCTTTGCTTTCGCCACCACGGTAACGGTCGGCCGCTGGGGATGTTACTTTTCGGGCATGCCTGATCAGACTTATGGCATTGCCACGGCCCTGCCCTGGGGTGTCGATTTCGGCGATTACGCGCTCGATCTCTTGGGCCTGAATAGTCATGGTGCTTTCTCCCTTGAACTCAGGCCCAAGCCTGAACAGTGGTGATCCCAACCTCGAACCGGGTTTTTCCTCCGACGACGTAGTCGGACCACTTCGGACAGACCGTCTCCTCAAGCGCCTGACGGGCCGATGGTGTGGCGTTCACCGCCTCCGAGGCCAGCGGTGTGCTGTGAACATATTGCCACAGAAACTCCTCCGGTCGCGGGACCGTCAGGGCCTTTGGTGCCGAATGCACCTGCACGTTATGGAATCCCGCGTTGTCGAACAGGTCGCGCAGCTCTCTCGGGTCGTGCATTGCGAAGACGAGATCGAGAAACAACGCGCCTTCATGCGACAGGTGGCGGGCGATGCCATCGTGCATCGCGGCGAAGAGCGGCGGTTTCGGCCCGGGGACACTGAGCAAAATGCGACCCGAGGGTTTCAGTACCCGATGCATCTCGCGCAGCGCGGCCAGTTTGTTGGGGATGAACTGCAGGCTCATTTGGCAGAGGACGACGTCGAAGTTTCCATCGTTGAGCGGGATCGCCGCTGCGTCGGCCTCGACCCAGTCGGTGCCGAGGTCCGGATCGGTATTGGCCCGCGCAGTGGCCAGCATCCCGGGGTTCAGGTCCAGTCCCGTGACCTTCCCACCGGGCATGACCTGCCGGGCAGCCATTCGGGTGACCACGCCGGTACCGCAGGCGACGTCGAGGACATGTTCGCCCGCCTTCAGGCCGGCAAGTGCAATGAGATCCTCAGCCACCGGCCCTCCGATGCTTGGGACAAAGAATTTCTGGTAGTTCCCGGGAGCGTCGCCCCCGTAATTGGTCGATGCGTAGGTCTGTGCCATGTCCAGTGCTCCCGATTTTGCGACGGGATTAGGATAGGACTCGGAGGGGGCGGATTCTTCGCCCGTTCTTGCTATGGCCGGGATCGCAGCATGGTCAATATTGACCATGTCCCGGTCAGGACAAGAGGCCCTTCCTGTGCGCGAAGGCGACGGCGGCGGTGCGCGAAGACACGCCGGTCTTGTCGAAGATATTGCTTATGTGGCGGGCGACCGTGTGTTTGCTGACGCCGAGTTCGGCGGCGATCTCGCGGTTGGTCTGGCCGCTGGCCAGCAAGCGCAACACGGCGATCTGCCGCCCTGTCAGTCCCGCCACGGGGGAAGCCATGCCCCTGGCTGGAGTGACCAACTGGGACAGGTCGCGAACAGCGCCGAGATCGTCGAAGGTGGCCTCCGCGGCGAGCCGATGAACTTCGGCGGAACTTTCGTCCCCAAGATCCCTGTAGACCCGCACGAGCCGTGCTCGGGCGCGGGCGGCTTCATAGGGCATCGAAAGACGTTGCCAGAGCGCGAGCGCGTCCGAAAGCCACGCCAGCGCCTCTTCGCGGTCTCCCGTAGCGGAAAGCAGTGTACCTCTGGCCTGCGCGTACGTTGCCTGAAGGAGAGGGACATCGAATTCCGACGTCCACCTTGACAGTTCCTCGGCTGCCGACGCAGCCGTGTCGATTTCGCCTGCTGTCAGGCAGATCTCGACCGAGGGACCGAGCAACTTCAGCCGCTCCGGGTCGGCCCATCTAACGGGCGCACCGTTTTGCGACCCGCAGGCCGCACGGATGGCGGCTGCCGCCTGCTCGGCCCGGCCCTTGCCCAGCCAAAGAAGCGCGCGGCCAGGCTGGGGGTCCACGCCCTGCCTCAGGGCGCTGTCGTAACACTGGTCGGCAGCGGCATCATGGCCGAGCAGCCGGTGCATTTCGCCCCTCTGGTAGTGGGCCCGACCCACAGTTGCTTCAGACCTCCCGGCCAACCATTCGCAGGCCCGGTCGGCGGCTGTCATGGCCCCAGGCCAATCTCCACCCATTTGGAGTATCTCGGACCGGTGGATCAGGCATTGCCCGCGGTAGGGCACCAGATCAGGCTGCGTGCGGCACCAGCCGTCGAAGGCGGCGGTCCACTCGCGGGCACGTTCGCAATCGAAGACGCTCTGGCAGGTGAGGATGACCGCGCAATAGATGATCCCGCTGAGGATCGGCGACACCTGACCGCCGGTGACCGAGATCATCGCCTCATCGAGACTAGCCGCACCCGCCTCTACCCGACCGAGCGCAATCGAGGCCTGTCCCCGGCCCAGAAGCGCAAGCGCGAGCAAGTCAGCGTCACGTTCCTCGGTTCCGGTGCCCACCGCAGTGTCGAAGCTCGGAAGCGCCCCTGCCGGATCACCCCCGAACATTTGCCTGATCGCCATGAGAAGCCGCGAGAGTTCGCGCTCTGGCCGGCAATCGGGATATTCCTCGAGCAGGCGCTGAATGCGTGCAAGCCAGCCATTGCTGCGCGACAGGTCCCCACTCAGAAGCGATGTCAGGCTCAGAACAAATCCCACGCGTGCAGCGCGCCCGACCTCATCATTGTCCACATGTACATTGTGGGCCCGTGTCCAGTACTGCACGGCCTCGTTATCCTTCGCCAAAAGATAAGCCGCGTCGCCAAGCCTCTCGATATCCAACGCCGCGAGTCGTGAAAAACTCTCGTCATCGGAGAAAAGGGAATAGGCCTCGGCCCATCGCATCGCGGAGTAGGCCTCTCTCCCCGCTCGGATCTTGTCGTCCTGAACCATGGGTGATCATATCACGGTCCGGGGTCACCCTGCAGGCCTTTGGCCCGGTGCAAATGCACCTGAGTCAAACTGGTCTCGCCACACAAAACCGACCCGCAGGAGACATTGGAACAAGGCGCCGCGAAGGTCGGCAAACCGCCCGTCTTGCGAATCCTGCGCGCGCATCGGTCGAGGTTTCGCGCCTGCGGCTAAGGTCCGGTTGGTCGGTGAACTTGCCATTGGTAGCCACGCCGGGCGAGACCGGGCGCTTTCTTGTCTATCAGGTCGGCTCACTGCGCATTTCGAACCCTGGGGGACAGATTCGCAATGTCAGCTTTGCTGATTTAGCTACGAAATTCCTCTTTGCCTTGTCGCGCCGTCTAGCGGCATTCCCAGACCGCGATATGCGCAGGCGCTGGAAACTCGACAGTGCCGTCAGTGCCAACGAACTGGACCAGCCGCTTCTCGGCCTTTTCGACGAGCGCCTCGAAGCCAGCGTCGTCGATAAACTCGGCCAAGGTCCAACCGCGCACATCCATCCGGACCCACTCCCGGATCGAGGCAAACCGCGCGCTGCCAGAAACCGTGACAGTTGTTGCGTCCGACAGCCCGCTCTCTACCAACAGGCTTCGGAATCGTTCGGTTTGCCCAAGATTGAACGGAGCGCGGAGAGCATTTGCAGCGTCAGATCCGAACATCTCATCGATCAATTCGATCATCCTGGCATATCCGGGAGAATTTTCTTCATCGTCCCACGCGGTGAGAGCAATGCGACCGCCGGGGCGAAGCATGCGTCGCATTTCCCTGATCGCCTGCACCTTGTCATCAAAAAACATCAGCCCGAACTGGCAGAGCACGGAATCGAAGCTACCTTCGGCAAAGGGGAGGTCTTCGGCAAGGCCCTGGCTCCATTCGATTCCACTCCCACGCCTTCTCGCGACCTCCAGCATTCCCGCGTTTCTGTCGAGGCCGACGATGCGCCCCTTTGGCCCAATCCGTTCGGCGGCTGCCCGGGTTGTCACACCAGTTCCACAGGCGACATCGAGCACCGCCTGTCCCGGCTTGAGGCCGGCCGCCTCGCACAGCGGCTCCGCCCAAGCTCCGAAGAGCGCCGGCACGAAGAATTCGTCATAGATTTCGGCGGCAGAATTGGAGACCTGCCCTGTGATTACAGCTTGGGTATTCATGATGCTACCTGCGATTTCTGGGTGTCCGGGCCAAGAGCGACACACCGAAGGCGGCGCGATATAGTTCTAAATCTGTAGCAGGTAGAAAGGCGCAGCCGATGAAATCCTACGGTCAGTTCTGCCCCGTCGCCAAGGCAGCCGAGCTGTTTTGCGAGCGATGGAATGCGCTGATCATTCGGGATCTCGCGACCGGACCGCGCCGATTTTCGGAGCTGAAACGCGGTGTGCCCCTGATGTCGCCATCGCTGTTGTCGTCTCGGTTGAAGTGGCTCATCAAAGAAGGAATCGTGGAAAGTGCCGATGTAAGCGGAGACCGCTCCGGCTACGCGTTGACGGAGTCTGGGCGCGAATTCGTGCCGCTGGTCGAGGCTCTGGGCATCTGGGGGCAGCGCTGGACTCGGCGTGAATTGCAGGACCATGAAATCGACCTCGGATTGCTCGTCTGGAGCCTGGAAAGCTCCGCCAATCCAAACGCCTTCGGCCCACGACCCTGCCTGATCCGACTGGAACTGACCGACCAGGTGGACGCAAAACGGTTCTGGTGGTTCCTGAACCGCCAGGGACGGTGCCAATTATGCGTCGACGACCCAGGTGGAGACGTGAACCTCTACATCAACTGCACGCTACCGGACGCTATCTACATCGTACGTGGGGACATATCGCCATCTGGGGCAATGGCAAAGAACAGGTTGGAGGTCATTGGCGACGGTTGGGCGCGCCGAGCGTTCACGAAATGGCTCAATCTCGGTTCGCTCACGAAAGTTCCTTCACATCGCTCCGGCGAACAGCACCTGTAAGCGATAGGATCGAAAGGCGACATCCGAGTCTTCCCATCGGATGTCCGCAAGGTCGGCATACTCCCCCTTCGGTGGCACGAAGCGTTGGCTCTTGGACCGGACACGCCAGCGCGGTCGCTCATTGCGCAATACCTCCGCTCGTGCTGTGTGAGCCCTTTGCACCTGCAGCATAAAGCTCCTTTTTCGGAAGCCGCCATTCAAGGTCGGCGCGGCGATTGGCAGTGACGAGACCGCTGGTGCCGGGCGGAGGGTCGTGGAAAGTGTGCCTTGGCTTATATAGCTCCAGCACGCCCTGCAGTCGCGGGATGGGAATTGCTTGACGTAGCGTAACAATGCGACGGAAACTTACGTTAGGAAAAGTGCACGGAAAGGGAGGACCCATCATGAACCGCATTATCGCACTCGCTCTTGTGCTGCCGCTCATCGCTGCGCCGGCCTTCGCGCAAAGTGGCAGCGGAAAGACCCCGCCCGGACAGCGAGAGGGTGGCAGCCTCGGCGAACTCACCAAGGCCGCCAACGAAGACCCGAGCTGGAATCAGGGCCAGCATGCATCGCAGCAGCCGAACCCGCGCGCCGGCCTCGCCAACGTCGATCCCGACCACCGCGGCGACCTCAGCGCGACGCTCGACCTCGTGCAGGGCGCCAGCGAGTGATAACCGGGACCGGAGCAGGCTGACATTCCGACGCAGTCTAGCCATCGCCTAAGTCACTGCCGAGTTCGCGCGTGCAAAAGTGCTGGTTTTGTGCGCGGTCAAATCCGGCTGCGTCAGTCCGCCCTCTCTCGCTCCGCCAATCGCCACCCGGTGAGGCTATCAGCGCCACCGCTCGACTGGGTTCGGCCGCACCGGACACATGGCTGGGCGGTCGGGTATTGGTCCTGTCATGTGGCTGTTGCGGCTTCCTGCGTTTAGCAGACGCTCACCTGGACATCGGCCTTCGCGGCTGCAGAAAAGGTTCACGCGGCAAGAACGGCCCAGGAGACGTTGGCGCCCGGAACCACCGCCTTGGCGTCGCTGCCTTGGACCGGCCCTAGGTGTTTGATCCCACGGTTTGATGGTGCGATCCATTCGCTGGAATGGAAGGAAGCCCTATGGGACAGGTACGTCACGGCAGCGCCACGACCACGCACGCCATCCGAGCAGCAATACAGCG
>NZ_SELO01000002.1 GCF_004146235.1 Tropicimonas sp. IMCC6043 | reverse complement strand
ACGCGAGGCGCTCGCCAATCCGAATTGGGCGCTCCATGCCGCGCGCGATCTCGGGCACGACACCACCTTCTCGGCCTGGCCGGAACAGTCCGGGTGGTGGCTGGCTGCGCGGGAACGGACGTCCGAGCTCTACAAGCCTTGCGGTCATGCAGCAGAAGCGCGATGACCAGAAGAAAGGCGACGAGATAGGCCAGGAACTGGACCAGCGTCGCCAGCAAGGGCGTGGCCTCGCTCGTGACCTGGTGGGAAAAGGCAAGGGCCTACGTGGCGCTCCTAGAGCGTCTGGGCGGCATGCAGGGCCACCTTGATCTGGAGCGGCTTCAGGAGGAGTTGGATAAGTTGAAGGCAAGCCGGGATCGGCCGCCGCTGCAACTGCCAGAGATTTCGCGGGTGCAATGGGGGCATGGAGCGGTCGACAAGGAAGCTGGGTAGGTAGTTCTCGGTCGCAACGGGAGCGGGAATGCCGCTGACTTCGCGGTGCCGACGTCTAACCCTATCATCTAAGTTTGGCATAAGGACGTTGTTGTCCTTCGGCTCGGGCGCATCATCCGTTGCTTCGGGCCTCTCACCGGGAGTTCACCTCGTTTAACCGTAAAACAATCTGAAAAAGGCCGTCGAGCGCGTTGATCGCGATCATGGTCCAGAACGGCGTCGCGGACTGCGAATATGCGAGGACGACTGAGAGGCAGACCGGCCTGCCGTTCAACGCGAAGGCGATGTCCGTCCCCTTACATACCTCACACACGCAGCAATCGGGGCGGAGGCGGGCCGCAGTCTTGATGCGTAAGCCTTTATATTTATTTACGTAACGCATCCACTGCAACTGACGTAAGGGGATCGTCCATAGGAAGGTTTCCGGAACAGATGTCAGTATGCAGGCCGAACTCCAAATCGTCCCGAATAAACATCAGATAGGTCTCGCCCGGTTCCGCGAAAAAGGCACAGTCGCTGGTGGAGAGGACCGTGAGACGCTCTTCCGGACGTCCCTTGAATGCCTCGAGGATCTGCAGGACAAACTCTCTGCGGGAAAGATCCAGATCGTTCGCAGCCACGATTTTTGCCGAGACGACAATATCCGCCAGCAGAGCCGCCTCGTCGAGGCTGCGTGCCTTACAGCGGCATGCCAGAGCGGAAGCGGGCGCCAGCGCCACCGCCAGTCCCAGCGCAACTGCCAAAGGTCTAGGCATACACCCACTCGCTGCCAGTCGGCCGCACGCGGTACCCGATGATGCCCGGGTCAAAGGGCGTCGCGGGGTCATCCACCGAGGTATCGCGCTCCGATTGGCGGCCAAGTCCGCACGGGATCAGTGCGTCTTCGGCGGCCTGCGGGCTGACCGCGCCCCGAACCCCGTTCACATGTGCCAATTCGTGGATCAACGTGGCAAGCACCGACCATTTGCTGACACGGAATGCCGTCACCGAGATTGCCATCTCCTTGCCGCCCGCATGGTTTGTCTGGCCCCAATCGGCCAGCGTGGCGTGGTAGTTGATCCAGATGGTGTTGTCGTCAAGAAGCTGCTGAAGGGTTCGGCCGCCGGGCAGTCCCGCGAAGTAGGGATTCGCTCCCGGCTTGTTGCGCGCAATCCAGAAAGCCCTCCGCCGAGCCCAGCGTATGTCTTCGCGACGATTGTTCGGAAACGCGATATAGCCCGCCATCGGGCTGGTGTGATCGCCGATATTGATTTGAATCATCAGGCCACCTCCCGCGAAACATGATACTAAGCGATCTTTCGCAAGTGATCTTCTGTGGGTACATGGTGTCATTCTGAGTGCCCCTTGGCAAACTTTATTGGGCCCAATGTGACCTACGTGGTCTGCCCCCTGAAAAGTGGTCATCCCTGAAGTAGGCTTTCGAGCCAGTTGGAGGATGAAGGAATGCCCCAGAAGAAGCACAAGCCCGAGGAGATCGTCGCGAAGCTACGGCAGGTCGACGTGTTGGTGTCGCAAGGACGGTCGGTGGCCGAGGCGGTTCGGTCGATCGGTGTGACGCAGTTCACCAACCATAGGTGGCGCAAGGAGTTTGGTGGGCTGAAGACGAACCAGGTGAAGCGGCTGAAGGAACTGGAGAAAGATCGAGGCATTGAGGCGCCATCGGTTCGAGCCCAATGGCGAGGGAGTGGCTCCGAAAGGCCGTCTCCGACCTGACCCTCGAGAAGCTGATCCTGCGAGAGGCCGCGTCGGGAAACTTCTGAGCCCCGCCCGCCGCCGTGCTTGCGTCGATCATGTCAGGCACAAGTTCCGCGTCTCGGAGCGTTTCGCCTGCCGTGTCCTCGGCCAGCACCGCTCGACCCAGCGACTGCGCCGCACGGACATCCCCATGGCCCGAGGGTTCGTCTACCTGACAGCGGTCGTGGACTGGTTCAGCCGAAAGGTGCTGGCCTGGCGGCTCTCGGTCACGCTGGAGACGGAACCGTGCCTCGAAGCTTTGAAAGAGGCGATGGCCAGATACGGCAAGCCGGAAATCATGAACACCGACCAGGGCAGCCAGTTCACATCCATCGACTTCATCAAGTCTCTGAAGGCTGCCGAGATCCAGATCAGCATGGACGGAAAGGGTGCCTGGCGCGACAACGTCTTCGTCGAGCGGCTATGGCGAACGATCAAGTACGAAGAGGTCTATCTGCACGCCTACGGTACGACACGGTTCGCCGCATCAAAGACGACACCGCCGCGCTCCAGTAGCCGAACGACGCGGCAACGCATGGCAATTGCAGGTCGAATATACGCCTCGATGGGCTCGCCTCGGGCATGGGCGTCGAGCAGGCGGTCCTTAGCATCACGACGTACAGCCTGCAAATCTACCGGGTATCGGTCGGGCGCTTTCGCGCGGCGAGCATTCTCGAAATAGCTCTTTGCGCTCACTGAGACGCCCGCAGCGTTCATCATATCGGCAACCACGCGTCCGGGCCGCGGCCTTGTGCCCGCGCCCACCCAGCGCCTCCGTGAGGGCGTCCACGGACGCAAGCGCATAGGTTCGCAGTTCCCATCCTGCCGCATTGAGGGGCCTCCCGCCAGCGCCCTTCCGTCCGTCCGCATCGGGCTGCTTATCCGCTCGCTTCATCGCTTGCCCAATCAGGTCGATCACGAGGGCGAATTGGGCATCGAGCAAACCACGCTCCATCAATGCCGGTTCGCGAGTGGCGGTGTCATCCAGCATCACTCTGAGCGACCTTATTTGCCAGACCAAAAGATCCTCATTGAAGGCACGCCGCATCCCTTCTAGCAGGTGCGGGCTGCCCCCCATGCCGCCCTGCTGGCTCGGGGTGGTTTCCGTGACGCCCAACAAACGGCGTTCGGGCTTGTGTCTGACGTAAGCGCCCATCGGAGAGAATTAGGGGTTTGAGCAACGGAGGGTTCTGGTTCATCGAAGCCACTAAGGAGCGAAGATGAACAAGACACCCGGAACATCGAAGGATGCCGCTGACAAGTTGGTCAGAGGGATCAAGCGGAAGACCCGCAAGCATTACTCCTCGGAAGAGAAGATCCGCATCGTGCTGGCTGGGTTGCGTGGCGAGGAGAGTATCGCCGCACTGTGCCGTCGGGAGGGGATTGCCGAGAGTCTCTACTACACTTGGTCGAAGGAATTCCTGGAAGCGGGGAAAAAGCGTCTTGCGGGGGACACCGCCCGCCAAGCTACGGCCCCGGAGGTTAAAGAACTCCGGTCTGAGGCAGCAGCTCTCAAGGAGGTGGTGGCCGACCTGACGCTCGAGAACCGGCTGCTCAAAAAAAGCATGCTCGGAGATGGGGACGACGGCGAATGAGATACCCCGCATCCGAAAAGCTCGAGATCATCCGCACTGTCGAGGCGTCGCATCTGCCGGTGAAGCGAACGCTGAGCATGATCGGCATTCCCAGCAGCACCTATTACGAATGGTATGCCCGCTGGGCTGAAGGTGGGCTTGATGCACTGGCCGACCGGTCGCCACGACCCCGGTCGGTGTGGAATCGCATTCCCGACCATATCCGCGAGGATGTCGTTGAGTTCGCCCTGGAGCACGAGGACCTGACGCCTCGGGAACTGGCGGTCAAATACACCGACGAGAAGCAATACTTTGTCTCGGAATCATCGGCTTACCGTATCCTCAAGGTCGCCGACCTGATCACCGCGCCAGCCCATGTCGTCATCCGCGCCGCAGATGAGTTCCGGGACAAGACCACCCGACCCAACGAGCTCTGGCAGACCGACTTCACCTATCTCAAGGTCATCGGCTGGGGCTGGTTCTATCTGAGCACGATCCTCGATGATCACAGCCGCTACATCGTTGCGTGGAAGCTCTGCACGACCATGAAGGCCGAAGATGTCACCGACACCTTGGAACTGGCGCTGGAAACATCGGGCTGTGACCAGGCGACGGTCGTCCACAAACCTCGGCTACTCAGCGACAATGGCTCGTCCTATGTCGCTGGGGATCTCGCCGATTTCCTTGAGGACAGGGGCATGGACCACGTTCGCGGCGCACCGCATCACCCCCAGACACAGGGCAAGATCGAGCGCTGGCACCAAACCATGAAGAACCGGATTCTGCTGGAAAACTACTATCTGCCCGGCGACCTGGAACGACAAATCGAAGCCTTCGTCGAACACTACAACAACCACCGCTACCACGAGAGCCTGGACAACCTGACACCCGCTGACGTCTATCACGGACGAGGCGCTCAGATCCTGTCAATGAGAGAGGAGATCAAGAAACAGACCATCCGGAAACGCCGCTTGCAGCACGACAGTGCCGCCGCATAACCTCAAATAGAAAGCGAACCGGAACCCCCGCTACGAAAACGCCTCACGCTCTCCGAAAAACTCTGACGACGGACAATCCACGCTTTTAAGACGCCACATGGTGAACTGACGGGGTCTGGTCTTGTATTGTGCCGGGGCCCAGCTGCTTATGATGAACGTCTAACTCTATCGATTTGAACAGAAATACCATCAGACGATTGTGCGCCACGACCGTTCTTTCGTCACAGCCAGCTGCACCGACGTCAACACAGGCTTTCGTGGATCGCGCTCGTTGCGGGGAGTGTCAGGCAAAAGAAAATTTGGATTTTTTTCCAGTGGAGCGGGCGATGAGATTCGAACTCACGACCCTTACCTTGGCAAGGTAATGCTCTACCCCTGAGCTACGCCCGCGCTTCACTGGCTATCGGACCGGCCTCCCGGTCGCTCTCTTGGAGCGGGCGATGAGATTCGAACTCACGACCCTTACCTTGGCAAGGTAATGCTCTACCCCTGAGCTACGCCCGCATCCGAGAGTGAGCGGGGATGTATCGGCCCGTGCCTCGGGGTTCAAGGGGAAATCGCAGGGCAGGGCGGGATTTTTCCTGCCTCTTTGGTCGCGGCTTGCACTTCGGTCGGCTTCGGTGTCGGTTGGCCGGGCAGGTTCGGAGGGCAGAAGATGCACATCATGATCATGGGGGCGGGGGCGCTCGGAAGCTACTATGGCGCGCGGCTACAGGCGGCAGGCCACGCGGTGACTTTCGTCGCGCGCGGCGCGCAACTCGAGGCGCTTCAGACGCGCGGGATCAGGATCTTCAGCCCGCTGGGAGATCTGGAACTGCCCGAGGTCCGTGCGCTGGCCGACCCGGCCGAGGCGGGCCCGGTCGATGCCGTTGTGCTCCTGGTCAAGAGCTATGACGTGGAGAGCGCGGGAGAGGCGCTGCGCTCCTGTCTCGGCACGTCGGGCATCGTGATCACCGGGCAGAACGGGGTGACGGCGCACCGGCGGCTGGCCGCGATCATCGGCGCGGACCGGGTTGCGCCGGGGATGGTCTACATGCCGGCGGAGGTCACCGAGCCGGGCGTGATCCGGCATGGGTCGGATTTCAGCCGGCTAGTTCTCGGCCCGCTCATGGACGGGCGCACCGGGCCGCTCGACGCGGTTGCCGAGGCGCTCGACGCCGCCGGTATCACGGTCGAGCGCGTCGTCGATCCCGAGCCTGCGCTGTGGGAGAAATTCGCGTTGCTGGCGCCGATGGCGTGCCTGACCTGCCTGACGCGGCTGGACCTCGGGGCGATCCGCGACTGCCCCGAGACACTGGGCCTGCTGCGCGCGGCGCTCGACGAGACAATGGCGGTCGGTCAGGCGGTCTGCACCGGGCTGTCGCCCGAGGCGGGAGAACGGGCCTGGAGCATCGTCACGGCGATGCGGCGCGAGGTTCATGCCTCCATGCTGGACGACCTGCGCCGGGGCAAGCGGCTCGAGCTGGAGGATGTCTCGGGCGAGATCGCCCGGCTCGGCGCGGCCCATGGTATCCCGACCCCGGTTCATGCCATGGCGTATTCTGTCCTTCGCCCCTTCCGCGACGGGGCGCCGGGCTGACCGGCGGCGGCCAGCCGGAGGCGGTGGTCAGGAAAGAGCGTGGCCGATATTTGCCAGCGCTAGCATGCCGATCATCCCGAAGGTCAGGATCATCCCCCATCTGCGCGCGGACATCACCTGCGGCGTCGCGCAGAAGCCCCACGCATGGAGTATCCGGCCCAGCAGAAGCATCGCGCCGAAAAGGGTGACGAGCCAGGCGGGCATGCCCTGGATCTCGGCCATCGCCAGAAGGATGATCCCGATCGGCGCGTATTCGGCGCAATTGGCCTGAGCGCGCATGCGGCGCTGCATCTCCGGGTCGCCGCCGTCGCCGACACTGATCCGGGCCGCATAGCGGTGCCGGATGACCCGCGCCGACAGGCCGATCAGGAGCAAGGAGAGCAGGCCCGCATAGACCGGGGTGATCACGAGCATGCGTGCGTCCTTTCACACTGAGATGGCAGGCCCGGATCAGTTGCCCGGACGCAGGGCCCCCGCGCTCATTCCTCGAATTCGACCAACAGATCCTTGGCGTCGACCTGGTCTCCCGGGCGGACATGCACCGCCTTGATCACCGCGTCACGCTCCGCATGGATGCCGGTTTCCATCTTCATCGCCTCGATCGTCACCATCAGGTCGCCGGTGGAGACCTTCTGCCCTGCCTGAACCCCAACCGAGGCGATTGAGCCCGGCATCGGCGCACCGATATGGGCGGCATTGCCGGCCTCCGCCTTCGGGCGGACGGCGACGCTGCCCTTCATCTTGCGGTCGGGCACGCGGATGGTCCGCGGTTCCCCGTTCAGCTCGAAAAAGACCTTCACGATCCCCTCGTCATTGGTGTCGGAGACCGCCTGCATGCGGATCTCGAGCGTCTTGGCCGGTTCGATGGCCGGTGTGATCTGTTCGCTGGGCTCCATGCCATAGAAGAAGGTACGGGTGGGCAGGAGCCGCACCGGGCCATACTCGTCGTGGCGCGCGACGTAATTGGCGAAAACCTTGGGATACATCAGGTATCCGTTCAGGTCCTCGTTGTCGAACTGCCGGCCGAAGGCCTGCTTCATCTCGGCGCGGACCGCGTCGAAATCGACTGCGGCAAGCTTCTTGCCCGGCCGTTCAACGGTCGGTTTCTCGCCTTTGAGCACCTTCTTCTGCAGCGCTT
Source organism: Tropicimonas sp. IMCC6043 (assembly GCF_004146235.1). Taxonomy (GTDB): domain Bacteria; phylum Pseudomonadota; class Alphaproteobacteria; order Rhodobacterales; family Rhodobacteraceae; genus Tropicimonas. Next base: position 403,216 of record NZ_SELO01000002.1, on the reverse strand, counting down.
CCGGCCAGCCGCCTGGGGGCTGGCCGAGGCTGCCGCGCATCATGTCGATGACCGAGTCGGGGAAGGCCACGTCGCGGTCGGGATCCTCGACATCCGCACGCGTCAGCCCTTGGGAGACCATCATCAGCGCCATGTCGCCCACCACTTTCGACGACGGGGTGACCTTCACGATGTCGCCGAACATCTGGTTCACCTCGGCATACATATGCGCCACCTCGTGCCAGCGCTCCTCGAGCCCCATCGAGCGGGCCTGCGCCTTGAGGTTGGTGAACTGGCCGCCCGGCATCTCGTGCAGGTAGACCTCGGAGGCCGGGGCCTGCATGCCGCTCTCGAAGGCGAAATATTGCGCGCGGACGGCCTCGAAATAGTTGGAGATCTTCCGGATTTCCTCAATGTCGAGCCCGGTATCGCGCTCCGTGTGGGCCAGTGCCTCGACGACCGTTCCCAGCGTCGCCTGGCTGGTATTGCCCGAGAAGCTGTCCATCGCGCAGTCGACCGCGTCGACCCCGGCCTCGGCAGCCGCAAGAATTGTCGCGCTGGCAATGCCGGCGGTGTCGTGGGTGTGGAAGTGGATCGGCAGCCCGACCTCCTCCTTCAGCGCCTTGATGAGAACCCGCGCGGCGGCCGGCTTCACGAGGCCCGCCATATCCTTGAGCCCGAGGATGTGCGCGCCGGCGGCCTTCAGCTCCTTGGCCATACCGACATAGTATTTGAGGTCGTATTTCGCGCGGTCGGGGTTCAGGATGTCGCCGGTGTAACAGACCGTGCCCTCGCAGACCTTGTTCTGCTCGAGCACCGCATCCATCGCGACGCGCATGTTCTCGACCCAGTTGAGGCTGTCGAAGACGCGGAAGACGTCGATCCCGGTCTCCGCGGCCTGCTTAACGAAAGCCTGAACGACATTGTCGGGATAGTTGGTGTAGCCCACACCGTTAGCGCCGCGCAGGAGCATCTGCGTCATCAGGTTGGGCATCGCCGCGCGCAGCTCGCGAAGCCGCTGCCACGGGCATTCCTGGAGGAACCGGTAGGCGACATCGAAAGTCGCCCCGCCCCAGCATTCGACCGAGAAGAGCTGCGGCAGGTTGGCGGCATAGGCCGGCGCGATATTGATCATGTCGATCGAGCGCATGCGCGTGGCGAGCAGCGACTGGTGACCGTCGCGCATCGTCGTGTCGGTGATCAGGACCTGCGTCTGGTCTGCCATCCAGTCGGCCACGGCCTGCGGCCCGAATTCCTCGAGAATGTTGCGCGTGCCGGGCAACGGTTTATGGGTCTTGAGCGGCGGAACCCTGACCTGGCGGACCTCGGCGGGGGGCTTCGGCCGGCCAGCGACATCGGGGTGGCCGTTCACGGTGATGTCGGCGATGTAGCGCAGCAGTTTCGTCGCACGGTCCTTGCGGCGCGGGAAGTTGAAGAGCTCCGGCGTCTCGTCGATGAACTTGGTGTGGTATTCGTTGTTGAGGAACATCGGATGCGCGAGCAGGTTCTCGACGAAGGCGATGTTGGTGGCCACGCCGCGGATGCGGAACTCGCGCAGCGCCCGGTCCATCCGCGCAATCGCCGCCTCGGGAGTCGGTGCCCAGACCGTGACCTTCTCCAGCAGCGAATCGTAGTAGCGGGTGATGACGGCGCCGGTATAGGCGGTGCCGCCATCGAGCCGGACGCCCATGCCGGTGGCGCCGCGATAGCCGGTGAGGCGGCCGTAGTCGGGGATGAAGTTGTTGCGCGGATCCTCGGTGGTGATCCGGCACTGCATCGCGTGGCCGGAAAGCTCCACGTCGTATTGCGAGGCAACACCGGTCGCCTCGATCAGGCTCTTGCCCTCCGTGATGAGGATCTGCGCGCGGACGATGTCGATACCGGTGACTTCCTCGGTCACGGTGTGTTCGACCTGCACCCGCGGGTTGACCTCGATGAAGTAGAATTCGCCGGTCTCCATGTCCATCAGGAACTCGACCGTGCCCGCGCACTGGTAGTGCACGTGCTCGCAGATCTTCTTGCCAAGATTGCAAAGCTTTTCGCGCTGCGCGCCGGAGAGGTAGGGGGCGGGCGCGCGTTCGACGACCTTCTGGTTGCGGCGCTGCACCGAGCAGTCCCGCTCATAGAGGTGGTAGATGTTTCCCTGCTGATCGCCGAGGATCTGCACCTCGACATGGCGGGCGCGGGTGATCATCTTTTCGAGGAAGCCCTCGCCATTTCCGAAGGCGGCCTCGGCCTCGCGCCGCCCTTCGAGCACCTTCTCGACAAGCTCCTTCTCGCTCAGGATCGGTCGCATCCCGCGCCCGCCGCCGCCCCAGGACGCCTTGAGCATCAGCGGATAGCCGATTTCCGCCGCCTGGCGCTTGACCTCCGTCATGTCGTCGCCGAGCACCTCGGTGGCCGGAATGACCGGCACGCCGGCCTCGATGGCGATCCGCCGCGCGGAAGCCTTGTCGCCGAGCTGGCGCATGGTCTCCGCCTTCGGGCCGATGAAGGCGATGCCGTTCGCGGCGCAGGCATCAACGAAATCGGGATTCTCCGACAACAGGCCATAGCCGGGATGGATCGCGTCGGCGCCGCATTCCTTTGCCACCCGGATGATCTCGTCTATCGAAAGATAGGCCTGGACCGGGCCCATCCCTTCGCCGATGCGATAAGCCTCGTCGGCCTTGAAGCGATGCAGCGACAGCTTGTCCTCTTCGGCATAGATCGCCACGGTTCGCTTGCGCAATTCGCTCGCAGCACGCATGACGCGGATGGCGATCTCACCACGGTTGGCAACGAGAATCTTCTTGAAGTCGGGCATCTGGGGCTCCTTCGACGGACGCTGCAACGGTTTAGGCGAGAATCCGGGACCGGACAACTTCTCGGGAAAAGACATGCGGGGCGGCTCGATTGCCGGCATTCCGCAGTGCAGCAAATTGCCGCCCGGAAGGCAAGGGGCGAAAGCGGGAAGAGGATCGGCGCCGCTGTCGGACGCCGGTGTCGTCACCTCGCTTGGCTGTTCGAGTCGGGTCAAAGGGCGGGAACACATCGAGAACAGTGTTTTCCTTGCCGGCGGCTCGGGCTAAGGTTGCGGGCATGAGCAGTTTCGATGAAGACGAGGCCTTCGCGGCCGACCTTCCCCTGTCGCGGCGCGCCATGGCGGCCCGGGGGGCGCCCTATCTCGACGGGCTGAACCCGGCGCAGCGGGAGGCCGTGGAGGCGCTCGAAGGGCCGGTGCTGATGCTGGCGGGCGCCGGCACCGGCAAGACCCGGGCGCTGACGGCGCGGATCGCGCATCTGCTCGGCACCGGCACGGCGCGGCCGAACGAGATCCTTGCGGTGACCTTTACCAACAAGGCCGCGCGCGAGATGAAGGACCGGGTGGCGCACCTGCTCGGCCAGCAGATCGAGGGCGTGCCCTGGCTCGGCACCTTTCACGCGATCTGCGTGAAGCTGTTGCGCCGGCATGCCGAGTTGGTCGATCTCAAGTCGAACTTCACCATTCTCGACACCGATGACCAGATCCGCCTGCTCCGACAACTCATCGTCGCGTCGAATATCGACGAGAAACGCTGGCCGCCGCGGCATCTGGCGCAGATCATCGACAATTGGAAGAACCGAGCCTGGACGCCCGAGACTGTGCCGGCGGCGGAGGCGGGTGCCTTCGATCAGCGCGCGGTCGACCTCTATGCCCAGTATCAGGAGCGGCTCCGAACGCTTAACGCGGTCGATTTCGGCGACCTGCTGCTGCATGTCGTCACGATCTTCCAGCGCCACGGCGACGTGCTTGCGCAATACCAACGCTGGTTCCGCTACATCCTCGTCGACGAGTATCAGGACACCAACGTTGCGCAGTATCTCTGGCTCCGGCTGCTCGCACAGAGTCACAAGAATATCTGCTGCGTCGGTGACGACGACCAGTCGATCTATGGCTGGCGCGGCGCGGAGGTGGGCAACATCCTGCGATTCGAGAAGGATTTTCCGGGCGCCAGAGTGATCCGGCTGGAACAGAACTATCGCTCCACGGCCCATATCCTTGCTGCCGCCTCGGGCGTGATCGAGGCCAACAAGGGGCGGCTCGGAAAGACGCTCTGGACCGATGCCGAGGGAGGCGAGAAGGTCCGGCTCATCGGCCATTGGGACGGCGAGGAGGAGGCGCGCTGGATCGGCGAGGAACTCGAGGCGATGGGGCAGGGCACACGCGGATTGCGGCCCATGGGCCTCGATGAATGCGCCATCCTCGTCCGTGCCTCGCATCAGATGCGCGCCTTCGAGGACCGCTTCCTGACCATCGGCCTGCCTTATCGGGTGATCGGCGGGCCACGATTCTACGAGCGGATGGAGATTCGCGACGCGATGGCCTATTTCCGCCTCGCCGTCTCGCCGGAGGACGATCTCGCGTTCGAGCGGATCGTCAACACGCCCAAGCGGGGCCTCGGCGACAAGGCGCAGCAGAAGATCCAGATCGCGGCGCGGACCAATGGCGTCTCGCTGGTCGAAGGCGCGAAGATCCTGCTCGCGGCGAAGGGTCTGACCGGCAAGGGGGCGGCGGCGCTCGGCGAATTGCTGGCCGGGATCGACCGTTGGCACCGGGCGGCCATCGGGACCGCCCCGCCGCTGCCGGGCGACGACGACGTGCTCGACACGGGGCTCTTTGCCGGGCCGATGACGTCAGGCCCGCAGGTTTCGCATATCGAACTTGCCGAGACGATTCTCGAGGAATCGGGCTACACGGCGCATTGGCAGACCGACAAGACGCCGGAGGCGCCGGGGCGGCTGGAAAACCTCAAGGAACTGGTCAAGGCGCTGGAAAACTTCGACAATCTCCAGGGGTTCCTCGAGCATGTCGCGCTCATCATGGATAACGAGACCGAGGACGGCGAGGCCAAGGTCACGCTGATGACGTTGCATGCAGCCAAAGGGCTGGAGTTTCCGGCCGTCTTCCTGCCGGGCTGGGAGGACGGGCTGTTCCCGAGCCAGCGGGCGATGGACGAGACCGGCCTCAAGGGGCTCGAGGAGGAGCGGCGACTGGCCTATGTCGGGATCACGCGGGCCGAGGAACTCTGCACGATTTCCTTTGCCGCCAACCGGCGGATCTATGGCCAGTGGCAATCCGCGCTGCCCTCGCGTTTCATCGACGAACTGCCCTCCGAACATGTCGACGTGCTTACGCCGCCCGGCCTCTACGGCGGCGGCTTCGGCGCGGCGGCAACGGTAGCGCCGGCCGCGTCCGACCTCGACCAACGGGCCGCGCGGGCCGATGTCTACAACTCGCCCGGATGGAAGCGGATGCAGACGCGCAGCCAATCGCGACCGATGTCCCAGCCGCGCGAAAACCGCCACATCACCATCGATCTCGATGCGGTTCCGGCCTTCGGTCCGGGTGACCGGGTGTTCCATCAGAAATTCGGCTACGGCGCGGTGACCGCGATCGAAGGAGACAAGCTCGAGATCGCCTTCGAGAAGGCCGGCCTGAAAAAAGTGGTCGCGAAATTCGTGGTCTCGGCTGCGGATGCCGACGATGTGCCCTTTTGACCTGCGACATTTTGTGTGTATCTAGACGTCGGGAAACGCAACAAGACCGATTCCGAGTCGTGGAGCGCATGCATGAACGTATTGGTTGTCGAAGACGACCCGAACCTCGCGACTCTCTGGAAGCAGGTTCTTGAGCGGGCCGGACACAAGGTCCTCTCGGTTGAGTCGCAGACCGCCGCGCTCGCCTCGCTCCAGCAAACCCCGCAAGACCTCGTGATCCTCGACCTCTGCCTTAATGGCCGGAACGCGCTCGGGGTGGCTACGCTGGCGACCTATCGCAACCCGCGCTGCAAGGTCGTCGTCGTCTGTGGCTCGGCCACAAATCCGCGTCGCAACGCTCTTTTTGCCATGTCGCCCGCCGTCGCGGCGACGTTGCACAAGCCGGTCGATATCGAAGATCTCGTCGAGGTCTGCGAAACCATCGTCCGGCAGGACGGCCACCCGGCGATGCCGGTGGTCGAGGCGAGCGTCGCCCAGTTTCGCCAATAGCGTCGGACAGTGTCCCGACATGAAAACGGCGGCGCCACCGTGACAAGGTGGACACCGCCGGATAGGACGCGGCGTTTGGCCGGACGTCCTGAATGTTCTGCGCGTTACAGGGTGACCTGCGCGGCGGCCTCACGGGCGATATCCTCGATCATCAGGCTGGACAGCCCGATATCGGCAAGTTCCCGTTCGTTCATCGACCGCAGTTCGTTCAGAGTACGGGTGTAGACCTTGCGGCGGGCGCTGTGCAGCTTGACGGTTTCGGACAGATCCGAAATCCAGCCCAGGGACAGGCCGGCAACGGCGCGGGGGGTTTCGGAAACATAGGCCATTTCATCTACCTTCTCATTTGTCCAGCATCCGGCCGGACCCTCGGATGAAAGCGCTTTGGGAGATATTGTTAGCGCTCTCTTCGCTATCCAACCTATTGGTTCTGACGTTTTTGACAATTCCCGGTTTGGGCAGTCCCGCCATGCGCCGGACGCATGAACAGTTGCGGTTAGCGTAAACAATGCACGCCGGACCATCGAGGGACGAGCCCTCACATGCGACGGGCAGCCCCCCCAAAAAAAATCGGCGGCAGCACCAGGGAGGAGGAGGGTGCTGCCGCCAGATCAGATCAACCCAGGGAGGAGGACGGGTTGTCCGAATACAATTGTGTCGTTTCAGGCGCCGTAGGCGGCCTCGCGGGCAAGACCTTTGATCATCGAACGGTTCAGGCCGAGATCGGCCAGACCGCGGTCAGAAAGCGAGGAGAGCTCGCGGATGGTCTGGCGGTAGGTTTGGTATTGCCGGTAGCGGGTACGCAGGGCCTCGAACGGCGAAGCGGTCGAGGCGAGGCCAGCGGCGCGGTTCAGCGTGGTTTCCATTGTATCGTTCCTTTCTTCGATGGATGCCGCAGAGAGTGGCGATCCAAGTGCGCTGTTAGCGCTATCCTTGGCCCTCAAGATACGGCGTCATTCCGAGATTAGAATGGTTCAATTCAGCAATGCTGCTATGCAGCATTTGCAGGCGTCCCGTCATCCTGCTGTCGCATTCGAAACGGGACCACGGCGCCATGCGTGCTGTCGGACTGCATGAAAAAGGCGGCGGAATGGATATCCGCCGCCCGATCGCGATCGGTGCCGCCGTGTCCTGCGGGGGCTCAGAGCTGCTCGGCCACCTCGTCGGAAATCTCGAAATTGGCGGTTACGCGCTGCACGTCGTCGTCATCCTCGAGCACCTCGATCAGTCGCATCAGCTTCTGCGCACCCTCAAGGTCGAGATCGGTCGTCGTGGTGGGTTTCCAGATCAGCTTGGTATGCTCGGCCTCGCCGAGGATCGCCTCGAGCGCCGTCGACACGTCGTTGAGGTCGGTGTCGGCGGTATAGATGATATGGAGCTCCTCGTCGGATTCCACATCCTCCGCACCGGCTTCGATGGCCGCCTCCATCACCGCGTCCTCGTCGCCCACGGAGGCCGGGTAGGTGATCTCGCCCTTGCGCTCGAACATGAAGCCGACGGATCCGGTCTCGCCGAGATTGCCGCCGTTCTTGGAGAAGGTCGACCGCACGTTGGAAGCAGTGCGGTTGCGGTTGTCGGTCATCGCCTCGACGATCACCGCGACACCGCCGGGGCCGTAGCCCTCGTAGCGGATTTCTTCATAGTCGTCGCCCTCGCCGGCCTGCGATTTCTTGATCGCGCGGTCGATCACGTCCTTGGGGACGGAGTTCGACTTGGCTTCCTTCACCGCGAGGCGCAGGCGCGGGTTCTTGTCGGGGTCGGGGTCGCCCATCTTGGCGGCGACGGTGATCTCTTTCGAGAGCTTGGAAAACAGCTTGGAGCGGGCGGCGTCCTGGCGCCCCTTGCGGTGCTGGATGTTCGCCCATTTTGAATGGCCGGCCATGGGTCTTCTCCGTTGATGGCGGGATTGCGTCTGATTGGCGCGTCCATAGCCCAAAGAGCGGGGGCGGGGCAATCCCGCAGCGTCGAGGCGGGCCCGGCGGAGTCAGAGTGGCCAGAAGAGCGGGATCAATGCCGAGGCAAGAATGCCGATGGAGAGGTTGAGCGGGATGCCCACGCGCATGAAGTCTGAGAATTTGTAGCCGCCCGGTCCGTAGACCATCATGTTTGTCTGGTAACCGATCGGTGTGGCGAAGCTCGCCGACGCGGCGACCATCACGGCCACGACGAAGGGCCGGGCGTCGAAGCCGAGTGCGCTCGCGAGGCTGATGGCGATGGGCGTGACGACAACGGCGACGGCGTTGTTGGAGACAAGCTCGGTCAGCACTGATGTCAGCAAGTAGACCGCCCAGAGTATGAGGGCCGGCGGAAGCTGCATCAGGCCGGGTGAGACGGCGTCGACGATGAGCTTGACTGCGCCGGAGGATTCGAGCGCCGCGCCGACCGCGAGCATCGAGAAGATCAGCGCCAGCAGCCGACCCTCGACAAAGGAGAACGCTTCATCAGCGTCGATGCAGCGGGTGACCAGCACAAGCGCGACGGCGAGGAAGGCGAGCAGCAGGATCGGCGCCACGCCGAAAGCGGCGAGCGCGACGATTCCGAGCAACGCGGCGACGGCGATCGGCGCCTTGTCGCGGCGGTAGGCGCGGGCTGAGGGGCGGGTGATGTCGACGAGCCCCATGTCGGTCGCCAAACGCTGTATGTCCTCGGGCGCACCCTCGAGCAGGAGCGTGTCACCGACCCGGACCACAAGGTCGTCGAGCTGGCGGCCGATATTCTGGTTCCGCCGGTGCACGGCCAGCGGATAGACGCCGTAGCGGCGGCGCAGCCGGAGCTGGCCGAGAGTGCGGCCGACCATGCGCGCGCCGGGCGAGATCAGAACCTCGACCGTTTCGGTGCGCACATGGCTGAGCTTGTCGACCTGGCGCAGCTGCTTGTTCTCCTGCAAGCTCAGGAGTTCCGCCATCTTGGTGCGCAGCACCACCCGGTCGCCGGCCTCGAGCACGACATTTTCCATGTTGCGCCGGAGCGAGGCGTCGCCGCGCAAGACATCGACCAGCCGCACGCCGTCACGCTTGAAGAGCCCGACCTCGGTGGCCTTGCGGCCGATCAGGTCGCTGTCCTCGGGCAGCGCAAGTTCGGAAAAGAACTTCATGCGGCGCTTGTCCGAGAGTAGCGTTGCCATCGAGTCGCGGTCGGGCAACAGACGGGGCGCGATGAAGCGCAGGTAGAGCATCCCCCAACCGACCAGGAAGATCGCCAGCGGCGTTACTTCGAAGATAGAGAAGGCGGCGAGCCCGTGGGAGCGGGCGACGCCGTCGACAAGCAGGTTGGTCGAGGTGCCGATGAGGGTGAGCGTGCCGCCGAGGATCGCCGCGTAGGAGAGCGGGATCAGCATCCGGGAGGCGGGTTGGTCGAGCGTGCGGGAGATCTGCACCACGACAGGGATCATCACCACGACAACGGGCGTGTTGGAGACCACGGCGGAGGCCAGAACGACGAAGCCGATCAGCGTTCCGATGGCGAGCTTGGGGTTTCGCTCGGCCTGCCCCTGGGCGATGCCCGTGAACCAGTCGAGCGCGCCGGTCCGCACCAGCGCGCCCATCACAAGGAACATCATCGCGATGGTCCAGGGCGCTGGGTTGGCGAGCGCGGCGCGGGCGGTCTCGTAGGGGAGGACACCTGTAACAAGCATGGTGGCGGCGCCAAGAATGGCCACGACTTCGGCCGGGAAGACCTCCCGCGAGAACAGCACGAACATGGCGAGCACCACGCAGAGCGCGAGGATCGGCTCTCCCGTCGGACCGAGGGTGAAGAGTTCCATGTGCGACCCGCTGCTGCTCCGTCGGTCATCCTGAGGGCTGCGGGAGGAGCGCGCAAGAGGGCATCGGGGAAACTGAGCGAACCCGGCTCCGGTGCCGATCAGCCGCCAGTGCGCGACGCGAGGGAAAGCTGCGCCCCCATGGAGGAGTCGGAGGCATTTCGATTATATTCCAATATGTTGAGCGGGCGATCGCCAACATGTTGGGACATCCGCCGACTGCGCGCTCTGCAGTTCCGACAGTCGCAGCGCCCGGCCCGCTCCCCTGCGTTACGGCTCCGCCTGCGGCAACCGCCCGCCTTGGCGCACCATGGCGACCCGTATCGCGGCGCCGGTCCTGTCATCGGTTTCGACGTAGAACCCCGAGACGGTTGCCGGGCCGAGCGCTGGTGTGAAGCGGGTTTTCGGCATGCCGGTCACGAAACGGCGCAGCGGCTCGGCCTTCTCCATGCCGATCACGCTGTCATAGTCGCCACACATGCCGGCATCGGAAAGATAGGCGGTACCGCCCGGAAGGATCTGCGCATCCGCCGTCGGGATATGGGTGTGAGTGCCGACGACCACGCTCGCGCGTCCGTCGCAGAAATGGCCCATGCCCATCTTCTCCGAGGTCGCCTCGCAATGCATGTCGATGAGGCTCGCCGCCACCATGCCGCCGCGCGGATGGGTCCGCAGAATCGCGTCCACCTCCGAGAACGGATCGGCGAAGGGACGTTTCATGAAGACCTGTCCGAGCACCTGTGCCACCAGCACTTTGCGCCCGCCGGTTGCGGTGAACACCGCGGCGCCGCGCCCCGGCGCATCCTTCGCGAAGTTGAGCGGGCGCAGGATACGTTTTTCGCGCTCGATATATTGAAGCATGTCCTTCTGGTCGAAGGCATGGTCGCCGAGGGTCACGCAATCGGCCCCGGCTTCGAGCAGCTCCTTGGCATGCGCGCCCGACAGGCCCATGCCTGATGTCGCGTTTTCGCCATTGACCACGACGAAATCCAGCTTCCAGTCCGCCCGAAGCCCCGGAAGCCGCTCCGCAACCGCCGCGCGCCCGGCGCGGCCCATCACATCACCGAGAAAGAGAAGTCTCATGCGCCCTCCCTACAGCGATTTATGAGAGGGGTGAAGTGGCCGCCGGGCCGCGCTCGTAGGGCGCTTCAAACCGGCCAGCGCGGCGCGTCCGGGTCAGGGGCGACGGGGAAACATGCCTCGCTCGGTTACCAGCGCGTCGAGCGGCTGGTCCGTCGGTTCGAGCGGCAGCGCATCGTCGCGTTGTGCTTCATAGGCGAAGCCCAGGACATCGACCGGGCCGCGCGCGCGAAGCTGCTCCAGCGTCCGATCGTAGAATCCGCCGCCGTAGCCCAGCCGGAAAAGCCTGCCGTCGAAGGCCAGGAGCGGGGCGATGATCAGGTCCGGGACCAGATCGGCGCCTGCAACCGGGACCATGACGCCGAAGGTGCCGCGTTCAAGCGGCGTGCCGGGGCGCCATTCACGGAAGGCGAGCGGTGCCCCCCTGGCGACGACGACCGGGACGGCGATGCGGTTCCGCTCGCAGAGCGCTGTCATTGCGGGCAGTGGATCGGCCTCGGTGCGGATCGGCAAGTAACCGGCTATCACCCGTCCTTCGGTGCCCGCGAGATGCGCGCGCAGGGCCGAAGCGGCCGCGCCCGCATGGGTCGCATGCGCCGCCTTCCGCCGTGCGAAGGCCCGTTCGCGGGCCTCCGCCTTGGCCGCGGCGATGCTCACAGAAGGACCGCCGACGCGACTCCGAGGAAGGCGAAGAAGCCCACCACGTCGGTCACCGTGGTCACGAAGGTGCCCGAGGCGAGCGCCGGATCGACCCCCAATTTCTCCATCGTCACCGGCACCAGGATGCCGGCCAGCGCCGCGACGGCGAGGTTGACCACCATGGCGAAGGCGATCACCGCGCTGATCTGGGCCGAGCCGAACCAGACCTGTGCCACCAGTCCCATCGTCACGGCGAATGCGAGCCCGTTCAGCAGGCCGACGAGGAGTTCCCGGCGCACCACGCGCCAGACGTTGGAGCCGGTAAGGTCCTTCGTCGCGATGGCGCGGACCGCGACGGTGAGCGACTGCGTCCCTGCATTGCCGCCCATTGAGGCGACGATCGGCATCAGCACGGCAAGCGCCACCACCCGGCCGATCACATCCTCGAAGAGCGCGATGACCAGCGAGGCGAGGATTGCCGTGGCGAGGTTGACGCCAAGCCAGGGCAGCCGCAGCTTCATCGTCTCGAGCGCGCTGTCGGAAAGCGAACTCTCCTCGTTCACGCCAGCGAGCAGGAGGATGTCCTCCTCGTGCTCCTCGTCGAGCACGATCATGGCGTCGTCGATCGTGATCACCCCGAGCAACCGCTCCTCGGCGTCGACCACCGGCAAGGAGATCAGGTGATACTGATTGAACATGTAGGCGACCTCGCCCTCGTCGAGATCGACCGGCACGGTGCGGAAGGAATGCTCGCTCACTTCCCGGAGCGGCTTGCTGCGCGGCATCGACATCAACTTGCCGAGCGTCACGTAGCCGGTTGCGCGCATCTTCGGGTCGACGAGGATGACGTGATAGAACTGCTCGGGCAGATTCTCGGTGTTGGTCCGGACGAAATCGATCGCCTCGCCCACCGTCCAGTGCTCGGGCGCGCGGACGACCTCGCGCTGCATCAAGCGTCCCGCGGAGCCTTCCGGATAGCGCAGCGCCGCCTCGACTGCGACCCGCTCGCTCGCCGGCAGCGCGTCGAGCAGCGCGTCCTTCTGCTCGTCCTCAAGGTCCTCGACCAGATCGACGATGTCGTCCGATTCGAGGTCGAGCATCGCTTCGCTCAGCACCTCTTCGGGCAACAGCGCGATCACCTCGGCGCGGACGCCCTCGTCAAGCTCGGAGAGAATCTCGCCGTCGATGTCGCGGCCCCAGAAGCGCAGCAGCAACTGGCGCGTCTTGTCGCCGACCTGCTCCATGAGGTCGGCCACGTCGGCCGGGTGGAGCTGATCCAGCAGCCGGCCGAGAGTCGCCGAATCGCCGCGATTGATCGCCAGAAGGATCTCGCGAATATGCTCGCGCCGGAGCGCGTCTTCATCACGACCAGCCTTTTCGGCAAGTTCTTCGGTCACGGCAGGGCTCCGGTTTCAGGCGGCGCCAGAATACGGGGCTTGGCACTGGGTGCAAGCAGCCGCGCCCCGTTGCCGGATCGGCTTCGCCGCCGTAACCTCCGCGGAATGAGCGACACAGAGACATTGCTTCTGGGACAGGTGCTGGACATCCACGCCAATCCCTTCGAGATCCCGCCGGAGGACGCCGCGCGCGTCGAGCGGCGCGGCGCGGTGCTGGTCCGGGATGGCCGGATCGTCGATGTCGGCGCCGCCGATACATTGCGCGCGGAGCATCCGCAGGTTCGCGTGGAGGATCACGGTGACGGGCTGATTCTGCCCGGCTTCGTCGATTCCCATGCGCATTATCCGCAGACGGCGATCATTGCCTCCTGGGGCAAGCGCCTGATCGACTGGCTGAACAGCTATACCTTCCCGGAGGAGATGCGCTTTGGCGATGCCGGTTATGCTGCCGAGATCGCCGCGCGCCATCTCGACCTGCTCCTGGCACATGGCACGACGTCGGTGGCGAGCTTCTGCACCATCCATCCCGAGAGCGTGGATGCCTTTTTCGCCGCTGCCGAGGCGCGGAACATGGCCGTTGTCGCCGGGCGCACTTGCATGGATCGAAACGCGCCGGACGGGTTGCGCGACGACGCGCAGACGGCACATGACGAAAGCCGTGCGCTTCTGGAGCGCTGGCATGGGCGGGGACGCGCGCGCTACGCGATCACGCCGCGCTTCTCACCGACCTCAAGCCCGGAACAGCTCGAGTCGCTCGGTGCGCTCTGGGCATCGCATCCCGACTGCGCGATGCAAACCCATCTCAGCGAGCAGACCGACGAGGTCGACTGGGTGCGGGACCTCTACTCCGGCTTCCGGGATTACCTCGACACCTACGAGGCGCATGGCCTGCTCGGCCCCGGCGCGATGTTCGGCCACGCGATCTGGTTGACCGACAGCGAGCGCGCCCGGCTGCGCGAGGCCGGCGCGGCACTGGTCCATTGCCCGACCTCCAACACCTTCATCGGTTCGGGCCTCTTCGATACTGCCCGCGCCATGTCCGAGGGGCAGATCGTCGGGTTGGCGACGGACACGGGCGGCGGCTCGAGCTTCTCGATGCTGCGCACAATGGCCGCGGCCTACGAGATCGGCCAGTTGTCCGGCACCGCGCTGCATCCCGCGCAGCTGCTCTGGCTCGCCACCGAGGGCTCGGCGCGGGCGATGCGCGCCGAAGACCGGATCGGCACCCTGCGGGCCGGTTCGGACGCCGATCTCGTGGTGCTCGACCTATCATCCACCCCCGCGATCGCCCAGCGGGTGGCGCAGGCAGACGATATCTGGGAAGCGGTTTTTCCAACGATCATGATGGGCGACGACCGGGCCATTGCGGCGGTCTATGTCGCCGGGGCGCGGGTCGGACCAGGGCGCGAAGGCGGGCACAGCCGCCCGGTTGCTCCGCTCATCGCCGCGAGCCTCGACCTCTGAGGTGTCAACAGCCGGGCCGGGCGACGACCAGGACCCAGAAATCGCCCGAGGCATAGCCCACGCCGAACTCGGTGACTTCCCGGAGCAGCATGATCTCGCGGTGCTTGGGCGAATTCATCCAGTCGGTCACGACCTGTTCCGGCGTGCGCCAGCGATAGGCAATGTTCTCGGCCACGAGGCAGGCCCGGTAGCCGGCGCGCAGCGTGCGGGCGCGGGGCATCGTGCCATCGGGTGCCTTGTGCGAGAAATACCCCCTGCGGGCCATGTCGCGCGCGTGGCCCATTGCGGCCTTGTCGAGCTTCGCGGAGCGTGTCAGCGTCGCACGCCCCTTGCTGCGGCGCGTGGCGTTGACGCGCGCGGCGATCTCGTCGGTGGACGCGGCGCTCACGGTGACCTGTTTCGTGCTCATCCGGCCCGTGATCTCTGGGACGGCGCTGCCGGCGCAAAGAAGGACTGCCGCGACAACGGCGAAAACTGCTCGAACCATGCTGGGCTCCTCTGACTGATTGCGCCTTTCTGGGCGAGACGCGTTTCGATCGGGTGAAGCATTGGCGAGGAGGCGGCGTCTGTCACGTCAAAATGCCGGATCTGTGCGGATCGGCCCGCCCGGGAACCGCGCCCGGTGACGTCAGCAGCCCGGCCAGGCCAGAAGCAGGACCCAGATATCGTCGCTCGCGTGGCCCATGCCGAATTCGGTGGCCCGACGCAGGAGAATGCTGCGACGATGCTCGGGTGACTGCATCCAGCCGGCGAGTGCCTGCGGCGCGCTTGGAACGCCCCGGGCGATGGTTTCGGCGACAAGGCAGGCGCGGTAGCCCGCGCGCAAGGCTCGGTCCTGCGGGCCGGTGCCCTCGGGTGCGGAATGCGCGAAATAGCCCCGCCTGGCCATGTCCTCAGCATGGGCGGCGGCGATCCTGTCGAGCACGGGCGACCGGCGGAGTGCGGCGCGGCCTTCTCGCCCGCGCTCGATGTTGAGCCGTGCGGTGATGCCGGCGGTTGCGTCGGGGCCTTGGGCGGAGGCGTCCGGGGCGCCGAGAAGAAGAGCCATCGCAAGGGCCGCGCGGATCGCCCCGCCGCATCCCCGCTCCGGCCTCATCCAGCGAGGTCCCGTGTAAGTGCCGCGGCGCGCGCGGCCAGCTTGCCTGCGTCGATCGTCGCGAGCCGGCCATCGGCGACCACCCGTCGGCCCTCGACGATCAGGTCGCGGACTCGGCGCGGGCCGGCCAGCAGCAGCGCCACCGGGTCCCAGCTCCCCGCCGCTTCCAGACCGGACATATCCCAGATCGCGATATCGGCGCGTTTTCCCGGCTCCAGGGACCCGCACTCCGGTCGGCCCAGCACCTCCGCACCGCCGCGCGTGGCGATCTCGAGTGCTTCGCGGGCCGACATCGCGTCCGCGCCGCGCGCCACCCGCTGCAGGAGCATCGCCATCCGCGCCTCGGCGGCGAGATCGCCCGTGTCATTGCTGGCCGAGCCATCGACGCCAAGGCCCACCGGCACACCGGCATCGCGCATCGCCCTCACCGGGGCGATGCCGGAGCCGAGCCGGCAGTTCGAGCAGGGGCAATGCGCCACCCCCGTTCGCGTGCGGGCGAAAAGATCGATCTCCGCGCCGTCCAGCTTCACGCAATGGGCGTGCCAGACATCGTCGCCCGTCCATCCCAACTCCTCGGCATATTGCCCGGGCCGACAGCCGAACTGCGCGAGGCTGTAGGCGATGTCCTCGTCATTCTCGGCAAGGTGGGTGTGCAGCCGCACGCCGGTCTCTCGCGCCAGGATTGCGGCGTCGCGCATCAGTTCGCGGCTGACCGAGAATGGCGAGCAGGGGGCGAGGCCGATGCGCAGCATCGCGCCCGGGGAGGGGTCGTGATAGGCCGCGATAAGCCGCTGGCTGTCTGCCAGGATCGCCGTTTCATCCTCTACGAGGCTGTCAGGGGGCAGCCCGCCTGCGCTCTCGCCGATCGACATCGCACCGCGCGTCGGGTGGAAGCGCAGCCCGACCTCGGTCGCCGCCTCGATACTGTCGTCGAGCCGCGCGCCATTCGGGAAGAGATAGAGGTGGTCAGAAGACATCGAGCATCCGGCTAGCGCCAGTTCCGCAAGACCGAGTTGGGTCGAGACCCGAATGTGGTCCGGGCCCATTCGCGCCCAGATCGGGTAGAGCGTGCGCAGCCAGCCGAAGAGCAGCGCGTCCTGCGCCGCCGGCACAGCGCGGGTCAACGTCTGGAACATGTGGTGATGCGTGTTCACAAGGCCCGGCGTCACGAGGCAGCCGGTGGCGTCGATGACTTCCGCACCGTCGGGCGCGAGCCCATGGCCGATCTCGACGATGGCGCCGCCGCGCAGCCGCAGGTCGGCATCGATGAGCTCGCGCCGCTTGCCGTCCATCGTCACTAGGTGGTCTGCATTGCGGATCAGCAGTTCATTCGTCACCGGCTGTCTTCCCCGAGCAGCGCCAGCGCCTCGGCATGGATCTCCGCGTTCGCGGCGGCGACGATCCGGCCGCCGTGATGCGCCGGACCGCCAGTCCAGTCGGTGACGCGTCCGCCCGCGGCCTCGATCACCGCAATCGGCGCGCAGACGTCGTAATCGTTCAGCCCTGCTTCGATCACCAGGTCGATCTGGCCCATCGCAAGCAGGCCGTAGGCATAGCAGTCGGTCCCGTAGCGGGTCAGTTTCACACGCTCGGAGACGCGGACGAACCCGGCCCGTTCCTCGGGCGTGCCGATCTCGGGGAAGGTGGTGAAGAGTATCGCCTCGGAGAGCGGGCGCGCCGCGCGGGTGGCGAGCGCACGGCCGCCATGCGGCCCGTCATGACGGGCCGGCACGGCGCCGCCCTCCCAGCATTCACCGGTGAAGGGCTGGTCGATCACGCCATGAACCGGGCCGTCCTTGGTGCAGACCGCGATCAGCGTTCCCCAGGTCGGCAGTCCGGACACAAAGGCGCGCGTGCCGTCGATCGGGTCGAGCACCCAGGTGAAGCCGCTGCTGCCCGGAGTCGCGCCATATTCCTCGCCACGGATCGCGTCTTGCGGGCGGCGCTGCGCCAGCACCTCGCGCATGGCGCGTTCGGCGGCACGGTCGGCTTCCGTCACCGGATCGAAGCCGGTCGCCCCCTTGTTGTCGGCGGTGAGACCCGCGGCGCGGAACAGTGGCAGCGTCTCGGCCCGTGCGGCCAGCACCAGCGCCCGCGCCGTGTCTTGGAGATCGCGGGCGGTCGCGGCATCGAGGGAATGGTCCCGGAGGATGGGCGGTCTTTCGGTCATCGTCGGCTCCGCTGCCGGGCAGTCCGGCTACCCGGGCGCGGTAGCGGCGCGGGCTGCGTGGGTCAAGCCGCGTCGGACAGCACGCGGGCCAGTTCGAAGAGCTGGCGGCGTTGATGCTCGGGAATGGCGTAGTAGGAGCGCACAAGCTCCAGCGCCTCGCGGTCCGCCAACAGGTCGTCACCGGGCGGGATCCCGTCGGCGCCGCGCTCGAGCCCTTCGAAGAAATAGGCCACGCTCACCTTGAGCGCCTCGGCGATTTCCCAGAGGCGCGAGGCGCTGATCCGGTTCGTCCCGGTCTCGTATTTCTGGATCTGCTGAAACTTGATCCCGACCTTCTCCGCAAGCTGCTGCTGCGTCATCCCGGTCATCCAGCGGCGATGCCTCACCCGCTTTCCAACATGAACATCGACTGGATGAGCCATATTATCTCCTTACCGAACACTCAGACACCGGGTGTCCCGCCGCGGTTGTCCTGCGACAAGTGGGAGTCGCGACCGGACATGCATGGAACACCACAACTTTTCATCATTGCGAATTAATACCTCCATTTTCGCATCGTTCTTGTGGGACTCTTTGTGGGTGTGGCAGCAGGCCGCAGTATTTTTAGTGAAACCCGCAATCCGTGACGAAATCCATGCATTTCAGATACTTTTCTTTCAGATGGCGACAGTTCGGTGGCGCGATCGGCATGCGGGCTCACGGCCGATATTGGTTTCCCGTTCTTGGCGAACTTCTCTAGCCTCCATTTCAACGCCTCCGGGAGATCCAAAATG
Source organism: Tropicimonas sp. IMCC6043 (assembly GCF_004146235.1). Taxonomy (GTDB): domain Bacteria; phylum Pseudomonadota; class Alphaproteobacteria; order Rhodobacterales; family Rhodobacteraceae; genus Tropicimonas. The sequence goes on along the minus strand of NZ_SELO01000002.1, from coordinate 384,849 downwards.
CGCGCCTTTCGCCTCGTGGCCTACGAAACAGAACCCGAGCTGGTCCAGATGTCCCTGCCCGATCCGGGGCCGGGCGAAGTCACGATAGAGGTCGCTGCCTGCGGGCTGAATTTCGCAGACCTGCTGATGATGCGCGGTAAATATCAGGAACGGCCCGACCCTCCGGTCACACTCGGCATGGAGATGGCGGGGACGGTCTCCGCGCTTGGGCCGCAGGTGCGGGGGCTCGCGCCGGGTGATCGGGTCGCGGTGTTCACCGGTCAGGGCGGTCTTGCCGAGGCGGCCAACGTGCCGGCGGACCGGTGCGTGCGCCTGCCTGAGGGCATGCCGTTCAGCCACGCCGCTGCCTTCCAGGTGGCCTATGGCACCTCGCATGTCGCGCTTGCGCATCGGGCGCGGCTCGGGGCGGGCGAGCGGCTGGTGGTGACAGGCGCCGCCGGCGGGGTCGGGCTCACCGCGGTCGAGATAGGCGCGCTGATGGGCGCGGAGGTCGTCGCCATCGCGCGCGGCGAGGCAAAGCTGGACATCGCCCGGGCGGCCGGCGCGCGCCACCTGATCGACGCGGAGAGCTCGGATATGCGCGGCCAGCTCAAGGCGCTTGGCGGGGCGGATGTGGTCTACGAGACGGTGGGCGGGGCGCTCTGGGAGGCCTGTTTTCGGGCGGCGCGGCCGGAGGCGCGGCTTCTCGCCATCGGTTTCGCCAGTGGCGAGGTGCCACAAATCCCGGCCAATCACCTTCTGGTGAAGAATCTCAGCGTAATCGGGCTCTATTGGGGCGGCTATCTCGCCTTTCGGCCGGAAATCCTCACCGGGTCGCTGGCCCAGCTCTTCGCTTGGTACGCCGAAGGTCGACTATCGCCGCATGTCGGTCGTGAGCTGCCTCTGGAGCGCGCCGGTGAGGCGCTGGAAATGCTCAGGCAGCGGAAATCGACGGGGAAACTCGTGGTGACGATGCGGTGAGTTCGTCGCTGCGATAGGCTTCGCGAATGAGGTCGACCATGGCCGCCTCGGCACGTCCGTGTGCGAGATCGGAGACATAGAGGTTGATCGAGTAGCTCGGCAGGTCAGGAAGAGCGCCGTTGTGCTGGATCCGCTCGAGATAGGGCGGCTCGGTGCCTTCCAGCATCAGCGCCACCGCGAGATCGGCGCGGACTGTCGCCTCGATGATCCGGTCGGAATCGGATTCTACCGCCAGGTCCCAGCTGATCGCGCAACGTTCCAGCCCGCGCACGCCGGCGGCACGGAACATGCACTGCTTGGCCGAGCCGAAGCGCAGCGGCCGCTGCTTCCAGCAGGATCCGCCCTGAGCGCCGATCCAGGCGAGCGGCTTCTCGACCAGAACCTCGCCGCCGGGGCTGCGTTCGCGCTCGGTGGTGAGGATCATCGAGTACTGGCCGCGGGCAAAATCGTCGAGCAGGGCGCGCGAATAGGACGAGATCAGAGTCACCTTCACTCTCGGGAATGCGGCGTTGAAACGGCGCAGCACGTTGGGGATATGCGGGTAGAAGATGTCATGCGGCACGCCGAGCTTGATCTCGCCGGCGAAGTCATGTGCCGTGAGCCGGTCTATGGCCTCGTCGTTGAGCGCGAGCATCCGCCGGGCATAGGAAACAAGCTGTTCCCCGTTCGCGGTCAGAGAGACGCCACGGCCGGAACGGTCCAGAAGCTCGACATCCAGCGCCTCCTCCAAGCGCTTGATCTGCATGGAAACAGCCGACTGCGTAAGGTTCAGGTAACCGGCGGCGCGGGTCACGCCGCCGCTGTCGCCAACGGCCACGAAGGAGCGCAGCGCGGTCAGGTCGAGGTTTCGGGGCATGCATCACCTTTCGTGATGGATATCTTCAAGAACATTCGTTTTTCAAATCAAACACGATCGCCCATATAGATCAAGAGAAATGATGGCAGGCGAAGCCGCGTTCACAATCTGTTAAGGAAACCGTCATGAGCGTTCATAGCACCAACACCCATTTCCTCGGGACGTCGCGCCATCCGGGCCTCTTGCATCGGATCATGGAAGTCCTGGCCGTTCGCAAGCAGCGCCGTGATCTGGCGCAGCTCGACGACCGCGCACTGAGGGATATTGGCGTCAGTCGCGACGAGGCGGACCTCGAAGCCTCCCGCCCGGCCTGGGACGTGCCGCATCACTGGATGGGCTGAATCGTTCCGTCGCCGTGCAAAAGCAGCGCGGAAAGACTTGAAAAGGCGCCTCGGGCCCACGATATTTCCAGCAAAGACGTCCGCTGCGACCCAGCGGGCGTTTTTTGGGAACAAGAACGGAGGTTTTCGATGGCTGAATACGACACGATCCGGACGGCTGGTGTTTCCGGCGCCCGTGCCGCCCAGATCGACGAGGGCCTGCGCGCCCACATGAACAAGGTCTACGGCACGATGTCCGTGGGCATGCTGATCACTGCGCTTGCCGCGTGGGCGATCTCCGGGCTGGCGGTGTCGTCGGTTCCGAGTGCCTACCAGATTGGTGCCGACACCTACCTGACCAGCTTTGGTGCCGCGATCTATGCCTCGCCGCTCAAATGGCTGATCATGTTCGCGCCGCTGATCTTCGTGTTCGGCCTCTCCGCGATGGTGAACCGCATGTCGGCCTCGGCCGCGCAGTTGATGTTCTACACATTCGCCGCGGTGATGGGCCTGTCGCTGAGCTCCATCTTCCTCGTCTACACGTCGACCTCGATCGCCCAGGTCTTCCTGATCACGGCAATCTCCTTCGCGGGCCTGTCGCTCTACGGCTACACGACCAAGAAGGACCTGTCGGGCTGGGGCACCTTCCTGATGATGGGTCTGATCGGCCTGATCGTCGCGTCGATCGTGAACATCTTCCTGGCCTCCCCGGCCATGGTCTTCGCGATCTCGGTGATCGGTGTGCTGATCTTCGCGGGCCTTACCGCCTACGACACGCAGACCATCAAGAACACCTACATCCAGATGGCCGTCACCGGCGATCAGGAATGGCTCGGCAAGGCCGCGATCATGGGGGCGCTGAGCCTCTATCTCGACTTCATCAACATGTTCATCATGTTGCTGAGCTTGTTCGGCAACCGCGAATAAGATTTCCCAAATGGGAAAAGGAAACGGCCGGACCTCGTGTCCGGCCGTTTGCATTTGCGCACGCGGTTGCAGAAGGCGGGGTCTCGCGCGCAGCAGGACGCAGCGACGCGATCCCTACATCCCGCCAGCGGGGGAAAACAGCGCTGCAGACTTGTTACCGACGGGCGCTAACACGGCCCCGGGCGAGGCCGCTTCCCTTCAGCCGCGACCCTTGGTCTTCGAGCGTCCCGGTTTGGCGTTTTTCTCGATATAGTCGATGATCGTCCCGGCCACGTCCTTGCCGGTCGCGGTCTCGATCCCCTCGAGTCCGGGCGAGGAGTTCACCTCCATCACCACCGGGCCGTGGTTGGAACGCAGCATGTCGACGCCGCAGACATTGAGCCCGACCGCCCGGGCGGCCCGGATCGCGGTGGAGCGCTCCTCGGGCGAGATCCGCAGGAGCTTAGCGGAGCCGCCGCGGTGCAGGTTGGAACGGAACTCGCCCTCTTCCCCTTGCCGCATCATCGTCGCCACGACCTTTCCGCCGACGACGAAGGCGCGGATGTCGGAGCCGCCCGCTTCCTTGATGAATTCCTGCGCCATGATGTTGATGTTGGCGCCGCGGAAGGCCTCGATGATCGATTTCGCCGAGCGGTCGGTATCGGCGAGGATCACGCCCACACCCTGTGTGCCTTCCAGGAGCTTGATGACAAGGGGCGCGCCGCCGGCCAACTTGACCACCTCGGCGGTCTGTTTCGAGTCATAGGCGAACGTGGTGACCGGCAGGCCGATGCCATCGCGCGCCATCAGCTGCATCGAGCGCAGCTTGTCGCGCGAACGCCCGATGGCAACACTCTCGTTGAGGCAGTAGACGCCCATCATCTCGAACTGGCGCACCACCGCCATGCCGTAGAACGTGACAGAGGCACCGATCCGCGGGATCACGGCGTCGTAGGTCGGCAGCTTCTCACCGTCATACCAGATCTCCGGCCGGCGGGAGGCGATATTGATGTAGCAGCGCGTGGTGTTGATGATGGTCAGCTCATGCCCGCGCTCTTCGGCGGCCTCCTTCAGGCGCTTGTGCGAATAGAGATTGGGATTGCGGGCGAGCATGGCGATCTTCATTTCGCTGGATCCTTCTGGGTTCTGCTGGAGACGCCGGGCCGGGTCAGCCAGGAATGGCCGCAATCCACGACGAGGCGGTGGCCCCGAAGGGCGTTTCGGCCGATGATCATCGGATAACGCAACTCGCCCCGGTCGGTCAGCGAGATCTCGACGAGGAAACTGCGTTTCTCAATCATGAGGCGACTGCGGATGAAGAGCCGTTCCTCGACACTGCCGCCGCTGTTCTTGACCCCGCGTCGGTCGGAAACCCGGGCGTGGCAGAGATCAGGGGCGGGGTGCTTCAGGTCGGGCGGGCGGAACTGCACCCAGAGCTCACCGTCGTCCTGCCGGTATGCGGTGATCTCGGTGGCATGGAGCGCGGTGGTCCGCGCGCCGGTGTCGATCTTGGCGGCAAAATCCAGCAAGCCCAGCTCGGGCAGCGAGACGACTTCGCGCCAGCCGATGGTGAGCGGCGGCTTGGCGGGCCGTTTGCGCCGGGTCTTGCGGGGCAGGGCTGTGTCGCGGTCGGACGGCATCCGGGGCGGGCTCTCTCAATGGCGAAGGGGTTCGCCTATGGTCCATTGTGTCTTGTCTGAATGGGACAAGAGCAGGGCGGAAGACAAGGAGTATCTGTGCGCCGGTCGACTGGTGCCCGCACGAACGCCCGCGTCTAGGACCGGCGCATCCGTACCGCCGGAAAGTCGATTCCCTGCCTCAACCGTATTGTGACGGGGCCCAACTCCAGAAACCCCATTGCACTGTAAAACGGCACGGCTGTCAGGGTCGAGAGGCAGTCGAAGGCAGCAATCCCGGCGGCGGCGGATTCGGAGAAGATGGTTTGGAAGATCGCCCGTCCAATGCCCTGTCGAAGATGGCGGTGGTCGGTCACGACGTGGCGGATGTCGGCCGCGCCGCGCTCACCGGGGCGCGGGGTCCAGCCACCGGCGCCGACGATCCCGCCACTCGGGGCTTCGGCGACATAGTAGGTTCCGCAGGCGAGAAGTTCGGGCCGGGCGCGCGAGATGATCGGCAGGGCGGTAACCATCACCGATGGAGGGTAGTCCGCCTTGAGCTGTGCGGGATAGGAGCGCGCAAGCAACGCATCGACGCCGGCGGTGTCGGCCGGCGTGGCCGTTCGGACACGGAATGTGTGCGGCGCGTCGGACATTGGTCACCCTGGCAGACGGCAAAGGGGCTGCGCGGTCGCCCGCGCAGCCCCCAAAACATCGGATCGGCGAGACCTTACTTGATCTTGCCTTCCTTGTAGTCGACATGCTTGCGCGCGACCGGATCGTATTTCTTCACGACCATCTTCTCGGTCATGGTCCGGGCGTTCTTCTTGGTAACGTAGAAGTGGCCCGTGCCGGCGGTGGAGTTGAGCCGGATCTTGATCGTCGTCGGTTTTGCCATGGTCTGTCTCCTGCAACGGACTCGTGGCCCGTGAAATCTGAAGCCCGCTTCTTACGCCAGACGGCCGGGGAGTCAACCCCATTCCCTGCCGGCGCGGCTCAGCTCATGGGAGGAACACCGAGCGAGGCATGGATGCGGTCGCGCAGCGCGTCGCTGAGCTGGAGTGCGATCGCGAGTTGGCGAAGGTACTCGGCTTCTGCGGCGTGATCGAGCCGGATCGCGCTGAGCGAGGCGGCGTAGACCTGTTCGCGCGCGGCCTCTGAGGTGTCCTCGGCGAGCCCGGCGATGTCGATGGGCTTGGCGAGTTCCGCCTGGATGAATGCGCGCTCCTCCTCGGTGACCTCGGAAAGCTGCTCGAGGATCGCAGCCTGTTCCTGCGGGTCGATCTCGCCATCGGCCTTGGCGGCCTGGATCATCGCGCGGATCATCAGCTTGGCCTGGCGCTCCATGACGTCATTCACAGGCGTTCCGCCGAATATCGAGGAGATCATGTCGGCCGAGTGCTTCGAGCCGGCGGTTGCCGCACCCTGCAACGTCGTCATCAGGCTGCCGAGCCCGGCGGCGCTGGCGCCCGCGACACTGGCCGTCCCGGTCCCCATCTGCCCCATCAACTCCTTGACCTTCGCGGAGCCGCCGGGCAGGCCGAACTTGTCGGCGAGCGCGCCGAGATGCTCCGCGGTCGGGCTGTCACCCGCGCCTTGCAGCATGTCCTGCAGGCCGGCCATGCCGCCCATCTTGCGATACTGGTCCATGCCCCTTGCGGCGGCGAAGCCGGCGCCCACGGCCATGAGCGCTTTCAGAAAACTCATCTCGCTATCCTCCCTGACAGACACGTTGCGGCAGTCTAGCACCGGATGCGTCGCGAACCGAAAAAATCCTGGGGAGGCGGAAAATATGCGCGGATGGCCTGTAAGCCGGATTCTGTTCGGGGGCTCGCGCCCCGTCGATGACCATTCCTCTCGACGCACCGTTGCCGGTGCGCTCAAGCTGCCTACCCGACCTGCCTGGGGCTGAAGCGGCCCTGGGGACGCGCCCCGCGGAGGTCCTATCTGGCATTGCTCCCGGTGGGGCTTGCCGTGCCGCGGCCGTTGCCGGCCCCGCGGTGGGCTCTTACCCCACCGTTTCACCCTTGCCGCGCGAGCGCGGCGGTCTGTTCTCTGTGGCGCTTTCCGTCGGGTTTCCCCGCCCGGGCGTTACCCGGCACCGTTGCTTCAGGGAGTCCGGACTTTCCTCGGGGTCGCCCCCGCGGCCATCCGGCCATCCGCGCCAGAGGGACTTATGCGGCCGAAGCCCCGGGGTCAACGGGACAAAGGCGGGCGACTTGCTCTGCCCTTGCGATATCGGCGGGTGTGAGTGGTCCGCGCGCCTGCTGCCAGAAGCGCGCGCGGAAGGCGTCGAGGAGCGGCGTGATATCCGTGTCGCCGGGATAGCCGATTTGCGTGGCGGCATCCCGGAACCCTGCCTCGAGCTGGGTGGATGCCTTGGGGGCGGCACCAGCCGCGTCGTCGGCGCCGGCGTCGGGCCAGCAAGCGAGGCCGCGGCGGGCGAGGCGTGTCCAGTCGAAACGCCGTCCAGGGTCGATCTTGCGGTCGGGGGCCATGTCCGAATGGCCGATGACGCGGGCAGGGGGGATCGCGTGACGCGCGAGGATGTCGGCGAGCAGTGTCTCCAGCCGGTCCATGAGCGGCGCGGGGAAGGGGCTGGCGCCGTCATTGTCGAGTTCGATGCCGATGGAGTGGCTGTTCACGTCGCCGCGGCCGCCCCAGCTTCCGGCACCGGCATGCCAGGCGCGCATCTCCTCATCGACCAGCTGCCAGCACCGCCCGTCGCGGCCGAGCAGGTAATGCGCCGAGACCTCGATTCCGGGATCACACATGCGCTGCAGCGCCGCCTCTGCGCTGGTCATCGCGGTGTAATGCAGCACGATCAGATCCGGCACGGCCCCACTGCGGCGCGGGCCGAAATTCGGCGATCCGTGCCAGGCGATCCCGGTCACGACACGGTCGTGATGGAAGCCGTCACGTCACATTTCCATCTCGCCGGTGGCGTCGGAGAGTTCGGACGGCACGTCCTCGGAGGCGCTCATTGCGTCCACATCGCCGAGTGTCTCGCCAGCCGCCTCGGGCGACATGGACTCGAGCTCCGGCGAGGTGGCCTGACAGGCGGAGAGCGCCAAGAGAAGAATGAGCGCTGTTCCCGGCAGCGCAAATGCGCGGGTCGTCGTGGGTGCCGACATGGCGTCCTCCTGGGTTACGGGATCGGGACACAGCCAAGAGCGCCCCGTCCGGAAAAGCTCTACCGCCCGACCGCGCGCCGGTAAAGCCCCGGGTCCCAGGCGCAGGCATATCCGTCGCCGTCCGGGTCGATGCCGTGCCGGTCGCGTTCCGGGCCGCCGGCCTCCAGGAAGGCGAGTTGGGCCATGTCGCCGGAGGAATAGCCTTCGCAGCGGCGGTCCGCCCTCGCTTGGCTGGCCATCGTGCGGCGATAGACTGGCTGTCCCACCGGGTGCGATGTGGCCAGCGCGTAGGCGACGATATCCGGGCCGGTATCGGCCGGGCGAGCGGGGACGTTGCCTTGCGCCACCGCGGCCGTTGGTGTCGAGCTGGCAGGCGCGGGTGTGGCCGGCGTGATCACGCTGGAGCCGATGCCCGCGGCGGCAAGTTCCTGGACGCTGACGGCCTGTGGTGCGGCCGGCGCCGGGACGACCGGGGCCGTTGGCGCTGCGATCGCACTCAGCGGCGGGCCGGCGATGGGGCGGGGTGACGGGGCGCCGGTCTCTTCCGGCGGGGCGGTCGGGATCGACGAGGTGAGCTGTGCGTTCCGCGCCGCGCGCTCGCGGGCATAGCGCTCGGAGGCGTAGCTGTCATAGCTGCCAAACCCCACGCCCGCGGCGCTGTCAGGGATTTCGGGCGCACAGGCGGCCAGCGCCAGCACGCAGGCCACCGCAAGGGAGGGTCGATTCATCGGGGCACCTGCTCGGTCTCGTTCGGCTTGTTTTGCCGCCAGATTACCACCAACGCGCGGGTTTGGCCACAAATCCGGCCGCCGCTTCCAACGAGGCCGCGATATTGAGCAGGTCGCCCTCTTCCCATGGCCGGCCGATGAGTTGCAGCCCGAGCGGAAGCCCCTGTGTATCGCGCCCGGCGGGGACCGAGATGCCCGGCAGGCCGGCGAGGTTCACCGTCACTGTGAAGACGTCGTTGAGATACATCTGGACCGGGTCCGCCTCGGCCATCTCCCCGAGGCCGAAGGCGGCCGACGGGGTGGCCGGCGTCAGGATCGCGTCGACGCCGGCGGCATAGGCCTCGTCGAAATCGCGCTTGATCAGCGCGCGCACGCGGCGGGCGCGGTTGTAATAGGCGTCGTAGAAGCCGGCCGAGAGCACGTAGGTGCCGATCATCACGCGGCGCTTGACCTCGTCGCCGAAACCCTCGGCGCGGGTCTTCTCGTACATCTCCGTGATGCCGTCTCCCTGCGAGAGCTTGGCGCGGTGGCCGAAGCGGACGCCGTCATAACGGGCGAGGTTGGACGAGGCCTCGGCGGGGGCGATCACGTAATAGGCGGGCAGGGCGTATTTCGTGTGTGGCAGCGAGATGTCGACGATCTCGGCGCCGGCATCGCGTAGCATCGCCGCGCCGTCCTCCCAGAGCTTGCCGATCTCGGCCGGCATCCCATCCATCCTGTATTCCTTGGGAATGCCGATCTTCTTGCCACGGATGTCGCCGGTGATAGCCGCCTCGAAATCCGGAACGGCAAGGTCGGCGGAGGTGGAATCCTTCGGGTCGTGCCCGGCCATCGCGCCGAGCATGATCGCGGCGTCGCGGACGGTCTTGGTCATCGGACCGGCCTGATCGAGCGAGGAGGCGAAGGCGACGATGCCCCAGCGGGAGACCCGGCCATAGGTCGGCTTCAGCCCGGTGATGCCGGTGAAGGCGGCTGGCTGGCGGATCGAGCCGCCGGTGTCGGTGCCGGTGGCCGCGAGGCAGAGATCGGCCGCGACCGCGGCGGCCGAGCCGCCCGAGGAGCCGCCGGGCGTTAGCGCCGTCTCGTCATTGCCGCGCCGCCACGGGTTCACAGCGTTGCCGTAGCAGGAGGTCTCGTTCGACGAGCCCATGGCGAACTCGTCCATGTTGAGTTTGCCGAGCATGACCGCACCGGCCTGCCAGAGTTGAGTCGTGACGGTGGATTCGTATTCCGGCCGGAATCCTTCGAGGATGTTCGAAGCGGCCTGGCTTGGCACGCCCTGCGTGCAGAACAGGTCCTTTATCCCGAGCGGGATGCCGCACATCGGGTTCTCCGCACCGCCCTGGATGCGGGCATCCGCGGCCGCGGCCTGTTCGAGCGCGATCTCGGGCGTCTTGTGCACGAAGGCGTTGAGCGCGTCGGCCTTCTCGATCTCGTCGAGGCAGGCCCGGGTCAGTTCGGCGGAGGTCACCTCGCCGGCGCGCAATGCGTCGCGGGCGCCGGCAATGGTCATCTGGCTCAGTTCGGACATCACTCGACCACCTTCGGAACGGCAAAGAAGCCCTCGCGGGCGTCAGGGGCGTTGGCGAGCACCTTCTTCTGGTATCCGCCGTCGGTCACCACGTCCTCGCGGCGCTTGAGGCGCATCGGCGACACCGAGGTCATCGGCTCGACGCCCTCCACATCCACCTCGTTCAATTGCTCGATGAAGCCGAGGATGGCGTTGAACTCGCCGGCAAGGGCGGGCAGGGCGTCGTCCTCGACCTTGATGCGGGCGAGCTTGGCGACGCGGCGCGCTGTGTCTGTGTCGATCGACATGGGGCCTCCGGGGTCGGGCTGTGATCGGTTGGGGTTTAGCTTCGCACCGCGCGGGCCGCAAGCGGGTCGCCCGCTCAGCTGCCCTTCAGCATTTCGGCCAGTTTCGCCACCGTGTTCATATTGCGCGCCGTTCCGCCTGCTGCCTCCGGGATACGCAGCTTGGAGCGGCCCGAACCCGAGGGGTAATGCACGTAGATCTCGCGCCGCCCGAGCGCCAGCGCCTCATCCGCGCGGCCGCGCGCGTTCGCGAGCGCATCGGGCGGCACTGCGGCATCGAGGAAGATGGCATGAGTGAATTTCGGGTCCCGGCCGGCGAAGGGATTGGCGGCGCAAATTTTCGCCATCTCCTCCGAATCGCGGAGCAGAACGCCGATTTTCCGGCCGGCATATCCTTCCAGTTGCGCTTCGAGCGCGGCCTGAACAGCTTGGTCCGGCTGGTCGCTCTCGAAGAGCACGTTGCCGCTCGCGACATAGCTCCGCACCGTCGCGAAGCCGGCGGCTTCGCAAAGGCGCACCAACGCCGCCATCGGCAGCTTGCCTGTGCCGCCGACATTCACCGCCCGAAGCAGCGCGACATAGCGAGTCATCGGGCCTCCTTGCTCCGCCAGGACTCTTGCCCCCATCCTGCCGGAGCACCGGAGACGGCACCAGAGGCCGCGCCACCCCTCGGTTGCCCCATTGGTCCCGGGGGGATAGGTTGGCGCGGAAGTCCCGGAGTCGCCAGATGCTCGCGATCCTCGCCAACCGCTCCTACCGACATCTCCTCGCCGCGCAGGTCGTCGCGCTCCTCGGCACCGGCCTTGCGACCGTGGCGCTCGGACTACTGGCCTATGACCTCGCCGGCGACGGCGCGGCGATGGTGCTCGGCACGGCCTTCACCATCAAGATGCTGGCCTATGTCGGCATCGCGCCGGTCGCCGGCGCCTTCGCCGCCCGCTGGCCGCGCAGGCGTATGCTGGTCGCGCTCGACCTCGTCCGCGCGGGTGTCGCGCTGCTTCTGCCCTTCGTCACCGAGATCTGGCAGATCTACATCCTGATCTTCCTGCTGCAATCGGCCTCCGCGGCCTTTACCCCGGCCTTCCAGGCGACGATCCCGGACCTGTTGCCCGACGACGAAGACTACACGCGCGCGCTCTCGCTCTCGCGCCTCGCTTACGACCTGGAAGCGCTGGTTTCACCGATGCTGGCGGCGCTTCTGCTGGCCTTTCTCAGCTTCGACTCGCTGTTTTTCGGCACCACCGCAGGCTTCCTCGCCTCGGCGTTCCTCGTGCTCTCCGCCGTGCTGCCGGGTCCCGCTCCGAGCGCGCGGCGCAGCATCTACGCAAACACCACGCGGGGATTGCGCATCTATCTCAGGACGCCACGCCTGCAGGGGCTGCTGGCGCTCAACCTCGCCGTCGCCGCGGCCGGCGCCATGGTCATCGTCAACACCGTCGTCCTCGTCCGTGGCGCGCTTGGGCAGGGCGAGGGCGCGGTTGCGCTGACGCTGGCGGCGTTCGGCGGCGGCTCGATGCTCGCCGCGCTCTCGCTGCCGCGCCTGCTCGACCACCTGCCGGACCGCGATGTCATGCTCGCGGGGGCCGCGGGGCTTTCTGCCGTCCTGCTGACTCTTGCCGCTCTCATCGCCGCGACCGGCCTTTCGTGGTCGCTCCTGTTGCCGGCCTGGCTCCTGCTCGGCGCCTGCTACTCGGCGGTGCTCACCCCGTCCGGGCGCCTGTTGCGCCGGTCCGCCCATGCCGAGGATCGCCCCGCCGTTTATGCTGCGCAATTCGCGCTGTCGCACGCCTGCTGGCTTCTGACCTACCCGCTCTCGGGCTGGCTTCAGACCCGCTTCGGCACGCTCGTCGCGCTTACGATGCTCGGCCTGATCTGCCTCGCGGGCCTCCTCGCGGCCCGCCGCCTCTGGTCCCCCGGCCAGATCCGGGAGGTGGAGCATGAGCATCCGGACCTGCCGCCCGATCACCCGCACCTCGCAGGCCATAAGAGCCACCAGCACGTCTATGTCATAGACGACTACCACCAGAGCTGGCCGCAGAACGGCTGAAGCAGCAGCTTCACTTATCCGACAATGCCAAAGGGTAGAGCAGCGCCCGGAACGGGCGCCGGACACGGTACGCCCTCGGGCCGGCCTCAGTCGAGCGTTCGCCGGAACCGCAGCAGCGCCATCATCGAGAAGACGAGCACGAAGACGCAGAGCGCAGCCACCTGTGCGGAAATGTTCTCGAACCCCGCGCCCTTCAGCATCACCGCCCTGACCATCCGCAGGAAATGGGTGAGCGGGAACCCCTCGCCCAGCACCTGCGCCCAGTCGGGCATGCCGCGATACGGGAACATGAACCCCGAGAGCAGGAGGGAGGGCAGGAAGATGAAGAAGGTGAGCTGCATCGCTTGCATCTGAGTGCGCGCGAAGGTGGAGATCGTGTAGCCGAGCAGCACCAGCGTCAGCACGAAGAGGAAGATGCCGCCCATCAGCAGCCAGACCGAACCGACGAAGGGCACGCCGAAGAGCAGCTTCGAGGCCAGCAGGATGATCGCCACCTGCACAGCGCCGACGAAGAAATAGGGCAGTATCTTGCCCAGCATGATCTCGAAGCCGTTGGCCGGCATCGCCAGAAGGTTTTCCATCGTGCCGCGTTCAATCTCGCGGGTCAGCGCCATCGAGGTCATCATCATCATCGTCATCTGGAGGATGACGCCGAGCAGCCCGGGCACGATGTTGTATTGTGTGATCCCCTCGGGATTGTAGCGGCGGTGGACCACCACCTCGAGCGCGCCGCGGGCGGCGTCTTCGGCCACCGCCTCCTGCCCGCGCTCATGCAGCAGCGCTTCGGCCGCCACCTGTCCGAGCGTCGAGATCGCGCCCGAGGCCACCGCGGGGTCTGTCGCGTCGGCCTCGATCAGAATCTGGGGAGAATCGCCCCGATCCACCCGGCGGTCGAAATCCGACGGAATCGTCACCACGAAGGAGACTGCGCCACGTTCGATCAGCGCCTCCGCCTCGGCGGCCGAACTGGTGACGTGGTCGAAGCGGTAATAGCCGGTCAGCTCCAGTGCCGTGACGATGGCGCGCGAATAGCGGTCCTGCGTTGGCGCGACGAGGGCGGCGGGCAGGTCCTTGGGGTCGTTGTTGATGGCGAAACCGAAGAGTGCGAGCTGGATCAGCGGGATGCCGATCATCATCGCGAAGGTGACGCGGTCGCGGCGCATCTGCACGGTTTCCTTGCGCAGAAGCGCGGCGAGGCGGCGGAGCGAGAAGAGGGTCATGCCATGTTGTCCTGGCTAGTGCCCATGAAGCGGATGAAGGCGTCCTCTAGGCTGGTCTCGGTGGGGGTCGCCCGCGTGCCGGTCTCCTCGGCCACCGCGGCAACTGCCCGGCCAAGCGCCTCGGCATCGCGGCCGACGACATGCAGAGTCGTGCCGAAGGGCGCGATCTCGTCGACGCCGTCCCGGCCACGCAGCCGCCGGTCCGCCTCATTGATCGCCGCGACCGGCCCTTCGAGAAGGATCGTCGTGAGCCCGGCATGGGCGATCACATCATCGACGGTGCCCGAGGCCACCAGCGAGCCATAGGCGATGTAATTGACGAAATGACAGCGCTCTGCCTCATCCATGTAATGGGTCGAGACAAGCACCGTCATGCCGCCGGCGGCGAGGTGATGGATCTCGTCCCAGAAGTCGCGCCGTGCCTTGGGGTCGACACCGGCGGTCGGCTCGTCGAGGAGCAGCAACTTGGGGCGATGCATCACGCAGGCGGCGAGCGCCAGCCGCTGTTTCCAGCCGCCCGAGAGCTTGCCCGCGAGTTGATTCCGGCGCGCCGTCAGGCCGAGGTTTGCAAGCGTCTCGGCGACGATCCGGCGGCGCGGGCGCAGCCGGTAGAGCCCGGCGACGAAGTCGAGATTCTCGCGGATCGTCAGGTCCTCGTAGAGCGAGAAGCGCTGTGTCATGTAGCCGATCTCGGCCTTGATCGCCCGCGTGTCGCGCCCGAGATTGTAGCCGAGCACGGTGCCCGTGCCCTCGTCGGCCGTCAGCAGGCCGCACATGACGCGGATCATCGTCGTCTTGCCTGAACCGTTGGGGCCGAGAAAGCCGGTGATCTGGCCGCGCGCCACCTCCATCGTCACGTCGTTCACCACGGCGCGGCCGCCAAAGCGCTTGGTCAGGTGTTCGACGCGGATTGCCGGATCGATCACTGTGCGTCCCCCGGCAGGCGGACATCGACGATCTGGCCGGGCTTCAGTCCCTTGGAATCTGCGGTCGGTCGGGCCTCGACGAGATAGACCAGCTTCTGGCGGTTATCGAGCGAGTAGATCACTGGGGGCGTGAATTCCGGCGAGTCCGAGACATAGCTGACGGTCGCGGCTTCGCCCGGCGGGCAGCCGTCGCAATTCACCTCGAGCACGGTGCCGAGACCGATCCCGGCCAGTGCCGGCTCGGGAACATAGAGCCGCAGCAGCACCGCACCGTCGGGAAGCAATGTCAGGACCGGCGCGCTCGGTCCGGCGATCTCGCCATCGGTGCGCAGCACCTCGTGGACGATCCCCGCGGCTGGCGCGGTCAGGCGACGCTGCCCGAGTTGCCACTCCGCGGCATCCTTGCGCGCGCGGGCCTGGGCGAGCGCCGCCTCGGCGGCCTCGATCTCGTGCCGCCGGGCGGGAAGGCGGGCCACGGCGAGATTTGCCTCGACCTCGGCTTCCTTGGCCCGCGCCATGTCGAGCCGCAGCGTGGCGTCGTCGAGCTGGGTCTGCGGAGTGATGCCGCGCTCGACAAGGTCGGCAAGGCGCTGCTCCTCGCGCTCGGCCTCGCGCACCTCGGCCTTCGCAGAGGCGAGATTGGCCTCGATGACGCGGATCTCCTCGGCGCGTCGGCCTTCGCGAAGGTTCGCGAGCGTGCTCTCGGCCTGTTCCAGTGCCGCCCGCGCTTCGGCCACCGCGATGGCGGCATCGCGGGTTTCCATTTCGGCGAGGACCTGGCCGGCCTCGACGCGGTCGCCCCGCTGAACCGCGAGGCTCTCGACCTGCGCCGTCGTGATCGGTGCGATCAGGCGGAATTCGCCTTCGACATAGCCGGTGGCCAGCGGCGGCACTCCGGTGCAGGCCGCAAAGAAGGTTGCCAGGATCGGGAGGCCGCAAATCGTGTCAATCATGGGTGATCTCCCGTGCCGCGGAAATGGCGGCCTTGAGATGTGTGGTGATGATGTCGGTGACTTTCGCAACGCGGGCCTCGTCGAGACGGTCCCAGTCGAGGCGCCGTTTCACGAGGCTCTCGCCGATGCGGAAATAGAGCACCTGGCCGATTATGGCGAAGACGGCGAGCCGCGTTTCCTCGCTCTCGGCCGGCCAGCCGCTGGCAGCCTCCCACAACCGGCAGAAGGCGCGGTGGCGAGGGGCGAAGGTGGTGCTGTAGACCAGGTCGAGCGCCGGGCCTTCCTCGGCAAGTTCGCGCAGCATGAAGGGAACGAAATTCGCCTCTTCCTGCTCGAGCAGGATGAAGTGGACGAAGTTGCGGACCACCCCTGCGAGAATTTGGACCGCGTGGTCCGGGTCCGTGGGCGACGGGATCTCGGTTGCGCCAAGGACGGCGCCGATGCGCTCGGCGACGGCTTCCGCGCAGGCCAACCGCAGTGCGGCCTTGCCGCCGAAATGATAGGCAATGGAGGCGACATTGGTGCCCGCGCGCTGGGCGATCGCGCGGGTGGAACTGGCCTGGTATCCGGCTTTGCCGAAGAGCGTGATCGCGGCGTCGATCAGCGCCCGGCGGGTCTGCTCGGAAGGGCCTTGCGGGGGAGGGGCTTCGGACATGGCGACTCAAAATTCAATCAAACGTTTGATTGAATTTTGACTCCGATCAGCCGGGATGTCACGTGTTTTCGCGTGATCGCGCCACGATGACGCGATCACGGATACGGCAGTTGGGATTTTCGGGTGTGCGCCGGGCGATTGCTCAGGGCGCGACCATCTCGAGCACGCGGCTGTCGAGTGTCTGGATGTCGCCGGTACCGTGCGTGCCGCCGGATGTCAGTGCCTCGACATAGCCCTCGACGCTTTCGGCGGTGGGCCGAAGAGTGTCGAAGAGCGGTTCGTCCGAATGCAGCACTAGGATCTTGCTCTTCCCGAGCAGGCTGTCATCGACGAGGAAGGCGATCCGGTCGGGCGCGGCGTCCGAGACCGGGAACGCGACGCGGATCGAGACCGGACCGTCCTGCAGGCCCCTGAGATCGGCCACCGAGTTTCCGGACCGGTTCACGTTGGGCAGCAGGTGGAAGACGCTGCCGGTGACGTCGATGATCGAGACGTAGAGGTACCCGGTCAGCATGTCGGCTGGCAGAACGATGTCAATCACCGGGTTCTCGCCGGTCAGGAAGCGCCCGGACGGGTTCGGCTTGCCGGACTCGCCAAAGCCGAAATCGATGCCGATGCCGCCCGGCGGTACCTTCGGCAACTCGTGTTCGACAAGGCAGAGAGCAGGATTGAGCAGCTCGGTCTCGACAGTGACGTCCCGCCCCTCGGCGACGCCGCTCAGCGCATCGTAGAGACTCAGCCGGCTATTGGCGCTTGCGAGCGTACCGGTCACCGCGATCGTGTCGTCCGGTCCGTAGCCTCCGGCCGGCGCATCGGCGAGGGCAAGCGGGCCGCAATCGGCATGTTGGGCAAGGATCGGCTCGAGCGTCGAGGCCGAAAGCGGTGGCGCGAGGAAATCGATCTGGCCGTCAAGCACCATGCCGGCAGGCAGGGCGGGCGCGGCGAGAAAATCGTCCAGCCGGTCGCGCACGGCGGCGTCGCTGGTGGCGCCTTCGAGCGTGATGTCGTTGCCTTCTACCCGGATAGTGAAGACGTCGAGCGCTGCCGCCTGCGACATTGCCCTCTCGACCGCTTCCTGCCAACCATCGGCAATGTCGCCGCGGGCGAGGCTGAGATCCACCGTGCCGCCCTCGGCCGAGGTCCGGATCTTGAGCGTGTCGAGCATCTCCTGGCTTGGCACATGGCCGGTGAGCACCGGCCCGCCGAGCTCCACCCGTTCGGCCGCGAAGGTATACGGGTCCGCCACGGGAAGTTTCGGGCCGAAAAGACCCATGAACCACGCCGCCGCCCCGCCACCGACCGCGAGAAGTACGACCAGCGCGATGATGATCGGCATGGCGCTCGACGATTTCTTCTGCGGGGCGGACGATGCGGCTGCCGACGTCTCCTTGCGGTGCGAGGGTTGGGGCGATGCCGGTTGGGAGGCTCGGGATGGGGCCTCCCGTTCGGTCGGCCGCGCCCCCTGGAGGATATCCAGAGCGCCCTGGCCCCCGGGTTTGCCGGACTCGATGGCGGCAATCTCCCGCAGGATCTCCTCGGTGGACTGGAAGCGCGCCAGCGGATCCGGTTCGACCATGCGCGCGATCAGGCTCTGTAACGGTTCGGGAACCGCCGAGACGTCGGGCGGCAGCTTCTTGGCCTCAAGCACTTCAAGCAGATTGCCGCCGACCTTGGGATGGTGGCCCTGGAAGGTGGCGAGAAGAGTCATACCAAGGGCGTAGATGTCCGAGCGGGCATCGACATGGCCGCCCATCTGCTCAGGTGCAGCATAGGCGAACTTGCCGGCGAATTCGGTGCCGACGATGGTGCTGGCACCCGGATTGGAATCCTTGGCGATGCCGAAATCGATGATCACAGCGCGGGCCGGGTCGCCGCCCTTGAGAATGATGTTGTCGGGGGAAAGATCCCGATGGACGATGCGTCGCTCATGCGCAGCGTGGAGGCCCTGGGCAACGCGGCGGGCGACGATCAACAGATCCTCGGCCGACATGCCCCCCTTTTTCATCTTCGCCTCGAGTGAGGGCCCGTCGACGAAATCCATCACAAGGTAGATATGGCCTTCGGCAGTCCGGTGGTTTTCCGAGTAGCCGACCACCGCGTCGTGGCGGATGTCGCGCATCTCCTCCTCGCGCTTCATGAGCACGAGGAAGTTCTCGTTTCCTGCAAACTCGGCCTTCAGAACCTTGAGCGCCACGAGACGCCCGGAAATCTCGTTGCGAGCGCGGAACACTTCGGAGGTGCCGCCACGCCCGAGGACTGCCTCGATCCGGAAGGTGTTGTTCAGCAGTTCGCCGACATGGAAGGTCGTGTCGCTTGCAGGGCTGTTCATCGTCGCGCTATCGCCTCGGCTCGGCCTTCCGGGATATGTTGCAGGCCGGTCAGCTGATCAGCTGGAATTCAACGCGGCGATTTTCCTCGGCGTTCGGATCGCTGTCGTTCACGGGATGGCCCTCGCCGACACCGATCGCGATCAGACGGTCTTCGGAGATGCCACAGGTGCCCACCATGTAACGCTTCACCTCGGACGCCCGAAGCACTGACAGGTTCTGGTTGTATTTCTCCGATCCCTTCGCGTCGGTATGACCGACGATGCGGAAGATCTGGCCTTCCATGTTCGTCATCGCCTCGCAGAGCGTGGCGAGCTTCGGCTTCTGGTCCTCGCGCAGCAGCGCGGAATCGAAGTCGAAGGAGATCCGCACATTGATCTCCGTATCCGCGTCGGTCTCGCTGTAGACCGCCGCCTGCTGCAGCTGCTCCGGCGCCGGCGCGGCGGCATTGGCCCCGGCGCCACCGGCAGGGGCGATCACCAGACCGCGGGTCTTCTGCTTTTCGAAAAGCTTCTGCAACTCCTCGGCGCTTTGCTGCGATGCATCATTGTCCTGCGCAAACGTCGGCGCCGTCAGGCCGGCGGCAAAAGCGACCGTCAGGGCGGCCAATATAATCCTTCGGCTCATAACAAACTCCAATTCAAGTTCGGCATCCGACAACAGCCTATACCACCCCAATTCAGGCGGCAACGCACAAGCGATGGGGAGCGAGGCGGCCGAGTCGGCATCCTGGCGTGTTGCTATTCAACACGAGATAACGATACCCGGCGAAATACCGAAATTTTAAGGCATATTCTTGGCATACATGGCTATGTCGAGGCACTGGCGCGGCCGGGCCGGCCGGGCGGCATCAGCCTGCTTCACAACGGTGTGAAGCGCCTTGAAAGCCTCGGCCCACTCGCCCCTTGCCTCGCGGGCGCATGGCGCGTTTACTCGCGCCAGACCTTTTCGAACGAAACGATACAGGAAGATGGCATGCGACTCGTCCCGGCAATCATCATCGCGGTCGCGTTGCTCATTGCCCCCGTGCTCTGGATCGTGTTGCCGAAAATGCTCAGCCCCAGCCGGACCTCGACACTCGGGCCGGATGCCACCGTCGACGACCTCGTGTTCGAATTCCTCAACCAGGAAAACGTGATCTTCCAGCTTCAGGAGCGGGTCGACGAACTCTCCGCGGCGGTTCGGGAGCTCAACTCGCAGCTTCAGCGCGTGGAACGCGATCTCGCCTCGGCGCGGACCCTCGGCGGGGGAGGCGGCACCGGCGGAAGCCAGGCGCCGATCGGCGAGATCGAGGACAACGAGTATACCGAGGTCGTGCTGATCCAGAACCGCACCGGATTCAATAACCCGCTGTCGGTCGCCTCTTCCTCCTTCATCGTCGATCTTCTCGGCAGGCCGCGTGACGTGCTTTCAGACAATTGCGAGCCGATGACCAACGAAGGCCTCAAGGCGATGCTGCGGACGGAGCAGGTCGGACCGGTCACCGTCACGATGCTGGAACCGGCGATCGAGTCCCTCAAGCGCGTCTTCGAGAGCATCCGGCGCACTGACCCCAAGCTGCACGACCTCATCAACACCGCCGGCGCGCTCTGCGTGCGCCAGATCCGCGGCACGACGGGGCGCTACTCGAACCATTCCTTCGGTCTTGCCGTCGACCTCAACATCAACGGGCGGCTTGACAATTTCACCGACGGCAAGACCCAGCTCGGGCTCATCATCATCGCTGACTTCTTTCACGAGGAGGGGTGGATCTGGGGGGCAGGCTTCAACCGCGAAGATTCGATGCATTTCGAAGTCAGCAAGGAAAAGTTACTCGAATGGCGCAGCGAAGGGCTGATATAGTCGCGCCGTCGCGCGCGCCTCTCGCAAGACCTGGAGCCTGAAGATGAAGATATTGAAACGCCTGCTGGTTGTCCTCCTGCTGGTCGGACCGCTGCCCGCCTTTGCGGCGACCGAGCGGGTCGCGCTGGTCATCGGGATGGGCGACTACGAAAGCGTTGCGGCGCTCGACAATCCGGTCCGGGACGCCCGCGCCGTTGCCGAGACGCTCGAAGGTATCGGCTTCAAGGTCACCGAGGTGATCGACTCGCCGCTTCAACCTCTGCTGAAGGTGCTGGATGATTTTGCCTTCCGCGCAGAGACGGCGGATCTCGCGCTGGTGTATTTCGCCGGTCACGGGGTGCAGGTGCAGGGCGAGAACTTCCTCCTGCCGGTCGACGTCGCGCCGAAATCGAATGACGACCTGCGCCGGCAGGCGGTCTCGCTCGACACACTGCTCAAGGTGGTCGACCGGGCGCGGAAGATGCGCATCGTGATCCTAGACGCGTGCCGCAACAATCCGCTTGGCGGTGGTATCGCGGCGGCCAGCGAGACGGAGACGGCGGATGCCTCGGGGGCCCGCAGCGTCGGGGGAGCCGGCGAGGGCCTCGCCGCCTCCGCGCCCGACCGTGGCACGCTTGTGGCCTATGCGGCCAAGGACGGTTCGGTCGCGCTGGACGGCAACAACGGCAACAGCCCCTTCGCCCAGGCGCTGATCGAGACCCTGCCGCAGCCGGGGCTCGAGATCAGCCTGATGTTCCGCCAGGTCCGCGACAAGGTTCTTCGCGCGACCGGCAACCGGCAGGAGCCTTATTCCTATGGCTCGCTATCGGGCGTGCCGTTCTATCTGGCCGGGCCGGCCGAGGGCCAGATATCACTGCCCACCGGCGGTGACCTGATCTCCGCCTGGTCGGCGCTGCCGGCCGACCGCGAGCCGGAACTGGTTGCGCTGGCCGAGACCGGAGATACGCGCTCGATGGTGGCGCTCGCCGCGCGGCGGATGAACCCGGGCGGCGATTTCCGTCCCGCCGATGCCGTCTCCTGGTATCGCCGCGCTGCCGACGCGGGCGACCCGCAGGCGCAGTTCGAACTGGCGCGGATCTACGAGGAAGGTGTCCTCGTTCAGGCCGACCCGGACAAGGCGCACGAGCTTTATCTCGCCTCCGCGGATCAGGAATTCGCCGATGCCCTTAATGATGTCGGCTATTTCTATTTCCACGGCATGCTGGGCTTCGAGCCCGACCAGACGAAGGCGATGGAGTATTTCGAACGCGCCGCCGACCAGCGGCATCCACGCGCGCAGCACAATTTCGCGGTCCTGATCGATCGTGGCCAGGTTCCCGGCAAGGGGCCGCAGGATGCGGCCGACTATCTCTATGCGGCGCTGCGCGCCGGAGTGACCGAAGTGCTGGTGACGTTGCAGGAAAAGCCCGAACTCTTCACCCTCGCCACCCGACAGGAGCTGCAGCGTCGGCTGCAGGAACGAAATTTCTACAGCGGCGCCATCGACGGCGACTTCGGTCCGGGAACGGCGCGCGGGCTGCGCCAGGCCTACGGGCTCGAGGAGTGATGCATCTCTGACAGTATTCGTTAAAACGGCGTCGACAAGTTGCCAATGATTTGAACCTCTCCTGAAAGCATGCAATCTGTCGCGAAGATCTGATGGCGCAGCTTCGGAGACTGAAATGATGCTGACTGATGGAGTGCCTGGCCGCCGGCCTCTCCGGTATGGCGTGCGCGCCCTTGCGGTGGGTCTGGCTCTGGCGGCCGATGCCGCTGTTGCGCAGCAATCGGTGAGCTACGAGGACAAGGTCAAGGCCTTCGAGAAGAACGTTACGCTTCTGGGCGTTCCGCCCGCAACCGTGGCGCCCGACGGGCTCGTCTTCGCCTCGGTGGCCTGGACCGACAAGCGAAACGGGACGCTCGACGACCCCGATGGTTCCGCCGCGATCGGCTTCGGGGTCGGTGTGGGCGATGACCTCTTCGATCTTCAGTTCACGGCGAACATCACGTCGCTCAAGGATGACTTCGCCGATTCCGGCTATCTCAGCGTTCGCGCCTCCAAGCGCATCGATTCCGGTTCCATCCCGACCTATCTCGGCCTCGGTATCGGTCGGCTCGGGTCCTGGGGCGACGCCGAAGGGTTCGATACGACCTTTTCCGGCTCGCTCACGGCCTTCCCGGTGATCCGCCTCGCCGGCGCGCCCTATCCGCTGATGCTGACCGTCGGCGCGGGCAACGACGTACGCGAATTCGGTCGCGAGTCTGGCGTCTTCGGCGGCGTCGGTATTGGCCTCACTGAGAGCTTCGGCACCTCGGTCGCGTATAACGGCGACAATGTCGATCTCGGCGCCTCGTTCCGCATTCCCGGGCTCGACAATCTCGGCTTCAACGCCATCCTGAGCGACGCCTTTGACCAGGATGGTCGGCAGCGCGTCATTCTCTCCGTCAACTGGATCGCCGCCAATGTCTTCTGACCTGTCTTCGGGGCCGCGCCTGAGCGCCTGTCGATATCTCCTCGCCCTGTCGGTCCTCATCGGGTCCACCGGCCAGGGATTCGCCGGCGCCGAGTCTCTCCCCGGCATCGAGCCGATCTTCACGCCGCAGTTCACGCCCGGTTCCGGGGTTACCGACGTGCCATTGACCGAGTCGCAGAGCAGGTCGTTCCGGTCCGGCGGATCGGGCGGGGCGGCCGGTTCCGGCATGGACTTGGCTGATTTGATGGGAGGCGGCCGAACGATCGCCCCCGTCATCGACGCAAGCGCCGCCTTCTGCAAGAGTCTGCCTGGCGCCTACCAGGGGGCCTGCATGGCGGATCAACTGGCAACGATCTCGCAATCGCTTCCGGAGGATGAGGGCTTTGACGATATGCGCACAGTCCTGAACGAGGCCTCGCGCAAGATCGACACGGTGGTCATGTCCAACCGGAACCGCGCCGAGCCGCGGATCAACGCGACCTCCGGAACAGACCCGCGCATTGCCTCGAGCCGGCCCTTGGTCGCAGTCCAGGAAGAGGCGGTCGAGTCCGTCAACGCGCAGACCGCGATGATCCTCGAAGAGGCCGGCGACCTGCTGCTGCGCTCGACTTCGCGGTCGCGAGAACTCTCCGACCAGTATCTGGCGGTTTCGCAGGCGCTCGATTCCAGCGCGTTGCTGTTGCGTTCGCGACCCGGCTCTGCGCTCAGCCCGAGGGTGGTTTCTCCCTAAGCGGCAGCGGGGGGTCGGACAGATCCGGGCCGCGCGGCAGCACGCAGCCGGCCAGTGCCGCGATTTCGTCGGCGAGCGCGGCCACGCCGCGGTCGACCGCGCGGTCGATGCCCTGGCGCGCGGCGGTTCGCAGCGCTTCCCCGGTCTCCCCGGCCCGCGCGATCGCTTCATCGAGGGCCGCCATGCGCGCGTCGAAATCGGCGAGCCGGGCTTCCAGCGCGGCGGCCATCTCGGGCGGCAGCTCAAGCGGCGACTGCCGCAGGGCCGCAAGCTCGGCCCGAAGAGCGGAAAGCTCCTCTCCCACCGTCTGCAGGTCTCCGTGCAGGCGCTCCACCGCGACAACGCTCTGCGTGATGCGCTCGGTGGTCGCGTCCACCGTGGACACGATGCGCAGTCCGAGGAACAGGCAGAGCGCGGCGAGAAGCAACGTGGCGTTGATCAGCGCCAGCGCCAGGTCGCGCAGGAGTCGCCACAGGCGGCTGGAGGTCTGGGGCATGCGAACCGCATCCTTTCCTGGAACACCGGCCCAGCCTAAGACATTTCGATCCATCGTTGAATCTGCAATCGCGCTGTCCTTCTCCCAGCGAGGCACGATTGCCGGCCCCGGTTGCCCCGATGAAGATCGAAAACCAATCCGTGTGGCTTCGCATGAGCTTCTGCGCTTTCGCGAGACGCAGGATTTGTTTCGATTTCCTTTCAGGTCTGTGCGGATGGGCAGAAAGAGAGAAAGCTTACGCGGAAAGCGTGCGCAGAAGTGAGTGATTTTGTCGTATTTCTTTCATTCGACAAGACATCGGCGCAGGGGTATGCGATCAGGCCAATCGACAGACACGAAAGGCCGGACGGCCGGGAAGGAGACGGGCATGCGGATAGCGGTTCTTGGAGGCGACGGGTTTTGCGGCTGGCCGACCTCGCTGCATCTCTCCAGCCTCGGCCACGAGGTGCATATCGTCGACAACCTCTCTCGCCGCTGGATCGACACCGAGCTTGGCGTTCAGTCGCTGACGCCGATGGATTCGATCCAGGAGCGCTGCCGGATCTGGAAACAGGTCTCCGGCAACGAGATCCGCTTCCACCTGCTCGACATCGCCAAGGAATACCAGCGCCTCAAGCAATGGCTGGCCGAGATGAAGCCCGACGCTCTCATCCATTTCGCCGAACAGCGCGCCGCGCCCTATTCGATGAAATCGGACCGCCACAAGGTCTACACCGTCGACAACAACGTCTCCGCCACCCACAACCTGTTGACCGCGCTGGTGGAAACCGAGATCGACGCGCACCTGGTGCATCTCGGCACGATGGGCGTCTACGGCTATTCCACGATCGGCGCGCCGATCCCGGAGGGCTATCTCGACGTCTCGGTGGAGACGGACAATGGCGCGAAGGGGATGGAGATCCTCTATCCGACGCGTCCCGGCTCGGTCTATCACATGACCAAGTCGCTCGATCAGATTCTGTTCCAGTTCTACGCCCAGAATGACGGGCTCCGGATCACCGACCTGCACCAGGGAATCGTCTGGGGCACCAATACCGATCAGACGTCTCGCCACGAGCAGCTCATCAACCGCTTCGACTACGATGGCGATTATGGTACCGTGCTCAACCGTTTCCTGATCCAGGCGGCGATCAAGTATCCGCTGACCGTCCACGGCACCGGCGGCCAGACCCGCGCCTTCATCCACATCCAGGACACCGTGCGCTGCATCGAGCTGGCGCTCGGCGACGCACCGGAGCAGGGCGACCGGGTCAAGATCTTCAACCAGATGACCGAGACCCACCGCGTCCGTGACCTCGCCGAGCTGGTGGCGAAGATGACCGGGGCCGAGATTGCCTTCCTGCCGAACCCGCGCAAGGAGGCCGCCGAGAACGAGCTGATCGTCAAGAACGATCACTTCCTCGACCTCGGCCTCGACCCGATCAAGCTCGAAACGGGCCTGCTCGACGAGATCGTGCACATCGCCGAGAAATACGCTCACCGGGTGGACCGCAAGCATGTCCCCTGCGTCTCGGCCTGGACTCGGGACATCGCCAAGCGCGTGGTTCACGATCCCGAGGCGGTGCATCTCAAGTCCGTCGGGTAGCGGCCCGTGCCGGAGGGGATCGCGGCCGCGGCCCCGGCGAAGAGCCGGCAGGCCTATGTCACGCTGGTGACCAACGCGGATTACCTGATCGGCGCGCGAGCACTGTTGCGCGCGATCCGCCGCACCGGGACCGATGCCGACATGGTGGTACTGATGACCGGGGCTGTGCCAACCGAAGAGGCCGCGCCGCTCGTCGCCCTCGGCGCGCGCCTCGTGCGCGTCGAGCTCCTGCCGACCTCCGACGCTTTCAACCTCGCCCATGCCCGCGACCGCATCCACGGCGAGGCGCCCTTTACCAAGGGCGAGAAGCCGGCCTTCCACACGCCGCTCGACAATTTTGCCAAGCTGCGCCTCTGGCAGCTCGTCGAATATGACTCGGTGGTCTTCGTCGACGCCGACACGCTGATGCTGAAGAATTGCGACCGGCTCTTCCACTACCCGGAATTCTCGGCGGCCCCCAATGTCTACGAGAGCCTCGCCGATTTCCACCGGATGAATTCCGGCGTCTTTACCGCGCGGCCGAGCCTTGCGACCTTCGAGCGGATGATCGCCGAGCTCGACCAGCCCGGCGCCTTCTGGCGGCGCACCGACCAGACCTTCCTGCAGCATTTCTTCCCCGACTGGCACGGGCTGCCGGTCTTCGACAACATGCTGCAATATGTCTGGTTCAACATGCCGGAGCTCTGGGACTGGGGCTCGATCCACATCCTGCATTACCAGTACGAAAAACCCTGGCAGGACCCGCATCCCAAGGCCGCGAAACTGGCGCCGCTGATCGCGCTCTGGGAGGCCTATGCGGGCGACGGGCCGGTGCCGGTCATCGCGTCCCTGCCCGGGCCGCTTGCATGAGGCTGGCGATCACCGGAGCGACCGGGCTCGTGGGGCATTTCGTGGTAGAGGAGGCGCTGGCGGCCGGTGATGCCGTCCTCACCCTCGCTCGTACCCCGCCGGCGCCGGGCCGCTTCTCCGCGCCGGTCGAACGCGCCCGTTTTGACCTCACCGAGGACCCGCCGCCGCTCGCCGGCTGCGATGCGCTGATCCATCTCGGCTTCTCGCACCTGCCCGGCCGCTACCGCGGCGGCGAGGGCGACGACCCCGAGGGTTTCCGTCGTGCCAATCTCGACGGCACGCTCCGGCTCTTCGAGGCGGCGCGTCGGGACGGGGTGGAGCGCATCCTCTTTCTCTCATCGCGCGCGGTCTATGGCGACTATCCTCCGGGAACCCGCCTGACCGAGCAGCTTCCGCCGCGGCCCGACACGCTCTACGGCGCGGTCAAGCTGCAGGCGGAACAGGCGCTGGCAAAGATGCATGCGCCGGGCCTCGCCACCGCGAGCCTGCGGGCGACCGGTGTCTACGGACCGCCCGGCCCGGGCCAGCGCCACAAATGGGCCGACCTCTTCGAGGAGTTCCGGGACGGCAGGAACATCGCGCCGCGAGTGGCCAGCGAGGTTCACGGCGCCGACCTTGCCGTCGCCATCCGGCTACTGCTGACGGCACCGCCGGACCTGCTCGGAGGACGCAGCTTCAATGTGTCCGACATGCTCCTCGATCGCCGCGATCTGCTGGCCGAACTCGCCGCGCTGACCGGGATCACTACGCCGCTGCCGGACCGGGGAAATGCGGCGTGTGTCTCGCGCATGACCTGCACGCGGCTGCGTAGCCTCGGCTGGCAACCCGGCGGGATCGACCGCCTGCGCGCCAGCCTGCCGGCAATGTTGCCGCCGATGCCGCCGCCTTGACGTGCCTGGACCGGGCGCCCCGTCGCCCGCCGGTCCACCATCGCGGCCCGAGCCCGCTTGCACGCGCGCGCCGCTCGGGCTAGGTGGCGGCCCAACCACCCCGCAGGGAGACCGACATGGGTTTCAAGACCGGCATCGTGGGCCTGCCGAATGTCGGCAAGTCCACGCTCTTCAACGCTCTGACCAGGACCGCCGCCGCGCAGGCGGCGAACTTCCCGTTCTGCACCATCGAGCCCAATGTCGGCGAGGTGGCGGTACCCGACCCGCGGCTCGAGAAGCTCGCCGAAATCGCCGGCTCGAAGCAGATCATCCCGAGCCGAATGACCTTCGTCGACATCGCCGGCCTGGTGAAGGGCGCCTCGAAGGGCGAAGGGCTCGGCAACCAGTTCCTCGCCAATATCCGCGAATGCGACGCCATCGCCCATGTGCTGCGCTGTTTCGAGGATGGTGACGTGACCCATGTTGACGGCCGCGTGGACCCGGTTGCGGATGCCGAGACCATCGAGACCGAGCTGATGCTGGCCGACATGGAGAGCATCGAGAAGCGGCTCACCGGGCTCGTCCGCAAGGTCAAGGGCGGCGACAAGGACGCGCTTCAACAGGAGCGGCTGCTGAAGGCGGCGCTGGCGGCGCTGGAGGCGGGCCGGCCGGCCCGCACCGTCACGGTCGATGCGGAGGACCGGAAGGCCTGGGACATGCTCCAGCTCTTGACCACCAAGAAGATCCTCTATGTCTGCAACGTTGCCGAGCCGGAGGCCGCGACCGGCAATGCCCATTCGGCTGCGGTCGAGGCGATGGCGGTTGAACAGGGCGCAGCAGCGGTCGTCATCTCGGCCAAGATCGAGGAAGAGATTGCCCAGCTCGACAGGGACGAGGCGGAGATGTTCCTCGCCGAGCTGGGGCTCGAGGAGGCCGGGCTCGACCGGCTTATTCGCGTCGGCCATGAACTCCTGGGGCTCCAGACCTATTTTACGGTCGGTCCAAAGGAAGCCCGCGCCTGGACCATTCATACGGGCGATACCGCGCCGAAGGCGGCCGGCGTCATCCACGGCGATTTCGAGCGCGGCTTCATCCGCGCCGAAACCATCGCCTATTCCGATTTCGTCGCCTGTGGCGGCGAGACCGGCGCAAAGGAGGCGGGCAAGATGCGGGTCGAAGGCAAAAGCTACGTCGTCAAGGACGGCGACGTCATGCATTTCCTGTTCAACGCCTGAGCCGGGTCGCCTCCGGCTTCCGCCCGTCGGCTTTCGCCGGGCCGACCGCGGCGCGGTAGGGCGCATTTGAGCGTCTTCCGTCCGCAATGGCTGGCGGGAGCCCGGCCCCAACAGTCGTAAATTGGTAAACAGACTGTTAATGCCAAATCGGTGGAAAACGGGCGGGAATGTGACAGAATTGAGGCGGGTGTAGTCCTCGACGTTTTGGTTGAGGAGGGCCGCTGGGCGGCCTTGGGTATTTGAATGAACAGGTATTGCGACAGGATCTTTCGTGTCGGCGTAATTGATTTTCTCTGCGGAGCCGCGGCGGCGATCAACACAGACAGCACAATGAGCGCGTTCCTGCAGGAACCGATCCGGAAGCGCGTGTTCTATTTCGCCTTCCCGGAAAAGGCGCTGGCTTCCGTCTCGCTGGTCGGGTCGACCGTCACACGCTTGCTGCCTTGGCGCGCGGGCGAAGCCGTCACCCGTTTGGCGACGACGTATCGGGAGCGCGTCCGGTGCGACGTGGGTGTTGACCGCAACCGTTCCGTCGGTCGGGACAGCGGGACCATTATTCGCACCGCTTGGGACGACCGCAGCCACTGATCCGGAGCCGACCGGAAGCGAGAAAGACGAGGAGGAACAGACGCCATGCGACATGCCGCTTCGCCAAACACAGGCGCGGACATCTTTCGCGGTCTCGGTGTCGGCCGGCCCGCGCCATACGCATACGAACCATTCGGCGACGCTGACCCCGCGACGAAAGGTCAGAGGAGTCACTCCTTGGACCAGACGACAGGTCAGGCGAAAAACCGCCCGAACCCGACCCGGGTGCAGGGACAGCAACCGCGCCGGCGGCTGGTGCTCGGCATGGCGACCGTGGGACGGCGCGAGATTCTGACCGAGTCCGTTCGCCGCATCGCTTGGCAGACGCGGTTGCCGGATCTGCTGCTTCTGGCGATTTCGAAGGAGAGCGACATCGATCGAGTGGCGCTCGCCGACCTGCCTTTCCCGATCACCGTGCTCATCGGTTCGCGGGATCTCTCGGCGCAGCGCAACAGGATGCTGAGACATCTCCAGCCCGCTGACATTTTGCTTTGTCTCGACGACGATTTCCTGATGGCGCCGGACTACCTGGCCAACACGCTGGCCCTTTTCGAGCGTCATCCGGAGGTTGTGGTGGCAACCGGTACGGTGATCGGCGACGGCAGTGTCGTGCGAGGATGCGAGCGCGCGCAGGCCGTAGCGCTGCTTGGCGACGCAGGGGCCCTCGATCTCCCGGATCGTCTGCGCGATGTCCGCAGCGGCCATGGTTGCAACATGGCGATCCGCGCCCGGCCGGTGCTGAAATACGGGCTCGCCTTCGACGAGGCACTGCCGCTCCGGTCCTGGTTGGAGGATGTCGATTTCTCCAGGCAGCTTGCCCCCTTCGGCCGGCTGGTGCAGTCCGACCACCTCTGTGGCGTGCATCTCGGCATCAGGACCGGCCGCATGCCCGGGCTGAAGTTTGGCTACTCGGAGATCGCCAACCCGATCCACTTGATGCGGAAAGGCACGCTTTCTGCGCGCCGGGCGCTGCAACTCGTCGCGCGCAACCTTGCCGCGAACCTGGTCTCTTCGGTCCGATCGCGCAAGCGGGCAGACAGCCGGGCGCGGCTCCGCGGCAACATGCTGGCACTTGGCGACATCCTGCGCGGCCGGATAGATCCGGGATGGGCACGCTCGGTCTGACCACGCCGCCGCGCGCCCCCCGAAGTGCCCGTCGTCGTCACAAGGGCAGGGCTCAAGCATACTTCGGGCATAACGCAGTGGAACTCGTCATGGGCCGTGTGTTTCCAGCCGATGACGTTCGACATCGACTGAGCCGGAAGTTATTAGCGGCGTTCCGCAGAATCGAAGAGCGCCTCGAGCCCGTCGAGCAGTGGCGCGAGCGCGGCGGTGTCGTCGAGCGCCAGCGCCTCTCGCGCAGCCTGCGCCATGACGGCGCGGCGCGGTGCGTCGAGCCCAGTAATGGCGGCGCCAAGGCTGTCGGCATCCTCGGCCTGCACTGCGCCGCCGGCTTCGGCCAGCGCGGCAAAAGGCTCCGCGAAGTTCGAAAGATACGGCCCGTGCAGGATGGCGCAATCGAACTGCGCTGGCTCGAACGGCGTGTGCCCGCCCTTGTCGACCAGCGAGCCGCCAACGAAGCAGAACCCCGCCAGTGCATACCACAGCGGCATCTCGCCAAGCGTGTCGGCGAGATAGACCTCCGTGTCGGGCCCCGGCATCTCGCCGGCCGAGCGAGTTGCGAAGATGAGGCCCGATGCCTCCAGCAGGGCGGCCACCTCGGCGCCACGCTTGTTGTGGCGCGGAGCGAGGATCATCTTCAGGCCCGGCCGCGTGGCGCGGGCGGCGGTGAAGGCGGAAATCACCTGCGCTTCCTCGCCTGCATGGGTCGAGGCGGCGAGCAGGGTCTCCTCGCGGTCGAAAATGGCGCGGAAGGGCGCCAGAGCATCAGGTTCGGGAGGGGGCAGCAGCACCGCCGACTTGAGCGTGCGCCGGGGCTGCAACGCGGTGCGGGGGAGGCCGAGCGCGAGGAACCGCTCCTCGGACGCCTCGTCCTGCGCGGACAGAAACCGGGTCGCCTGCATCATCGCATGCGCCGGGCCGCCGAGCCGCCGCCAGATGCGGAAGCTGCGCTCCGATATCCGTGCCGAGACCATGGCGACCGGCAGGCCGCGGCGGGCCGGCAGCACGAAGCGGTTCGGCCAGAGGTCACCCTCGATCAGCACCAGGCCCATCGGACGCTGACACGCGAGGAAACGGGAGAGGCAGACGCGATAGTCGAGCGGCGCGAGATAGGCACTGAGGCGCGGCAGGGACCAGCCGCGGACCATGTCGCGCCCCGTCAGGCTGTTTGCGGTGACAGTGATCTGCACGTCGGGTCGGTGCGCCAGCAGAGCCTCGATCAGGCCGCGCGCCGAGGTCAGCTCGCCGTTGGAGGCGCCGTGGAGCCAGAGGCGCGGCCCGTCGGGGGCGCGCGCGATCCGGCCGAGCCGTTCCCGCAGGTCGCTCCATCGCTCCCGGCCGCGGACAAGGCGCAGGGCCAGCCAGATCGCAACGACCGGCGCCAGGAGCGTAAGGAGAAGGCGATAGGCAAACAATGGCTGGGTCCCGGTCGCTGTCTGGCGGCTTCGATAGGCGCAAGGGCGCGTGGCTGCAAGCGGTGCGCGGCGTCAGGCTTCGGGCCTCGGCGTTGAGGCCTTCGCCGCCGGCCTGGGTTCCTCGGCAGCGTACGGGTCGGGAGATTGCGGCGGCAGGATGTCCGCTGGCGAGGGTTCGGCGCTGCTCGGGGCGGGGGCGCCGGGGTCCTCGAGCCGCTCGAGCTCGGCATTGACCAGCCCGCCGAGCAGTACCACGAAGGCGCTGAGATAAAACCACATCAGCATCGCGATCACTGCGCCGAGCGAGCCGTAGATTTCGTTGTAGCGACCGAAATTCTCCAGGTAGATCGAGAAACCGATCGACACCGCTGCCCAGAGACAGACGGCGAGGATCGAGCCGGGCGAGAGGAGCGGGCTGCGGTGGCCGGGTCGGTAGGGGCCGATCCGGTAGAAGAGGCCGATCCCGAGCAACACAACGCCGATCCCGATCAGCCAGCGCAGGAGCCAGAACGCGAGGCCGGAATAGCGGCCAAGCGGCAGGAGCGACAGCAGGACCGGCGCGACGAGGACGGCCACCATCGCGATCAGCGCCACCGCGATCAGCACCATCGTTAGCAGGAGCGAGACCGCCGCCCTGCGCAGTCCTCCGCGCGGCGGCGCGCGGTAGACAGCGCCAAGCCCGCCGACAAGCGCCGCGGTCCCGGCCCGTGTGGCCCAGAGCGCCGCGCCGATGGATAGGAACGAAGCCCAGCCGAGCACCTCTTTGGGCCCGTTCGCGATGGCGTTCACGCGGCTGGAGAGGATCTGGTAGGCCTGCTCGGGCACGACTGCCTCGTAGCTTGCGAGCTGCTCGGCGACGATGTCGGGATTGGCGAAGAAGCCCCAGAGAGTGACCAGCGATGTGATTGCCGGAAAGATCGCCAGCAATCCGTAGAAGGCGATGCCGGCGGCGATCAGCCCGATATGGCGGTTTCCGATCCCCTCGCCGAGCGCGGAGAGAAAGGACCAGTAGATCCGGATCTTTGACAGCATACGCAAATTCCAACCGATTCCCCTTACGAGACTACCAGCTTGCCGCGGCGGGTGCAGGCGGTGCTTGCGCCCGCCCCGCCAGCGAGTAGATTCGCGCCTCGAGTTCGACCACAGGAGTGCCGAGATGTCCCGAACCGCGGCCAAGCCCGGCCCCGCCCGTCGCGCGTCGGCGGAACCCTATGGTTCGGTCGCGGTGATTGGCGCGGGAGCCTGGGGCACGGCGCTGGCGGCGGTGGCGCGCAAGGCGGGCCGCGCCGCCCGGCTCTGGGGACGCAACGAGGTCGACATCGCCACGATCCGCAACACAGGGTGCAACATGCGCTACCTGCCGCATGTCCGGCTGCCCGACGGGATCCTCGCCACCACGGACATGGCGGAGGCGCTGGACGGTGCCGCGGCGGTGCTCGTGGTCACGCCCTCTGAGACGCTGCGCGGGATCTGCCGGCAGATCGCGCCGCATGTTCCAGCGGGTGCGCCGGTTGTCCTCTGCGCAAAGGGGATCGAGACGCATTCGGGCAAGCTCCTGAGCGAGGTGGCCGGCGAGGAATTGCCCGGCCACCAGATCGGCGCGCTCTCCGGGCCGACCTTCGCCCGCGAAGTGGCGCTCGACCATCCCACCGCCATCACCCTCGCCTTCCCGTTCGCCCAGGCGCATCGCCGCGAACCGGAAGCCGCGCCGGCGTCACGCATGGCGCTTACCCTCGGCACCGCGAATTTCCGGCCCTATGTAAGCGACGACCTCGTGGGCGTTGAGGTGGCCGGTGCGGTCAAGAACGTGGTCGCAATCGCCTGCGGCATGATGACCGGAGCGGGCTATGCCGAGAACACCCGCGCGGCGCTGATCACCTGGGGGATAGACGAGATGAAAGCGCTGGCCGAGGCGCTCGGCGGGCGGCGAGAGACCATCGCCGGGCTTGCCGGTATCGGCGATCTCACGCTCACCTGCTCCTCGACCACGTCGCGCAACATGAGTTTCGGCGTCCAGCTCGGCCGCGGAGTCGAGCGCGAGAACGTCTTCAACGGCACCAGCGTGGTGGTGGAGGGCGAGATCAATGCGATCTCGGTCATCGATCTCGCGGACCGGATTGGTATCGAAATGCCGGTCTGCCGTGCGGTCCACGACATTCTGCATTCCGGGGCGGGGCTCCGCGAGCGGTTCGCCGCGCTCTGGTCGCGGCCACTCACCGGCGAGAGCCGGAGCCTGAACCTCGCGCTGGCGCATCCCGCGGGGTAATAGGGAAGCCGCACCGGACGCGCGCCCGTCCGACGCCTTCGCGGGCTCCGGTTGCACCGCTCGCCGCAGCGCAGTAGGTCGATGCCGTGGCGGCGCCCTCGGGCGCCCGCGATGCCGGGCCCGTCCAGACGATCCAAAGGAGTGGTGAGATGTCCGCGATCCTGACGCTGAATGCCGGGTCCAGTTCGATCAAGTTTTCCGTTTACCTCAACAGCGACCAGGTCAGCAGCGGCGATCCCGTAGGCGTTGCGGTGGGACAGATCGACGGGCTTGGCCCCGACGCCACGTTGATCCTGAAGCACGATGGCCGGACCTCCGAGACTCAGCTCGGACAGGCCGACCACACGTCCGGGCTCCGGGCAATCCTCGAGGCGATCCGCCCGGTCATCGGGACACAGACGGTCGTCGGCGTCGGCCACCGGATCGTACATGGCGGAGTCGCGCAGGAGGAGCCGGTTCGACTCGACGCGGCGCTGCTGGAGGAGCTCGCAAAGCTCGAGCCGCTAGCCCCGCTGCACCAGCCGCACAACCTCGCCGGGATCCGCGCGGCGATGGAGGCGTTTCCGGATGCGATTCAGGTCGGCTGTTTCGACACCGCTTTCCACCGCGCGCATCCCTTCGTCAACGACACCTACGCGCTGCCGCGGCAGTATTTCGAGGAAGGCGTACGCCGCTACGGATTCCACGGCCTCTCCTATGACTATGTCTCGGGCCATGTCGCGAACACCTATGCCGACCTGGCGGACGCCCGCATGGTGATCGCCCATCTCGGCAACGGCGCCTCGATGTGCTGCGTCCGGGGCCGACGATCGATCGCCTCCTCAATGGGGTTCTCGGCGGTCGACGGCCTGCCGATGGGCACCCGCACAGGCCAGCTCGATCCCTCCGTGATCCTCTACCTGATGGACCAGCACGGGATGTCGACGAAGGACATCTCGGACCTGATCTACAAGAAATCCGGCCTGCTCGGGATGTCGGGCATCTCCAACGATATGCGCACGCTGCTCGAGGGCGATGCGGCCGATACCGAGAGTGCCAGGGAAGCGGTGGCCTACTTCGTCGCGAGGGTGAAGCACGAGATCGGCGCGCTGGCGGCCCTGGGCGGCGGGATTGACGCGCTGGTCTTCACCGGCGGCATCGGCGAGAACGCCTGGCAAATTCGCGAGCAGGTTTGCGAGGATCTCGGCTTTCTCGGCATCTCCCTGGACATCGAAGCCAACCGGCGCCGCGGCACCGAGGACATTGGCACCGGGCCGGTCAAGGTTCTGGTGATCCGCACCGACGAGGAACGGGTGATCGCGCGCGCGGTCTCTGCGGAACTCCGCGGCGGTGCGCAATCCGACCGCGCCGCCGAATAGCGGTTGAGGTCCGGCGCGCGCCGGTGTCTCCTGCGCCTGCACAGTGGAGGAGACAGGCCATGCGGATGGACGGAAAGACAGCGATCGTGACCGGCGGAGGGTCGGGCTTCGGCGCCGGCATTGCGCGCAAATTTGCCGCCGAGGGCGCGCGCGTCATGGTTGCTGACATCAACGCCGAGGCGGCGGCGGCGGTCGCCAGCGAGATCGGCGGCATCGCGCAGGCGACGGACGTCTCCTCGCGGGAGTCGGTGCAGGAGATGGCCGATGTCGCGATCCGTTCCTTCGGCACAGTCGACATCCTTGTCAACAATGCCGGAATCACGCATCTGCCGGCACCACTCGAGGAGATCAGCGAAGTCGAGTTCGACCGGGTGCTCTCGGTCAACGCCAAGTCGGTCTATCTCACCGCGCTCTACCTGGTGCCGCATATGAAGGACGCGGGAAGCGGCGCGATCCTCAACGTCGCCTCCACGGCCGGCGTCTCGCCGCGGCCTCGGCTCAACTGGTACAACGCCTCCAAGGGCTGGATGATCACCGCCACCGAGACAATGGCGGTCGAACTGGCGCCGTTCGGCATCCGCGTCAACGCCCTCGCACCGGTGGCCGGCGAGACGCCGCTGCTGGCTTCCTTCCTGGGGCAGGACACGCCCGAGATGCGGGCGAAATTCCTCGCCACCATCCCGATCGGCCGCTTCTCGACGCCCGAGGACATGGGCAACGCCGCCTGCTATCTCTGCTCCGACGAGGCCAGCATGGTGACCGGCGCGATACTGCGGGTCGATGGCGGGCGCTGCATCTGATGCAACCGGGCGCGCGTAACCTGATCACCGACGTAGCGGGCCTGAAGGTCGGCAACGCGCGCGACGACACGGTCAGGAGCGGCGTGAGCGTGCTCCTCGGAGACGCACCCTTCACGGCGGCGGTCCATGTTATGGGCGGCGCGCCGGGCACGCGGGAGACCGACCTCCTCGCGCCCGACAAGATCGTGCAGCAGGTCGATGCACTGGTGCTCTCGGGTGGCTCGGCCTTCGGGCTCGACGCGGCGTCGGGAGTGGTCGATGCACTGCGCGCGAAGGGGCGCGGCTTCGATGTCGGCGGCCAGCGCGTGCCCATCGTCCCCGGCGCGATCCTCTTCGACCTGCTCAATGGCGGTGACAAGGGCTGGACCGAGAACCCCTACAAGGCGCTCGGCGCGGCGGCGCTGGCGGCGGCGAGCACGTCATTCGCGCTCGGCAGCGAAGGGGCGGGCACCGGCGCCACGACGCGCAGCCTGAAGGGCGGGCTGGGCTCGGCCTCGCTGGTGCTCGATTGCGGCATCAACGTCGGCGCGCTGGTGGCGGTCAATGCGCTCGGCGACGCCGTCGGCGCGGGGCCGGAATTCTGGGCCGGCGCGTGGGAGTTCGGGGGAGAGTTCGGCGGGCTCGGGCCGGTCCGAGCGCATGACCCGGCCGCCGAGCCGGGCTTCAAGCACGGCCAAGCCACCACCATCGCGATCGTCGCTACCGATGCCGCGCTGACCCAGGCCGAGGCGCAGCGGATGGCGACCGCGGCGCATGACGGCATGGCCCGCGCCCTCGTGCCCTCGCACACGCCCTATGATGGCGACTTGGTCTTTGCTGCCGCCACCGGCGCGCAGCGTATGCCCGACCCGGTGCTGACGCCGATGGCGCTCGGTCATGCTGCCGCGACCTGCCTCGCGCGGGCCATCGCCCGCGGCGTCTTCGCGGCGCGCCCGGCGCCGGGCGATCCCGTCCCCTGCTGGTCGGAGAAATTCGGCGCCGCGGGCACCACCGGCAATTGAGCAGCGTTGCCGGCTCGGCTAGCATGCCGGCGGCCACGTCGTTTCCGGAGTTCCCATGAGTCGTATCGTCCTTGCCGCCGCGCTCGCGCTCGCGACCGTTCCGCTCGCGTCACGGGCGGACGAGGTGCTCGAGACCCTCGATGCGGCGCGCGTGGCCTACGAGGGCGGCAATATCCAGCAGGCGCTCGAAGAGCTGGCCTATGCCCAGCTGCTGATACGCGAGATGAAGACTGCGGGTCTCACCGAATTCCTGCCCAATCCACCCACCGGATGGACCCGCGAGGTCAAGACCGACATGGGCGCGGCAATGGCGATGTTTGGCGGCGGCGTCGGCGCGGAGGCGACCTATGCCAGCGGCAAGGACCGCTTCAATGTGATGCTGATGGCCGACAACGCGATGGTGCAGGGGTTTGCGGGCATGCTGAGCGGCGCCGGCCTGATGATCGGCAAGCGGGTCCAGATCGGTTCGGAGATGTTCATGGACCAGGATGGCGAGCTGACGGGGCTGGTCGACAACCGGATCCTGATCCAAGCCCGCGGCGCGCCGGTCGAGGTGATGCAACCGATCCTCGGACAGATCGATTTCGAGGCGATGGCGGGTTTCGGACGCTGATTTCCTCCGACTGTGATGCGTTTCCGGGGGGCCGTTTCGACGACACAGCGTTTTCCCGCGGGCGACAATCGGCCCAATTTCTGCCGTGATTTCCGCCTAGTTTGGTCACCTGTTCTCCTCACATCAGGCGGGGCCGTGATGCAAATGCTGCCAATGCTACGTTCGATCCTGCGCCATCCGGCACTCTTTGTTTGCGAGTTCTCGAACGAGTTGGTGCGTTCGGTCCGGATCGCCTATGACGAACACCAGATTGCCCGACGTTCGAAGATCCTCGACTGGAACACGTCGCGATCGCAGCGCGCGGGGCGCAGGGCGGTCCGCCGCTAGCACCAGCAACGACGCTTACCTCAGCCTTCGGCCATTGAGAGCAACC
The DNA here is from genome assembly GCF_004146235.1 of Tropicimonas sp. IMCC6043. Taxonomy (GTDB): domain Bacteria; phylum Pseudomonadota; class Alphaproteobacteria; order Rhodobacterales; family Rhodobacteraceae; genus Tropicimonas. Next base: position 346,791 of record NZ_SELO01000002.1, on the reverse strand, counting down.
TCCCCACCATTGCGCTTTGGGGATCGGCCAGCGGCTCGATCACGTCGAAATGGTGGCTGCCCGCTGTCACCGTCAACTCCGCCTTTGGCCAGGCATCGGCCATGCGGATCGCCTGGTCGACAAAGGCCGGCCGCTCCGCCGCGCCGACCTCGATCTCGACGGCGCAGCGCGGTGCGGGGCAGTTGATCGGGCTCTCGCGCTCCGCCTCGGCCGCGTCGATCCGCAGATCCGCATTTATCGGCAGCATCAGCAGCGGGTTCAGGTCCGCGAGTGGGGAGATCGCCTGGATTCCCGCAATCCGATCAGCGAGCGCATCGGGAAGGCCCGCGTCCGGGCAGACCATCCGCAGCGCGAGTTGCCCGCCCGCGGAATGTCCAGCGATTAGCAGCGGCCCCGCGATCCCGTCTGCAATCACGGGAAGCGCCTGTGCAATCGAACGGGTGATCTCAGAGACCCGCGCCGCCGGGGCAAGCGGGTAGGAGGGAATCGCCACCGCCCATCCGTGCGCGAGCGGGCCGGCGGCCAGGTGCGACCAGTCCTCGCGTCCGCCCATTCGCCAGAAGCCGCCATGCACGAAGATCACCAGGCCACGCGTCTCGGTCTCCGGCAGGAAGAGGTCGAAGCGCTGCCGCGGTTCGGCGCCATAGGGGCGGTCGAGGCGCTGCCGGTCTGCTGGCCAGCGCTCGCGAAAGGCCCGAGCCGCCGCCGGCCACCGGTCGAAATAACCGTGGCCGCCCGGAATGAAATCGGCGTTGTCATAGGCCGTGGGGTCGATCATCCTGCGCCTCCTCCTGCCGGGAGCAGCGAAAATCGCTGCCGATGTCCCGGTTCGTTACGTGACTGTCACGAATTTCCGTCACTTCTCCCCCGTCAATAAACTCGAACAGGGGCAGAAGATGAACCGACTTCTCGCATATTCCTCGGCGCTCGCGCTGATTGCCGGAACGGCGCAGGCCGACATGACATTCAACCGGATCGCATCCTTCGCAACGCCGGACAACATGAGCGAGGGCGCGGACATTTCCGCCGAGACCTCCGCCGAGATCATCGCCGCCACGCCGGACGGCATGACTCTGGTCTATACCGACAGCCCGCTCGGGGCGATCGGCCTTGTCGACATCACCGATCCGGCGCACCCGCAGCCCGGTGGCAACATCGCCATGGACGGCGAGCCGACCTCGGTCGCCATTATCGGCGGCACGGCCTTTGTCGGGGTCAACACCTCCGAGAGCTATACCAATCCCTCGGGCAAGCTCGCGGTGGTCGACATCGCGTCCAAGGACGTCACGGGCACCTGCGACCTCGGCGGTCAGCCGGACTCGATCGCAGCGGCCAAGGACGGCTCCTTCATCGCCGTCGCCATCGAGAACGAGCGCGACGAGGATGCAGGCGACGGCCGCGTTGGCCAGATGCCGGCCGGATACCTGGCGCTGCTCCCGGTCGACGGCGATACCGCCCTTTGTGACGGCTTGACCACAGTCGACCTGACCGGCCTGGCCGAGATCGCCCCTGAGGACCCAGAGCCGGAATTCGTCGACATCAACTCCCTCGGGGAGACCGTCGTCACGATGCAGGAGAACAATCACATTGCCATCGTCGACAAAGACGGCAACGTCACGGCGACTTTCTCCGCCGGTGCCGTTGATCTCGAGAATATCGACGTCGCGGAAGAGGGTGCGCTGACCTTCGACAGTTCACAGATGGGCCGGCTGCGCGAACCCGATGCGGTCAAGTGGCTCGACGACAACCACTTCGTGATCGCCAACGAGGGCGACATGGATGGCGGCGCACGCGGCTGGACGATCTTCGCCAAGGACGGATCGGTGGTCTACGAGGCCGGCACTTCCTTTGAGTATGCCGTGGCCGAGATCGGCCATTACCCGGAGAAGCGTTCGGGCAACAAGGGCGTGGAACCCGAGTCGGTCGAGGTCGCGACCTTCGGCGACACGCCGATGGTCTTCATCGGCGCCGAGCGCGCCTCGGTCGTTGGCGTCTATGACGCGACCGACCCGGCCGCCCCGGTGCTCGAGCAAATCCTGCCCTCGGGTATCGGCCCGGAGGGTTATGTCGCAATCCCCGAGCGGAACCTCCTCGTTTCTGCCAACGAAACCGATCTCGGCCCGGACGGCGGCGTGCGCGCCCATGTGATGATCTTCGAACGCGCCGAGGGCGAGCCGCAATACCCGATGCTGACCTCGAAGGGGATCACTCTGGAGAACGGCGCGCCGGTCGGCTGGGGTGCGATCTCCGGACAGGTGGCCGATGCCGAAGCGCCGGGCATCCTGTATGCTGTGAACGACAGCTTCTACGGCATGCAGCCGACGATCTTCACGATCGACGCGACCGCCAAGCCTGCCAGGATTGTCGAAGCGATCCGCGTGACCCGCGCCGGCCAACCGGCACAGAAGCTCGACATGGAGGGCATCACGCTCGACGGCGCGGGCGGATTCTGGATCGCCTCGGAAGGTCGCACCGATCGCGTCATCCCGCACGCGATCTACAACGTCGACGCCAAGGGCGAGATCAAGAAGGAGATCGGCCTGCCGCCGGAACTGATGGCGAACGAGACACGCTTCGGTTTCGAGGGGATCACCCGGATCGGCAACACGCTCTGGATGGCCGTCCAGCGCGAGTGGAAGGACGATCCGAAGGACCACGTCAAGCTCGTCGCCTACAATCCCGAGAGCAAGGAGTGGGGCGCAGTGCTCTACCCGAAGGTGGCGCCTGAAAAGGGCTGGGTCGGGCTCTCGGAGATCGTGGCGCATGGCGACTGGGTCTATGTCATCGAACGCGACAACCAGATCGGCGAGGCCGCGGTCACCAAGAAAATTTTCCGCATCCCCGCCGCCGAGATGGTCCCTGCTGCGCTCGGCGGCGAGCTACCGGTTGTAAGCAAGGAAGAGGTGCGCGACCTGCTGCCGGACCTTCTTCAGCTTGGCGGCTATGTCCAGGATAAGGTCGAGGGCCTGGCGATCGACGTCAACGGCGAGGCGTTCGTCTCGACCGACAATGACGGTGTCGACGATCATTCCGGCGAAACGCTGTTCTTCTCGATCGGTACGGTCGAGTAACCCGATACGTCAGGACGGATTGGCGGCGCCCGAGGAGACCCGGGCGCCGCAGCCATTTTATTGATAGGGACGCTTCCTCGTCACGATACGCCGCGACTCCCGAGAGGCGTGTCCGGCGCTGCCGATGTCACATTGGCATTCCGTTCCGCCTGCCCTAGACCCGATCCGCCCAATGGCCGGACCAAACGGATGTCTCTGGAAAGCCGCTACCCCTCGATCCCCTATCTCGCCGCCCGCGCGCGTCGACGCGTTCCCTTCTTCGCCTGGGAATATCTTGCCAGCGGCACCGGGCACGAGCGCCTGGTGTCGCGCAACCGCGCCGCGCTCGACGCTGTGGAACTTGTGCCGCGGGTCCTCCGGGGCCGGTTCACGCCGACGCTCGACACAGAACTCTTCGGGCGCCGCTATTCGGTGCCGTTCGGCGCAGCGCCTGTCGGCCTATCCGGCCTGATGTGGCCCGGTTCCGAGCGTGCCATCGCCCGCGCGGCCGCGGACCGGAACTTTCCCTATTCCCTTTCGATGGTCGCCAACGAAGCGCCCGAGACCATCGGGCCGCTGACGGCGGGCAATGGCTGGTTCCAGCTCTATACGCCGGTCGACCCCGAGATCCGCGCCGATATCATCCGACGCGCTTGGGAGAGCGGCTTCGGCACCCTCCTTGTGACCGTCGACGTGCCGGTCGGCTCGCGCCGCGAGCGCCAACTTGTCGCCGGGGTCTCGGTGCCGCCGCAGTTCACGCCACGGACGATCTGGCGCGCCGCGATCCGACCGCGCTGGTCTCTGGAGACGCTCGCGCGCGGGCTGCCCGCCTTCCGGACGCTGGAGCAGTATTTCGACTCCGCGACCTTTGCCGGCGCCGCCCGCTTTGTCGGCAAGGTGGTCGATGGTCGGCCCGACTGGGAGATGCTGGCTGCGATGCGCGACCTCTGGCCGGGCCATTTCGTGGTCAAGGGGATCCTGCATCCCGACGACGCGGTGCGCGCAGTGGAGTTCGGCGCCGACGGAATCGTTGTCTCGAACCATGGCGGACGGCAGTTCGACGCCGCGCCCGCCTCGATCGACGTTCTGCCCGAGATCGCCCGCGCGGTGAACGGGCGGTTGAAGATCCTGTTCGACAGCGGCATCGAGGGCGGGCTCGATGTCCTGCGCGCGCTGTCGCTCGGGGCGGATTTCTGCCTGCTCGGCCGCGCCTTCCTCTATGCCACCGGCGCGCTCGGCGTGGCGGGTCCCGGACATCTCTACGACGTCCTGCGGGCTGACCTGGAGGCCAACATGATCCAGCTCGGCGCGGCGACGCTCGGCGATCTCGGGCCGGCCTGACGGCGCGCCTGGCCGCGAGGTGGCGGCGTATCCGGTTTGCCGGTGGCTCGGAATAGTGAGCGCGGTGAAACGGCTCCAGAGAAACCTGATCGGCATCGAAAGCGCCGAGACGCTGATCTTCTCGGATTTTCAGCGCAACGGCCCAATGTGGTCGGGCGCCGGCCCGCGCGTGGCGATCCGGGGCATTCGCTATTCCGAACCGTTCCGCAGCCTGCGCCAGCGCGAGCTGGCTCGCCATCGGCGAATTGGTGCATGAGGACGACTGGGACGTCGACTGACCCGGCGCCGTCAGCTGCGCGGTTCAGACGTCCTGAAGCGCCCGCACGCCGATCTCGCCCTCGCGGCGGGCCTTCATAGCCAATGCGGCGGCATGGGCGGCGGCGAGGGTGGTGTAATATGGTATCCGGTCCAGCAGCGCCACGGAGCGCATCGAGCGGGAATCCTCGACGGCCTGCGCGCCTTCGGTGGTGTTCATCACCAGGTGGACGCGCCTGTCCTTCATCACGTCAACAATGTTCGGACGGCCCTCGTAGACCTTGTTGACCGTGGCCGCCGGGATGCCGCATTCCTTGAGATAGGCCGCGGTGCCGCGGGTGGCGATGATCTCGAAGCCTAGCTCGTGCAGGGTGCGACCGGTCTCCTCGAGCAAGCCGGTCTTGTCGTCGGGCTTGATCGACAGGAAGACGCAGCCCTCGGTCGGAAGGTCCACCCCCGCGCCCATCTGCGCCTTGAGGAAGGCGCGGTGGAAGTTCTTGTCCGAGCCCATGACCTCGCCGGTCGAGCGCATCTCGGGGCCGAGCAGCGTGTCGACGCCGGGGAAGCGGGCGAAGGGCAGCACGGCCTCCTTGACGGCGAAAGTGTCGATCTGAGGGTCGACGAGTTCGAAACGGTCGAGCGTCTCGCCGGCCATCAGGCGGGCGGCGATGGAGGCGATGGGCGAGCCCACCGCCTTGGCGACGAATGGCACGGTGCGCGAGGCGCGCGGGTTGACCTCGATGAGGTAGACCTCGCCGTCCTTGATCGCGAACTGCACGTTCATCAGGCCCACAACGTTGAGTGCCAGCGCCAGCGCCTCGGTCTGCCGCTTCAACTCGCCGATGATCTCGGGGGAAAGCGAATAGGGCGGCAGCGAGCAGGCGCTGTCGCCGGAATGGACACCCGCCTCCTCGATATGCTGCATGATTCCGGCAACATGGACGCGCTTGCCGTCGCAAAGCGCATCGACATCGATCTCGGTGGCACCCGAGAGGTAGCTGTCGAGCAGCACCGGGCTGGCGCCAGACACCACGACGGCCTCGGAGATGTAGCGTTCGAGTTGGGCGTGGTCGCGGACGATCTCCATCGCCCTTCCGCCGAGCACATAGGAAGGACGGATGACCAGCGGGAAGCCGATCTCGCCGGCGATGGCGAGCGCCGCTTCGTCGGAATCGGCGATGCCGTTATGGGGCTGCTTGAGGCCGAGCTCGTTGACCAGCGCTTGGAAGCGCTCGCGGTCCTCGGCGAGGTCGATCGCGTCGGGCGTGGTGCCGAGGATCGGGATGCCGGCGCGTTCGAGCGCGTTGGCGAGCTTCAGTGGCGTCTGGCCGCCGAACTGGACGATGACGCCGTGGAGCGTGCCCCGCTCCTGCTCGACGCGCAGGATCTCCATCACGTGCTCGAAGGTGAGCGGCTCGAAATAGAGCCGGTCGGAGGTGTCGTAGTCGGTCGACACCGTCTCCGGGTTGCAATTGATCATGATGGTCTCATAGCCCGCGTCGGTCAGCGCGAAACAGGCGTGACAGCAGCAATAGTCGAACTCGATTCCCTGGCCGATCCGGTTCGGGCCGCCGCCGAGGATGACGACCTTCTTGCGATCCGTGGGGCGGGCCTCGCATTCGGAATCGCCCATCGCCGGGGCCTCGTATGTCGAATACATGTAGGGCGTCTGCGCCTCGAACTCGGCAGCGCAGGTGTCGATGCGCTTGAACTGGGCGACGACGCCGAGATTTTCGCGGGCGCGGCGGATATTGGCCTCGTCCCGCCCGGTGAGTTTCGCGAGCCGGGCATCGGTGAAACCCATCATCTTGAGCTGCCGGAGGCCCTCGGCGTCGAGCGGAAGGCCTGCCTTGCGGATCCGCGCCTCGGTGCCGATGATCTCGCGGATCCGGGCGAGGAACCAGGGATCGAAATCGGTGATCTCTCGGATCTCCTCGTCGGAAAAACCGAATCGCATGGCATGGGCGATGACACGGAGCCGGTCCGGCGACTTGAGCGCCAGCGCGCGTGTCACCGCCTTGTCGATCGACATCTGGTCGGTCTCGGTCCGGCCCACAAGGATCTGCGGCACGACCGGGTCGTCGCTCTCGGCGAGCGTCATGTTCTCGTCGCCGGGAAGGCCGTCGATGGCAACCTCGTCGAAGCCGGTGAGGCCGGTCTCCATCGAGGCCAGCGCCTTTTGCAGCGACTCGTGGATCGTGCGGCCGATGGCCATCGCCTCGCCCACGGATTTCATCGCCGTGGTCAGTTCCGGCTTGGAGCCGGGGAACTTTTCGAAGGCGAAGCGCGGGATCTTCGTGACGACGTAGTCGATGGTAGGCTCGAAGCTCGCCGGCGTCACCTTGGTGATATCGTTGTCCAGTTCATCCAGCGTGTAGCCCACGGCGAGCTTGGCGGCGATCTTGGCAATCGGGAAGCCGGTCGCCTTGGAGGCCAGCGCCGAGGAGCGCGACACGCGCGGGTTCATCTCGATCACGACCATACGGCCGTCCTCGGGGTTGATCGCCCATTGCACGTTGGAGCCGCCGGTCTCCACGCCGATCTCGCGCAGAACGGCAATCGAGCCGTTGCGCATGATCTGGTATTCCTTGTCGGTGAGCGTCAGCGCAGGCGCGACGGTGATCGAGTCGCCCGTGTGCACGCCCATCGGGTCCACGTTCTCGATGGAGCAGACGATGATCGCATTGTCCGCCTTGTCGCGGACCACCTCCATCTCGAATTCCTTCCAGCCAAGCAGGCTTTCGTCGATCAGGATCTGGCTGACCGGCGAGGCATCGAGACCGGATTTGCAGTAATATTCGTAGTCGTCCCTGTTATAGGCAACGCCGCCGCCGGTCCCACCAAGGGTAAAGGCCGGGCGGATGATCGCCGGCAGGCCGACATGCTCCAGCGCCTCCATGCACTCCGCCATCGAATTCGCGATCACCGCCTTGGGGTTCTCCAGCCCGATCCGGTCCATCGCCTCGCGGAAGAGCTTGCGGTCCTCGGCCATCTCGATCGCCGACCGGTTGGCACCGATGAGCTCGACCCCGAACTTGTGCAGGACGCCCATATCGGCCAGCGCGAGGGAAGTGTTGAGGCCAGTCTGCCCTCCCATCGTCGGCAGGAGCGCGTCGGGGCGCTCTTTCTCGATGATCTTGGCCACCACCTCCGGTGTGATCGGCTCAATATAGGTGGCGTCGGCCAGCCCCGGATCGGTCATGATCGTTGCCGGGTTGGAGTTCACCAGGATCACCCGGTAGCCCTCCTCGCGCAGCGCCTTGCAGGCCTGCGCCCCGGAATAGTCGAACTCGCAGGCCTGTCCGATCACGATGGGCCCGGCGCCGATGATCATGATGGACGAGATGTCGGTGCGCTTGGGCATGGGGCTCTCCGGGCAGCGGATATGGTCGGGCAAATCGCCTGCGTTATAGTCACCGCCCGTGGGGGCGCAAGCCCTGCCGCGCGTCGGGCGGAAATTGCACCCCTGCGCGGTCGTCCGAAATAGGAACGGGCCCCATGAGGGCCCGTTTCCGACATCAGAGCTGTTCTGCGGGTCAGCCGCGGCGGCGGAGGCCCGCAAGAGCGAACGCGCTGCCCAGCAGGAGGAGACCAGCGGGGAGCGGAACCGCGGGCGTGTCGTCCGGGAAATCCGGCAGAGCACCGGCATATCCCGTTTGCTGGTCGTCATAAGGACGCAGTTCGCCCCTCTGGATCATCGAGCCGACCACGAATGTGCCGAAAGCACCGCCCTGCGGTGTCGTCACTTCGGCGAAGGGCGCGAGCACCGACGCCCCGAAATTGCCCCAGGGGGTTACGAAGTCGATCGTGTTGGCCTCGTAGAAGTTGAACAGAACGCGTGAGGCGACGGCGTCATCCACGGTGTTCATCCGGATATCCGCATCGATATCGGTTCCCGCCACGTTGATGATGAGCGATACGCCGGTATCGAGGGCGAATCCGATATCGCCCGTGGCGCCGGGGTTTTCGAACAGCGCCATCATCTCCGACTGGGTCAGGTTCAGCACCGCGATCGAGTCATCGCCGGCACCTCAGGTGAAGAGCGGGTTCCAGGGATTGCTCAGGTCGAGCGCGGCGCCGGCAGTGGTGTCCAGCCCGGCAAGGTTGCCGGACAGGGCCTGGAACACCCTGGTCATTTCGGCCAAGGGAATGCCATCGACATTGTCATGGACCGTTGCGGTTCCGGCCAAGCCGGTGTGGCTGCCGCCAAGGACGACATCGCCGCGTTGTGCGCCATCGATATCGGCGCTGGTGCTTCCGCCGATGATGAGGGTCCCAGTGGCCGAGCCGACCGTGATCGGCGCCAAGCCGTCCTGGTTGGCGGCGTAGGAGCCGGGAACCGAGATCAGGTCGCCGCCGATATAGGCCGGACCTTCGAGGTGGTTCGCACCATCGGCGCTGCTTTCGGTTGTGAGGTCGCCGAGCGCGATCACCGAGGTGCCGCGCATCAGCGCGAGCGGGTCGATCGGGGCGGCGAGGGCGCCCATGGGTGCAAGGGCAAACAGCGCGACGGCGCAGGTTCCAAGAATTCGCATCGTTTCAATCCGTTAAGGACACGCCGCGGCAGGAACGGCGTCGGTTTGGATTGGGTCGTCTCAATCAAGTCTGCGGTCTCAGGCGCCGCACGAAGGTGGGCGATCCGTTAATAATCCGGACCGCCACGGACAATCCGTGACGTCGCGACAGCCTGCGCTAGCTTTTCGCAAGGTCATTCCGGCCGTCGGTCCGATGCTGATGGGCCGGGATCATTGCAATCGGCGCCGATCTGCCGATAGTCCGGCAAGGGCCGGTCAGAAGGAGATGTGGGGTGCAGCGGACAATGGTCAGGGAACCGGCCCCGCCATCGACGATGCGTTTGTGGGCGGAATTCCTCGGCTTCTTCGTGGCCGCACCCCTGGCGATGGCGCTGCTGGTCCCGCCGCGCTGGATGTTCCCGGCGCTCTTCGCGGTGACGGCATTCGGAATCGTGCTTCTCCATCTCACCGCCAGCTTTCGCTGGCGCGACCTTGCCGTGGGGATCGGGCGAACCGATCTGCGTCTCGTCGCAGGCATTTTCGCGCTTGTCCTGGCCTTCGGCGCGGCGCTGCTTGCGGCGACGCGCCCCGGGGCGCTCTTCGCGCTGCCTCGCTATGAGCCCGCGCTGATGGCGATGATCTTCGTGCTCTATCCGCTGGTGTCGGCGCTGCCGCAGGAGATCGTCTACCGCGCGCTCTTCTTCCGCCGATACGCGCCGATCCTGACGCGGAGTCCGCGCGCAGCGCTCCTGCTCAATGCCGGTCTCTTCTCGCTGGCGCACCTGATGTACTGGTCCTGGCTGGTGCTGGTCATGACCTTCCTCGGCGGCATGGCCTTTGCCTGGGCCTACGAGGTGCGCCGCTCCTTTCCGCTCGCCTGGCTAATGCATGCGGCGGCGGGAAATGCGATCTTCCTCGCGGGACTCGGGCTCTACTTCTATTCCGGCAACGTGGTCCGGCCTTTCTGAGCGGCAGGCTGAAGCGCGAAGGCGATCAACAGGGCCAGCATCGCGGCGAAGCCGAGCGCCGGCATTGCCGCCGGCGGCATCAGGAGGAGCGCGCGGTTAACCTGAATGAGCGGGATCGAAACCGGAAGCAGGATGGCCAGCAGCAGCGCCGCGCCACGTCGCGGCCCGTAGCTGGCGAGCAGACCGGGTGCAAAGGCCAGCGGTGCGAGGAAATAGTAGCACCACGCGAGCGGGATCAGCAGCGAGAAACCGATGAGCGCAACCGGCCAGAGTGTGTGGGGTAGTCGCTCCTGTGGCAGGCGGCTGGCGCGGCGCCAGAGAAGGACGATGCCGGTGACGAGCAGCACGCGTGTGGCGATGGTCCAGGCAGGCGGCTTGGCGAACACCTGCCAGCCTCCGTTGGCACCTTCGGCGAGGCTCGCGACGGGGATTGTCGTCATCCAGGCATCGGGCAGCAGGTTGGCGAGAACGGTGTCGAGGCCGTAGGCGGCGGGAATCCGGATCGCGGTGCCGGCGATGCTGGCCACTCCGGCAAGGAACTCGGAATGCAGCGGCCAGCCGGCCAGCCAGACCGAGGCTGCGGCAAGGCCCGCGCCGGTGACGAGGAAGGCGGCGAAGGCGCGGCGCTGCCCGCGCGCAAGCAGGATGGGTGCGAAAAGCAGCGGGTAGAGCTTGATCGCCGCGGCGAGCGCGAGTGCGGCGCCGGAAGCGATCTGGGCATCGGCGCGGCTGCGCTCGATCGCGAGAACCAGCAGGAAGGCCACGAGGATCTGCGGCTGGTTCTGTTGCACCGCAAGTGCGCCGATAGAGGTGGCGTAGAAGAGGATCTGACCTGTCAGGATAAAGTCGGTCGCCCGGAGCCCTGGCCGAAATGCGCGCCAGGCTAGCCAGCTCGTCGCCAGAAGCGCGAGCGGCGCGAGCAACGTGGCGAGCGTCTCCAATGTGGCGAAACTAAGCCAGTGCGTGAGCGGCCGGACAAGTGCGGCCCAGATCGGCGGGTAGAGATAAGGATAGACCGCGCCCTCATGCCCAATCGCCGCCGCCACCGCGAGCCACGCCTCCTCTGGCGGGCGCATGGTGAAGACCTCGCCCGCCGGGGCGTAGACGAGATCGGGCCGCTCTGCCGCCAGCGCGCTCGCGGCGAGCCAGAGGGCGAGCATGTCCTCCGAAGCGCGCGGCGCTGTCAGGATCGGCAGGGCGACGGCGAGCGCGGCGAGGGCGAGCAGGACGAGGTATCTCATCGGGGCGAAACCAGTGTCGGGGCAGCCGGCCGCGGGCCGGATTTTTGGGGGAAGCCTATCCGCTCGGTTGCGCCGCGTCTCGCCGGCCGGCGCGGCAGAGGCAGGACGGTTGCCCGGCAGTCACAGCAGACTCCCGCCGGCGCCAATCCGGTCAGCTCAGCAGAAGGATCAGCCCGGTCGCCAGAGCAAGGCCGACCCAACTGCGCCAGAGCGCCGTCACCGCCCGGTCGACGCTGCGAGCGTCTGGAAAACGGTCGCCCGTCGGGTGGATGTACGGGAAATCACGCTGCGCGCCGTCATAGCTGCGCGGCCCCGAGAGCGCCGTGTCGAGGCAACGCGCCATCGCGGCCTCGGGCCAGCCGGCATTGGGCGAGCGGTGCTGGCGGGCCTCCCGTGCCACTGCGGCCCATCCCCGGGGTTCGCCGTGAGAGAGCAGGATCAGCGCCCCGGTGAGCCGTGCCGGGATCCAGTTCATCACGTCGTCGAGCCGTGCCGCCGCCCAGCCAAAGGCCTCGTGGCGCGGCGTCCGGTGGCCGATCATACTGTCGGCAGTGTTAACCAGCTTGTAGGCGAGGACGCCCGGCAGGCCGCCGACAAGGAACCAGACGGCTGGTGCGACGACACCGTCGGAGAGGTTCTCTGCCGCGCTCTCGATCGCGGCGCGGGCCACGGCGGGTTCGTCCATGCCATCGGTGTCGCGACCGACGATCATCGATACCGCGCGCCGTCCTGCCTCCAGGCTCTGCCGAAGCCCCGCTGCCACCGCTGCGACATGCTCGACCAGCGAACGCTGCGCCAGCAGGATCGCCACCAGGACGATGTCGGCCAGGCGCCCCGGCAGCAGGGCCTGGATCGCCCATCCGAGCGCGATCGCGACGGAGGTGAGACCGGCCAGCGCGAGAGCCCCGCGCAGCCGGCGCTGTCCGCCGCGGTTGAAGCGGCGGTCGGCCCAACCGATGGCGCGGCCCATCAGCACCGCCGGATGCGGAAGGCGCGACCAGAGCCAAGCCGGCTCGCCGAGGGCGGCGTCGAGCAGCAGCGCGAGGAGCAGGATCTCCGGCGCGGCGCTCATGTCAACGCCGCGTCGAGCCGGCGCCAACCTGCCGCGTCGCCGGGCAGGCCGAGGCGGAGCCAGTGCTCCGAATAGGGAAAGCGACGGGTCCAGATATGGCTGCGGGCGAGGCGTTCCTGGAGCGCGGTCGCGTCCTCGGCGCGAAAGAGGCGGAAGAGCGATGTGCCGCCGAGTTTTTCGACGCCGGCCGCCGCCAGAAGCGCGTCGAGGCGGGCGGCATCCCGCGCGAGGCGCGTGCGTGTCGCTTCGGCCCAGTCGCGGTCGCAGAGCGCCGCGGCGCCGATTTCCAGCGCCGGCCCGGAGACCGCCCAGGGCCCGATCATCTCGCGCAGCGGCGCGATCAGTTCCGGCGGGCCGATGACGAAGCCCAGGCGTAGCCCCGCAAGCCCCCAGAACTTTCCAAAGCTCTTGAGCACAAGCGTGCGCGGCCTCAGCGCGGCGAGCCTCAGAAGGCTGTCCGCCGGCGTGGTGTCGCAAAAGCTCTCGTCGAGCACGAGCAGACCATCTTCGGGCAGCGCCTCCTCTGTCCAGAGTCGGCCGTCGGGGTTGTTGGGATGCACGAGAACGGTGGCGACGGGCCGCGCCTCGGGCTCTGCCTGGACACGCCGGCCCGCAGCGCGGAAGGCGGCGGCGTGTTCGTTGTAGGTGGGCTCGGGAATATGCACTGGCCCGGACGCGTCGAGCAGTGCCGGCATGCGGGCGATCGACGCGGAGGCGCCGGGGGTGGGCAGGATCTCGAGCGCCGCGGGGACCGACCAGAACCGCCGGGCGGCGGCGACCAGCCGGGCCTCGGCATCGCGGTCGGGCAGCGCTGTCCACGCGTCCTGCGGCAGCGCCGGAAGCGGGTAGGGCACCGGGTTGATGCCCGTCGAGAGGTCCAGCCAGTCCGTCCGGGTGCCACCCCAGCGGGCGCGGGCGGCGTCGACTCCGCCGCCATGATCCCGCCCGTCGCGCGCGGTTCCCGCTGCAGAAGCCTCGTCCATGACCCTTCCTGTCCGTGGTGCCGCGGTGACGGCAATGCCCCGGCCTTGTGTCGGGTTTCACAGCGGAAGTGAAGTGGTCAACAGGTCCGGAAGCCGGCCTGCGGCGTTGCCGCTTGGCCGTGCACAGCCGGACAGGGACAGGCATTTGTTGATCGGTACTGCCCGAATCGGCAGACTATGCCTGCGCATCACGATCCAATTTAGACAAAAATCATCAGGGAACAGGCTCATGTCCGAAATTCGCTTGAATGTTCCGCTTCTCGCACAATCGCGGACGATGTCCTGCTGGTATGCGGCGGTCTGCATGGTCAACTATTACTGGGAGGCGGGGCCACGGCTCGGGCTCCCCCGGGTTTTCGAGGCCAATTCCGGGATTTCGCCGGCGCAACACCGGGAGCTTGCCCGGAACGAAAATCTCGCTCAGTTGAACTCCGCATCGCACGAGTTCACGGCAAGTTCCCTGATCGCGACGGTTCGGCAATACGGTCCGATCTGGGCCGATGGCGACTGGTATGGCGTCGCGCATATTATCGTGGTCACGGGGGCCAGCACCGAGGGTGACGGCGGAGGGACTGTCTTCCTGAACGACCCGGATGGCGGCGTGGCGCGCGAGGGAACGATCGAATGGTTCAACCGCGAGCGCTGGCGCGGCGGCATGATGGTCCGGGACCCGCGGTCGCGCGGATCCCACACGCCGCACTAGGATGCGGTCCGGGAGCCGGGGGTGCCGAACCGGTTCCCGTCGGCTTCCGTGTTCTGTGACTCCGCGAGCGAGGGCGCAAAGTGCCCGCCCCGAACGGTCCGTGCGACGGAGGGCTGGGCCCCGCCCGGCGGAACGTTGCGTTTACGATTCGTTAACGCTTTCGGCGCAGGAAGGCTGTCACGAGTGTCGGAGAGGGCCGGCGCGGAGGCGTCATGCAAGTATTGATCGTCGAAAGCAACCAAGACCTCGGATGGCTCTGGAAGCGTCATCTGGAGCGCCAGGGGTGCCTTGTCACGCTGGCGCACGGTCAGACGGATGCCACCGCGGTTCTGCATGAAACCGACATTCGCGTCATCATCCTCGACATCCAGCTAGAAGAGGGCAGCGCCCTGGCCGTGGCCGATTTCGCCTCCTACCGCCGACCGGAGGCGAAGGTGATTTTTGTCACCGACACAAGCTTCTTCTCGGATGGGTCTATCTTTGCCATCGCCGCCAATGCCTATGCTTACCTGCCGACGGGCACGCCGCCAGAGGATCTGGCGGCGATGGTCGAGTATCACGGCGCGGCGGCGTCGCCGGGGTGAGCCGCCCTAGGCCGCCGGCCGTTTGCGGTTGAGTTCCTCGCGCCCGTGCGGGCTTTCCCAATCGATACGGGGAGCGATTGGCACCACGCGGGTCGGGTTGATGACGTCGTGGCTGTAGTAGTAGTGCTGCCGGATATGCTCGAAGTTCACCGTCGCGGCGACCCCCGGCCACTGGTAGAGCTCCCGCGTGTAGGCAAAGAGATTGGGCATGTCGGCAAGCCGGTTGCGGGCGCATTTGAAATGCCCGTGATAGACCGTGTCGAAGCGCACCAGCGTCGTGAAGGCGCGCCAGTCGGCCTCGGTGGTGCGGTCTCCGGCGAGGAAGCGCTGGCGGGACAGACGGTCTTCCATCCAGTCGAGCGTCTCGAAGACATCGGCCACCGCGGCATCGTAGGCATGCTGGCGGGTGGCGAAGCCGGCGCGATAGACGCCGTTGTTGAGCCCTGCATAGACGCGCTCGTTGATGGCGTCGACCTCCCCCGCGCGATCGGCCGGGAGCAGGTCGAGCCGGTTTCCAGTCAGGGTGTCGAACGCGCTGCCAAACATGCGGATGATCTCTGCGCTCTCGTTCGAGACGATCCGTTCCTGCGCCTTGTCCCAGAGCACCGGGACGGTCACGCGTCCGGTCATGTCCGGTGTGTCGCGCAAGTAGACGTCCCGCAGGAAGGGCAGGCCATACAAGTGGTCGCCGGTCGCGCCCGGGAAATCCGTGTCGAAGCTCCAGCCCTCCGAGAGCATGTGCGGGTGAACCACCGAGACCGAGATGTGGTCTTCGAGCCCCTTCAGGCTACGATAGATCAGCGTGCGATGCGCCCAGGGGCAGGCATAGGAGACATAGAGGTGGTAGCGGCCGCTCTCGGCCGCAAAACCGCCTTCGCCGGTTGGTCCGGGCGCGCCGTCGGTCGTGATCCAGTTTCGGAAACCCGCTTCGCTGCGCTTGAAGGCGCCGCCGGTCTTTTCCGTGTCATACCATTTGTCTTGCCAGTTGCCGTCAATCAGAAGGCCCATATCGCGTGTCTCCTCGTGTTCCTGACAACAGATGGGTCATGCGAGGGCTTTGGGAAACAGGCGTGAGCGCAGGCCGGATCGCGGATTTTTGCACATGATGCTTTCGGCCTCTGCGCATCTGGTGCCTTCACGGCGCCGCGTCGAACGTCTGCGCCAGAAGCGTCTGACAGATCGTCCCCGAGGCTCTGCCGCGGCCCATGTATTCGGGCGGTGGTGCCGCGGTTGGGGCCGCGCTCATGGAAATGGCGAAGATCGACATTGCAGCGCTGGAGGCCGACGCGTCGGCCGCTCCCGAAGAGGAGGTTTGAGATGGCCTACGTAACCGGTTTCGTCGCCGCCGTATCGACGGATGCGAAGGATGCCAACATCGCGCATTGCCAGGAGAGGGCGCCGATTTTCCGGGCGCACGGGGCAACCCGCGTCCTCGAAATCCCGGGGCACGAATGTGCCGCCGGGAAAGGTCACCTCCTTTCCGCAGGCGGTGAAAAGCGAGCCGCACGAGACGGTCGTGACCGGGATCGTCGAATGGCCGTCGAAGGCCGTGCACGACGCCGGCATGCCGAAGGTTGGCGAGGCGATGATGGCCGGATTCAAGGATGGCACCCTGCGGGAACCGCCTTTCGACGGAATCCGGATAGTCATGGGCGAGTTCGAGGTGCTGCTCGACGCCTGAACGCGCGTTCAGGGCAGGATCTCGACCTCGGTCCCGAGCGGTGTGTGGCGGAACAGTTCCTCGATCTCTGCATTGGTCAGCGCCACGCAGCCTTCTGTCCAGTCGCCAGGGAGCTTCATGTAATCCGGCAGCCGGTTCGGCTGGCCGTGGATGAAGATGTCGCCGCCGGGGCTGACGCCGAGGGCAGCGGCCTCGGCGCGGTCCTCGGCCCGCGGATAATCGATACCGAGAGAAAGGTGGAAACGGCTCTGCGTATTGCGCCTGTCGACGCGGTAGCCCCCCTCCGGCGTCCGCCCGTCGCCCTGTTGTTCCTTGTCGCCCTCAGGCGCGAAGCCGAGGGAGATGGAATAGCGCTTGAGGATCTCTCCGTCCCGATAGACCGCCATCGTCCGCTTGCCCTTTTCGATGACGATCCGGTCGACCTGCTCGGTCAACTCCCGCGGCGGCGTCATGTCCCAGGGCTCGTAATGGTGCCAGAGAGTCGCCCCGAGAAGGCCGGCCGGCGCGAGGAACGCCGCCGTCAGCCAGCCGGGGGCAAGAAGGCCCATCACTGAAGGTCTGCGAAGGCGGCAGCGAGCCGGTCCATCGCCTCCTCGACCCGGCTTCGCGGGGTCGCGAAATTGAACCGCAGGAAGCTCTCGCCGCCGGCACCGAAGGTCGGACCGCGGTTGATGGCGATGCGCGCGTCCTGCTCGACCCGGCGGGTAAACTCCTCCCGCTCCATGCCGGTACCGGCGAAATCGACCCAGGCGAGATAGGTCGCTTCGAGCGGCATCGAGGCGAGGCCCGGAATCTCCGCCACCGCTCCGTCGAAGAGCTTGCGGTTGCCGTCGAGATACGAGACGAGCGCATCGACCCACTGAGCGCCCTCGGGCGTATAGGCGGCCGTCGTCATGGCGATGCCGAAGCTGTTCGGCGAGATGGAGAGCGCCGAGATGCGCGCGGCAAACGCCTTGCGCAGCTCCGGATCGGAGATGATGACATTGCCTGTCTCCGTGCCCGCGATGTTGAAGGTCTTGGAGGCGGAGGTCATCATCACCAGCCGGTCGGAGATATCCGGAAGTGTCGCCATCGGGACATGGACCGCGCCGGGGAAGACGAGGTCGTGATGGATTTCGTCCGAGATCAGGATGAGGTCGTGACGGTGCACGAAGGCCGCGACACCCTCCAACTCCTCGCGGGTCCAGACCCGGCCGCCCGGATTGTGCGGTGAGCAGAGGATCAGAATTTTTTCGCGGCCGGTCATCTGCGCGTCCCAGGCGTCGAAATCCATTTCGTACCGGCCGGACACGGTTTTCAGCGGACACTCGACCACCTCCCGGCCCGCGGCCCGGATCACCCGGCCGAAGGCGTGGTAAACCGGCGTCATCAGAACCACACCGTCGCCCGGCGCGGTCCAGGTGTCGACGCAGAGCGCAACGCCGTTGACCAGCCCGTGGGTGGCGAAGATCGAGCCGGGATCGACTTCCCAGCCATGCCGCGCCTTCATCCACCAGCAGATGGCCGCATAATACTCGGTGCGCGCGCCCCAATAACCATAGACCCCGTGCGCGGCCATGTCCTCGACCGCCTTCTGAACCGAATGCGGCGGGCGGAAATCCATGTCGGCCACCCACATGGCAATGCCATCCTTGGCCGGCACGCCGAAATTGGGCTCCATCATGTCCCATTTCGCGGAATGGGTTCCGAACCGGTCGATGATCTCGTCGAAGGACATGACGTATTCCCTGTGTTTGTCAGGCGGGAAACTACGCGCCGCGTCGCCCGGCGCAACCCCCCGATATTGCGCGTCGGCCGGGCTTGGCCTAAATGCCCCTCCATGACCCTTCGTTCGATCCTCATACATCCCGATCCGCGCCTGAAAAAGGTCTGCGATCCCGTGCCGGATATCACCGACGAGCTTCGGCGGCTCGCCGACGACATGCTCGAGACGATGTATGATGCGCCCGGCATCGGTCTCGCCGCGCCGCAGGTCGGCGTCACGCAGCGGCTGATCGTGCTCGACTGTGTGCGCGACGGCGAAGGCGAGCCGCGCCCGATCGTCATGTTCAATCCCGAGATCGTCGCCGCGTCGGAGGAAAAGAACACCTACGAAGAGGGCTGCCTCTCGATCCCGGAGAACTTCGCCGAGATCGAGCGCCCCGCGGAGGTTACGGCGCGCTGGATCGACCGCGACGGTGCAGAGCAGCAGGAAGATTTCGCCGGGCTCTGGGCGACCTGCGTGCAGCACGAGATCGACCATCTCGACGGCGTGCTCTTCATCGACTACCTCACGCCGCTGAAGCGCCAGCTCATCACGCGCAAGATGCAGAAGCTCAAGCGCGAGCGGGCGCGGGCCTGAGGCGCATGCCCGTCCGGCCCTTCGTCCCCTGGCCCGACCGGCGGCTCAGGACGCCTGCCGCGCCGGTGGGCGAGATCACCGACGCGATCCGGGCCACCTGGGACGACATGGTCGACACGATGGAAGCGATGCCCGGCCTCGGTCTCGCCGCGCCGCAGATCGGTGTGATGCTGCGCCTCGCCGTGGTCGATTGCTCGAAGGAACGCGGACAGGTTGTGCGGCTCGCCGATCCGGAGATCCTGTCCGCCTCGGACGCGCTCTTTGCTTATGACGAAGGCAGCCCTAACCTGCCGGGCATGCATGCACGGCTGGAGCGGCCGGCCCGGGTAGACGTGGCATATACCGACGAGACCGGTGCCCGTGTGACCCGCGTCTTCGAGGATCTCTGGGCGACGTCGGTACAACACCAGATCGACCATCTTGCGGGGCGGATGTATTTCGACCGGCTGAGCCGGACCAAACGCGACATGCTGTTGAAGAAGGCCCGCAAGGCCGGGGGGAGAGGATGAAACTCGTCTTCATGGGAACGCCGGAGTTTTCCGTGCCGGCGCTTGACGCGCTGATCGCGGCCGGCCACCAGATCCTTGCAGTTTACACACAGCCGCCGCGCCCCGCCGGACGTGGCAAGAAGGACCGCCCGAGCCCGGTGCAGGCCCGTGCCGAGGCGCTCGGGCTCACCGTCCGGCACCCGATCTCCCTGAAGCCGCAGGAAGAAAAGGACGCCTTCGCCGCGCTGGGCGCCGAGATCGCCGTGGTCGTGGCCTACGGGCTCATCCTGCCTCGCGCCGTGCTCGACGCACCGGAGCGCGGCTGCCTGAACATCCACGCCTCGCTGCTGCCGCGCTGGCGTGGCGCCGCGCCGATCCACCGGGCGATCCTCGCAGGCGATGCCGAAACCGGCATCTGCATCATGCAGATGGAGGCGGGGCTCGACACCGGCCCGGTGCTGATGCGCCGCGCCACCTCGATCGGGGCTGAGGACACCACGGCGGATCTGCATGACCGGCTGTCTGCGATGGGCGCGGAGATGATCGCCGAGACGTTGGCGCGGATCGACGGGCTCGTGCCCGAGCCGCAGCCCGAGGCGGGCGTCACCTATGCCGAGAAGATCGACAAGGGGGAGGCCCGGATCGACTGGTCCCGACCCGCAGAAGTGGTGGACCGCCAGATCCGCGGTCTCTCGCCTTTCCCGGGTGCGTGGTGCGAGATTGGCGGCGAGCGGGTGAAGCTCCTGCGAAGCCGTCTGGCTACGGGTGAGGGCGCGCCGGGCACGGTGCTCGAGGGTTTCAGGGTCGCCTGCGGGTCGGGGGCCGTCGAAGTGCTGGAGGCGCAGCGGCAGGGCAAGCGGCCGATGCCGGCAGGCGAGATCCTGCGGGGCATGGACCTGCCGCCGACGCTCGGCTGAGGCGGGGCAGCCCGGGGCCGTTTCAGCCCTTGAAGGGCGCCATCCCCTCCCGCGCGAGCGCGTCGGCCCGCTCGTTCTCCGGGTGCCCCGCGTGGCCCTTCACCCATTCCCAGCGGACCTCGTGGCGCGCCTGCGCCGCGTCCAGCCGCTTCCAGAGTTCCTCGTTTTTCACCGGCTTCTTTGACGCCGTTTTCCAGCCGTTCCGCTTCCAGCCATGGATCCAGCCGCTGACCCCGTTCTTCACATAGGCCGAATCGGTGATGACGGTGATCGCGGAAGGACGGCTCAGGCTCTCCAGCGCGTTGATCGCCGCCAGGAGTTCCATCCGGTTGTTTGTGGTCGCAGTCTCGCCGCCGCACAGCGCGCGCTCCTTGACGACAGTCTCGCCCTCGCGCGCCTGCAGGAGCACGCCCCAGCCGCCGGGACCGGGATTGCCAGAACAGGCGCCGTCCGTGAATGCATAGAGATCAGCCATGCCGGGCGGATAAAGCAGGGCGCGGGACGGGGCAAGCGGTCAGGGGCGTCGTGCCCGGAGAAGGATGAAGCGATGCGTGCTGCCGTCGAACCCGGTGCCTTCGCCGGTCTCGCTGTCCGTCACCAAAAATCCGGCCCCCGCCAGCAGTTCCTCGAGTTCCGCCTGCTCGTAATAGGTGTATAGCCGGTCCTTGCCGTCGCGCGCTTCGCCGGTCCCGAGCTTCATTGCCAGCAAGAGGAGCCCGCCCGGCCGCAACGCCCGCGCAAGCGCCGCGAGCAGACCCGGCAATGCAGCGCGCGGGGCGTGAAGCAGGCTGTAATGCGCCCAGATGCCGTCATAGACAGCCTCGCCGTCGATCTCCTCGAACGCCGCCTGCCGAACCTTGATGCCGTGCCGTCGCAGCGCGACCTCGGCCATGCCGGCGGAGGCATCGACCGCGTCGACCCTGAGCCCGCGCTCCACCATCCGCGCCGCCCAGTTCCCTGGCCCGCAGCCGAGATCGAGCACGTCGCCGCCTTCGGGAAGGCTGTCGATGAACCGTTCGAGCTGCCGGTAGGGTCGGTCGGACCGGTTGAGCGTGGCATAGCCCTCTGCCTGGTTGTCATAGACCGCGAGGGTGCGCGAATCCCGCGTCATGCCCGCTCGAAGGCGAGCCGAAGCCCGAGCGCAGCGAAAATCGCCGCGAAGGAGCGGTTGAGCCAGCGCATCGCGCGTTCGCTCGAGAGGACCGAGTCGCGGGCGGCGGCGGCGAACGCCCCATAGAGCGCGAAGACGACGAATGTCATCGCCATGAAGATACCGCCGAGAAGCAGCATCTCGGGTGTTGCACTGGCCGGGTCGCCGGACAGGAAGGGCGGCAGAAGCGCGAGGAAGAAGATCGAGAGCTTCGGGTTGAGGATGTTGATCAGTGCACCGCGGCGGGCGATCGGCCAGGCGTTCGGCGCCGCGCGGCTCGGCGTGATTGCGAGCGCGCCGCCTTCGCGCAGCGCCTGCCAGGCAAGCCAGAGCAGATAGGCGACGCCGGCAAATTTCACCACCTGGAAGAGCAGGGCGGAGGTGTGAAGTACGGCGGCGAGGCCAAGCATGGCGGCGGCGAGATGCGGCACGATACCGAACGTGCAGCCGAGCGCCGCCCAGAACGAGGCACGTCGGCCCCGGCCTAGCCCAGTGGCGAGCGTGTAGACGACGCCGGTGCCCGGCGCGACGACAACGACGAAAGCGGTAATGAGGAAGTGCAGCGAGATCATGCGTGGGCCTCTCTGAAGACGCGCGGAACCTTGAACTCGATTGTCTCCCGCGCGGTCTCGATCGTCTCGACAGAGACCTTGTAGCGGTCAGAGAAGGCGTCGATCACCTCCTGGACGAGCACGTCGGGGGCAGAGGCGCCCGCCGTGATGCCGACCGCGCGCGCGCCCTCGAGCGACCGCCAGTCGATGTCGGTCGCACGCTGGACGAGCTGGGCATGGCCGCAGCCGGCCCGCGCGCCGACCTCGACGAGGCGGCGGGAGTTGGAAGAATTCGGCGCGCCGATCACCAGGATCGCGTCAACTCTGGGCGCCATCGCCTTGACAGCTTCCTGGCGGTTGGTCGTGGCGTAGCAGATATCTTCCTTGTGCGGCCCGACGATGGCGGGGAACCGCGCCCTGAGCGCGGCGACGACGCCGGCCGTATCGTCGATCGAAAGCGTGGTCTGGGTCACGTAGGCGAGCCTCTCGGGATCGCGCACCGAGAGCCCGGCGACGTCCTCGGCCGTCTCGACCAGCAGGACCTCTCCCTCGGGAAGCTGGCCCATCGTGCCGATCGTTTCGGGATGGCCGGCATGGCCTATCATGACGATCTGGAGACCCGCCTCCGCATGGCGCTCTGCCTCCAGATGCACCTTGCTCACCAGCGGACACGTGGCGTCGACATAGATCATGTTGCGCCGCTCTGCCTCCGCCGGAACCGATTTTGGCACACCATGGGCAGAGAAGATGACAGGGCGGTCGGGCGGACAGTCTTCAAGCTCCTCGACAAAGACGGCGCCCTTGGCGCGCAGGCCGTCGACGACAAAGCGGTTGTGGACGATCTCGTGGCGCACATAGACCGGCGCCCCCCATTTCTCGAGCGCCATCTCGACGATCTTGATGGCCCGGTCGACGCCGGCGCAGAAGCCGCGGGGCGCGGCGAGATAGAGTGTCAGGGCGGGTCGGGTCATGGGCACCTCCGGGCTCAGAGGTAAGCGGAGGGACGGCCGGCGTCCAGCGGGTTTCGGGCGCGGCGGGCACGCTAAGCCCGCCGGCACCCGCATGTTACTGGAACGCGGACTGGTAGCGTCCCTTGAAGTTTTCGAAGATCTCGACCGTCCGTCTCGCGATGCCGGTCCAGCCGAACTGACGCCGGGCGAAACGTGCGCCTTCGACCATAAGCGTCTCACGCAACCGCTCGT
This sequence comes from Tropicimonas sp. IMCC6043, assembly GCF_004146235.1. Classification (GTDB taxonomy): domain Bacteria; phylum Pseudomonadota; class Alphaproteobacteria; order Rhodobacterales; family Rhodobacteraceae; genus Tropicimonas. The sequence continues at coordinate 323,750 of NZ_SELO01000002.1, read as the reverse complement.
GCTGCATCGGCATGTTCAGCATCGCCGCGAACTCCTGCGGCCGGGTGGGATCGGCCGCCAGGGTATGCCGGCCGAATTCCACCTGCTCGAACAGGCCGCCGCGCGTGGTGAGCACCGTGGGCGTGCCGCAGGCCATCGCCTCGACGGCGGTCATTCCGAACGGCTCGTAGCGTGACGGCAGGGCGAAGACGCCCGGCGCGCGGTAATAGTCGGCCAGTTCGTCGTCCGCGACATATCCCCGCCAGTCGATGTGCTCGGAAACGCCGAGCTCCGCCGCCTGCGCCTTCCAGGAATCGATCAGCTTTCGGTCCTCGTCCGAGTTTGCACCGGCCGCCAGCACCAGCCGCGCGTCTGGCTGCATCTGCCGGAGATAGGACAGCGCCTGGATCGCGAGGTCGTAGCCCTTGTTGGTCGCGGCACGCCCGACGACATAGACGTCCTTGTCGGACATGTTGAGCCGCGCGCGGATATCCCTGAGTTGCTGCGGCGTCACGGGGGTGAAGCGCGCCTCGTCAATGCCTGGCGGGATCATCGTGATATGCCCGCTCGGCAGCTCGTATTCCTCCTCGATCAACGTCGTCTGCTGCTCGCTCGTGGTGATGACGTGGTCGCAGCTCCGGTAAAGCACGAATTCCTTCTGGATGCGCTCGTCGAACCGGTAATTCGCGGCCTTGCCCTCGCCGAGGCTCTTCATGTCCTTGGCCTTCCACCAGCCGAGTGAATGCGGCGTGTGGATATGCGGGATTTCCAGCTCTTCGGCGATCTTCTGGCCCGACACGCCGGCATCCCAGTAGTGGCTGTTCACCACGTCGTAATGCAGCCCATGCCGACGGATCGCCGCAAGCGTGTTGGAGACGAAATCGCCGTACCAGTCGTGCATGTCCTCCTTGCGGATGAACTTCTTGCCGCCGAACGGGATCCGCCAGACCCGCAGGTTGTCGTTGATCTTGTCCTCGGCAGGCTGATCCTCGAACTGCCGGGTCAGCACGTCGACATTGTAGCCGAGCCGCGCAAAGCGCTTGGCCAGTTCCATGACGAAGACGACCTGCCCGCCGGTGTCAGGCTTGCCGAGTTCGGGCGATCCCGCAACATAGCCGTGGAGCGAGATCAGCATGAGCGATCCGGAGTGAGAATTTGCCATGGGTAAGGTATGGCCTCCTTTTTCTTGTTCAGTTTTCTTCGGCATCGCCCGGCAGGGCGCCGAAATGAATGAGCCCCTCCAGCACTCCGGCTGCATGGGGCTTTCGTGCATGGTAGAAGGAGCCGGGGTCGAGCCGGCTCACAAGCTCGTGGCGCGCATTCGCCACGGCGATCCGGTTTTGCGCCGCGCGGAACATCGCGAGGTCATTGCCGCTGTCTCCGGCGACGACGAGCCGCGAGAGCCCGCAGCCGAGCGCCGCGGCCAGCGCCAGCGTGGCGGCATCCTTGCCCGCGTTTTCCGGAATGACGTCGAAATCGTCGGTGCCGGAGGCGATGATCCGGCAGGGGAGCCCGTCCGCAGCGAGCGCGGCGCGGGCCTCGTCCTGCGCCGTGCCGGCGGGAATCGCGAAGCTGACCTTGCGTCCGGTCTGGAATTCGTCCGCGTGCGGCCGGTGTCCGAGCGCCTCCAGCAGCCGATAGATCCGTGCCTGCGGCCAGCCGGCGAAGCGTGCCTCCCAATCCGGCAGTGGTCGGCCGTCGAGCGATATTTCTGTCCCGAGCGCGGTGATCACGGCATCCGGCACGAAGCCGTCCGGGAAGTCGTTTTGCAGAGTGCGCGCGACGCTTCCAGCCGGGCGGCTCGAATTCACCGCGACGCGTAGCCGGTGGCGGCTCCGTCCGATCGCCTGCGCGAACCGCTCCAGAGCGGCGTCGTCTCCGGTCAGCGTGTCGTCGATATCGCTCACCAGAAGCCAGGCGCTGCTTTCCTGAGTCCTGTCGGTCATGGGCCTATCGGGATTTCCCGCGCGCTCGGCATGTCGCTGTGCCGGGTCGAGGTGTAGACCGTCTCTTCTTCCGCCATCGCGCGGTGCAGCGTCTCCACCGTGATATCCTCCAGACGGATCTTGGCGGACTCGGTGTAGAAACCGAGCCGCCCGCAACCATAGGTTTCGTCGGCCACGCAGAGCGTAACCTGCCCGTTCATCGAGAACTCGAGATACGAGCCGTGCGCGACGATCTCGATGTCCCAGATCTTGCGGGGGTCATGGCTCAGGAAACTGCCGCTCTGTAGCGTGGCGAAGTTGAACGCATGTTCGAACTCGGCATTGGGATTGGCACCCCAGCGGCGAAGTTGCGCGTAGCCCTGCACCAGGTCGAGCGCGAGGAAGTAACCGTCGCCCTCCTCGGAGACCCGCAGCACCAGGCCGCATTTTCCGATCCCTTCGAGCTGAAGCCGCGCCCGCAGCCGGAAATTCTCGTGTTCGCCCGGCACGAGAAATGCCTCATATCCGCTCTCGCAGGAGACATGCACCTCGCCGCCGCCATCCGAGATCGTTGCGTGTGGATTGCGGAACAGGGTGGAGAACTCTGCCGGACCGGTGACGCGGAAACGGTCCCGGACCAGTTCGTCGAAACCGTAGAACGATGTCGGGATGAGGCGTCCGCGGTCATCGGCCACCAACTCTTTCGGCGGCGGCAGAAGACGGGCGATCACCTCGCGGCCGTTGACGATCTCGGGCCTCTGGAAGAAGTTGAACAACAGTACCTTGTCCCCGCACCGGCAGATCCGCCCGGCGTAATTCCCCTTCGGCAACAGAACGTTGTCCGAAAAGTTCCAGAAGGGGCCGCGCAGGTCGTCGGCGTACCAGTAGTGGATCTTGGTGTCTTCCCGGATCGAGCCGATCAGGTAGAAGCGCCCGCCGATTTCGATCAGGTTGGGCACTTCGACATCGTCATAGAGGCCAGGCCGGTGCAGCGGCGACTCGAACTCGAACTGGTCGGGCGCTGTCTCGCGGGCAACGCCCACGCATCCCCTCCGAATGATCGGGCCGTCCTTGGTGCGCGCGGCTGCCAGCAGGTAGCCCGCGCCGCTCTCGGCGTCCCGATAGAAGAAGGGATCCCGGAAACTGACCCATTTGCGGCCCTCATCGACCCTTGACTCGTACCAGGCGCCCGAGATTTCCAGCGGGTAGCCGGCGGACTCGTCCTTGGTCCAGGTGTAGAGGTCTTCGGACCGTGCCAGGCCGACGCGTTGGACACGCCCGTATTCGGCCCGCGACAGACCTGTGTAGAACATCCGCCAGGCGCCGGGCTGTTCCGGGTCCGGCGAGACATGCATGGTCCAGAGCATGTCGTCGTCCCAGCTGCCGGGATCGCCGACGAACAGCGCGTTCCGAACCCGCCGCCACGTCATGCCGTCCTTGCTGACGGCATGGGCGATGAAATCGTGGTTGGGAAGCACGAGGTGAAAAAGGTGATAACGGCCATCGTGGTAGACGACATCGACATCGCCAATGTCTGACCGCAAGAATCCATGAGAGGCATACATGGGCGCAATCTGCCCAATTAAGCCACGGAAAGCAAATCACTCGCCGGGAGTGTCCCGGCCCGCTCCTGCCGCGCGGCGGTCTACAGCGCCAGCTCAAGCACCTTCATCCCTCGCAAAGTGAGGTCTTCAGAAAGCCTGTGACGGGGCGCGGCGAGCCCACGCCAAGAGGGACGATCCGCAACAGGCGGACCGACACTCGACGCGCCGCGCTGGTCCCGTCAGTCGCGCGCGAATTCCTCGGAACGAGTCGTCTCGGTGCGCGGCTCGCGTGGCGGCCGGCCGATCACGTCCTTCAACTCGTCGAGCTCGATGAAATTGTCCGCCTGCCGGCGCAGTTCGTCGGCGATCATCGGCGGCTGGCTGCGGATTGTCGAAACGACCGAAACCCGTACGCCGGAGCGTTGCAGAGTCTCCACAAGCGGCCGGAAATCTCCATCCCCGGAGAACAGCACGATGTGATCGACATGCGGAGCCAGTTCCATGGCATCGACCGTCAGCTCGATGTCCATGTTGCCCTTCACCTTCCGGCGACCCTGGCTGTCGATATATTCCTTGGCCGGTTTGGTCACCATGGAGAAGCCGTTGTAATGCAGCCAGTCCACCAACGGGCGGATCGGCGAATAATCGTCATTCTCCAGAAGCGCGGTATAATAGAAAGCCCGCAGGAGTTTGCCGCGACGCATGAATTCCTGTCGTAGCAGCTTATAGTCAATATCGAATCCGAGCGCCTTTGCGGCCGCATACAGGTTCGACCCGTCGATGAAGAGCGCAAGCCGCTCGTCCCTGTAGAACATCAAATTTCCTTTCGGTATACCGCGCGCCCATGAAAGTGGTTGAGTGGAACAGTGCGCAACGGTCGGGCCAAAATAGGGAAAACCCTCCGTGCTTCAAGCTATAACACGTCACATAACGGATACAAAGACGTTGATTGGCCTCGGGTCTAATGTCGCATCACGTGACCTTTCGACCGCAGAGACCATCAGGGCGGCGCTGTCGGCACTCGGCAGCGAATCAGTCCGGATCACTGCGACCAGCCGGCTCTACCGCACACCTTGCGTGCCGGCAGGCGCGGGGCCGGACTATGTCAACGCGGTCGCGGAGCTCGAGACGACCCTGTCGGCCGAGGCGCTGCTCTCGCATCTTCACTCGATAGAGGCGGCGTTCGACCGGCGCCGCGAAAGCCGATGGGCTGCCCGGACTCTCGACCTCGACCTGCTGGACTACGGGGCAACCGTTGTGCCGGACCTGGACACCTGGACGCTCTGGCACGATCTTTCCTTCGAAGAACAGACCTCTCGCGCGCCGGAGCAGCTGATCCTGCCGCATCCGCGCCTGCAGGATCGCGCCTTCGTCCTGGTGCCGCTGGCCGAGATCGCGCCCGGCTGGCGTCACCCGGTCCTGGGACGGACCGCTGCCGAGCTATGCGCGGCGCTGCCCGAAGCCGACCGCGCCGCTGTCACCGCTCTTTGAAGGCGCAAGGCTTGCGCTTTTTGCCAAGGGGCGATATGAAACGCGCTCCCACCCACGGCAGGACTGGAGTTCCCTATGGCCCGCGTGACCGTAGAAGATTGCGTTGACAAGGTTCCCAACCGTTTCGAACTGGTGATGCTTGCCGCTCACCGGGCGCGCGAGATTTCCGCCGGGTCCGCGATCACGGTGGACCGCGACAACGACAAGAACCCGGTCGTCGCGCTGCGCGAGATCGCCGACGAGACCCAGCTCTCGGGCGCTCTGCGCGAGCGTCTCATCGAGGCCAACCAGACCCAGATCGAGGTTGACGAGCCGGAAGAGGATTCGATGGCGCTGCTGATGGGCGCCGAGGCTCCCGACAAGCCTGAACGAGACGACATGGACGAGGAAAAACTGCTGCGCGCCCTGATGGAAGCGCAGGAGCCTCGGTAGTTAGTCCGGACCGGCCCGGCACGGTAGCGAGTGGCCCCTGCGCATGATTGACGTCGAGGACCTGATCGCGCTCGTTACCGCCTACAACCCGAAGAGCGACACCGCCAAGATCCGCGAAGCCTATGCTTTCGGGTTCAAGATGCATGACGGTCAGGTTCGGCACTCGGGCGAGCCCTATTTCACCCATCCCGTCGCGGTGGCCGCGCTCCTGACCGAACAGCGGCTTGATGACGCCACGATCATCACTGCGCTGCTGCACGACACGGTCGAGGACACCCGCGCCTCCTATACCGATGTCGAAGCGCGCTTCGGCAAGGACGTGGCCGAGCTCGTCGACGGCGTCACCAAGCTCACCAACCTGCAGCTCTCGAGCTCGGAGACCAAGCAGGCCGAGAACTTCCGCAAGCTGCTGATCGCGATGTCCAAGGACCTCCGGGTGATCCTGGTGAAGCTCGCGGACCGCCTGCACAACATGCGCACGATCAAGTATCAGCGCCCGGAAAAGCAGGTTCAGAAGGCGCGGGAGACGATGGACATCTATGCTCCGCTCGCCGGCCGCATGGGCATGCAGTGGATGCGTGAGGAGTTGGAAGACCTAGCCTTTCGCGTGCTCAACCCGGAAGGGCGCAGCTCGATCATCCGCCGCTTCATCACGCTCCAGCGCGAAACCGGCGACGTGATCCACAAGATCACCCACGACATCCGCCTTGAGCTCGACAAGGTCGGCATCGAGGCCGATGTCTTCGGCCGCGCCAAGAAGCCCTATTCGATCTGGCGCAAGATGCAGGAAAAGGGACTCGGCTTCTCGCGGCTCGCCGACATCTACGGCTTCCGCGTCATCACCAACGACGTGCAGGACTGCTATCGCGTGCTCGGTGCGATCCACCAGCGCTGGAAGGCGGTGCCGGGGCGGTTCAAGGACTACATCAGCCAACCGAAATCGAACGGCTACCGATCGATCCACACCACGGTCTCGGGGCGCGACGGCAAGCAGGTGGAAGTGCAGATCCGTACGCGGCAGATGCACGAGGTCGCGGAATCGGGTGTCGCTGCGCATTGGTCCTATCGCGACGGCGTTCGGGCCGAGAACCCTTTCGCAGTCGATCCCGCCGAATGGATCAGCAACCTCTCCGAGCGGTTCAACGAGAGCGACACGGTGGATTTTCTCGAGCACATGAAGCTCGAGATGTATTCGGACCAAGTCTTCTGCTTCACGCCAAAAGGCGACGTGGTGAAGCTGCCCAAGGGGGCGACGCCGCTCGACTATGCCTATGGCATTCACACCAGGATCGGCGACAGCTGCGTCGGCGCCAAGATCGATGGTGTACGGGTGCCACTCTGGACGCGGCTGAAGAACGGGCAGTCGGTGGAGATCATTACCGCCGAGGGCCAGCGGCCGCAGGCGACATGGCTCGACATCGTGGTCACCGGACGGGCCAAATCCGCCATCCGGCGGAGCCTTCGCGAGGAAAACCGGGAGCGCTACATCAAGCTCGGAGGAGAACTGGCGCGCGTGGCCTTTGAACATGTCGGCAAGCGATCGACGCCCAAGGCACTGAAGACGGCGGCGAAACAGCTCGGATTGCAGGACCACAAGGAATTGCTCGCCCGGCTTGGCTCGGCCGAACTAACGGCGCGCGACGTCGTCTCGACGCTCTACCCCGAACTCGCCACGCGCGAGGGCGAGGAGGTCGAGCAGGGCCGCGCCGTGCTCGGCCTCGCTCCCGACCAGACGCCGACGCGCGGAACCTGCTGCCAACCGGTGCCGGGAGAGCGGATCGTCGGCATCACCTATCGCGGCCAGGGGGTCGTGGTGCACGCGATCGACTGTCCAACCCTCGTCGACCTCGAAGACCAGCCCGACCGCTGGATCGACCTGCACTGGCATTCCGGCCTTCACCCGGCGGCCTATACGGTGACTCTCGAGATGACGATCAGCAACGACGCCGGGGTTCTTGGGCGAATCTGCACATTGATCGGGGAGCAGAAGGCCAATATCTCGGATTTGCACTTCGTGGACAGGAAACCGGACTACTATCGCCTCGAAATCGACGTGGATCTGAGGGATGTGGAGAACCTGCACATGGTCATGACGGCGCTCGAGGCGGACAACGACGTCGCCGAGGTCAAGCGACTGCGCAGGGCCGACCGTAGTGCAGCCCGCCCGCTCGAACGTGTGGCACAGCGCATGGCCGCGTACGAATGAAGAGGTCCTGAAGCGTGGTCTTCAAGAGGCGAGACAAACGGAGTTGGCTCCGGATCCTTGGCGAGACCGTCTGGCCGCGCGGCGGCTGGGGGCGCGCGGCGATCTATGTCAAGCACCGCATCCGCCGCCTTCCTGACAAGCCGCACCGGATCGCCCGAGGGATCTTTGCCGGAGTCTTCGTCTCCTTCACCCCGTTCTACGGCCTCCACTTCCTCACCGCCTTCATCGTTGCCAAGGTGGTGGGCGGTAACATCCTTGCAGCGCTCCTGGCCACCTTCTTCGGCAACCCGATCACTTTTCCGATCATCGCGGCGATTTCGCTCCGCATGGGCTATTGGATCCTGGGACTGGAGGTGCCGCACGCGGCGCGCGAGTTGAGCCATGCAGCGCACGAGAAGATCGGCGAGCGGCTGATGCACACCTTCTCAGGCGCCTTTGCCGACCTCTGGACGAATTTTGTGGCACTCTTCACCGACGACGTGGCCAACTGGCACCGCCTCGGCCTCTTCTACCACGAGATCTTACTGCCCTTCCTGGTCGGAGGAATCTTGCCGGGTTTCATCGCCGGCCTCGTTGCCTATCAGGTCACGCTTCCGCTGATCACCGCGTACCAGAACCGCCGCCAATTGCGGCTCAAGCGAAAGCTCGAGGAGATCCGCTCGGCGGGCCACAGGAAGATCTCCGAGCCCGGGCACTGACCTTTCCGTTGGGACGACGTTTCCATGTCTCCGGCGGTGAAATTCTGGAACAGAAGAAAACCGGGCGGGGATGCAGGATACACGTGCGCTCGGTTCCTGATTCTGGAGCCGGGCGTCATCTCCCGCCGCCGCGGGGGGGGGGCAACGCCCGCTTTCTCAGCTGAACTTGTTGTCGCGCGGGAAGCCGTAGGGCGGTTGCCGGCCAACGCCGGCGCGCTTGCCGACATAGGGCGAAAGATCCTTCTCGTGCCTGGTCTGGCCGTTCGGCATTTGCCATTTCAGGCCTTCCTCGGCGTCGAATGTTGTGAGATCCGAAAGCCCGCCGTCGAGTTCCAGCATCCCCTGCCGACCGCGGGTCTGATTGTATTTCTGGATCCGCACACCCTTGCCGCGGGTCATTTCTGGCAATTCGCTCACCGGGAAGACGAGGAACTTCCGGTTCCGCGATATCACCGCCACGTGGTCGCCTTCCACGGGTTTGCAGATCACCGCAGTCACGTCGTCCTTCACGTTCAGCACCTGCTTGCCGGCGCGTGTCTGTGCCACGACCTCTTCGGCCGGCACGATAAATCCGTCGCCAGCCGAGGAGGCGACGAGGAGCCGTGTGCCGGGTCGATGGATCATCAGTGCGACGATCTCGGCCTCGTTGGGCAGGTCCACCATGAGGCGGACGGGCTCGCCCATCCCGCGGCCGCCGGGCAGCGCGGAGGCCGACAGCGTGTAGAAGCGGCCGTTCGAGCCAAAGACAAGCAGCCGGTCGGTGGTCTCGGCGTGGATGAGGAAGCGGCCCGCGTCGCCATCCTTGTATTTCATCTCTGTGTCGAGATCGATATGCCCCTTCATCGCCCGGATCCAGCCCATCTGTGAGCAGACCACGGTGATCGGTTCGCGGTCGATCATCGCCTCGAGCGGCACCTCGGCCACTTCGACGGCCCGGGCGAAATCTGTCCGGCGTTCGCCGCCGGGGGTGGATTTGCCGAAGGCCTTGCGGACCTCCCGCAGCTCTCCGGCGATCCGATCCCATTGCAGATCCTCGCTCTCGAGCAGGTCCTGGAGCCCCGCGCGCTCCTCCATCAGCGCGTCCCGTTCGCCGCGTAGCTCCATCTCCTCGAGCTTTCGGAGGGAGCGCAGGCGCATGTTGAGGATCGCCTCGGCCTGCACCTCGGAGAGCATTCCCTCGTCGCCTTCGGGCAGCGGGGCAGGCGGGACATAGTCGGCCTCCGACGTCGCTCGCGCGATGGGTCTGCCCCAGCTCTCCCGCTTCAGCGCTTCCTTCGGCGCCTCGTCGTAGCGGATGATGTCGATCACCCGGTCGAGGTTCAGAAAGGCGATGATGAAGCCTTCGAGCACTTCCAGCCGGTGGTCGATCTTCTCAAGCCGGTGCTCCGCGCGCCGGATCAGCACTGCGCGGCGATGGTCGAGGAAGGCGCGCAGCACTTCCTTGAGCGAGCAGACCTTCGGCGTGCGCCCGTCGATCAGTACGTTCATGTTCATCGAGAAGCGGGTCTCGAGGTCCGAGCTGCGGAACAGCATGTTCATCAGCACATCCGCGTCGACATTGCGCGAGCGCGGTTCGAGCACGATGCGGATGTCCTCGGCGCTTTCGTCGCGCACATCGGCGAGGATCGGCACCTTCTTGGTCTGGATCAGCTCGGCGAGTTTCTCGATCAGCTTCGATTTCTGCACCTGGTAGGGGATCTCGGTCACCACCACCTGCCACTGGCCGCGGCCGGTCTCCTCGATTTCCCAGCGGCAGCGCAGACGGAAGGCGCCGCGCCCGGTCCGATAGGTCTCGGCGATCGACTCGGGCGGCTCGACGATCACCCCGCCGGTGGGAAAATCCGGACCCGGGACGTAATTGAGCAGCGTGTCGTCGCGCGCCTCGGGCGTCTTGACGAGATGCAGGCAGGCCGCCACCAGTTCGTCGAGATTGTGGGGCGGGATGTTCGTCGCCATGCCGACGGCGATCCCGCTCGAGCCGTTCGCAAGGAGGTTCGGGAAGGCCGCCGGCAGCACCTCCGGCTCGGTCAGGGTGCCGTCGTAATTCTCGCGAAAATCGACGGAGTTCTCCGCCAGCCCGTCCATCAGCGCCTCGGAGGCCGCGGTGAGGCGCGCCTCGGTGTAGCGGCTCGCCGCCGGGTTGTCGCCGTCGATATTGCCGAAATTCCCCTGGCCGTCGACCAGCGGGTAGCGGATCACGAAATCCTGCGCCAGCCGCGCCATCGCGTCGTAGATCGCCGCATCACCATGCGGGTGATAGTTGCCCATCACGTCGCCCGAAATCTTGGCCGACTTGCGGAAGGCGCCGGTCGAAGTGAGGCGGAGCTCCCGCATCGCGTAGAGAATGCGCCGGTGGACAGGCTTCAGCCCGTCGCGCGCGTCCGGCAGGGCGCGGTGCATGATCGTGGAGAGCGCATAGGTCAGGTAGCGTTCGCCGATCGCCCGGCTCAGCGGCTCGGCGCTCTCGTTCGAGGGGATGTCCGGATCGTCCGCGTTGTCGCTCATAGCAGGCTGTGTATCCAAGCCGCTCGGCCTGAACAAGCGCGTCTCGCGCCGGAAATTGCCTCAGTATAGGCAATGTCACCGCTATTTTCGGCCTTTATCGGCTACTATGTCATAACGACTATTTTTGACGAATGATTCTCGCGTGTGTCCAAGGGGGGGAACCTATGCTTGGAAGATATGTTGCCGGAACGCTTCTGATCCTCGGTGTTGCCATGATCGTGGCACCGGACGCTCCAATTGAGAAAACCGATGTTGCGGTTTCGCGGACAGAGACCGAGCCTGTCGCGCTGGCGTCCGCTGAACCGGCGGCGATGGCTGACGCGGTGCGCAATGCACCGGAAGCCCTCGTGACGCCTGTGGTCGCGCGGGTTACGGAAGGCGACCTTCCCCCCGAACCTCTGCAGACCGGCGTCGAAGCAGCGCTTGCCGAGGCACTGGCGCTCGATGCGGTCGAGGAGAATGTCGGCACCGATGAGACCCGGGTGAGTTTTGAAGCCGCAGCGGCGACAGCCGCTCCTGCTCCCGAACCGATGCTGGCGGAACGGACGGCACGCGTGCTCTTTGTCACCGGCAGCCGGGTCAATGTCCGTTCCGGCCCCTCGACGGCGCACGAGGTCGTCGGTTCGGTCGGCTATGGTGACGAGGTCGAACTCGTGGCTTATGAGGGACTGAGCTGGGCACGGATTCGCATGGGCGACGGCGAGACGACCGGCTTCATGTCCCGAAAATTTCTCGCGGACGAGTTGGCCGGCGGCTGAACGCTTGCGCCTGCCGCCGCAGCGCGGCAGGAGGGGACGAGCAGCAGCGAGGCCCCTCGATGACCCGAGACGCGACGCCGGGCACGGCGCAAAAGACCATACTAATGACAGGCTGTTCCTCCGGGATCGGCCATGACGCCGCGCACGGGCTTGCGGCGCGCGGCTGGCGGGTCTTCGCCACCTGCCGCAAGGCCGAGGATGTTGCGCGGCTCGCATCCGAAGGGCTCGAAAGCCTGCGGCTCGACTATTCCGAACCCGAAACGATCACCGCCTGCGTGGCCGAGGTCGCCGCGCGCACCGGGGGCCGGCTCGACGCGCTCTACAACAACGGCGCCTTCGCTGTGCCTGGCGCGCTCGAGGATCTGCCGACTGACGGGCTCCGCGCGATCTTCGAGGCCAATCTCTTCGGCTGGCACGAGCTCACGCGACAGGTCTTGCCGATCATGCGTGCGCAGGGCGGCGGCAGGATCGTGCAATGTTCTTCGGTTCTCGGGCTGGTGCCCTTGAAATGGCGCGGCGCCTATGTCGCGACAAAATACGCGCTCGAGGGCATGACCGACGTGCTCCGGCTCGAGATGGCCGATGCCGGCATCAAGGTGATCCTGATTGAGCCGGGGCCGATCACTTCCCGGTTCCGGGTCAACGCGATCGCGCAGTTCGAACGCTGGATCGACTGGCGCGTTTCGCCCCGGGCGGCGCAATACGAGACGAGCCTGCTCAAGCGCCTCTACAGGACGCCGGCGCCGGACCGTTTCGAACTGCCGCCCGCGGCGGTAACCGCCAAGCTCGTCCGCGCGCTCGAGGCACGAAAACCGGCGCCGCGCTACTACGTCACAACGCCGACCTACATCATGGGTGCATTGCGCCGGCTGTTGCCAACCCGGGCGCTCGACTGGCTGGTCGCGAAGGGCTGAGCCAAGGAACGGGCTTCGCATTCGCCGCCCGTCGCGATATGCCGGTCCGTGGCACAAAGAGGGGAGAGAATCCATGCTGTCCGATCCGCTGTTCCTGCTCGCCGGCGCCGCGGTGCTCGTGGTGCTCTTCATCCTGTTGACCGGCATCGGCGGCTTTGGCCGAGGTGGCGCGTTCAACCGCAAGCACGCCAACCGCATCATGCGCTACCGGATCGCGGCGCAGTTCGTGGCGATCCTGCTGATCCTGCTCTTTGTCTGGCTGCGCCGGGGAGGTTGAAAATGGTTGTCCTGAACAAGATCTACACCCGCTCCGGCGATGGCGGCGACACGGCTCTCGGTAATGGCAGTCGCGTGGCCAAGTATTCGCCGCGGGTCGAAGCCTATGGCACGGTCGACGAGTGCAACGCGAGCGTCGGCTTGGCGCGGCTCCACGCGGACGGCGAGATCGACGCGCGCCTCGCCGCGATCCAGAACGACCTCTTCGATCTCGGCGCCGATCTTTGCCGACCGGAGATGGAGAAGGATGCCGAGGCCGAGTATCCGCCCCTGCGCATGGTTCCGAGCCAGGTCGAGCGGCTCGAGGCGGAGATCGACGAGATGAACGCGGACCTCGCGCCGCTGCGCAGCTTCATCCTGCCCGGCGGCTCGCCGCTGGCGGCGCACCTGCACCTCTGCCGGACGGTCTCGCGTCGCGCCGAGCGCCGTGCGGTGGAACTCGCCGCCACCGAGCCGGTGAACCCGGTCGCGGTAAAATATCTCAACCGGCTCTCCGACTGGTTCTTCGTCGCCTCCCGGCAGGCTAATTCGGGCGGCCAGGCGGATGTGCTCTGGGTGCCCGGCGCGACGCGCTGAGGCCAGCGCCGGCCACGATCCTGCGTTTCGCGCGCCATCCACGAAAGAATATGTCCTGGCCGCGACCAAAAAACGCGGTATCCGGGACCCGGCGAGAGGCTTTTTTTTGCTGTTGCAGCGAAGCCGGCTCCGCTAAGCACATTTCCGATGCACATGGAACGAAACCGCCGGTCCCGCGCGGCCGGCCAAGAGGGAGACACGTGAATGAAGGTCCTCGTACCCGTCAAGCGTGTGATCGACTACAACGTGAAGGTCCGCGTGAAGGCGGATGGCACGGGCGTCGATCTGGCCAACGTGAAAATGTCGATGAACCCGTTCGACGAGATCGCCGTGGAAGAAGCCATCCGCCTCAAGGAAGCCGGCAAGGTTGACGAGATCGTCGCCGTTTCGATCGGCGTCAAGCAGGCGCAGGAGACGCTCAGGACCGCGCTTGCCATGGGCGCTGACCGGGCGATTCTCGTGCAGGCCACCGAGGACGTTCACACCGATATCGAGCCGCTGGCCGTCGCCAAGATCCTCAAGGCGATCGTCGACGAGGAACAGCCGGGCCTCGTGCTTTGCGGCAAGCAGGCCATCGACAACGACCTGAACGCCACCGGCCAGATGCTCGCCGCGCTGATGGGGTGGGCTCAGGCGACTTTCGCTTCCGCGGTCTCGATCGAGGATGGCGCCGCGCTTGTCACCCGCGAGGTCGATGGCGGGCTCCAGACCGTGAAAGTCAAGCTGCCCGCCGTCATCACCGTGGACCTGCGGCTCAACGAGCCGCGCTATGCCTCGTTGCCCAACATCATGAAGGCCAAGAAGAAGCCGCTCGACATCAAGACACCGGACGACTTTGGCGTCGACGTCGCGCCGCGGCTGGAGATCGTCCGGACCAGCGAACCGGCAGCGCGCAAGGCCGGGGTGATCGTCGGTTCGGTCGACGAGTTGCTGACGAAACTGAAAGATGAAGCGGGGGTGCTCTGATGGCTGTTCTTCTTCTTGCGGACGTCAAGGACGGCCAGCTTGCCACTGATTCCGTTGCCAAGGCGCTGACGGCGGTTGCCTCGCTTGGCGAGGTCCATGTGCTTGTCGCCGGCGAAGGCGGAGACGGCGCGGCAGCCGAGGCCGCCACGCTCACAGGTGTCGCCAAGGTGCTCTTTGCCGGCGACCATGGGTTCTGTCACAGCCTCGCCGAGCCGGTGGCGGACCTGATCGTCTCGCTCGCCGGCGACTACACGCACGTCGTGGCGCCGGCGACCAGCGATGCGAAGAACATCCTGCCGCGCGTTGCCGCGCTGCTCGACGTCATGGTGATCTCCGACATTACCGCGGTGGTCGACGCCGACACGTTCGAGCGCCCGATCTATGCCGGCAACGCGATCCAGACCGTCCGGTCGGCGGATGCCAAGAAGGTCCTCTCGATCCGCACCGCGAGCTTCGACGCTGCGGCTGCGGGCGGCGCGGCGCCGGTCGAGGCGGTCGGCACGGGCGCAACCTCGGGTCTCTCCGAATGGGTCGAGGACAAGGTCGCGGCGTCCGACCGGCCCGAACTCACGTCGGCGGGTGTCGTCGTCTCTGGCGGCCGTGGCGTCGGCTCGGAGGAAGATTTCCGGCTCATCGAGGCGCTGGCCGACAAGCTCGGCGCCGCCGTCGGCGCCTCGCGCGCGGCGGTTGATTCGGGCTATGCGCCGAATGACTGGCAGGTCGGCCAGACCGGCAAGGTGGTGGCGCCGGAGCTCTACATCGCCATCGGCATCTCGGGGGCGATCCAGCACCTCGCCGGCATGAAGGATTCCAAGGTGATCGTCGCGATCAACAAGGACGAGGAAGCGCCGATCTTCCAGGTCGCCGATTACGGCCTCGTTGCGGATCTCTTTGCCGCCGTGCCGGAACTGACAAGCAAGCTCTGAGCCGGCCCGACCCCGGAATCGAACGGCAGGGCCCGCCAACCGGCGGGCCTTTTGCTTAGGTAAAGAAGACCATCAGCTGTTCCTCAAGGGCCGCGGCCGCGGCCTCGTGCACGGCCATGCCGGGGGTCTGGCGCGCGGCGGGGGCCTCGAGTTCCGAGAACACCATTCCGTCCTACCGGGTGCCGCGGATTTCCGGATCATAGACCACCTCGATGCACCCGTCATGCAGGCCCTCGAGCGCATTGAGCATGGCGCGCTCGACGTAGAGCGGATCGTTGCGATAGCCCGCGCGCGCGGCGCTGGCGTTCTCGGGCCGGTGGTCAGCGAGCCAGAGCAGGAGCTTCGGTCCGTCGATGGCCTGGAGCAGGGTGCGCATCCGCGCCACCCAGGCCGTCTGCAACTCGGTGACCACATGCTCGAATCTCTCCGGGCAGATCGAGCGCAGGCTGCTCATCAGGTGCCGCGTGAAGGCGAATTCCGTGAAATCGACCTCACGGAACAACGCCTGCATCACAGGGGAGGCGCCGACGAATCGGTCGTTGCGCCGCGGATGAACGGAATAGAAGCGGTTCGAAAGATTATGCGCTCCCATCACCTGCAGGACGGTGACCTGGGCGCGGCCGGAGATACCCAGCAATGTCTCGTCCTTCAGGTAGACATCGATGCCGCCGTTGACGCAGCCGAGATTGACGCCAGTCACGCCAAGCGCATCGCCGACGACGTCTGGGAAGGGGCGCACGATGAACCGGCCATAGGTCTCGGTCCCGCCGAGAAAGGCGATGTACGGATCGGACAATGCCTTCCTCGGTCCCCGAAACAGAATCCTGGAACTGCCGTATCTGCACGGCAGATAGTCAAGGGCACCTTCGCCCGGATGTTCGAATGCCATCCCACCACCTTTTTTGCACTTTCCCGGAATGCAGGTTGCAGATGGTGGATTGCGATTTCCCTAAACGGACAGGTTGAGACGATTTTTAGCAAGCGCCCGGGCGCTCTGCGCTGGAATGCTTTGCAGTTGCAGAATACTGTTCGCGCAAATTCAGTATCTCCACGGGAAGGTGGGACCATGGAAATCAAGACCGTCGGAATAGTCGGCGCCGGCCAGATGGGCAACGGGATCGCCCATGTCTTTGCGCTCGCCGGCTATGACGTGACGCTGAACGACATCAGCCAGGAGGCGCTGGACCGGGGACTTGCCACGATCCGCAAGAACCTGGATCGCCAGGTCGCCAAGGAGAAGATCGCCGGCGCGGCGCGCGACGAGGCGCTCGGTCGCATCCGGGCGACCCTCTCGCTCCCGGAACTGGGCCAATCCGATCTGATCGTCGAATCCGCCTCCGAGCGGGAGACGATCAAGAACGCGATCTTCGAAGATCTACAGCCGCATCTGAAGCCCACGACGATCCTGACGTCCAACACCTCCTCGATCTCGATCACCCGGCTCGCAAGCCGCACCGACCGGCCCGAACGCTTCATGGGGCTGCATTTCATGAACCCGGTACCGGTGATGCAGCTTGTCGAACTGATCCGCGGCATCGCCACCGACGAGGCGACCTACAAGACCATGCTCGACCTGGTCGACAGCCTCGGCAAGACGGCTGCGAGCGCCGAGGATTTCCCGGCCTTCATCGTCAACCGCATTCTGCTGCCGATGATCAACGAGGCGGTCTACACGCTCTACGAGGGCGTCGGCAGCGTGCGCTCGATCGACACGGCGATGAAGCTCGGTGCGGCGCACCCGATGGGCCCGCTGGAACTGGCCGATTTCATCGGGCTCGATACCTGCCTGGCGATCATGAACGTTCTCTACGACGGGCTGGCCGACACGAAATATCGGCCCTGTCCGCTATTGACGAAATATGTCGAGGCGGGATGGCTCGGCCGCAAGAGCGGCCGTGGCTTCTACGATTACCGAGGTGAGACACCGGTGCCGACGCGCTAGCAGGCTGCGTCACCCGTTCGTGGTCCGGCGGTTCAGGCGCCTCTCAGCGCCAGCGTCCGCTCGCGCAGCATCGCCACGAAGCCGCGCGGGTTTGCAGACCATTCGGCGATCTCGTCGCGCTCTATCGGCGTGCCGACGACCGGCGCCTGCGGCTTGTTGAGCGCGTGGACCACCTCGTAGAGCAGGAGCCCCTGGCGCAGCGTCGCCGAGATCCGGTTGGCCATCTGATACCAGCGCGAATTCCGGCCGGGAAAGAAGATCGGCAGCACGCGCGCCCGGCTGCGCAGGATCATCTTGGCAGTGAACGGATTCCACTCGCGCTCGACGGTCGGCCCGAAAAGCGTGTCCGATGAGGCGACGACTCCCGAGGGGAAGAGCACGATGCAGCCGCCGTCCTGCAGATGGGACATCGCTGTCTTGCGCATTTCCAGGTTCTGCTGGAGCGCGTCGCTTTCATGCGGGAAGGGCACCGGGATCATGAAGCGGTCGATCTCGCCCACGCCGGTCAGCAGCGACCGGGTCAGGATCTTGTAATCGGTCCGCCGCCGGCCGATCAACTCGGCCAGCACCATTCCGTCGATCAGGCCGTGCGGATGGTTGGCGACGATCACCAGCGGGCCCTCCGCCGGGATCGCGTCGATCTGCGCCTGCGGCGTCCGCAGCGCGATGCCCATGACGTCGAGCGCCTGGGCCCAGAAGGCCTGACCCTCGGGAACGCCCATCGCCTCGAATTTCCGGATCAGGCGCAGGAGCCGCAGCTTCCCGGTCAGCGCCTCCATCGTGTGGATGATGCCGACCTGCACCGGGTTCTCAAAGGTGTTGGCATAGGAAAGGCGGCGCTTGTCATAGGGCTGGTCTGCGAGATTCTCGCCACTTCCCTGTCCGACCAGCGACTTCGCCGGGCGGGTATGCATCAGCACCGGCCTATGCTGGGTCGATTCAACCACGTGCCAGGTCTCCCGCCCGCTCCTGCTATACTCCCTCGCCGAAACGGTCGGCGACAAGCGCGACCAGCGCCTGCATCAGCTCCTCCGCCTCGGGGCCGCTGGTCTCGACCTCAATAGAGGTTCCCCGGGAAGCTGCCAACATCAAAAGGCCCATGATACTGTCGCCCGAAGCGTCGAGCCCGTCCTTGCGGACCTCGGCGCTCGCGTCGAACTCCTCGACCGTCTCGACGAATTTCGCCGAGGCGCGCGCGTGCAGACCTTTCTCGTTGATGATGTCCAGAACCCGGATCACGGCGGTCCCCATTCAGTCGGCCTTCCGGCCGTTCCCGTCGAAGCTGTTGATATATTTCCGCCCGGCCAGGAGCGCTGTGTTGACCGCGTCGTTCACCGACATCTGGCGCGATTTGGCCAGCTTGATCAGCATCGGCAGGTTGGCGCCGTAGAGGATCTTTCGGTTGGCCTTGTTGCAGGCCCGGAGCGACAGGTTCGAGGGCGAGCCGCCGAACATGTCGGTGACCACCACTACGCCGTCGCCGGTATCGACGGCATTGGCCGCTTCAAGGATCTCCGCTTGTTTCAGGACGCGATCGTGCTCCGGCGCGATGGCGATTGCGCGCATTCCGACCTGCTTGCCCACAACATGTTCCACCGCGGCGAGATACTCCGCCGCGAGGCCCCCGTGAGCAACGATCACGATGCCGATCACGTCTTTTTCCTCGTCTGCCCTGCCGAGCCGCCGGCCTCGGTCAGTTGCTCCAATTCCCTGTGCCTAATTGACACCTGCCATCCGGCCTCCGCAAGCGCATTCCCGAGCCGCTCGGCCATGGTCACGGAGCGGTGTTGCCCGCCGGTACAGCCGAACCCGATCGAGAGATAGGACTTCCCCTCCTCGACATAGGCCGGCAACAGTAGCATGGCTAGGTCCAGGACCTTGCCGAAGAAGTCCTCGAAACGGGCATCGCCTGCCACATAGTCGGCGACCGCCGGCGACAGGCCATCGAGGCCACGCAGGTCCGGCTTCCAGTAGGGGTTTCGCAGGAAGCGGCAGTCGAACACCATGTCGAGCCCGCGCGGCAGGCCGCGCTTGTAGGAGAAGGACTGCACCGACACCGCAAGGCGGCTCTTGGGGGCGCCGCCGAACCAGCGCGAGATCTCTGCCCTTGTGTCGTGGATTGTGAGCTCGGACGTGTCGATGACGATGTCGGCGCGCTGCTGGATCGGGCCCAACAGGTCGAAATCGCGCTCGATGCCAACGGCCGGATTCTCGGCAGGGGCCAATGGGTGGCGACGGCGGGTCTCGGAATAGCGCCGCAGCAGGACTTCTGGTCTGCAGTCGAGATAGAGCAGCTCGGCGCCCTGCGTGTCGAGGCTGTTGATCAGGTCGAGAAAGGCGCCGGTGGAGAAATCGCGGTTGCGGGTGTCGATCCCGAGGGCGAGAGCGGGGCCATGGGTCGACCCCTCGAGGAGACGCGGGACCAGCGAGAGCGGAAGGTTGTCGATCACCTCGTAACCAAGATCCTCCAGCGCGCGGATCGCCGTCGAGCGGCCAGCACCGGAAGGGCCGGTGACGAGGACGATGCGGGGCGCAGGCGCCTGCGGCAGGGTATCAGCGCTCTCGGTCATGGCGTGTCCCGCCCGTGGCGAAGGCAGTGAAGGATGGCAGATGCCGGATTCCCTGCGGGGGGGCGGTGCAGCAAGGTGACCTTTTGGCCAAGGACGTCGATCGAGCGGTGCGGCGGGAGGCGGTGCGTCTCGATCTGGCCGAGGTCGACGGCCAGCACAACTTCGGCGCTCTCGCAGTAGGGCAGGCGCAGGATCCCGAGGTGGCGGGCCTCGATCCGGCCGGCGATGTTCGGATGCGATCGGGCGACGAGGTGCCCGCGTTCGAGCGACAGCAGAACCTGGTCGTCGGCGAGCAGTTCGGCGCCGAGCGCCATGAGGTCGAGCGCGAGCGCCGATTTGCCCGAGCCCGAGGGGCCGAGGATCAGCAATGCACGCCTGTCGAGGGCGACTGCGGAGGCGTTGAGGCGCGTGGCGGCATCTCCGCCGGGTCCCGGCGCGCTCATGGCTCAGACCGGAAGGCCGACGACGAAGCGCGCGCCGAGCGGTTCTGAGGCGATATCGGCGTCGGTCGGCCGGATGTTCTCGGCCCAGATCACGCCGCCATGCGCCTCAACGATCTGCTTCGAGATCGCGAGGCCAAGCCCCGAATGGTTGCCGAACTGCCCCGGCGGGCGCTCGGAATAGAAGCGATTGAAGATCTTGGTGAGCGCCTGTTCGGGGATCCCGGGGCCGGTATCCTCGCAGACGACAAGCACCCTGTTCTCGCGCTTGCGGACCCAGACGCGCACCGCGTCGCCGTCTTCGCAGAAGCTGATTGCGTTGGTGATGAGGTTGACGAAGACCTGCGCGAGGCGCGCCTCGAGGCCGAGGATCTCGATCGGCTGCCGGGGCAGGTCCGTGATGAACTCGACACCTTTCTCCCCGGCATCCTGCGCGAGGTAGTCGGTAAGGTTCGTCAGCATCTTCACAAGGTCGAACCGCTCCTCCTCCTCCTTGACCAGTTCCGAATCCAGCCGCGAGGCGTTGGAGATGTCGCTCACGAGCCTGTCGAGCCGGCGCACATCATGGTCGATCACGTCGAGCAGCTTCTCGCGCTGGTCCTCGCGCTTGGCCACCCGCATGGTACCGACGGCGGAGCGGAGCGAGGCCAGCGGGTTCTTGATCTCATGCGCCACGTCGGCGGCGAACTGCTCGTTGGCGTCGATCCGGTCATAGAGCGCCGCCACCATGCCGCGCAGCGCGTTGGACAGGCGGCCGATCTCGTCGGGACGGCCCGACAGATCCGGGATGCGGACCCGGCCGGGTGTCATTTTGCGCGCGTTGCGATCGCGGCCGATCTCGGCCGCCGTGGCAAGATCGGAGAGCGGGTTGGCGATGGTCGAGGCGAGCAGAAGACTGAGGCCGATGGAGACGAGGATCGCGATGACGAACATCTGCAATACTTGCTCGCGCTCCTTGCGCACAAGCCGGTCCACCTCGCCGGGGAGCGAGGACATTGCGACCATGCCGACATCCCGCACGCCGGCACGGATCGGCGAGGCCACCGCAAAGAGCGTCTCGCCCTCCGCGGTCGTGCCTGCAAGAACGGCCGTCTCGCTGCGCAGGCCGGCTCCGGCGAGCGTGTGCGCGAGTTCTTCCCCGGTGGTTCCTTCGGGCTCATTCGGCATGGGCGTGAGCAGCTTCGAAGTGCCGACCCAGATGGCATTCAGGAAATCGGTGATGACGGTGGAGCTCTCTCCCGGCGTCAGCTGAACCTTCGGCGCCGATTTGCGCGCCACCTGACGGCCCTCTTCATCATAGACGAAGACGGTCACGCCGCGGGTCAGTGTCAGAGTGTCGAGGATTCCCTGGGGGTCGATCCCGTCACCGCCCCGGAGGCTCACCGGCGCGTTGGCGGGGAGCTGTGCCTCGAAGAAATCGGCAATCAGCATCGCCTCCGTTTGGAGGCCGGCGACCCGCTGCGTGGCAATACTGTCGCGGAAAGGGTTGAGATAGAAGACCCCGCCGACGAGGATGAGCAACCCGATCAGGTTGAACGTGATGATCTTGCGCGCCAGCGGCGACCGGTTGAGGTTGAGATAGCCGCGGTCCTGGCGCCGCGCGCGCATGTCCGCGTCCGAGCGATCCGGGGCGACCCAGTCCTCGCCCAGGACAACCCCGGACTCCGCCTCGTGCCTGGTGTCGCGCATGTCGCCCGCACCTTTCCCGGTCGCGCCGCTATTCCTCGTTATACCGGTACCCGATGCCATAGAGCGTTTCGATCGCCGAGAATTCCGAGTCGACGCTCCGCATCTTCTTGCGCAGGCGCTTGATGTGGCTGTCGATCGTCCGGTCATCGACGTAAACCTGATCGTCATAGGCCACGTCCATCAGCTGGTCGCGGCTCTTGACGAAGCCGGGCCGCTGCGCGAGCGCCTGCAGCAGCAGGAACTCAGTGACCGTCAAGGAGACGTCCATGCCCTTCCATGTTACCGCGTGACGCAGCGGGTCCATCGTCAGCTCGCCGCGAGTCAGCACCTGGGCGACCTCGGACTCGCCCGCCTCGTCGGCGTTGAGCGCTTCCTGGCGGCGCAGCAGCGCCCGGATCCGCTCCACTAGGAGCCGCTGCGAGAAAGGCTTCTTCACGTAGTCGTCCGCGCCCATGCGCAAGCCGAGCACCTCGTCGATCTCGTCGTCCTTGGAGGTCAGGAAAATGACCGGCATCGACGTCTTCTGGCGCAGCCGCTGCAGCAGGTCCATCCCGTCCATCCTCGGCATCTTGATGTCGAGCACCGCCATGTCCGGCAGGCGCCGGTTGAAGGCGTCCAGTGCCGACTGGCCGTCATTATAGGTTTCGACTTCGAATCCTTCGGCTTCCAGTGTCATCGAAACCGACGTGAGGATGTTCCTGTCGTCGTCCACAAGCGCAATGCGCGACATGCTCCAATCCCTCATACTGCACGTTCTTCTGATTTTAGCGTATTTTCCCGCTTCCGTGTGCCGGAATCAACTGCCAATGCGAATCGCGCGCCGATCCCCGGCCCATGCAAGCGCCATTTCGGAAAGGAATGGCTAATTTGCATCACATATCGGAGCGGCGCCCCGGTACACCGTCGCGTACAGGTCATGATCGCGCCGCAAGTCGGGTATTCAGCTTAGGAAACAGCGACATTGTAGCGCTAACAAACGCGTGTGGCGACGCTTCAAAAGCGATCTGCAGGTGGTATACGGGCGCCACGTAAACTTCTCCGATGAAGTCAGCGTCAATGCGCAAAGGGTCACTTCTCGGAGCCCGCCCCCGCAACGTTACAGCAATCCTCAGGAGGAAAGCATGGAAACTCCAACCACCAATACCCGGCTGATCGAATGGGTTGAAAAGATGCAGGCCCTCTGCAAGCCCGACCAGGTCGTGTGGTGTGACGGATCCCAGGAAGAATACGACCGGCTCTGCCAGGAGATGGTGGATGCCGGAACCTTCATCCGCCTCAACCCGGAAAAACGCCCGAACAGCTACCTCGCCCGCTCGCACCCCTCCGACGTCGGCCGGGTCGAGGATCGCACCTTCATCTGCTCGAACAACAAGGACGATGCCGGTCCCACCAACAACTGGGCGCCGCCGGCCGAGATGCGGGAAACCCTGACCGGCTTGTTCGACGGCTCCATGAAGGGCCGGACGATGTATGTCATCCCGTTCTCCATGGGTCCAATCGGATCGCCGATCGCCAAGATCGGCGTGCAGATCACCGACAGCCCCTACGTCGTCACCAACATGCGCATCATGACCCGCATGGGTCAGGCGGTCCTGGACTCGCTCGGCGCGGATGGCGACTACATCCCCTGCCTGCACTCGGTCGGCGCACCGCTCGAGCCGGGCGAGGAAGATGTTCCCTGGCCCTGCGAAAGCGACATCCAGAAGAAATACATCGTGCACTTCCCGGAGACCTACGAGATCTGGTCCTATGGTTCGGGCTACGGCGGCAACGCGCTGCTCGGCAAGAAGTGCCTGGCGCTGCGTATCGCCTCGGTGATGGCGCGCGACGAAGGCTGGATGGCCGAGCACATGCTGATCATGGGCATCGAGTCGCCCGAGGGCGAGAAGACCTATCTCGCCGCCGCCTTCCCGAGCGCCTGCGGCAAGACTAACCTTGCCATGCTTCTGCCGCCGAAGGGCTTTGAAGGCTGGAAGGTCAGCACGGTCGGCGACGACATCGCCTGGATCAAGAAGGGTCCGGATGGTGTGCTGCGTGCGATCAACCCCGAGGCCGGCTTCTTCGGCGTTGCCCCCGGCACGAACGAGGGATCGAACCCGATCGCGGTGGAGACGATTAAGAAGGACGTCATCTACACCAACTGCGCGCTCACTGACGATGGCGACATCTGGTGGGAAGGCATGACCAAGGAAGCTCCGGCCCATCTCATCGACTGGAAAGGCAACGACTGGACGCCTGACAGCGATACGCCGGCAGCGCACCCGAACGCGCGTTTCACGGCGCCGGCGGCGAACTGCCCCTCCATCGACGACGCTTGGGAAGACCCGGCCGGTGTGCCGGTGGCCGGCTTCGTCTTCGGCGGCCGGATGAGCAAGGACATGCCGCTGGTGTTCCAGTCCTTCAACTGGAGCCACGGCGTCTACCTCGCGGCCACGATGGGCTCCGAAGCCACCGCTGCGGCGATCGGCGTGACCTCGATGCGCCGCGATCCGATGGCGATGCTGCCCTTCTGCGGTTACAACATGGCGGACTATTTCGGGCACTGGCTGAACATCGGCCGGCGTGTGTCGAACCCGCCGCGGATCTTCCGCGTGAACTGGTTCCGCAAGGACGAAAACGGCAAGTTCATCTGGCCGGGCTTCGGCGAGAACATGCGCGTTCTGAAGTGGATCGTCGACCGCGTCCATGGCCGTGGATATGCCGTCGAAAGCCCGATCGGCTGGATGCCGCGGCACGAGGACCTCGAATGGGCCGGGCTCGATTTCCCTGCCGAGAAGTTCTACGAGCTGATGGAAGTCGGCCGCGAAGCGGGCGGCAAGGAAGCGCATGCCCACGAAGAGCAGTTCGACAAGTTCTTCGACCGGCTGCCTAAGGAGTTCATCTTCGAGCGTGAACTTCTGCGCTCGCGGCTGTGGCGCTCTCCCGACCAGTGGGAACTGGCGCCCCCGCGCTGACCCGACGCACTCAATTCAGGGGGCGGCCTCGGCCGCCCCTCCCTTTTTCGCAGCGACGACAGATCGGACCAAACGCGACGCAAGGGACGGCGCACGACCCAGACGAGACGGCCGGAAGGTGCCGGATACCAGACGACGGAAATTTTATTGGCCGCACGGGCGGCTGCTAGGAGCGAACAGATGAACAATGGACGTGTTAACCCGGCTATGCGCCTGGAAGATCAAGGCATCACCGGACTGGGGAATGTTCACTACAACCTCCTCGTCTCGCAGTTGATGGAGAAGGCGCTCCAGAGCGGCGAAGGCCACATCGGGTTGGGCGGCACCATGCTGGTCAGCACCGGCAAGTTCACCGGCCGCTCGCCCAAGGACAAGCATGTCGTTCGCGACGACGTGACCGAGGACACCATCTGGTGGGAAAACAACACGGCGATGTCGGAAGAGGGTTTCGCCAACCTCAAGGCCGACATGCTGGAGCATATGAAGGGCAAGGAGTTCTACGTCGAGGATCTCTATGCCAACGCGGACAAGGAGCACAGGCTGAACGTGCGGATGGTGACCGAGTTCGCCTGGCATGGCATCTTCATGCGCCACATGCTGCGCCGTCCGGCCCGCGTCGAGCTCGACAGCTTCGTTCCGGGGCTGACCGTCATCAATAGCCCGTCCTTCAAGGCCGACCCCGAGCGCCACAACTGCCGCTCCGAGACAGTCATCGCGCTGAACCTGAAGGAAAAACTGATCCTGATCGGCGGCACGGAATATGCCGGCGAGAACAAGAAATCCGTTTTCACGACGCTCAACTACCTTCTGCCCGAAAAAGGCGTGATGGCCATGCACTGCTCGGCCAACCACGCACCGGGCGATACCAGCGAGACAGCCGTGTTCTTCGGTCTCTCGGGCACCGGCAAGACGACGCTCTCGGCCGACCCGAACCGCGTGCTGATCGGCGACGACGAGCACGGCTGGGACAGCAAGGGCGTGTTCAACTTCGAGGGCGGCTGCTACGCCAAGACCATCAACCTCTCGCCGGATGCCGAGCCGGAAATCTTCGCCACAACGTCGATGTTCGGCACTGTGATCGAGAACATGGTCTATGACGAGGACTCGCTGAAGCTCGATTTCGATGACGACAGCCTGACGCCGAACATGCGCTGCGCCTATCCGCTGTTCTACATCGACAACGCCTCGGCGACGGGTGTGGCGGGCCACCCGAGGAACGTCATCATGCTGACCTGCGACGCCTTCGGCGTTCTTCCGCCGATCGCGAAACTGTCGCCGGCTCAGGCGATGTATCACTTCCTGTCGGGCTTCACTTCCAAGGTGGCAGGCACGGAGCGCGGCGTGACCGAGCCGCAGCCGACCTTCTCGACCTGCTTCGGCGCGCCCTTCATGCCGCGGCGCCCGGAGGTCTACGGCAACTTGCTGATGGAGCAAATCGCCAATCACCACGCGACCTGCTGGCTGGTCAACACCGGCTGGTCTGGCGGCGCCTACGGCACTGGCTCGCGGATGCCCATCAAGGCCACCCGTGGGTTGCTGTCGGCGGCCCTCAACGGCACGCTCAAGACCGTCGCCTTCCAGGAGGATCCGTATTTCGGCTTCGAAGTGCCGGTCGAGGTGCCCGGGATCGAAACCGACCTGCTGCACCCGCGCGACACCTGGAAGGACAAGTCCGCCTACGACGAGCAGGCCAAGAAGCTGGTTGCGATGTTCAAGGCCAACTTCGAGCAGTACCTGCCCTATGTCGACAACGAGGTCAAAGCGGTCTCCATCGGCTAAGCTCTTGACAGCATGCCTTTTTGACGGCCCGGGACACTCCCGGGCCGTTCGGTTTCCGGAGGGCTTGTTCCCGGACGCGCCGCGGACCAAGATTGGCCCGACGAAACGGAGGCCCGGCGCATGAAACACTTCCCGAAGGTAGCCCTTCTGGCATTGGTCATGTCCGCCGCGCCTGCCCGCGCGGAGGACCTTCTTATCTTCGCGGCAGCGAGTCTGACAGAGGCACTGCAAGAGGCTGCGTCCGCCTGGGAAAGCCAGACCGGGCATCGCGTGACCCTGTCCTTTGCCGGAAGCTCGACTTTGGCCCGGCAGATCGAGGCCGGCGCCCCGGCGGACCTGTTTCTCTCTGCCAACGAGACCTGGATGGACCGGCTGGAAGACGACGGGCTCCTTCGTCCGGGCAGCCGTCAGGACCTGTTGTCGAACCGCCTCGTGTTGATCGCCAATGACCTTCAGGCCGCGCCGCTCGACTTCACCGCTCCGGATGCGATCGCCAGCAGGCTCGGCGAGGGCCGGCTCGCGATGGCGCTGGTTGAGGCCGTTCCCGCCGGCATCTACGGCAAGGCAGCGTTGATGTCGCTCGGGCTGTGGGAAGATGTCGCGCCGCAGGTGGCGCAGGCCGACAACGTGCGTGCCGCGCTCGCGCTGGTGGCTTCGGGAGAGGCGCCGCTCGGGATCGTCTACGCGACCGATGCGATGGCCGAGCCGCGCGTCACGGTGATCGGGACCTTCCCGGAAGAAACCCACATGCCGATCCGCTACCCGATGGCGATCCCGGCCGAGAGCCACTCCCCGGAAGCCGGGTCTTTCGCCGCCTGGCTTGCCGGGCCGGAGGCCGCCGCGGTGTTCCGCGCGCATGGGTTCGGGCTCGCGGGGCGGGGGGAGGAATGACACTCGGCATTTCGCCGGACGCCTGGGCCGCCGTCGCTCTCTCGCTTAGGGTCTCGTTCTGGGCGGTGGCGCTGAGCCTCCCGGTGGGCATCGCCATCGCCTGGTTGCTGGCCCGCGTCGAGTTTCCCGGCAAGCAGTTGGTCAACGGTATCGTGCACCTGCCGCTGATCCTGCCACCCGTGGTCACCGGTTACCTTCTGCTGCTGACATTTGGCCGTCGAGGTCCGGCGGGCGCCTTCCTGCACGACGTGTTCGGCATCACGCTCGCCTTCAACTGGACCGGCGCCGCGCTGGCGGCGGCGATCATGGCTTTCCCGCTGATGGTCCGCGCCATCCGCCTTTCCATCGAGGCGGTCGATCCGGGGCTCGAAGAGGCCGCCGCGACGCTGGGCGCCTGCCGGGCGCGCGTCTTCCTCACCATCACCCTTCCGCTCGCCGCGCCGGGCATCCTCGCCGGCGCCATTCTCGCCTTCGCCAAGGCGATGGGCGAATTCGGCGCTACGATCACCTTCGTTTCTAACATCCCCGGCCGCACCCAGACGCTGCCGTCGGCCGTCTACGCCTTCCTCCAGGTCCCCGGCGCGGAGGGTTCGGCGATCCGCCTTGTGCTGATCTCCATCGCGGTGGCCATGGGCGCGCTCGTCGCCTCCGAGGTTCTCGCCCGCCGCATGGCACGGCGGAGGACCGGCGCATGAGCCTGGCAATCACCCTCCGACACGCGCGCGAGGATTTCGTCCTCGACGTCGATGTCGAGACGCCCTCCGGCGTCACCGCGCTTTTCGGCCCCTCCGGTGCCGGCAAAACCACCATCGTCCAGGCGGTCGCGGGCCTCCTGCGCCCTGACAGCGGGCGCATCCGAATCGGCGACGACCTCCTGCAGGACAGTGCCACCGGCCATTGGCTGCCGCCGCATCGCCGCCGCATCGGCTATGTCTTCCAGGATGGCCGCCTCTTCCCGCATATGTCGGTGGCGAAGAACCTCGCCTATGGTCGCCGAATGTCGGGAGCGCCGCGCGACCCGGCCAGCGAGGCCCGCCTGCTCGCCATGCTCGGCATCGACCACCTGCTTGATCGCGCGCCGGCCCTGCTTTCGGGGGGCGAGAAGCAACGCGTCGCGATCGGCCGCGCCTTGCTCTCGCAACCGCGTCTGCTGTTGCTCGACGAACCGCTCGCCGCGCTCGACGCCGCCCGCAAGGAGGAGATCCTGCCCTACCTGGAGAAGCTGCGTGACGCCTCCGGCCTGCCGATCCTCTATGTCAGCCACGCGGTGGCCGAGGTTGCCCGGCTCGCCACGTCGGTCGTCATCCTGCGGCAGGGGCATGTCGACCGCAGCGGGCCGGTGGCCGAGCTGCTGGCCGACCCGGCGCTGACCCGCGCCCTCGGTCCGCGCGAGGCAGGTGCGGTGATCGAGGCCCGTGTGCTGCGCCACCACGAAGATGGCCTGACCGAGCTTGCCACCTCTGCCGGACATCTCCTGCTCCCGGGGGTCGGCGCGGCGCCCGGAACGGGTCTGCGCATTCGCATCCCGGCGCATGAGGTGATCCTTGCGCTCACCCCGCCCGAGGCCATCTCCGCGCTCAATATCCTTCCTGCGCGCATCCGGTCCCTGCGTGGCGGAGACGGGCCGGGCGTCATGGTGCAGCTGGAATCGGGCGCTGACCTGCTGCTCGCCCGCGTCACGCGCCGCTCGGCCGAGGCGCTGGCGCTGGAGCCGGGAAAGAACTGCTTTGCCATCGTCAAGTCGGTGGCGGTCGCGCGTGACGATATCGGCGCGCTCTGAGCGGTGGCGTCATGTCGGTGTCTTCTGTCGGGATGTGTTGCGGCCCGCCGCGATCGTTTCCAAATCAGGTCAGCGCTCGCCGCAGCAGGTTCAGCCCGGCCACGATCAGCACCACCAGCGTTGCCTTGCGAAACGTCGATTGGTCGAGCCGGTCATGCACAAGGCGGCCGAGGAACATCCCCGCCAGGGCGGGCAACAGCAACACCGCCGAGAAGGGCAAGGTCGCGGCATTCAACACGCCGGTCTGCAGATGGGTACTCGCCAGAAGCACAGCGGCCAGCCCGAAGGCCACGCCCTGGATGCGGACCTGTTCGGCCTTGGGTGTCCCGAGCGCGGTGAGGTAGAGGACCAGCGGCGGGCCCCAGACGCCGGAAATCCCGCCGACAACGCCCGAGCAGCAGCCCAGGATCACCTCGGTCCGGCGCCGCCTGTCCGGTGGGATCCGCGGCACCCATCCGAGCAGCTGTGCCAGCCCGAAACCGGTGATCGGCAAGCCGATCATCGCGAAGATCAACCGCGGGTCGAGCGTGGTCACGAGCTGTCCAGACAGCACGAGAAAGATCCCGCCCATAACGAAGAAAAGCCGGCAGGTCTTCACGGCTGCCCAGGCCGCGGCCGTCCCGTCGCGGAAGGCCTGCATCAGGTTGGTGACCAGCGTCGGCAGGATCAGCGCGGCCAGCGCCAGCTCGGGCGTGAGGAACGATCCGAGCCCCGAGATCATGATCATCGGCATGGCGAAGCCGGTCGCACCCTTCACGAAGGCGGCGAAGCCCGTAATTGCACAGGCCAGCGCAAAGAGGCCGGCTGGCAAACCGGCGGAAAAGGCGGCGAGATCCATGCACAGCGCTTACCCGATCGTCAAAGGTGCTGCATCTGTGAATTCATCGCGACATAATACATGGCAGGACCAGCCTGTATTGAAATTATGTTGCGCTGCACCTGCAAAGGGATTAGACCCGTTCGAAACTCCGAAGCCGAAGGATTCGCGCCGTGCCGCATGATGGACTGGACCTGCCCGAGACCCCCGTTCTCGACAACCTGCTGACGCTGACCAAGGCGGCGATCGCGCCGGTGGACGATCTCCTGGGAGCGGCGACGGAAGCGGTGAAGACCCGCGTGACCGAGGGTGGCCGGGTGTCCGCTGAGCTGCTTGAAGCGAACCAGACTGCCGCCCACGCGCTGGCCTGGCTTGCGACCTATGCCCAGTCGCTGCGCCAGATGCAGGCCTGGGCGGAGCGGCTCGAGGCGGACGGACGTTTCGGCGAGATCGAGCAACTCCTTCACCAGATCGCTTTCGGCGAATACCTCCTGC
Organism: Tropicimonas sp. IMCC6043; assembly: GCF_004146235.1. GTDB lineage: Bacteria > Pseudomonadota > Alphaproteobacteria > Rhodobacterales > Rhodobacteraceae > Tropicimonas. Next base: position 293,197 of record NZ_SELO01000002.1, on the reverse strand, counting down.
AGATCCAGGGTGGCATCCCGATGAGCCAGACCGAGATCGTGCGGGTGCGCGACATGGGGCTCGACGAGCGCGCGGATCTGCGGCGGCTTGACACGCCCGGGATCACCACGCTCTGCCAGGACGGCAACTCGCAGCGCGCCCGGACCCGCCTCGTGGAGCTGATGCAGGAGCAGGCGGCGAACATCACCGTGGGGGCGACCGGGCTCGAGGACGAGCTGGAGATGATCCGCGAGCAGTTCCGCCGCTACGCGGTGGAGCGCGTTGAGCCGAACGCGCAAGGCTGGCACCTCAGGGACGAGCTGATCCCGATGGAGATCATCGAGGAACTGGCGGAGATGGGGGTCTTTGGCCTGACGATCCCGGAGGAGTATGGCGGCTTCGGCCTCTCCAAGGCGTCGATGGTGGTGGTCTCCGAGGAGCTTTCGCGCGGCTATATCGGCGTGGGCAGCCTTGGCACGCGGTCCGAAATCGCCGCCGAACTGATCCTTGCGGGTGGCACCGACGCGCAGAAGGAGGAATGGCTGCCGAAGATCGCCAGCGCCGAGATCCTGCCGACGGCGGTCTTCACCGAGCCCAACACCGGGTCGGATCTCGGCAGCCTCAGGACCCGCGCGGTCAGGGACGAGACCGGCGACTACAAGGTGACGGGCAACAAGACCTGGATCACCCATGCCGCGCGCACCCATGTGATGACCCTGCTGGCCCGGACCGATCCGGCGACAACGGATCACAGGGGCCTCAGCATGTTCCTCGCCGAAAAGACGCCCGGCACCGATGCCGAGCCTTTCCCGACAGAGGGCATGACAGGCGGCGAGATCGAGGTGCTCGGCTATCGCGGCATGAAGGAATACGAGCTCGGCTTCGACAATTTTCGCGTCAAAGGCGAGAACCTGCTCGGTGGCATCGAGGGGCAGGGCTTCAAGCAGCTGATGAAGACCTTCGAGGCCGCTCGCATCCAGACCGCGGCGCGGGCCATCGGCGTGGCACAGTCGGCGCTCGACATCTCGATGCAATACGCCATCGACCGCAAGCAGTTCGGCAAGTCGCTGATCGCCTTCCCGAGGGTCTCGGGCAAGCTGGCGATGATGGCGGTCGAGATCATGGTGGCGCGGCAACTGACCTATTTCGCCGCCTGGGAGAAGGACCACGATCAGCGCTGCGACCTCGAGGCGGGCATGGCCAAGCTCCTCGGCGCCAGGGTCGCCTGGGCGGCGGCTGACAATGGATTGCAGATCCATGGCGGCAACGGTTTCGCGCAGGAATACGCGATCTCCCGGGTGCTCTGCGACGCGCGGATCCTCAACATTTTCGAGGGCGCGGCGGAGATCCAGGCGCAGGTGATCGCACGGCGACTGCTGGCCTGAGGCCGGCCCGCCGGGCGGTCCGTGGACCACCCCTTTGGCGGCGCGGTGAGACAAATCGACCCGAGACCTGTGCCCGGCTTGCGTCGGTCCGGACCGGACCTATCTTGGCGCCGCCGCACAGCAGGAGAGGATCGATGTTTGCACGCACCTGGCAAGGCACGATGATCGCGGCCGCCCGGTCGCCGCGGATCAAGGCCTTCATGCAGGACCACCGCGCCACTTCCTTCCTCGCCGACCGTTACGTTGCGGGAAAGCACGTCTCGGACGGGGCGGCCCGGGCACGAGGGCTGATGGCTGAGGCGGGAATCCGCAGCTCGCTCTTCTTCATGGGCGAATATGTCGACTCGCCCGAACTGGTGGAGGAGAACGTCGCTCAGAAACTTGCGGCGGTCGCGGCGCTCACGACAAGCGGGCTCGACCTCCACGTCTCGGTCGATCCGACTCAGATCGGTTATCATCTCGACCCCGATCTGGTCCGCCCGCGGGCCGAACGCATCGCGCGGGCAATCGCGGACCGGCCCGTGGGGGAACAGCGTCTGCGCTGCATGATGATCGACATGGAGGACGAGAGCGTCACCGGCCCGACCATCGCGCTGCACGATGCGCTGGCCGATGCCGGCCTGCCGGTGGCGTTGACGCTTCAGGCCTACCTGAGGCGCACCGAGGCCGATCTCGCGGCACAGATCCGCCGCGGCAGCAAGGTCCGGCTGGTGCGCGGTGCTTTCGTCGGCGGCAATGCGATCGCCTTCACGAAGGTTTCAGAGATCAAGGCGAATTACCGCCGGCTGATCGACCGGATGTTTTCGGAGGCGGCCTTCGCGGCCGGGTTCTACCCGATCGTGGCGACCCATGATACGGCGCTTCACGCCCATGCCATCGCCGCGGCCGAATCCGGGGGCTGGCCGAAAGGGAGCTACGAATTCGAGATGCTGCTCGGCGTGCGCGAGGAGGCTGCCCGGGACCTGGCGGCGCGTGGCGAGCGGGTGCGGCTCTACCTGCCCTTCGGCAAGGACTGGTGGCCCTACGCGGTCCGGCGGATCGGCGAATACCCAGGCAACGCGAAGCTGCTGGTCTCGTCATTGTTTTCCTGATCCACAGCGGTCCCGCCCGTGGCCGTCGGCGCTGCGCGGGCAGCGTCGGGGACCGGCAGAGCATGGACGCAGGTGAAAAATCCTGTATGAGATTCCGAACCTGACGCATCGAAGGTGCCCTTCCGGGGATGCGTTTCGGACAGGCTCCAAGACAGGGGCACCTTCGCGGCACGAGCCCGCCGGCGAAGAAATCGGCGTCATGTAGCTCAATCCCCGGATTGTGCTTATAAGATCGGGGTGAATGGTTTTCTGCCTGCCAGTCTTCCTACCTTTGCAAGCCCTGCAGTGACTGCGATGGGCGCGACATCTGAAACCTGGCGATACGAGCCCGCAGGAGGCGGGGATACGACCAAATAATCTGCAACAAGGCCAAAAGAGCCGACATCAACCAACGGGAGACCCACATGATTTCCAGACAGCTCATTCTTGCATTGGGCACAGCACTGCTGGCGACAGGCGCACAGGCCGAAGGCGTCAAGGTCGGCATGATCACGACGCTTTCGGGCGGCGGCGCCGGGCTCGGCATCGACGTGCGCGACGGCTTCATGCTGGCCGTCGAGCAATCCGGGCGCCACGATATCGAGGTCGTGATCGAGGACGATCAGCGCAAGCCCGACATCGCGGTCCAGCTGTCCGACAAGATGATCCAGTCCGAGAAGGTGGATGTCCTGACCGGCATCATCTGGTCGAACCTCGCCATGGCAGTCGTGCCGGCTGCGGTGGCGCAGGGCAAGTTCTACCTCTCCCCCAATGCCGGCCCGTCGGCCCTCGCAGGCAAGGGATGCGACAAGAACTATTTCAACGTGGCATGGCAGAACGACACCCTGCACGAGGCCGCCGGTGCCTATGCCAATTCCGCCGGCTACAAGAACTCCTTCATCCTCGCGCCGAACTACCCGGCCGGCGAGGACGCTCTGACCGGCTACAAGCGGTTTTACGAAGGCGAGCTGGCCGGCGAGATTTTCACCAAGCTCGGCCAGACCGACTATGCCAGCGAGATCGCGCAGATCCGGGCCTCGGGCGCCGACAGCGTGTTCTTCTTCCTGCCCGGAGGCATGGGGATTTCGTTCCTCAAGCAGTATGCCGACAGCGCCGTGGGCCTGCCGGTCGTGGGGCCGGCCTTCAGCTTCGATCAAGGTATCCTGCAGGCCGTGGGCGAGGCTGCTCTCGGGGTGCACAACACCGCGCAATGGTCGAAGGATCTCGACAACCCGACCAACGCGGCCTTCGTCGAGAGCTTCCAGGCCAAGTACGGCCGTCTTCCGTCGCTCTATGCCAGCCAGGGCTTCGATACCGCCAACCTGCTGATCTCGGCCATGGAGACGGCGGATGTCAGCGATCAGGACGCATTCCGGGCGGCGCTGGAAGCGGCCGATTTCGACTCGACCCGGGGCGACTTCACCTTCGGTCCGAACCACCACCCGATTCAGGACATCTATGTCCGCGAAGTGGTCAAGGAAGGTGACGTGTACACCAACCGCATCGTCTCGGTGGCGCTGGAAGACCGCGGCGACGCCTATGCCGACGAGTGCAAAATGTAGCATGCGGCCGCTCCCGCCGCGCCTTCGGTCGCGTGGCGGGAGACCCAAAGAAACGGGCGTTCCATGTCCTGGATTCTCCTCGCAGAGCAGACGCTCAACGGGCTGCAGTTCGGTGTGATGCTGTTCCTGATGGCCGCAGGGCTGACGCTGATCTTCGGCGTCATGGGACTGATCAACCTCGCCCATGGCTCGCTCTACATGATCGGCGCCTTCGCGGCGGCGGGTACCGCCGCGGCGACCGGGTCGTTCCTGCTGGCGCTGGCCGCGAGCCTGGCCGCCGCGGCAATCGCCGGTGTGGTGATCGAGGTGACGGTGATCCGACGGCTCTACGATCGGGACCACCTCGACCAGGTCCTTGCGACCTTTGCCTTGATCCTGATCCTGTCGGAGGGGACGCGCTGGATCTTCGGCTCCTTCCCGCTGTTCCTGGAGGTGCCGGACTATCTGTCGGGCACGGTCACCCTGCCACTCGGTGTCGAATACTCGCGCTACCGGCTCAGCCTGATCGTGGTCGGACTTCTCGTGGCCCTCGGCCTGTTCTGGATGATCGCGCGGACCCGCGTCGGCATTCGCATCCGGGCGGGCGAGAATGACCGCGAGATGATCGGCGCCCTCGGGGTCGACATTTCCCGGCTCTACACGCTCGTCTTCGCCCTCGGCGCCGCGCTGGCTGGCCTGGCCGGCGCTCTCATCGGCGCGATCCAGTCGGTTCAGGTCGGTATGGGCGAACCGGTTCTGATCCTGGCCTTCGTGGTGATCGTGATCGGCGGCATCGGCTCGATCAAGGGAGCGTTCATCGGAGCGCTCCTGATCGGGCTGACCGACACCCTCGGCCGCTTTCTTCTGCCGAAGCTGTTCAGCCTCTTCCTTGAACCATCGGCGGCAAGTTCCGTTGGCGCCTCGCTGGCGTCGATGTCGATCTACATCCTGATGGCGGGCGTTCTCCTTGTCCGGCCCAGGGGCCTCTTCGGAGGAACGTGACGTGACCCGCGAAACCGTCCTGAACGCGGGCCTGATGACCCTGCTCCTCGTGGTGCCGCTGGCGGCCTGGACCTTTGACGAGCCGTTCCTGATTACCTTGGCCACGCGCGCCGTGATCTTCGCGATCGCGGGCATCGGCCTGAACCTCGCGCTCGGCTTCGGCGGGCTTGTCAGCTTCGGCCACGCGGCCTTCTTCGGCCTCGGGGGCTACGCGATGGGAATCCTGGCGCACCACGCCCAGACCTACACCGCGCTTGCCACCTGGCCCGTCGCCATCGAGGGCACGAAATCCATGCCGGTCATCTGGCTCATGGCGATCGGCGCCGGCGCGCTGGCCGCGCTGGTCATCGGCGCGCTGTCGCTGCGGACCAAGGGGGTGTATTTCATCATGATCACCCTCGCCTTCGGCCAGATGCTCTATTACTTCGCCATCTCCTGGTCGGCCTATGGCGGCGAGGACGGGCTCTCGATCTATGTCCGGAACGGCTTTCCGGGCCTCAACACGATGGACCCGATCCAGTTCTTCGCGATCTGCTACGCGTTGCTCCTGATTGTGCTCCTCTCGGTCAACCGCGTGGCGCAATCGTCCTTCGGCATGATGCTGCGCGCGGCCAGGCAGAGCGAAGACCGGGTTCAGGCGGTCGGCCAAGCGCCCTTTCGTCTCTACCTGACGGCGTTCACCATCTCCGGGGCGATAACCGGGCTGGCAGGGGCGCTGTTCGCCGATCTCAACCGCTTCGTCAGCCCCACCATGCTGAGCTGGCAAACCTCGGGCGAGATCATGATCTTCGTGATTCTCGGCGGAGTCGGGCGGGTGTTCGGCCCGGTGGCGGGCGCGGCCCTGTTCATTCTGCTCGAGCACAGCCTCGGTGGCTCGAGCGAGTATTGGCACATCTATCTCGGCGCGATCCTCCTCGGCGTGGTCCTCTTTGCACGTGGTGGGCTCTACGGCTTCCTGGCCGGGCGGGAGCAGGCCGATGACTGAACCCGTCCTTGATGTCCGGGGCCTCACCAAGAGCTTCGGCGGGCTCGTTGCGAGCAGGAATATCAGCCTCGGCCTGCGTCCGGGCGAGGTTCACGCGCTGATCGGTCCGAATGGCGCGGGCAAGTCCACGCTGATCAAACAGATCGCCGGGAACCTGCGCCCCGACTCCGGCCGCGTGCATTTCGACGGTCGGGATGTCAGTGACCTCAGCACTGCCGCGCGGGCCCGTATGGGAATGGGACGCACTTTCCAGATCTCGTCGCTGGCGATGGAGTACACGGTGCTGCAGAACGCGGTCCTGGGGGCGCTCGGCCATCGCGGCGATATCTTCCGTTTCTTCAACCGGGCGATGAGGGACTCGGATTTGCTGGAGGCTGCCGAAAGCGCGCTGGAACAGGTCGGGCTCGAGGAGTTCCGGTCGCTCCGGACCTCCGACCTGTCCCACGGTCAGCGCCGCCAACTCGAAATCGCCGTCGCGCTGACCCTGTCGCCCAAGGCGTTCCTGATGGATGAACCCATGGCCGGGCTGGGCGCCGAAGGTTCGCAGCGGCTGGTGGGGTTCCTCGACGGTCTGCGCCACAGGGCCCCGATCCTCCTGATCGAGCATGACATGGACGCGGTCTTTTCGCTCGCCGACCGGATCAGCGTGCTGGTCTACGGCGAGATCATCGCATCCGGCAGTGTCGAGGAGATCCGCTCCAACGCGGATGTGCGCGCGGCCTATCTGGGCGAGGAAGCATCGTGAGCCTTCTGAAACTGACCCATGTCTCGGCCTTCTACGGTCATTCCCAGGCGCTGTTCGATGTCGACTTGTCCGTCGGCGAAGGCGAGGTTGTCGCCATGATGGGGCGCAACGGTATGGGCAAGTCGACCACGGTCAAGGTCATCTGCCGCTTGCTCAGGAACCGCGGCGGGTCGGTCCTTTTTGACGGACAGGATATTGCCCGGCTCCCGGCGCACCGCGTCGCGCGCCTCGGTGTCGGGCTGGTCCCGGAAGGGCGCCGCTGTTTCAGGGATCTCACCGTGCGCGAGAACCTGATCGCCGCGGCGCGGCGGGGAGCGTGGGATTTGCCTGCGGTGACGCGGCTCTTCCCGCAGCTCGAAGATCGCAAGGACCAGAGTGCGGGCACCCTGTCGGGCGGCGAGCAGCAGATGCTTGCGATCGGGCGCGCCCTGATGACCAATCCTCGCCTGCTCGTGCTGGACGAGGCGACCGAAGGGCTCGCGCCCGTCGTGCGGCAGGAGATCTGGGCCGCGATCGCGCGGCTGAAGGCCGAAACCGGCATGGGCATCGTCGTCGTCGACAAGTCGTTGAAGGAACTTCGCGCGATCGCCAATCGAGCGGTCATCCTCGAGAAGGGAACGTCGGTCTGGGTCGGCGACATCTCCGCGCTCTCGCACGACATCACCGACCGGTATCTCGGGATCTGAGCCTTTCCAGCGCCGCCGTCCGCGGCGTCCGTCCGGCAGTTTCCCGCGCCTCAGGTCACCCGGGACCGCGTCTGGAATTTCGGGTCTTTCCAGAGCGCGTCGCGGAACACCCGTTCCATGCGTTCCGCCGCGATCACGATGTCGCCTTCGTCGAGATAGAGCGGCGTGAAGCCGAAGCGCATGATGTCGGGCGCGCGAAAATCTCCGATCACCCCCTGGGCGATCAGCGCCTGCATGGCCGCATACCCCTGGTCGAAGGCGAAGGAGACCTGAGAGCCGCGTGCAGTCGCATCGCGCGGCGAGGCGAGCACCAGTTCGGGGCAGCGGGCCTCGACCTCCCGGATGAAACGTTGGCTCAGCGCGATCGAGGCCGCGCGCAGCTCCGCCATGTCGACACCGTCCCAGATCTTCAGCGCCTCGTCGAGGATCGAGAGCTGCACGATCGGCGGCGTGCCGATGCGCAGCCGCTCGGTGGACATCGCAGGCTGGTAGTGCCGCTCCATGGCAAAGGGTGCGTCGTGCCCCATCCAGCCGGAAAGCGCCGGCCGGATATCCGCGACGAGGTCAGGACGCACATAAATGAAGGCCGGCGCTCCGGGACCGCCGTTGAGATACTTGTAGGTGCAGCCCACCGCAATCTCCGCGCCGCTGCCGGTCAGGTCCACCGGCACGGCACCCGCACTGTGCGCGAGATCCCAGATCATCACCGCGCCCGCAGCCTGAACCGCACGTGTCACCGCCTGCATGTCGTACATCCGGCCGGTCCGATAGTCGACCTGCGTCAGCATCACGACCGCCACGTCCTCGCCGATATGTGCCGTCACGTCTTCGGGGGCGGGCGTGCGTAGCTCGTAGCCTCTGTCGAGCGTGTCGATCAGCCCTTCGGCCATGTAGAGATCGGTCGGGAAATTGCCGTTGTCCGACAGGATGACCTTTCGGTCGGGGCGCAGTTTCAGCGCCGCGGCCAACGCCTGATAGACCTTGATCGAAAGGGTATCGCCGGTCGCAACGGAGCCCGCTGGCGCGCCGATCAGCCCCGCGATGCGATCGCCGACCGTCTGCGGCAGCCCCATCCACCCGGCGGTGTTCCACGCCTTGATAAGCTCCTGACCCCATTCCGCCTCGATCACCTCGAGCGCCCGGGCGCGGGCCGCCTTCGGCAGCGGGCCGAGCGAGTTCCCGTCGAGATAGACGATCCCCTCGGGCAGGTCGAAAAGGTCTTTTCGCGGCAGGCGTGTCATCAGAGCTCTCCTCGCAGGTGCCAGAGTTCCGGGAACAGCTCGACATCCAGCATGCGGCGCAGATACTGAACCCCGGACGTGCCCCCGGTGCCGCGCTTGAACCCGATCACCCGTTCCACAGCGGTCACGTGGTTGAAGCGCCAGCGGCGGAAGTAGTCCTCCATGTCGACCAGCTTTTCCGCTAGCTCGTAGAGCGTCCAGTAGCGGTCGATATCCTCGTAGACGCGTTTCCAGCGCAACTGGATTGCCGCGTCCGCCTGGTGCGGCCTGTCGAGCTGCGGCGCAGGCATGGCGTCTGAGCTCCCGTCGACGGTCCGGAACAGGAGTCGGACCACCTCGTCATAAAAACTCGGGCGCGCCATCTCGCTCGCCAAGGCCGCGTGCACCTCCGGAACATGTGCATGCGGTCGGAGCATGTTGGCGTTCCGGTTTCCCAGGATGAACTCGATCATCCGGTATTGATAGGACTGAAACCCCGAGGACGCGCCAAGTGTCTCGCGGAACCGCGTGTAGTCGGCAGGCGTCATGGTGCGGAGCACATCCCAGGCCGCGTTGAGCTGTTCGAAGATACGGCTGACCCGCGCCAGCATCTTGAACATCCGGGCCAGTTCCTCTGCCTGAAGCGCGGCGCGCGCGGCCGCCAGTTCGTGGATCGCGAGCTTCATCCACAACTCGCTGGTCTGGTGCTGGATGATGAAGAGCATCTCGTCATGCGCATCCGAAAGCGGGTGTTGGAGCGCCAACAGGTTATCCACGCGCAAATAGTCTCCATAGGACATCTCCTGCGCGAAGGACATCGTGGCGCCATCGCTGCTCGGATCATAGGTCGGGTCGGTCATTGCGCGCCTTCCAGGTTTGGTTCGTGTCGGGCCGTCGCGACGCCCAGCCGCAAACTGGACTCTCGGGAAAACCACTTCCAGCGCTAAATCTCCACGCCACGGGATTGCGGCGGAAACCGCCGCCCGCGCCGTCCGAGCAAGACACAGGACCGTGGTGCCTCTGCTTCCCGGCTTGCATCGACCTGGTTCCCGGGGAAGGGGTCAGCGCCGCTTGCGCGTGGGGCGGCGTTTCGGGGCGGCAAGCGGCACGAAATCCTTGTCGAGGCCGAGCTGGTCGCGCAGCACGCGGCCCTTGACCTCCTCCACCGCGCCCGGCTTCAGGTCGCCGAGCCGGAAGGGCCCGTAGGCGACCCGGATCAACCGGTTCACCGGCAGGCCGATCGTCTCCATCGCCCGCCGGATCTCGCGGTTGCGGCCCTCGCGGATGCCGACGGTGACCCAGGCATTTGCGCCTTGCTGGCGGTCCAGCGTGACCGACATCGGCTGGAACCGCTCACCGTCGATCTCGACGCCCCTGCGCAGCGGTTCAAAAGTCGCGTCGTCGGGCCGTCCGTTCACCCGCACCCGGTATTTCCGCACCCAACCGGTCGACGGCAATTCCAGCCGCCGCTTGATCGCGCCATCGTTGGTCAGGAGCAGCAACCCCTCCGAATTGATGTCGAGCCGGCCGACCGAGACGACCCGCGGCATCTCCTCCGGCAGCGCGTCGAAGACCGTCCGCCGCCCTTTCTCATCGCGCGCCGTGGTCACCAGCCCCAACGGCTTGTGGTAGAGCCAGAGACGCGGCGGCTCGGTGTCGGCCAGCGGCGCACCGTCGATCGTGATCTTGTCGCCCGCGGTGACGTTGAGCGCCGGGCTCCCGATCACCTTGCCGTTGACCGCGACCCGGCCGGCCTCGATCATCCGTTCGGCCTCGCGGCGCGAGGCGTGGCCGGCCCGGGCGATCACCTTGGCGATGCGTTCGCCGGCAGGGGGTGTATCTGTTTTCTCGTTCATGCGCCCGGATACGCCGCGCGCGCGGGCTTGCCAAGGGGCGCGGGCACGGGCAGTCAGGTGGCATGAGCCCGTTCACGAGCCATATGGAAGAGGCGCTGGAAGAGGCGCGGGCGGCGGCCGCGCGCGGCGAGGTGCCGGTCGGCGCGGTTCTGGTCGACCCCGCGGGCCGTGTCGTGGCGCGCGACGGCAACCGGACGCGCGAGCTCTGCGACCCGACGGCCCATGCCGAGGTGCAAGTGATCCGCGCCGCCTGCCGGGCCGCTGGCTCCGAGCGCCTGCCGGGCCACACGCTCTACGTCACGCTCGAGCCCTGTCCTGCCTGCGCGATGGTGATCTCGGCCGCGCGCATTGCGCGGCTCTGCTACGGCGCGGCAGATCCGAAATCCGGCGGCGTGGCGCAGGGGCCGCGGATCTTCACCCATCCTCAGGCGCATCACGTGCCGGAGATCTACGACGGCATCGCGGCCGAGCCGGCCGAGCGGCTGCTGAAGGCATTCTTCGCCACCCGGCGCTGAACGGTCAGATCTCGACCGTCTCCATCACCTCGGGGGTCTTCACGTCAACCCCCGGCAGAGCGTCCGCCAGCGGCTGTGCCGATTGCGCCAGCAGCGGGAACGTCTTGTAGTGGCACGGGAACACTACCTTGAAATCGAAAAACTTCCTGGCCGCGAACGCAGCGCGTTCCATGTCCATCGTGAAATGGCCGCCGGCGCAGAGGATGCCGATATCGGGTTTGTGCAGTTCCGCGAATATGGCCATGTCGGCCAATACGTCGGTATCGCCGCTGACATAGATCACGTGACCCTCGCCCGCGATCATGAACCCGGCCTCTCCACCGACATACATCGGCCCGTGATCGGTGCCGATCGAGGAGGAATGCGTCGCGTTCACCAGCGTCACCGCGACATCTCCGAGCGTTACCGTGCCGCCCTTGTTAAAGCCTATGACACTCACGCCTTCGGTCGCTTCCCAATGCGACATCAGGTCGTAGATGCCGACGAGCGGCACGCCGAGCTCCTTGGCGATCGCCAGCGCGTCGCCCGAATGATCGCCATGTCCGTGGGTCAGCAGGATATGCGTCGCTCCTGCGATCGCCTCGGGCTGCCTGTCGGCGGGGAAAACGGGGTTGCCGGTGAACCAGGGATCGACCAGCAGGATCTCTCCTGCGATCTCGATACGGAAGCCTGAATGGCCGAGCCAGGTGATCTTCATCTTGTCTCCTCCCGGGAACGAGCTAAGCCTTCGCGGGGCAGCCTACTCCGGAGAGGAACAAATGGAAGGTCTGTTGCGGCAGGTTGACGGCTATTGTGAACGGACCGACTTCAGCTACTGGTCGGAGCCGGTCAACGCGCTCACCAACCTCGCCTTCCTCGTCGCCGCGGCACTGCTCTGGCGCCGTTTGGACACAGATCGCCTACCGCTCGCCCGCGCGATGTGCCTCGTGCTCGCTGCCATCGGAATCGGCTCCTGGCTCTTTCACACCCATGCGACAGTCTGGGGCGCAATCGCCGACACCACGCCAATCACGCTCTTCATCCTGCTCTATGTCTTTGCCGCAAACCGCGACTACTGGGGCCTTTCCACGCCGCTTGCCCTCCTCGCCACCGCCGGTTTCTTTCCCTACGCCGCGGCCACTGTGCCGCTCTTCCAGAGCCTGCCGGGCTTCGAGATTTCGGCTGCCTATTGGCCGGTGCCGCTGCTCATCGCGCTTTACGCGCTGGCGCTTCGGCGCAGGGCTCCCGAAACGGCACGCGGGCTCGCCGTCGGCGCGGTGTTGCTCTGTGTCTCGCTCGGGTTCCGGTCCGTCGACATGTCAGTCTGCACTGCCTTCCCGCTGGGCACGCATTTCCTCTGGCATATCCTGAACGCGATCATGCTGGGCTGGATGATTGAGATCTACCGCCGTCACATGTCCGGCCGGGCAGCGTAAGCCGACTTCAGTTGGTCTTGCGGCGCGGTGCGAAGGGAAGCGGCATTACCGGCACGCCGTCCTCGATCAGGCGCCGTGCCTCCTTCGGATCGGCCTCGCCATGAATCGACCGGTGCGGCACCTCGCCGTCATGCATGGCGCGTGCCTCGCGGGCGAAGTCGCGTCCGACATAGTCGCTCTCGGCCTCGATCCGCCGGCGCAACTCCGCAAGCGCTTGTTCGGCGGGGGTTGCAGGGGCGCTCAGCGGCCGGGCGGGCTCCTTCTCGTCGGTCTCTGCCCCTGACTCGCCCGAGAGAACTCGCGGCGCCATCATCGCCTTCTCAACCTTGGGAGAACCGCAGACCGCACAATTTACATGGCCCGAGATCCTGAGCGTCTCGAACGCGTCCGCCGACGCGAACCAGCTTTCGAAGCTGTGACCCTCGGCACATTTGAGGCTGTACTTGATCATTCAGATAAAATGTACTCCTGCGCGCGGCGATTTCAAAGGGGCGCGTCAGGATTTGGGAGGTTTGAAGTCCCGCAGCAACTGGCGCAGGTCCGGCTCGGCCACCTTCTTGCTGGCCTGCTTCGGAGAGAACCACTTGCGGCGGCGCTCGTGGCGCTCGGGGAATTCCTTGGCCAGCGACTTCACCTTCAGCGGAAAGACGCAGACGACACAGGGCAGGTCCGGTCCGAGACCGTCGCCGTATTTCGTGTAGGGGAAATACCCGACAACGTCCCCCGACACCTTGCCACTGACGCCTGCCTCTTCCCAGGCTTCCAGGCTCGCAGCCTCCGCCGGGGACCGGTCGCTCATCGGCCAGCCCTTGGGAATGATCCAGCGACGGCGCGTCCGCGACGTGATCAGCAGCACCTGCACCTTGCCGCGCATCATGCGGTAGCAAAGCGCGCCGTATTGCGTGCGCAGATCCTTGTCGCGTTTTAACGCCTTCGGAAGTTCTATGTCCTCGATCACCAACACGTGCTCGCTGTCTTGCCCAAACCTTTCGAAATCGACCCTCCCGCGGAAATCGGTCCACGAGTTATACATCAGGTAGCATCGCCGTTGCGTCACTTCCAGTACTGACGCGGCCTGCCCGGAGAGGTTCTCCGGGGACTGCCGGTGCTCCGACGGCCACGTTGTTGGCTTTGCGGAGAGTTCTACCGGTCAATCCTGACCACGCGCCTGGCGGCGAATTGCCCTCGCCGACCGCAGGATCCGAAATGCGGAGGTTCGAATAGCAAACTGCTTTCGATATGCCAAGACAAAACACCAAAGCCGCGCAGGCGGGCGGGCGCGGGGGGCGGTTCGGTGAATCGGCCGTGTCCATAGAAACCTGTCGCGGGCGAGCCGGCACAGAAGCGTTACCCGCCGGGCTTACGCCCAAGACGCTCCAGGCTCCCGGCGCTTGAATCTGCCGTGATCCCGCGCGCGTCGCTTCAGGCGACGTCCTGCAGGCGGGTGTCCGGTGTCACGCCGAGGGCGCGGCAGATGTCATGCGTCAGATGCGGCTTATTCAGAGTGTAGAAGTGCAGGTGCTCCACGCCGCCCGAAATCAGCTCCGAGCAAAGCTCGGTCGCCACGGCGATCGCAAGGATCTCCTCGCGCCCATCCCGTGCGGCCTTCTCGAAGGCGTCGTCGAGCCAGGCCGGAACCTTGGTCCCGCACCGCTCGGCGAAGCGTTTCGTGCCCGCCCAGTGCTCGATCGGCAGGATGCCAGGCAGGATCGGCTTGTCGATGCCGACCTTGGCACAGGCGTCGCGAAACCGGAAAAACGTCTCAGCCTCGAAGAAAAACTGGGTGATCGCGGCATCAGCGCCCGCCTCGAACTTGCGTTTGAGCCATTCGACATCTGCGGTGTCGCTCGACGCCTCCGGATGCCGGTCGGGATAGGCTCCGACGCGGATGGTGAAATCGCCTGTTTCGCGCAGCGCCGCGACAAGCTCGCAGCTGTCGGCGAAGCCCTGCGGGTGCGGCTCGAATCGCGTCGCACCCTTCGGCGGATCGCCCCTGAGCGCCACGATGTCGGTCACACCTTCCGCGGCATAGCCCCGGGCGATCTCCAGCGTCTCGTCGCGCGTCGCATCCACGCAGGTCAGATGCGCCGCCACCTTGAGGTCGGTCGTGCGGTGGATCGCGGAGACTGCCTCATGCGTCAGCCGCCGCGTGGTGCCGCCGGCGCCGTAAGTCACCGAGACGAAGTCGGGGTTGAGCGGGGCAAGCGACTGCACTGTCTCGTGCAGCCGGAAGGAAGCCTCCACTGAGCGGGGCGGGAAGAATTCAAAGGAAACATGCGGCGCGGTCATGACGGATTCGGTCCCTCTTGTGTCGCTGACGGAAGTCGCATATCGCGAGCCCTGAAGCAAATTCATAATCTTCACAAAGATCATGAGCCGCGCATGCATGTAGAGCTCCGCCATCTGCGAACCATCAAGGCCATCCACGAGGCCGGCGGCCTCGCGCGCGCCGCCGAGATCCTGAATATCACCCAGTCCGCCCTCAGTCACCAGGTGAAGGGGCTGGAGGACCAGGCAGGGATGGAGCTCTTCGCGCGTCGCTCCAAGCCGCTCAAGCTCTCCGCCGCCGGCCTTCGTATGCTCCGCACGGCTGAGCGCGTGCTGCCCGAGATGGCGGCGCTTGAGGAGGAATTCCGGGGCCTTCGCGCCGGCAAGACCGGACGGTTGCACATCGCCATCGAATGCCACGCCTGTTTCGAATGGCTCTTCCCGGTGCTTGAGGAGTTTCGCAAGGCCTGGCCCGATGTCGATGTCGACATCCGCCCGGGCCTTGCCTTCGACGCCCTTCCGGCGCTCTGGAAGGAGGAAGTGGACGTCGTCATATCGTCGGACCCCGAAGCGATCGAGGGCGTCACCTTCAACCCGCTCTTCGACTATTCGCCGGTCTTTGTCGCTGCCGCCCGCCACCCGCTGGCCGAGCGTCCCTTCATCTCGGCTGAGGATTTCCGCGACCAGATCCTCATCACCTACCCGGTGGCCCGATCCAAGCTCGACGTCTTCAGCCAGCTCCTGATGCCGGGCCGGGTCGAGCCGCTCGGCATCCGTCAGGTGGAGCTCACCGCCGTCATCCTGCTGCTCGTGGCCTCGATGCGCGGCGTTGCCGTGCTGCCCGACTGGGTCGTGCGCGACGTCAGGAGCAATGCAGACTTCGTCACCCGGCCCCTTACCGAAACGGGTCTGACGCGCCGGCTCTATGCCGCCACCCGCAGCGACGAGATCGAGCGGCCTTACATGGCGCATTTCCTGAAACTCGGCCGCGAGATACCCGTGAAGCTTCAACGACCGGCGTGACCGTCCGCACCCGGCGGGATTCGGCCTTGGAATCGGGCTGTCCGCAGCGTATAGCCGCGCCCTGAACCAAAGGAGCCTCGGCCATGCAGGGCAGCAGCGCAAATCTCAACGTCATGATCAAGGCCGCCCGCAAGGCGGGCCGCTCGCTGGTCAAGGATTTCCGCGAGGTCGAGAATCTTCAGGTCGGCACCAAGGGTCCCGGCGATTTCGTCACCAAGGCGGATCTGCGCGCCGAGGAAATCATCCGCGAGGAACTCACCACGGCGCGGCCGACCTATGGCTGGCATGCCGAGGAATCCGCGGACGTCGCCGGCGCCGACCCGACGCGGCGCTGGATTGTCGACCCGCTCGACGGCACCACCAATTTCCTTCACGGCCTGCCGCATTGGGCGATCTCGATCGCGCTCGAGCACAAGGGCGAGATCATCGCCGGTGTCGTCTTCGACGCCGCAAAGGACGAGATGTATGTCGCCGAGAAAGGCGCCGGCGCGTGGTTGAACGACATGCGCATCCGCGTTTCGGGCCGCTCCCGGATGAGCGAGTCGCTCTTCGCGACCGGCGTGCCCTGGGGGGCGAAGACGACGCTGCCGGCCACCATCCAGGATCTCGCGAAGCTCATGCCGCAATGTGCCGGTGTACGCCGCTCGGGCGCCGCCTCGCTCGATCTGGCCTATGTCGCCGCGGGACGGTTCGAAGGGTATTGGGAGCGGGAGGTGAACCCGCATGACATCGCCGCGGGGTTGATCCTTGTCCGCGAAGCCGGCGGCTTCGTCGCCCCGCTCTACGAAGGGCGCAGCATCTTCGATGACAGGATGGTGATTGCCGGTAACGGCGCGGTGTTTGCGAAACTGTCGGAAGTCCTTCGAAGCCGTTAATCCGCCGATTTCCCGCCACATTGGGCTGGTAGCGTCGGCGTTATGAAACCGATTTTCTTTATCCAGCGGCAATATGCCCGTTTCCAGTCCGATGATCGCGGAGCGGTCACCGTCGATTGGGTCGTTCTGAGTGCTGCCGTCATCGGCATGGCGCTTGCCTCACTTAACGTCTGGCGTGATAGCGTCCAGTACAACGCGCAAGACATCGCTTCGGTCGCGTCGAATTATGAGATCAAGACCGGTTTCTAATGGCCCTTGCCTGACCATGTCATTCCCGCCGCCGCCGAACCCGTGGAATCCGGCTGTGTCGCTTATTTCTTGAAACTGAAGGGACGTCGCTGCGACGGACCCTTGCCGCCGGATGCGGCGGCAGTCCATGCGTCCGTTGCCAGAAGGCAGGCCCGCCGCGCCGCAACCACAGCGGAAGTGTAAAAACCACCCCCATGACAAACCCGCCCGCATGCGCCCAATAGGCGATGCCGCCCGTTGTCGGGTCCGACGCGGCGGCCCCCATCAGTTGCAGGCCGAACCAGATCGCCAGCATCAGCCAGGCGGGAACCGTGAAGATCCGGAAGAAGATAATGAAAATCAGCAGGATATCGACCCGGGCCCGGGGAAAGAGCAAGAGGTATCCGCCCATCACGCCGGCAATGGCACCGGATGCGCCGACGGTCGGCACCGGCGAGCCGAAGGACAGCGCGACATGCACAATGCCGGCCGCCACGCCACAGGCCACATAGAACAGCGCGAAACCGCCATGGCCCATCTCGTCTTCGAGATTGTCGCCGAAGATCCAGAGGAAGAGCATGTTACCGAGCAAGTGCAGGATGCCGCCATGCAGGAACATCGAGGTCAGGAAGCTCCACGGATAGGGCCGCGCGGGGATCAGCGCGTATCTTTCGTAGAAGGCGTGAAACGCGTAAGGGCTCTCCGTGATGCCCCAAGTTCCGATGAAGATCAGAATGTTCGCCGAGATCAGCGCATAGGTGACGACGGGCGTTCGCCCAGAGGGGTTGTGATCGCGGATCGGAAACATGGAACGAAGCTATAGAGGGCCAGCGTCCGGTCAAGTGAAGAGCGGATGACAGCGGCGCGACGTCGAACGGTCCATTTGCGAGGCCGGCGTTGACGCCAATCTGCGACAACATTCTTCGGCCCAAGTTAAGCGGTCTTGCTGCGCGGCCCACGTGCGCCTATTCCCATGCCTACTGCGGGCGTGGTGGAATGGTAGACACGCGAGACTTAAAATCTTGTTTTCGCAAGAAAGTGTGGGTTCGAGTCCCACCGCCCGCACCAGCCAGTTAGCGACGATGATCGCTCCTCTTGCCGTGTGATGCTCTCGACGCTTCTCCCGCGTCTGATCGTCTCCTTCAAAAGCTCTCTTCTGCACAGTGTCGTCTCCCGAAAGAGTCTCCTCTTTCTGCGTCGAGCATGGTGTTGAAAGCGCGCGGAACTGCGATGGGCGGACTCACGTTCCCGGCCGGGTCTTGCGCGCCAGGCGCCTTGGACGGCGTCGGACCAAGTCTCCCCGCCGGAGCGTTCCATTCACTCCAGGGCAGCAATCCCGTTCCTGGGCGCATCCGCCTGCGCGGTCGCTCCCGGCAACTCCTCGACAATCCGTTCATATTCTTCGAGATACCCTGCCGGAAGCCCGTGCGCGATGCCCTGATGACAATCGATACAGGTCATGCCGTCGTCGATCGCCTTCTGGTGATCGTCCGCCGCGCGGGTCTCCTGGATGGTGAAATCCATGTAGTCAAACGCGTGGCAGTTGCGGCATTCGCGGCTGTCGGAGGATTTCATCTTGGTCCAGACGAGGCTCGCCATGTGCAGGCGACGATCTTCGTATTTCTGGTCCGTGTCGATCGTGCCCAGGATCTCGTGATAGAGATCCTTGCTGGCCATGATCTTGGCCCTGACCTTGTATTGCCACTCGTGCGGGACGTGACAATCCGGGCAGGTCGCGCGGACGCCGGAATGGTTGTTGTAGTGAATGGTTTCGGTGTACTCATCCCAGTTCTTCGTCATCGTGTGGCACGAGGTGCAGAATTCCTCGGTGTTGGTCTCCTCCAACGCCCAGTGGAACCCGCCCCAGAACAGGATGCCGGCGACGAAGCCGGCGATGATCAGGAACCCGATGCTGAAGACGCCGCTGGGGCTCCAGAAGCCGTTCCAGATGCGCCGCAGGACTCCGGGACGCGCGCCGTTGTGCTGATGCTCTGCCATCGCTTTTCTTCCCCCTGGGTTCTGCCTCAGCGGCTGGCCGACGGTTCAAAGAGGTTCTCGACGAGCGCGGGCGCGTTCACCTGCGGCACATGACACTGGTTGCAGAACCAACGCGTGCCGGCGACCTCGTCCATCTCGACACCGTCCCGGTCCAGATAGTGGGTCATCGACAATGTCGGCGCGCCGCGATCGCCGGCATTGGTCCAGTCGTGGCAACTCAGGCACTGGTTTGCACGAATATCGATCTGGTACTGGTCGACCGAATGCGGGATCAGTGGTGGCTGCTGGCGGTACTCGCGGTTGAACCGCTTGGTCTCCTGCTGAAAGACCTGCTCCACCGGAACCTGCTCGTCGACAGAGGCACCGCGCAAGCTGGAGAGCCCGGTGGCCGGCTGCGCGAGGCCGAGGCCCACGAGGGCCAGGGACGTTGCCAGGGCAAGGGCACCTGCAAGGATCGGCTTGGTCATGATGGGTCTCCGTTGCTCAGTTCACGCTGCATTCTGTTTGGCCGGCGCGTCGGTTGCGACCGCGTACGGGGGGACGTCAATATGGGTGTCGAAACGGTGGGTGAAGGCGAAGACGTCGACCGAACAGACGTCGATGCACCGCCCGCAATTGGTGCAGTCGGACGAGAGGATCAGCGGCGTGCTGTCGCCCTTGCCCTTCAGCGCCGGCGAGATGACCTGGTTTTCCGGGCAGACGGCGTAGCAGTCCATGCAATCGTCGCAGGCGTCACGCCGTAGGGCGGAGACGCGCAGCAGGCTTTTCGTGCCGACGAGGGAATAGAACGCACCGACCGGACAGACATGTCCGCACCATCCGCGGCGGGCGACGATGAGGTCGAAGAGGAAGATCGCCACCACCATGCCCCAGACCCAGCCCATGCCGAAGACGAGGCCGCGATGGACGATGGTGACCGGGTTCACAACTTCCCAGGCGATGGTGCCGGTGAGCGCCGAGACGAGGAAGACGGTTCCGAGCAGCCAGTACCGGGTGGCGCGCTTCGGCTGCCAGCCCTTCTGGAGGCCCAGTCGGTCGTGCAACCAATGCGCGGCGTCGGTGACCGGGTTGATCGGGCAGACCCAGGAGCAATAGACCCGGCCGCCGATCAGCGCGTAGGCCACGAGAACGATCAGCCCGCCGATGAGCGCGGTGCTTTCGGGCCAGTGACCGGCGACCATCATCTGACCGAGGATCATCGGGTCGTTCAGGGGCAGGAAATCGAAGGTCATGGAGCCCGCGAGCGTTCCCTTGACCCACCAGATGCCGAACCACGGCCCCGCGAGGAAGAGCAGGAGAAAGAAGGCCTGGCTGACGCGGCGCAGGACGAGATACTTGTGCGCGCCGAACCAGCCCTTCGTCGCGAGCGCTTCCTGGCCGGTGGGGAGATGGACCTTGCCCTGCGTGCTCATTGGCCGGCCCCCTCGGGCAGCTTGAACGTGGGCTGGAAGGCACCACCCGTTTCCGGAAGGAAGCCGCCGGGGGCGGCAAGGTTGTCGGTGCCTGGTCCGGGCAGGCGGTCGGGCAGGTCGATGATCCCCTCGACCACCGGGGCGCCCCTGGCGTCCTTCTCCTCCCATCCCTTGCGGTAATGCTCCGCCGGTGCGCCACGAGCGAGGCGCGTGGGCAGGACCTTGATCGCCGCTTCCGGCAGGACGCATTTCTTCTCGCAGATCCCACAGCCGGTGCAGGCGTCGGCGCGGACCGTCGGGGCGAAGATCGCGTGGTGGCCGGAGCGCTCGTTGTGGCGCATCTCCAGCCTGATCGCCTCGTCGATCATCGGGCAGACGCGATAGCAGACATCGCAGCGCAGCCCGAGGAAGTTGAGGCAGTTTTCCTGGTCCACCAGAACCGCAGTGCCCATCCGGGCGTCCTCGATATCGGTCAGCCCCTTGTCGAGCGCGCCGGTCGGGCAGGCGGCGACGCAGGGGATGTCGTCGCACATCTCGCAGGGGATATCGCGGGCGGTGAAATAGGGGGTGCCGGTGGCGGGGCCGTTCTGGCCGAGATCGGCGAGCACCAGCGTGTCGTAGGGACAGTCCCGCACGCAGAGGCCGCAGCGGATGCAGGCGGCGAGAAAGGCGTCCTCGCTGAGCGCCCCCGGCGGGCGGAGCGCCTGGTCGGGAAGAGCCTTGGCGTCGCGGGTCACATAGGCCAGCAACCCGCCCGCGACTGCGCAACCCGCCGCCATGCGGGCGCTGTCGGTCAGGAACCGGCGCCTGTCGACCTTGTGCGGTGTTGCGGCCATGCTGCGCTCCCGGGATCACGCGGGCCGTCAGGCCCGCTCCACCTTGCAGGCGCATTTCTTGAAGTCGGTTTCCTTCGAGAGCGGACAGGTGGCGTCCAGCGTCAGCTTGTTGGTGAGCTGTCCCTCGTCGAACCACGGCATGAAGACGAGCCCGCGCGGCACCTTGTTGCGCCCGCGCGTCTCGAGCCGGCTCAGCACGTCGCCGCGGCGGGTGGAAATCGAGATCTCCTGCCCGCGGCGCAGCCCGCGATCCCTGGCGTCGTCGGGGTGCATGTAGACCACCGCAGAGGGGAAGGCGCGGTGCAGTTCCGGCACCCGCCGGGTCATCGAGCCGGAGTGCCAGTGCTCCAGCACCCGGCCGGTGCACAGCCAGAGATCGTATTCCTCGTCGGGTACCTCGGCGGCCGGCTCGAAGGGGGCGAAGATGATCTTGGCCTTGCCGTCGGCATGGCCGTAGAACTTTACCCCTTCTCCTTCCTTGACATAGGGGTCGTAGCCTTCACGGAAGCGGTAGAGCGTCTCCTTGCCGTCGACGACGGGCCAGCGCAGGCCGCGTGCCTGGTGATATGTGTCGAAATCCGCGAGGTCATGCGCATGGCCGCGGCCGAATTCGGCATATTCCTCGAAGAGCCCCTTCTGGACGTAGTAGCCGAAATGCTCGGACTCGTCGTTGTCGAAGCCGTCATAGGTCTCGGAGACCGGGAACCTGTTCACCACGCCGTTCTCGAAGAGCACCTCGTAGAGCGTCTTGCCGGCAAGCTCCGGCTTCATCGCAACAAGCTCCGGGCCCCAGGCTTCCTCGACGGTGAACCGCTTGGAGAACTCCATCACCTGCCAGACATCCGATTTCGCCTCGCCCGGCGCCTTGACCTGCTGGCGCCAGAACTGCGTCCGACGTTCGGCATTGCCGTAGGCGCCCTCCTTCTCGACCCACATGGCGGTGGGCAGGATCAGGTCGGCAGACAGCGCGGTGACGGTCGGGTAGGGGTCCGACACGGTGATGAAGGTCTCCGGGTTGCGATAGCCCGGATAGCCCTCCTCGTTGATGTTGGGCGCGGCCTGCATGTTGTTGTTGCACTGTACCCAGTGGCACTTGAGCTCGCCGTCCTTGAGCTTGCGGTTCATCAGCACCGCGTGGAAGCCGGGCTTGGGCGGGATCGTGCCCGCGGGGATGTTCCAGGCGGTCTCGCAGATCTCGCGATGCGCGTCGTTGGCGACCACCATGTCCGCCGGCAAACGGTGGGCGAAGGTGCCGACCTCGCGCGCAGTGCCGCAGGCCGAGGGCTGGCCGGTGAGCGAGAAGGGAGAGTTGCCGGGCTCGGAGATCTTGCCGGTGAGAAGATGGACATTGTACATCAGCCCGTTCACCCAGGAACCGCGGGTGTGCTGGTTGAAGCCCATCGTCCAGAGGGACATCACCTTGCGGTTGGGGTCGGCATATTGCTGTGCCAGCCGCTCGAGCTGCGCCGCCGGCACGCCCGACATCTCCGAGACCTTCTCGACGGTGTATTCCGAGACCATCTCGGCATATTCGTCGAAGGAGATCGGGGTCAGCTTGCCGGAATTCGGGTTGGCCGCCGCCTCCTGGCGCGGGTCGTTGTCCCGCAGGCCATAGCCGATATCCGTTTCGGTCCTGGTGAAGTTCACATTCGCATTGACGAAATCCCAGTTCACCGCGTCGTTCTGGATGATGTAGTTGGCGATGTAGTTGAGGATCGCCAGATCCGTCTGCGGCGTGAAGACCATGCCGTTATCCGCGAGCTCGAAGCAGCGATGCTCGAAGGTAGAAAGCACATGGACCTCGGCGCCGGGCTTGGTCAGTCGCGTGTCGGTCAGGCGCGACCAGAGGATCGGGTGCATCTCGGCCATGTTCGATCCCCAGAGCACGAACGTGTCGGCATGCTCGAGGTCGTCGTAGCACCCCATTGGCTCGTCGATGCCGAACGCGCGGATAAAGCCGACCACCGCCGAGGCCATGCAGTGCCGCGCATTGGGGTCTATATTGTTCGACCGCAGACCCGCCTTCATGAACTTTGCCGCGGCATAGCCTTCCCAGACTGTCCACTGGCCTGAGCCGAAGATCGAGACGCCCGCGCCGCCCTTCTCCTTCAACGCCGCCTTCCACTTCTCGGCCATCACGTCGAAGGCCTCGTCCCAGCTCACCGGCTCGAACTCGCCATTCTTGTCGTAGACGCCGTTCGACTTGCGCAGCATCGGCGTGGTCAGCCGGTCCTGCCCATACATGATCTTAGACAGGAAATACCCCTTGATGCAGTTGAGTCCCCTGTTCACCGGCGCATCCGGGTCGCCCTGCGTGGCGATCACACGGCCATCCTTGGTGCCCACCAGCACCGAGCAGCCGGTGCCGCAGAAACGGCAGGCCGCCTTGTCCCACCGGATGTCCGGCGTGCGCGCCTGGGCCTCCGCCAACTTACCGGGGAGCGTGATGCCGGCCGCGGAGGCCGTGGCGGCTGCGGCGGTCGATTTCAGGAAAGTCCGACGGGAGTCTGACATGGTCATGGGCTTGGCTCCGGTTCAGGGGGTCAGTGGGCGGCGGCCGGCCGTTTCCGGCCGTCGTCCTCATCAAGGTCCTCGAAGTGGTGATAGGTCAGCGTGACGGACATCACGCCGGGGATCTGGTGCAACGCCATGATCTGCTCGGAGGCGCGCGCGGCCGGCGTGTCCTCGACCACGACGACGAGGCGTTCGTCTTCGGTCACGGCATGAATCTCGACGCCGGCCATTTCCGCCGTCGCCGCGCGGACGCTTTCGCCCTTTCCCGGCGCGGCATGGACGAGACATCCGCATATGTTCGTCATGACTGGCAGGCCTCCAGTTTCGGGTGGCTGACGCGGACAAGCGAGACTGCGGCGGCCGGGCAGGATCCGACGCAGGCGCCGCAGCCGGTGCAGGCAGAGTCATCGATGATCGGTCGGGAAACTCCGCCGACCTGCAGGTGGAATCGGATGGCTCGTGCCTCGCAGGAATCTTCGCAGGCACGGCAGGAAATGCGGTTGAGCGACAGGCACTCCTGCGAGACCTGTGCCACCCACGGCCAGTCACCCTGGCGTTCTTCTGCAAGGGCGTCGGTCGGACAGGCCCGCCCGCACGCACCGCAGAATGTGCAGGCACCAGAGGCGAGGTCCAGCAGCACGCCGCCGCGCGGATCAGACTGGATGATTGCCTCAGGGCATGCCGCGATGCAGTCGCCACAGCCGGTGCAGGCGCGTTCGAATCCTCGGACCGTCGCTCCCGGGGGCCGGAGGATATCCGGCGTTCGAATCTCGCCACGCAGGAAGTCCCGGCGGCTCGGTATCGGTGGCATATGATCTGCCCGCAATCTCGTTCACAAAAAGCCTACACACTGAGCGATTTTGGGGCAATGATGATTACATCGCAGGCGGTATGTGAATCTCATCCACCGCGGCCAACCTGTGGCAACACATCGTATGGGGGCGTGACATGCTCGGCGTGCTTGAAATTCTTGGCCTGATTGCCGGCAATATCCTGAACCTGCCGGGGATCCTCGGCGTCGGGCTCGGCATGATGACGCGAAATCCCGTCATCGGCGCGGTGCTCGGCGCGCTCGTCGGTGTGGTCTCTACCTACGTGTTCTTTGCGGATCTCGGCACCGGGACCCTGGTGTCACCCGAACTTTTCGTCGCGGTGGGTGTGGGCATGGTCTTCGGCAGTCTGGGGAGCTTCATTCGCCGCGTGGGAGCGACCGTCTGAGCCTGGTGGCCCAAGATCCGGATCACGCATCCGTACGCACGGATTCGCGCGCCCGGATGGCAGAGCCGCTGGGCCGGTTTTGAACCGGTTCGCCGGCTTGTTTCCGCCTTGACATATATCGCCTGCCAGAGATGCGGGCCGGCTTCACCAGTGCACCTCCGTTCCAGCCCAATCGAAAAAGCGGCCGGTGTGTTCGGGCCGCAGCGCGTCGAGCACGCCAAGCAGGTTTCGCGCGGCCTCTTCCGGCGAGACTTTCCGGTGGCCGGGATATCCGGAGGTGAAGGGCGTGGCGACCGTGCCGGGGTGGAGCGCAACCACCACGGCCTCCTTGCGCTTGCGCGTGATCTCGATCGCCGCGGTTCGCACCAGCTGGTTCGCCGCCGCCTTGGAGGCGCGGTAGGAATACCAGCCGCCGAGCCGGTTGTCGCCGATCGAGCCGACCCGCGCGGTGAGCACCGCAACCACCGACCGCCCGTCGCGCGGCAGCAGGCGGTGCACATGACGCAGGATCAGCGCCGGACCGATCGCATTGACCGCCATCACCTCGGCCATCGCTGCCGGATCGATCTGTGACAGCGCCTTTTCCGGCGCGTGACCCGGCGGCGCGAGGATGCCCGAGGCGACGAGGATCAGGTCAAACGGACCGGACTGTGCCCCGATCACGCGGTCGACCGACGCGGCGTCGGTGATGTCCAGCCCGTCGCGGCTGCGCGAGAGCCCGGTCACCGCGACGCCGCGCGCGGCAAGGGCCTCTGACAGCGCCGCACCGATCCCGCCCGATGCTCCGATCACCAATGCACGCGTCATCCCGGACTCCGTCCCATGCCGTCCATTCAGGTAGCGCATCCGCTCCTCGGGCAAAGTCCTGAGTCCGCAGCACGCGCCGCCGTCACTGCGTTGCGGTGCGCTCCGGGATCGGCGATGGCAGGTCCACGCCGAGATCGGCGGCGCTGGCGGAGACACGGCGCCAGACCTCGTCGGGATGCTGGATTCCATTCTCGGCGGCATCGGCGAGCGCCGATTGCACCCGGTCGCCCGGCACCCGGACCGGTGGGCCGCCGTCGGCCGGACGGTTGTTGCGACACAACTCGCCCAGATAGGTGGTTTCCTCGACGAAGGGCTCGGCGCCAGCGAACGCGTCCGGCGCCATGACCTGGAGATAGACGTTGCCACCCCAGCGGTCCGGGTGCTGCGCGCGGCCATGGCCCGCGAGCGCCTGGGTGAGCATTTCCACCATGAGCGCGATGCCGTAGCCCTTGTGGCCATGGTCGGTACCGCCGGTCAGCTGAATGGTACCGCGCGGGTCGGCATTGACCACGTTCGGGTCGGTCGTGGCGTTGCCCTCCGCGTCCAGCATCCACGGGTGGCTGAACCGGATGCCGTCATTGATATGGGCGCGCACCTTCGAGACGGTCGTGATCGAGGCGCAGGTGTCGATCAGCACCGGATGGCCTTGCGCCGGGTATCCGATGGCCCACGGGTTGGGCGTGAAAGTCGGTTCGGCGCCGCCATAGGGCGCGACCCATGCGCCGGACGGGTCCGAAGTCGCGATGTAGCACACCAGGCCCTTCTCGGCCGCGATCCGGGTGAACACGGAGAGGCAGCCGATATGATGGCTGCGGCGAATTGCCAGCGCGGCGATCCCGTGCGTGGTCGCCCGCTCCATGCAGATATCGAGTGCCTGCGTCATGAGCCAGTGCCCCGGCAGGTAGCCGCCGTCCCAGACCAGTGTCGCGCCGGTGTCGCGGATGACCTCGAAGCTGCCCTCGGATGCCATGCGCCCCGCCGCAAGTTCCGGCAGGTAATAGGGTATCATCGAGATTCCGTGTGTGGTGACGCCGATCTCGTCGGTCCGGACCAGCAGTTCCGCAACGATGTCCGCCTTGGACTGCTCCATCCCGCCGCGCGCGAGAAGCTGAAACGCAAGGGTCTTGAGATCGTCGCGGTGGTAACGCGCAGCGTCCATGCTTCGTCTTCCTTTCTTTCATCATATGCGCGGGCAGAGCGGTTGACTCACCTCGGCAACCGCCCCATCGTCCGCTGGTATACCATTTAACGCGACACTGCTCCCGAGGAAATGCCATGTCCGCCACAATCGTCATCGGCCCCTACAGCGAGGCCGACCGAGCTGCCCTGACCGAGGCGTTCGCGCCGGTTTTCGTTGCGAGCCCTGCCGAGCTCGCCGGCCTCGACAACGCGACGCGGGAGGCCGCGCGCGCCGTGGCGTTCAAGGGGCACAGGCCGTTCGACGGCGCGGCGATGGACCTCCTGCCCGCGCTCGGCCTCATCGCCAATTTCGGTGTCGGCTATGATGCGATCGACGTTGCGGCCGCGGATGCGCGGGGGATCCGGGTGACCAACACGCCCGACGTCCTCAATGACGACGTGGCCGACCTTGCCGTGGCGATGCTTCTGATGCGCGGCCGCGAGATGGAGCAGGCGTCGCAATGGGCGCGCTCGGGTCAGTGGAAGGAAAAGGGCGAATACCGGCTCAACAGGAAGGTCAGCGGGGGCAAGGCGGGGATTCTCGGGCTCGGCCGGATCGGGCGCGAGATCGCCGACAGGCTGGCCGCCTTCAAGATGGAGATCCACTATTTCGCGCGCTCCGAGAAAGAGACGCCGGGATGGATTTATCACGCCGACCCGGTCTCGCTCGCGGCAGCGGTCGACTATCTGGTCGTCGTGCTGGTCGGGGGGAAGGAGACGGAGAAATTCGTCTCGGCCGAGGTGATCGAGGCGCTCGGACCGAGGGGTATCCTGGTCAACATCTCGCGCGGCACGACGGTCGACGAGGCGGCGCTGCTCGATGCGCTGGAGCAGGGACGGCTCTATGGCGCTGCGCTCGACGTCTTTCTCGGCGAGCCCGACATCGACCCGCGCTTCTACGCGCTCGACAACGTGGTGCTGCAGCCGCACCAGGGGTCCGGCACGGTCGAGACCCGCGCGGCAATGGCAAAGCTCCAGCGCGACAATGTCGCCGCCTTCCACGCGGGCGCGCCGCTGCTGACACCGGTGAACTGAAGAGAGCTCATCGCGCCCGCCGGGAGGTGGATGGCCGGGATGCCGCAATCGGACAGGATCCGGCACCCGAGTCGCCGACTCTGGGAGCCGCCCGGCGATCGCGGCGCCCTAATTGGGGCGGTGCGCGCGATTCTCGCGCTGCCGAGCGTGGCTTCTTCGCCACAATTGCGCCTTAGTTGGCGGGACGATTCGACCGGATTGCAGCACGCATCGTGACCAATCCCGACTGTGCCGTTCATCGTTCACGGGCAGTCAACGGTGTCCAGCACGTCACATTCACTCAAGGCACTGTGAAGATTGGTGTTTTATGGAAAGTTGCCGGTATTTGTATCGAATTCGCGTTGAACTAATGGCAAGAATGTGTCAGAACTCTGGCTGGGTGGTGGCGTCTTTTTGCCGGGTGGCGGAGATGCTGAGAGTCGTGAATGAGCTGTGTTGTGTGGCCCTGTCTGCGTGGAAACGCATCCAAGCGGTTTCTGAGACCGCTTGCCAGAATTTTCAGGCTCAGATATGCGCGATCAGCCGATCGGAAAATCCGGTCGGTTCATTCTGTACCTCGGGCGGAATGATTGCCTGCGCCAACTATTCGAAAAGAACCTATTGAACAGGAGCATTATGATGTATTTGAAAAAACTCTTTCTCGCAGCCTGCATCGCTGTTCTTCCCGGCTTTGCCTCGGCTGCCACGATCAATCTGACCAAGGAGATGGGTTGGACCGATTTCCGCTTTGCTGATAGCCTAAATGGGGGTGCATGGCTCGAGGCTGCACCGGTTTGCGACCCTAAGGACTTCATGTCCTGCGAACTCGAAGTCCTGTCCTTCAGTGTCTCGCTTGCAGAAGCGGCCTATCTTCAGGTCACCGACGCGTTTCTCTCGGGCGACGTATTCGAGGTCTTCGCGAATGGCGCCTCGCTCGGGCTGACCTCCGCCAGTAAAACCGGGAATGACATCGGGAACGACTACACGGCCGCGCTGGCAGACGACAGGTTCAGCTCCGGCACTTGGCTGCTTGGGCCGGGCGAATACATCATCTCCGGCTTTGTCCGGTCTATGCCACAGACGGTGGGACGAGCTTCCATTCGGATCGCCGACGTTCCGGTGCCGGGCTCGCTGGCTCTCCTGCTTGGCGCGGGCGCTGCCCTTGGAGCGTCGGGCCTCCGTCGGCGCAATCGTATTTCGCGGAGTGCATAAATATGAAAAGACTACAGAAAACGACCAGACTCGTCATCGCGGCCGGCGCAGTCGGCGCCGCGCTCACCGGGGCCAACGCCGCCTTCGCAGAGCAGACTTGTGACAGCAACTTTGCGCGCAAAGTGCTGCAGTCCAAGGATTTTGACTCCATCTGCGGCTGCGAGGCCATCACGACGGCCTTCATCCGTAAGATGCAGAGGAACACGCTGTTCCCGGTTGCACTGGATGCGATCTCGGACTCCTGTCCGGCCCATGCGGTTGCGCTGACCAGCACGGTCACCGCGTCGATCGCAAACGGGTTCCCGTCCGACGGCTCGCGGGCCGGCTCCGATGGCAATGGCTTTGGCGGCTCCCCGAGCGAAACTGGCAGGTCCGGATCCGGTCGAAATCCGGGTGATGAGGTCGCAAGCGCTGACGACCCCGAGGACGAAACGCCGGATGACAATGGCCCCGATGGCGGTAATCCCGACGATGGTGGACCGGATGACGGCGGACCGGATGACGGTGGCCCGGACGATGGCGGACCGGATGACGGTGGCCCGGATGACGGCGGACCGGATGATGGCGGACCGGACGATGGTGGCCCGGATGACGGCGGACCGGATGATGGTGGCCCGGATGATGGTGGCCCGGATGATGGCGGACCGGACGATGGTGGCCCGGATGACGGTGGACCGGACGACGGCGGACCGGACGACGGCGGACCGGACGACGGCGGCGACCTGGACAACGGCTGGTGATCAAAGCGCGTAGCGCCCAACCAGAGCTGGTGTTCCGATGGTTGTGAAATCGGACTACGCGCCGCGAGCTTCTGCTCGTGGCGCGTGGTGCACAAAGGTCCGCGCGGTGCCTCAGGGGACGCTAGTCATCGCCAGTGATCGCGCTTCAGCGAGTCGCTTGGCGGCCGGGCGTCAGTAGGCAGTTGCCACGCTGACCCATTTCGACGGGGTCCTCGGATCCTGCATCCGCAGGAAGATATAGCCTGTCTCGGACCACTTCTTGATGCTGTTCGTCAAGTTGTCGAGCACGAGGTCGCCGGTTTCCGTGCGGACGACCAGAACCGCGTGTCCGCGACGCTTCTTGTCGAGAACCGTTGCGATCAGCAGAGCTTGTGCCGGGTAGCCGAGGCGAATCAGCTCGCGTTTCTTGAGAAGGGCAAAATCCTCGCAGTCCCCGCCGCGAGAGGTCGGCAGGGACCAGTTCTCTTCCTCCTGGAACTGGATGATATCGGCGATGCTGCGAGTCTGCCGGTTCACGGTCCGGTTGACCTGATCGATTGCCGCCAGATCCGCGCGGGAGATCTGTCTCGCGCGCGGGCTGACCGAACAGGCCCAGGAATTGTCGCTGCATAATTGGCGGGCGCCTTGCGGTGCAACGACATACCGGACTGGCTGGAGAAAACTCGTCTTCTGCAAGGCCTGCGCGGGCTGACCGACAAGGAGAGCGAGACTCAACATCAAAAGGGGTTCGGGTCGCGTCAGGAACATCCCGGAAAGAACCTGACCGACTCGTCCGACGAAACCACTTCCAGCCATTTCTCGACCCCTTTCTGCAAATCTGAGTCGATCAGGCCCGCAGAACTGGGCCAAATCTGGCCCTAAAGGTGACGATTTGCCGGGAACATAGTTCCAATACGAAATGACGCAGGTGCGGTCGGCGCGCGATCCGCGGCGATGCACGGAACAATGGCGCCGGTGCGGGCTGCACGCGGCGCTATCGACTCGGCGATGGAGACGTCCAATCCGGCCGGTGTCATCGCGCGTTTCACCGTCCGTCCTTCACGGGGAAGCGGTCTGTTTCATACGCAGTTCCGGCCGGGGACGCCGGTCAGAGGAGTCCCCTCTCCGAGAGGTTGCGCATCAGCGCGGCTGTGCCGAAGCGCCATTCCGGGCAGTCAGTCGAAAGTCGCACGACGTTGCGAAGTTCTCCGATCGCGGGCTCGGAAATCGTCACCACGTCGCCGACGTGATGCGTGAAACCCTGCCCTGGCGCGTCGCGATCTTCCACCGGAGCGAAGAGCGTGCCGAGGAAGAGGAAGAACCCGTCCGGATACTGGTGGTGCCGGCCGCAGGTCTGGCGAACGAGGTCGGCCGGGTCGCGGCTGATCTGGGCCATCGAGGAATGGCCGTCGAGCACGAAGCCGTCATCGGCGCCCTCGACCCGCATCGTCAGTTCCGCGCGCCGAATATCGTCGAGGCCGAACCCCTCGTCGAAGAGCCGCAGGAACGGCCCGATGGCGCAGGAGGCGTTGTTATCCTTGGCCTTGCCGAGGAGCAGCGCCGAGCGGCCCTCGACGTCGCGCAGGTTAACGTCGTTGCCAAGGGTCGCGCCGCAGATCGTACCGCGCGAGGAGACCGCCAGAACGATCTCGGGCTCCGGGTTGTTCCATTTGGAGATCGGGTGCAGGCCGACCGCGGCACCCCAACCGACCGAGGACATTGGCTGGCCCTTGGTGAAGACCTCCGCATCCGGGCCGATACCGACCTCGAGATATTGCGACCAGAGCCCTTCGCCCTGCAGCACGGCCTTGACCTCCGCCGCCTTGGCTGAGCCGGGTTCCAGCCCCGAGAGGCTCTCGCCGATCACCGCGCCGACTTTCTCCCGGATCGCCGCGGCGCGGTCCAGATCGCCCGCCGCCTGTTCCTCGATCACCCGCTCCACCATGCTGGCGGCAAAGGTCACACCGCAGGCCTTGATCGCCTGAAGGTCGGCCGGCGAGAGCAGGCGCAACGTGTCCTCGCCGGCGTCGTCGGTCGAGGCGGATGCGAGTTCGGCGAGGGTGGCCACCGCGTCGCCCGGCGCGGCGCGGGCCGTGGCGGCCGGGTTCGGAGCCTCGAGCAAGGCGTGCATCGTGGGGAGCGAGGCGCTGGTGATGTCGACGACGGTCTCGCCGTCGATCCGTACCAGCGCCGGGCCGACGTCGGGACGCCAGATCCGGCCGACGAGGGTGGCTTCGGGGATCGGGTTCGAAACGGGTAACATGGTGGTCTCCTGTTTACCTGCCCCAGCGGAGCACGAGCGGGTCGAGCGCACGCAGAAGCTCCAGCAGCATCGCGCGCGTATCGGGATGAAGCGGCGGGATCGGGTGGCGGCAGAAGGCCGAGCCGATCACTCCGCCCGCGACCATCGCCTCCTTGGCGGCGCGGAAGCCGCATTGCCGGTTCTCGTGGTTGATCGCCGGCAACACGTGCGCGTAGCCGGCGATGGCGCCGTCGCGGTCACCGGCGAGGAAGGCGCGGATCACGGGGCCGATCAGGTCGGGGATCATGGCCGAAGTCATCGAGCCGGTGGCGCCGGCGTCGAGATCGGCCAGAAGCGTGATCGCCTCTTCGCCGTCAAATGGCGCCTCGATCAGGTTACCGCCCTCGGCAATGAGCGCGCGGAGCTTGGCGGCGGCCTGCGGGCATTCGATCTTGAAGAGCTTCAGCATCTCGATCTCGCGCGCCATTCGCACCAGCAGGGGCACAGGAAGCTCGACGCCCGAGAGCGGCGCGTCCTGGAGCATGATCGGGATGCCCACCTCGCCGACGGCACGGAACTGTTCCAGCGTCTGGTCCGGCGTGCCCTTCAGCAGGGCGCCGTGATAGGGCGGCATCATCATCACGATGGCGGCGCCGAGATCGCGGGCGAGGCGCGCCCGCTCGACAACGATCGGCGTGGCGAAATGGCTGATCGTCACGATCACCGGGACGCGTCCGGCGACATGCTCGAGCGAGAGCCGGGTCAACGTCTCGCGCTCGGCATCCGAGATCAGGAACTGCTCGGAGAAGTTGGCGAGGATGCAGAGTCCGTCCGCTCCCTGGTCGATCATGCAGTCGAGCACGCGTCTCATTCCGTCGAGATCGAGCCTGCCGTCATCATGGAACGGGGTCGGGGCAACCGGCCAGATGCCGGAATAGGATTGGTCGGTCATGGGGCCTCCGGGGTCGTGAGGAGAGGATGAACGCGCGTCATGGTTGTGCCTGGGTTGCCGACCACATTGCCAGCGCTACGACGCCGAGCATCGACAGCGCCATGGCGATGTTGATGCGGTGGTGGGCGCGCTCGGAGAGGTCCAGCCGATGCAGCGAGACGCCGGCCCAGAGCCAGGCGAGATGGATCGGGATCCAGATCGTGTTGAGGATCAGCGCCTTGCTTGCCAACTCGAAGAGGGGCGAATCGGGGGCATAGTTGAAGCCCGTCATCAGCGAGGTGTTGACGGCATAGGCCTTCGGGTTGATTGCCTGGAGCATCAGGCCGCCAGTGATGCCGGGCGGCACCTTGGCCTCAATGAAGGCCACGCGGGCGCCGGCGAGGGCGATGCGGGAGGCGAGATAGAGCAAATAGCCCACCGAGACCAGCATCAGGACGGTGCGCAGCCAGGGGATCGAGAGGAGGATCGCCGCCAGTCCGGAGATCACTGCCAGCATCACGAGGTTGGTGCCGATGAAGAGGCCCAGAACGTATCTCAGCGAGGGCCGGAAGCCATAGGCCGCGCCGAATCCCGCGGTCGTCATGACGCCTGGTCCGGGAGTCAGGATCAGCAGGATCACCGCGACTGCGAAAGTCAGCATTCCGGACCTCTCAGCCGCCGCATCGCCGGCACATTCTCCGCGTCGGAGCGGCAGGCATTGTCATCACAGAACTCTTCTCCGGGCATAGGTTTGCATCGCCCTGAAAATGGTATACCAATTCGATCAAGGCGGGTTTGCCCGGGAATGTCAACCGCAACCGCCGGGGTGGAAGGGGCATGCAGCCATTTGACCTGACGGGACGATCATCGCGCTACATCGGTCCGGCCGAAGCGGCGCTCCGGGCCCGGCATACGTCGCGGCGCGACGGGATGGACATGGATGAGGCGGTGGAGACAGGACGCTAGCCTGGACGCACGCGGTCCGGTCGGCGAGGTGACCATCGAAGGGGCGCAAAGCACCGGTAGCCGGCCGCTGCTCGGGGCCGCCTTCGTCACGCTGACTGTCTTGCTCTTCGCGGTGAGCGACGTGATCACCAAGATCCTGACGGAAAACAACCCCGTACCGGTGATCGCCGCCATCCGCTACCTGACGGGTCTGGCGATCCTCCTCGCGATCCTCGGCCCGCGGATGGGCGCGCGGCTCTGGCAGGCCGAGCGGCGCTGGCTGGTCGTGCTGCGGGCATTGTCGATGACCGCCGCGTCGCTCTTCATCGGGCTGGCGTTCAGCCTGCTTCCGGTGGGCGAAACCGTCGCGATCATGTATCTCGCCCCCTTCGTCGTGCTGGCCCTCGCGATCCCGATCTTCGGGGAGAAGGTCACGCCGATGGGCTGGTTCCTCGCCGTGCTCGGCTTTTCCGGCGTGCTGATGATCCTGCGCCCGGGGGGCGGGCTGAACCCGGCAGGTGTCGCCTTCGCGCTGATCAACGCCGGCTGCCAGGCAAGCTTTCACCTGCTGACGCGGGCATTGGCGCGCCGCGAGAGCAATCTCTCGATGCTGTTCCACCTTATGCTGGTCGGCTCGGTGGTGTTTTCGGCGATGGCGCTTCCCTCGCTTGACCGCACGCTGCCGACGCGTGCCGATTTCGCGTTGATGGTGCTCCTCGGCCTCGTCCTCACCGTCGCGCATTTTCTCTTCGCCGCGGCCTATCGCGAGGCGCCGGCAGCGCTGGTTGCGCCGCTCAACTACCTGCATCTGGTCTGGTCGGCGCTGCTTGGCTGGCTCGTCTTCGCCTACCTGCCGGACGGGTTCACCCTTCTCGGCATGGGGCTGATCATCGCGGCCGGGGCGAGCCTTGCCTACAGGGCCCAGGCTGCGAAGCCGCCGCCCGCGCCCTGAGGCAGGGGCCTCAGTCGACGACCACCGCACGGCCGTCGGCGATCATCTCCTCGATCGCCTGCATGTGGCAGAAGCCGTCCCTGACCTTCGCCTCCAGCTCTGCTTCCAAACTCCGCACCCGGGCGACGCGCGCAATCACCGCGTCGATCTCGGCATAGGGAACCACCACCACGCCGTTCACATCGGCCACGATCAGATCGCCGCTT
Organism: Tropicimonas sp. IMCC6043; assembly: GCF_004146235.1. Lineage (GTDB taxonomy): Bacteria > Pseudomonadota > Alphaproteobacteria > Rhodobacterales > Rhodobacteraceae > Tropicimonas. The sequence continues at coordinate 258,219 of NZ_SELO01000002.1, read as the reverse complement.
TCGACCCGCTGGCCACCGACAACGGCGCCGAAACCGACCCGTGCGGGACCGTTGGAATAGGGCGAGTTGGGGCTGAGGCCGGTGCACCAGGCTGGCATGCCCGCCAAGACGATGCCGGCATAGTCGCGCATCTCGCCATCGGTGACGAAGGCGGCCGCCCCCTTGTTCTTCAGCATGCCGCAGAACTGGTCGCCGGCGGCGGAGCAGTTGCGGTGACCATGGACTGCGGAGACCACGATGTCGCCCGGCTCGAGGATGTGCAGCGCCCCCATCGTGGCGAGGATCTCGGCCGGTCCGTTCTCTGCAACCAGGGCCGGTCCCACGGCGCGGCAGTCGAGGTCGCGACCGTCGCCGATCGCCCGGATCTCCGAGGCCATCGCGCCCTGTCCGCGCATCGCGTCGCAGACGAAGCCGGTGGGCAGGTCGCGGAAGGCGTCGATCTGTTCCGCAGTGGGGCGCGGAAAGCTGCGGCGCAGGGTCAGGATTGGCGGTTCTTCGATCATGGCGACCTCCCGGGTCAGACTTGGTCAGTGAGAAATTGCAGCAGGTCGAGCGTGCCCATTCCCGCGCCGATCGCCCAGACGACACCAAGGCGCAGCCCGGCGACGTTGGCGGCGAGCGCAAGCGCGAAGCGGATAGGATCCGGCGTGCCGCCGGTCGCCGCGGGTCAGACGACGCGCGGCGCCACCAGAGCCGGCGTATGGTCCCTCAGAGCATCTCTGCGCCGCGCAGTCGAGGCTGGTCATGTCGGATCCTCTCCCGAGTTCCGCGAATTTGCCCTTGCATTTGGTATACCAAGCGGGAAGGCTTGCTCGAGAGGCGGCGACGGGCAGGCGGTCCGGCGACCGCTCGCGCGGAGGATCACGACGGCCGGCAGATGCGCGAAGGTGCGGCTCTGCACCCTCGGATTGGGCAGTGGCGCACTGCGGCAGGAAACAGGAAGGACGGCATGAAGAGCATCATCATCACCGGAGCCGGCTCCGGAATCGGGCGCAGGACGGCAGAGGTCTTTCTCGACGCGGGATGGCGCGTCGGGCTGGTGGGCCGCCGCGCCGAGGCGCTGGACGAGACCGCGGCGGGCCGAGACACCGCGTTCGTCCTGCCATGCGACGTGACCGACGAGGACGAGGTCGACGCGACCTTTGACAGCGCGAAGCACCGCTGGGGCCATCTCGACGCGCTTTTCAACAATGCCGGCGTTAGCCTCAAGGGTGCGCCGATCGACGAGATCGCCGTCGCCGACTGGCGGAATCTCATCGAGGTCAACCTGACCGGTGCCTTCCTTGCCGCGCGCGCCGCCTTCCGCATCATGCGCAACCAGGCGCCGCAGGGCGGGCGGATCATCAACAACGGCTCGATCTCGGCCCATGTTCCGCGCTGGGGTTCGACGCCCTACACCGCTTCGAAACATGCGATCACCGGTCTCACCCGGACGATCAGCCTCGACGGCCGGCCCTTCGGCATCGCTTGCGGCCAGATCGACATCGGCAACGCCACCACCGACATGGGCAGCACGGCCGCGGCCGGCGTGCCGCAGGCCGATGGCCGCATCGCCGTCGAGCCGATGATGGACGTGGAGAACGTGGCGCGCTCGGTGCTTCACATGGCCTCGCTGCCGCTCGAGGCGAATGTTCAGTTCATGACCGTGATGGCCACCAACATGCCGTTCATCGGCCGCGGCTAGTCGCGTTCAGAGAGCGACTCCAGCACCTCGAGCGCGGCGCGGCGGCGCTGCCGGGTCTTGGCGCGCTCGCGCTGCCAGATATAGAGGCCCGAGGCGATGATGATGAGGCCGCCGGTCAGGGTCCAGATCGTCGGCCATGTGCCGAAGATCAGGATGCCGGAAAGCGAGGCGAAGAAGATCTGCGAATAGATCATCGGTGCGAGAATCGAGGCGTCGGCCCAGCGATGGGCTGTGGTCGCCGCGATATGGCCGAGCGCGCCGAAAGCGCCGATGGCCAGCATCACGCCCCACTCGAGCCCGGTCTCGGGCCAGACCCAGACCCGTGCGGCCAACGGGAAGAGCACCAGGGTCGCAAGCCCGGAGGACCAGACCTGCTGGGTGGCGTTGGTCTCCACGCCCGCGAGCATGCGCGTCATGATGAAATAGAGCGAGGCGATGAGCAGGGTGCAGAGGCTGAGGAACATCGCCGGGTGGAACTCGACGCCCCAGGGTTGCACCACCACCAGCACGCCGAAGAAGCCGACGCAGACGGCGAGGATGCGGCGCAGGCCGACCTTTTCGCCGAGGATCGGGATCGCCAGCAGCGTGACCGCGATCGGGCCGGCGAAGGCGATGGTGGTGGTCACCGTGATCGGCAGGAATTTCAGCGCGGCGAAATTGCAGACCGTCGAGCCCAGCAGGAAAAACGAGCGCAGGAACTGCTTGCCCGGTGCGTTGGACCGGAACACGCCGCGACCCTCCTGCGGCAGGTAGAGTGCGAGCGCATAGGCAAAATGGCCGGCATAACGGCAAAAGACGATCTGCAGCACCGGCATCCCGGCCAGGCTCAGCCACTTTGCCGAGCTGTCGATGCAGGTGAAGAAGGCCACCGCCAAGGTCATCGTCACGACGCCGGCAGCGGTTCGTTCTTCTCTTGGACGGACCGAACTCATGCGGGACCTACGCGAGCAGACGGAGGTCGGCCGCAAAAGGCCGGCCCGCCGCGGGTGCGGCGCCGCTCGTTCGGTCAGATCTCATCGCTCAGTGCTCCCCGGTTGGTGCCCTACATCACCGCGCCGATCAGCCAGGGCACGAACTCGTGGTCCCCGAGCCCCTGCGCCTCGGATTTCGACGCCTCGCCCGAGGCCATGCGCAGCCACATTTCGTAGATCTCGCGGCCGACCTCCTCGATACTGGCGCCATCGCTCAGGATGCGGCCGGCGTTGATGTCCATGTCTTCGGTCATACGCTGGTACATCTCGGTGTTGGTGGCAACCTTCATCGTCGGCGACGGCTTGGAGCCGAAGGCCGAGCCGCGGCCCGTGGTGAAACAGACGAGGTTGCAGCCCGAAGCTATCTGGCCAGTGACGGAGGCCGGGTCGTAGCCCGGGCTGTCCATGAAGACGAAGCCCTTCGCCGTCACCGGTTCGGCATATTTGTAGACGCCCGTCAGCGGTGTCGTACCGCCCTTGGCGGCCGCGCCGAGCGATTTCTCCAGGATCGTCGTCAGCCCGCCCCTCTTGTTGCCGGGCGAGGGGTTATTGTCCATCGAGCCGTGGTTGCGCGCGGCGTAGTCCTCCCACCAGCGGATCAGGCCGACGAGCTTCTCGCCGACCTCGCGACTCGCCGCGCGGGCTGTCAGCAGGTGCTCGGCGCCATAAATCTCCGGTGTCTCCGCCAACACGCCGGTGCCACCCTGCGCCACCAGCAGGTCGCAGGCATGACCGACCGCGGGATTCGCGGTGATGCCGGACCAGGCATCCGAGCCGCCACATTGCAGCGCCACCATCAACTCGGAGGCCGGGCATTTCTCGCGCCGGGCCTCGTTCACGACGGGCAGCATCGCCTCGATCTTCGCAATGCCGAGCGCGACGGTCTTGCGCAGGCCGCCCACGTCCTGAATGTTCATCTTCTGGAAGAGCGGCCCCGGTTTGAGCCCGTAGGCTTCGATGATCCAGTCGATCTGGTTCACCTCGCAGCCCAGCCCGGCCATCAGAACCGCCCCGATATTCGGGTTACGGGCATAGCCCCACATCACCCGTTGCAGCGCCTCGAATCCGTCGCCCGAACTCGCCATTCCGCATCCGGTGCCATGAACGAAGGCCACCACGCCGTCGACATTGGGGTAGGAGGCGAGCCTTTCGGGCGTGAAATGTGCCGCGATCAGATGCGCCGCTGTGGCTGAGCAGTTCACCGAGGTCAGGACGGCGATGTAGTTGCGGGTCCCGACGCGGCCGGTGGCGCGGCGGTAGCCCATGAAGCTGTCGGTCGTCTCCGCCGGCGTCGCGGGGCGCAGGTTGGTGGAGAACTCGTAGTCGGCATCGACATTGCGGAACTCGAGATTCTGGGTGTGGACATGCGCGCCCGGCGCGATGTCGCAGGCGGCATAACCGATCACCTGGGCAAACTTCCGAACCGGCTGCCCCTGGGCGATGGCCTCGGTGGCGAGCTTGTGTCCGCGCGGAATGCTCTCGAGCGCGCCCTCGTCGCCCTTTTCCAGCGCCGTGACGGCGGTGACCACATTGTCTTCGGGGGAAAGTCGAACCGTTTTCATGCTACCGGAATCCCATTACTGGCGCGAGACGCCGCTTCGGCCGGTCGAAGCCGAACGCGCCGCGAGGGCCAGGGCGGAACATCCGCCCCGGCGTGTGGTTTGATCCTACTCGAGGAAGAGCGTCACGATCGGCGGCCACGCCAGCATGACCAGCAGAGCGACGAGCTGGAGCATGATGAACGGCAGGAAGCCGCGGAAGATCGCCACGAGCGAGATATGCGACGGCGCCACCGACTTCAGGTAGAAGGCCGCGGGGCCGAATGGCGGCGACAGGAAGCTCACCTGCATGTTCATGGTGAACAGCACGCCGAACCAGATCGCCACGTGCTTCGGGTCGAGCTGGCCAAAGAAGCCGAGCTCCGGCACCGGCAGCTTGAGCACGATCGGCAGGAACACCGGCATGATCAGCAGCACGATCCCGATCCAGTCCATGAACATGCCCATCACCAGGAAGATCAGCATCATCACGAAAATGATGCTCATGGTCGGCAGTTCCGCGGCGACGATCATGTTGGCGACATAGGTCGGGCCGCCGGCGAGCGTGTAGGCAGCGGCCAGCGCCGAGGCGCCGATGGTCACCCAGATGATCGTGCCGGTGGATTTTAGCGTCCGCATTAGGCTGTCCCAGACGATGTCGAAGGTCATCTCGCGGCGGATCAGGCCGATCGTGAAGACCGCGATCACGCCCATGCCCGCGGCCTCGGTGATGCCGGTGATCCCCATATAGATGGAGCCGAGCACAACGCCGATGACGATAATCGGCGCGATCAGGCCCTTGCCCATCTCCCAACCTGCCGCGGTGCGTTCGCGGCCGGCCACGAAGAGCATCAGCCCGAGCGCGATCACGAATGCGCCGACGATGTAGGGGATGTCGGAGACCATCCCGAGGGCGATCGGGTCCACGTTCTCGATCACCTTGTTCTGGCCGGTGATCGTGAAGAACAGGTTGCGCACCAGCATCGCCCCTGTGATCCACAGCGTGAAGCGCGACAGGAAGCCCACGAACATCAGGAACTTCTCCATCCCCTTTGGCGCGTCCGGGTCTTCTTCCGGAAGCGGCGCCTGGTCAGGGTCGAGGCGGGTGCGCACGATGATGTAGATTATGAAGAACGAGGCCAGCATGAAGCCCGGCAGGAAGGCGGCTGTGAAGAGCGACTTGATCGAGGTCTCCGTCACGAGGCCGTAGAAGATGAGGACGATCGAGGGCGGGATCATCGTGCCCAGCGAGCCGGAGGCACAGATCGTGCCGATCGCGAGGTTCTGGTTGTAGCCCAGGCGCAGCATCTGCGGCAGCGCGATCAGGCCGAGGAGCACGACTTCGCCGCCGATGATGCCGGACATCGCCGCCATGATGACCGCCATCAGCGAGGTCACGATGGCGATGCCGCCTCGGGTGCGGCTAAGCCACTGGTTGAGCGCGTTGTACATGTCGCGCGCGATGCCGGAACGCTCCAGCAGCGAGGCCATGAAGATGAAGAGTGGCACCGATATGAGCACGTAATTCGTCATCTGCCGGTAGATCGCCTGACCGAGCACCGAGAGCGGTCCGCGCCCGAAATCGCCGAAGAGCATCTCGGGGCCGAATTTCATGACCAGAACGGCGACGGCGAGGAAGGCCGAGGCGAAGCCGAGCGGCATCCCGATCGCCAGCAGGAAGAACATGCCGGCGAGCAGGATGATGGATAGCGTGGCGACGTCGGTGACCTTCATCCACGCGAAGAGTTCGAGGAATTCCATCTCACTTCTCCAGCGACTGGCGGATATGTTCGATCTCGATCTCGTCGACCTCTGCGCCGCTATGATGCTCGGGGAGCTTGTTCCAGTCTGCGATCAGGTTTGAGACCGCCTGGATGGCAACGAGGACGATGATGAAGAGGATCGCGGGCTTGATCACCCCGGGGATCGGCGGATCCCATGCCGTACCGAAGGTTTCCATCCGCAGCAGGCGCGTCTTGGCGTCGTTGTATCCGCCCCAGACCATCGCGAAGGTGAAGGCGAGGACCAGCAGCACGGACAACACGTCCGAGGCCTTTTGCATCCAGCGCGGCATCATGTCGTAGATCACATAGATCCGGATATGGCTGCGCTGCTGCATCGCGTATTGCCCCGCGAACAGGAAGATCAGGGCGGCCACCCAGAGCGAGAGCTCGTTGGCCCAGAGCGTCGGTTTGGTGAAAAGGTAGCGTGCGACGACCTCGTAGAACATCACCAGCACGACGGCGGCGACAAGGATCATCGAGATGCGCGCGAGGATGAGCGAGAAGATGTCGAAGAAGCCGTCGGGCTCGGGCTCGATGTCGCCCTTGAAATCCGACAGGTAGATCCCGGCGGAGATCAGCGATCCGAGAATTGCGAACAGTGTGACGGTCACAAGCGGCCGTCCCGCCGGTCGGATCATCTCGTGCATCCCGATCGCGTCGGCCGTGAAGATCTTGTTGAATACCAACCAGGCGTAGAGCAGGATCGTAAGCCCCACAAACGCCATCATGATCAGCCGGACAGGCTTGCGAAGCGGTCCCAGCCACAGACTTTCGGGTTCCATGCCCCTCCTCCTATTCGGCCGCAGTGTGTTTTCTGTGCAGAACAGGTGAGCCCCCTCGGGACTCACCTGCGATCCGGTTGGTCTGGATCATCGAGATACGCTAGGTCAGTCGATCAGGCCAAGCTGTTTCAGGTAGACCTTGTGGCTTTCCAGCAGGTCCGCCGCCTCGGGCGAGCGGGTGGCCCAATCTTCCCAGGTTTCCTGGGCAGCCTTGCGATACGCGGCGCGGTCTTCCTTGGACCAGTCGTAAAGCGTCACGCCTTGTGCCTCGAGCGCGGCTGCGGCTTCGGCGTTGTTTTTCTCGTTGGACAGCGCAATGTGCAGGCTCAGCTTCTGCCAGGCAACGTCCATGATGCGGCGCTGAGATTCGGTCAGGCCTTCCCACACGTCCTTGTTGCAGGCCAGGTGGTCGCCGGGCATCGAGTGGAAGCCGGGATAGGTGGCGTGCTTGACGATCTCGTAGATGCCGAGGCCGACGTTGTTGGCAAGGCCCGAGGCGTCCGTGCCGTCGATGATGCCGGTTTCAAGCGCGGTGAAGATCTCGGTGAAGTCCATCACGATCGGCGTGGCGCCGAGCTTCTGGAAGATCTCGGTTTCCATGCCCGGGGGCGAGCGGAACTTCCAACCCTCAAGGTCTTCGATGCCGGCGATCGGCGTCGAGGAGGAGAGCGATTCCTGGCCGTAGATCGACCAGCCGATCAGCTGCATGCCCTGAGCATTGTACAGCTTTTGTGCGGCCTCGTTGCCGCCGCCATAGTAGAGCCAGGAATACTGCTGCCACGGGGTCTCGTAGCCACCCATGAGGTCGCCGGTGAACTGGAAGGCCGGGTTCTTGCCGGTCTGGTAGGCGCCGCCGGTGGCGTCGCAGTCCAGGATGCCGTTGATCGCGGCGTCGAAGGTCTCGGTGGTGGCCACGACCGAGGACGAGTAGAACATCTCGATGGTGATGTCGCCGTTCGACATGGTCTGCACGTCGTCGGCCCACTGCGCCAGCAGCTTGCCGCTCGGGTGCTCGGTCGCGTAGTGCGTCTGCACCCGCAGGGTGACCGGGTCGGCCATCGCGGCCGCGGCCACCAGCGCGGTGGCGGCACTGGTGATGAGTGCTGTCTTCAGTTTCATATTGTCTCCTCCCGAGGCGGACACTTTCCGCCAAGTATTGATCGCCTGGCGTGCTGCCCGGCCTTGATCTAGCTGACGATGGTATACCATCCGCGCCTACGCTAGCCAAAGCAGTGTCGACAATCAATCCATTCTGGTATACCAAAACTGAGACATTTCCTCCCGGCCCCTCCCACCGGAATGGTGCACAAGCTTCGGAGTGGGCCCAACACGCCCATGGAACGGCACAAATGGCTGATGAATCGCTCCCGCAGCAACTCGCCCGGCAGATCAGGCGCGACATTCTGCGCGGCAAGCTGGTGCCCGGTGCGCCCATCAAGGAGCGCGATTCCGCGTCCGAGCTTGGTGTCAGCCGCACACCTATGCGCGAAGCGATTCGAATCCTCGCGCAGGAGGGACTGGTCTATCTCCGCCCGTCGCGCAGCCCGATCGTCGCAGCGCCAAGCATCAAGGAAGTGGTCGACCAGGTCGAACTCCTGATCCTGCTGGAGACACGCTCCGCCGAGCTCGTCTGCCAGTTCGCGTCCGACCGGGAGATTGCCTCGATCGCCGACATCGTCCGGTTGATGTCCGAACGGTTCGACGCAACCGACCCGCTCGACATGTTCGAGGTCGACATGTCTTTTCACAGCGCGATCGCCAAGGCGTCCCACAATGCGCCGATTGCCGAGACGCATCAGCGCTACCTGCAACGTGTCTGGCGCGCGCGCTACATGGCGGCGGTCCAGAAGCGTAACCGCGACAAGGTGGTCTGCGAGCACCGGGAGATTGCCGACGCCCTCGCGGAGCGTGACACCGCGGCGGCCGCGCACACGATCCACGGCCACCTGTCGCATCTGGTGTCGGATATCCGGAACGCTCTGGAAGCCGAGAACGCCGAGCAGACGGGCAAGGCCAGGAAGTCGGGAAGACCAGAATGACGAAGCCGCGGCATCGGCCCAACGACGAGGATGAAGGAAGATGCAGGTGCCCCAGGTGGTGATGCGTGCCGCGCAGCCGGACGACCTCCCAGACGAGGCAAGGATGTCCGGCAAGTGCATTGTCTTCAGTCAGCAGGACATTGTCTCCGCCGCCTTGCATCGGGTGGGCAGAAGAATGTCACGGCGGCGCGGATTGAAACCGTCCGGCGAAACTGCGAAGACCTTCGGCAACAGTGAAACCGATCCAAGAGTTCCCGCGCGCGCCGGTGCATGACACCCCGGCGAAGCGCGGCAGAAAGGAGTTCCCATGAACATCGCGGCCCCCTTCAAGCCCCACGGAAAGCATTTCGTCGCCGGCGAAAAGCGCGCGACCGAGGCGCAGTTCTCCTCCGCCCCGGCGCATGGTCCGGCGCATTCCTTCTCGGTCGGAACCGTCGAACTCGTGGAAGCGGCCTGCACCGCCGCCGAAGAGGCGTTCTGGAGCTATGGCTACAGCAGCCGCGAGGATCGCGCCGTGTTCCTGGAGACCATCGCCGATGAGATCGAGGCCCGCGCCGATGCGATCACCGAGATCGGCAGCCAGGAAACCGGCCTGCCGGAGGCGCGCCTCCAGGGCGAGCGTGGCCGCACGGTGGGGCAGCTCCGCCTCTTTGCGTCCCATATCCGCGCCGGCGACTATCTCGACCGCCGCCACGACGCCGCGCTGCCCGACCGCGCGCCTCTGCCGCGGCCCGATCTGCGGCTCATGCAGCGGCCTGTCGGCCCGGTCGCGGTGTTCGGCGCCTCGAATTTCCCGCTCGCCTTCTCGGTTGCCGGGGGTGACACCGCGTCGGCGCTTGCTGCCGGTTGTCCGGTCGTGGTCAAGGGGCACTCGTCGCATCCCGGCACGTCCGAGATCGTCGCCGAAGCTGTCGCCGCGGCCGTTGCGACCTGTGGCCTGCATCCCGGCGTCTTCTCTCTGATCCAGGGCGGACGGCGCGATGTCGGCACGGCTCTGGTGCAGCATCCGCTCATCAATGCCGTGGGCTTCACCGGGTCGCTCGCCGGCGGCAAGGCGCTCTTCGACCTCTGTGCCGCGCGGCCGCGACCGATCCCGTTCTTCGGCGAACTCGGTTCGGTCAACCCGATGTTCCTCATGCCAGCCGCGACGGCGTCCCGCGGCGCCGAGATCGGTGCGGGCTGGGCCGCCTCGCTGACCATGGGGGCGGGGCAGTTCTGCACCAATCCCGGCATTGCCGTGGTGCTGGAGGGCGCCGATGGCGAGCGGTTCGCCGAGGCTGCCCGCGAGGCGCTCTCGGCCACCGGCGAGCAGGTCATGCTCACCGACGGCATTGCGCAGGCCTATCGTGAGGGAAGCGACCGCGTCGCCGCCGGGACGGGCGTGCAGGCATTGCTGACCTCGACCTGCAACCTGCGCAACGCCGCGCCCTATCTGTTCCGCACCACCGGACGCGACTGGCTCGCCAACGACGCGCTCGCAGAGGAGGTGTTCGGCCCGCTCGGCCTGATCGTCACGGTTGCCGACACGGACGAGATGCTGAGCCTCGCCCGGTCGCTCGTCGGCCAGCTGACCGCGACGATCCACATGGATGCGGAGGATACCGACGCGGTCCGGGCCCTGATGCCGATCCTCGAACGAAAGGCGGGCAGGGTGCTTGCCAATGGCTATCCCACGGGTGTCGAGGTTTGCGACTCGATGGTCCATGGCGGGCCATATCCGGCATCGACGAATTTCGGCGCCACCTCGGTCGGCACCCTCTCGATCCGGCGCTGGCTGCGCCCGGTCTGCTACCAAAACATGCCGGAGGCGGTGCTTCCGGAGGATCTGGTCTGAACCGGAGGCCCGTCTCCCGATGTGACTGAAGGGAGCGTTTGGCCCGGATCGGCGGTTCGGGCCAGCCGCCACGGCGCGGCTCGCTACCCGACTCCCTGAGCTATAGCGGCGTCCGACCCGTTGTGCATGCGCAGCAATTGGGTCACGATACGCCGACGCGGCAGGAATCGCGGCGTGGCCACGGGGGGCAGGCGATGGCGGGATACACGATAACGGTGGCACAGCAGAAGGGCGGCTCCGGCAAGACGACCGTGGCCGTCAATCTCGCGATCCACCTTCTGTCACAGGGCCATTCGGTGGCAGTGCTGGACACCGACCCGCAGGGGTCGCTCGGCCGTTGGTTCATGCTGCGCCATGAGGCGACCGGCGGGGACACTGGGCTGGAATTCTCCACCGCCTCAGCCTGGGGCGTCGGCTACGAGTGCGACAAGCTCCGGAAACGCAATGATTTCGTGATCGTCGACACGCCACCCAAGGCGGACAGCGATCTGCGCCCGGCTCTGCGCGAGGCGGATCTGGTGATCGTGCCGGTCTCGGCCAGCCAGCTCGACCTCTGGGCGACCGAGGCCGTACTGGACCTCGTCGACCGGACGCGCAAGCGGGCGCTGACGGTGCTGAACCGGGCCCGGGCCGGAACGCGGCTCGCGGGCGAGATCGTGGCCGGGATGGACGGGCTCGCCGCGCCCGTGGCAGCCACGGCGCTCGGGAACCGGGTGATCTTTGCCGAGGCCTTGGGGCAGGGATTCGGCGTGACCGAACGGCAGCGGAGCGGCGCGGCGGCGGCGGAAATCGCCGCGCTCGCCGAGGAAATCGTTACAATGCTGGAAAGCTGACCGAGTCGGCACAGCAGGCAGGGAGTGGCCCGGAGGGGCACTGGAGATGGTGGGCAACGGGAACGACCAGGAGAGAGTGAACGCCTTCGTGAGGCGACATTTCAGCCTGCGCGGATCGCTCAGGCTGCACCGCGCGGCGCTTGGCAGGGACCTGCTCGCCGCGCCGCTCAACGTCGCGCTTGCGCCGGTCTTCCTGCTGACACGGCTGGTGGCCATGGCACTCGCTCTCATTGGCCTCCGCCGCGCCGGGCGATGGCTCCTCGACCGCCCCATCTTCATCCATTCCGCGTTGGCGCGCCGGCTGGAGCGGCACATTGAGGCGGAGCTCTGGGTGCCCCGCGCAACGGACGCCTCTGGCCTCGATGGCCGCCAGAGGCAGTTGCTGCGCGACTACACCAGCGTGCGGACGGCGGTGTCGGAGATCTTCACCACGCTGGTCCTGCTCGCCCTCGGTTTTGCGCTTTTCCATGATGCAACGCCCGGCGTCGTCTCTCTGACTCCGCTCGTCTCCGACTACGTGGCGCAGTCGACCGCCATCGCGGAGTTTCCGCTCGGCCGCGGGATCGGCAACCTCTGGTATTCCGCCTTCCCGGCTGAACTCCCGATTCTCCATGTGATCGGCCTCGGCGTCGCCCTCGCGGCCTGCGCGTCGCTGGTGACGACATTTGCGGGCATCCTCGCCGACCCGCTCCAGGCGCGCTTCGGCCTGCACCGGAAGCGCCTTCTCCGGCTGCTGGCCACCATGGATGCGGCCGGCGCACGCGGATCCGGCCTCGCTCCGGAACATGCCATCGCCCGACTCGCGGACCTGACCGACGCGGGCGTCAGCGTGGCGCGGTTCCTGCGAGGGTAAGGGCAGAGGAGCGTCATCGGGGCAAGCCGCACCGAAAGGAGGTTGGCATGACAGATGGCGTGCTTCTCGACATCGCCGGCGTGCTTCACGAGGGCAAGCGCCCCTTGCCCGGCGCCGTCGAGGCGGTGGCGCGGCTGCGCGCGGCCGGGCTGCCGGTCCGGTTTCTCACTAACACCACCCGCCGTCCAAAGCGCCGTGTGCTCGAGCGACTCGCCGCGCTGGGGTTCGATGTTGTCGACGGCGAGGTGCTGACGCCCGCGGCGGCAGCACGCGGCTGGCTCAACCGGGAAGGCTACGCGCCGCATCTGCTGGTCCACCCGGATCTGGAAGAGGATTTCGCAGACTGTGCCAAAGACGGCCCGGTTGCCGTGATCGTCGGCGATGCCGGCCGCAGCTTCACCTATGAACGCTTGAACGCGGCCTTCCGAGAGATCGAGGCTGGCGCGCCCTTCCTGGCGCTGGCCGCCAACCGCGTCTTTCGCGACGAGGACGGGAAGCTGAGCCTCGATGCAGGGGCCTTCGTGAAGGCGCTGGAGCATTCCAGCGGAGTCTCGCCGCATCTTCTAGGCAAGCCCGCGCCGGCATTCTTCCGTGCCGGCGTCGAGAGCTTTGGCTGCCGCCCCGACCGGGTTGCGATGGTAGGAGACGACGCCGAGAGCGACGTGGCCGGTGCTCTCGCGGCCGGGCTCGGCCAGGGCATCCTTGTGCGCAGCGGAAAATACCGGGACGGCGACGAGAACCGCTTCGCCCCCCGGCCGACCTGCGTCGTCGAGGGCATTGGCGCGGCAGTAGACGTCATACTCGGAGTCAGCGGATAGGCCGACCCGATCAGGCCGCCAGTTCAGCCGCCAGATAGGCCGATGCCAGGGCTGGGGTCGCGATCCGGACGTAATCGGCCTCCGGGATGTTCAGCCCGAACCGGGCGTGCAGCGCCGCGACGAGGTTCAGGACGTCCATCGAATCGAGGTCGAGATCGTCCTGGATATGGTCGTTATCGCCGATCTCGTCCGGTTCGAGATCGGGCGCGATCTTGATGAGTTCCTCGACAAAGGCCGCGCGGAAATCTTGCTCGGTCATAGCGCCTCCGGTGTTTGAAGAAGCCTGTCTATCTCAGCGAGGAAGCGGTTGGCCTGACGTCCGTCGCTAACCCGATGGTCCGCCGAGAGCGTGAATGTCGCGACGAGGCGCGGCATGACGGACTCGCCGACAATCCAGGGCCGCCGCTTCGGCGCGCCGACGGCCAACAGCGCCACCTGCGGCGGGAAGATGATGCCGGTCATCGAATCCGCCCCTTTCTCGCCAAGGGCCGAGACAGTGAGCGTGCCGCTGGTCAGTTCGGAGGAGCGCAACCGCATCGCGCGGGCCCGCGCCACGAGGTCCTTCATCGCAGCCATCATCTCGGAGAGAGCGAGCGTGTCCGCTTCCGTTATCGCCGGCGCGATCAGGCCGCCGCCCCTGAGCGCCACGGCGACGCCGAGATTTACTTGCGCTGCAGGTTCGAACCTGTCCTCGCGGTAATGACCGTTCATCTCTTGCACCTTCGCAGCGGCGAGGGCGGCGGCCTTCATGAAGAGCGCACCGAGCAGGATGCGGTTGGCAGGTGGCAGTTCGGCGTTGCGGGTAGCGAGCCAGGCGCTCGCGGCCTCGACGTCGATCACCTGACTGAGCTGGAAATGCGGGATCTCACGCTTGGAGCGCTGCATCGCTGCGGCGATGGCCTTGCGCATCTCCGCAATCGCCTCTGCCGTCTTCGAGGGTTTCGACGCGGGCGTCGTCGAGGCGGCGGCCTCGACATCGGTCAGGACCACCGCCCCGCCCGGGCCGCTTCCGCGGACGGAGGCAAGGTTAATCCCGCGCTCTGCCGCAAGGTGCCGCGCCGCAGGTGAAGCGGCGACGCCGGTAGCGCCGGGCTCAACTGGCCCGGCCTTGGGAGGCGTGGCCGGCATCGTCGCCTCGGGCGCGGGTTTTTCGGCCTGCGTCGTCTCGACGGGTTTGGAAACTGGCGCCCCCGGAGCAGACGGGGGCGCCGCCCCCTCGGCCAGGATCGTCGCCAGAGGCGCGCCGACAGGCAGCTTGGCGCCAAGCGCCGCGTCCAGCGACTCAACGATCCCGTCCTCGAAGATCTCGATCTCGATGGCGCCCTTCTGGGTCTCGACCACGGCGACGATGTCACCGCGATGGACCGTATCTCCGGGCTTCACCATCCATTCGACCAGCGTTCCGGCTTCCATGTCCGCGCCCAGCGAGGGCATCTGGAATATCCCCATGGCTCAGCTCCGTCCAAGCGCGGCCTTCGCCGCCGCGACGATCTTTGCGACTTGCGGGATGGCCGCCTGTTCGAGATGGGCCGGGTAGGGGATCGGCACTTCGGCCGAGCAGACCCGTGCGACCGGTGCGTCCATCTGCCAGAAGACCTGTTCGTGGATCCGCGCCGCGATCTCGGCGGAGAGCGAGCCGGATTTCCAGCCCTCGTCGACGATCACCGCCCGGCGAGTGCGGCCGACCGAGTCCATGATCGTCGCGTCGTCGAGCGGGCGCAGCACGCGCAGGTCGATCACCTCGGCCGAGATGCCGTCAGCCGCCAGTTCCTCGGCCGCTTCCAGCACCTTGTAGAGCGAGCCGCCATAGGTAATGAGCGTCACGTCATCGCCCTTGCGCCGGATCGCCGCCTTCGAGATGTCGACCGGCCCGGCATTGGTGTCGATCTCACCGGTCAGGTTGTAGAGCATGACATTCTCGAAGATCAGCACCGGGTCCGGGTCCTCGAGCGCCGTCCAGAGCATGCCACGCGCATCCTCGAGCGTTGCCGGCGCCAGCACTTTCAGCCCCGGGATGTGGGCGAACCAGCCCTCTAGCGAATGCGAATGCTGCGCCGCGAGCTGTTTCCCCGCGCCGGTCGCCATCCGGATCACCACCGGCACGCCGAAGGCTCCGCCCGACATGTGACGGATCGTGGCGGCGGTGTTGAGGATCTGGTCCAGCGCCAGCAGCGAGAAGTTCACCGTCATCACCTCGACGATGGGCCGCATGCCATTGGCCGCCGCGCCGATGCCGGCGCCGGTGAAGCCCGATTCGGAGAGCGGCGTGTCGCGGATCCGTTCCTCGCCGAACTCCGCCATCAACCCCTTGGAGACGGCATAGCAGCCGCCATAGGCGCCGACATCCTCGCCCATCAGGAACACCCGCTCGTCGCGCGTAAGCGCATCGCGGATGCCCTGCTTGACCGCCTCGCGATAGGTCATCTCCACCGTCTCGCCCGAAGGTGACGCCGGCACCGGATCGGGACGCGGCTCGTCCATCGTGTGCTTCATGAGGTCGGCCTCGGGCTCCCAATCGGCCGCCTCGGCAAAGGTCACAGCCTCTGCAATCTCGGCATCGGCCTCAGCCTCGATACAGGCGATGTCTTCCTCGTGGAGCAGGCAGTTCTCCAGCAGCCAGGTCTGGAACAGGACGATCGGGCCGCGCCCGCGCCAGGTCTCGACCTCCTCCTTGGTCCGGTAGAGCTGCGCGTCGAACATCGAATGCGGCCGGAAGCGGTAGGTGCGGCATTCGAGGAAGACCGGCCCTCCGGCAGAGCGGATATGCCGGATCGCCGCCCGCGCCGCGGCCTCCACGGCGACCACGTCCATGCCGTCGACGACGCGGGCCTCGATCTTGTAGGAGGCCGCCTTCAGGTGGATGTCGGTCTCCGACTCGTATCGGTCGAGCGCCGTGCCCATGGCGTAGCCGTTGTTCTCGCAGACAAACAGCACCGGCAGGCCCCAGAGCGCGGCGAGGTTCATCGATTCGTGGAACTCGCCCTCGGCCACCGCGCCGTCGCCGAAGAAGCAGGCGGTGACATGAGTCTCGCCGCGCAGGTGGTCCGCGAGCGCGATGCCGACCGCCAGCGGCAGGCCACCGCCGACGATGGCGTTGCCGCCGTAGAAATTGGTCGCCGCGTCGAAGATGTGCATCGAGCCGCCGCGCCCCCCCGAGGACCCGGCAGCCTTGCCGAACATTTCCGCCATCACGGCGTTCATCGGTACCCCGCGGGCGAGCGCCTGGCCGTGCTCGCGATAAGTGGCGACGACCTTGTCCGTCGGACCGAGAACCGGGATCACCCCGGCGGCAATCGCCTCCTCGCCGTCATAGAGATGCAGGAAGCCGCGGATCTTCTCCTGGCTGTAGAGCTCGGCGCATTTGTCCTCGAACTTCCGGATCCGGATCATGTCCCTGAGGAGCGCGAGCACGTGGTCGCGCGTCAGGTGCGGTTTATCCATCGCAGTCATGTCTCGTCACTTTCCAGGGTTGAAATGTCCCCCTCGGGCAGGCCCAGTTCGCGCGCTTTCAGCAGGCGACGCATGATCTTGCCCGACCGGGTCTTGGGCAGGGTGTTTCGGAAGACGATCTCCCGCGGCGCCACGGCCGGGCCGAGCGTCTTGCGGGTGTGGCCCCGGATGGCGCGTTCGAGCTCCTCGCATGGTTCGAAGCCCGGCGTCAGGGTGACATAGGCTTTGATGACCTCGCCCGCCGTCTCGTCCGGCACGCCGATCACGCCGGCCTCGGCCACCGCTTCATGCTCGATCAGCGCGCTCTCGACTTCGAATGGGCCGACGAGGTGGCCAGAAGTCTTGATCAGGTCGTCGGCGCGGCCGACGAACCAGAAGCGACCGCCGGGGTCGCGCATCGCGAGGTCGCCGGTGAGATACCAGCCGCCGACGAAGCACTTCTCGTAGCGGGCCTGCTCGTGAAGGTAGGTCCGCATCATCGACGGCCAGCCGGGCCTCAGCGCCAGTTCGCCGATCTGCCCGGTGTCGAGCTCCTCGACGCCGCTTTCGGTGCGCTTGAGGATGCCGGCGGTGATGCCGGGCATAGGTTTGCCCATCGAGCCGGGATGCACGTCCTCGGCGGCGAGGTTGGCGATCATGATGCCGCCCGTCTCGGTCTGCCACCAGTTGTCGTGGAAGGGCATGCCGAACACCTTGTTCGACCACACGACCGCCTCGGGGTTCAGCGGCTCGCCGACGCTGGCGAGGAAGCGCAGGCTCGAGAAATCATAGGGTGCCGCTGCCTCCGCGCCCGCGCGCATCATCATCCGGATCGCAGTCGGCGCCGAATACCACACCTCGACCTTCTCGCGCTTAATCGTCTCGTACCAGCGCTCAAGGTCGAATTCGGCCTCATCGACGATCATCGTCACCCGGTTCACCAGCGGCGAGATGATTCCGTAGGAGGTGCCGGTGACCCAGCCCGGGTCGGCGGTGCACCAGTAGACACGACCGGGCACCAGTTCGAGCGCGTAGCGGCCGGAGATGGCGTGGTAGACCACCGCTTCGTGGACATGCACCGCGCCCTTGGGCTTGCCGGTGGTGCCGGAGGTGAAATGGATCAGCGCCCGGTCCTCGGGCTGCGTCTGCGCGACCTCGAATTCGGGGCTCGCCGCCGCCATCGCCGGGCCTAGGACGACGCAGCCTTCGGGCGCCGCCTCGCCGACGATCAGCACGAGCTTCAGCGTCGCGATCTCGTCGCGCCAGGCGGCGATCTTGCGTCGGTAGAGCGCCTCGGTGGTCACCAGAACCTTCGCCGCGCCGATCTCCATGCGGGTGCGGATGGGCTCGGGCCCGAAGGCGGAGAAGAGCGGCGTGAAAACCAGCCCGGCCTTCAGCGTGCCGAGCGCCGCGACATAGAGGTCCGGCACCCGCCCCATCAGGGCGAAGACGCTGTCGCCTCGCTCAAGCCCATGCGCCATGAGCAGGTTCGCGAAACGGGAGGTGCGGGCAGCGAGATCGGCATAGGTGATCTCCTCGCGTGCGTCGCCCTTGCCGAGCCAGCGGATCGCGGTCTGCCCGCCGTAACCGGCCCTCACGTGGCGGTCCACAGCCTCAAAGGCAATGTTCAGCCCGCCCCCGGGCAGGCTGTCGAGCAGTCTCTCCGCATCTTTCCAGGTAAATGATTTTCGCGTCTTGTCCGGGTCTGGCAGAGACGCACTCCGAGTCCGTCCGGACTCTTTCCGGATCGTCGAAGGCATGTCGGATTCCTCCCGCTCGGCATTGTCTCAGGAACGACGATTTTCCGCCATGACACACGTCAACGCTGTACCGGATTCAATCTGGCAGGGGCCCGTATCCGAGGCCTGTTCAAGCCCATGTCCGGCCCATCCAGGGTTCGAAACGCGAGCGCTGCCAGGATCCCGTAGACCCCAGAATAACGCATCATGCCGCCGTCCGGCCGGAGTCCGGTCCAAGCGCCAGACGCCCTTGGAACATGACAACGATCAACGCGGTATCGGTCCCTTGGTGATATAGTATATCCGCCATTTCCGCGTCGATCTTCGGGAGGGAAGGACGATGACCGCGAACACCGAAAATCTCATCTGGTTAGAAGACTTGGGCCGCGACGACGTTGCGCGCGTCGGCGGCAAGAACGCCTCGCTGGGCGAGATGGTCCGCAATCTCGGGGCCGCGGGCATCCGAGTTCCGCCCGGCTTCGCCACAACTTCCCACGCTTTCCGCCGGTTCATTCGGGAGAACGAGCTCACGGAGGTCCTCTCCGAGCGCCTCGACGATCTCCAGCGTGAACGCATGACCTTGCAGGAAGCCGGCAAGAGCATCCGTGCCGAGATTCGCGCGGGCCGCTGGCCGGAGGATATAGAGGCGGAGATCCGCGCCGCCTACCGGGCGCTTGGCGAGCGCGCGGGGGTCGCGGACGCCTCGGTTGCGGTGCGCTCCAGTGCCACTGCCGAGGACCTGCCTGATGCCAGCTTCGCCGGCCAGCAGGAAACCTTCCTGAACGTCCGCGGCGAAGAGGAGTTGCTGCGTGCCTGCCGGCATTGCTTCGCCTCGCTCTTCACTGACCGGGCGATCTCCTACCGCGCGATCAAGGGCTTCGACCACCTCGCGGTTGCGCTCTCGATCGGCGTGCAGCTCATGGTGCGGTCCGACACCGGCGGCTCCGGCGTGATGTTCTCGATCGACACCGAGTCGGGCTTCGACAAGGTGGTGCTGATCAATGCTGCCTGGGGGCTGGGAGAGAACGTGGTCCAGGGCGCGGTCGATCCGGATGAATACCAGGTCTACAAGCCATTCCTCGGCCGCGCCGGCATCTCGCCGATCCTGAAGAAGTCGCTCGGCGCCAAGGAGATCAAGATGATCTACGGCCGGGGCGGCGGGCAGAAAACCCGCAACGTGGCCACGTCGGTGAAGGAGCGGGGACATTTCGTCCTTTCCGATGCCGAGATCGTGGAACTCGCGCGCATGGCCTGCACCATCGAGGATCACTATGGTCAGGCGATGGATATGGAATGGGCCCGCGATGGCGGGACGGGCGATCTCTACATCGTTCAGGCCCGCCCCGAGACGGTCCAGTCCCGCAAGGGCAGCGCGACGTTCAAGACCTACAGCATGAAGAAGGCGGGCGAGAAGCTGCTTGAGGGTCTGAGCGTCGGCATGTCGGTCGCCTCGGGCGAGGTGTGTCTGATCCACTCGGCTGCCGATATCGGCCGCTTCGTCGACGGCGCAATCCTTGTCACCGGGATCACCGACCCCGACTGGGTGCCGATCATGAAGCGCGCCAGCGCCATCATCACCGACCACGGCGGGCGCACCTCGCATGCCGCCATCGTCAGCCGCGAGCTCGGCCTGCCGGCGATCGTCGGCACTGGTGTCGCCACTCACGTGCTGCACGACGGCCAGATGGTGACGGTGAACTGTGCCGAGGGCGACCGCGGCACTGTCTATTCAGGTGCCGCCGAAATCGCGGTCGAGGAGACCGTGCTCGACGAGGTGCCCGCCACCCGCACCAAGGTGATGCTGAACCTCGCCAACCCCGGCGCGGCGATGCGCTGGTGGCGGCTGCCGACGGACGGCGTTGGCCTCGCTCGAATGGAATTCGTCGTCAGCAACGAGATCAAGGTGCACCCGCTGGCATTGACCCGCTACGACGAGCTCAAGTCGGACGAGGACAAGGCGGCCATAGACGACCTCACGCGCGGTTATGACGAGCGGAAGGACTTCTTCATCGAGAAGCTCGCCATGGGTCTCTCCTCGATCGCCGCGCCCTGGTATCCGAACCCCTGCATCGTCCGGATGAGTGACTTCAAGACGAACGAATATGCAGCGCTGCTCGGCGGCGCGCAGTTCGAACCCGCGGAGGAAAACCCGATGATCGGGTTCCGCGGCGCGTCGCGCTACTATTCCGACAAGTATCGCGACGGCTTCGCGCTGGAATGCCTCGCAATCAAGAAGCTGCGCGAGGAGATGGGCTTCGACAATGTGGTGGTCATGATCCCCTTCTGCCGCTCGCCGGAGGAGGCCGACCGGGTGCTCGAAGTGATCGCCGAGAACGGGCTCGTCCGGGGCGAGAACGGCCTCGAGGTCTATGTGATGTGCGAGATCCCCTCGAACGTCATCATGGCGGAGGAATTCGCCAAGCGCTTCGACGGCTTCTCCATCGGCTCCAACGACCTCACCCAGCTCACCCTCGGGATCGACCGCGACAGCGAGGGCCTCGCCTATCTCTTCCGGGAACGCGACCCGGCGGTGCTCTGGATGATCGAGACGGTGATCGCCAAGGCGCGGGCGGCAGGGGCCAAGATCGGCCTCTGCGGTCAGGCGCCGAGCAACGATCCGGGCTTCGCCCGGCTGCTGGTCGCCGCCGGGATCGATTCGATCTCGGTGACGCCGGACAGCTTCGTCGCGGTGAAGAAAAATGTCCTGGCAGCCGAGTGCGGATGAGATCGGGATATCTCCCGCTTTTCGGGTCGGTGCTCCGTTTGAAGCGTGAAACTGCCGTTTCGAGGTCCTGAGGGGCGCAGTCCCCCTTGGGTCGAAGGGATCCTGGCGCGTCCTGCCGCGGTTGCGCGCGGGTGGCTTTGTCGAGCTTGGGGATCAGGCGCCCGACGAACCCTCACGAACCCGCAATGCGATCAGCCGTCCCCCGCTTCGGCCTCGGGCTGCGTCTCGCCGCCCGCTTCCACGGTGGCGGATGTCTCGGGATCGAGCGCGGGTTGCGGTGGCACGATCAGGCCGCCGGCCTCGCCGATCACCTCGCCCTCGTGGCTGCGCAGCACGCGCAGGAACTCAAGCCGTTGGTAGTCGGCCGCGAGCCAGACCCGGAAACGCCCGTCCGGCCCGAGCGCGAGCTGGCCGACCACCATCCCCGCCGGGAAGAGACCGCCGTCACCGGAGCTGACCACGCTGTCGCCCGGCTTAAGCGCATCGAGATCCTCGACGAAGTCGAGAACGGGGGCGGCGGTGTTGTCCCCCGCGAGGATGGCGCGTTGTCCGGATGGCTGGATGGTGACGGGCAGACGGCTCGCGGCATCGGTCAGAAGGATCACCCGCGCGGTGTTCTCTCCCACGCCCGAGATCCGGCCAACGAGGCCGAGCCCGTCCATCACGGCCCAGCCGTCCATGATCCCGTCGCGCCGGCCGACATTCAGCAGCAGCGACTGGCGGAAGGGCGAGCCGGAATCGGCGATCACCACGCCGGAGACGGAGGTGAGCTTGGGGTCGAGCCGCACATTGTTGAGCGCGAGAAGCTTGGCGTTCTGCTGCTCGAGTTGCACAGCGGCCTCCTTCCAGGCCTTCATCTGCTGCAACTCGCGGCGCAGATCCTGGTTCTGCTGGTAGATCCGCTGGTAGGACTGGAAGTTCTCGATCATGCCGGCGAAATGCGTGAGGGGCACCGACGCCCACTCGAAGCTCGGCACCACACGGTCGATGAGATTGGCACGGAAACGCTCGACCCGAGGGCTGTCGATCCGCCAGATCAGGAAGACGGCAAGACAGAAGAGCACCAGCCCGCCGACCAGGATCCGGCGAACGGGGCGGACATAGTCCAGGTCTGAATGGTTGCTTCTCTGTGCCAAGCGGCCTTGCTCCTGCCAGCCGGCCGGCCGGGGTCAGGGGCCGGGAACCGGATCAGCTCTCGTAATCTATCGCATGCCGGAGCTGTTTTTCATACTCCAGAGCCTTGCCGGTGCCGAGGGCGACGCAGCTCAGCGCCTCGTCGGCGACCGAGATGGCGAGGCCCGTCTGTTCCCGAAGCGCCAGGTCCAGCTCGCCCAGCAGCGCGCCGCCGCCGGTCAGCATGACGCCACGGTCGACGATGTCGGCAGCCAGGTCCGGCGGGGTGGCTTCGAGCGCGGTCATCACCGCCTCGCAGATCGCCTGCACCGGCTCACTGAGCGCCTCGGCCACCTGCGCCTGGTTGATCTCGGTTTCCTTCGGCACGCCGTTCAAAAGGTCACGACCGCGGATCTGCATCGAGGCGCCGCGCCCGTCGTCGGGCATCCGCGCCGTGCCGATGGAGGTCTTGACCCTCTCGGCGGTCGAATCGCCCACAAGGATGTTCTGTTGGCGGCGCAGGTAGGAGACGATGGCATCGTCCATCCGGTCGCCGCCAATCCGCACCGAGCGGGCATAGACGATGTCGCCCAGCGACAGCACGGCAACCTCGGTCGTGCCGCCGCCGATATCGACCACCATCGAGCCCGTGGGGTCGGTGATCGGCATTCCGGCGCCGATCGCCGCGGCGATCGGTTCGGCGATCAGGCCGGCGCGCCGCGCCCCCGCCGACAGCACCGACTGGCGAATCGCTCGCTTCTCCACCGGCGTCGCGCCATGCGGCACGCAGACGATGATCTTCGGCTTGGTAAAGGTCGTGCGCTTGTGCACCTTGCGGATGAAATGCTTGATCATCTCTTCCGCGGTGTCGAAATCGGCGATCACGCCTTCGCGCATCGGCCGGATGGCCTGAATGCTGCCCGGGGTGCGCCCCAGCATCATCTTGGCATCCTCGCCCACGGCCAGCACTTCCTTGCGGCCATTCTTGGTGTGGTAGGCAACGACGGAGGGCTCGTTGAGAATCACACCCCGGCCCTTCACGTAGACAAGCGTGTTCGCCGTCCCGAGGTCGATTGCCATGTCGGAGGAGAACAATCCACCAAACAACGCCATATCCGTCCTGCTCTTTCTTGGTTCGCCAAAGCCTGCAAGTCCCATCGACTCCCCAGCCGCGAGACGAGCGACTTATAGTCGTGGCCCGTTCGGTGTGGAAGGGTCAATGACTCGCCGATAGGCATTCCTCCGCCTGTCCGCCTCACCGGGTTCGACGGCGGGGCTATTCTGCCGGGGCGCTCTCCGCCTCGGTTGCCGGCTCCGCGCCGGCCTCCGCATCGGGTTCGGGCTCCGGTTCGGGCGGGGTTTCCTCAACGAGTTGGCCCTCGTCCCACCGCCCCGCCTTCTCCTCGCCGCTGGCGTATCGCATCACGCCCTCGCCCTGCGGCACGCCCTTGCGGAACATGCCTTCGTAGATGTCGCCGTTGACATAAGTCGCAACGCCCATCCCGTCGATCTCGCCGGCCGCCCATTCGCCGGTATAGCTGAAGCCAGCCGGCGTGGAGAGCGTGCCCTGGCCGCTGCGCTGGCCGTCCTTGAAGCCGCCGATATAGGTCGACCCGTCGGTATAGCTGGCCTTGCCGTCGCCGTTGCGCAGGCCGCCCGCCCATTCGCCTTCGTAGCGATAGCCGTCGGGATAGGTCATCGTTCCCTGGCCGTCGTATTTCGCGTCCTTGAACCCGCCGCGATAGACCGCGCCGTCCGAATAGGTCGCGACACCCTCGCCGTCCATGACGTTCTCGACCCAGTCGCCGTCATAGGTGTTGCCGTTCGGATAGGTGATCTTGCCCGTGCCATGGGCCATGTTGTCCTGAACCTCGCCGATATAGACCGAGCCGTCGGGATAGGTGACCTTGCCCTCTCCCTCCATGCGCCCATCGACCCACTCGCCCTCGTAGACGAAGCCATCCGCGCCGGTGAACGTGCCCTCGCCCTCGCGCTTGTCGTCGACAAAGGCGCCCTCGTAGACATCGCCGTTGGGGTAGGTCGCCTTGCCGTGGCCATGCCGGCGGCCGTTGACGAGAAGCCCTTCATAGACCTCGCCAGACGGCTGGGTGAGCTTGCCCAGTCCGTTGATCTGGCCGCCCTTCCAGGCGCCGTCATAGGTAAAGCCGTCCGGCTTGACGAGCGTCCCCTGGCCGGAGCGCTGCCCACGGCTCATGTTGCCGTCATAGACCGTTCCGTCCGGGTAGGTGATCTTGCCCTTGCCTTCCTTGACCCCGGCCACCCACTGGCCCTCGTAACGGTAGCCGTCTGGCCCGGTCAGTGTTCCCTGTCCGTCGTGCAGCGCGCTCAGGAAGCCACCCTCGTAGCGCACGCCATTGGCATATTGGGCGATCCCCTGTCCGGTCATCTCGTTCTCGACCCATTCGCCTTCGTAGGTCGAGCCGTCCGCGAAGGTGATCTTGCCGAAGCCGTGCGGCTTGCCGCGGGCAAAGCTGCCCTCATAGACCGATCCGTCCGGAAACCGCGCCACGCCTCGTCCGAGGATCTCTCCCTCGACCCAGTCGCCGACATATTCGTAGCCGTTGGGAAGCCGGTAGCTGCCCTTGCCATGTTGCAGCCCGTTCTTGAACGTGCCCTCGTAGACGCCGCCATTCTCGTATTGCTTTGTCTGGATCGGGGCCGTCTGTGCCACCGCCTGGCCGGCGGCGAGAAACGCCAGCGCTGCGGCCGTCAGAATGGATTTCGCCTGTCGGGTCATGTCTGCTCCGCTCGTGCGACCGAGTATTCTGCCCCGGTCGTTCGGGAGGAAACCCTACTTCCAGCCCCCATGAGGAGCAACGCCTTTTGCCGTGAACGGGGGCGCTCGGCGCTTCCATGCGCCGTCCGTTCTGATAAGACGGCCGCGGCCCCGCTCCCCGGGGTGCCGTCAAGGAGCCCGCCCATGACCCGTTTCCGCCTGACGCTGGCACAGTTGAACCCGACCGTGGGCGACCTGCGCGGCAATGCCGAAAAGGCGAGGAAAGCCTGGGAGGCGGGGCGCGCGGCGGGGGCCGACATGGTGGCGCTGCCGGAGATGTTCCTTGCCGGATACCAGTGCCAGGACCTCGTGATGAAGCCGGCCTTCGTAGCCGACTGCCAGCGTGTGATGGAACAGCTCGCCGCTGATTGCGCCGACGGTCCGGCGCTCGGGATCGGTCTGCCCTGGTTCGAGGGCGCAGAGCTCTTCAACACCTACGCCATGCTCCGTGGCGGGAAGCTCGCCGCGCTGGTCGTCAAGCACCACCTGCCGAATTTCAACGTCTTCGACGAGATGCGCCACTTCTCCAGTGGCGAGATCAACGGGCCGACCGGCATTGGCCCGCTCCGCCTCGGCGTCCCGATCTGCGAGGATGCCTGGCATCCCGATGTCTGCGAGACCCTGGCCGAGACCGGCGCCGATCTGCTGCTGGTGCCGAACGGCTCACCCTATTTCCGCGGAAAGCGGGAGATGCGGCTGACGCATATGGTGTCCCGCGTGGTCGAGACCGGCCTGCCGCTGGTCTATCTCAACATGGCCGGCGGGCAGGACGACCAGGTTTTCGACGGCGGTTCCTTCGTGCTGAACCCGCATGGGCAGCTGGTGATGCAGATGCCGCTCTTCGACGAGGCCATCGCGCATGTCGATTTCGTCGAGGACGAGGGAGGATGGCTGGCCGAACCCGGCGAGATGGCGCATGTGCCCGACGACTGGGAGCAGGATTACCGCGTCATGGTGGAGGCGTTGCGGGACTACCTGCGCAAGACCGGATTCGCCAAGGTGCTGCTCGGTCTCTCGGGCGGCGTTGATTCCGCGCTGGTGGCCGTCATTGCCGCCGACGCCATCGGTCCCGAGAACGTGCGCTGCGTGATGCTGCCGTCCGAATACACCTCGCCCGACTCGCTCGAGGACGCGGCCGGGGTGGCGACGGCGCTCGGCTGCCGGCTCGACACGCTGCCGATCTCCGGCCCTCGCGCCGCCGTCACCGAGGCGCTCGCGCCGCTGTTCGAGGGTGCCGAGCCGGACATCACCGAGGAAAACATCCAGTCCCGCCTCCGCGGCCTGCTGCTGATGGCGCTCTCCAACAAGTTCGGCGAGATGCTTCTGACCACCGGCAACAAGTCCGAGGTTGCGGTGGGGTATGCCACGATCTACGGCGACATGGCCGGCGGCTACAACCCGATCAAGGATCTTTACAAGATGCGGGTCTTCGAAACTTGCCGCTGGCGCAACGCCAATCACCGCCCCTGGATGAAGGGGCCGGAAGGCGAGGTCATTCCGCCGCGGGTAATCGAGAAACCCCCTTCGGCGGAGCTGCGGGAAGACCAGAAGGACGAGGATTCGCTGCCGCCCTATCCGGTTCTCGACCGGATCCTGGAGATGCTGGTCGACGAGGAGGCGAGCATCGGCGAGATCGCCGACGAAGGCTTCGACATCGAGCAGGTCCGCAAGGTCGAGCAGCTGCTCTACATGTCCGAATACAAGCGATTCCAGTCGGCGCCCGGCGCGCGACTCACCCGACGCGCGTTCTGGCTGGACCGCCGCTACCCGATCGTCAATCGCTGGCGCGACCGGTTCGAAGGGTGAGCCTCCGGCGGTTGCCATCCCGGACGGGAAGGCGACATAAGCGCAGTCGGTTTGGTGCCATGACCGAGCGATGGCACGGTACCTGATCCCACTCTGGCCGCAGGGCTATCAGGGCCTTCGTTCAGACTCCGGGAACCGGCACGCCTTGGGCGTCGATCAACATCTTGCCGTTGTTGCGCAGGAACGGCCCCTCCGGCCAGTGCTCGAGCAGGTCGAGGACAGTGCCGACCGGACGGCAGAGCGCCGTGCCCTTGTCGCCGCGCACGATCGGGCGTTCGACCAGAACCGGGTGAGCGACCATCGCGTCGAGAATCTGATCGTCGGTCACGCCCTCTTCGAGCAGGCCCAGCTCGCGCGCCGGGCCGCGCTCGTGGCGCAGGATGCTTCGCGGACTGTGCCCGGCCTCGGCAATCAGCGCTGCCAGCGGCTCGCGCTTCCAGCCAACCTTCATGTAGTGGATGATCTCCGGCTCGTAGCCGGCGGCCTCGATGACCCGCAGCACGTCGCGCGACTTGCTGCAGGCCGGGTTGTGCCAGATCGTGACGCCCATCGGGCCGGCCTCAGAGCTGGATCAGCTTGCATTCGGGCAGCAGACGCTCGACGTCCTCTCCCCGGCAGAGTTCGGTGGCCACGGTTGTCACGGCTGCCGATGCCGCCGCCGCGCCCCAGCGGGCAGCCTCCTGGATCGTGCTGCCGCGCGCGAGGCTGAGGGTCAGTCCACCCACGTAGCTGTCGCCTGCACCGACCTTGGAGACGACTTTCACCTTGGCGGCCGTGGCCAGCCAGGACCCCTCGGGCGTTGTCAGCACCGAACCTTCGGCGCCCCGGGCAAAGATGATGTTTTCCGCCACGCCCTGTTCGATCAGCGAGCATGCGAAGGCGGCGGTGTCGGCGGGTGTCTCGAGCTTTTGCCCCGCCAGCCCCTCGGCCTCCTCGTCATCCGCGCGCAAAAGGAAGGGCGGGGACTTGTGATCCTCGACGATCTGGCGCAGCGCCGCGCCAGACGTGTCGACGATGAGCCGCGCACCGGCACCGCGGATGGCTTCGGAGAGCGATTCTTCGAAATCCAGCGGCACGCCCGGCGGCTGGCTACCCGAGAAGATCACCAGCCCGTCCTTCGGCGTATGGGCTGCGGTGGTCTGGATCGCCTTCTGCACGTGCTCGTCCCGCCAGGGCGGGCCAGGCAGCATGAAACGGTATTGCTGGCCGGTCGTCTTGCAATTCACCACGACGCTGGCGCGAGTCTCGCCCGGCGACGGGATCGGCATGGTGGCAATTCCCTCGGCCATCAGCAGCTCCAGCAGCCGGTTGCCGTTATGGCCGCCGATGGCGACGATCGCAGAGGCATTGCCGCCCATGTGGTTGATGGCGCGTGCCACATTGATGCCGCCGCCGCCTGGATCCACCATCGGCTCGGTGCAGCGCAGCTTCACATCCGGAATGACCTTTTCGGCTTCCGTGTTCATGTCGAGGGCGGGATTGAGGGTGATCGTGAGAATGTCGTGCACGGGACGATACCTCGATTGCCGATGTTTGCGCCCACACACAGCATCCACACCGCTTTTGCAACCGTCTTGGGCGTGGAATATCAGCGCAGGGCGCATTGCCGGAAGGACAGCCATGCAACCTTTGCAGAAGTTCCCGAAAAAAGATACGCCGGAACCGCCGTTTTGGCGGATCCGGCTCTGAGAGGCGATCGTCTCGGGGGTGTGGCTATGTCAACTGGTAGCTCACAGGGACGTAACGAAAGCCGTCGCCGCGCGATTCGACGAAGCCCGCGGCGGGGAAGGGCATGTGGTAGCCGATCATCGGCATCCGCTCGGCGGCAAGCATGCCGAGAAGCCGGCGGCGCGTGGCAGCCGCCGCCGCCTTGTCGGCGTCGAAGCGGACCTCCCAGTCGGGATAGCCGAGCGACCAGACATAGTGGTTGGCCATGTCGGCGGTGAGCAGGAGCTGGCTGCCGCCACTGTCGAGCATGTAGGCCATGTGGCCCGGCGTGTGGCCGAAGGCGTTCACAGCGGTGATGCCCGGCGCGACGCTGTCGCCGTCACCCAGGAAGCTCATCTTCTCGGCGAGGGGTCTGACATTGGCGTCGAAGCGCTCGTTGCCTGCCGCGGCCCAATGGTCGTACTCAACCTGGCCAGTGACATAGACGGCATTGGCGAAGGTCGGCGCGCCGTCCGTCATCAGTCCGCCGATGTGATCACCATGCATATGCGTCAGCACGACGTGGGTGATTTCCTCGGGGGCGAGCCCGGCCTCGGAGAGCGCGGCAGTCGTGTCGGCGGCGTTCAGGCCGGTGTCGAACAGGATTACGTTTCCGCCGGCCTTCACCAGAGTCGGCGTGAAATAGAACTGAGCAGACTCGGTGCCGATAAAGTTCTCCGCGCTGACCCTGGCGAAATCCTCGGCAGGAACGTTGAGGCCGAAGATCTTGTGCGGCTCCTCGCGCGGCGCCGTTCCGGCCAGCAGCGCGGTCACCTCCAGCTCGCCGACACGAAAACCGCGGGCGCGGGGTGCCGGCGCTGGGGCAGACACCGCGTCCTGGGCACGCGCGGAGAGCGGGGCGACGAGGGTTACGGGGGTGGCGGCGGCGCTCAGGAGAGCGGCTCGACGAGTGAATGACACGGACATTTCAGAAACTCCTCCGGTTGGATCTTGTCCTATGTCTACGTCGCAGAACGTCTGTCGGCTCACTTTCCGGGAGAATTCAGTCGGCTGAACCGCGCACAGTTCCCGTGCGCCGGTGCAGACCTATTCCCACCACCGATCGATGCGCGCGATGTCGGCATCCGACCAGCCAAAATGATGTGCGAATTCATGCACGACCACGTTGGCCACGAGATCGCCGAGCGAGACATCGCCGCGGGCGATCCATTCGTCGAGGATGGCCCGCCGGAAGAGCCAGATGATGTCCGGGTCCTGCGGGGGGTCGGTGGCGAGCCGTTGGGTGAGCGGCGTGCCGTCATAGAGGCCGGTGAGCTGGAACGGGTCTTCGAGCCCCATCTCGTCGAGGATGTCGTCCGAAGCATATTCCTCCACCCGGAGCAGGACCGAGCGGGCATGGGCGTCGAAGGGCGATGGCAACCCGGCGCGGACCGCTTCGGCAAGCGCGGCGATCTCCTCGGCGTCGGGAGCGGTCGCATCGGCCCAGGAAGTGGTGCCGTGGGGTGTTTTCATGCCCCCGGTATGGACAAGATCGCCGCCCTGTGGAAGAGGGCGCGGGACAGGAGAACCATGATGACCACGACCCGCTTCGCCCCTTCGCCCACCGGATACCTGCATGTGGGCAACCTGCGCACGGCGCTCTTCAACTGGCTGATCGCGCGCAAGCAAGGCGGCACCTTCATCCTCAGGCTGGACGACACCGACCCGGAGCGGTCGAAACAGGAATATGCGGACGCGATCAAGGAAGACCTTGAATGGCTCGGGTTGACCTGGAATCGGGTCGAAACACAGAGCGCACGGCTCGACCGCTATGCGGCGGCGGCAGACGACTTGCGCGAGAAGGGTCGGTTCTATGAATGCTTCGAGACCCCGACCGAGCTCGACCTGAAGCGCAAGAAGCAGCTCAACATGGGCCGCCCGCCGGTCTATGACCGCGCCGCCCTGCAACTCACCGAAGCGGAGAAGGCGGCGCTCCGGGCTGAGCGGCCGGGCCACTGGCGGTTCCTGCTCGATCAGGAGCGGATCGAGTGGGAGGATGGTATCCTCGGGCCGATCTCAATCGACGCAGCCTCGGTCTCCGACCCGGTGCTGATCCGTGGCGACGGACAGGTGCTCTACACGCTGGCCTCGGTGGTGGACGACACCGAGATGGGCATCACCGACGTGGTGCGCGGCTCCGACCACGTGACGAACACCGCGACGCAGATCCAGATCATCGAGGCGCTCGGGGGCACGCCGCCGCGCTTTGCGCACCACTCGCTGCTGACCGGCCCGCAGGGCGAGGCGCTGTCGAAGCGGCTCGGCACGCTGGCTTTGCGCGACCTGCGCGAGAACGGCATCGAGCCGATGGCACTCCTGTCACTGATGGCGCGGCTCGGTTCGGCCGATCCGGTCGAACTGCGCGACTCGCATGACGAGTTGATCGAGGGGTTTGATATCACCCGGTTCGGCGCGGCGCCGACCAAGTTCGACGTCGAGGACCTCGGTCCGCTGACCGCACGCCACCTGCACTCGCTGCCGCTCGCGGCGGTGGCGGACGAGGTTGCGGCGCTCGGCGTGCCGGATGCACTGGCGGAGCGGTTCTGGAACGTGGTCCGTGAAAACATCTCCAAACGGGCCGAGATCGCCGGCTGGTGGGAGATCCTGTCGACGGGCGCGCAGCCGCTGGTCGATCCGGAGGATGCGGAATTCGTCACGGAGGCGCTCGCTCTGCTGCCCGAGCCGCCCTTTGACGACACCACCTGGAGCAACTGGACAGGCGCGGTCAAGGACGCGACGGGACGCAAGGGCAAGGGGCTCTTCATGCCGCTCCGGAAGGCGCTGACGGGGCGTCAAAAAGGGCCGGAAATGGCGGATTTCGTGGCGCTGATGCAGGCCAAGCCGCGGCTCTGAAAGTGCCCCGCCGGACGGTCCCGTGACCGGGCCAATCCCGACCCCGAAATGCACGGGCATTCCAAGGCACAAAGACGAGCGGACAACCTTCGGTCCGCTCGTTTCGTTACGTCGATGATGTGGCGCGCGGGGCCAGCGTCACCGGCTGCCACGCTCCGGGTCAGCCGCGCGAGAAGCTCCAGCGCGTGACCTGCTCGTATGCATTGCCGGGGTCGAGGCGGATCGGTGGAAACTCCGGATAAGTGGGCGCGTCGGGCCAGAGCTGGGCCTCGATGGCGACGCCGGCGCGAGGTCCGTAGCGACGGCCGTCGAGACCGGCGATGCCCTCGGCAGGCAGGTGGCGCGTATCGTAGATCTGCAGGCCCGGCTCCGTCGTGGCGATGTCGAGCCGGGTGCCGTCCGGGCCGGTGAGGCTGGCCACCTCGGTCAGCGCGCGGCGACTGTCGGCAAGGCAGAAATTGTGATCGATCGCGTCGGCCGCGGTGAGCGCCCGGGGCGTGCGGAAATCCATTGGCGTCCCGTCGACGGCACGGATCTCGCCGGTCGGGCGGTTGGTCTCGTCGGTCGGAAGCCAGCGCTCGGCGTCGATCTTCAAAAGGTGGCCGTGGAAATCTGCCCCGCCGCCGAGGTTCCAGTAGGAGTGATTGGCTAGGTTCACCAGCGTCGGCGCGTCGGTCTCGGCGCCGAGCGTCATCAGTAGCGCCGCACCGTCGAGGCGGAACTCGGCCGTGAAGCGACGGTTGCCGGGAAAGCCGCCCTCGCCGTCCGGGGCGGTGGTGGCGAAGAGGACGCGGGTCTCGTCGGCCGCCTCTATATCCCAGATCTTGTGGTTCAACCCCATCTCGCCGCCGTGCAAAACATGGCCACCGGCGCCGTTGGGGTCGAATTTCAGCGAACGGCCATCGAGCTCGGTCCGTGCGTCTCGTATTCGGTTCGCGACCGGTCCGACAATGGCGCCGAAATAATGCAGCGGCCCGCCGAGCACGTAGTCGGCAACCCGCTCGCCGCCAAGCGTCAGCGGACGGTCGAGCCCGGCAAGGCGGACATCCTGCAGCGTCGCGCCGAGGGTCAGAAGGCACACCCGGAGCGTGCCGTTGTCGAGGATGACGCGGGTCACCTCGTGGCCGTCCGCGGTGGTCCCGAAGCTCTCCTGGGTCATGTGATCTCCTTCCAGGCAACGCCGGCGGCCGGGATCTCGAGCCCGTCAAAGCGGACCGGTTCGGCGGCGTAATTGATGTAGAAGCGGTGGGTTTCAGTGTCCCGGCGGCGCAGACCCTCGGGCATTTCGACGGTCTCGATCCCGGCCTCCGTGCAGGCACGCGCGAGGATCCGGGCGAGCGCCGGCGGGTCGGGCCACCCGGCGAGATAGTGCAGACCGCCCGAGCGGGCGAGGACGGGCTGGCCGGCGATGGTCTCCTCGACCGTTTCGGCACTCCCTTCGATATGTTCCAGCCAGCGGGTCATCGCGCCGCCCTGTGCCAGCGGCATGTCGGCCGAGGGCGGCAGGCTCTCTGTCAGCGCGATGGTCGTGTCGAGACCGGGAAGCGCCGGGGGCAGAGGGACTGGCAGGGCAAACTCAGCGGTGCGGGTGCCGCTGCGGGGGCCGACGAGGGTGATGCCCTCGCGCGCCGCGAGCCGCACCTTCAATTCGTCGGTGAGGGCGAAGAGGCCCGGGACGAGAAGCAGCTTTGGGCTCGAGAGCTCGGCATTTCCGGGCAGAATGTCGACGGAAAGGCCAAGCTTTCGGAGGCTGCGATAGAGCGCCAGAACCAGCTCGAAATAATCGAACGTCGCACCCTGCGGCTGTGTCTGCCATGCCCAGGCGGACGGATAGTCGAAGAGGATCGCGACGGGGGCCACGGCGGGGCGGATCTCGGGCAGCTCCGCGATCTCACGGGCGACCTGCGCCGCTTCGGCGAGCGCGGGAGCCGCCGCGCTGTCGGGGCGCAGCAGGCCGGCATGCATCTGCTCCTGAGCAAAAGGCGCCTGCCGCCAGCGGAAATAGCACACCGCCTCGGCGCCGTGCGCAAAGGCTTCCCAGGCCCAGAGGCGGGGCATGCCGGGAAGCGGCGCAGGGTTGAAGGGAGCCCAGTTGACCGGTCCGGGCTGCTGTTCCATCACCCACCAGCGGCCGCGGCCAACGGCGCGGTAGAGGTCATGGTGGAGCGCCTGCATGTCCGGGTCGCCCTGGCGCAGGTAGCGGCGCTTGTGCGCCTCGTCGTCGCGCAGCCGGTCCGACAGGAAGCCGATCGGGTAGCTGTCCCAGGAGGCGATATCGAGATCCGCGCCGACGTCGAAATGGTCGAAATTCACCTCCCATCCCATGTAGTTGTGGATCAGCGGCGCGTCGGTAAGCGGACGCAGGGCGCGGGCCTGCGCGGCATTGAAGGCCACGACCGCGTCGGAGGAATAGCGCCGCCAGGCCATGACATGGGCCGGGTTGGGCTCCGTGACAGTCTGGTTGGGCGGATCGATTTCGGCGAAATCGGCGTAGTCCATCGACCAGAAGACATTGCCCCAGGCACGGTTCAGCGCCTGCACCGACTGGTAGCGCTGCGCGAGCCAGTCGCGGAACCCCTCGGCCGCGGCGCGAGAATAGCTGATCACCGTGTCGTGGCAGGCATATTCGTTGTCGATCTGCCAGGCCTGCACATGGCGGTTGCGGCCGTAGCGCTCGCCCAGGAGCCGCGCGATCCGCACGCATTCCGCGCGGTAGCCCGCGTGGCTGAAGCAATAGTGCCGGCGTGAGCCGAATTTGCGCGGGAGTCCCCGCGCGTCGACCGCGAGCATGTCGGGGTGCTTTTCCAGCATCCATCTCGGTGGCGTGGCGGTGGGCGTGCCGAGCACGACCTTGAGACCGGCCGCGCCGAGCGTGTCGATGGCGCGATCGAGCCAGTCGAAGCTGAGCTTGCCGGGTTCGGGCTCGAGCCGCGACCAGGCGAACTCCCCGATCCGGGCCCAGGAGAGCCCGGTCTCGGCCATCCGGCGGGCATCCTCGGCCCAGATCTCCTCAGGCCAGTGTTCCGGGTAATAGCAGACACCCAGCTCCGGTTTCACAGGATCACCTGATGCTCTTCCTGCCCGCGCGCCTGCGTCTCGGCGACGAAGGTCATGCCGTTCTCGGGATGTGCGGCGATCTCCTCCTCGGGGAGCTTCGCAGCCGCCGAGGTGACGTAGAGCGTCGATAGGTCGTCGCCGCCGAAGGCCGGGCAAGTGGAGTTCTTGCCGGGGACGGGCACTTCCATCAGGAACGCCCCGGCGGGATCGTAGACCGCGACACGGCGGGCGCCGAACTGCGCGTTCCAGAGGTTGCCGGCGCTGTCGAGGACCGCGCCGTCCGGGCGAAGGCCCTCCTTGCGCAGATCGATGAAGATCTCGGAGTCGCCGGTCGGCCAGCCGTCGGTCTGCTCGAGCGCAACCTTGCGGATCACCCGTTCGCGCGTGTCGCAGAAATGGGCGAAGCGTCCCGCGGGGTCGAAGCAGATCGCGTTGGAGACGGTGATGCCGTCCCAGAGCTGGCGCAGCTCGCCGCGGTAGTAGCGATAGATCGCGCCGGCCTTGTCCTCGCCGTTGTAGCCCATGGTGCCGATCCAGAAGCCGCCGAACGGGTCGGCGCGGCCGTCATTGGAGCGGGTGACCGGGTTGTCGGCCTCGAGCGGGACGACGTGCTGGCGCGCCGCGGTCTCGACGTTGAAGGTGAAGAGCTCGCTGGCGGAGGCGATGAGAAGGGTGGCGTCGTCGACCCAGCCGGCGGCCGAGACGCAATGCTCGAAGGACCAGCTCTTCGTCGTGCCGCCCTTGCGGGTCAGCAGCTTGCGTCCGGTGATGTCGAACCAGAAGAGCTGCTTGCGCGTCGGGTGCCAGAGCGGGCCCTCGCCCAGCTGGCAGATCGTGGTGTCAAAGACGTCGCTCATGTCAGTACCTCGTCATAGGCCGCGACGATCGACTCGGCGCGGGCGCGAATCTCGGATGCCGGCATGCCCGGGCGGTAGAGCGCCGAGCCGATGCCGAAACCGGTGGCGCCGGCCGCGACCCAGTCGGCGAAGGACTCGGGGCCCGCGCCGCCGACGGCATAGACCGGGCATTCCGCAGGCAGCACCGCACGCAACGCCTTGAGCCCCTCGGGGCCGGCCATGTTTCCGGGGAAGAGCTTGAGCCCGTCGGCGCCCGCGTCAAGCGCGGCGAAGGCTTCGGACGGCGTGAAGATGCCAGGCCAGCTCGCCATGCCGAGCGCTTTGGTCGCGCGGATCACCTCGGGCACGCAATTGGGCGAGACGACGAGCCTCCCGCCGGCGCGGCAGACTTCGGAAACCTGAAGCAGCGTCAGCACCGTGCCGGCGCCGATCAGCGCACTCTCACCGTGGCTCTCGACCATCGCGCGGATCGAGGCATAGGGGGCGGGCGAGTTGAGCGGGACCTCGATCTGTTCGATCCCGGCCTCGAGCAGGACCTCGGCCGCGTCGGAGGCTTCGGGCGGCGTGATGCCGCGAAGGATGGCGATGATGTTGCGTCTCATGCTGATTGTCCCTGGGAAAGCGCGCGGGCGGCGGCGAGGCCCTTGAGGACCATGGCGTCGCCGGCGGCGCGGCTTGGGGTGTTGCCAAGGCTTTCGAGGGCCCGGGCGTAGAGTTTCGAGATCCCGCCCGCGCCGATGATGGCAATGGGCTGGCCGAGCCAGTAGGGGCGGGTGGCGGCAAGCTCGGCACCGACCAGAGCGCCAGAGAGCCGGGCCCGCGCGGCGCCGGGCGCGAGCCCCGAAAGCAGGCCCTCGGCGCGAAGCGAGAAGAGCCGGGCTGCCAGTTTTTCTGGCCGCGAAACGGCGTCGTCGACCGCCTCCGCGAAGGCGGCGTCGTCCCAGTCCTCCGTCTGCACCGAGTGCCGGAGCACTGTGTGGCCGGCGATCGCCGCGAAGAGGTCGCCGGTCATGCAGGTCTGGAAACTGACCACTTCGCCGGCGCTGACATGGACCCATTTTGTATGTGTGCCGGGCAGGCAGATCACGCCGTCGAAGCGGGGGCTGGTCGCGAGGAACCCGGCAATCTGCGTCTCCTCGCCGCGCATCACGTCGGCGGGACTGGCCTGCGACAGACCGCCGATGATGCGGACCTGAAGGCGCGGGTCTTTTGTCGGCGCGCGGGTCATCTCGGGGTCGAGCGGGTGGCAGGGCACCGCCCGGTAGCCCGCCTCAACCCAGCCCTGCCGTGCGCCGACCATGCCGCAGGCGATCGCCTCGATCGGCCCGGGTCCCAGATGATCGCCGACAAGCGTGAGGAATGCCGGCTCGAACTCGTCGGGCGCGAGCCCGCCCATGCCGCGGTCCGAACGTTCCTCCCAGAGGACCGTGCCCTCCCTGTCGATGCCCCAGGCGCGGAGGCTCGAGGTGCCCCAGTCGACCGCGATCCAGTCCAGTTCGCTCATCTCCGCCTCATCCTGTCGTCACCACGCCGCCGTCGATCACCAGGGCCTGCGCCGTCACTGCCCCGGCCGCTTCGGAGGCGAGAAACAGCGCGCCGCCGACAATATCCGCCGGCACCAGCGTTCGTTTCAGGCATTGCCGCTCGACCTGCGCGGCCATGCCCTCCTCGGTGAGCCAGAGATCGAGCTGGCGCGGCGTGACGACCATTCCCGGCATGATCGCATTGACGCGGATGCCATCCGGTCCGAACTCGCGCGCGAGCGTCCGTGTGAGACCGGTAATGGCTGCATTCGCGGCGATATAGGGCGCGTAGCCATGATCGGCCATCATGTAGCTGATCGAGGACATGTTAACGATCGCGCCGCGGCCGGAATCTCGCATTGCCGGGATGACATGCTGGGAGGCGAAGAAATAGGGCTTGAGATTGATCGCCATCGAGCTGTCCCAGAAGTCCTCGTCGATGGTCAGGGTGTCGTGGCGCTGGTCGTTGGCGGCGTTGTTGACGAGCACCGAGATCGCGCCGTGGCTGGCGGCGGCGTTGTCGAGGGCCTCGCGGAGCGCATCGGTATCGGTGATGTCGCAGGGCAGGAACAGCGGTCGGTTGCCCGTCGCTGCCGCCATCTCGTCACAGAACTCGGTGGCGTCGGAGCGCTGCACGAAGGCAACCCTTGCGCCCTGTTCGAGGAAGCCCTCAGTCAGGGCCGCGCCGATGCCCGAGCCGCCGCCGGTGATGAAGACGGAGGCGCCCGCGAGGTCGGGAAAGATCGGGTGGTCGCTCATCGGAGAGTCCTTTCTGAGGGCCGCAGGCGCGGCGACTCCCTGCAATCGAAGCGCTCTCCGCCCCCGTGTCGAGGCGGCGCTTCGAAGCAGGGGCGCAGCGCAGCGGGGTCACATGCGTTCGCCCTCGAGCACCCACATCCGCTCCGGGAAGCCCCAGGGCAAGGTGAGGCCGTGGCGCATGAGATATTGCCCCGAGAGCTCGACCGGCCCCTCCTTGAGCGCGCCGGCGCCGCGCGAGAGCGGGTGCAGATCGGCACGGTTCAGAAGGTCGACGCGGTAGCGTGCCGCCGGATCGAGCCGGGTAAGGCGCAGCGGCCGGGGGGCGATCTGGGTGGAGGTCGCCGCGGTTCCGGCAAAGACCACGAAGCGCGCGCCGTCACGCGCAAGTTGCTGTTCGGCGATGACGGCCGGGTCGGCGCTGTCGAGCCGGAGGATGTCCGCGCCGGTGCGCCAGCCTCGGCTGGCCTTCCACCAGGCCGTGACCTGGCCCAGCACCTGCGCCTCCTCCTCGGTGAGCTCGCGCGGATCCATCTCGAAGCCCATATGCCGCTGTGCGGCCACCCAGGCGCGGAAACGGATGTCGAGGACCCGTCCTGACGTGTGGCAGTTGCGCGGCCCGACATGCGATCCCGTGACCGCCATCGGCAGGAAGAGCGCCGCGTCGTGTTGGATGCGCAGCCGCTCGAGCGCGTCGTTGCTGTCGGAGAGCCAGACGCGTTGCGTGCGCTTCAGGATGCCGAAATCGATCCTGCCGCCACCGGACGCGCAGCTCTCGATCTCGGTCGTCGGGAAATCGGCGCGGAGGCGGTCGAGCAGCGCGTAGGTGCCGCGGGTCTGGGCGGCATCGGGCACCGGCAGAACCCGGTTGTGATCCCACTTGATGTAGTCGATCTCGCAGGCCGTGAGCAGCGCGGCGATCTGGCTGTAGAGATGGTCGCGCACCTCCGGGTTGGCCATGTCGAGGCAGAACTGGTGCCGGCCGGGGATCTGGTCCGCCGGTCCCAGTCTCCAGTCGGGATGGGCGCGGAAGAGCTCGCTGTCCTCGTTGACCATTTCCGGCTCGAACCAGATGCCGAAACGCATGCCCTCGGCGTGGACATGCTCGATCAACGGCCCGAGGCCGCCGGGATGCTTGCGCATGTCCACCTGCCAGTCGCCGAGCGACCTCGTGTCGTCGTCGCGACGGCCGAACCAGCCGTCGTCGAGCACGAAACGCTCCGCGCCGAGCGCGGCGGCGTGGCTGGCGATTTCCTTGAGCGTGGTCAGGTTGTGGTCGAAATAGACGGCCTCCCAGCAATTGTAGTGTACCGGGCGCGGCTGCTCGAGCTTCGGCCAGGTGACAATCCGTTCGCGCAGATGGCGCTGGAAGGCGACGGCACAGCCGTTCAGCCCGTCATCGGAGCGGGCGGCAAAGAGCGTGGCTGTCTCGAAACGGGTGGCCGGTTCGGTCTCGGTCCCGGCGGCATGGCCGAACTGGACCTGCCGGCGACCGTCGGGCAGCTCCTCGGCGATCATCCGGTGCCCGCCGGACCAGCCGTAGTGGAAGGCCAGTGCCTCGCCTTGGGTGTTGGTCGCGCCGGGGGCGGGCAGGATCAGGCCGGGGACATGCGCGTGGTCGGTGCGGCCGACACGGCTCTCGCGCAGACGGGCGCCGGGGGTCCAGGGGAGGCGGTTCAACTGGAACTCTCCGCACCATCGGCCGGAAAGATCGATCATCTCCACGCCGGACTGTGGCGCCGGAAAGACCGGTGCGGCGAACCAGTGCAACCGGACCGGGCGGTTTGCCTCCAGCACGGCGCGGGCCTCGAGCATGCCGGTGTCGGCGTCGAGCGTGACATGGGCGGTGTAGACGAGCCCAATGGTGGCGTCGGAGAAGTGGAGCGAGAGATGACCGGGGCCGTCGACCTCACTTTCATAGGAAAAGCGCGGCAAGAGCGGCGTGCCGTCCGCATCGGCGAGGACGAGGCCGGGCTGGCCGGGGAAGCTGTCGGAGGCCTCGGGACAAATGGAGAGCGCCGGGTTGGCGTCGAGCATGCCACCGGTCAGGTCGATCATGCTGGCATCCGCAAGCAGCGCCAGATCCTCGTCCCGCGGCAGCGGCGGACCCCAGTAAATCACCTCCGGCAGGCGGTCGTTCCGGGAGGCGAGCGCCAGTGTCTGGCCGGCGCCATCGAGCCGCCAGCTTCGGGTCATTTCACGGCGCCCAGTGTCAGGCCGGCAATGAAATGGCGCTGCATCAGGAAGAACATCGCGACCGGCGGCAGGGCGGCGACGATGGCGCCCGCTGAGACGAGCTGCCATTGCGCGATCCACTGGCCGTTAAGCGAGTAGAGGCCGGCGGTGACCGGTTGTGTCTCCTTGGAGGTGGTAAGCACCGTGGCCCAGAAATAGTCGTTCCAGATGAAGGTGAAGATCAGCACCGAGAGCGCGGCGATGGCCGGCCGCATCAGCGGCAGGACGACATACCAGAAGATCCGGATTTCCGTTACGCCCTCCACGCGGGCCGCCTCGATCAGCTCGCGCGGCAGCGCGCGGATGAAGTTGCCCATGAAGAGGGTGCAGAAACCGGTCTGGAAGGCGACGTGGAAGAGAACGAGACCGGTGGTGGTGTTGTAGAGCCCGAGATTGACCGTCATGTCGCGGACCGGAACCATCAGGATCTGGAACGGGACGAAGTTGCCCGCGACGAACATGAAGAAGATCCAGATGTTGCCGCGGAACCGGTAGATGCCGAGGGCGAAGCCGGTGAGGCAGGAGAGCACGAGCGTGCCGATGACGGTCGGGATCGTCACCTTGAAGGAGTTGAAGATATACTGGCCGATCGGCGACTGGGTGAAGACCTCGGCATAGTTCGAGAAAGCGAGTGACGAAGGCAGGCCGAAATAGTTTCCGGCGGCAAGGTCGGACGCGGGCTTAACGGAGGTGATCGCCACGCCGATCAGCGGCAGCAGCCAGAGGATCAGTGCGAGGGGCAGCATCACCTGGTAGCTGATCCGGGCGGCGCGGGAGCTTTGCTCGATGGGACGTGGAAACATGTCAGAGCCCCCGTCTTTCGTCGTCGACCATCTTCCAGATGAAGCCGGAGATGAAGACCATCATGATGAGGAAGAGGATGACCGCGATGGCGGCGCCGTAGCCCATCCGGTAGCCGTATTCGGACAGCGCCTGTTCATACATGTAGAAGCTGAGCACGCGGGAGGACCCGAAGGGCCCGCCGTCGGTCATGATCGAGACGAGGTCGAAGGAGCGGAGCGCGCCGATCACGGTAACGACCACGGCCATGAAGGTGGCCGGGCGCAGCTGCGGGAGGATGACGTACCAGAGCATCTTGAAGCCCTTGGCGGCGTCGAGGCGGGCGGCCTCGATCTGCTCGGGGTCCACGGCGTTGAGGCCGGTCAGGTAGAGGATCATGCAATAGGCGATCTGAGGCCAGAGGCCGGCGGCGATGATCCCGTAGGTGACGAGGTCGGGATCGGCGAGGACGGCGATGCCGGAGCCTGTCGCCCATTCGAGCAGCAAGTAGAAAAGGCCGAAATTGGGTGCGTAGAACCAGGCAAAGATCAGGCCCACGACGACCTGGGAGATCACGAAGGGAAAGAAGAAGAGCGACTTGTAGGCCCGGATGAGGCGGACCTTCTGGTTGAGGAAGATCGCGATCCCGAGACCCGCAGGCACGGCGAACATGTAGAGCACGAGCCAGAGGACGTTGTTCTTGAGCGACGTGTAGAAGGCGTCGTCGTCGAAGAGTTCCTGGTAGTTGGCGAACCCGATCCATTGCTTCTCGCCCAGCCCGTCCCAGTCGAAGCCCGACAGCCAGAAGCTCTCGAAGATCGGGATGATCACGTAGACGAGGAAGAAGAGGACGCCGGGGATCAGGAATATGTACGGCGTCAGGCGCTGCTGGTTCTCGCGCCACCATGTCCGGCGTTGGGTTTCGGTGTTTGCAAGGCTCATGCGCGCGGCCCTTCGCTGTTCGGAAACGATTCCCTCCGGCGGCTCGTTGCCCAGGGGGACCGGTCGTGCGGGGCCGGACATGCCGGCCCCGCGCATGGTTTTACTTGTAGATCCGGCCGCGGGCCTTCTCGAGCCGCTCGAGGATGTTGTCGAGCTGGTCGGGCTGGACCATGAACTGCTGGAAGCCTTCCATGCCGATCTTGGCCATCTCGGCCGGCGCGTCACGATCAAAGAACTGCGCGATGCCGCCCGGGGTGGTCGACAGCAGCTCGAAGCCGGCCGCGATGAACGGGTCGTCCTGGTTGACCGAGGCGTCCTTGTTGATCGGCAGCTGACCCATGGCCGCGTTGATCTTGGTCTGGGCTTCGGGCGAGGCCAGGTAGGCGAGGAACTTCTTGGCGTCCTCGACATTGGTGGCACCCGACGGGATGTGGACCGTGTCGGTCGGCGCATCTTCCGCGCGCGGCACGTCGGGATTGATCGTCGGGAAGGCCATGAAGCCGAGCGTGTCGTCGGTCATCCCGCCATCCTTGAAGACGGCGACGGCGAAGTTGCCCATCACGTAGTTGGCCGCCTTGCCCTGCACCAGCAGCGCCGCGGCATCCTGCCAGTCGAGCGCCGCGTGGTTGGCGGTGATGTAGCCCGGCTCGACCAGTTTCGCCCATTCGGCGAAGGTGGCCTTCACCCGGTCATCGGTCCACGGCACCTCGCCGTTGGCCAGCGCCATGTGGAAGTCGTAGCCGTTGGTCCGCAGGTTCATGTAGTCGAAGATGCCGGCGCCGGGCCAGAGCGCCTTGGTGCCGGTGGTCACGCAGTCGATGCCCGCTTCCTGGAAGAGCGCGCAGTTGGCAATGAACTCGTCCCAGGTTTCCGGCACCTTGGCGCCGACCTGATCATAGGCTTCCTTGTTGTAGTAGATTCCCCACTGGTAATACGTGTAGGGCACGCCCCACTGCTTTCCGTCGATCGTCATCGACGGCAGCGCGGAGGCCAGCGCCTCCTTCAGCCCGTTCTCTTCCCACACATCCGAGACGTCCATGAACTGGCCGGAGTTGACAAAGGGCGCCATGCGGTTGCCGGCATACCAGTTGGCCAGATCCGGCGGCTCGGCTGTCAGGAAGTTGCGGATCGAGGTCTTGTAGCCTTCGTGGTCGAAGTTCTGGAACTCGACGGTGATGCCCGGGTTCGCGGCCTCGAAATCGGCGATGACTTCCTGCATGGCGGCGAGCGGGGCCGGGTCGAAGTCACCGTAGTATTTCACGGTTCCGGCCTGCGACGCGGCGGCGGCGACCACGGCGATTGCCGAGATCGACACATAGAGCATGGAACGCATGGTTTCCTCCCGATTGCGTTTCATCAGATGTTCCATTATTCGGGACATCGTTTTGAATATTGAAACTCTAACTGCGAATCGCCTATGGTTGTCAACAGCCGAACCGGCGACGGCCCAACGACGGGGCGTCGCACCGGCCGGGAGGTTGAGGAAAATGGCGTCAGCGGGCGACGGCACTGTAGGAAAGGCGCTTGACGTGCTGGACCTTGTATCTTCACAGGATCGGCCGGTCCGTTTTGCCGAGTTGCAGCGCATGTCGGCACTCCCCAAGGCGACACTATACAGATTAGTGCAAACATTAGTAAACCAGGGGATGCTGGTGCAGAATCCCGAGGCGGGAACCTATTCGCTCGGCGTCCGACTTGTCCGGCTGGCCCATGCAGCCTGGCGACAGGCCTCGCTCGCGCCAATCGCCCGGCCGCATCTCGATGCGCTCTCGCTCGACACCGGGCTGACGGTGCACCTGGCGCAGATGGACTACGGCCACGTGCTCTATGTCGACCGGCGCAACGCGCTCGAATCGGCGGCGATGTTTACCGACGCCGGCAAGGTCGGGCCGGCCTATTGTACCGGCGTCGGCAAGGCGATGCTGGCCTATCTGGACG
The DNA here is from genome assembly GCF_004146235.1 of Tropicimonas sp. IMCC6043. Lineage (GTDB taxonomy): Bacteria > Pseudomonadota > Alphaproteobacteria > Rhodobacterales > Rhodobacteraceae > Tropicimonas. The sequence goes on along the minus strand of NZ_SELO01000002.1, from coordinate 214,826 downwards.
CGGACGAACTCGAGCAGGTTCTCAGGATGCAGAGTTTTCACCGCTTCACGCCGACGACGCTGGCCTCAGAGGCGGTGTTGCGGCAGTCGCTGGAGCGGACGCGGGCGCGCGGCTACGCGATCGACCGGGAAGAGCACATGGCCGGGGTGATCTGTGTTGCCATGCCGATCCTGTCGGACTCGGGCAGAGTGATCGGCGCGGCGAGCCTGTCCGGTTCCACGCCGCGCACCGATATCCGAACACTGGAGACGCATGTGCCGCGTCTCAGGAAGGCTGTGGAGGCGATCGCCGAGGAGGCGGCGCAATGGGCGTTCCCGGTTGAGGGGCGCGAAAGCGAGGGGAGACCGGGATGACGGGCGTCGTTCTGAACAATGTCAAGAAACGTTTCGGCGACGTGCAGGTGATTCACGGGGTCGAACTGGAGATCGAGGACGGAGAGTTCTGCGTCTTTGTCGGTCCGTCTGGTTGCGGAAAGTCGACGCTTCTGCGGATGGTTGCTGGGCTGGAGGAAACCACCGAAGGGCAGATCCGGATCGGTGACCGCGACGTGACGCGGATGGATCCGTCGGAGCGCGGCGTCGCGATGGTGTTCCAGACCTATGCGCTCTACCCGCACATGACGGTGGCCGAGAACATGGGGTTCGGGCTGAAGATGACGGGGCATCCCAAGGAGGTGGTCGCCGAGAAGGTTGCCCATGCCTCGGAGATCCTCAAGCTCGGCCCTTACCTGCAGCGCCGGCCGAGAGCGCTCTCCGGCGGCCAGCGCCAGCGCGTGGCGATCGGCCGGGCGATCGTGCGGGGACCGGAGGTCTTTCTCTTCGATGAGCCGCTTTCCAACCTCGATGCGGAGCTGCGGGTGGAGATGCGGGTGGAGATCGCCCGGCTGCACAAGGAGATCGGCGCGACGATGATCTACGTCACGCACGACCAGACCGAGGCGATGACGCTTGCCAACAAGATCGTGGTGCTGAGGGACGGACGGATCGAACAGGTCGGAAAGCCGATGGAACTGTATCGCGACCCCGACAACAAGTTCGTCGGGGGGTTCATCGGGTCGCCGTCGATGAATTTCCTTGACGGCGAGGTGGTAGATGGCCGGCTCGTCGTGCCCGGCATCGCGCAGGATCTGGACCTGCCGGTGACCCTTCCCGAAGACGGCCGCAAGGTGATCCTCGGTCTCAGGCCCGAGCATCTGGAGATGGACCCGGCCGGCGCGACCCACGAGGTCGAACTCACGGAGGCGCTCGGCGGGGTTTCCTTCGCCTATCTGCTGGCGCCGACCGGCGAGCGGATCATCGTCGAGGAGCGCGGCGACGAGCGCACCGAGGCGGGCGCGCGGGTCGGCCTGCGTTTCCCGCGCGAGAAAGCCTATCTTTTCGACGCGACATCCGAACTTCGCCTGCGCTGATCGCCATCGAGAAACCGCGTCGACTTTTCGCCCGGTGCCGGGGCCAAGATGCATATTCTTTCCCGCCGCGCCGATCCGATGCGATCCGATGTGGTGTGAGGGCGGTTCTTGCGACAATGCGTGTTTCTGCGATGCAGCGTTTGCGATCTCAGACCGCCAGATGCGCTCACAGACTTATCCACAGATCGGGAGAGGCGGCTTCTGTTCCCGAGCCGACGGGCGAGTCCGATCGCCAGTTGCGCTCGCGCCGCTGATGATTGACCGGTGCATTAATGATTCCTTAGGAAATGGGGTGGTTTGACCGGATCGCGGCGGCGGCGCGGCGGCTGTCTCGGATCCTGGTCGCGTTCGCGGCGAGTGGTCGACGAAAATTGCTGCTCAAATGGCCATTGCCCGGTGATTTTATCCACATCCCGCGTTGCGTTGTCGCGGATTCAGAGCGAGTCGCGGTTCCCAGGAGCTGCGGAAAGGGGCGCCGGTGTCGCAGTTGGGCGCCAGAGCCCCGACCGCGCGCGGACGGGACAGGCGCGCAGCGCGGCGATGCGACCCGGCGCCGCTCTCTTGCCCTCGGCGCCACCGTGGCGTTAGGGGAAGGGGCAGACCAGATGCAGGCCGCCCCATGCCCAACCCGCTTCATGACGCTCTCCTTGCTCCTCACATCGATGCGGAAACGCCGTTCCTGTTGATGGACGAAGCCGATGATCTGACGCACGGTGCTTTCCTGCGCATGGCGTCCCGATACGCGCATACCCTGGTCGAGATGGGGCTCTGCCCCGGCGACCGGCTCGCCGTGCAGGTCGACAAATCGCCCGAAGCGCTGGCGGTCTATGCCGCCTGCATCATGGCTGGTGTCGTCTTCCTGCCGCTCAACACCGGCTACACCCATCTCGAAGTGGACTATTTCATCGAGAATTCCGGCGCCAAGCTCGTGCTCGGCCGCGCCGATGCACTCGAGGAACTGCACCGCGACTGCGACCGCATGGGTGTGCGTTTCGAGACGCTGGAGGCCGACGGGTCCGGCAGCTTTCCGGACGCAACGACCTTCCAGCCGACGCATTTCGACGCGGTCGACCGTGCGTCCGACGATCTCGCCGCGCTGCTCTACACCTCTGGCACCACCGGGCTCTCCAAGGGCGCGATGCTGACCCATCGCAACCTGCTCTCCAACGCGCAGGTGCTCGCCGATCTCTGGCGCTTCACCGAGCGAGACGTGCTGATTCACGCACTGCCGATCTTCCATACCCACGGGCTCTTCGTCGCCACCAACATCACGCTGCAGGCGGGCGGTTCGATGATCTTCCTGCCGCGGTTCGACATCCGACGCGTGCTCGAGGCGCTGCCGCAGGCGACCACGATGATGGGCGTGCCTACCTTTTACACGAGGATGCTTGACGCGCCCGGGTTCAGTCGTGACCTCTGCGCCAACATGCGTCTCTTCGTCTCCGGCTCCGCTCCGCTCCTTGCCGAGACCCACCGCGCCTTCGAGGCGGCCACCGGGCACCGGATCCTCGAGCGCTACGGCCTGACCGAGACCAACATGAACTGCTCGAACCCCTACGAAGGGGACCGCCGCGCCGGGACCGTCGGGCTGCCGCTGCCGGGGGTCGAACTGCGCATCACCGATCCCGACACCGGCGCGCCGCGGGCACGCGGCGAGGTCGGCATGATCGAGGTGCGCGGCCCCAACGTCTTCGCCGGCTACTGGCGGATGCCGGAGAAGACGGCCGAGGAGCTCCGTCCGGATGGGTATTTCATCACCGGCGATCTCGGGACGGTGTCCGAGGACGGTTACGTGACCCTTGTGGGGCGCAGCAAGGACCTGATCATCTCCGGCGGATTCAACATCTACCCGGTCGACGTCGAACAGGCGTTGGACGCTCAGCCCGGCGTTTTGGAAAGCGCCGTGATCGGCGCGCCGCATCCGGATTTCGGCGAGAGCGTGGTGGCGGTTTTGGTGCCCGAGCCGGGCGCGGTGCTTGACCTGCTGGACATCGAGGCCGGCCTCAGCGGCCGGCTGGCAAGGTTCAAGCAGCCGCGGCACTACGTGATTGTCGAGGAGCTGCCGCGCAACACCATGGGCAAGGTGCAGAAGAAGCTGCTGCGGCAGACCTATCGGGACGTCTTCGCGACCTGAGTCTGAGGACGGTTTGACCAGAGTGCGTCAGCCATCCTCACCAAGCCGGGGCGCCCCGCGCCCGAGCGCCAGCTCCGCACCGGAAAAACGCCACGGCCCCCGAACCCCCGGCACGCCTTCCGGTGCGATCTTCAGCCCGCGTGCGATCACCTGCGGATCGGCGAACACCGCCGCCATGTCGTTGATCGGCCCGGCCGGCACGGTCGCCGCCTCGAGCGCCGCGAGCAGGTCCGCCGCCGGCCAGCCGCGCGTCAGTGGTTCGAGGAACGCCGTCAGGGTCGCGCGATTCTCCACCCGTGCGGCATTGCTGGCATAGCTCGGATGATCGGCGAGTGCGGGCTGGCCGAGAACCTCGCAGAAGCGGCGGAACTGACCGTCATTTCCGACCGCGACGATGACATGGCCGTCCGAGACCGGAAAGACCTGGTAGGGCACGATATTGGGATGCGCATTGCCGCGCCGCCGCGGGGCCACGCCTGTCGCGAGGTAGTTCATCGCCTGGTTCGCCATCAGCGCGACCGCGCAGTCCATGAGCGCGAGGTCGATATGCTGGCCGAGACCGGTGCGGCGGCGCTGCTCCAGCGCGGCAAGGATGCCGATTGCGCCGTAGAGCCCGGTGACGATGTCGGTCACCGCCACGCCGACTTTCTGCGGCGCGCCCTCCGCCGCGCCGGTCACGGACATCAGCCCCGACATTCCCTGGATCAGGAAATCGTAGCCGGCTCGGTCTGCGTAGGGACCGGTCTGGCCGAAGCCGGTGATCGAGCACCAGATCAGCCGCGGATGCTCGGCAAGCAGCGTCGCGTGGTCGAGACGGTATTTCACCAGCCCACCGTGCTTGAAATTCTCGATCACCACATCGGCCCAGGCGACGAGGTTGCGCACCTTGGCCTGCCCTGCCTCGGTACGGAAATCGGCCACGACGGAACGCTTGCCGCGGTTGGCGGCGTGGAAATAGGCTGCCGAACGATCGCCGTCCCGCTCGATGAACGGCGGGCCCCAGCGGCGGGTATCGTCGCCCTCCGGCGCCTCGACCTTGATGACATCGGCGCCGAGATCGGCCAGCGCCTGCCCGATCCAGGGGCCGGCGAGGATACGGGCGAGTTCGACGACCTTGAGGCCGGCAAGCGGGGTCATGGATTCCTCCTCCAGTCGACGCTTTCTGCGGCAGCGCGCGGCCCGGCGCAACTCCTCGGAGGTTGACAGCCTGTCGCCGGATCGCGGCAATATGAATCCGACCGGATCGCGCGCATCGTGCGGAACGCAGCGAAAGGGTGTGGTGATGAAGACAGCCACGAGAGTTCGGGATGCCGCCGAGATGATCCCCGAAGGCGCGATCCTGCATATCGGCGGGTTCATGGGGGTCGGCTCGCCCCACCGCCTGATTGACGCGCTGGTGGAGCGGGGCGTCGGCGGATTCACCGTCGTCGCCAACGACACGGCCATGCCCGGCACCGGCATCGGCAAGATGATCTCCGCTGGAATGGTCGCCAGGGCGATCGTCAGCCATATTGGCCTCAACCCCGAGACCCAGGCAAAGATGATCGCCGGCGAGATCGAGGTCGAACTGGTGCCGCAGGGTACCCTGGTCGAACGCATCCGCGCGGCCGGCGTCGGCTTGGGCGGTGTGCTCACCGCGACCGGGATCGGCACGCTGGTCGAGGAGGGCAAGCAGGTCGTCGAACTGGACGGCAGGCGCTACCTGCTCGAGACGCCGATCCGCGCGGATTTCGCCCTGATCGCGGCCAGCCGGGCGGATTACAAGGGCAACCTCGAATACCATCTCACGGCACATAACTTCAATCCGATCATGGCGATGGCTGCCGATGTCGTCATCGCCGAGCCGAAGGAGATCCTGCCGGTCGGAGCGATCCCGCCCGATGCGGTCAAGACACCGGCCACGCTGGTCGATCACCTTCTCGAAAGGGCGCATTGAAATGGACGCGAAGGAGATCATCGCCCGGCGCGTGGCGCTCGAGGTCCGGGATGGAATGCTGGTGAATCTCGGCATCGGCCTGCCCTCCATGGTTGCCAACTACCTGACCCCAGAAGTCGACGTCTTCTTCCAGGCCGAAAATGGTGTCATCGGGCTCGGTTCCCGGCCACCCGAGGGCATGGAAGATCCAGAACTCACCGATGCCGGCGGCGCCTTCGTCACCGCGGTGCCGGGCGCGGCCTCGATCGATTCGGCGATGTCCTTCGGCCTGATCCGCGGCGGGCATCTCGACATGACGGTTCTGGGTGGCCTCCAGGTCGACGCGCGCGGCTATCTCGCCAACTGGATGGTGCCGGGGCGGATGGTGCCGGGTATGGGTGGTGCGATGGATCTCGTGGCGGGCGCCAGACGGGTGATCGTCGCGATGCTCCACACCGCCCGGGGCACGCCGAAGATTGTGCCGGAATGCAGCCTGCCGCTGACAGCGGTCCGGCGCGTCAGCTTGATCGTGACCGAGCTGGCGGTGATCGAGCCGACCGATGCGGGGCTGATGCTGCGCGAGACCGGCCCGGGCGTTACCGTGGACGAGGTCCGCGACGCCACGGCGGCGGAGCTCGTCATCGCGGGCGACGTGCCGGAGATGCTGCTCGCCGGCGTGCCGCCCGGACCTCCCGCCTAAGCCGATCGGGCCTCCCCGTGCCCATCGAATGTCGTTCCGGACGGGCGAGCAATACGGCGCCTGACGCTGGCCTGCGGTAGGCCCGCATGTGCCCTGCGGCATTTCCCCTGTGCTTTGACCCGTGACAATCCTCCGCCGATCTGGTTTACCGGCCTCCAGCGACAGGGGCGTCCGCGCATGCGGTCTGAGATGAACCCTTTGAACCTGAACCAGTATGATGCTGGCGGAGGGAGTCGGGCCGGATCGGAAAGAGGATCTGCTGGCCCGGGGCCACCGCCCGAGGAGCCAACGCAATGTCCCGACCGTCCAGGTCTCTCGCCGCGATGCGCGATGCCGCGCCGCTGGTGCAATGCATCACCAATTTCGTGGCGATGAATTTCCAGGCCAATGTGCTGCTGGCCGCTGGCGCAGCCCCCGCCATGGTGCATGATCCCGAGGAATCGGGCGAGTTCGCCGCCATCGCGGGCGCGCTCTCGGTCAATATCGGCACGCTTTCCCCGCGATGGGTCTCGGGCATGCTGGAGGCCGCGGCGGCGGCCGGCAAGAGTGGCACGCCCTGGGTGCTCGATCCGGTGGCCTGTTTCGCGACCGGGCTGCGGCGCGAAGCCACCTCGAAGCTGATGCAGGCGCGCCCGACCATCCTGCGCGGCAATGCCTCTGAGATCCTTGCGATCGCCGGTGAAAGCAGTTCCGGGGCCGGTGTCGACGCGGGTGATTCCGTCGCCGCGGCGGAGGCGGCGGCACGGGCTGTCGCCGCGGAGGCTGGCTGTGTCGTCGCAGTGACCGGCGCGGTGGATTTCGTGACCGATGGCGAGAGGGCCGTGCAGGTCTCGGGCGGCTCGTCGCTGATGCCGAAAGTGACCGCCACCGGCTGCTCGCTCTCGGCGCTCTGCGCGGCTTACGCCGCCGCGGTGGAAGATCCGTTCGACGCCACTGTCGGTGCACTCGCCCATTTTGCCGCGGCCGGCGAGATCGCCGCCGGCCGTGCGGTCGGACCGGGCAGCTTCGCCCCGGCCTTCCTCGACGCACTGGCCTCCGTCGCCCCGGAGACGATTGGCGACGACCGGGTGAGCGCGGCATGAGGCGTCTTCCCGATCTCTCGGCCTATCTCGTGCTCGACCCCGATCTCTGCGCCGGGCTCGGCATGGTCGAAACCGCGCGCGCCGCGGTCGCGGGCGGGGTGGGCTGCGTCCAGTTGCGGCACAAGACGGCCGACACAGCGGAGAGGATCGAGATCGGCCGCGCTCTCCGGACCGCGCTCGCGGGGACGGGCGCGGCGCTGATCGTCAACGACGATGCCGAGGCCGCCCGCGCCCTTTCCGCAGACGGGCTGCATGTCGGCCAGGGCGACATGCCCGCCGCAGAGGCCCGTGCCGCCATCGGGCCGGAGATGATCCTCGGCCTCTCGGTCGAGACCGAGGCGCATGCGCGTGCGGTCGACCCCGCGCTGGTCGACTATGTCGGGATCAGCCCCGTCTTCGGGACGCCGACCAAGCCCGACCACGCTCCGCCCGTCGGTCTCGACGGGCTACGGCGGATCGCCCGGCTCTGCGCCGTGCCGGCGGTGGGCATCGGAGGGCTGGAGCCCCGGCACGCGCGCGAAGTGATCGCCGCGGGGGCCGCGGGGCTCGCGGTGGTCTCCGCGATCTGCGGGCGGCCCGACCCGGAAGCGGCGGCGCGGGCCCTTGTGAATGCTGTCGGGGAGGCGCGGGCATGAGCGTTGCAACGGCCCTTTCCATTGCCGGCTCGGACCCTTCGGGCGGTGCCGGCATCCAGGCGGACCTGAAGGCATTTTCGGCCCGCGGCGTCTACGGCATGGCCGCGATCACCGCGCTGACGGCGCAGAACACCCAAGGGGTGACCGGTGTGATCGCCGTTCCGCCGGACTTCGTCGCCGAGCAGATACGGGCGGTGCTCGAGGATATCCGCGTCGATGCGGTCAAGATCGGCATGATCGCCAATGCCGAGATCGCCGGCGCGGTGGCCGAGGCTCTGAGCGGCTATCACGGCGCGGTGGTGCTCGACCCGGTGATGATCGCCAAGGGCGGCCACGCGCTGCTGTCAGAAGACGCGGTGTCGACGCTCCGCGACCGGCTGCTGCCGCGCGCGACGCTGCTGACCCCGAACCTTCCCGAGGCTGCCGCGCTGCTCGGCGCGGAACCCGCCGCCACGCGCTCTGCGATGCAGGAACAGGCGATGGCGCTCTTGGGCCTCGGTCCCGGAGCCGTCTTCCTGAAGGGCGGGCACCTGTCCTCCGGGCAGAGCCCGGACCTGCTGGTTGCCGGCACGCGGTCACTCTGGTTCGAGGGCGATCGGATCGAGACGAAGAACACCCACGGAACCGGCTGCTCGATCTCCTCGGCGATCGCCGCGGAACTCGCAAAGGGACTGCCGCTGGCCGGCGCCGTGGAGGCCGCAAAGGCCTGGCTCGGCGGTGCCATCGCTGCGGCCGACAGCCTCGAGATCGGCCATGGTCACGGCCCCACCCATCATTTTCACGCCCTCTGGCCGAAGGCCTGAGGCGCAGAGACAGAGATACAGAGATAAGGAGACGCCCGATGCGCATTCTGACAATTCTTCTTGCCATGCTCGCCGCCGGCCCGGCGCTTGCTGCCGACAAGATGACCGTTATCCTCGACTGGTTCGTGAACCCCGACCACGGCCCGATCATCGTGGCGCAGGAGCTGGGCTATTTCGCGGAGGCCGGGCTCGAAGTCGAGATCGTCGCGCCGTCCGACCCCGCCGATCCGCCCAAGCTCGTCGCCGCCGGCAAGGCCGATCTGGCGATCTCCTACCAGCCGCAACTGCACCTCCAGGTCGCCGAGGGCCTGCCGCTCGTCCGTGTCGGCACGCTGATCGGCACGCCGCTCACCTGCCTGCTGGCGCTCGAGGACGGCCCGGTTGTGGAGATCGCCGATCTCAAGGGCCGCAAGGTCGGCTTCTCGGTTGCCGGCATCGAGGAGGCGCTGCTGACCCGGGTGCTCGCCAATGCCGGGTTGACGCTGGACGATGTCGAATTGGTGAACGTCAACTGGTCGCTCTCGCCTGCGCTGATGGCCGGGCAGGTGGACGCCGTGATGGGCGCCTTCCGCAATTTCGAGCTGAACCAGATGGAGATCGAAGGCGTGCCCGGCCGCTGCTTCTATCTCGAGGAGGAGGGGCTGCCGCCCTATGACGAACTGATCTACGTAGCCAACCCGGAGACCATGGACGCAGACAAGATCTCGCGGTTTCTCGCGGCGACCGAAAAGGCCACGCTTCACATCGTCAACAACCCGCAGTCGTCCTGGGAGGTCTTCTCGGCCACCGCAGCGGAGCTTCAGGATGCGCTGAACGAGAAGGCATGGGCGGACACCTGGCCGCGCTTCTCGCTCGCGCCGGCGGGTCTTGATTCCGGCCGCTACGCCCGCTTCGAGGCGTTTCTCGTCGAGTCGGGCCTGCTGGAGACGGCGCGCCCGGTCTCCGAGCTCGCCATCGACCTGGGCGCGGACTAGCGCCGCCAAGGCATGGACAGTGCGCCCTCCATCGCATTTACCGGGTCAGCCCGGTTCGGCACGCACCAGCTCTTTCCGCCGGTCTCGCTGGAGATCGATCCGGGTGGCTGGTCCTGCCTGCTCGGGCCGTCGGGTTCGGGCAAGAGCACGATCCTGCGGCTCATCGCGGGGCTGGACACTGGCGTCACCTTCGATGGTCGGATCAACGCCGGCGACGGGCGGCCGGTTTCCGGCCGCGTCGCCTATATGGCGCAGACCGACCTGCTCCTGCCCTGGCTGGACGTTCTCGGCAACGTGACGCTCGGCGCGCGGCTCCGGGGGATGGCGCCCGATCGGGCGGCGGCGGAAGCGCTGATCACCCGGCTGGGTCTTGCCGAGCATGCCCACAAGCGGCCGGCGCAGCTCTCCGGTGGCCAGCGCCAGCGGGTGGCGCTGGCGCGAACGCTGATGGAGGACCGCCCCGTGGTGCTGCTCGACGAACCCTTCTCGGCGCTCGACGCGCGGCTTCGGGCGGAGATGCAGGAGCTTGCCGCAGCCCATCTGTCCGGGCGCACCGTGCTGCTTGTAACGCATGACCCGGGCGAGGCGGCGCGGCTCGGTGAGCGGGTCTTCCTGCTTGACGCGGGCGGGCTTGTCGAGGCGGTGCCTCCCGCCCTGCCGGCGATCCGTCCGGCCGACGACCCAGACACCCTCGCCTTCCAGGCGCGGCTCCTGGTGGCTCTTCGGGAGGGGCGGTGATGGCAGGTATTCTTCGCGGGGCAGCGGCGGCAGCGCTCTTTCTCGGTCTCTGGCAGGCGCTGGTTATCTTCGGGGACCTTCCGGCCTTCATCCTGCCGGGGCCGGGCCGGGTGGCGCTGGCGCTCTGGAACAATGCCGGCCTGATCGCGTGGCACGCCGGCTTTACCGCCGTGGAGGTAATTGCGGGCCTGGTCATCGGCGCGGCACTTGGGGCGGCGACGGCGCTCCTGCTGGCGGTTTCGCCCGCCGCCCGCTACCTCATTCGCCCCGCGCTCGTCGCAACCCAGGCGCTGCCGGTCTTCGCCCTGGCGCCGATCCTCACGCTGTGGCTCGGCTACGGCATATGGTCGAAGGTGCTGATGGCAGTGCTCATCATCTATTTCCCCGTCGCGTCGGCCTTTTTCGACGGGCTGGTGCGCACGCCGGCGGGCTGGCTCGACCTTGGCCACACGATGGGCGCCTCGCGCGGACGGCTGCTCTGGCGAATCCGGGTGCCGGCGGCGATTCCCGCGCTCGCCTCGGGGCTGCGGCTTGCGGCCGTCTACGCGCCGATCGGCGCGGTCATCGGCGAATGGGTCGGCGCGGCTGGCGGGTTGGGCTACCTAATGCTGCTGGCAAACGGCCGGGTCAAGATCGACCTGATGTTCGCGGCGCTCATCGTCCTGGCCGTTCTGACCCTCCTGCTGCACCGCGCCGTCGGATGGGCCTGCGACCGGCTCGTCGCCCGGATCGATTGAGACAAGTCCCAGACTTATCCACAGGTTTCGCGACCCTGTCTCCATCCACACGCCTGTTTCGAGAAGGAACCGCGCCCGCCCTCAGTGTCAGCGCGGCCCTTGGGGACCTTCCCCGGCCATGGAGCCAACACATTTGAAATAAAATGGAAAATGACGGGCGCAGGCGCGTGCACCGGCGCGAGGCGCAGAGCGTTCACAAAACTGTTTCGTTGCAGACGCAATTGTTTCATGTGCGTTTGACCTTTTGGTTACAGAGACCTGCATGTGGCGGGGCGGCCCGCCGAGACTATTCCGAAGTTGTGCACATTGTCGCAGGGGGCCACGAAAGCGCCCTCCTGCAGCCGGCCAGACAGACGATCCTTGCGATTCACCCGGCACAAAGCGGCCGATACCCGGTGCCGGTGCTTGGTGTTCGGCGCCCGTCCTCCTATGACCGGGACAGGGCGTGGTGAGGAGTTGGCCGATGGAGCAGGCAGATCTGAGAGAGCGCGCGCTGACGCTCGAATTCTGGCGCGACCTGCTGCTGGTGCTGACGCTGTCGATCGTCGGGCTGGTCTATGGCGCGGGTTTCCTCGTGCCGCTGACCTTTGCGCTTCTGGTCGTGGTGCTCCTGCTGGCGGTGATCGACCAGGTGGGACGTATCAGGATCGCCGGCCGGAAGGTGCCGCGGCCGGTGGCGCATGTTGTCGGCATGGCGCTCGTGTTGCTCGGCTTCACCCTCATCGGGCTGATCCTGTCGAGCCAGGCCGAGGAGGTTGCCGCCGCCGTGCCGCGCTATACCGAGCGGTTCGAGACTATGGTTGCAGGTCTGGTCGTCCTGATCGGCGAAGAGAACGCGCAGGATATTCGCGAGGCGCTCCAGAATGCCGACCTGTCGAGCTGGGTGCTCGGCCTGCTCGGCTCGGCGGGCGGGATGTTGAAAGGGTTGTTCCTGGTGCTGCTTTACGTTCCCTTCCTGATGGTGGAGCGGATGCCGCTGGCGCGCAAGGCCGCCATCGCGGCACCCGACCGCAAGACCGGCGAGGAACTGCGCCGGGTGGTCCGCCGGATCTCGGGCGGCCTGCAACGCTACCTCGGGGTGAAGACCTTCGTCTCGGTGCTGACCGGGCTCGCAAGCTACGCGGTGATGAAGCCACTCGGGCTCGATTTCGCCGAGACCTGGGCGGTGCTCGCCTTCGCGCTGAATTTCATCCCCTCGATCGGCTCTATTCTCGGCGTCGTGTTCCCGGCGCTGGTAGCGCTGGTGCAGTTCGACACGATCACGCCCTTCCTCGTCATCGTCCTGCTCTGCGGTGGCCTGCAATTCTCGATCGGCAATATCCTGGAGCCCGCGATCACCGGCCGCTCGCTCAACCTGTCGCCCTTCCTCGTCATCCTTTCGCTGACCTTCTGGACGGCGATCTGGGGCGCCTCCGGCGCGCTCCTGTCGGTGCCGATCATGGTGGGTTTCCTGATCGTGTTCACCCATATCCCAAGGCTCCGCTGGCTCGCGGTGTTGATGTCACGCGACGGAGACCTTACGGCACTGGACGGCAGGGCCGCGGGCGTGGAACATACGGGGGAGTGCGGCGGAACGGAGCGTGACAGGTGACGGGCAAGGTGACATTCGACACGGAGGTGGACGCGCTCCGCAAGGCGATGGATGCTGCCAAGACGAAGGCGCAGGACGCGACCGAGACCGCCGAGTCCGTCGGAGCCGCGGCCCGCAAGGCCGCCTCCGGGCTCGAAGCCGCGGCAGAGGAGAAACTTGACTGGGCGCTCGAGAAGCTCGATGGCACAGACCTCGACCGCCTGGTCAAGGAATTCACCTCCGAGCTCGAGTCGATGCAAAAAGAGAAGCCGGTGATGACGCTCTTCGGGGCTTTCCTGCTGGGCTACCTGCTCGGCAGATCGAAATAGGAAGGGGCGCCGAATGAACCGGATCAGCCGAAACATCTCCTTCATCCTGCGTGCCGAGCGAATGATCGCGAAACGCCGGATGGCCGTGGTCACCCGCAAGGCGGGGTTCGTCGGCGCGGCCGTCGTGCTGGGCGCCGCGGGACTGGTTTTTCTCAACGTCGCCGCCTATCTCGCGCTGGCCGAACGGATGGATCCGGCGCTGGCGGCGCTCCTTCTGGCGGCAGGCGACCTGATCCTGGCGCTGATCCTGGTGTTGGTGGCCGGACGGATGAGTGCCGAGGCAGATATCGCGCCGGTTCGCGAGATGCGAGACATGGCCGTGGCCGATCTCGAGTCCGAGGTCGAGGTCGCCGCCGCCGAGGTCGCCGCGATTGCCGACAGCCTCAAAACCGCTGCGCGGCACCCGCTGGCGGCCGGGGTCGGACTCATTGGCCCGTTGCTGACGATTCTCCTGAAGGTCGTGAGCCGGGACCCTGCCGAAAAGGACAGGATTTCGGAGGCGGAGGAATAGGCGACAGCGGCCGTTTACGCCGCGTCACCGCAGGAAATTTGCCTAAGAAGGCGGCATCTGCCCGCAGAACGCGCTAGGAAACCGGGCAATCCCTCCCGAAACTGCGAAACTGCCATGTCCGCGTTGCCCATGATTTGCGCAAGCATCAGGCCTCGCCTTTGATGCCAGTCGCAGGGCGAACCACCCTCGCGTGAACAGGACACAGGCCTGCCGGAACCTCCGTCGGCGCCTGTGGAAGCGACAATCGGCGGTCCGGTCAGGATGGACTCTCGCCGCGCGCTGCAAGGCGCGCGACCGGGTGCGTATTTCCAGGCGGCCGCAATGAACAGGGACGATACTCATGAAGCTTCGTATGACCTCTGCGCTGGTTGGCGCGCTGGTATTCGCGACCGCGGCCGCGGCACAAGACGACACGATCAAGGTGGGTGTGCTGCACTCGCTCTCCGGAACGATGGCAATCTCCGAGACCACGCTGAAAGACACCGTGCTGATGATGGTCGAGGCGCAAAACGCAAAAGGCGGCGTGCTCGGCAAGCAGCTCGAGGCCGTCGTGGTGGATCCGGCCTCCGACTGGCCGCTCTTCGCCGAGAAGGCGCGGGAACTGCTGACCGTCGAGAATGTCGACGTCATCTTCGGCTGCTGGACATCGGTCAGCCGCAAGTCGGTTCTGCCGGTGATCGAGGAGCTCAACGGCCTGCTGTTCTACCCCGTCCAGTACGAGGGCGAGGAGAGCTCCAAGAACGTGTTCTACACCGGCGCCGCGCCCAACCAGCAGGCGATCCCCGCCACCGACTATTTCCTTGACGAACTGGGCGTCGAGAAATTCGCGCTGCTCGGCACCGACTATGTGTACCCGCGCACCACCAACAACATCCTCGAGGCCTATCTGAAGGACAAGGGCATCGCCGAGGAAGACATCTTCGTCAACTACACGCCTTTCGGTCATTCCGACTGGTCCAAGATCGTCTCCGACGTCGTCGCGCTCGGCGCCGACGGCAAGAAGGTCGGCGTGATCTCGACGATCAATGGTGACGCCAATATCGGCTTCTACAAGGAACTCGCCGCGGCCGGCATTTCGGCCGACGACATCCCCGTCGTCGCGTTCTCGGTGGGCGAGGAAGAGCTTTCGGGCCTCGACACCTCCAACCTCGTCGGCCACCTCGCTGCCTGGAACTACTTCCAGTCCGCCGATTCGCCCGAGAACGCGGCCTTCATCGAGGGCTGGCACGAATTCATCGGCGACGAGTCCCGCGTGACCAATGACCCGATGGAGGCCACCTATATCGGCTTCAACATGTGGGTCGAGGCGGTCGAGGCTGCCGGCACAACCGATGTCGACGCTGTCGCCAAGGCGATGATCGGTCTCGAGACGCCGAACCTGACCGGCTCCACCGCCACCATGCTGCCGAACCACCACCTGACCAAGCCGGTGCTGATCGGCGAGATCACCGAGGACGGCCAATTCGACATCATCTCCCAGACGGACCCGGTTCCGGGCGATGCCTGGACCGACTACCTGCCGGAATCGGCGGTCCTGACCTCCGATTGGATCGATCTCGAATGCGGCATGTATAACACCGAGACCGATACCTGCGTTCAGATCAAGTCGAACTACTGATCCCGACAGAAGACAGACGGGGAGGGCGTTCGCGCCCTCCCGAACCGTTCAATGCTGCGCAGGCGAAAATGAAGAGAATAATTTCGGCGGTGCTGGTCGCCTGGACGCTTTGCGTCTCTCTGGCCTCGGCGCAGGACCTTGCCGGGAGCCCGATCCAGACGCTCCTCCAGGAACATCGGGCGCTCATCGAGAAGGCCTCCCGCAAGACCATCCAGCCCGCCATTGACGCGCTCGGGGAGAGCGGCCTGCCACAGGCCCAGGTCGTACTGGAGAAATGGCAGGACAAGGAACTCTGGCAGCGCGAATCCGACGGGCTCTTCTTCTTTGCCGAGAAGGTCGACAGCACAACCTGGCGGCTGATCGACATCGATACCGGCGCGCCGGTCGGCGAAGTCGACAAGGGTGAGATCGATCAGCTCAAGCCCAACAGCGGCGTGCGCAGCCTGATCGGCGCCACCCTGGTCCAGTTCCAGCTTCTCGACCCCGATCCGGCCAAGCGCATCGAGGCGCTCGACGCGATCCAGCGCGACCCCGAGGAGAGCCACCTCGCCGCGCTCGCCGGCTCCATCGAAAAGGAACCCGACCCGGAGATCCGTACCCGCAAGGAGCGGCTGGTGCGGCTCCTGACCATTTCCTGGAGCGAGAGCGAAGAGGACCGCATCGCGGCGATCGAAAGCTTCAAGGGCGACCTCGGGGTCGATACGCGTGCCGCGCTGAACCCGCTCGTCGCGACGATCCGCGAAGTTGCGGAAGGCGAGATCCCCCAAGGTGTGAACCTCGCCGCGCGCCTGCGGCCCGGCAGCGAGGCGCTGCCCGCGGCCGAGGCCTATGCCCTGCTTGTCGGCAATGGCCTCGCACCGGAGCGGATCGACGCCGACGCCCGTCTTGCCGCTCTTCAGCAGAACATCGTCGAGGGCCGTGTCGGCGGCGTACCGCTGGCTCAGCTCGACACCGAGGAGGCCCGCGACCGCGCCTATGCCGCGCTCGCCGAGGCCGGCGTGGTCCCGCCGACCGCTCTGCAGGCCGACGTCGACGCGGCCCTCGCTGCGCATGTCTTCTACGACCGCTATGCCGAACCCAACGCCGTCATCACCGAGGCCGCGAACGAGACGCTCTCGAGCATCAACACCCAGGTCGGCCTGAACCAGGCGCTGGACCTCGGGCTCGACGCGCTGTCGCTCGCCTCGATCTACTTCCTCGCCGCGATCGGGCTTGCCGTCACCTTCGGCGTGATGGGAGTCATCAACATGGCGCATGGCGAGTTCATCATGATGGGCGCCTATACCGGTTATGTCGTCCAGCAACTGATCCCGGACTACACGATCTCGATCCTTGTCGCCCTGCCGATGGCCTTTGCCGTCACCTTCGCCGCCGGCGTCGCGCTTGAGCGGCTGGTGATCCGCTGGCTCTACAACCGCCCGCTGGAGACGCTGCTCGCCACCTTCGGCATATCCATCGCGCTGCAGCAGCTGGCCAAGAACATCTTCGGCACCCAGGCCCGGCCGCTGACCTCTCCGGGTTGGCTCGACGGCGCGCTGGTGCTCAACGATGTCGTCTCGATCAGCTATATCCGGATCGCCATCTTCGTTCTCGCGCTGATCTTCCTGTTCCTGTTCCTCTTCATCATGAACCGCACCCGGATCGGTCTCGAGGTCCGTGCCGTGACGCAGAATCCGCGCATGGCCGCCTCGATGGGCATCAACCCCGACCGGATCAACATGCTGACCTTCGGGCTCGGCTCCGGCATCGCGGGTATCGCCGGTGTCGCCATCGGCCTCTATGCCAAGGTCACCTCCGAGCTCGGCGCGGACTATATCGTCCAGAGCTTCATGACCGTCGTCGTCGGAGGCGTCGGCAACATCTGGGGCACGCTTCTCGGCGCGACGATGATCGGTTTCCTGCAGAAGGGCATCGAGTGGTTGAACCCGTCGAACACGCTGGCCGCCCAGACCTACATGATCATCTTCATCATCATCTTCATCCAGTTCCGGCCCCGGGGCATCATCGCCCTCAAGGGCCGCGCGGCGGGGGATTGAGCCATGGCGCTGCGGATCACCTTTGCCAGGGCGGTGCACCCGGCCGTCTCGGCCGTGCTGGAGGCGCATGCGGCGCATTGCTCCGACGCAAGCCCGCCGGAGAGCCGTCACTACCTGCCCGCCGCGGAGCTCGACACGCCCGATATCACTCTCTGGGCGGCCTGGGTGGGCGAGGAGATTGCAGGCGTCGGTGCGCTCAAGGCACTGTCGCCGGAGGACGGAGAGATCAAGTCGATGCACACCGTCCATGAAATGCGCCGACGCGGCGTCGGCGCCGCCATCCTCGGCAAGATCGAGTCCGAGGCCGCCCGTCGCACCTATCGCGCGCTTTGGCTCGAAACCGGAACCATGCCCGAATTCGCGCCGGCCCGGGCGCTCTACGAGCGCCATGGATTCACGCCGTGCCCGCCCTTCGGCGACTATTTCGAGGATCCCAACAGCGTCTGCTACACCAAGACCCTCACGCAAGCGGAGGCGCCGCGATGACCCGCTCCTTCTTTGCCCGAAACCCTTCGGTGCTGATCTTTATCGCCGTGCTTGCCGTCTTCACCCTCGCGGTGACGCTGGCCAGCGAGGCGACCGGGACCGGCGCGCTCTCTACGTCTTTCGTCAAGACGCTGGGCAAGACGCTCTGCCTCTGCCTCGTCGCCATCGCGATGGATCTGATCTGGGGCTATGCCGGAATCCTCTCGCTCGGCCACATGGCGTTCTTCGGTCTCGGCGGCTACATGATCGGCATGTGGCTGATGTATGCCCGCACGGAGGCCATCGTCGCCACATCCATGGCCAATGCCCAGATCCCGCCCACCGACCAGGAGATCGTCGACGCCATTGGCACCCAGATCTTCGGCGTCGTCGGCTCGTCGGATTTCCCGCCAATCTGGATCTTTGCCGACTCGCTGGCGCTGCAACTGATGCTCGTCGTCCTCGTGCCGGGCCTGCTGGCGCTGGTCTTCGGCTGGCTCGCCTTCCGCAGCCGCGTCACCGGCGTCTACCTCTCGATCCTGACGCAGGCGATGACGCTGGCGCTGTCGCTCTACCTCTTCCAGAACGACTCGGGTCTGCGCGGCAATAACGGCCTCTCGGGTCTGCAGAACCTGCCCGGCGCCAACAACATCCCGCAGGCCGACATCTCGCTCTGGTTCTTCTGGGCTTCCGCCTTCGCGCTCGGCGTGGGGTATCTGCTCGCGGCCTGGATTGTCTCGGGCAAATTCGGCTCGGTGATCCGCGGCATCCGTGATGACGAAGCCCGCGTGCGATTCCTCGGTTACTCGGTCGAGGGCTACAAGCTCTTCGTCTTCACCATAACAGCAATCATCGCCGCCATCGCGGGCGCCCTCTACTATCCGCAGGCCGGCATCATCAACCCGGCCGAGATCGCGCCCATCGCCTCGATCTACCTCGCCGTCTGGGTCGCCATCGGCGGCCGCGGCCGGCTCTATGGCGCGGTGATCGGCGCCGCCTTCGTCTCGCTCCTGTCCACCATGTTCACCGGCGGCCAGGTGCCTTCGGTTCCGCTCGGATTCTACACCATCGACTGGGTCGACTGGTGGCAGGTCCTGCTCGGCCTCTCCTTCGTCCTCGTCACGCTCTTCGCGCCGAAGGGCATCGGCGGGCTCGTCGACCTCGTCACCGGCCGCCGCCCGCCGGATCGCCACGGCGCCGATCTCGGCCCGGACAAGGGCAGCCTGCAGGAGCGGGAGGCCGAGCAATGAGCACGCTTCTCGAGGTCTCCGGCGTCTCCGTCTCCTTCGACGGCTTCAAGGCGATCAACAACCTGAGCTTCTCCATCGGCCCGGCAGAGTTGCGCGCCATCATCGGCCCGAACGGCGCCGGCAAGACCACCTTCATGGATATCGTCACCGGCAAGACCCGGCCCGACGAGGGCGCGGTGCTTTGGGGCGAGACGAGCCAGTCGCTGCTCCGGATGAACGAAAGCCAGATCGCCCGTGCCGGCATCGGCCGCAAGTTCCAGCGCCCGACGGTGTTCGAGGACCAGACGGTCTATGACAACCTCGCCATGGCGCTGAAGAAGGACCGCGCGCCGTGGTCGGTGCTGTTCTTCCGGCCCGCCGCGGAGGACGCCGCGCGGATCGAGGAGCTTGCCGAGGAGATCGGTCTCGCGGATGAACTGCACCGCAAGTCGGGCGAGCTGTCGCATGGCCAGAAGCAATGGCTCGAGATCGGCATGCTGCTGGCGCAGGAACCCAGGCTGCTCCTGGTCGACGAGCCGGCCGCCGGCATGACGCTGGCCGAGCGCGAGCACACGACCGACCTTCTGAAGGAGGCGGCAAAGACCCGTGCGGTGGTGGTGGTCGAGCATGACATGGAATTCGTCCGCCGGCTCGACTGCCGCGTCACCGTTCTCCACGAGGGCTCGGTGCTGGCCGAGGGCTCGCTCGACCACGTGACCAAGAACCAGGACGTCATCGACGTCTATCTGGGGCGTTAGAGATGCTGAAAACCCAAGGACTCACCCTGCATTACGGCGGCAGCCAGATCCTCCACGGTGTCGACATCGAGGCCGCGGCCGGCGAGGTCACCTGCGTCATGGGCACCAACGGCGTCGGCAAGACCTCTCTGCTGAAGGCGATCTCGGGAACGCATCCGCGCTCCGGGGGGCGGGTGGATCTCGCCGGCGAGGAAATCGGCCGGGTACCTGCCCATGTGCTCGCCCACAAGGGCGTGGGCTATGTCCCGCAGGGCCGGATGATCTTCCCATTGCTGACGGTGAAGGAGAACATGGAGACCGCCTTTGCCTGTCTGCCGAAATCGGAGCATTTCATTCCCGACGAGATCTATGAACTCTTCCCGATCCTGAAGGAGTTTCTCGCCCGCCGCGGCGGCGACCTCTCCGGCGGCCAGCAGCAGCAGCTCGCAATCGCCCGTGCGATGCTGACCAAGCCCAAGCTCCTCCTGCTCGACGAGCCCACCGAGGGCATCCAGCCCAACATCATCCAGCAGATAGGCCGGGTGATCGAATATCTGCGCGACCGCGGCGACATGGCGATCATCCTGGTCGAGCAATATTTCGAATTTGCCTACGGCCTCGCCGACCGTTTCACGGTGATGAAGCGTGGCGCGGTGTCGATGAGCGGGACGAAGGCGGAACTCGACAAGGAGGACCTAAAAGCCGCGGTGTCGGTCTAGCTCCACGCCCGGAGCGGCTGTCGTCGGCTTGGCGAACCAGCCCCATTGCCGCGTTCTGGCAAACGAATCGTGACAATCCCGCCCTCCTTCCCGTGCTGCGCCGGAATGCCGGTGAGTGCGCATGGATAGACCGCTCGCAGTCGCTTCAGGTCCACCTGGATCCGATTACGTTCCGCAGCTTCCAGCTCCTGGCGCGACCCCGGCGCCGGTTCCTGCCCGCCGCGAGCGGGCTGGAGAAGGGCGATGCGGCACCCCGGGAACTTGTCACCGCGGGGGCTTTGTGGAACAACCTCGGACGACTCCTCCGGACCGACAGGGAAATCTCATGAGCAGCTTCGCTTCCCGCCGCACGACGATGGTCGACACGCAGATCCGTCCCTCGGACGTGACCAAATACCCGATCATCGATGCCCTTCTGGACGTGCCGCGCGAGCTCTACGTGCCCGATAGCCAGAAGGACGCGGCCTATGCCGGCACCAATGTCCCCCTCGCTCCGGGTCGGGTGCTGCTCGAACCGCGCACCTTCGCCAAGACGCTGGAGGCCGTCGACATACAGCCGGGCGAGCTGGTTCTCGATATCGGCGCGGGCTACGGTTATTCGAGCGCCGTGATCGCCCGCCTCGCCGAGGCGGTGATCGCGCTGGAAGAAGACGAGTCGATGGCGGAAGAGGCCGAGGCGACGCTGGGCAACGAGGCGGTCGACAATGCCGCTGTCGTCACCGGCCCGCTCGCAGAAGGCGCGCCGCAGCACAGCCCCTACGACGTGATCGTGGTTGAGGGCGGCGTGGCGGAGTTGCCCGCGGCCATCGCCGATCAGCTCAAGGATGGCGGTCGTATCGCTTGTCTTTTCGTCGAAGGGGCCGTCGGCGCCGTGCGCATTGGCTACAAGCTCGATGGCCGCATCAACTGGCGATTTGCCTTCAACGCGGGCGCTCCAGTGTTGCCCGGATTCGAGACTGCAAAAGCTTTCGTGCTGTAAAATCCGATTGTTCTTGCTATGATGCCCGAAAAAAACCAAGGCAGGAAACATAGACCCACGAGAAGGAGCAGTTCGCGTGTGGATGATCGGTAGGCGCGTGAGGCGCGGCGTGGCGGGTATGGCAATGGTCATGCTGGCCATTCAACCAATTCAGGCAAGCGCCGAGACGCTGACGGATGCGCTGATCGACGCCTACAGGAATTCCAACCTCCTCGAACAGAACAGGGCCGTGCTCCGTGCCGCAGATGACGATGTCGCCATCGCGACCTCGGCGCTGATGCCGACACTGGATTTCATCGCCAACTTGAGCGGCGATCATCCCCACAGCGAGATCTATGCCAACCCGGTGACCGGCGCGGTGACGCGGGACAACATGATCGGCACGGCCCAGCTTCAACTGGAGATCGCGCTCTACACCGGCGGCCGCAACCGGCTTGCGATCGAGAGCAGCAAGGAGACCGTTCTGGCCACCCGCGAAGCTCTGCGCTCGGTGGAACAGGACGTGCTGTTGAATGCCGTTGGCGCCTACATGCAGGTGCTCCGGACCGTCGCCTTCGTGAACCTGCGGGAAAACAACGTCCGCGTGCTGCAGCAGCAGCTTCAGGCGACCCGCGACCGTTTCGACGTTGGCGAGGTGACCCGGACGGACGTCGCTCTTGCCGAGAGTCGCCTCGCCGCCGCGACGAGTGCGCTGGAAGCCGCGCGCGGGGATTACGACGTTGCCCGCGAGACCTTCAGGACTGCTGTCGGCCGCTATCCCAACAATCTCCAGTTCCCCGGCGCCCTGCCGAAGACCGCGCCGAATGTCGACGAGGCGGTCCTGATCGGTGTGCGGACCCATCCGGACATTCGCCAGGCGCAGCGCCAGGTCACCGTCGCGGAGATCGGCATGCGCATCGCGACGGCGGCCTACCGCCCGACGGTCAGCCTCGGCCTCTCATCGCAGATCGATTCCCAGGACCGGATGGACACGCATGCGCTGAACCTGACGATGCGCCAGACAATTTACCAGGGCGGCCAGTTGGCGGCGCTCGAGCGCCAATCGATTTCGCAACGTGACGCGAGTCGCTCGGCACTGCTTCAGACGACCCTGTCGGTCGAGGAGGCCGTGGGCACCGCCTGGGCGCGGATCGAGGCGGCCACGGCGCAGATCCGGGCGACCGAGCTTCAGATCCGCGCCGCCGAGATCGCTTTCGAAGGTACCCGCGAGGAGGCAACCCTCGGCGCGCGGACCACGCTCGACGTGCTCGATGCCGAGCAGGAGCTTCTCGATGCCCGCGCCGCACGGATCGACGCGATCGCCACGCAGTATGTAGCAGTTTATTCACTTCTGTCTGCGATGGGTCTGATGACAGTCGAACACCTGAACCTCGGAATCCAGACCTATGATCCCGCTGGCTACTACAATGCCGTCAAGAACGCCCCAGCGCGTCTGTCGAAGCGTGGTCAGCAGCTGGACCGTGTGTTGCGCAAGCTCGGGAAGCAATAGGACGGCGCCCTGCGCAACAGCTGCCTTCGTTTCCCGACTATGTCATACTCTGGCCGCAGAACGGGGTGATCGTCGGGCTGGCAGTGGAGCGAAGGACAGGAGCTGACATGTCGAACCCGGTAAGCAACGCTGAGATCGAAGATGTCCTGTCGTCGATTCGCAGGCTGGTAGCAGGCGATCGCGCGCAAGGCCCTTCTGTTTCCGAACGCTCCGAGGAGGATCCGGAAACATCGCATCCGGAGCCGGAGAGCAAGGAAGGCACTGCGCTCGTGTTGACCCCGTCTCTGCGTATCGAGGAGGAAGCCGCGATCTGGGATGCCGATCCCGAGGCCGCGCGACCGGGGATGGAGGAAGCGGACGAAACGGAGAGGGAAGAGACCGTTCTTCCGACACCCGCGGAAGCAGCCGAGGAGGATCCCCTGCCGGACGTCGACGGAGTCGCGCCCTTTGCCCGGAACGTGGAGGAAGCACCCGAAGAGGAAGAGGACGCGCTGCCCACTTTCGTCCGCGTGCGGCACTGGTCGGACACGCCGGAGACGCCGCAGGTTGAAACCCCACCATCGCAGGATGCCGCGGACGATGCAGCCTCCCGGACGGAGGCGACACCTCCGTCGGACGAGTCGGAGGTTCGGGACGGGCAGGAACTGCTGTCCGGCCGCATGGTCCCGCGGGCCGGTTTCCATTTCAGTGCACTCGAGGACGAGGACAGCGATTTTCAGCCGCCGGTTCAGGAAGATGAAGCGGCGGAGGAAGCTTTCGGGCCCTTCGACGGCGCCGACATGGAGATTCCGGAGGACTGGACAGGCGCAGACGACGCACCGGACGAGCCGGAGGCAAGCCTTTCCGCCGCCGCGGCAGAAATCTTCGCGGATGCGCAATTAGGACGGTCGACGGAGTCGGTCGCTTCGGAGGTGGCCGACACAGCGCCGCAAAAAGACATAGACGATCCCTGGCAGGATGTTTCCGGGGGCGGGGAAGATTGGCTGGACGCGGTGGAACCGGAGTCCTCGGATGACGACGCCGAGGCGACGAATCTCTTTTCCGTCCCGGCACCGGAGATCGACGAAGAGGCGCTACGGGACCTTGTCGCCGAGATGCTCCACCGTGAGTTGCGGGGGCCGCTCGGCGAGCGGATCACGCGTAACGTCCGCAAGCTGGTGCGCCGAGAAATCCATCGGGCGCTTGCCACACGCGACTTCGACTGACACGCCTCGGCGATTCTGCGCATCGGCAAGAGCCTCGCGCGAATAGTGGGACGCCGCCGGTGATGTAAGGGATTCCGTGTCCCGCCACTGATTTCTGCACGCCACGGTTCGAAGGGCGCGGGTTTTTCGGGTGATAGGGATCGCAGGATCCGGTTCGGTCTGTCGAGGGCGGTCGCGTTGGCTTCCACCGGTTCCAAAGGAAAGTTCACGGCGCGCAGGCCGGATCAACCCGGTCAAAGGGCGGTTTTTCGTCCTCCGTCTTGCCCGCCTGAAGTCCGGCCCCACGGGACTTCACGGCGATGACCATGACCGTACCTGTAGATTGAGAAACCGGTTCGCTTCCTGATGTCGATGCATCGTTGCGCTGGAAACACCTTCCGCGGCGGCTTTGGAGACCGGGTCCCACCGTCAAGTGATCTGGTTATTGTGTCGTTCCACAACGAAAAACGCGCCGGATGGCGCGCTATTTCGGTATACGTCGCGAAAAAGGGAACTCAGGCGGCTTCGGCCTGCTCCGCGGCCTGACGCCGCTCGCTTTCTTCACGGGACAGGGCCACAGAGGTCCGCACACCGTTGGAGACAAACTCCATCAGTCCCGACACGACACGCTCGTTCGGATCAATTCCGGCGCAGCTCAGGACCTCGCGGCCATCACGGGACCGTGCCCAGCGAGCGATCTGCTCGGGGCCGTTGCCATATTTCTTGTCGTCGGCGATTGCATCGTCGAGCGCGGCCAACACCACAGCGGCAAAGAGCTTGCGTGCGCGTTGCCCCTGCTCGAAGTTGAATGCCGTACCGTCAACGAAATCGTTCATCTCGTCGTCCTTTTATTCTTGCTCTTGTCTTTTCGGCGCGGGGCCGAATATGACGCTTTTATGGCGATTCGGTATGTCTCTTTCGGAATGCCACCTATGCACTAGGCGCATGGGTCGGCGAGCCGTAGCGCCATATCTGGTCGTCTTGCCAGCCGTTGGCCACCAAGATATAGAAGCTTGCAGTTTTCGATCAAGCGCCGTGAAGGTCAAATATGCCGAAAATAAATGGGAACGAAATCCGTCCCGGGAACGTACTTGAGCACAACGGCGGGCTTTGGGTCGCCGTGAAGGCGGATCATGTGAAGCCGGGCAAGGGGGGCGCTTTTGCGCAGGTTGAGCTGCGCAACCTGCGCAACGGTTCCAAGCTCAACGAGCGGTTCCGCAGTGCCGACAAGGTCGAGCGGGTCCGGCTGGAGCAGAAGGATCAGCAGTTCCTTTATGAGAGCGACGGAATGCTGGTATTCATGGACAGCGACACGTTCGAGCAGATCGAACTGCCGGCCGAGATCCTCGGCGAGCGCCGCCCGTTCCTTCAGGACGGGATGACGATCAAGATCGAGTATTACGAGCACGAGGCGCTGAACGCGACCCTGCCTCAGAAGGTCACTTGCAAGGTGGTCGAGACCGAGCCGGTGGTGAAGGGTCAGACCGCGGCGAACTCCTTCAAGCCAGCGTTGCTCGATAACGGGGTGAAGGTGATGGTGCCACCCTTCGTCGGCCAGGACGAGGATATCGTCGTCAACACCGAGACCATGGAATATTCCGAGCGCGCCTAAAAGCGCTCGGGGTTTCACACTCCGAGCGCGTCGAGCCGACTGCTGACGAGGCTCCGGTAGCCCTCGCCGAAGAGACGCAGATGCACCAGTGCCGGCCAGAGCTGGTAAGCCGCGCGTCGCGGTCCCGAGCCGGGCGACAGGGGGCCATAGCTCTCCCAGAAGCTGCGCCCGGGCTGACCGAACAGCGTCAGCATGGCGAGGTCGACCTCGGCATCCCCAAAATAGCAGGCGGGATCGATGAGCCAGGCCCGGCCGCCCGGGCCGAACAGCACGTTGCCGGTCCAGAGGTCACCATGCAGAAGTGCCGGCGGCGGGGCAGCCGGAAGAATGTCGTTCAGCCGGTCGCAGAGCGTCTCAACACGATCCGCGAGATCGGCCGGAAGATGCCGCAGGAAGGGCAGCAGCCGCCGCTCGGCCCAGAAATCGGGCCAGCTAACCGCAGTTGCGTTCGCAATTGCGACGGTGCCGAAGGCGTAGTCGTCGGGCCAGCCATAGGTCTCGCCCCGCTGCTCGTGCAAGCCGCGCAAGGCGCTGCCGAGCGCCCGCCAGCCGGCCTCTGATCCGTGGGTCTCCTCAAGGTACTCGAGAAAGAGAAAGTCGTCCGCGACTCCCAGCACCGCCGGCGCCGGCGCCCCGGCTGCGGCGATGGCCGTCAGCATCGCGGCCTCCCGCGAAACCAGCGGACCGGCTTTGGCGACCAGGCGCCGGCCGTCTTCGAGCTCGACAGACAGGACCTCGGACAGATCGCCGCCATGCATCCGCTCGGCGCGCCGCATCCCGGTGTCGAAACGCGACCCGAGCGCCGCGCCAAGCGCTGTCAGATCGGCCATGTCACCCGCGCCTCGCCGGCCTCGAGCGGCACGCCCGCGCGGTCGAACCGCAGGTAGGCGAGCGCCCTGTCACCGGATTGCGTGAAGAGCTTTCCGGCGGGACGCCCTTCGGCAAGGATTTCGCTGCCAATCGGCGCGGTGCCTTCGATGGCGACGGTGACGAGGCCCTTCTTCAGCTCCGTCTTGTGCTTCATCCGGGCCGTCACCTCCTGCCCGACATAGCAGCCTTTGCGGAAATCCACCCCGTTCAGCCGTTCGAAACCGTATTCGAGGATGTAGGCGTCATCTGGTTGCAGTTCTATGCCTGCCTCCGGGACACAATGGGCGACGCGCAGCGCGTCCCAGTCGACTTCCGGGCTCTCGGGAAGGTCGTCACCGTAGAGCCGCCACCCCATCGCCGGATCGCGCGGATCGGCATGCGCACCATCAGGCGCCGCCCCGATACCGCGCGCCACCTGCAACCCGGTTTCGGCAATCGTGACATCGGCCCTGAGCCGATACATCGAAAGCCGCTTCAGGAGGCCGTCCGCCAGCGGTTCGGCGGTGTCGAGGAGAATGCGATCGCCGTCCTCGAGCAGGAAGAAATCGGCGAGATACTTGCCCTGCGGGGACAGCAGCGCGGCATAGACCAGCCCCTCGGAGAGCCGTGCGAGATCGTTGGTAACAAGCCCCTGCAGAAAGGTCGTCCGGTCCGCGCCGGAAATTGCCAGGATCCTGCGTCCGATGATCGCTGTTGTCGACATTGCATGCTCCCCTTGCGCCTTTCCGTCTTATACGTCCTGCGCGCCTGCCCGCCAGCCCGGAGTTCTGCAATGCCCGCGCCACTGTCCATCGTCATTCCCACGCTGGAGTCCGCCCCCGAAGTGGCGGCGCTGTTAAGCCGGCTGATGGACGGGGTGGCCGAGGGCGTCGTTCGCGAGGTGATCCTGAGCGATGGCGGGTCGACGGACGATATCTCGGAACTGGCCGAGGCGGTGGGGGCGGAGCTCGTCCTCGGTCCCGCGGGGCGCGGCGAGCAGCTCCGGCGCGGCGTGGCGGCCGCGCGGGGGACGTGGATCCTCGTGCTGCATGCTGACAGCGGTCTGCCAGAGGGCTGGGTCGCCCCTGTCCAGGCAGCGATGACCGATCCGGCACGGGCGCATGCCTTCAAGCTGGCGTTTCGCGCGCGCGGGCTTGCGCCGCGTCTCGTCGCAGGCTGGGCGAATCTGCGCAGCCGGCTCTTCCGCCTGCCCTATGGGGACCAGGGGCTGCTGATTTCGAAAGAGCTCTATCACGCCGTGGGTGGCTTCCCCGACATTCCGCTGATGGAGGATGTGGCGCTGGTCCGGGCGCTTCGGGGTCGTGTCGCGCTCATGCCGGCGGTGTTGACCACCTCGGCCGCGCGCTATGAGGCCGAGGGCTGGTTCCGGCGCGGGGCGCGCAATCTCTGGCTGCTCGGTCGTTACCTTGCCGGGGCCGACCCGACGAAGCTGGCGCGGTCCTACGGCGCGTGACCTTCTGCCTCCGGCATCGGCAGGAGCGCCTTCCACGGTTTGCCCGCGCGCTTCAGCCGGAAGGTTTCGGTGGCAAGAGGCTGGTCGTATTCGGTGCGGAACCAGCTCTCCATGTCGATCGGCGCAGCGGCGTTCCGCAGTTCGTAGAGATCGATGATGTGGTCGACGATGCCTGTCTCGGTCCAGTCGAAATGGATGTATTTCACGGCAAGATGCTTCCGCGCCTCCTCGACCGGCGTACCCTCGAAGATGACCTTGTAGAGCACCGAGGCGAAGCCCGCGCGGTCCGCCCCCGACTTGCAATGCATCACGAAGGGTTTCGGCATCTCGCGCATCGTGTCGATAAGGGAGATGATCTCGGATCGCCCGGCCGCCTTGCGCGCGTAGATCTTCGCCACCCGGAGGTCCAGACCGAGCGCCTCGCACGCCTCTTTCTCGAAGAGCCAGGGAGAGTAGCCGTCGTCGCCGCGCAGGTTAAGCACGCCTCGGATGCCCATCTCCTTGTAGCGCACGAGCCGCCTGGGGCCGGGGTGGTTGGACCGGTAGACACCCTCGGCGACCTTGTCGAAGTTCGTCCAGGGCACGCGCAGGAAGGCGTGATCGAAG
This sequence comes from Tropicimonas sp. IMCC6043, assembly GCF_004146235.1. GTDB lineage: Bacteria > Pseudomonadota > Alphaproteobacteria > Rhodobacterales > Rhodobacteraceae > Tropicimonas. The sequence continues at coordinate 186,293 of NZ_SELO01000002.1, read as the reverse complement.
AGATTGAAATGCCACCAGGCCTGCCGACGCATGCGCGGCGTCGATATGTCGTTGCCGAAAGAGCGCCGGAGACGGCGTTCCGCGGTCTCGACCCAGTCTGAGAGCCGTCTGAACATGCAACCTGCTCGAATACGTGCCAAGGCACCCGAAGTCGCCGGGGTCTAGCCCGTTCGCGCCAGATGGGCAAGGCTGGGTGTCCCGGCCCCGCGTCGGTCGTGGGAGCGGTGTGGTATTTGACCTTCCTTCGGCAGCGTCCTAGGAGCGGCTGTCCCAGTTCCGGAGCGTCGTCCCATGAACCTGTCTCGCGGCTCTCACTACCTTGCCATCCCCGGACCATCGGTCATGCCCGAGGCCGTCCTGCGCGCCATGCACCGGCCGGCGCCGAACATCTATACCGGCGAACTGCACGATATTGTAGATACGATCATCCCGGACCTGAAACAGGTTGCCAAAACCGATCAGAACGTGGCGCTCTACATCTGCAACGGCCATGGGGCCTGGGAGGCCGCGCTCAGCAATGTCTTCCGGCGCGGCGACAAGGCGCTCGGGCTAGTCACCGGGCGGTTCGGCGAGGGCTGGTCGGCGACGGCGGAGCGGCTGGGCGTCGAGGTTGCGCGCCTCGATTTCGGGCGTCGCGCGGCGGTGGATCTCGATGCGGTCGCCGCGGCGTTGGACGCGGATCGCGACCACGAGATCCGCGCCGTCATGACGGTGCAGGTTGACACCGCGACCTCGGTGAAGAACGACATCGCCGGGCTGCGGGCCGTGCTCGACCGGCTCGGCCACCCGGCGCTGCTGATGGTCGATTGCATCGCCAGTCTGGCGGTCGACGAGTTTCACATGGATGCATGGGGTGTCGACGTGATGGTGACCGCCAGCCAGAAGGGGCTGATGACGCCACCGGGGCTGGGCTTCGTCTATTTCTCGCAGAAGGCGGATGCGGCGCGGGAGCGCTCGGACCTTGCGACCGCCTATTGGGACTGGCGGCCGAGAGTTCGGGCAGAGGCCTTCTACCAGTATTTCAACGGCACCGCACCGACGCACCACCTCTACGGCCTGCGCGCGGCGCTGGACCTGATCCGCGAGGAGGGAATGGAACAGATCTGGGCGCGGCACGCGGCGCTGGCCCGCGCCATCTGGGCGGCGGTCGATGCCTGGGGCGCGGCCGGCCCGCTGGAGCTCAACGTGCCGGAGCCGGGCATTCGCAGCCACGCGGTAACCACGGTGCGCGCCGGCGGCGGCGCCGGGACGCGGCTGCGCGACTGGGTGAGTGTCAATGCCGGCCTGACGCTCGGCATCGGGCTCGGCATGGCGAGCCCTGAGGATCCGGCCTCGGACGGGGTCTTCCGGATCGGGCATATGGGATACGTCAATGCCCAGATGGTAATGGGGGCGCTCGGCGCGATCGACACAGGGTTGAAGGCGCTTGGCATTCCACACGGGTCCGGTGCGCTGGAGGAGGCCGCGACGGTGCTCGCGCGGGCCTGAAGGCGGCGCCGGGACCGCCCAAGAGAGTTCAGGGGCTCTGAAAGAACGCGCCCGCAACGGCAACGAGCCATGCGGGCGACGTTTCGGCGACGGGGAGCGGGCGGCGATCACGCCGCCCGGATTTCCTTACTCGGCAGGCGTTGCGATCGCGCCGTGGCGGACCGCGGTCCGGCCGAAGTGCTGCCGGTTTAGCCGCAGCAGCAGGGCGATCATCGCGAACTGGAATGCGACAGCGATGGCGGAGACGATCCAGAAGGCGAGGGAATACTTATCGACCACGCCCGAGGCCACGAGGCCCTTGTTCAGCCAGAATTGCAGCATGACCGAGAGCGCGACACCGGGGCAGACCAGCGCGTAGGAGCCCGGCGAGGTCTTCGATCCGAAGACGAAGTCGCTGAAATAGGCCTGACGGCGCAGAACGAGCAGGCCGAGCATCAGGAAGATGATCTGCACGGTCAGGAGCTGCGACAGCATCATCAGCGAGTCGGTGGCGGCACTGTGGACGTCGAAGGTCGCGTGCAGCCCGTGAGACTGGCGCAGGAAGGTGATGCCGAGGATGGTCATGATCGGAACGATGATCATCAGCGTGGGGCCGGATTCCTTCGCCGTGCCGTGATGCAGCATCGAGTTGAAGGCGGTGATTGCGGCGACGACCATGTAGAGCGCAGAAGCGACGGCGAAGAAGGTCGAGATCACCAGGGCGAGGCCGACCGTCACCGTGTTGTGGCTCATCGCGGCGGGCGCGGCGAAGCCGACGGCGACCATGGAGAGCGCGAATGCCGGTGTCAGCTGGGCGAAGGAGTTGTGGGCCGTGACGTCGAACACGCCGCCCTTGCTCAGCACCCGGCCGAGGAAGTCGCCGATGATCCGGAGCGCTATAACGCCGACGACGCCGAAGGCGATCATTGCAAGCGGGAAGAGATATTCCACGATCGACCAGAGCCCAGGCACGAAGGCGAGACCGGCGATGAACAGTCCGTTGATCGACATCGCAAGCGCCAGGGGCATGGCCGTGATCGTGGTCTCGGCGTTGGAATTGCGCAGCTCTTCATAGACCGGGGTCTTCTTGAAGGCGCGATAAGCGCGCAGGTTCCAGAGGAGGTATTTCAGGTTCAGGTAAACGAAAACGGCAATGCCGGCCCAGGCAATGGCGATGCCGGCCTGCTGGAGGACGCCGCCTTCGGTGTAGGCGGACCAGATGTGCTCGAAGGTCGGCACCGGGATGCCGGGATGAGGCACCCACATGAAGAGATACATGAAGAAGGTGACCGACAATCCCCCGGCGCCGAGTGAGCCGAGGAAGTAGAGCGGGGAATATCTGTCCGCGGGACGGGAGACGGTGTCCATGAGTCACTCCTTTTGTATTCGCATTATTGAATGTGTTTACGGAGGAAAAAGCTGTATGGCAAGTATATTTGAACTGTTCCGTTCAGTTTTTTGTGGCGCAGGGCATCTGGGACGTCTGGCGAATAGATATAGTGGACCGCCAGTTCACCTGTCCCACATTCTGGGGTGTCGCTTGACAATTTGCGCGTCTTTGCCAGACTCTCGCAGCTTCACGACTCGCGCAGGGCAGGCATTTGCGATTCTCACGTTTGCGACTCAACGGCTTCAAGAGCTTCGTCGATCCGACCGAACTGGTGATCGCGGACGGGCTGACGGGCGTGGTGGGACCGAACGGCTGCGGCAAGTCAAACCTCCTCGAGGCGCTGCGTTGGGTAATGGGCGAAAACCGCCCGACGGCGATGCGTGGCGGCGGCATGGAGGACGTGATCTTTGCCGGCGCGGCAAGCCGGCCAGCGCGCAATTTCGCCGAAGTCTGCCTGATGATCGACAATTCGGAACGGCTTGCGCCTTCCGGATTCAACGAGGCGGATTCGCTTGAGATCATCCGGCGGATCACGCGCGATGTCGGCTCTGCCTACAAGGCGAATGCCCGCGACGTGCGGGCGCGCGACATCCAGATGCTGTTTGCCGACGCTTCGACCGGCAGCCAGTCGCCCGCGCTGGTCCGTCAGGGCCAGATCAGCGAGCTGATCAACGCCAAGCCGAAGAACCGTCGCCGCATCCTTGAAGAGGCGGCCGGCATCTCCGGCCTCTATCAGCGCCGCCACGAGGCGGAACTGAAGCTGAACGCGGCGGAACAGAACCTCGCGCGGGTCGATGACGTAATCGAGCAGCTCGCCGGACAGCTTGCGCAGCTTGCGCGGCAGGCGAAACAGGCTGAGCGCTACCGGACCATCGGGGCCGAGCTGCGTCGTGCTGAGGGCTTGCTGCTCTACCGGCGCTGGCGCGAGGCGTCCGATGCGCTGGAGGCAGCGCGGACGGAGCTTCGCGAGCGGATGACTGCGGCGGCAAAGGCCGAGCGGCTGGCGGTCGAGACGGCACGACGGCGCGAGACGGCAGACGAGGCGCTGCCGCCGCTGCGTGAGGAGGAAGCGATCGCCGCCGCGGTGCTGCAGCGCCTTCAGGTCGAACTCGGGGCGATCGGCGAGGAGGAGAACCGCGCCAGGAATTCCATCGCGACGCTCGAGCGGCAGATCCTGCAGATGGCGCAGGATGTCGAGCGCGAGGCAGGGTTAAACCGCGACGCCGGCGAGACGATCGCCCGGCTGGCGCAGGAACGCGACGCTCTGGCCACCGAGACCGAGGGACACGCGGAAGCCCTGGCGGCAGCGGTCGAGGCGGCGCGGATCGCCGCCTCGAACCTGCAAGGCAGGGAAAGCGACCTGGCGGCGCTGACCGAAGACGTCGCCCGCCTTGCGGCACGCCACCAGTCGGCCGAGCGCATGGAGACGGACGCCACGCAGGCGGTTTCGCGCCACGAGCAGGAGGCAAGGTCGGCGCAAGCGGTCGTCGAGCAAGCGAGCGGCGTTCTCTCGGGATCGACCGAGGCGCTGGAGCTGGCCGAGGCCGGACTCGAGGCGGCGACCCTGATGGCCGAGGAGGCCGAGGCGACGCTGGCGGAGGCCGACACCGCGCGCGCAGACTGCGCTGCGCGTGAGGCCGAGGCGCGGGCGGAGCATTCGGCGGCCGAGGGCGAGGCCCAGGCGCTGCGCGCCGAGGTTGCCGCGCTGGCACGGCTGGTCGAGCGTGACGCCAGCGAGGGCGACCAGGTGATGGACCGGATCCGGGTCGATTTCGGATTCGAAAAGGCGCTTGGCGCGGCGCTGGCCGACGATCTGCGCGCGCCCGAGATCGGGTCGGAGGCGGTCGGCTCCGGCTGGGCACCTCTGCCGCCCTACGAGGCGGCGCAATCTCTCCCGGATGGCGTCGAGTCGTTGGCCGAGCGGATGGACGTGCCCGGCGTCCTGGGCCGGAGGATGGCGCAGGTCGGTCTGGTGGCGGCAACGGACGGGCCGCGGTTGCAGGCAGCGCTGAAGCCGGGGCAGCGGCTGGTGAGCCCGGAGGGCGATCTCTGGCGATGGGACGGGTTCCGAGCGGCGGCGGCGGATGCGCCCTCGGCCGCAGCGCTGCGTCTCCAGCAGCTCAACCGTCTGGTTGCGCTGAAGCGCGACTTGGAGGACGCGGCCGCACGCTCCGAAGGCGCGGCCCATGCCCATGCCCTCCTGCACCGCCAGTTGCAGGAGCTGAGTGAGGCGGATCGGGCGGCACGCCAGGCGCGCAAGGACGCCGACACGGCGCTGGCAGCGGCGAGCCGGGCGCTGAGCCGGGCGGAGAACGAGCGCGCAATGGCCGAGACGCGGCTGGAAGCGGCGGAACTCGCCGTTGCGAGACACCGCGACGAGGCGGAATCGGCGCGTGAGCGGTTGGAGGAGGCGCGCGCGGCGCGCGCGGAGCTGGCGGATCTCTCCGAGGCGCGGCTCGGGATCGAGACGGCAAAGGCGCAGGTCGAGGGCTCACGGCGCGACATGATGGCGGCGCGGGCTGCGCAGGACGAGTTGAGGAGGCTGGGGGAGGCGCGCGAGAGGCGCCTGAAGGAGATCGCTCGCGACATCGACGGCTGGCAGAAGCGGCTCGACAATGCCGAGGCGCGGAGCGCCGATCTCGAGGCGCGCAAGGAGGCGGCGATGGAGGATCTCGAGATCGCCCGCGCCGCGCCGGAGGAGATCGCCGTGCGCAAGGAAAAGCTGACCGTTGGGCTTGAGGCGGCGGAAGCCCGGCGGCGTGCGGCGGCAGATGCGCTTGCTGCCGCCGAAACCGTGTTCCGCGAGGCCGAACGCGCCGAGCGGGACGCGGAGAAGTTCGCCGGACACGCCCGTGAGGCGCGTGCTGCGTCCGAGGCTCGCGCCGAGGCGGCGCAAGAGGTGCTCGACGGCGCGGTGAGCTGGATCCGCGAAGAGTTGGAGACGACCCCGGAGGCGCTGCTGGAAGCGCTCGATGCCGACCCGGAGACGATGCCATCCATGGAGGCGATCGAGGCGGACATTGCCCGCCTGCGCCGCGGCCGCGACGCGCTCGGTGCGGTGAACCTGCGCGCCGAGGAGGACGCCAAGGAGGTGGCGGGCGAACATGCCGCGCTGGTCGAGGAGAAGCGCGATCTCCAGGAGGCGATCCGCGCGCTGAGAGGCGGCATTGCAAGCCTCAACCGCGAGGGGCGCGAGCGGCTGCTGACGGCCTTCGAGGAGGTCAACGGCAATTTCCGCCTGCTCTTTACCCATCTCTTCGGCGGCGGCGAGGCGAAGCTGGAACTGGTGGAGAGCGACGACCCGCTGGAGGCTGGTCTCGAGATCATGTGCATGCCGCCGGGCAAGAAGCTCTCGACGCTGTCGCTGCTGTCGGGGGGCGAGCAGACTTTGACGGCGCTGGCCCTGATCTTTGCGGTCTTCCTCGCCAACCCGGCGCCGATCTGCGTGCTCGACGAGGTCGACGCGCCGCTCGACGACGCCAACGTGACCCGTTTTTGCGACCTGCTCGACGAGATGGTCAACCGCGCCGACACGCGTTTCCTGATCATCACCCACCACGCCGTCACGATGAGCCGGATGGACCGGCTCTTCGGGGTGACGATGCAGGAACAGGGCGTGAGCCAGCTCGTTTCGGTTGATCTCAAGAAGGCCGAGGCGCTGGTCGCCTGAGCCGGCCCTGTCTCTGGGTGTCGGTCAGAGCGCGTTCAGCATCGCTGGCGTCGGCCAGGCATCCGCCGGCATCCCCAGCCGAAGCTGTTCGGCTTGCACGGCCTCGCGGGTCTTTTCGCCGAGAATGCCGTCAATTCCGCCCACGTCGTGGCCACGTTCGACGAGCTTGCGCTGGAGCGCCTGGATCTGCTCGCCCGAGAGGCCGGGAGCCGGGTTGCCCGCGTCATAGATCTGAGCGCCTTCGAGCCGCGTTGCGAAATAGGCCGCAGTCAGGACATAGGTGAAGCTCTGGTTCCACTCGAAATAGATGTTGAAATTCGGATAGGCGAGGAAGGCCGGCCCGTCCTTGCCCTGCGGCAGAATCAGCGCCGCCGGTAGCCCGGGCGCGGCCAGAGGCCCGCCGCGCGGGGTCACGCCAAGAGCGGCCCAGTCGGCTGCGAGGCGGGGATGGTCGAGCCCGGTCAGCGCCCAGTCGAGCCCGGCAGGCACCGTGACTTCCTGGAGCCACGGCTCGTTCGGCCGCCAGCCGAGTGCGCGCAGCATCGCCGCACCGGACATCAGCGCGTCCGGCACGGAGGTCTTGAGCGAGACATGCCCGTCGCCATCGCCGTCGACGCCGTTCTCGAGAATGTCGCCGGGCAGCATCTGCACCATGCCGATCTCGCCCGCCCAGGCACCGGTCACACTCGCAGGGTCGAAATCGCCCCGCTCGTAGAGCGTGAGCGCCGCGAAGACCTGCGGCTGGAAGAGCTCGGGCCGGCGGCAGTCGTGGCTCAGCGTCATCAGCGCGTTGGCGGTGTTGAAATTCCCTTGGACCGCCCCGTAATCGGTTTCGAGCGCCCAGAAGGCCAGCAGCACGCCCGGACTAACGCCCTGCTCGCGTTCGATCCGTTCGAAGATCGGCGCGTAGGTTTTCAGGTTGGCACGGCCGTTCTGGATCCGGTTCTGGCTGATAACCCGGCGGGAAAAGTCGATGAAGGGGAGCTGGAAGATGCCCTGCGCGCGGTCGCGTTGCAGCACCTTGGGGTCTTGCCGCAGCCCGCCAAAAAAGCGTTCCGCGGCGGCAGGGTCGTGGCCGCGGGCGATCGCCTCGGCTTGCATTGCTGCCCGGAACTCCGAGAAAGAGCCGCCGCAGGGGATCTCGGCCCGCGCGGATGCCGGGATCAGGGCGAGGAGGGCGAGGGCGGCGAGGCGGTGCATGTCATTCTCCAAAGGGACGTCCGGCGCCACCCTAGCGAAGCGGGGCCGCGCGACAAGCGTCGTTCACTGACAGATCCGCGATCAGGCCGGTCCGATCACATGGGCGAAGGAGCCGGAGACACGGCCGATATGCAGGCCCATCGGCGCAAGGCGCGTGCCGGCGGCGTCCGTGGCCTCGAAGAGCCGGTCGGCCGCGCCTTCCGACTGGATCGTCGCGTAGTGGAACTCATGCCCGAGAAGGGTCGCGCTCCAGGGAGCGCCGGGCAGGGGAGAAAGCCTGCGGTAGCCGAGAGTCAGCCTGCGCTGGCGGAACGACGTGGAATGCGGTAGTAGGCCGAGCATCTCGTGGCGCGTGCCTTCAGCATCGACGAGCCCCTCGCCGAGCACCATGAAGCCGCCGCATTCTCCATAGATCAGTGCCCCGCGGTCGACGGCCGCGCGCATGAGCGCATGGAACCGGCTGGCCGCGGCGAGCTGTCCGGCAAAGAGCTCGGGATAGCCGCCGGGCAGGAAGACGGAATCGGCCAGGGGGGCCGGCCCCTCGTCGTCGAGCGGCGAGAAGGGAAGGATCTCAGCGCCCTGGGCGCGCCAGTCGGCCAGCAGATGCGGATAGGCGAAGGCGAAGGCGGGATCGGCGGCAACCGCGATCCGTTGGCCTGGCGGCGTCAGGCGGGGGAAGCCGCCCAAGTCACCGGCGGAGGCGAGTGGTTGGGCGGCACCGACAAGCGCGTCGAGGTCGATCGCCGCTTCGACCCGGTCCGCTGCGTGCTCGAGAAACGTGTCGAGCCCCTCGGTCTCGGCCGCCTGCACGAGCCCCAGATGGCGCTCCGGAAGGTGCAGCGCGGTGTCGCGCAGGAGAGCGCCGAAGACAGGCACCTTTGCCGCCGCGAGCGGTTTTGCCGCCAGCTCGGCATGGCTCTCCGTTCCGGCGCGGTTCAGGATCACCCCGGCCAGCGGGAGCTTGGGGCGCAGTGACTGCAGGCCGACAGCCGGGAGGAGCGCGGACTGGCCGGATTTCGCCACGTCGAGCACCAGCACGACCGGGAGCCCGAGGATCTCGGCGAGGTCAGCAGCCGAGCCGCGACCGTCGCGGCCGGCGTCGAGCACGCCCATCGCGCCTTCGACGAGGAGCAGCGCGCCCCCCTGCGCCGCGGCCCGTCCTCGCAGGGCGTCCGGCGGCATCGCCCATGCATCGAGATTGACAGAGGGTGATCCGCAGGCGGCTTCGTGGAAGGCGGGGTCGATATAATCGGGGCCGCTCTTGGCCGCGCGGATGTCGATCCCACGACGCTTGAGCGCCCGGAGCAGCCCGAGGGTCACGGTGGTCTTGCCGGCTCCGGACGTCGGAGCGGCGATCACGAACCCACGTGCGCTCATGAGACTTGCCGCGATCCTCCGGTGCCGAGCGGGTCTGGGTCGCGCACCGGCTCGCCGCGAAGCTGGCCGGCCCAGTCGATCACCTTCCGCAGAAGGACCACCCGGCCGACGCAGACGATGGCCGGCGCCTCCATGCCATGCGCCGTCGCATCCGCCGCTGCGTCGCCGAGCGTGGTTTCGAGCACCCGCATCTGCGGCAGCGTTGCGTTGGAGACGATGGCGACCGGCTCGCCCGCGTCGCGCCCCGAGGCCAGAAGCTCGCCGCTGATCTGCGCCAGATGCTTGATCGCCATGTAGATCACGATCACCGGGCTGCCCTTGGCCACCGCTTTCCAGTCGACCGCCGAGGGCGCGAGCCCGGTCTGGTCGTGCCCGGTCAGGAAAGTGACAGCCTGGTTGACGTCCCGATGGGTGACGGGGATGCCGGCATGGGCGAGGCCGCCGATCCCGGCCGAGATGCCGGGCGTGACACGGATCGGAATGCCCGCCTGCACCAGCGTCTGAGCCTCCTCGCCACCTCGGCCGAAGACGAATGGGTCGCCGCCCTTGAGACGCAGCACCCGCTTGCCGGCACGGGAGAGATCGATGAGGCGGAGCGAGATGTCGCGTTGCTGTGCAGACGGCTTGCCACCGCGCTTGCCGGCATATTCCAGCGCGCTTCCGGGCCGGCGCCACGCCAGGATCCGGTCATCGACCAGCGCGTCGTGCACGACCACGTCGGCCAGCCTGAGCGCGTGGAGCGCCTGCAGGGTCAGGAGCCCGGGCTCGCCCGGACCGGCGCCGACAAGCCAGACAAGGCCCGGCGGGAAGTCCGGCCAGTCATGGTCGGGCAAGATGATCTGGGTGTCCTGAGTCATGGCGTCCAGCATATCGCCGCGCGGCAGCGATGGCGAGAGACCGCGCCGGTCTTTGCCCCTGTCGCGAGATGTCGCATCCGGGCTATAGCTGCGCCATGGACCGTGAACCGACAAGACCCCTGCGCACGGGCTTCACCACCGGCGCCTGCGCCACCGCCGCGGCTGCGGCCGCGGCCGGAGCCCTCGTGACGGGCACCTGGGTCGATCCGGTAGAGATCACCCTGCCGCGCGGTCAGCGAGTGATGTTCCCGCTGGCGGAGCGGGAAACGGGCGCGGGCTGGGCGCGGGCCGTCGTCATCAAGGACGCGGGCGATGACCCGGACGTGACACATGGCGCGCGGGTCACCGTGACCGTCCGCGCGGGAGAACCGGGACAGGGTCTGCGCTTCCTGGCCGGTGAGGGGGTTGGCAGGGTGACGCGACCGGGCCTGCCGGTGCCGGTGGGGGAACCCGCGATCAACCCTGTCCCGCGTCAGATGATCGCCCGGGCGCTCGGCGATCTCGGTGTGGCGCCCGATTTCGACGTCACCATCGCCATTCCCGGCGGCGCGGCGCTGGCCGAGAAGACCTGGAACCCGCGGCTCGGCATCGTCGGCGGGTTGTCGATCCTCGGCACCACCGGCATCGTCCGCCCGTTTTCCTGTGCCGCTTGGATCGCCTCGATCCACCGCGGGATCGACGTTGCCCGCGCCTCGGGGCTGACCCATGTCGCGGGCGCAACCGGAGCGACATCCGAGAGGGTCGCCCAGGCGCATTTCGGCCTGCCGGATCACGCGATGATCGACATGGGGGATTTCGCCGGCGGCATGTTGAAATATCTCGCCCGGCACCCGGTCGAACGGGTCACCATCGCGGGTGGGTTCGGCAAGCTCACCAAGCTCTCGCAGGGGGCGCTGGACCTTCATTCCGCCCGCAGCCGGGTCGATTTCGACCGTCTCGCGGCGATGGCGGCCAGTCTCGGCGCGGACCGGGAGGCTGTCGCCGCCTGCAACACCGCCAGCGAGGCGCTGTCTCGCGTCGGCCCGCCGCTCGCACTTGCGGTCGCTGCGGCCGCGCAGGCACGGGCGCAGGCGATGGTCGCGTCGGCCGGGATCGCGCTCGATATCCTGCTGATCGACCGGGCGGGAAACCTCGTCGCGCTGGCCGACGCCGCGGGGGCGCGGAGCCGATGAGCCGGCCGCATGTCCTGCTGCTGGCGGGAACCTCCGAGGCGCGGCAGCTTGCCGGAATGCTGGCGGGTTGGCCGCTCGACCTTACGGTGTCGCTGGCGGGCGCGACCCAGGCGCCGGCGCCTGTTCCGGGTCGCCTCCGGACCGGAGGCTTCGGCGGAGCGGCCGGTCTTGCGGACTGGCTCGAGGCGCAGTCGGTCGACCTGCTGGTGGATGCGACGCATCCTTTTGCGGAGGCGATATCCGCCAATGCGGCCGCGGCCGCCGCGCAGGTGGGGTGCCCGCTTCTGCGCTTCGAACGTTCGCCCTGGCGGCCCGCGCCCGGGGAGCGCTGGCAGACCCATGCCTCGCTGGAAGCCGCTTTGCTCGCCCTTCCGGCGGGCGCGCGGGCGCTGCTGACCACGGGATCCCGCCGGTTGGCAGCCCTGGCCGAGCGGCCCGACGTGACGTTGATCCTGCGTGCCATCGAGATGCCCGCGGACCTGCCGCCGCGAGTCGAGCCGATTCTCGCCCGCCCGCCCTTCACCGAGGCAGGGGAGCGCGCCCTCATGACGCAACACCGCATCACCCATCTGGTGACCCGAAATTCCGGCGGGGCCGGGCGTGCCAAGCTCACGGCCGCTGCCGCGCTTGGCGTGGAGGTACTGATGATTGCGCGCCCCGTGTCGCCGCCGGAGGGGGAGACCCTCGACAATGTCGCCGCCCTGAGCGCGCGGATCGCCGAGCGGCTGGCGCTTGACACTGCTTCGGGCGGGGCTCCATAACCGCGCTCACGAGGTTCCCGGGCGCGGCCCGGGCGAAGAGGGAATGCGACGGCCTTCGCTGAAGCGCGGGTCAATCGCAGCCGCCCCCGCGACTGTATGCGGCGAGCGCGCGCCCCGTGCCACTGGTGTTGCCACCGGGAAGGCCGGCGCGAGCAGGGACCCGTGAGCCAGGAGACCTGCCTCGCATGCCCGGTCCCGGCCGGTGCGGGAAACGACTCGGGCGGGGTGCCTCGGGTGTTCTGGGCGTCCGGCCCGTCCCGCGCGACGATCTGCACCCGTGGAACAATGTGGCTTAGGAGCCTGAGCGATGGCACAGAAGATCCCTGCAACGGTCGTGACCGGTTTCCTCGGCGCCGGAAAGACGACGCTGATCCGGCACCTGGTCGAGAACGCCAATGGCCGTCGCATCGCGCTCATCATCAACGAGTTCGGCGATCTCGGTGTGGATGGCGAGATCCTCAAGGGTTGCGGCATCTCGGGCTGTGCCGAGGAAGACGTGGTGGAGCTGTCGAACGGCTGCATCTGCTGCACCGTGGCCGAGGATTTCCTGCCCGCGATCCAGAAGCTGATCGACCGCGACGAGGCGCCCGACCATATCGTGATCGAGACCAGCGGACTCGCTCTGCCGCAGCCGCTGGTGCGCGCCTTCAACTGGCCCGACATCCGCACCCGCGTGACCGTCGACGGCGTCGTCGCGGTGGTCGACGGGCCGGCGCTTGCGGAGGGAAGGTTCGCCGCCAACGAGGCCGCGGTAGACGCGCAGCGGGAGGCAGATGACACGATCGACCACGAGACGCCCCTTTCGGAGCTTTTCGAGGACCAAGTCGCCTGCGCCGACATGGTTGTGGTCAACAAGGCGGACCTGATGGGTGCGGCGGCGGCGAGCGCCCTGACGGCGAAGTTGCGCGGCGAAGTGCGCGCCGGCGTCTCGGTGTTGCAGTCGGAGATGGGCGTTGTCGATGCGGCAGTCCTGCTCGGGCTCGGCATCGGCGCGGAGGACGACATGGAAGGCCGCCACGAGGTTCATCACCATCATCACCATGACGACGACGATGATGACGACGACGATCATGACCACGCGCATGCCCACGGGCATGACGAGTTCGAGAGCTTCGTTGTCCACCGCGCCGAGATCGCCGATCCGGCCGCCTTCGCCGAGCAGGTGGCCGCGGTGATCCGGACCCATGACATCCTGCGGCTCAAGGGCTTCGCGGCGGTTTCGGGCAAGCCGATGAGGCTGACCTTTCAGGCCGTCGGACCTCGGGTCGACAGCTATTTCGACCGTCCCTTTGCCGCGCACGAGCCACGCGAGACGCGGCTCGTGGTGATCGGCCAGGCCGGGCTCGACCGGTTGGCGATCGAGCAGGCGCTGGTGACATGAGCGAGAACGTCTTCATACGCCGATGCAGTCCGCGTGATCACGGTGCGATGGTTCTCCTGCAGGCAAGTCATGGCGTGATCGGGCATGCCGGGCCGGGCGATCCCGGCCTTACAAGCGCCGTTGACCGGCTCTGCATGCCGGGTATCCATTTCTTCGTCGCCGAGCGGGGCGGGCGCAGCCTGGGCTGCATTGCGCTGGCCGAGCGACCCGACTACGGCGAGGTCAAGTCGCATTTCGTCGATCCCGACGGCCGCGGCCTCGGCATTGGTGACCTTCTGCTGGAGCATGTCATCGAGGTGGCGAAGGAACGCGGCTTGAAGCGGATCAAGCTGGAAACCTGCGACGGGCTCCACCACGCGATGCGCCTCTATCTGCGCCACGGATTCACCGATTGCGAGCGCTTCGGCGAATATCCCGACAGCCCGCATTCGACCTTCCTGGAAAAGGCCCTCTGATGCATCTGCTCGCGGCGACGCCCGGACAGGTTTCGGACGGCAGCGAACCGGTCGACCCCGGCCAGAGCCCGGCCGACGTGATCTTTCTGTCGGCCGCCGATACCGAGCTCGCCGCACTCTCGGAGGCCCGCCAGGGGCTCGGCGAGGACGCTCCGAGCCTGCGGCTGGCCAACCTCGGCTGGCTCGGCCATCCGTTCTCGGTGGACCGTTACGTCGGTGACACTGCGGAACGGTCGCGGATGGTCATCGCGCGCGTCCTTGGTGGCGCGGCCTATTGGCAATATGCGGTCGAGCAGCTTTCGGCGAGGCTGCGCGCCGCGAATGTGCCGCTTGTCCTGCTGCCGGGCGACGACAAGCCCGACGCGGAGCTGCTCGCTCTTTCCACCGTTTCGCGCGCCGACTGGCAGGCGCTCTGGGCCTATTGCATCGAAGGCGGTCCACAGAATGCGCGGCATTTCCTAGAGTTGACCGCGCATATGCTGGGGCAGGGGGAGCGCCCGCCCGATGCCGAGCCGTTGCTGCGCGCCGGGCTCTATTGGCCGGGTGCGGCGCGCGCGGATCTCGAGACGCTGCGGGCGCATTGGACGCCCGGCGCTCCGGTCGCGGCGATCACGTTTTACCGCGCGCTGCTCCAGGGAGCGGGGCTCCACCCGGTCAACCAGCTTGTCAAGGCGTTGCTCCGGCGCGGGCTGAACCCGCTGCCGGTTTTCGTCGCGTCGCTGAAGGACCCGGTCTCGATTGCCACGCTTGAGGGCATCTTTGCCGAGGCGCTGCCCGATGTGGTGCTGAACGGCACGAGCTTCGCGGTCTCGTCGCCGGACCCGGCGGCCTGGGGTGGCGCGCGGCCTGCCACCGTGCTCGACGCGCCCGGTGCGCCGGTGTTGCAGGTGGTTCTGTCGGGCGGCTCGGAGGCGGCCTGGGCGGAGGCCGCGCGCGGGCTGTCGGCGCGCGACATCGCGATGAACGTGGCGCTTCCTGAGGTCGACGGGCGTATCCTTTCCCGCGCGATCAGTTTCAAGAGCCAGGCCTATTTCGATGAGGCGACGCAATGCGCCATCGCCGCCTATCGCGCCCGCGGCGACCGGGTGCAGTTCGTCGCAGAGCTTGCGGCGCGTTGGGCACGGCTGCGGCGCAAACCGGCGCCGGAGCGGCGGGTGGCGCTGGTGCTGGCGAATTATCCCAACAAGGACGGGCGGCTCGCAAATGGCGTCGGGCTCGACACGCCGGCCGCGACGATCAAGGTTCTGACTGCGCTTCGGGAGGCCGGATATGGCGTCGCGGGCGCACCGGCGGAGTCGGCTGAGCTGATGGCGCAGATCCTCGCCGGGCCGACCAACTGGCTGACCGACCGCGCGACGCGAGAGGGTGGAGAGCGGCTGTCGCTGGAAGCGTATCGCAAGGCCTATGACGCGTTGCCGCTCGAACTCCGCCAGCAGATCGAGGATCGGTGGGGCCCGCCTGAGGCCGACCCGTTCTGCGACGGCGCGGGCTTCGCGCTGTCGATCCTGCGCTACGGAAACGCGGTGGTCGGCATCCAGCCGGCACGTGGCTACAACATCGACCCCGAGGAGACCTATCACGCGCCGGACCTCGTGCCGCCGCACAACTACCTTGCCTTCTACATCTGGTGCCGGGAGGTCTTCGCCGCCGATGCCATCGTCCACATGGGCAAGCACGGCAACCTCGAATGGTTGCCCGGCAAGGCGGTCGCGCTCTCGGAAACCTGCTTTCCGGAGGCGGTGCTGGGACCCATGCCGCATGTCTACCCGTTCATCGTCAACGATCCCGGCGAGGGCACGCAGGCCAAGCGCCGCGCGCAGGCGGTGATCGTCGATCACCTGACCCCACCGCTGACCCGCGCCGAGAGCTACGGGACGATGCGCGATCTCGAAGCGCTGGTCGACGAGTATTACCAGGCCGCCGGGTTGGACCCGCGGCGGATCGGCTATCTCAGGGACGAGATCCTGTCGCTGATGGAGGCGACCGGCCTCGCCGTGGATGCCGGTGTCCGGGACGGCGACGATTCCGACAGCCGGCTCCAGAAGCTCGACGCCTATCTCTGCGAGTTGAAAGAGAGCCAGATCCGTGACGGGCTGCATGTCTTCGGGCAGGCGCCGGAGGGGCGGTTGGCGACCGACCTGCTGGTGGCGCTGACGCGTGTGCCGCGCGGCAGGGGCGAGGGGCGCGATGCCTCCCTGCTGCGGGCGCTTGCGGCGGATTTCGGCATGGCGTTCGACCCGCTGGATTGCGACATGGCCGCGCCTTGGGACGGGCCCCGTCCGGAAGCGCTCGCCGGGCCGAAGATGTCGCCCGAGGAGGCGGGGTCGCTCTGGCGCAGCGCCGGTGACACCGTCGAGCGGCTGGAGATCCTCGCCGCCCGGCTGGTTGAATCCGGCGCCGAATCCGCGCCGGGTCCGGCCTCCGCGCAGGTGCTGGAGGAGATCGATGCGTCCCTGCGCCCTGTCATCGCCGCAACCGGCCGGTACGAAATGGAGGGTCTTCTCATGGCGCTCGACGGTCGCTTCCTTGCGCCCGGCCCCTCCGGCGCGCCGACACGGGGCCGGCTCGACGTCCTGCCGACGGGACGGAACTTCTTCTCGGTCGATGCCCGCGCGATCCCGACGCGGGCGGCCTGGTCGCTGGGGTGGAAATCCGCAAGCCTCCTGATTGACCGGCATTTGCAGGAGCATGGCGACTGGCCACGCCGCCTGGCGCTCACGGCCTGGGGCACGGCGAACATGCGTACGGGTGGCGATGACATCGCCCAAGCGCTGGCGCTGATGGGGGTGAAGCCGGTGTGGGACGAGATGTCGGGCCGTGTGACCGGCTTCGAGATCATCCCGGCCTCGGCGCTCGGGCGCCCGCGGGTGGATGTGACGCTGCGGATCTCGGGCTTTTTCCGCGACGCCTTCCCGGCGCAGGTGGACCTCGTGGCGTCCGCCGCGCGCGCGGTCATGCAGCTCGACGAGCCCGAGGCAGAGAACCCGGCGGCGGCGCGCTACCGGGTGGAGGCGGAGGCGGTCGGCGCGGCGCGTGCAGGCTATCGCGTCTTCGGCTCGCGGCCGGGGGCCTATGGTGCCGGCCTGCAGGCGATGATCGACGAGAAGCTCTGGGAGAGCAGGGGCGATCTCGCGGAGGCGTACCTGACCTGGGGCGGCTATGCCTATGGCGAAGGCGCCGAGGGCACGGCGGCGCGAGACGACTTCGCCGGACGGCTGGCGCGCGTCGAGGCGGTGGTCCAGAATCAGGACAACCGCGAGCACGACCTTCTCGACAGCGACGACTACTACCAGTTCGAGGGCGGCCTGGCGGCGACGGTGGAGACGCTCCGCGGCGAGGCGCCTCAGGTCTATCACAACGATCACTCCCGCCCAGAGCGCCCGGTGATCCGCACGCTTGACGAGGAGATCGGCCGCGTCGTCCGTGCCCGGGCCGCCAACCCGAAATGGATCGCGGGCGTGAAGCGTCACGGCTACAAGGGCGCGTTCGAGATGGCAGCGACGGTCGATTATCTCTTTGCCTTTGCCGCGACGACGCGGGCGGTCAGGAACCACCATTTCGACCTCGTCTACGAGGCCTATCTCGACGACGACGAGACGCGGGATTTCATCGCCGAAGCGAACGCTCCGGCGCTGCGGGAAATGGCGGAGCGCTTCGAGGAGGCGATCGAGCGCGGCCTCTGGGTGCCGCGCTCGAACTCGGCTCGTGCGATGCTGGCTGATCTGAGAGCGGAGCGCGCAGAATGAGTCGCGGGATCCCGGAGGCGAGCCATGGCTCCTGCGACGGGCACCGGCGTCGGATCGTCCAGGAACGGCAGTCGGCTCCGCTGGCACGGTCGCGCCGATCGCTGCCGCCGACGACCTTGCCGGAGATGCAGGCAGATTTGAAATCGACATTCCTTGTCCACCACGGCGCCCATCTGCCGTGGCTCAGGATCGACGACGACTTGCCCCGCTACACGCGCGGCGCCACCGAGGGAGAGCCCGAATGAGCGAACCGACAGACCGCGACGAGATTGACCGTCACAATGCCAAGATGGCCAAGAAGAAGGCCGCGCGCGACAAGATCATGGCCGGCAAGACCGAGGAGCGGGGCCTCATCATCGTCCATACCGGCAAGGGCAAGGGGAAGTCCTCGGCCGCTTTCGGGATGATCTTTCGCTGCATCGCGCATGGAATGCCCTGCGCCGTGGTGCAGTTCATCAAGGGTGGCATGGAGACCGGCGAACGGACGCTGATTCAGGAGCATTTCGCCGATGCCTGCCCGTTCTATGCCATGGGCGAGGGCTTTACCTGGGAGACGCAGGACCGCGCGCGGGATATCGAGATGGCGCAGGCGGCCTGGACGAAGGCGAAGGAGCTGATCGCCGACGAGACCAACCGGATGGTGCTGCTCGACGAGATCAATATCGCGTTGCGTTATGACTACATCGACATCGCCGAGGTGGTCGCCTTCCTGACAGAGCACAAGCCGCCGATGACCCATGTCGTGCTCACCGGGCGCAACGCCAAGGAGGAGCTGATCGAGATCGCCGATCTCGCGACCGAGATGGAACTCCTGAAACACCCGTTCCGCTCCGGCGTGAAGGCGCAGGCGGGGGTCGAGTTCTGATGTTCGACCCGCGGCTGCACGATGCCGGGCCGGATCACATCGCGGTCTACGGCTTCTACGAGAAGCTTTACACCATGATCGACCTTTCCGCCGCGCTCTGTTTCGTCGTTGGTTCGGTGATGTTCTTCTTCGATGCCTGGCAGATCCCCGGAACGTGGCTTTTCCTCGTTGGCTCGGTCTTTTTCGCCGCGCGCCTCGCGGTCCGGTTCCTGCGCGAGTTCCACCTCGCCCGGCTGCCGCTGCCCGGCGACGCCAGGAAGTGAGCCGCATGGGCGCGCTGATGGTCCAGGGTGCCGGCTCCAATGTCGGCAAGTCGATGCTGGTCGCCGGGCTGGCGCGGGCCTTTGTCCGCCGCGGCCTCGCCGTGCGGCCGTTCAAGCCGCAGAACATGTCCAACAATGCTGCCGTGACCGCCGATGGCGGGGAGATCGGCCGGGCGCAGGCATTGCAGGCACTGGCCTGCGGGGTCGAGCCGGTGGTGGACATGAACCCGGTGCTGCTCAAGCCCGAGACAGAGACCGGCGCGCAGGTCGTGGTGCAGGGCCAGCGCGTGGCCACGGTGGCGGCGCGTGATTACGCGGGGCTGAAGCCGCGGCTTTTGGCGCCAGTGCTGGAGAGTTTCCAGCGGCTTGGCGATCAGGCGGATCTCGTGCTGGTCGAGGGGGCGGGCAGCCCGGCCGAGGTGAATCTGCGCGCCGGCGACATCGCCAATATGGGTTTCGCGCGCGCGGCGGGCTGCCCGGTGCTGCTGCTGGGCGATATCGACCGTGGCGGGGTGATCGCCCAACTTGTCGGCACGCGGGCGGTGCTCGATCCTGCGGACGCGGCGCTGATCCACGGCTTCGCGATCAACAAGTTCCGCGGCGATCCGGCGCTGTTCGAGGACGGCTACCGGCTGATCGAGGCGCGGACCGGCTGGCGCGGCTTCGGGCTCGTCCCGTGGTTTGCCGAGGCGGGGCGGTTGCCGGCGGAAGACGCGCTGGACCTGCGCGGCACGCAAGGGGCGGGGGCATTCCACATTGCCTGCCCGGTGCTGTCGCGTATCGCCAATTTCGACGATCTCGACCCCTTGGCGCAGGAGCCGGGGGTGCGGCTCAGCATGGTGCGGGCGGGCGAGGCGATCCCGGGCGACGCGGATCTCGTGGTGCTGCCGGGGACCAAATCCACCCGCGGCGATCTCGCCTATCTGCGCGCGCAGGGTTGGGACATCGACATCACGGCGCATCTGCGGCGAGGCGGGCGGTTGCTGGGGCTTTGCGGCGGATACCAGATGCTGGGCCGGCGGATTGTCGACCGGGACGGTCTGGAGGGGCCGGCTGGCGTAACCGAGGGGCTGGGGCTGCTCGACATCGAGACCGAGATGGTGCCCGAGAAGCGGCTCACACGGGTCAATGCTCGGCACGTGGACACGGGCTGCGAGATCCGCGGATACGAGATTCATATCGGCCGCAGCGACGGTCCGGACCGGGCGCGGCCCTTTGCCGAGGTGGCGGGGCGGCCGGAAGGGGCGATCTCGCGGGACGGACGGGTCATGGGGAGCTATCTCCATGGGCTCTTTGCCGATGACGGCTTCCGGGCGGCCTTCCTCGGCCGTCTCGGCGGGCAGGCATCCGCTCTCGGCTATGGCGCCCGCGTCGAGGAGACGCTCGACGCACTGGCCGCGCATCTGGAACGCCACATGGATCTGGACGGGTTGCTCGCCGTGGCGAAATCGGCCGACGAAAGCTGAGCGTCACTCCGCGTCGAGCGGTGGGACGCGGGCAATGAAATGCCCCTTCACGCCTTGCGGCCATTGCCGGAACGGGACGCGGCCGGTCTCGCTCTCGTGGTAGAGCGCCGCATAGTCGGAGAGCGCCGCGGCATCCTCGGCGGTACCGTCGAACCGGCCGAGCACATAAGTGAGCTTGCCTTCGGCAGAGATCGCCATGTTGCAGCCGTGGTCGCAGCCCATCAGGCATGCGACGCTCCTGACGCGGAACGGCCTTCCCTCGGTGGCGGCGCGGATCGCCGCGAGAAAGGACTCGCCGGTGGGCTCGCCCGGCTTGCTCTCGCGGGTCTCGGCATTGCGGCAGGTGATGCAGATCGTAAGCGTGGTCATGCCGCCCCCATAGCAGGGCCAGATGCCCTGGAAAACTCCCGAAGAATTGCGGCGACCCCGTTGGGCTCCAGTCGTTCAGGGCTTGCCCTCACGGCGGCGCGCGGTATCCCTTGGCGTCAAAAGCAAGACAGGAGCGAATATGCGCAGGACACTCTTGGGCACATCGGATCTCGAGGTCAGCCAGTTCGCCCTCGGCACCATGACCTTCGGCAGCCAGACAAGCGAGGCGGATGCCCACCGGCAGATCGACATGGCCCTCGACGCCGGGATCGACCTCGTGGACACGGCCGAGATGTATCCGGTGAACCCGGTTCGGGCCGAGACCGTCGGCAGGACCGAGGAGATCATCGGGCGCTGGATCGCGGCGTCCGGACGGCGCGGGGAGATTGTTCTGGCCACCAAGATCACCGGCGAGAACGGCGGCACCGTGCGCGGAGGGCGGGGGATCCACGGCGACACGATGATCGAGGCCGTCGACTCGTCGTTGAAGCGGCTCCAGACAGACGTGATCGACGTCTACCAGCTGCACTGGCCGAACCGCGGCTCCTTTCACTTCCGCCAGCATTGGGACTACGTCCCAGGCGGCGGCACGAAAGCCGAGATCGAGGCAAACATAGTTGAGGTTCTCGAGGCGATGACCCGCCTGCAGCGGGAGGGCAAAGTGCGCCATTTCGGCCTGTCCAACGAGAGTACCTGGGGCACCGCCGCGTGGCTGCGGCTGGCCGCGGAGATCGGCGCGCCGAGGATGATCTCCATCCAGAACGAATACTCGATGCTCTGCCGCCAGTTCGACACCGACCTCGCCGAGCTTGCCGTTCGCGAGGAGGTCGGCCTGCTGGCCTATTCCCCGCTCGGCACCGGCCTGCTGACCGGCAAGTATCGCGGCGGCGCCGTGCCGCCGGGCAGCCGGATGTCGATCAACGCCAATCTCAGCGGACGGGCGAACCCGCGCGCGCATGCGGCCGTCGAAGCCTATGCGGCGATCGCGGAGCGGCACGGGCTCGACCTTGTGCACATGTCCCTGGCGTTCTGCGCGGCCCGGCCTTTTATGGGGTCTGTGATCTTCGGGGCGACCGGGGTCGACCAGCTCGAACACATCCTCGCGGGGATCGGGATGACTCTCTCCGAGGAGGTCCGGAACGAGATCAATGCCGCCCATCGCGACCACCCGATGCCATTCTGAAAGGCAGCCCCATGCGCCTCGTCCTCGTCGGCCTTCTCGCCCTCGCCGCCTGCAACCCGCTCTCGGGATCGCGCACGTCTGAGGCGGAGGAGGGCACGCAAGCCTTCGTCGAGCAGGCGCGCGCGCGCTGCGAAGCGCGCGGTGGAAATTTCGGCAGCGGCAGCGCGGGCGTGGTCAACATCTGCTACGTGACACCGAAAGACGCAAACCAGTCCTGTTCGACGGCCACCGATTGCGAGGGCCAGTGCCTCGCCCGCTCGCGGACCTGCGCTCCGGTCATCCCGCTCATCGGCTGCCATGAGGTGTTGCTGGAAAACGGCCAGGTGGCCGAGTTCTGCCAGGACTGACGGCACGGGATGGAAATCTGGATCGCCTTCACGCTTGCCGCGGTGTTCTTCCAGACGGCCCGCTTCGCGCTGCAGAAGCGGCTGAAGACGGCCGGTCTCTCGGCAGCCGGGGCCACGTGGGTGCGCTTCCTGTGGTCGGCACCGCTGATGGCGGTGGGGATGATGCTCCTGACGGCGACGACCGGGACGGAGCTGCCACCGCTCTCGACGCGCTTCTGGATTTTTGCGCTGGCTGGCGGGATCGGTCAGATCCTCGCCACGATCTGCGTGGTGGCGCTGTTCTCGCGGCGCAATTTTGCCGTCGGCATCACGCTGAAGAAATCCGAGGTGCTGCTGACGGCGCTGGTCGGCTGGCTCGTCCTCGGCGAGGCGACCTCGGGCGCCGGGCTCGCCGCACTGGCGCTCGGCGCCGTTGCGCTCCTGATGCTGTCGAAGGAGACCGCCGTCATTCCACCTCCCGGACAGGGCGCGCTCCGGCGCCTCGTCACGCCTTCCGCCGCGCTCGGGCTGACGAGCGGGATCTTCTTCGCGCTGGCTGGAGTGGCCTATCGCGGCGCCATGCTGTCGCTGGGCGACGCACCGCTGGCGCTCCGGGCGGCCTGGCAACTGACACTGATCACCGGCTCGCAGGCGCTTCTCATGCTTGCCTGGTTCCTCTGGCGCGACCGGGGCCAGATCGCCCGCGTTCTGGCCGCCTGGCGCCCCGGACTGGCGCTCGCCGCGGCGAGCATGGCCGGCAGCTTCTGCTGGTTCTCCGCCTTCGCGCTGCAGAACGCCGCCTATGTCTATGCGGTCGGCCAGACCGAGCTCATCTTCTCCATCCTAGGCGGCGCGCTTTTCTTCGGCGAGCGCCTCTCGCGGCGGGAGTATGCGGGCGCTGCGCTACTGACGGTCAGCGTCGTCGTGCTGGTCCTGGTGGTCTGAGCCGCTCAGGCGATCCGCGTTATTCCCGATACGATGTCGTCGTTTCGCACGAAGGGAACGCTCGGTGGCGGACCGCCGGCGGCGATCAGCGGCGCCAGTTCGGCCAATACGATGGTTGTGATGAAGGGCAGGTCGAACTCGCGCACACGCGCCAGCGGGATCCATTGCAGGTGGCTCAGCTCGTCGCAGGCATGGGTGAAATCCTCCGGATCGCCCTGAACGGCGCTCGCCGGAACCAGGAAGAAGCGCGCATCGAAGCGCCGCGACCGACCCGGCGGGGTGATCGCACGGAAGATATAGGTCAGCGCCTCGGCGGACGGGGCGTGGCCGGTTTCGGCAAAGCGTGTCCAGTCGTCGCCGGTCGGTTGCCAGTGCGCGGGCCGGCCGAGGATCAGGCCGGTCTCCTCCCAGAGCTCGCGCACGGCGCTCGCAAGCAGGGCCGGGATGCGGGCGGGGTCGGTCTCGACCGCGAGCCGCCTCAGGCAGGTCGTGCCGGGCTGCCCCTCGAGCGGAACCTCGGCATCCGTCGAGTCCACCGCTCCGCCCGGGAAGACGAACTTGCCCGGCATGAAAGCCGCGGACGCGCCGCGCTGGCCCATGAGCACTTCGGCCCCCGTATTGCCCTGTCGCCAGAGCACCACTGTTGCGGCGTCGCGAATGGCCGTCTTGTCCGTTCCGGCGGCCATTCTCACCCCTGCGATCGAAAGCCGGCGCCGCTCTCGTCCGCCTCGAAGCCGTGCATCCGCCGCGACCATTGCAAGCAGATGAATGCCCCCTTGATCCGCGGCAGGAGGTAGAGCGACAGCGTCACGCAGAGCACCGAGAGAAGCGTTGCCATGATCAGCGGGTCCGGGTGGAACCAGGTGTAGGAGGTTATCAGCAGCGGCGCCACGAGATGGCCCACCAGAAGGATGGTGATATAGGCCGGTCCGTCATCGGCCCGATGATGGTGAAACTGCTGGTCGCAGACCGGGCAATGGTCGGCCACCGAGAGATAGCCGGAAAACAGCGGTCCGCGGCCGCAATTCGGACAGCGCCGGTGCCAGCCGCGCACGAGTGCCTGCTTGAGCGGTCGTTCCCGATCCGTCCGTTCCCCCGACGCCATGACGTCTCCTTCTCTGTCCTGTGTCGCATCCTGTTCGCGCCGGCGAGGATGACAGCTTTCGCGCGGCTTTGCAGGCGGCGGTGGGGCCCTTGCGGCGCGATGTCGCGAAGGCGCGCGACGGAAACGCTCTTCTGGCGCGTTGGAGATGCACAAGGAGGCGAACAGGCCACCGAAGACGACGACACCAAGAACAGGAGATGGACATGACCCGAAATGCACTTCTGACCACCGCAATCCTCGCCGGCCTCGCCGCAACCACGGGCGCCGAGGCGCGCGGAAATGCTCCGGCCTTCGGCGGCTTCATGGTGCCCGCGCAACCGCCCGTCTTTGCCGAACTCGATGCCGATGCGGACGGCAAGGTGACGGTCGAGGAATTCCGGACCTTCGGCGAAACGCGCCTGACCGCGCGCTTTCTGGATGCCGACACGGACGGGGACGGCAAGCTCAGCGCCGCGGAGTTGCAGGCCGGCATGGAGGCGTATCGGGCTGGCGTTGCCGCCTCGCGTATGCAGGCGATGGTTGCGCGGCTCGACACCGACAAGGACGGTCTGGTGAGCCAGGAGGAGTTTGCCGCGCTCCAGGCCGGCCGCGGCCAGTTTCGGCCGGGTGCCGCCGATCCGGGCGCGCGCATGATCGCCCGATTCGACAGCGACCGGGACGGCGCATTGAGCGAAACCGAGTTCGCCGCTGCACAGCAGATGGTTGGATTCGGTCCGCGCGGTGGCCAGGACGTCCGCGGCATGCGCGGCAACTTCGGCAATCGCGGCAGCTTTGACGGCCGTGGCAGGGGCCAGCGAGGCGATCAGATGCCGTTCTGGCGTCAGTGAGACGCCTGACGTGAAAGGGTGCACGCGGCCGCGTGCCACGCGCCCCGTATCGCGCCGGGCCATTGCCACCGGGACAGAAACGGAGCTAGGCCACGGATGCCATGACCATGCCTCTCGATGCCAATCCAGAGATCTCCGACGACGCCCTGCTGGCGCAATACGCCGGTGGCGACCGGGCAGCCGCGCGCATCCTGACCTTGCGGCTCACGCCGCGCGTGTTGGCATTGGCGGTGCGGATGCTGGGCGACCGGAGCGAGGCAGAGGACGTGGCGCAGGAGTCGATGTTGCGGTTGTGGAAAATGGCGCCCGACTGGCGTCCCGGCGAGGCACAGGTCTCGACCTGGCTCTACCGCGTGGCGGCCAATCTCTGCACCGACCGGCTCAGGCGCCGGCGCGGCGTGGGAATCGAGGAGGCTTTCGGCGAAGGCGCCGAGCCTGCCGACGAGCAGCCGGCCGTCGAGGAGCGGATGCACGCCGACGGCAGGGCCCGGGCGCTGCACCAGGCGCTGTCGGAGCTTCCCGAACGGCAGCGGCAGGCCGTGGTGCTTCGGCATCTGGAGGGGTTGTCGAACCCCGAGATCGCCGCTGTGATGGAAATCGGCATCGAGGCGGTCGAAAGCCTGACCGCCCGGGGCAAACGCGCGCTGGTCGCCCTGCTCGGGCGACGGCGTGCAGAACTGGGGTTGAGCGATGACGGCTGAAATCTCGAAAGACATGGAGCGGGAACTGGACGCCTGCTTCGAGGCGCTGCGAGCGGCGCGCGAAGAGCCGTCGCCGGAGCTTCTGGCGCGGGTGCTGGCCGATGGATACGCCGAGCAGGATGCCCGGACGGCGGTCGCACCGGCCGCGCCAGCGCCGCGCAGGGGATGGCTGCGCAACCTGATCGACATGATTGGCGGCTGGCCGGCCCTGGCCGGCTTGGCGACGGCGACGCTCGCGGGGGTCTGGATCGGATACAATCCGCCGGCGGCCTTCGACAGCCTGACGCTGGCGCTCTTGAACGAGAGCTACGGCTACGATGTCGGGCTCAGTGCCTCGATCCTCGATCTCGACGAGGTTCAGGCGGATGGATAGGAGCTTGCTGAGATGACCGGGGAAACCCCAACGCCCATCGAGCCCCGCCCGCCGCGTCGCCGGACCGGGTTGCGGATCCTTCTCTTCCTGTCGTTGGCGCTGAACCTGGCGGTGATCGGCATAGTTGGCGGCGCGTATCTGAACGTGTCTCGCGGTGACGATCACCCCTGGATCATCGCGCGCGAACTCGGCCTCGGCCCCTTCGTCCTGGCGATGGACTCGAATGACCGGCGCGCCCTCGACCGGCAGGCGCGGTCGCATCGCGGCGAACTTCGCGAGGACCGGGACGCGTGGCGCCGGCTCTATATCGCCTCGCTCGAGGCGATCCGCAGCGAGCCGTTCGACGCGGATCGCTTTCGCGCCGTGATGGAGGCGCAGGCCGATCTTGCCGCACGCAGCCGTCAGGTCGGGGTCGAGATCATGACAAGCCAGCTCGAGGGGATGAACGCTGCCGAACGCGCGGCCTTCGCTGACCGGCTCGCAAACCGGAGTGAGCGGTGGGGCCGCATGCAGGACGACCGCATGGGAGACGGGCGGATGGGAGACGGGCGGATGGGCAGGGGCCCGAGGGATGGTCGCGTCCCGCCGCCGCCTCCTCAGCCCGCTCCGAACTGACACTGCAAATCGACATCGCCCACCCACTGGGCGATCCGGCGATCTGTGTGCTGGTTAGCCCCAGGTTGCGGCGCGGCCAGACGATTGCCGGCACCAGCCAGTCAGACTTTCTGAGACGTCACATCTCGCGCGGAGGAACCGCCGACTTGGCGAGCATGACGAGAAATCCGCGGATCTGGCGGAAGCGTTGACGCGGCGGGGCTGCGGCAACGCTTTGCGCCATCGTTCTCAATGCACGTATCCGCTGCCCCTTGTGGTGTTCGCGCCACGCGCGACCGGTGAGAAAACCGGCCGCTTGGGAACCGGCTAAAGTGTGATTCTTTGACTGGCTCGACGGCAATGCCGGGGGGGTGCCGCGGTCGAGATCGTCGCTGCCGGTCGCGAGGCGCTGGCGGGCGAATTCGATTGCGGAATTCTCGTAGAACTCTCGCAGCGTGTTCGACTGAGTGCGTGTGATCGACCCGGTCCGGATTCGGTAGGAATAGGAAAGGCGGGGCTCGAAACTGATCCGTCCGGCATGCGCGAGGCGAAAGGGCATGTCGATGTCTTCGGCCGTGACGAACCATTCCCGAAAGCCGCCGACTGCCTCCCAACCTTCCCGCCGGCAAAGCCATGCCCCGAAATGGGTCGGACGCTTCTGCTGCAGATATTCCTCCGTGACGTCGCGTGCGGCATCGGTCGCCGCGAAAGTTTCGAGCTGTCGCCCTGCATCATCGATCGCTTCGAACGCGCCGCAGACCGCCATCACGTCCGATGTCCGGTCGAGAAAGTCGGCCTGCCAAGCGAACCGGCCGCGCGGCACCAGATCGTCTGCGTCGATCTTGGCGACATAGGGCGCCGTCGATGCCGCAAGCCCGATATTCATCGCGCGCGAGATCCCTCGGCCGTCGTCCTCGATCACCCTGACCCTCGGATCGCCGAGATCGCGCGCCACTTGGACCGTTCCGTCTGTTGACCGGTGATCGACGACAATCGCCTCGCGAACGACCGTGTCATCGAGAAAGGATCGCAGGGTCTCGGCAATCGACTCCGCGTTGTTGCGCGACGGGACAATAACCGAAACGGATTGTATTTCAGACACCTAGATGCTCTCAAACTGGTGGCGCAATAAGCCCTGACGCCAAAGAGGCATGACGCCGCGACTCAGCGGCATTGATAGGCTGCCGGTTCGGAACTTGGCAACGCCTAGTGTCCCGGTGCACGGCGAAACGTCCCTCGAGGTGGTTTCGGGCTAGAACACAGGCCGGCCACGCCCGCCGATTGCGGTCGTGGCCGGGAACGGGTGTCCGGTCTGCCCGGGTCTCACACGCCGGACTTGACCTTGGTCCAGATCCGGGTGCGCGTGCGCAGCGTTCGGGCGTCGACATTCTTGTCCGGGAACAGTCTGGCGCGGGTCTCGGCATCGGGGTAAATTCCGGGATCGGCGCGGATCGCGGGGTCGATGACGGCGTCCGCGGCCGCATTTGCGTTGGCGAAGAAGACCGTGTCGGTCACCTCGGCGATCACCTCCGGGCGCAACATGTAGTCGATGAACCGATAGGCTTCATCGACATTGCCGCTGTCGGCTGGGATCGCCATCAGGTCGATCCAGAGCAGCGTCCCTTCCTTTGGGATCGCGTAGACGATCTCCGGCCCGTTCTCGGCCTCCATGGCACGGGCCTGGGCGATACCGGCATCGCCGCTGTAGACGATCGCCATGCAGACATTTCCGGCCGCAAGATCGCTCACTGCCTTCTGGATCGAGAAATAGCGCGCTGATCCGGCAAGTTCGGTGAGCCGCGCCGTGGCGGCGTCGAGCGCGGCCGGGTCGTTCGAGTAAGGGTCGTGGCCGAGGGAGTTGAGGGCGATCGAGATCATTTCGATCGGAGAATCCAGGACCGCGATACCGCAATCCGCGACCTTTGCCGCCATTTCTGGGTCAAAGAGGACATCCCAGCTGTCGATGGTCGCCTCGCCGAGCCGCTCCGCGATCATCTCGCTGTTATAGGCAATGCCGATGGTGCCCCATGTATAGGGGACACCGAGCTGTCGGCCGCCGGGAACACGGTCGAGTGCGGAGAGGATCCAGGGGTCCAGGTTGCCGTAGTTCTGCAGCCGAGCCGGGTCGATGGCCTGAAGCGCGCCAGCGGCGAACTCGCGTTCGGCGTTGGAGGCGGCGGGGAAGACGACATCGTAGCCGGAGCCGCCGGTCAGCAGCTTGGTTTCGAGCAACTCATTGGAGTCGAAATAGTCGAGGGCAACGCTCGTGCCGGTCTCGGCCTCGTAGCCGGAGATCGTGGTCTCGCCGAAATAGTCTGCCCAGTTGTAGATCGACAGATACTGTGCGGCACTCGGCAGGGCCGTGGCGACGAGAAGGAGCGGCGCAAGGATCGCGGTGGTGCTGAAGCGTGTCTGCATCTTTTTTGGTCCTCTCGGGTCAGCGGGTCTTGGCGCGTGCCGCGGCGTGCAGGCACAGAAGGTCGTTCGCAATAGTGGCCGCGGCAATCGCGGTGATCTCGGAGATGTCATAAGCCGGCGCGACCTCGACCACATCCATCCCGACGACGTCCAGTCCCGCCAGGCCGCGGAGCACCTCCTGCGCCTGGAACGGGCTTAGCCCGCCGATCACCGGCGTGCCGGTACCCGGCGCAGAGGCCGGCTCCAGCGCGTCGATGTCGAAGGTGACGTAGCACGGACTCCCTCCGACGATCGCATGGGCCTTCTCGACGACGGCCTGCGGGCCGGTGCGATGCAGCTCGATGGCATCGATGATGTTGAAGCCGAGCGGTTCGGGGTTGTGGGTTCGGATGCCGATCTGCACCGAGCGGCTGGGGTCGACCAGCCCTTCCCGGGTGGCATGCCAGAGCATCGTGCCGTGATCGATACGTCCCGGCTCGTCGGCCCATGTGTCGGTGTGGGCGTCGAACTGGATGAGGCTCAGGGGGCCGTATTTCTCGGCATGCGCCTGCAAGAGCGGGTAGGTGATGAAATGGTCGCCGCCGATGGAAAGCAGGGCCGTATCGCTCGCCAACACCCGGCGTGCGGCCTCGGCGATCTGACGGGGAACATCCTGCGGATAGCCGGTGTCGAGCTGGCAATCGCCGTAGTCTACCACGCGAAGGGCCTCGAAGGGGTCCTCGGCCCAAGGCCATGGCGCGGACCATGCGATATGCGAGGAGCCGCTGCGTACCGCGCGCGGCCCGAGACGCGTGCCGGACCGGCTCGAAACGGCGAGGTCGAACGGCACGCCCATCACCGCCACATCGGCGTCTGAGAGGTCCCGTGTGTAGCGACGGCGCATGAAGCTGAGCGCGCCGGCATAGCTCGCCTCCGGAACGACCCCGCGAGAATCTTCTCGGGTGAAGGCAAGATCGCCGGCCACCGGGGTCACACTGGAATCGTCGGGCATGAATCGCTCCTGAAATCTTGGGTCTGGCGCAGGGTGCAGCATCCACGCGATTCGGAGAATTCGGTCAGGGGTATATATCTATAGTATTAATTCCGGACGCATGGCGAATGGAGCTAGGTCCGGGTCTCAGGCGCCGCGGAAGCCGATCGATGCCGGGACACCTGAGTCTGCCGTGCCGACAGAAAGGCCTGTCTTCGCCAATGCGACTGACGCTGCGGCCTATTCGCAGTCCGGTTCCGAACCGGTCGATCCTCTCGCCGTTGCGGTCCTATTCCGCAGCGTCCTGTTGCGGCGTTTCCATTGCCGCCAACTCACCCAGCGTCACTGGCTTCAGCGGCGGCCGGATCCGGAAATATCCCGTCTCGTCGGGTGTCTGCCCGTTGGCCTCCGACAGGATGGCGGTGACGGTCAGCCCGCAATAGCGGCCCTGGCAGGGGCCCATGCCGGGCCGGCCGAACGCCTTGGTCTGATTGGGGCCAAGGGAGCCCATCTGAGCGTAGCGCCTGATATCGCCCGCCGTGACCTCCTCGCAGCGGCAGATGATCGTCTTGTCCTCGGGCAGGAGCGCTTCGGTGGCGGGCGGGAAGGCGGCATCAAGGAACGGACGGATCGCCATGTCCCGCGCCTTTTTCCGGAAAAGCGGCGCGGCGAGCCTGTCGCGTTCGGCCTCGGAGAGCCGCCCGGCCTCTGCGGCGATCTGCAAGGATGCAAGGCGCCCCGCGACCTCGGCGACCTCGGCACCGCCGATCCCGGCGCCGTCTCCAGCGATATAGACGCCTTCCACTCCGGTTATGCCCCATCGGTCCACAACCGGCGAAAACGCTGCCTGTGTCGCGTTCCAGCGGTGGGCCACCCCGATCGACCTCGCGGCCTGCGTGTTAGGGACGACACCGTGATGCAGCAGGACCGTGTCGCATACGAGACGCCGGCTCTTTCCTCCGCTCCGGAAGCTCACGGTCTCGGCGCGCCCCGCGCCCTCGATTGCGATGTCGGTTGCACCGGTGAAGCGGGGCACCCGTGCCCGGGCGATTTCCGCCATAAGCTTCAGCCCCTTGGCAAGATACGGCCAGCCGCGCAGCGCGCCGCCGGCATGGCGGGCCGCGCGGCGCAGATCGGCACGCGACTGAGTCTCGACAAGCGCCAGCGGCGGGGTTCCCGCGCGCACCATCTGCGCCGCGATGAGGTAGAGCAGCGGGCCGGAGCCGACGAGAACGGCGCGGCGCGCGATCACGCCGGACTGCTTGAGCAGGATCTGCGCCGCCCCCGCAGTCATCACGCCGGGCAGGGTCCAGCCCGGAACCGGCATGGGCCGTTCGAGCGCGCCGGTGGCAAGGAGGATCCTGTCGGCCGCAACCTGCGCGGCGCGGCCCCCCTTGGTGTAGGAAATCCGGAAGCCGTCCTCGATGGACCAGACCACCGCTCCGGTCACATGCTCGACTGCACTCTCGCGGAGCGCTCGGGTCAGGGTCCTGCCGTGCCCGAAGTCGGGCCCGAGAATGCCGCCGCGTTTCTCTACCGCGCGGTCGACATCCCGGTAGATCTGACCGCCCGGGCGGGACTGTTCGTCCAGAAGTGTCACGCTCAGGCCGTGCTCTGCCGCGGTTGTGGCCGCGGCCATCCCTGCGGGCCCGGCACCGATGATGACGAGGTCACTCCGCTTCATGCTCGCCCCCTGTCCCGTGCGGCCTGGACACGCGCAGCCCCTCGACAACCTCCGTCATGCAGGCCTGGCGCACGATGCCGTCGATTTCGACAAGGCAGTCGAAACAGGCGCCCATCATGCAGAACGGGCCGCGCGGCTCGGAAGAGACCGGCGTGTGGCGAAAGACCCCGACACCGGCGGCGAGGAGCGCGGCGGCGAGATTTGCCCCTTCGGGCAATTCCAGTTCCGCACCGTCGAACCAGACCGCGACACGCGGGCTGTCCTCCAGCTCAAGAAACGCTGAATCGGTCTTCACTGAACACCTCCAGATCCGGGGCGGCATCGGTCCGCTCCAGCCAGTCCGGCAGGTAGCGGGCATGGGCGGCGGCGAGCGTGATGCCGCTGTGACAGGTGACGAGGTAGCAGCCGGGCATGTCCCGGCTCTCCTGGTAAATCGGCAACCCATCGGGCGACAGCACCCGGAGCGCTGCCCAGCTGCGCACAAGCTGTGCCCTGCCGAGCGCCGGGTAGGCTGCAATCGCCTGTGCGGCGAGGCCGGAGAGGCCCGGCTGCGTTACGCGGTCGTCGAAGCCCACTTCCTCGTTGGTGGCGCCGATCTGGATGCCGCCCTCGTCCACCTGGCGCGCGATCAGGGAGGGGCGGTTGATCATCTTCGGCAGTTTCTCGGTGATGAGCACCTGCCCGCGCTGCGGGCGCACCGGTGCCTTAAAGCCAAGCTTTGGTCCAAGTTCGGCCGCACCGAGACCGGCGGACAGGACGACGTTTGCCGCCTCGACAGTCGTGCCGTCGCTGCATTGCACACGAAAGCCATCCGGCTTTCCGACCTCGGTGACGGTCTTGCCGGTCAGGACCTGCCCGCCCATGCGGCGCACGTCATCGGCCAGCGCCCTCAGGAGCTTCAGCGGGTTCGCGTGCCCGTCCTGATAGTGCAGGATCGCTCCGACGACGGTCG
This sequence comes from Tropicimonas sp. IMCC6043, assembly GCF_004146235.1. GTDB lineage: Bacteria > Pseudomonadota > Alphaproteobacteria > Rhodobacterales > Rhodobacteraceae > Tropicimonas. The sequence goes on along the minus strand of NZ_SELO01000002.1, from coordinate 153,776 downwards.
GGCCGATATGCGGCTCCTCCTTGCGAAGGGCGTTGTGGCCGAGAACCTCGTACGGGTAGTTGCCGCCGAGTTGCTCTTTGAGCACCTCGTATTTCTCGACGGTTGCTTCCAGCGTCTCCTCCGAGAAATGCAGGTCGTAGCCGCCTTTCTGCTCCAGCGGCACCTCGCGGCCGGTGTTGTTGCCCAGTTCCTCGGCGAACTCTGCCCAGATCGCGGCGGATTCTTGCGACCAGCGGGCGTAACAAGGCTGGTTCATGCCCTTGGATTGCACCCAGACCAGGCCGAAATTCCCCCGGCTGGCACGGAAGGATCCGTCATCGCCGTCGAGCACGATGACGCGGTGGTCGCGTTTCAGGAGTCCCCAGGCCACTGAAAGGCCGACGACTCCCCCGCCGATGATCGCATAGTCCGCTTCCATCGTCTTGTCCTTGGGAGAGAGTGGTCCGGGAGCGGGGCGGCGCGATGCGCCGCCCCGAACGTCGTTACTTTCCGATCTGGTCGAGGATGCCCTGGCCCCACTCGGCGCCGACGTCTTCCAGAACAATCGGCCAGACCTCTTCGCGGACCTTGGCGGCCATTGCGGCGAGCTGGTCCGGCGTCAGTTCCACCAGGTTGGTTCCCAGCTCGTCGACGAGACGCTGTTCCCACTTGCCCTGGTCCGCCTCTGCGACGGTCCAGCGCTGTGCCTCGAACTCGGCAGCGGCGGCTTTCAGGGCCTCTTGATCCTCGGCGTCGAGCTCGGCCAGCGAGCCGTTCGAGATGATCATGTACCAGACCTCGAAATGGGTGTTGGCCGGGATATAGGCCTTCGTCACGTCGCGGAACGAGGCGTAGTAGCCCTCCGCGCCGGAGCCGATCACGCCGTCGACGACGCCGGTCTGGATCGCGGTGAACGCCTCGGAGAACGGGATCGGCGAGGGGATGTAGCCGAGCGCCTCGCCGGTCAGCTGGAAGGACTTGATGCCGGGCACCCGAACCTTGATGCCGTTCGACTGGCTCGGATCGCCCGGGTTCACCGGATCGGTGTTGAGCGAGATGCCACCGAAGTAAACCGGGTAGGCGGCGAGCATGGTGATGTCCTGCTCGGCATAGAGATCCGCCATGACAGTGCGGACCGGGCCGTCGGGGCCGTAGGCCGCACGGGCCTCTTCCCAGCTATTCGCGAGATAAGGGAAGGAGCTGATCTGCATGCGCCGGTCGGCGGCGGTGGCGGCGGGCTGGGTGGCCATGTCGATGGCGCCCACGCTGACCCGCTCCTGCACGGTCGTGTAGTCGCCGAGCGCGGAGGCCGGGAAGATGTTGATGGTCACGTCGCCGCCGGTGGCCTCTGCGACAGCCTCCGAGAAGGCGCGCAGTTCGACGTCGATGGTGGCGTCCTGCGGACGCACATGGCTCATCTTCAGATCCGCCGCGGTGGCGACGCTCGAGAGCGCCATCAGGGCGGTGGCGGCGGTGCCGATCAGAAAGCGTTTCATGGGTAGTCCTCCGTTGGATTTCAAAGGGTCGTCGTGGGGTTGGTCAGTAGCCGAAGAGCCTCGGCAGGAAGAGCGACAGGTCGGGCCAGAGCGAGGTCAGGAAGACGACCGGCACATAGCCCGTGACGATCAGGACCATGGCGGGCGGGATCACCTTGGTGACCTTCACGTTGCCGATCCGCGCGCCGAGATAGAGGATCGAGGCATAGGGCGGCGTCACGCCCCCCATCGCGGTATTGACGCCCATGATCGCGGCGAACTGCACCGGGGTGACGCCGATGGCGTTCATCAGCGGCAGCAGGAGCGGGGCGATCAGGATGATGGCGGTCACGTCATTCACAACCATGCCGACCAGGAACAGAAGGATGTTGATGAGGATCAGCAGGATCACCTTGTTCTCGGTGATGCCGAAGATCGCGCTGACGAGTTGCTGCGGGATGCTCTCGTAGACATACATCTGGCCAAGGATCATCGAGAAGAGGATCATGACCATAATCGCGCCCACGGCGGTCGCGGCCTCCTTGCCCGCACCGAGGAAGTTCTCCCAACGCAGGCCCTTGTAGACGAAGAAGCCCACGGGGATGGCGTAGATCACAGAGAGTGCGGCCGCCTCGGTGGGCGTCATGATGCCGCCATAGATGCCACCGAGGATCATCACCGGCATGAGCAGCGCGGGCGTCGCGTTGAAACCGCGCTTGACGACCTCGCTCGACAGTTCGCTGAAGCTCGGCTTCTCGTCGAGCTTCAGGTCGAACTTGCGGCTCATCCAGAGGTTCACGACCGAGAAGTTGAACATGATGAAGAGGCCCGGTCCAAGCGTCGCCAGGAAACAGGCGAGGATCGAGGTGTCGGTCACCCAGCCATAGACGATCATCGTGACCGAGGGCGGGATCAGCAGGCCGAGGATCGAGGAATTGGCGATGAGCGCTGTGGCGTATTCCCTCGGGTAGCCACGCTTCTCCATTTCCGGGATGAGCAGCGGTCCGATCGCCGCAATGCCCGTGAGGCCGGAGCCGGAAATGGCGCCGATGACCGCACAGGACACGGCGGCGACGACTCCGAGGCCACCACGAATATGGCCGATAAAGGCGTTGACGAAGCGCAGGAGCGACGCCGCGATCCCGCTTTCAGACATGATCGTCCCGGCGAGCACGAAGAGCGGGATGGCCAGCAGGACAGGGTTGCCGAGCTGCTGGAAGCCCCAGAGCATCATGCCCTTCATCGTCACGTCGCCGATGAAATACATCACCATGAGGGCGGCGCCGAAGCAGTAGGGCAGCGGAACACCCAGCGTAAGAGTCAGGACAAGTACGGCGATGGCAAGGAGTGCAATCTCGATCATCGGGCCGTCTCCCTGGAGAGGCTGCGGATGTGTCGCAGCAGGTGCCACACCGTGTAGACCATCATCAGCGTCAGACCGACGAAGAGTGCGATGTCGGAATAGAACGTCGGGATGTAGAGGGTCGGGCTCTCCTTCCAGACACGCCAGGAATAGCGCGTGAAGTCCCACGCCCAGCTCAGCAGCCAGAGGCCGACGACAAGGCTGATGATCTCGCCGACGATCGCGAGGATCGTGTGCTGCCGCTTGGTGGTCAGCCAGATCTCGAGAACATTGGCGCGGATATGCGTGTTCTCACGCGAGGCGTTCACCGCGCCGAGCATGTAGAGCCAGACGGTCGGGTAGAGCATCGTCTCTTCCAGCCCCATGACGGGAATCTGGAGAACGTAGCGCGTGATCACCTGCACGAACTGACCGAGCGCGACGACGCCGATCAGGATCGTGAGGAGGTATTTCGAAAAGGTGTCCATGGCGTCCCCCGGTGCAACGCTCTTCCGGCGTAGCTTTCGTTGGATTTCACTGGACAGGAGACATTAAATCAATTTGATAATTTTTCTGAAATCATAAATCTACTTTATGCTGGTGTCATGAATCTCTCGATCCGCCAACTCACCACCTTTCGGGAAGTGATGCGCAGCGGATCGATTTCGCGGGCGGCCAAGACGGTTGGGCGAACGCAGCCCGCGGTAAGCACGATGATTGCCACGCTGGAGACGGAACTGGGCTTCGCCCTGTTCATCCGTGAGCATGGCAAGCTGACGCCGACGCCCGAAGCGCAGTTTTTCCTCGAGGAGGCCGAGGCCATCCTTGGACGGCTCGAACGCACGAAGCAGACGCTGATCCGGATCGGATCCCTCGAAACCGGCCGCCTTCGTGTCGCCTGCCATCCGGCCGCGTCCAGCCTTTTCATGCCGCGCCTTCTGGCCGGGTTTCTCGCCGACAAGCGCGACGTCGATATCGCGCTCATTATGCGTTCCTCCGACCTCATCGAGGATCTCGTGGCCTCTCAGCAGTTCGATCTCGGTTTTGCGGAAACACCGTCCCGCCGGGCGTCCATCAGCCAGGTGGATTTCGACCTCGAATGCGTCTGCATCCTGCCGGTCGGGGACCCGCTCGCCCGCCTCCGGGAGATCACGCCGGGAGATCTCGACGGCAAGCCGATGGCCGTTCTCTTCGAGCAACATACGACCGCCACGCAGACCGAGGCGGCCTTCGCATCGGCCGGGGCGCGGTTCAACAAGCGCCTGGAGTTGCGGACATCCCTTCCGGGTCTGGAATTCGTGACCCAGGGTTTCTGCTACATGGTGTGCGACATGATCACGGCCTACAGCCATATTCTCCTGGGGGCCGGTCATCGAGACCTTGTCATGCGCCGCTTTCGGCCGCGTGTCAGCAGCAGCGTGTCGATTCTCCGCCCGGCCTATGCCAGCCGTGCCCGGCTCGAGCAGGCGTTCTCATCCCATCTGACGGATGCCATCCAGGACATGCAGGCGAAGACGGAAGAGCATCTGGAGAAGGGCCCGCATGCCGATCCCGACGGCGAGCGGCCTGCTTAAGAGGCTTTCAAGACGGCGAGCGGTTCTGCGCGGACACGGTCGGAAATGGCGACACCGAAATGGAAGCGGCCAAGCTCCGGTATGGAGGAAAGCCGATCTTCTTGGGAACGGATATGCGTCCGACCGCTGACATGGCGCGACGGCCATGGCCCATGGTCGGCGTCAGGCACCTTCGGGGGCGAGCCTTGCATATTCCTCGCTGGACGCGTCGAGCGGCAGCGCGACCGGCATTCCGTGGCGTTGGGACCGGTAGATCGCCGCCGCGAGGTGGATGGAAGCGATGCCGTCGGCGAGCGTCGGCGCCCTTTCGTCGGCCCCGTCGAGCGCATCGGCTATCGCCTCAAACAGTCCGGCGAAGCCATTCGCTCGTCGCGCGGAGGCGTCGGCCACGATCCTGTCGACCTCGGCCTGGGCGTCCGCGGTCCGCGCGAGGAACCGCCAGTTGCCCTGTCCGGGCTGGTAGGGCAGGCTGTCGCTCTCGGCGGTGAGGTGTTCGTAGACAAGCTTGAGCCGCGAGCAGTCGTCTGCCGCGCCGAGAGTGATCGACGAGGTTGCAAGCGCGCCGGTTGCGAAGCGGAACAGGATCGCGCCGCAATCCTCTGTCTCGATCGGGTTGATCAGTGTGTCGAGAAAGGCCGAGACCTCGGCTACCGGGCCGAATTCGTGCCGCAGAAGGTCGTGGATGTGGATTGCGTGGCTGAGCACCGCGCCACCCATCTCGTGCGCCCAGGTGCCGCGCCAGTGATTCGCGTAATAGTCGCGCTTTCGGTTCCAGTGGGTTTCGGCCGCTGCGACGCGCGGTGCGCCGAGCAGGCCGGCCGTGCGCAATGCCTCGAGAGCGGAGAAGGCCGGGCCGAAGCGATACTGGAACACCGGAAAGAATCGCTTGCCGGACGTGGCTTCGGCATCGGCCAGCGCACCGGCATCCTTCGGGGAGCCCGCGATCGGCTTTTCGCAGATCACGTGCTTGCCGGAAGCGAGCACCCGTTCCGCGGTCGGAACGTGCAGCGAGGGCGGCAGGCAGATATCGACGATATCGACCTCCGGATTGGCGAGGACCGCGTCGATACTGCTCGCGCAGGCGGCGCCGACGGGCGCGGCGAGCGCCTCGGCCCGCGCCGCGTCGAGGTCGCAGACTTGTGTCACCCGGAAACGCTCTCCGAGCGCGGTATAGCCATCCATATGCTCGCGCCCGATCCCGGCGCCGAGGATCGCGACTCGGTAGGTCATTGCAGGTTGCCCAGCCGCACGGCCTTCTCCTGCGCTTGGAGCGCCAGTTCCATGACCTTGAAGCAATGGCTCTGCGCCATCGCCGTCTCGCTGCGGTCCCGGACGTCGCGCATGAAGTTCTCGAAATAGGGCAGCGGGTCGCCGGAGGCGTCGATATGCTCGCAGCGATCGCCGTTGACGAGGAACAGGTGGTCGGTCCCGGGCCGCCCGGCGACATCGACATATTTGCGGAGTTCGATATAGCCCTCGGTGCCGAGGATTGTAAGCCGGCCGTCGCCCCAGGTCGGCAGTGCGTCCGGCGTGTACCAGTCGACGCGGATATAGCCCTGGCCGGCTTCGCTGCGGAGCAGGATCTCGCCGAAATCCTGCAAGCCCTTGTCGTCCGGGTTGGCGAAATTGCCGACGCTGGCGGAGACGACCTCCGCGTCCTCGGCCCCTGTGAAGAACAGGAACTGGTCGATCTGGTGGGAGGCGATGTCGGTCAGGATGCCGCCATAGCGCTCCTCCTCGAAGAACCAGTCGGGACGCGTATCCCGGTTGAGCCGGTGCGGCCCCAGCCCGACGGTCTGGACGACTTGGCCGATGGCGCCCGCGCGCACGAGCTCGGCGGCGCGGCTCACTGCCGGCACCTCGAATCTCTCGGAAAAGTCGATCGACCAGATCCGACCGGTCTCGGCAACGCAGGTGCGCAGCGCGGCGAGCTGTTCCATGGTGGTGCAGCCCGGCTTGTCGGTCATCACGTCCTTGCCGGCGCGCATCGCCTCGATGGCGTGGTCGGCCCGGACGGCGGGGATGCCGGCCATCAGGATCACGTCGATCTCGGGATCGTCCAGCAGCGCGCGTCGGTCGGCCACGCGCGGAACGTCCGGAAAACGCTCGACGAAGCCCTCGAGCGTGCCCGGTTCTCCCTCCGTCCACCAGCCCTTGCAGGTGCATCCGAGGGCCAGAAGGTTGGCGAGCTGGCCATAGATATGGCGGTGGTCGATATCGATGACGCCAAGTGTCAGCGGTTCCATGTCACTCTTCTCCAATCGTCACGGACCGCCCGTCGCGCGAGGAGCGCTCGATGGCGGCGATGAACCTCTGGACCCGCAACGCGTCCTCGCCGGTGACCCGCGGGGGCCTGCCGGAGGAAACGGCGGCGCAGAAATCGGCGATCAGGTCCCGGTGCCAGTCCATCGGGAAGGCCATCGGGTCCGCGCCGCCGCCAGTGCCGGCCTCCGCGCCCACCACCTCGCGCCGTCCGTCGCGCCAGTCGATGGTCACGGTGCCGGATTTCAGCAGCGCCGAGCCCCTGTCGCAGTCGAGCCGGATCGATTCCGCCTCGCCCGGATAGGCGGCAGTAGTGGCAAAGAGGGCCCCGACCGCACCGCTTGCGAACCGCATCGCGCCGGCGGCGAAATCCTCCGATTCCATCTTGTGGAGCGGCGTCGTCGCGACCATCGCCTGGACCTCGCGCACCGGACCGGTGAGCGAGAGCATCAGGTCGAGCGTGTGGATCGCCTGGCTGATCAGCACCCCGCCGCCGTCGCGCTCATAGCTGCCGCGGCCCGGCTCGTCGTAATAGGCCTGCTCGCGCCACCAGGGCACCTCGACGCGGACCATTCGGATCGCACCGAGATTGCCGCTCTCCAGCAGCCGGGCCAGCGCTTCGGACGCTGCGCGGAACCGGTGTTGGAACACCACCCCGAGCGTTACCTCGTGTTTGTGACAGATCGCGGCGATGATGTCCGCCGCGGGCGCGCTCCGTTCCAGCGGCTTCTCGCTCAGGATGTGCTTGCCGGCGGCGGCGAACATCTCGACGTAGGGCTGACGGGCGTTTGGCGGGGTAAGGAGCAGGAGGCCCTGCACCCTCGGATCTGCGGCCAGCGCCTCGGCGCTCTCCGCGGCCGGGAAGCCGTATTCCGACGCAAACGCCTCGCGGCGGGCGCGGTCACGGGCAAAGACCCCCACGACCTCGACCTGATCCTTCAGCGCCTGCAACGCCAGGGCGTGCGGCTTGGCGGCCATGCCGCAGCCGACCACGGCGAGGCCGAACCTTTCACTCATTGGGAAACTCCGTTGGCGATCGTCTTTCCGTCGGCGCCAAAGAGATGCAGCCTCGGGCGTTCGAAGTGAAGCGCAATCTGCTGACCGCGTGATACGGGAAGCTGCCCGGTCTGGTGCAGCGTGATCTGGGGAAGGCCGTCGGCGTCACAGTAGAGATAAGTCTCGCCGCCGAGATGTTCGGAATAAGCGACAGTCGCGATCACGTCCGCCGTTTCCGGTTCCGCGACGCTGATATGTTCGGGGCGGATGCCGATGTGGCAGCTGTCGCCGGGCGCAAGGCTTGCCTGCGCCGGCAGGGTGATCGTCGCGTTGCCGAAACGAAGCCGCGTCGCCGCACCGGCCTCCTCGACCGTGGCTTCGAGGATGTTCATTCGCGGCGAGCCGATGAAGCCCGCGACGAAGATGTTGTCGGGGGCGTTGTAGAGCTCGAGCGGTGCTCCGATCTGCTCGACGCGGCCCGACTGCAGCACGACGATTTTGTTTGCGAGCGTCATCGCCTCGATCTGGTCATGGGTGACGTAGATCATCGTGCCGCCGAGCTTGCCGTGGAGTGCCGCGAGTTCCTTGCGCATGGCCACGCGAAGCTCGGCGTCGAGGTTGGAGAGCGGCTCGTCGAAGAGAAACGCCTTTGGGTCGCGCACGATGGCGCGGCCGATGGCCACGCGCTGGCGCTGGCCGCCGGAGAGCGCCTTGGGCCGGCGGTCGAGATAGTCCGTGATCTGCAGCATCTCGGCGGCAGTGCGGACGCGCGAGTCGATCTCCGCGCGCGGCATGTGGGTGTTTTCGAGGCCAAACGCCATGTTGCGGTAGACCGTCATGTGCGGATAGAGCGCGTAGGATTGGAACACCATGGCCAGGCCACGTTCCGAAGCGCTGACCCGGTTGACCACCTCGCCGTCGATCTCGACATCGCCCGAGGTGACGTCCTCGAGCCCGGCGATCAGCCGCAGCAATGTCGATTTCCCGCAACCCGACGGGCCGACAAAGACGACGAATTCGCCGCTTTCGACCACGAGGTCGATACCGTGGATGACATTCACCTCGCCGAAGGCCTTGCGGACATCCCTGAGAACGATCTGTGTCATGGTGATTTCCGCTTCCTATCGGCTGCGCATTTTGGCGGCGAGCCCCGGGTCGGCGCGCTGCATCCGGAGCGGCGGCAGGCCCTTCAGGATCTGGCCGATGTCGTCGAGCATCATCTCGCGAATGCGGGCATAGGACGGTGCGAGACCGCCGGCCAGATGCGCGGTGAAGAGCACGTTGGGCGTGTTTCGTGCGGGGTGATCGGCCGGCGCCGGCTCCTCCGGGAAGACGTCGATGGCAACGCGCAGCCGCTCCGACGCGGCTTCGGCCAGAAGCGCGTCGAAATCCACCACCTCTGCGCGGCTGGCGAGGATGACGAGCGCATCCTCACCGATCCGCCCGAGGGACGCGGCGTCGAGAAAGCCTTCGTTCTCCGAGGTGACGCCGGCGAGGATGAAGATCACGCGGGACTGTGCCAGCAACGCGTCGAGCGCCACGGGCCGGACGCCTTGGGTTGCAAGGTAGCCGTCCGAGAGCCAAGGGTCGTGGACCGCGATGTCGCGTGTGAAGGGGCGCAGCAGCGGCACCAGTTCGCGACCGAGATTGCCGTATCCGATGAGGCCGACCGGGGCGTCATAGAGCGAGACCGCCCGCCCGTTGCCGGCGATTCCGTATTTCTCCCTGCCGGTGCGGAAGAGTGCGTTGGCCTGTGGCAGGCCGCGGGCCAGTGCGATCGCCTGGCCGATGCAGAACTCCGCCACCGCCGGCGCCATTGCCGGCGCGGCCGAGAGCACGTGAATGCCGCGCGCCGCGGCCTCGGCATAGTCGATATTGGGCTCCCAGTTGGCCTTCACATTGAGGATCGCGCGCAGGTTCGGCGCGCGGTCGAGCCGCTCCTTCGGCATTGCGGTCTGGCCGACGAGCACGATCATCTCCGCGAGATTCTGCTCGACCAGATCGTCCGGCGCGCGGGAACCGAAATGGGTCACGACGCGGCCCATTCGGGCCAATGCCTCCGCCGTGTCGGGCGTGTAGACCATCGCCTCGTTGCGGGGGAACGGATCGAGAAAGATCAGCGGTTCGGTCATTTCATTCCGGAACTGGCTATGCCCGTGGTGATGAACTTCTGCAGGAAGGCAAAGACGAGCACCACCGGGATCAATGTCACCACCGTCATCGCCAGGATATAGTGCCACTGGACGTCAAGCTCGCCCTGGAAGGCGTTGAGCCCCACCTGGAGCGTGTAGACCTCGGAGCGGTTGAGCACGATCAGCGGCCAGAGGAACTCGTTCCAGCGCCACATGATCGAGAAGATCGCCAGCACCGCGATGGCCGGCATGGCAAGCGGAAGCACCACTTTCCAGTAGATTGCCCATTCGCTGGCCTTGTCCATCCGCGCGGCCTCGATAAGATCCTTCGGGATCGTCAGCATGTATTGGCGCAGGAGAAAAACCCCGGTTGGCGTTGCCGCGCCGGGCAGGATGACCGCCCAAAGCGTGTTAACCATGCCGAGCTTGGTGACGACGAGATAGACCGGTACGAGGATCACCGTGATCGGGATCATCAGCGTGCCGATGACGAAGAGCATGATCGCGCCCCGGCCGCGGAACTCGTAGATCGAAAGCCCGTAGGCGGCCATCGAGTTGATCAACAGCGTCACAAGCGTCGCCGCGGTGGTGACGATCACCGAATTCATCAGGTAGCGCATGAAGTTGAAGCGCTCGAGCGGGTCCTTGTAGTTCTCCCAGGCGAGGCGGAACTCGCGTACCGGCTCGCGCTGCCCGATCGGCACTTTGATCGTGGTCTCCGGGTCGGCCGGGTCGACCATCTGGCTTACGATGCCGATCCGGCGGACCTGCGCGAGATCCCGGACGCTGCCGTCCTCGAGCGTCGCGCGGAAGAGCGGCAGGGGCTTGTCGTAACCCTCGACATCGACCGAGATCTGCCCGAGCGGCAGCAGGGTTGGCGGGAACTCGATGAGGCCCGCCGGCGTCTTGAAGGACGAGAGGACCAGCCAGACGACGGGCCCGAACATCAGCAGGACGCCGAGGGTGAGGTAGACATAGGTGAAGATGTCGGTCCAGTGGAGCCGACCGCCGCGGCCGCGCTTCGCGGTGACGACCTCCGCGACCGAGGGGCGTTCGTAGAGCGTCTCAGCCATTGTCGCGTCTCCGGGTCACGGCGAGCTGGATCATCGTCAGGACGAAGAGCACGACGCCGAGAACGACCGAGGCCGCGGCGGCGAGGCCGAAATTCTGCACCTGCTGTGTGAAGCCGGTGTTGTAGATGTATTGCACGATGAACTGTGTCGCCGTGCCCGGGCCGCCACCGGTCAGCACGAAGACCTCGTCGAAAATCTGCACGCCCTTGATGAGCGCCAGCACGATCACCACCAGCATGTTGGGCCACAGGAGCGGCAGGGTGATGCGCCAGAAGACGCGCTCGCGCGAGGTGCCGTCCATCTCGGCCGCCTCGTAGAGATCGGGTGCGATCGCCTGCAGACCGGCGAGCAGGATCAGCGTGTAGAAGCCCATATGGGCCCAGATCGAGACGAAGATCGCCCAGAACATCGCCCATTCGGGGCTGACGAAGAAAAGGATCTTGTCGAAGCCGAGCCAGACAAGGAAGGCGTTGAGCACACCGTCACGCAGCAGGATCCATTTCCAGATCAGCGCCACGACGACGGGCGACAGCAGGACCGGGAAGAAATAGACAGCGCGGAAGAATCCGCGGGCGCGGATCTTCTGGTTCAGGATCAGCGCCGTGATCAGCGAGAACAAGACCAGGAAACTGACCTGGAAGAAAATGAAGACGGAGGTATTGAAGATGCCCTTCCAGAACCGGTCTTCGCGGCAGGTCGTGGGATCGAGGTAATTGCCGCAGTCGAAGAGATAGGCGTATTGCTCGGTGCCCGTATAGACCCGGTCGGCGAGGAAAAGCTGGGTACCCCCGGTCAGCGAGAAAGCGAAGTTTATGAAGAGCGGGATGACCACGAAAATGCCGAAGAAGGCGAGGTTCGGCAGCAGGAAGACCCACGGCATGCCCCGGATGCCGACCAGCCGCTGGATCAGCATCAGCGGGTATTCCAGCACCTGGAAGACCATCCGCGCCGGCAGGGCGACAAGTGCCGTCAGGCGCTCGGACATCGTGAGGGTGGCGGGATCAGCCATGACGCTCGGCCCCAGTAGAGAGCCCGGCCCCGCGTGGGGGCCGGGCGGGATGTATTACTGCCGTCCCTTTTCGGCGAGCTGCTTGGCGACGTCGTCGGTCATCCGCTCATAGGCCTCGTCGAGCGTGAGCTCGCCGACGATCGCCTCGCCCAGACGCGAGATCAGCGCGTTGAACATGATGCGGTTGTTGACATAGCCCTGCAGGTCGAAGGCGATCGGAGAGATCGTCGGCACGGCGCCGGCGAAGGTCTCGAGCGCATGCTTGGCGCGCGGATCGTCGGTCGCGAACTCGACGCCGCCCTTGGCGAGGCCGAGATGGCCGGGGATGAAGAGCGTCTTGCCGTAGAATTCGGCGAGGTTTTCCTCCTGGGTCAGGAAGTCCATCAGCTTGCCGACTTCCTCGGGATGCTCGGTGTCCTTGATCGCCACCAGCGCGGCGCCGCCGGGCATTCCGGTGCAGGCGGCCGGGCCGCAGGGCGCGGGCACGGCCCACCAGTCGAAAGCGTCGCCGATCTTGTCGGCAAATTGCGGGATCTGCCAAGAGCCGGACATGTACATCACGACCTGGGCGTTGGCGAAGTCCTCGTTGGCGCCGAGATAGGTGTTGCCCGACACCGACCCCCAAAGCTCCTTGGACATGGTGCCGTCCTGGTGCCAGTCATAGAGCCGCTGCGCCATCGCCTTGAGCCCGTCATCGACGAGCGCCGGGTTGCCCTCGGCGTCGAACATCTGGGCACCCATCGAGATCGCCGGGCCGGCGACGCGGTGGCCGGAGCGGTCCCAGGCCATCGGGATCGGGATCTCGAGCTTGTCGGCCACCTCGACCACGGCTGTCGCCCAGTCGTCCCAGGTCGCGCCTTCGCCGGGCATCTCGACCTCGGCCTGTTCGAAGAGCGTCTTGTTGACGTAGGGGCCGGTCACGGTGAGCTGCGTCATGAAGCCCGAGATTGCTTCGCCCTGGGGGTCGAGCCATTTCAGGAACGGGCCGAAATTCTCCTGCCAATAGGACGGGTCCGAGATGTAGGGCGTGAGGTCCAGGTAGTATTGGGACAGGCCGCCGAGGTCGGTGACGCGCGCAATATCCGGACCCTGTCCGGAGGCCAGCTGCACCGGCAGGCTTTCGAGCACGGATTTGTAGGGAACGACGTCCAGCGTCACCGAGATGTCGGGATTGGCTTCCTCGAACCGGTCGAGGATGCCTTGCATCACCTCGCCCTCGATTCCGTCATTGTACCACATCATCCGCAATTCGGTCTGGGCCGTGGCCGATGTCGCGAGCGACACGGCAACGAGACTTACAGGCAGCAAGCCACGAACAAGTTTCTGCATTCATTCCTCCCTAGATTGCCGATCGCCGGATTCCTGAAGCGAAACCTCTCTGATCGCGGCTTCAGCAAATCTCCTGAGCGCTGACATTTCAAGCGCGGAAATTGAAACTCGATTTTTTTCCCCACAGACTCGAGAATGGACCCGGGAAGATTTCGTCGGTCGACCCGCGGTCGGCGATCCGCGATTTTGGCAGAACGAGGGTGGGAACAGGCATGGCCGAGCTGGATCGGCGGGCGCTTCTGGCGCTTCTGGGCCACGACAAAGGATTTGCCGATTCGCCCGAACCGGTTGCCGTGGAGTCCCGCGAGGCGTTGCCCGGGTTCCGGCAGGTTTCGCTGCGTCTCTCGGCCGGGTCGCGCAGGCTCCCGGCGCTGTTGCTGACGCCGGACGGCCCGCCCTCCGACAAAGGCTTTCCCAGTATCCTCTACTGCCACGCCCACGGCAACCGCTACGACATTGGCAAATCCGAACTCGTCGACGGCAGGCCCGCACTGCTCGACCCGCCGCTTGGACCGGTCCTTGCCCGTGCCGGCTTCGCCGTGCTCTGTGTCGACATGCCGGGCTTCGGCGCGCGGCAGGCCGAGGGCAGCGAACAGGCGCTGGCGAAGACGGCTCTCTGGCGCGGTCGCAGCCTGCTCGGCGACATGTTGCGGGATCAGTCGATTGCGTTTAGGGCGCTCGCCGCCCTGCCGGAGGTGGATCCGGCCCGGATCGGCACCTTCGGCATCTCCATGGGCGGCACGCTGGCCTACTTTCTCGCCGCGCTGATGCCCGAAATCCGCTGCGCCGCGCATCTCTGCGTTTTCGCCAATCTCGCGCCGCTGGCCGACGAGGGCGGGCTCGACTTGCACGGTATCTACATGGTCGTCCCCGGCCTGCTGAAAGCCCATGACGCCGCCGATGTCGCCGCGATGATCGCGCCGCGGCCGCTGCTCGTTTGCGCCGGTCTCGAAGACCCGCTCACGCCGCCCTCCGCGCTTTGGCCGGCGCTTGATCGGTTGCGGGTGGGATATCGGCAGCAGGCGGCGCAGGACGCCCTTCGGATCCTCACCGACGACAGCGCGGGACACGAGGAGACGCCCGCGTTCCGTGCGGCGGTGCTCGACTTCTTCTCGGAGCACCTCGTCCCCTGAACGGGTTCTCAGTGTGTCGATCCGCGGTTCAGCCGGCCGATGCCGCGGCTTCCTCCTGCGCGGACCCGCCGTCCAGAAAGACATAGCCGATCCCGTGAACGGTGATGATCCTGTCGGGGTTCTTGGGGTCGCGCTCGATCTTTTTTCGTAGCCGGCCGATCAGCACGTCCACCGTACGGTCGAACGGGTCGCGGTTGCGGCCGCTCAGCGCGTCGAGCAATTGCTCGCGCTGCATCACCCGCCCGCGATGCGTCGCCAGCGCCAGCAGAAGTTCGAACTCGCCGCGGGTCAGGTGGACATCCGTGCCGTCCGGCGCGATGAGCCGCCTCCCGGCAATGTCGATCACCCATCCCTGGAAGCGGATCCGTTCCTCCACCTCGACTTTCGCCGTGCGCGGAGACCGCCCAATCCGGCGCAGGATGTTGTTGGCGCGGGCCAGTAACTCGCGCGGGTTATAGGGCTTGTCGAGGTAGTCGTCGGCGCCGATCTCGAGCGCAACGATGCGGTCGATGTCTTCGGTCTTGGCGCTGACCACGATCACCGGCAGGTCCGATGTGCGCCGGAGCTCGCGCAAGAGGCTCAACCCGTCGCGCCCGGGCAGCTTAAGGTCGAGGCAGAGCAAGTCGACATTGGCCTTCCGAAGCGCGATATCCATCTCGTCACCATCGCTGGCGCGCAGGACGCGGAACCCTTCCTCCTCGAAATAGGCCGCCATCAGCTCGAGGCTCGTCGGGTCGTCCTCGACGATCAGCACACGCTTCGGGGCCTCCATGGTCGCTCTCCTACCTGTTCACATCGCGTTTACAATTTTCTACAGGCCATTCATATCCCCTCAACAGCTGATTTACAGCGCCGCGCTAATCCTTGGCCGACCCGGGCGCGGCCGTTGATCGGCGCCCGGCCGGATTCTGTTCGAAAGGGGCACACCGATGAGACGACTCTGGACCTGGCTTCGAAGCCCGTCGGGCGTATTGTCCAGCGGTTTCCTGCTGTTCGTTGGCGCGGTCATCGGCGCGGTCGGGCTCTTCGGCGCGCATACCACGCTCAAGTCCATGGAAACGACGGAATTCTGCGTTTCCTGCCACGAGTTGCGCGACACCGTCTATGTTGAGTACCAGGAGAGCGTACACTACGCGAATGCCTCTGGCGTACAGGCAGGCTGCGCGGATTGCCACGTGCCCGAGCCTTTCGTTCCGATGGTAATCGACCACTACTACGCGATCGGCGAACTCTACAGTTCGCTGACCGGCAAGATCGACACGCCGGAGAAATTCGAGGCGCACCGGCTGGAGATGGCCGAGCGTGTCTGGGCGGAGATGGAAGCGAGCGATTCCCGCGAATGCCGGTCCTGCCACAGTGAACATGCGATGAATTTCGAGTTGCAGACGCCGGAAGCGTCCAAGAGGATGCAGGAGGGCTTCGCCAATGGCGACACCTGCATCGACTGCCACAAGGGTGTCGCCCACAAGCTTCCCGACATGTCGCAGGGCTACAAGAAAATGTTCGAGGACCTTGTGGCCGAGGCCGCGGAACAGGGGGCGAAGGCGGATGATCTCTACACGATCCAGACCAAGTCCTACTACGCCAGCGCTGATGACGCGAAATCCGGTGACAACGAGATCGGTCAGATCCTCGGGGCGACGCATCTGAAGGTGCTCGAGCGCCAGGGAGACCTTCTGAAAGTCCGTGTCGATGGCTGGCAGCAGGACGGAGTGGACCGCGTGATCTATGAATTCGCCGGCCAACGGATCTTTACCGCCACGGTCAAGAAATCTGAGACCGGCCGGGTGGAGCAGCATTCCACCATGACCGATCCCGATACCGATCTCGTCTGGCACGAAGTCAGTATCGAGGGCTGGGTCGACCAGGCCGATCTCATCGACGATGTCGAAGCGCTCTGGGCCTATGGCGAAGAGATGAACAACGCCAGTTGTGGCACGTGCCACTCGGCGCCGGCGGCCGATCATTTCCTCGCCAACCAGTGGATCGGCACCATGAAGGCGATGGAACGTTTCATCACGCTCGACAAGGAGCAGTATCGCTTCCTTCAGAAATACTTGCAGATGCACGCCAGTGACACGGGCGGGGCGGGCGGTACGCATTGAGGAGCCGGGAATGACGGTATCGACAGAGGATCGCCAGCAGATCGACCGCTGGCTTGCGGGGCTCTTTCTCGGGGAGGTCGACCGGGAGGCGATCGATCTCTACCGTGGCGCGGACGGCGCCGCGCTGCTCGACCAACTCGCGGCCCTGCCGTCTCTGGCGCCGCTCGTCGCTGCGCTGCGCGAGACTGTTTGCACCGACCAGGATCCGGACTCGCTCCGGCTCGATCTCGCGGCCGCCTATGGCAAGCTCTTTCTGACAGGCGGGCCGCGCGCCGTGCCGCTCTTCGCCTCGGCCTATCTGAGCGAGCGCGGCCTGCTGATGCAGGAACCGGCGCGGCAAAGCGCAGTGGTTCTTTCGCAACTCGACATGTCGCCGCCGCCGGGTTTCCGCGAGCCCCTGGACCACATCGGCATCGAACTCAACATCCTCGCCGAGCTTGCCGGCGGGCGCGGAGACGCGGGGCTGACCGAAGCGAGCTACCTGCGCGACCATTTGCTGACTTGGGTGCCGACGCTTGCCGCGCTTTGTGCCCGACTTGCACCCATCCCGCTTTATCGCGAGCTCGGCCCGGCCACGTTGGCCTGGCTGCGCGCCGTGGAGACGCAGCTGGCCGTCGCCGCCTGAGGTCCCGTTTACACCTCGTTTACATAATTTTACAGCCGGTTCACCGCCCTCCAGAACCCTGTTTACACCGCGAATCTATGCTCCGCCCATGCGCACGGCCAGCGTTCGCGGGGTGGAAAGCCCCCAAGGCGCCAGGGCTCGTGACTCGCGTGCAATGCCATCAGCGGAGGGCGGACAATGTCCGGAAAAGACTTCACCCAGATTTCAAGAAGAAGCGTGCTGAAGGGCGCGACGGCGGTCGGCGCGTTGGGGGTGCTGGCACCGGCCTGGCTCAGGGCGGGCGCAGCGCACGCCGCGGGCATGGACGGCGAGGTGATTACCGGCTCGCACTGGGGTGTCTTCTACGCCAAGGTCGACGGCGGCACCTGGACCGAGATCCGGCCCTGGGAGGGCGACCCCGCCCCGAGCCATCAACTCCCGGGCATCATGGATTCGGTGATGTCGCCCTCGCGGATCAAGTATCCGATGGTCCGCCGCGCCTTCCTCGAAGGCGGCGCAGGGGCGAGCCCCGAGACCCGCGGTGCGGGCGATTTCGTCCGCGTGAGCTGGGATGAGGCGCTCGACCTCGTCGCCAGCGAATTGAAGCGCGTGTCCGAGACCTATGGGCCGACGGGCATCTTCGGCGGCTCCTATGGCTGGAAGAGCTCGGGCAAACTGCACAATTGCCAGAACCTGATGCGGCGGATGATGAACCTCGGTCTCAACGGCGCCTTCGTGAACGCCTCGGGCGACTACTCGACCGCCGCCAGCCAGATCATTATGCCGCATGTCATGGGCACGCTCGAGGTCTACGAGCAACAGACCGTCTGGCCGGTGGTCGTCGAGAACACCGATGTACTGGTGTTCTGGGCCGCGGACCCGGTGCGGACCAACCAGATCGCCTGGACCGTGGCTGACCACGACAACTACCCCTATCTCCAGGCGTTCAAGGACACCGGGAAGAAGGTCATCGTCATCGACCCGTGGCGCAACGAGACGGCACAGTTCTTTGACGCGGAATGGGTGCCGATCCGGCCGCATACCGACGTCGCGCTGATGCTAGGCATTGCGCACACGCTCTATGAAGAGGATCTGCATGATTCCGACTTCCTCGACGAATACACTTCCGGCTTCGAGGATTTCCTGCCCTATCTGACCGGTGAGAGCGACGGCACGCCGAAGACGGCCGAATGGGCCTCCGAGATCTGCGAGGTGCCCGCCGACCAGATCCGCGACCTGGCGCGGCTCTTCCAGTCGAACCGGACGATGCTCAGCTCCGGCTGGTCGATCCAGCGCCAGCACCACGGCGAACAATCGCACTGGATGCTGGTCACGCTCGCCTCCATGCTGGGCCAGATCGGACTGCCGGGCGGCGGCTTCGGGCTCTCCTACCACTACGCCAATGGCGGCGCGCCCTCCGCCAACTCGATCGTCCTGCCGGGCATCGGCGACGGCGGCGGTGCGGTGGAAGGCGCGGCCTGGATGACCGATGCCGGCGCGGCGTCGATCCCGGTCTCCCGCGTGGTCGAGATGATCCTCAATCCGGGCAAGGACTTCAACTTCAACGGCAAGACCCAGAAGTTCCCGGACGTGAAGATGGCCTACTGGGTCGGCGGCAACCCGTTCTCGCATCACCAGGACCGGAACCAGATGGTCGAGGCCTGGCAGAAGCTTGAAACCGTCGTCGTGCATGACTTCCAGTGGACGGCAACGGCCCGCTTCGCGGATATCGTCCTGCCGGCGACCTCGGCTTACGAGCGCAACGACATCGAGAATGTCGGCGACTACTCGGCCCGCGCGATCGTCGCGATGAAGAAGGTCATCGACCCGATGTTCGAGGCCCGCAACGATTTCGACATCTTCGCGGATATCTGCGAGCGGCTCGGCGCGCGCGACGCCTTCACCGAGGGCAAGGACGAGATGGCCTGGATCAAGGGTTTCTACGATGCGGCGGCCGAACAGGCGCCGGCGCGCGGGATCGAGGTGCCTGCCTTCGATGCGTTCTGGGAGGCCGGTATTCTCGAGTTCGAGATCCCCGAGGAGAACCGGCAGTTCGTCCGCTACGGCGACTTCCGCGACGATCCGCTGCTCGAGCCGCTCGGCACGCCCACGGGCCTGATCGAGATCTACTCGAAGAACATCGAGAAGATGGGCTACGACGACTGCCCGCCGCATCCCACATGGATGGAGCCGGTCGAGCGGCTTGGCGGGGAAGGGGCGAAATACCCGTTCCACGTCGACACCGCGCACCCGTCCTCGCGGCTGCACTCGCAACTCTGCGGCACCAAGCTGCGCGAGACCTACGCGATCTCGGGCCGCGAGCCCTGCATGATCAACCCGGTGGATGCCGAGGCGAAGGGGATCGTCGATGGCGACATCGTGCGGATCTTCAACGACCGCGGCCAGATTCTCGCCGGGGCGATGGTGACCGACGCGATCCGACCGAACGTGATCCGCGTCGCGGAGGGCGGCTGGTATGACCCGGCCCCGGGCGGCGAGATCGGCGCTCTCGACACCTATGGAGATGTCAACAACCTGACCGTGGGCATCGGCACCTCGAGCCTCGCCCAGGGCAACTGCGGCCACACGGCGCTCGCGGATATCGAGAAATACGAGGGCGACGCCCCCGCACCCGATGTCTTCTCGGCCCCCGCCGAGGGCTGACGCGAAAAGGGCCGGGGCCGCGCGACGGCCCCGCCCGCAAGGACTTGGGATGTCCGGCGAACTGAACTCCACTCACGGCCCGGCCGCGCGCCTGCGCGGCTGGGTATCTGCGCTGTGGGGGCTGGTCTTCAGCCTGATCCCTGTCCTGCCCGCTACCGCCGATCCGGTCTTCCTGGCAGAGCCCGCGCCGCTCCTTGCGACGGTCGACACCAGAAGCGTCACCATAGCCGAACTCGGCATCGCCGCGGCGGTCGAAACCCTGGCGTCAGATGGCGCGTACCGGCAAGTCGCCGTGACCGGTTGGGCCCGCCCTGGCGCCGAGCGGGTCCTTTTTGCCTGGCCGGGCAAACAGGTCATCGTCGCCCGCTTGCCGCGGGCGCAGACGGGCCGGCTCGTGCCCGTCGCACGCGAGACGGATCCCGACACCGGGACCGACTGGGTCGAAATGCGGCTCGAGGGCTGGGTGGCCGAAGCGGCGCTCCGCCCCAGCCGCACGCCGATCTGGGAGGCGGCCTGGGCGCTCTTTGCCACCAGTTGCACGGCCTGCCATGAGCGCCGCGTTCCGGAGAACTACACCGCAAACCAGTGGCGCAGTTATCTGAAGGTCATGGGGCCGCGCACCGGCCTTCCCGAGGAGAGCCAGGCGCTCATTCTCGCCTTTCTCCAGCGCCACGCCAGCGATACGATCCACATCGAGGAGGCACGCCCATGAAGACGCTCGAAGCCCTGATCGTCGAGAACGAGGACTGGCTCGTCGACCGCGTCGTCCACTACGCCGTCATCGAGGGGTTCGCGCAGAACACCTCCACCCTGCGCGAAGCCTGGCGCGCCTCGATCTGCGGGCTCTCGGGGCCGATCCTCGAAGCCATCGCCGCGGTCGATGCAGGTGATGCCGCCGCCGAAGGCTTTGGGCAGGCGCGCGACTCGATCGTCGCCTTCGGGGTCAGGCAGGCCGAGCAGCATCGCGCTCGCGGAATCCGGCTCGCCGATTTCATCGGCCTGCTCAAGTATTATCGCCGCGCCTATCTCGACCTGATCGACGAGAATACCGTCGCGCCCGAGGATGCGCGTCGATTGCGCTACTACATTTTCGACTTTTTCGACCGGCTCGAGATCGTTCTGTGCAAGGAATGGGTCGCGGTGCCCGACGAACGGCGGCTGCGCGACCTGCAATCCAAGAACAGACGGCTCGTCAACGAGAAGAACAAGTATCTCACGATCTTCGAGACGATCCACGAACCGGTCATTCTGCTCGACGCAGAGGGTGGCCCGGTGCATCTCAACGACGCCGCCCATCGCCTGTTCTGCGGCGAGGTGGCGCCTGGGGCATCCTACTACGGTGCACTGCGCAGTCCGCTGCTGGCCGCGCAGGTCGCCGAGATCCTTCGGAAATGCGCCACTGCGGGCAGCGACATGGTGATCGAGACGCTGGCTGGAACACGGGAATTCAACGTCAAGCTGCAACGGATGCTCGATGTCAGCCGCAAGTTCGACGGCACCGTGATCATCCTCAACGATGTCTCCGAATACAAGCGCGCGCTCAGCCAGGCGCGCGCGGCCGATCACGCCAAGTCGACCTTCCTCGCGGCCATGAGCCACGAGATCCGCACGCCGATCGCCGGTGCTCTCGGCCTCGCCCGGTTGCTGCGCGATACGCCCCTCGAAGACGACCAGCGCCACATTGTCGACGGTATCATCTCCTCGGCCGAGCTGCTTGCCGGGGTGGTCGGCGATATCCTCGACTTCAGCCAGGCCGAGGTTGGCGCACGACCTCCGGTGGCGGAGGATTTCGATCTGGCGGGATTGGTCCGGCAGGTGCTGATGGTGGCCGAGCCGCTGGCCGGTGAGAAGGCGCTGGAGCTCGATACCGAAATTGCCCGGGACCTGCCGGCGCGGCTCAACGGCGACGCCTCTATGATCCGGCAGGTGTTGCTCAACCTCACACATAACGCGATCAAGTTCACCGACTCCGGCACGGTTCAGATCCGGGTGCTGCCGGAAACCGACGCGGCGTCGGATGCAGCAGAAGCCCGCATCCGTTTCGAGGTGCGAGACACCGGGATCGGCCTTCCGGAAGGGCCGACGGGCCGGCTCTTCGATCCGTTTTCACAAGGAAAGTGCGCCCGCGGCGGTCTCGGCCTCGGCCTTTCGATCTGCCGCAAGATCGTCGAGCGGATGGCGGGCGAGATCGGCTGCCGGCCAGGGGCCAGTGGCGGGAGCGTCTTCTTCTTCATCCTGCCGCTGACGCCCGCCCGCGCCGGCGCTGTCGCTCCCGTCGAACCGGCGCGGGGTGCGCCGTTGCGGATACTCGTGGTCGACGACGACGCCGTGAGCCGGATGGTGGCCGAGGGCGTCCTGGCGCGGCTCGGCCATGCGACGCAGAGCGCCGCCGCCGCCACCGCTGCCCTGGACATGCTCGCCAGGGAGCGCTTCGACCTCGTGCTCACCGATAACCGCATGCCTGAGATCAGCGGGCTCGACCTTCTGGAACGGATCCGTGGCGGTGATGGAGGGGTCAATCCCGGTATCCCGGTCATTCTGGTGACCGCCTCGGCCGAGGATATGCGGTCTGAGGCCACGCGTCGCGCCCGCCCCGACGGGCTTCTCGCCAAACCTTATGACGCGGCGAGTCTCGCTCAGGAGATTACGCGAGTCACGGGAGAGCGACCGGTGGTACCGCCACCGCCACGCCCCCACGAAACGCCGGCCGAATGGAGCGTCGCCGAGCACCATGTCGCTCAGCTCGGGCGGGAACGCGGTTGCCGGGTCATCCGGACCTACCTCGAAAGCGCGCCGCGTCATGTCGAGGCGATTCGGGCCGGTCTCGACAGGCTTGATCGGGATACTGTCGCCAACGCCGCGCATTCGCTCGCCGGCGCTTCCGGCCTGCTCGGCATCGCCGGCGTGGAGCGGCTGGCCCGGGAGATCGAAGCACAGGCACGATCGACCGACCTGCCGCCGGGCGCGGTCGAGATATCGGAGCTTCGGTTGCGCGTGTCCGACGCCTGCGCGGCGCTCGAGCAGATCTGCGCTTCCGCCGAAATGGCCGGGCAGGGCGCCACGCCATGAGCCTTTCCGGGCAGGCCGGAAAGCCCGTCACCCGGCTCTCAGCGACCGTCGCGCCAGTAGCGGTCAGTCGATCTGGCAGCAGGCCGCCGATCGCGGCGGCATTTTCAGGTGACCGGTCTCTGCCGAGACATCCGGAAAACCGGGCAGGGCGAGCAGCCGGGCGGTTTCGGGCAGACGGTAGACGAACGTGTCGCGCCCTGTGTTGAAGACCATCCGGAGCCGGGAGGTGCCGTCGATCCGGTCGAACGCGAGCAGGTCGCCACTCCCCTCGAGCACCTGGATGTCTCCGGTGACGAGCGCCGGATGCGCTTTCCGGAAGGCAAGCATCCGGCGATAGTGGTCGAGCACGGTGCCGGGCGCCCCCTGCTGGTCCACCGCCCGTTCGGCGTGGCGCGCATCGAGCGGCAACCAAGGTTCCACAGTGGAGAAACCCGCATGCTCGGCCTCGGCCTCCCAGGGCATTGGCGTGCGGCAACCGTCGCGGCCCTCGTCGGCGGACCAGAAGCGGATTCCACGTGGGTCCTGCATCTTTTCGAAGGGGATCTCGGATTGCTCGAGCCCGAGTTCCTCGCCCTGGTAGAAGCAGATCGAGCCACGAAGGCTCATCAGCAGCGTCGCCGCGAGCTTGGCCACGCGGGTCGGGTCCTCACCCGGTCGTAGCCAGCGCGTCAGATGCCGCGGCACGTCATGGTTGGAGAGAGACCAACATACCCAGCCCTCCGGCACCGCGGCCTCGAAACGCTCGATAGCGCTGGCAATCTGGGTCGGCGTTCCGTCGCTCGACAGCAGGTCGAATGTGTAGCTCATGTGCAGCTTGTCGCCGCCTCCGGTATAGTCGGACACTACTTCCAGCGTGCGTTCCTCGGCGATGATCTCGCCGATCGAGATGCGAGAGGAATACTGATCGAGCAGCAGCCGGAGGCGCTTGAGATAGCCGAGGCTTTCCGGTTGCGACTTGTCGTGCAGGTGGAGCTGCATGCCATACGGGTTGGCCGGCAGCTTTCGGTTGTTGTCCACCGGGTGCGGGGGATTGGAGCGAAGCTTGCGGTCGTGAAAGTAATAGTTGCACACGCTGAGCCGGAATCCGTCCACCCCGCGGTCGAGCCAGAAGCGCACGATCTCGAGCACGGCCTCCTGCACGGCCGGGTTGTGGAAGTTGAGATCGGGCTGCTGGATCAGGAGGTTGTGCAGGTAGTATTGCCGGCGCAACCCGTCCCATTCCCAGGCCGGCCCGCCGAAGGCCGAGAGCCAGTTGTTCGGTGGCGAACCGTCGGGCTTTGGATCGGCCCAGACATACCAGTCCGACTTGGCGTTGTCCCGGCTGCGGCGGCTCTCGCTGAACCAGGGATGCTGGTCCGAACTGAGCGAGAAGGCCTGGTCTATGATGACCCGGAGCCCGAGTGCGTGCGCCTTGGCCAGCAGCGCGTCAAAATCCGCCATCGTGCCGAAGGACGGGTCCACCGCGCAGAAGTCGGACACGTCATAGCCCATGTCTGCCAGGGGAGAGGTGAAGAATGGCGAGATCCATATCGCGTCGACGCCAAGCGAAGCGACATGATCGAGACGCCGCGTGATGCCGGCGAGATCGCCCGAGCCACTGTCGGTGCTGTCCTGGAAGGAGCGCGGGTAGATCTGGTAGATCACCGCGCCCCGCCACCAGTCGGGTTTGACGTCAATGGGAGCCTTGGGCATGCATGCCTCTCGCGCTGCGAAGATGTGAACACCGGACTATGGTAACCGAGGACCGCAGTTGGTCAAATCTGATGCTGCGGCGCAGCATAAGATTCTTCGTGCTAGCGGCATCATCGCCTCGGGATGCGGAGCATCCCCGGAGAGCGGGCAAAGAAAAAGGCGCCCGAAACGGGCGCCATTCCCAGAGTGGGATCGCGTGGCGATCAGGAGGCTTCGGTGATGAACTTCACCGCATCGCCGAAGGTCTGGATCGTCTCGGCCGCGTCGTCCGGGATCTCGATGCCGAACTCTTCCTCGAATGCCATCACCAGCTCGACGGTGTCCAGGCTGTCGGCGCCCAGATCATCGATGAAGGACGCACTGTCGGTGACCTTGTCTTCCTCGACGCTCAGGTGCTCCACAACAATCTTCTTCACGCGATCGGCGATGTCGCTCATGTCAGTTCCTCATCCTTTGGGGCATTCATGCCCGTTCTTGCTCCGCGCCCGGCTGGGCGTATCTCCTTGCCCGTGCGGGCGTTTTTATTCATGCCCCGGTGGCGAGGCTCTGCCCCGTCTGCCGCGGGAGTCCTTCCCGGGCCCGCCACCGTGAGAGCACCGAGCCGAAAACTGCGCCGCCTTTAGCACGTTCCCCTACAAATGCAAACGCTTTGACCCGACAATCCTGCCGGCATGTCCGATCGCGTGGTGCGGCGTTGCGTTCGACCCATTCGGCCCACCTGGCAGAAAGGCAAACCGGATTTGCCCTGTCGGCCCGGGGCGGGAGTTTGATACGTTATCGTGACGCTTTTGCTAATTTATGCCACAAAAAATCGAATTTCATGTTGATTTTGTGATGTTTCCGGCTAGATTGTCGCTTGCGGCTCTGGATGCGGCCGTGCTCGGACGGAGACGTTTGGTGAAGCGAGAGGTACGCAGGCAGGAGATCATGGACATGCTTGTCCAGGAGGGCTCGGTCGGGCTGGAAACTCTGGCGACACATTTCGGCGTTTCGCGCATGACGATCCACCGGGACCTCGACGATCTGGAACAGGCCGGCGTGCTGCGCAAGGTGCGCGGCGGGGCAACGATCGAAACCGGCACCCAGTTCGAGAGCGATTTCCGATTCCGCGAGCGACAGGGCGGCGCGGCCAAGCAGCTCATGGCGCGTGCCGCGCTGAACCTTGTCGAGCCGGGCGCAACGGTGATCGTCAACGACGGCTCGATGGCCGCGGTGCTGGGCGGCATGCTCGTCGAACGACGCCCGCTTACCGTCATCACCAACAATTTTGCCGTGATCGAGGCGCTACAGTCCGAGCGCGGCATCGGCCTGATCGCGCTCGGTGGCAGCTATTCGGCCAAATACAACGGCTTCTTCGGGTTGCTGACCGAGGAGAGCCTGTCGCGGCTGCGTGCCGATGTCGCCTTCATATCGAGCCCGGCCGTGTCCGGCCTCGTCAGCTTTCACATGGATGACGCGGTGGTACGGGCGAAACGGGCGATGATGCGGGCGGCGAGCCGGCGGTATCTTCTCGTCGGCCACCAGCGCTTTGGCCATTCGGCCCTGCATGTCATGGCCGAGCTTGGCGAATTCGACGCCATCCTGACCGATGCGGATCCCGGTGGCTCCTGTCTCGGCGAACTGCGCGAGGCGGGGATTGAACTGAACATCGCAGGGGACCTGATACAATGACCGACGCAGCCTTCTGGATCGGCACCAGCTGGAAGATGAACAAGACGCTTGCCGAGGCGCGCGCCTTTGCCGAGGCGCTGGCCGCGGCCGACGCGGCGCGCGATGCACGAATCCAGCGTTTCGTGATCCCACCCTTTACGGCGGTACGGGAGGTCAAGGAAATCCTTGCGGAAACGTCTGTGAAGGTCGGGGCGCAGAACATGCACTGGGAGGATGCCGGCGCCTGGACCGGCGAGATCTCGCCAGTAATGCTGACTGACTGCCATCTCGACATCGTCGAGATCGGCCATTCCGAGCGGCGGCACAATTTCGGCGAGACGATCGAGACGACAGGGCTCAAGGTCGCCGCCGCGGTGCGCCACGGACTGATCCCGCTGCTCTGCATCGGCGAGACGCTGGAGGAGCGCGAGGCGGGGCGGGCGCAGGAGGTGCTCTCGGCGGAGGTCCGCGGGGCGCTGGCGCTGCTTGAGGGAGACGAAAAGGCGGCAACGATCCTGCTCGCCTACGAGCCGGTCTGGGCGATCGGAGTTAACGGCATTCCGGCGACATCGGACTATGCAGACGCCCGCCAGGCCGAGATCATCGATGTCGCCGGAGATGTGCTGGGGCGCCGTGTGCCCTGCCTCTACGGCGGCTCGGTCAATCCGGGTAACTGCGAGGAACTGATCGGTTGCCCGTCGATCGACGGGCTGTTCATCGGTCGGTCGGCCTGGCAGGTCGAGGGATATCTCGATATCCTCGCGCGTTGCTCGGCAGTGATCTGAGATGGAGGGGCGCGGAGTCGGTGAAGCCCAACGATTGGGCCGGTCTTCTGCACATTCAATTAGAACTGTTGGATAGCCGCGGGCCACGGTCGGCACCACGGTTCCCTCTTGCGTACACCGTCTCCGAGCGATGTCGCCATGGACTCATTTGCCAAGGCTAAGCGCTGGTCGGACCTCTCCAATGGTCGCGATGGTGGGACGCGCCGACCCGATCGTCTCCTAGCCGTAAACCTTCATGATTCTCTGGATGTCAAAAAAGATAGGTTACACCTGTGTAAAATGACCTAAATCATTAATTTTTTAACCAGTTATGTTAAGTATTTGATACATACATTACAGTTCATTGGCGGGTGCGAGGGATGCCTGTTGCCAATGGTGGGTGTGGCAACGGTTCAAGTGTCTCGCCCCTCGCATTCGCTGCATGGCGCTTCGATGCGCCGACAGAAAGCGCACATCGGAGTGTCCCCCCAAAGGGCAGGAGGATGTGATGACCAGACCCAGAAAATCCCAATTGCTTTTCAAGACGTTGCTGTTGGGCAGCGCAGCGACATTTGTATTCGCTGCAGCCCCCGTTGATCTCAGCCAATTCGACCTCTCCTTTGCCAGCGCCGCTGGCAGACAGGGAGACGATTCTGGGGGAAATGGCAGAGGAGGTGCCGGGCGCGCGGAATCGCGCGGCGGATCGTCTGCAACGGATCATGGCGAATCGTCCGATCATGACGAACCGTCCGACCACGGCGGATCGACCGATCGCGGTGGCGCGTCGGGCCGCGGGGATTCATCGGATCGTGGCCGCTCCGGCGGTGGCGAGGATCGTGAATCCAGCCGCGGCAGTTCCCACGACAAGGCGGCAACAGAAAGCGCTCCCAAGGCGCCGGTCTATGTTGCTCCCAGCAAGGCGCCGTCCAGTAAAGGCAAATCCGCAGCAAGGGGCGGCGGCGGAGGGAATGCCCCGGCTCAATCTCTGCGGCCGGTTGTAAGAGAGAGCGACGACGACAGTGACTCCGACCGACCGGAATGGGCCGGCGTCCCGGGCGGCCCGACCACCGGAGGCGGCAAGCCCGACAGCGCGGCGGACAGGAAGGGCGATCTCTTCGGCGACCTCTGGGTGATTGCCCGCTACGACGACGGCACACCGATCCTGATCACCAGCGACGGCATCCTGGTCCGGCTGGTGGACATTGATGGCAGCGACCTGCTCGTGGAAGTCGATGATCTCGGCGACCCGGTGCTTGTCGACGGAGAGCCTGTGGTGATTTCCGGCTCCCCGACCATCTGGGTTCAGCCGGTGGACGCTGACGGCAACCTGATCCCGCTCGACGAGGAGGGCATGCCGATCGACGAAGACCTCGCACAGGAAGTCGAGATCGGCCGGCTGAATGTGGGGCGGTCCCCGTCCCATGTCCTCAGCACGCGCGAGGACGAGGTTGTTGCGGTGCTGAAAGATGCGGACGAGATCACGACCGACGCCGCGGGCAGGCTGGTGCTCACCATCGACGGAGAGGCCAAGACGATCGACTCGCCGCTCGAGAACCTGGCGATCTATGTCGCCCTTCTGACAGAGGGCACGATCCCGGGTGTCGGCGATCTGCCGGGTGATGAGTTCGACTTCCTGATCGACGGTCAGCTCACAGCCGAGGACCTCGCCTACTCGACCGCATTTCTCGCTGCGGCCACTGACAAGTCGGGCGAACTCACCGCCGACCAGATCGCCTATATCGATGCCTTCCTTGGCATTGAGACCGAGACGATCGACAGCGTCACCTATGCCAACATCGACTATTCGGACTTCAGCTATGACCGTTCGGATACCTATGGCGGCGTGATGGTGGATGTCCTTGTCTTCGAGGACGGCGTCTGGGTGGAGAAAAGCGTCGATGTCTATCTCGAAGTTTTCGAGGGAGACGACGTAAGCGGAAGCGGCACTCTCGATGCCTACACGCTCGCAGCCGACGATGCGCGCGCCGTGATCGAGTTTATCCATGAATATGCCATCCCGGAGGACCTGTCTCACTCTGCAACGAACTAGACGCGATTGGTGCCGGCGGCTGCCAGCTGCGCCGCCGGCCCTGGGCAATTTGGAAAAGAGAGGCTGAAATGACCAGAAGTCATCTTTTTGGAACAGTTTCCGGAGCGATATTGGTACTTGCCTTGTTCGTGCCGGGAAGCAACGCGAATGCGCAAACCAACCAAGCCTGCACACGCGACTACGTTCGGGCCGCCATTTCCCAGGGCAAGGAGAACGCCCTGTGCAACTGCGGCGCAATCACTCGGGGCGCCGTGACCTATCTGCAGCGACGGTCGGACTTTCTCGACCTCGTCGACGGGTTCGAGTCGTCCTGCGTGGGTCTTGCGGTTGCCATCACGGATCTGCCGACGGCCTCGCTGAGGTCCGCGCCAGTCCGCGACGGCCGTGACCGGGCCACTGATGAACGTGGCGGCGGTTCGGGTAGAGAGGTTAGTGCCGCACCAACAAGCGCGCCTGCCGCTGCCACGCCAGCCCCGGCTGCGGTCACGCCGACGCCCGTCTCGACCCCAGTTACGGAGCCGACGACCGAGCCCGACCCGACGACCGAGCCTGACCCTACCACTGAGCCCGACCCCACGACCGAGCCTGAAGAGCCAGGTCATGGCGGTGGCCATGACGGCGAGGATCAGGGCCATGGCCAGGGGAAAGGCAAGGGAAACTGCTACGGCCAAGGCAACGGCCAAGGTCACGGCCAGGGCCAAGGCAACAGCCAAGGCCACGATCAGGGGAAGGCGAAGAAAGGCAGTGGTGGTGACGGAGAAGATGGGCACGACCACGAGGAAGCCGCCTGAGCGTTCTTTCCCCGATACGAGCATATCCGGCGCCCGTCTAAACAGATCGCCGGCCGCGGCCCGCTGAGACAGGCCGCGGCCGGCGCGCTTCCGTCAGTGCGTTCAGAGCGGTAGGTCAACGCTCATGAAGGCCCGGGACCGTGTTGGTCGGCCCCTGCCGCCGTCATTCGCCGGACGGCGCAATTCAGCAAGACGCAGTCCCAAGAGCGGGGTCCGCACGATGACGGTACAAGGAAACCGGCGCCTCCTTTCGTACGCGCCGGTCATTTCACCCAGAATGCTCCTCGGAGCTCAGCTTTTGTTGTATTTCGCGTCGACCCTGTTGATCGCGTCGACATTGCCGGCGGAACGGCCTGCCTCGTCGAAGGTAAGCTCGAGGAAGGTGTCGGCGATCTTCTTGGCCAGTTCGACGCCGAGCGTCCGCGCGCCCATCGTGATGACCTGGGCGTTGTTCGACAGGGCCGCGCGCTCGGCGGAATAGCAGTCGTGCAGATGCGCTGCGCGGATGCCAGGCACCTTGTTGGCGGACATGCAGACACCGATCCCGGTGCCGCAGCAGAGGATGGCCTTGTCATAGGTGCCGTCGGCCACTGCAGAGGCAACGCGGTCAGCCATGTCGGCGTAGAATTTCTCCTCGCCTTCCGGGCCTGCGGTGGCCTCGGTCACCTCGTAGCGGTCCTTGAGATATTCGGCGAGCTCGTGGGCGAGGCCCTTGCCGGCGGAATCGCCGGCCACTGCAAGTTTCATTTTCGGTCCTTTCTTCCGGCGGCCGCCCTTCCCTGCGTCGTGCAGGTGGAAGGGCTGAAGGCCGCGGAGTGCGTCATGCGTGCAGGCCGTTTGTAACATCTCATGTGGGAATCACAACCATTTTCCCCGTTCTGTAACGCAATTAATGGGATATTGTGTTGAACACATGTGACGTTTGCGTTAATAGAATGTGGCGAGAGGCGCGACGTGCCAAGGGAATCGGTTGTCACAGGCCACCGCCGGACCCGGCGCCTCGCAGCGGGCAATCCGCCGGTCGTCCGGGGTTGCAGCGCAGCGGACTCGATGGTCTGGAAGGAATGTGGCATCGTATCGGTGCCCTCGTCGCCCGGGTTGGGGCGTTGCTGAGAAGAAAGGAAGCCAGATGAAGTTCTTCGTCGATACTGCCGTGACCGAGGATATCAAGGAACTCAACGATTACGGTCTGCTAGACGGGGTCACCACCAACCCCTCGCTGATCGCCAAGTCGGGACGCGACTTCAAGGAGGTGATCGCCGAGATCTGCGAGATCGTCGACGGCCCGGTCTCCGCCGAGGTTGCCGCGCTTGATTACGAGGGCATGGTGAAGGAAGCCGACGTGCTCGCCGCAATCGCCGACAACGTGGTCGTCAAGCTGCCGCTCACGCTCGACGGGCTCAAGACCTGCCGCTATCTGACCGACAAGGGCGTCAAGACCAATGTCACTCTCTGCTTCTCAGCCAATCAGGCTCTGCTTGCCGCCAAGGCGGGCGCGACCTATATCTCGCCCTTCCTCGGCCGGCTCGACGACATCCATATCGACGGCATGGAACTGATCCGGGAGATCCGGGCGATCTATGACAATTACGGCTACGAGACTCAGATCCTCGCCGCCTCGATTCGCTCGCCCAACCATGTCAAGGAAGCTGCGATCGTCGGTGCCGACGTGGCGACGATTCCGCCGGGCGTCATCAAGAGCCTCGCCAAGCACGTCCTGACCGACAAGGGGCTCGAGCAGTTCTCCAAGGACTGGGCCGCGACCGGGCAGTCCATTCTCTGAGAGCGGCGCCTCTTCCCTCGTGGGCTCCGCACAGGCCGCCGGAACGTAACGTTCCGGCGGCCTTTTCCTTGGGCGTTGGGGGCGTGACATTTCGTTACGGGGCGGGATTGACGGGATGTCCCGCACTTCAGTGAACTGAAATGTATAGCATTTCTCAAAAACTCAAATGTCACCAAGAATTTGACAGATGTCACTCCCGGGTCTAGCGTCAGGCTCGGAACACGCTCGGCGCGGCGGCTTCCTTCGACGGCGTGTCGAAACGCCCGAGCCGCCCGGGGTCAGCAGGAGGATATCATGGAACGCATTGCGAATGCCGGAAATGGCGGCTTGGTTGCCGAACTGGCGGCCGTCATCGTCGAGAACAAGGCATGGCTTTCGGAGATCGACGGCAAGATCGGCGACGGTGACCATGGCGTGAACATGGCCAAGGGGTTCGGTCGAACGGCCGAGCGGCTGGAAGGCGGCGAGAGCCTGGCCGAGGCGCTCTCGGTGCTGTCGGACGTCCTGATGTCGGAGATCGGCGGCTCGATGGGGCCGCTCTACGGGATGATGTTCTCCGGCATGGCCGAGGCGATCGAGGGCGCAGAAGAGATCGACGCCGAGGATTTCGGCGCGATGCTGCAGGCAGGGCTCGACGAGGTGAGAGACATTGGCTCGGCCGAGCCCGGCGACAAGACGCTGCTCGACGCCTATGTGCCGGCGGTCGACGCCTACGGAAAGGCGCTCGCGGCCGGCAGCGGTATGTCGGCGGCGCTCGAGGCGATGTGCGCGGCAGCCGAGGCCGGGCGCGACGCGACCATCGACATGGTGGCGAAGGTCGGCCGGGCGGCGCGGCTCGGCGAGCGCTCGCGCGGGGTACAGGATGCCGGAGCCACCTCCTGTGCGCTGATCCTCTGCGCGCTCGCGAAGGGCACTGCAAGCCGCCTGTCGGACGCGTGAGCGGGCGGCCCGCGGGAGACATGCAAATGGCCGAGGTCGGCGTCGAGGATGTGATGGCGGTGCTGCGCGAGGCGGCGGCGCGGCTGACCGAAGCGACCGAGGAACTCGGCCGCCTCGACGGCGCGATCGGCGACGGCGACCATGGCACCACCATGGCGCGTGGTTTCGCCGCCATTCTGCGGGCCTTGAACGAGGTCGATCCCGCCGCCACCGATCTTACGGCACTTTTCGCGCTCTGTGCCGGAAGCTTCCTAGATGCCGTGGGTGCGACCGCCGGGCCTCTTTATGCGTCGGGTCTCCTGCGCGCGGGTGCCTGGGCCGAGGGGCGCAAGTCGCTTCCGGCGGCGGAAGCGCCGATGCTTCTGGTCGCGCTTGCCGAAGGTATCGGGCAGCGGGGAAAGGCCGCGGCGGGCGACAAGACGATGATGGATGTCTGGCTTCCGGTGGCACAGGCGGCGAGGACCGAACAAGCGCGGGGCACACCGCTCGCCGCGACGCTGGCCGATCTCAAGGAGATCGCAGCGCAATCGGCCGAGGCGACGCGCAGCATGACCGCGTCGCGCGGTCGCGCCGCGCGGCTCGGGGCGCGCAGCCTCGGTCATGTCGACCCCGGCGCAGCCTCCGCAGCGATCCTCGTCGCCGCCTTTGCCGACGTTCTCGCGCTGAGGGCCGGGTGATGCCGCCGCGCAGTTCCTCCGGAAGCGCCCGCGGTGCCGATGCCGGCGCCGGGGTGCCGCTGCGCTTCGGAGACGACCTGCTGCTCTGGGCGAGCTGGCTTTATTACGAAGAAGGGATGACGCAAAGCGACATCGCCCGGATCATCGGTGTCTCGCGAGCGTCCGTCATCTCCTATCTGGCCGATGCGCGAACCCGCGGGATCGTGAATATCTCCATCGAGACGAACAGGTTGCGCGCGCTCTCGGTGGCTCGCAGCCTGTCCGAGCATTTCGGGCTGAAGGATTGCCTGGTCATCCCTAGCACCGGCGGTGAGCGGCCGCTGGTCGAGAGCCTTGGCGCGGCCGGCGCACAGGCGCTGCGTGCGCTCTTCCGCTCCGGCGACACGATCGGGGTGGGCTGGGGCCGCTCGGTACTTGCGGCGGCCAAGGCGCTCTCGACCGAGGCGCTGCAGGATATCCGCGTCGTCCAGGTGACCGGCTCGACCAGCGCACACGTGCCCTATACGCCCGCCGCCTGCGCGACGGCCATGGCCGCGGCTATCGGTGCGGAATGCATTCCGCTCTCAGCGCCGGCGATCGTCTCGACCCCCGAGCTGCGCGACCTGCTCTGCCGCGAAAGCCCGGTACGCGAGCAACTCGCCTGCCTCGCCGAACTCAACCGGATCGTCCTTGGCATCGCTTCGATGCGGCCGAGTTCGACCCTGCATGCCTCGGGCCTGCTAAAGGACGGTCCGATGTTCCGGGACGCCTATGCCGGTGCGGTGGGTGAGATTGCTGGCCATTTCGTCGACGCGCGCGGTCTGCCGGTCTCCGGTCCGCTTGAGGCGCGGATGATCGGCATCACGCTCGAGGATCTCGCCCGCGTGCCGCAGCGGATCGCCATTGCCGGCGGGGTCGACAAGGTCCCCGCGATCCTTGCGGCTCTGCGCGGCGGCCATGCCAACGTGCTGGTGACTGACGCTGCGACAGGGGCAGGGATCCTGCATGCCGAGGGCCTTTCCGTGCCGCAGGTTCGGCCCGGCCAGGAAACCGTCGCGGGACTGCCCGTGCGGACCCGCGTGAAGAAATTCCTCAATGCGCCCGACGAGGCGGTCGACGAGGCGCTCGAGGGGGCGGTGGCGGACTATGCCGGCTTCCTGCGGCCGGTGCGCGGGTCCAACCGTGCGCTTGTCGCGCTCGACGGGCCTCGCCCGGGCAAGGTCGGCGTGGTGATCGGCGGCGGCGCCGGGCACGACCCCTGCTTCCTCGGCTATGTTGGCCGCGGCATGGCCGATGCCGTGGCAATCGGCAATGTCTTTGCCTCGCCGCCACCGGGGCCGATCCTCGACGCCACCCGCGCCGCCGACGGCGGGGCGGGCGTGCTACACCTCTTCGGAAACTATTCCGGAGATGTGATGAATTTCGAGATGGCTGCGGAGATGGCGGACTCCGGAGGGATCGCGGTCCGGACGCTGGTGACGACCGACGACGTTGCGTCCGCCGGCGAGCGGCAGGCGCGCCGCGGGGTGGCGGGCAATGTCCTCGTCTTCAAGGCGGCGGGGGCGGCGGCGGACCGGATGCTGCCGCTCGTCGAGGTTGCGGCGCTGGCGCGCAAGGCCAACGACCGCAGCTATACGATCGGCGTAGCACTCGAGCCCTGCTCGCTGCCCGAGACGCAGCGGCCACTCTTCGCCATTGGCGCCGGTGAAATGGAGGTGGGTGTCGGCATCCATGGCGAGCCCGGAGTGGCGCGCCAGGCGCTGGAAAACGCCGACGACACCGCCGACCTGGTGGTGGATCGGATCCTCACCGCCATGGACCCGAAGCAGGGCGACGAAGTGGCGCTGCTCCTCAACTCGCTTGGGGCGACGCCGCTGATGGAGCTGCACATCATCGGCCGCCGGGTGCGCCAACGGCTCAAGGCGCGCGGCGTCGTCGTGGCCAGAAGCTGGGCCGGTCACTACTGCACCTCGCTCGACATGGTCGGCATGTCGGTGACGATGATGCATCTCGACGCGGAGCTGAAAGGGCTGCTCGACCATCCCTGCCACACGCCGGCCTTCCGGGTCGCGCCGGTGGCTACGGGATGAAATGGAATCGCTCCGGCGCGGCCGGGGTGCGAACGAAACGGCGCCCGCCGGGCGCGCAGGACAAGGGAGTGACGAGATGAAGGTATTGGTGATCGGCGCGGCCGGAATGGTCGGCCGCAAGCTGCTGGAAAAGGTGGCCGCCGAGCCCGGCGTGCTCGGAGGGCAGATCGACAGCCTGACCCTCGTCGATGTCTTTGCACCCGAGGCGCCTGCGGCGCTCGCAGGGGTGTCGAGCTCGAAAACGGTCGACCTTTCCGAGCCGGGCGCTGCCGCGGCTCTGGCCGCCGAGCGGCCCGACCTCGTGATCCACCTGGCCGCCGTCGTCTCAGGCGAGGCCGAGGCCGATTTCGACAAGGGCTACCGCGTCAACCTCGATGGCACGCGGGCGCTGTTCGACGCGATCCGCGCCGAGGGGCTGAAGGCGCCCTATTGCCCGCGGATGGTCTTCGCCTCTTCGGTCGCTGTCTTCGGCGCGCCCTTCCCGCCGTCGATCCCGGACGATTTCTTCTGCACGCCGCTCACCAGCTACGGCACCCAGAAGGCGATCTGCGAGCTACTGCTGGCTGATTATTCGCGCCGCGGCATCTTCGATGGCGTCGGCATCCGGCTTCCGACCATCTGTGTCCGGCCCGGAAAACCCAACGCCGCGGCCTCGGGCTTCTTCTCCAACATCCTGCGCGAACCGCTGGCAGGCCAGGAAGCGGTGCTGCCGGTCGACGAAAGCGTGCGCCACTGGTTCGCCAGCCCCCGCTCCGCGGTGGGCTTCTTCACGCATGCCGCGACGATGGACACGTCGAAGATCGGTCCGCGTCGCAATCTGTCGATGCCGGGCCTCTCGGCCACGGTCGGCGAGCAGATCGCTGCGCTGGAACGGGTCGCCGGACCCAAGGTCGCGGCGCTGATCAAGCGCGTTCCTGACGAGACCATTCGGGGCATCGTCGGCGGCTGGGCACAGCGCTTCGACGGCACCCGTGCGCGCGAGCTCGGCTTCACCGCCGAGAGCAGTTTTGACGAAATCATCCGCATCCATATCGATGACGAGCTGGGCGGAAAAATCGGAGGCTAATACCATGTCGAAATACAAATGGACCCGGGACAACTGGCCGATCGCCTGTGCGATGATCCCGTTCGCGCCAACGCTGCCCGATGGCAGCCTGGTGCAGGACGCGCCGGCCGAAGTCTGGGCCGAAACGCTCGCGCAAGTGGCCGACGAAGGCTTCACGGAGCTCGACCCGACCGACAGCTGGATGCGGGTGGCCGATCTCGAGAAGCCGCGCCTCGAGGAGTTCAAGGCGGTTGTGAAGGAAGCCGGGCTGACGATCCCGGCGATGTCGACCTCGCGCAAATGCGTGATCGACCCGGTCGAGGGTGACGCGATGCTGGCTTATTGCCACCGCTTCCTCGACACTGCCGCCGATCTCGGCGCCGAGGAGGTCGCGTTCGGCTTCTTCGGGCCGTTCACCGAGGCGCAGAAGCAGGTGCTCTGGTTCTGGCTGGCCGAAGGATACAAGAACCCCGATGATCCGGAGACCTGGAAGCTGGCCGTCGACCGCATCCGCGAACTGGCCGATCACGCCAAGGAGGTCGGCATTTCCATCGCCATGGAAATGTATGAAGACACCTACATGGGCACGCCTGAGAGCGCGGTGCGCTTCGTGACGGACGTGGATCGCGACAATGTCGGTATCTGTGCCGATATCGGCAACCTCGTGCGCCTGCACCGGCCGATGCCAAAATGGGACGTCATGATGGCCGAAGTCGCGCCCTTCATGAAATACTGGCACGTCAAGAACTACATCCGTGACGAGGACCCGGCGACGGGTGCGATTTCCTCCGCTCCGGTGCCGATCGAATTCGGTATCATCAACTACCGCGAGGCGATCCGCATGGCGTTGGCCGAAGGCTTCGCCAGCCCGATCCTGCT
The DNA here is from genome assembly GCF_004146235.1 of Tropicimonas sp. IMCC6043. Taxonomy (GTDB): domain Bacteria; phylum Pseudomonadota; class Alphaproteobacteria; order Rhodobacterales; family Rhodobacteraceae; genus Tropicimonas. The sequence continues at coordinate 116,691 of NZ_SELO01000002.1, read as the reverse complement.
TGAGAGCTATGGCGGCGACGGACTGTCGGTCTGCGGCAAGAACCTCCAGACCCTGCGCCGCATCCTGCCGCGCGCCTGACTGCATTGAGAACGGATCCGCCGTCCCGGAGGGGCGGCGGATTTTCTTCGGCAAGGGCGGCTCGACCTGAACAGCCCCGGTGCTTGCCGCGATCCGCGCACGGCTCCGGGCGAAGACCCCGTCCGGGCGCAGGCACCGCAAACTCCCAACGACGCACTCACCAACCTCGGCGCGATGTTCGCGAAGGCCGTGGGCCTCGGCACGCTCGTTTCCGTCGACTCGGACGGAGCGTGACAGCGCTACTCCAAGTGGTATAATGAGCACGCCTAATTTGGACGAGGAGAGACCCATGCAAAGCCGCGCGCCCAGGCACGAGATACGCGTCACCTACCGGCTGGAAGTGCCGGCAGTGGCCGGGGCGAGCCTCGAGGCGATGGCGGCAAAGATCGCGTCTGACCAGTCAACCGGGACCTTTACCGAGCTTCCCGGAGAGACGGCGGAGGTCAAGGCGCGCTGTGCCGCCCGCGTGGTCGGGCTGACCGAGCTGGAGTCGGCAGAGACGCCCGGCTTCCCGCGTCCGGGCGACCCCGACGGCACGCGCTACCTTCGCGGCGATGCAGTGATCGCATATCCGTTGGAAGCAGTCGGCACCGATATCGCCGCGCTGATGACGATCACCGTGGGCGGGGTCTATTCGGCGCGCGGGCTCTCGGGCGTCCGCGTCATGGATTTCGACCTGCCGCCGGAATGGGCTTGCCACCCCGGCCCGCAATTCGGCATCTCCGGCTCGCGGGCGCTGATGGGTGTGCCTGCAGGGCCGATGATCGCCTCGATCATCAAGCCGGCGCTCGGGCTGACACCGGCGGAGACGGCGGAGGTGATCGGCCAGCTCTGCGCAGCAGGCGTGGATTTCATAAAAGATGACGAGAAGCTGATGTCGCCGGGCTATTCGCCGCTCGAAGAGCGGGTCGCGGCGATCATGCCGGTGATCGACGCGCATGAGCAGAAATCGGGCAAGCGCGTCCTCTACGCCTTCGGCATCTCCTCGGCTGATCCGGACCAGATGATGCGCAACCACGACATCGTTCATGCCGCCGGCGGGCGGGCCGCGGTGATCAACATCAATTCGGTGGGCTACGGCGGGATGAGTTTCCTGCGCAAGCGCTCGGCGCTCTGCCTCCACGCGCACCGGAACGGCTGGGACATCCTGACCCGCCACCCGGCGCTTGGAATGGAATTCCGCGCCTATCAGAAGATCTGGCGCCTGCTCGGAGTTGACCAGTTCCAGGTCAACGGGATCGCTGCGAAGTATTGGGAGCCGGACGAGAGCTTTGTCCGGAGCTTCGACGATTGCCTGACGCCGATTTTCTCGGAGGCCGATCGAGCGCTGCCGGTGGTCTGTTCCGGTCAGTGGGGCGGGCAGGCACCGGAGACCTACGCGCGGACGGGGCGACGGCTCGACCTGATGTATCTCGGCGGGGGCGGCATCCACGGCCACCCGATGGGGCCGGCGGCCGGAGTGACGGCGATCCGGCAGGCCTGGGAGGCGGCGGAGCGGGGCATTCCGCTCGCCGAATTCGGCGAAAGCCATCCGGAGCTGGCGGCGTCGCTGGCGAAATTCGGCAAGGGCTAGAGCGGTCCCCGCCGGAGCGTCAGGGCGTCGTGAGGCGGCCGATCCTCGGCGCGAACCGCCGCGCGGACAGTGCTGCGGCGGCGGTGGCGGCGAACAGGGCCATTGTGACGTCGGTCGACCCGAAACGGTTTACCAGCGCACCGCAGAGCAGCACCAGCGCGGCCGCGGCGAGATAGGTAATCGCCGCATAGGCCGAGGCGAGGCGCCCCTGTCCGGCAGGCGAAGCGCCGCGCGTGAGCAGCACCAGCGCACAGCGGAAGGACAGGCCGGCGCCCGCCCCGGCGACAAGGCAGCCGAGCGCCGCGGCGAAGTCACTGAGGAGGGCGCCGCCCGCGAGGGTGGCTGCGATGCCGAGGGCCAGCGCGGTCATGCCACTGGCGGCCGGGAAAGCCCGAGCGAGCGCGGCGCTCGAGAGCTGCGCGGCGAGCGAGCCGAGCAGCATGAGTGGGACGGCGAGCGCCTGCGCGCGGGGCAGGCCGCAATCGAAAAACCAGGTCGGCAGGAAGACGATGTAGATCGAGATCGCGCACCAGGAGATGCAGCCGGAGAGGAGCTCTCGCCAGTGCCGCAGCAGGGCGGGGCGGAGCGGGGGGAGCGTCCCGGTCGGAACATGGATGGCGGCCCGGTTGGCGTCCGCGCGCAGTCTCAGGATGACAAGGAGCGGCAGTGCGACCGCGAGTCAAACGCCGGCGTGGATCTCGAAGCTGATGCTGATGGCGCGGGCGCCCGCCAGGTGCAGCACGGCCTGTGCCGCCGCGGTGCCGAGGATCGCCCCGGCGAGGTTGCCGGTTGCGGTGAGCGCCCGACCGCGGTTGCCGACCACCGCGACGACAAGCGCCGCCGCCGCGCCAGTGCCGATGCCGCTGGAGACCCCTTGGAGTGCGCGTCCGGCCAAGATGCCAGGCGCCGTTCCGGTGGAAAGCGCGAGGTCAGCCAGCAGGGCGACTGCGAGCGCGGCGACGAGAACGCTCGGGGCATAGCGCACGAGTTTGGGGCCGGACGCGACGGCGAGCGTCGCCACCAGCAGGCTGACATAGGCGACGAAGGTGAGCGTGACGGTGAGGGGGGAGAAGCCGAGCATGTCGCGATAGAGCGGCAGCAGTGGCGTCGTCGTGTTTGTGCCCGCCAGGAGCAGCATGAAGGACGCGGCGGCGAGCGCTGCCTGGAGCTTCCCGAGTGCGCCGCGTCCTGGGGCTAGGGCGGCCACCATCGCCTAGCGCGGCCCGCCACCGCTGCGGACCCAGTCGAAGAAGTCCTCCGACCCCATCTGCCCGCCCTTGAGCGCGATTTCCAGCCCGTCGTGATCTGACTCGCCATAGCCCGTGCAGATCGCCGCGCCGGGAATGGTTGGTGCGCGGGCGACAAGGGCCTGCAGGCCGAGCCGGGCCATGCCGTAGCCCGAGGTGTCGCCGCCCGAGATTACCGCGCGGCGAATGCCGCTCTCCCGGAGGATGCCGTCGAGGATGCGGCCAAGCGCGTCGCCGATCCGTGCATTGGCCTCGGCCGGGTCGACCGAGGAGCTGGACAGTGCCGCGCGGAATGCAGCGACGGCCGGATCGTCGGGGCCGCTGGCCGAGTGGACGAGCGGGCTTGCGCCCCGCGCGGCGGCGGCCACGCCCTCGGCGATCAAGCGGTGGATCTCGGCCTCGCGGTCTTCCTCGGGGCCGCACGCGCAGGTCGCCGGGAAGGCCAGGAGCGCGAAACCGTTGGCGCCAGCATGGGCGAGTTGGCGGGCGGTGCTGAGCGAGACCGAGCCGGAGACGGCGGCGATCCGGTCGACCGCGCCGGCGCCGCCGGCGGGAACAGCGGGCGCGAGCCGGCCACTGGCGATCCAGTGGCGCACCAAGGCGTATTCCACCCCCTGGCTGCCGACGACGAACCGCAGGCGGTCGCGGTTCTCCCACAGCAGCCGGCCGGCGGCGGTCTCGGACGCTTCTTCCATGGAATCGATGGAGAGGATGCGGGCGCCGGCCGCCAGCGCCGTTTCCAGCGCTTCCTGCGGATCACCCGCCAGCATCTCGAGGTCGATCAAGGCGGAGGGCAGGTCGGTCTGCCGGGCGAGGTGGACCAGAAGGTCGGCCTCGTCCATCGGCGTGACCGGGTGGCGCGCCATCACAGGATGACGGTCGAGGCGAAAGACGCCATCGAAAGTGCCGGCGAAGAGATGCCCGAACGCCTGGTAGCGGCGCATCTGCGGGGCGGCGGTTATCATCGGAACGGCGTCGCTCGGTCGGAGGGCGAGGGCGGTCTCGATCGCCTTTCCGATGGAGCCGGATTCGGGCGAGGAATCGAAGGTCGAGCAGACCTTGTAATGCAGGATCGGCGCACCGAGTCCGTCGAGCCAGTTCAACGGCGCGGGCAGGTTCTCCGCCATCCAGTCGGGTGACTTCGAGCGCGCGGTCGAGGCGATGCCGATGGCGCGGGCATCGGCGAAGCGTTCCCTGAGCGAGTCCGACGGAATGGAGGTGAAAAGCACGGTCGGGATGCTGGCGAAGGCCAGAACCTCCATGACGGCGGCCGAGCCGGTGAAATCGTCGCCATACCAGGTGAGCCAGGGCGCGGCCCCTGCGGCGTCTTTCGACATGGAATCCTCTCCTTCGCACTTGACTCTGTCGTCATGATATTATCTCATCATACCAGTTTGACAAGATGCCTCAGAACCTATGGAGGAGCGCAAGATGACCACGATTGCCCTGTTCGGCGCGGGCGGGAAGATGGGAATTCGGCTCGGCCGGAACCTGGCCAAGACCGATTTCGAGACCCGCCATGTCGAGGTCTCCGACGCCGGGCTCAAGCGGCTGAAAGAGGAGATCGGCGCCGAGGCGGTCCCAGCAGACGCGGCGATCGACGGTGCCGACGTGGTGATCCTCGCGATTCCGGACACGGTGATCGGCAAGGTCGCCAAGGACCTGATCCCGCAACTCGCGCCCGGCACGATGGTCGTCATCCTCGACGCCGCGGCGCCCTATGCCGGCTACCTGCCCGAGCGCGCGGACATCACCTATTTCATCACCCATCCCTGCCACCCGGTGATCTTCAACTATTCCGAGACCCAGGAAGCGCTGCACGACCATTTCGGCGGCATCGCCGCGCCGCAGGGCGTCGTGAACGCATTGATGCAGGGACCGGAGGAGCATTATGCGATGGGCGATGCCGTCGCTCGGGCGATCTACGCGCCGGTCCGCGACACTTATCGCTGCACGGTCGAGCAGATGGCCTATCTCGAGCCCGGCCTCTCCGAGACCGTCTGTGCATCGCTGCTGACGGTGATGAAACAGGCGATGGACGAAGTGGTGAAGACCGGCGTCTCCGAGGCCTGCGCCCGCGATTTCCTGCTTGGGCACATGAACATCCTCGGAGCGGTGATCTTCGGCGAGGTTGAGGGCGTCTTCTCCGATGCCTGCAACAAGGCCATCGAGTTCGGCGTGCCGACGCTGATGAAGGACGACTGGAAGAAGGTCTTCGAGAAGCAGGAGATCCTCGACAGCGTCAAGCGGATCACCTGAGCCTTGCAGCATGACCGGCAGGCGGCCTCTCCCGCCTGCCATGGCGGTCTCGCGGCGGGGTATCCCTCCCCACACGCCGCACCGGCACCGGCCCGGAGGCCTCCGGGCCGGTGCATGTCTGTTCCGGCATAGCGGGGGCGGACGAGTCCATCCGGCCAGGCCAGGTCTCATCCCGCCTCGTGCGGTGCGAGCTTCTCCCAATCGAACTCAACGCCGATGCCCGGAACGTCCGGAGCCACCGCCTTGCCGCCTTCGATCACCAGCGGGCGGGTGGTGTACTCATCCACGGGAAAGGAATGGACCTCCAGCCAGCCGGCATTCGGCTGCGCGGAGACGAGGCTCACCTGAAGCTCCTGCATGCCGTGGCTGCAGACCTCGATACCCGCCTTGCGGCTCATCTCGGCGACCTTCAGCCATGCAGTGATGCCGCCGCAGGTGCCGGCGTCGGGCATGATGTAGCTCAGTTTCGACTGTGCAAAGGCGGTTTCGAACTCGATCATCGTGTGCAGATTCTCGCCCGCGGCGAGCGGGTGGCCGGTGGCTTCGGCAATGCGGCCGTAGCCCGCGTAATCGTCAGGGATGATCGGCTCCTCGAACCAGATGAGGTCGAAGGGCTTGAACGCCTCGGCCGCGGCGATGCCCTCCTCGACACTCATCGAGAAGTTGGCGTCGACCATGAAACCGGCCTCGGGGCCGATGAGGTCGCGGACCGCGCGGACACGGTCGACGTCCTCTTCGAGCGTCGGCTGGCCGACCTTGATCTTCACCGCGGTCATGCCACGGTCGAGGTAGCCCTGGATGTTCTTCAGGAGCTTGGGAAGCGGAAAGTTGAGGTCGATCCCGCCGCCGTAGCAGCGGCAGCGGTCGGAGGTGCCGCCGGCCATCTTCAGGAGGGACTCGCCGCGCGCCTTGCCGCGCAGGTCCCAGAGCGCGATATCGAGCGCGGCGATTGCGAAGGAGGCGACGCCACCGCGGCCGACATAGTGGACATACCACTGCATCCCGTCCCAGAGCTCTTCCACCGGATCGGCCTCACGTCCGATGAGCCAGGGGCCAAGATCGTGCTCGATCATCGCCTCGATGGCATGGCCGCCACGGCCGCCGGTCACGGTATAGCCGGTGCCGGTGGCGCCGCCCTCCAGCGTCACCGTCGCGGTGATCAGCTCGAAATGGGTGTGGTTGCCGTGCTTTGCGTCAACGAGCAGCTCGGCGAGCGGCACGTTGAAGAGGCGGGTCCGGACGGACTCGATCCTGGGCATTCTTCCTCCCACCCGGAACTTCCCGGGAACATGACTGTCTTTCACGAAAACACCCCCGGCGCGTGGCCGGGGGTGCAGGGGGCAACCGAGAGATTACTCCAGGCCGATGCGGGCAATGAAGTCCTTGTGGCTCTGGACCATCTTGGCCGCTTCGGGGGTCTTGGCAGCCCATTCGTCCCAGGACGCCTTGGCGCCATCGCGGAACTTGGCGCGGTCTTCGGCCGACCAGTCATAGGTGGTCACGCCGATTTCATGCAGCTTGCCGAGCGCTTCGCCGTTTTCGATCATGGTCTTCATCACATAGTCGACCATGAGGTTCTTGTGGGCCATCTCGATGATCTTCTGCTGCGCAGGGGTCAGGCTCTCCCAGATATCGGTGCGGCAGGCCAGGCTGTCGGAGGACATCGAGTGGAAGCCCGGATAGGTGGTGTGCTTGGCGATGTCGTAGATGCCCATCGAGGTATTCACGGCGAGCGAAGAGGCATCGGCACCGTCCACGATACCGGTTTCAAGCGCGGTGAAGACCTCGGTGAAGTCCATCACGACGGGCTTGGCGCCGAGCTTCTGGAAGATCTCGGTTTCCATGCCCGGGGGCGAGCGGAACTTGAAGTTGCCGAGCGCGTCAATGCCGGGCAGCGGCTTGGTGGAGACGAGCGATTCCTGGCCGCCGACCTGGGCGCCGATGAAGGTCATGCCATAGGGGTTGTAGAGCTCGTTGACGGCTTCCTTGCCGCCGCCGAAGTTGATCCAGGCGAGATACTGGAGCGGGGTGTCATAGCCGCCCATCGTGTCCGCGACGAACTGGAAGGCTGGGTTCTTGCCGGTCTGGTAGGAGCCGTTGGTCATGTCGCAATCGAGGATGCCGGTGGCGGCAGCGTCGAAGGTCTCGGCCGATTTCACGACGGCGGCGGAGTAGAACATTTCGATCGCGATCGAGCCTTCCGACATCGTCTCGATGTTCTCGACGAATTGCGCCAGCAGCTTGCCTTGGGTCGATTCGGGGGACTGGTGGCTCTGGATGCGCAGCGTGACGTCGGCGGCGCCGGCGGCGGTCGCCGCGAGGCCGAGCGCGATGGCAGTGGTGACTGCAAGCTTGGACATGGTTTTCACCTGAGTTTCCTTTCGTGGTGATTTGGAACGTGCAGGTGCCCGGCCACGTCTGGACCGGACTCCTCCCTCGGCCCACTCCGGGCCGGATGATGCCTGCGCGATGCTGTCGCAGACTCGGTTCCGATCCTGTCGCGTGGGCTCCCCCGCCCGTGCAGTTGGATCGGAAATGGCGTGATCGGGGTGCGCAATTCAGGTCGCCTCCCCGGTCGGGACGCTGGCCGGGTCGACCAGGTTCTGTATCAGATGGTCGTGGATCCGCGTGCGGAGCAGCGCCTCGTCTTTGCTCAGCGCCGCGTCGACGATCGCCTTGTGCTGTTCGATGTTTTGCGGCACGGCGTAGAACTGCCGGTCGCTGGTGATGAGTTGCTGACGGAACCGGTAGAAGACGTTGAGATGGGTCTCCCTGAGGACTTCGTTGCCGCAGGCCGAAATGAGAGTGCGGTGGAACTCCAGCTCGCTACGGACCCAGAGCGCAAGTAGCTCCCGGGACGGTTGACCGGCGCGGACGCGCGACTCGATATGGCTTAGAGCGTGATGTGCCGCTGATAACTGCGCCTCCCATTCGACGCCGCCGAGTCGGGTCGAGAGGCAGGCGCCCTCGCATTCGAGAAGGATGCGGAAGGTCGTCAGGTCGTTCTGAAGCACCGGCGACTGGCTGGTCAGGCGGAATCCGCGCTGTTCCTGAAAATCAACGAGGCAGACGGTCGAGAGGCGGAAAAGGATTTCGCGCATGGTCGAGGCCGAGACGCCGTAATCCGAGCGCAGATCCTCCGCACGCAGCCTCTGGCCGGGAGCGAACTCTCCACTGACGACACGGTCCCGCATCTGTTCGAAAAGGCTCTCGCTCTCCACCGTACTCCTCCCAGATCGTTCCAAAACCGCTCTCTGAGTCGAGAATCTTGTTATTCGACATAATCTCGGGATTTTGGCCAATTTCAATCTTTTTCTTGCAACCCTGAGGTTCGGGGGATAACTTTGGTTTTCAAGAGGGCCAGCGGCGTGTCGCGCGAATGGCCCCGAGCGCCTTTCGGCAAGCAATGGAGGAGCGTGTGACGCTGAGGGTCAGACCTTTACGGACGGCTTCGAAGCTAGGCCCGTTCCCGGTATCGATACCAGCCGGGAGTCGTCGAGCGCCTCGACAACGTTGAGGTGAGGGCGTGACGAGGAGGGGGTCATGAAGGTCACATCCGTTCGGAGCCACGTGCTCGGCTATGACATGCCGGAGCTTCTTGGCTACTCGCAGCAATATTACGCCCGCCGGAGCGCCCATCTCGTCGAGATCGAAACCGACGAGGGACTCACTGGCTGGGGCGAATGCTTCGGGCCAGGTCCAGTGGCACTGGCCAACAAGGGTATCGTCGAGGGCGTGATCGCACCGCTGGTGATCGGCTCCGACCCGCTCGACCGAGACGTGATCTGGCACCGCGCCTACAACATGATGCGCGACCACGGCCAGAAGGGGATGCCGCTACAAGCGCTTTCGGGCGTCGATATCGCGCTCTGGGACATCGCGGGCAAGGTCGCGGGCCTGCCTCTTCACAAGCTCATCGGCGGGGCGCATCGCGACAGTGTCAGCGCCTATGGCTACGGAATGATGCTGCGCCCAGAACCGGCCGTCGAACTCGCGGCGCGGTTCACCGACGAGGCGGAGGCGATCCGTGAGATGGGCTTCGCCGCCACAAAGATGAAGATTGGTCTCGGGCCGAAGGACGATATCCGGCTTGCCGAGGCGGTGCGCCGCGGCATCGGCGACGACTTCCCCTTCATGGCCGACGCCAACCACGCCTACACGACCGCGGACGCCTTCGAGGTCGGACGCGGGCTGGAGGACCTCGGCGCGTACTGGTTCGAGGAGCCGGTGGCGCCTGAGGATCTCGAGGGCTATGCCGAGTTGCGTGCACGCCTCAAGGTCAACATTTCCGGCGGTGAGGCGGAGTTCACCCGCTGGGGCTGGCGGCGGCTCCTCGAAGCGCGCGGACTCGACATCGCCCAGCCCGAGGTCTGCGCCCTCGGTGGGATCTCGGAATACCTGCGCGTTCTGGCGCTCTGCCATGCCCATTTCACGCCGGTCGTGAACCATGTCTGGGGCTCGGCGATCTCGGTTGCCACCAACCTGCACCTGCTGGCTGCCATGCCGCCCCTGCCGGGCGGCCTGTTCCCCTGGGAACCGATGCTCGAGTTCGACACGACCGACAACAAGTTCCGTGACGAGCTTCTGACGGAACCTCTGGACATCCAGGGACAGCTCAGACGCAACCATGGCCGGGTTCGGATCCCCGGTGGTCCGGGCCTCGGCGTCGAGCCCGACCGCGACTTCATCCGCCAGTACAAGATCGCCTGAGGAGGAGGAGACATGAACGAATCAACTGGCGGCATCCGGGAATGGATCATTCCCGCCGCCTTCCTGTTCTGCACGGGGTGGGTGGTCTGGCAGATGCCTGCCTTCATCCTCGACATATACCCGCCCAAGGAGCAGAGCCTCGTGGATGTCATGGGCCAGCTCTATGAGGAGAAGGACATCTGGCCCGGGCTGCCCGGGCTCTTTGGCGGTCACGCCGATATCGTCGACTGGCTGATGCTGGTCATGGTGCCGATCCTCTTCATCATCGGCTGCCTGACGGTGAAGGTGGCGCATTCGGAGTTCCAGAAATGGCGCCGCGTCGACCGTCCGACGCTGTTCGTTGGCCGTGTCACGATGATCATCATCATCACCATGACGTCGGTCATGCTCTACGAGGTCTTCATGCGATACGTGCTGGAGAGTCCGACGCTTTGGGCCAACGAATTGTCGCAATGGCTGGCGGGCTTTGTCTTCCTGTGCTCCGGCCTCTACGTGATGCAGCAGCGCGGCCATATCCGCATCTTCCTGCTCTACGACACCCTTCCGCGCAACCTGCAACGCGCCTTCGATACGTTCGGAGTCGTGCTGATCTGCGTTTTCGCCTTCTTCTTCGTCTACGGCAGCTACCAGCAGGTCTTCGTCAACAAGTTCTACAAGTGGGAGATGTTCGGCACCGCCTTCGATCCGCCGATCCCGGCGACGGTCCTGCCGGCGATCCTGATCGTGATGACACTGATCGCAGTTCAGGCGGTCATCAACCTGATCAACGACTGGAACCTCGAAAAGGTCGTCCATAGCGCCGCGGATGACGTCGACGAGGACGAGATCGAAGCTCTCAAACGCAATATCGGAGTCGAGTGATGGACGTCGGCACAATCTCGATAATCCTGGTCCTCGGGCTGGTCGTCCTCCTGGCGATCGGCATGCCGCTGGCCTTTGCCTCGCTGTCGCTGGCCGTGCTGGTGATGATCCTGAAATTCGAGCCGACGCTGGTGCTGAACCCGCTCACCTTCGGTGACGGCATGCTGACCGGACGGCCGGGAACGGGGCCGCTCTATATCCTCACCCAGAAGGTTTTCGGACTTCTGACGGATTACGTGATGATATCGGTGCCGCTCTTCATCTTCATGGCGGCGCTACTGGAACGGTCCGGCGTCGCCCGCGAGATGTACAAGGCACTGGATTACTGGCTCTCCTCGGTGCGCGGCGGCGTCGCGATCGTGACCTCACTGATGGCGGTCATCATGGCCGCGATGTCGGGAATCGTCGGCGGCGAGGTCGTGCTTCTCGGCCTGATCGCACTGCCGCAGATGCTGCGACTGGGCTACAACCAGAACCTCGCCTGCGGCACGATCTGCGCCTCGGGCACCCTGGGAACGATGATCCCGCCCTCGATCGTGCTCATCATGTATGGGCTCATCACCGAGACCTCGATCAAGGCGCTCTTCACCGCCGCCTTTCTGCCGGGCTTCATGCTGGCCTCGATGATCATCCTCTATATCGTCGTGCGCACCCAGATGAATCCCGACCACGCCCCGCTCCCGCCGCGCAAGCCCGGCGACCCGACCGGGTTCCAGAAACTCGGCATGTTCAGCGCCTTTCTTTGCCTGCTGCTGGGCGGCGTCTCCGGCCTGTTGCTGCTTCGCGCGCTGTTTTTCACCGTCACCGGCCAGAACACACATCTGGCCGAAGGGCAGGACGCCATCGTGCTAGGCATGCAGTCTGACCTGCCCTGGCTCGCCGGGTTCATGCTTCTTGGGTTCGCGCTGGCCTTCTTCGCCTTCGGCAGGGAGCGCGCCCGGCTCGGCTGGACACATGGCAAGGGCCTCGTGCCGCCCTTCACCGTCATCGGCGTTGTGCTCGGCTCGATCTATGGCGGGATCACGGGCATCACCGAGGCCGCCGGGATGGGCGCCTTCGCGGTCTTCGTCATTGCACTGCTGCGCGGCGAAGCCTCCGTCGAACTGCTCTGGGACGGCATGATGCGCACCATGCGCTCGACCGGCACGATCCTCTGGGTGACCATCGGCGCCGCGGCGCTGGCGGGTGCCTACACGCTGGCGGGCGGGCCGCGCTACATCGCCGACCTGATCGTGGGCTCGGAGATGCCCACCATGGTGATCCTGCTCACCATGATGCTGATCCTGCTCTTCATGGGCGCCTTCATGGACTGGGTCGGTATCGTTCTGCTGATCATCCCGGTCTTCCTGCCGATCGTGCAACGTGTGCCGATCGACGAGATCGGCTTCTTCGGGCAGCTCGAGCCGGCGCAGGTTTCGATCTGGTTCGGGGTGTTGTTTTGTATGAACATGCAGGTGAGCTTCCTGTCACCACCTTTCGGCCCCGCCGCCTTCTACCTGAAGTCGGTGGCGCCCGAGCACATCTCGCTCACCGACATCTTTCAGGGCTTCCTGCCGTTCATCGGCGTGCAGATCGCGGCCATCTCCGTGCTGCTGATCTGGCCACCAATCGTCACTATCCTGCTCTGACGCGGGCTTCCCCATGCTTGCCGTCATGGCCGGGCGGTCCTCCAACCTCGTGACGCGTCCGTCCGGTTTCCGGGCGGGCGCGTCGAGTTTGAGGGGCAGTGCGCCAACAGGGTGTTGCCGGACCGGGTCAGGGCGGCTAGACCTTGGAAAACGCACCAGAAACGACAAGCCTTTATGACAAGAGCCAACGACCCAGGACGTGCCGAAGCGCTTCTGTCCGCGACCGGTGCGGGGCTGTTGGCAGGGGGGCTCGCGAGTCTCTACGCGGTCTCCTTCGCCCAGATCGTCTTTGCCGGTCCGCTTTCGCCCGCTGTCGGGCAGGGGGTTCGGCTGGCGCTGCTCGGGACGCTGGTCGCCGTGGTCGCGGCGCTCCTGCGGCGCAACTTCACCGGAACGATGTGGCAGGCGCAGGGGATCGTCGTGGTGCTCACGGCGCTCGCCGCAGCCGGGATCGCCGGAGATTCGGCGGGACCGGCCTCGCCGGTGACGGTCGCTTCGGTCTTCGTGCTGCTTGCGCTGATCGCGCTGTCAACCGGCGCCCTCATGCTCGCGATTGGCCTCGCCCGGCTCGGTCAGATCGCCAAGTCCATTCCTTATCCGGTGGTCGGCGGCTTTCTTGCGGCGACCGGCTGGCTGCTGGTGGTCCGAGCGGCGGAGATCGGCCACCAGGGCGGCGCCGGGCTTGTGGCGGCGCTCACGCCCGCGGCCGCGATGCGCTGGCTGCCGCCCTTTATCGTCGCGGCGCTGATGCTCATCGCCGAGAGACGCGTGAAGAGTGCGACCGCGCTTGTTGTCGCCACGCTCGGCCTCACAGTGGCGGTCTATGCCGGCATCGCGGCGATGGGCATGAGTCTTGATGAAGCGCGTGCGGCGGGCCTCCTGCTCGATCTGGCCGACGCGCAGGGCGACGCATGGTCCTGGGCGCTGGCCCCGGGCCATCTCATGGAGGTCGACTGGCAGGCGATCGGAGACCAGTTCCCGCTTATCGGCACTGCGGCCCTGCTCGCCGCGCTCGGGGCGCTCCTGAACCTTTCGGCGATCGAGTTTGCCACCGGCGCGCCGGTCGACATCGACGCCGAGATGCGCGCCGCGGGTGCCGCGAACATGATCTCCGGTTCCTTTGGCGGGTTCGTGGGCTATCAGTCGACCACGCTTACCGAACTAGCCACCGGTATGCACCCCAGGCCGACGCGCCTCGCGCCCGCGGTCGCGACGGGCACCGTCCTCGCCGCGCTGCTCGGTGGTTCGGATCTCCTAGGCCTCTTCCCCCGCAGCCTCTTCGTGATGCTGCTGGCCTATCTCGGTCTCGGTTTCCTGCGCCGGTGGCTGGTGCATGAACGCGCCCGGCTGCCGCGGGGCGACTACCTGATCGTGTTGCTGATCCTCGCAATTACCCTGGCGGCGGGGTTCGTCTGGGCGGTCGGCGCCGGGATTGTGGTCGCCTCGATGCGCTTTACCGTCGCCTATTCGCGCCTGCCGGCGCTGCGCAGCGCAACGAACGGCGCGGTCCGGCTCTCGTCGACCGAACGCTCCGAACGCGCAACACGGGAAATCATCGCGACCGGCGCCGAGCGGCTGATCTTCGAGGTCCAGGGCTACATGTTCTTCGGAACCGCCAACGCGCTTTTCTCCCGGATCGACCGCGATATGGAGAAGAGCCAGCAAATGGGCGAGAGCGTGCGCTACCTCGTGATTGATCTCAGGCGGGTGCAGGGAATCGACGTCTCTGCTCTTTTCATGTTCGACCGCCTGGCCAGGCAGGCGGCGCGGCGCGGCGTGGCGGTGATCTTCGCAGGCCTCTCGTCCGAGGAGGAGGCGCGCCTGTCGAGCGTGATTGAACAGGGCGACGTCCGGTATTTTCCGATTCTCGATCAGGCACTGATCTCGCTCGAGGAGGAGGTGCTGGCCAGTGCGATGGGCGACACGCTGGTCGGCGAGCATTTCCAGAACTTCGGCGCCGGCTTCCGCAGCCTGATGGCGCGGATCGAGGCGACCGGAGCACCGGTCGATTTCCGGGCACATGAGGTGGCCGCGGGCACGCAAATCTTCGAGATGGGCGAGGAGTCGGACAGTCTGGCGGTGCTGGAATCCGGCCGGCTCCATGCCACGCTGTGCGACGGGGACTCCGCCAGCACCCGCGTGGCGACTTTCCTCCCGGGCGCGGTCGTGGGCGAGATGGGCCTTCTGACCGGCGCGCCCCGTACGGCAAACGTGGTGGCCGAGACGGCGGCCCGTGTCCGGATCGTGACCCGCACGGAACTCGAAGCGCTGCGCGTCCACGACCCCGAGCTTGCACTGGAACTCACCGAGCGGATCGCAACGCTGATTGCGCAGCGACTCGCCCGGACCACGGCGCTGCTGCACGCGGTCTCACGCTGAGAGGCTAAAGTCCTGCCCAGATCCCGGCAATGCCGATATAGGTCGCGTGGTGCAGCGCCTGGTCGACACCGGTGGCGTGCCAGTAGGCGGCATCCTCCGGCGTGAGACTACGGCGGGCCACGATCTGCGCCTTGCCCCAATCGATGTGGAAATGAATCACGAACTCGGCCAGCAGGATCGCGGCGAGCGGCCCGGGCGGGGTGCCGAAGACGAAAAGGACCAGCGTCGTGCCGAGGATATGCACGAGGCAATGCAGCGCCCGGCCGGGATGGAGATAGCGGCCGCGGCGTGAGAGCATGTAGGCGGTCTGAAGGTAGAAATCCGCCACCAGATGTTTGACCTGCAACGCCAGGACGAGCAGCAAAACCATCGTCGCGGATACGGTCATGCACAGCCTCCCGGTTGCCTTAGTCGAGTCTAGGCACAAGGTGCGAGGGGATCAATGACAGGTGGAGCCGGATCAGCCGAGCTTCCGGGCGACGATCTCGTTCACGGCCTTCGGGTTGGCCTTGCCGCCGGTGGCTTTCATCACCTGTCCGACGAACCAGCCCGCGAGCTTCGGGTTGACCTTGGCCTTTTCGACCTGGTCCGGGTTGGCCTCGATGATCTCGTCCACGACCTTCTCGATGGCGCCGGTATCGGTCACCTGCCGCATGCCGCGGCTCTCGACGATCTCGGCCGGATCTCCGCCCTCGGTATAGACGATCTCGAACAGGTCCTTGGCGATCTTGCCCGAGATGTCGCCCTTGGAGATGAGGTCGATGATGCCGCCGAGCTGCGCCGCCGAGACGGGGCTGCTGGTGATGTCGTTATCCTCTTTCTTCAGCCGGCCGAAGAGCTCGTTGATGACCCAGTTTGCGGCGAGCTTGCCATCGCGCCCCTGCGCCACCTCCTCGAAATAGGCCGCCGACTCGGCCTCGGCGGTGAGCACAGAGGCGTCATATTCGGTCATCCCGAATTCATTGACGAAGCGGGCCTTCTTCTCGTCGGGAAGCTCTGGCAGGGTCGCGGCGATGCCGTCCACCCAAGCCTGCTCGATCTCCAGCGGCAGAAGGTCAGGGCAGGGGAAGTAGCGATAGTCATGCGCCTCTTCCTTGGAGCGCATCGATCGCGTCTCGCCCTTGTCGGGGTCGAAGAGGCGGGTCTCCTGATCCACCGTGCCGCCGTCCTCGAGGATGGCGATCTGGCGGCGCGCCTCGTATTCGATGGCCTGCTGGATGAACCGCATTGAGTTCATGTTCTTGATCTCGCAGCGGGTGCCGAGATGCGAGAAATCCTGCGTCTCCCAGTAGCGCTCGAAATCGCCCGGGCGGCAGACGGAAACGTTCACGTCCGCCCGCAGGTTACCGTTCTGCATGTTGCCGTCGCAGGTGCCGAGATAGCGCAGGATCTGGCGCAGCTTGCCGACATACGCCGCTGCCTCCTCGGGGCCGCGGATATCGGGGCGCGAGACGATTTCCATGAGCGCCACGCCGGTGCGGTTGAGATCAACGAAGGACATGTTCGGGTCCATGTCGTGGATCGACTTGCCCGCGTCCTGCTCGATATGGATCCGCTCGATTCGCACCCTGCGCGCAACGCCCGGTCCCATGTCGACCAGCACCTCGCCCTCGCCGACGATCGGGTGGTAGAGCTGGGAGATCTGGTAGCCCTGCGGCAGGTCGGGATAAAAGTAGTTCTTGCGGTCGAAGGCGGATCGCAGGTTGATCTCGGCCTTGAGCCCGAGCCCGGTGCGCACCGCCTGTTCGACGCAGAACTCGTTGATCACCGGCAGCATCCCCGGCATGCCGGCGTCGATGAAGGCGACGTTGGAATTGGGCTCGGCGCCGAAGGTGGTTGAGGCTCCGGAGAAGAGCTTTGCCTTCGAGGCGACCTGCGCATGGACCTCCATGCCGATCACCAGTTCCCAGTCTTCCTTCGCGCCGGAAATGACCTTGGGTTTCGGGGCGTCATAGGTGAGGTCGAGCATCGGAACGGTCCCTGTGGCTGATCGCAGAGGTCTTAGAACAGCCACGGGCACGGGGCAAGGCTTGCTGCGCGGGCGGGAAGCCGCCGATGCGACGCCCCGGGCTTTGCCAGATTTCGCAAAACGCGCTAAAGCCCGTGGCCGACGAAATTGCTGCGAGACGACCGCATGTCCATCCCCGCCTCCCGCCTTGCAACGGCGATCCTCCTGATCGGAACCATGGTCCTCGGTGCCTGCGCCGAGGTGCCGGGCGCAGAGACGACCCGCTCCCGTGCCTCGACCAAGACACCGCATTCGGAGTACGCAATGCGGTGGGACCACAAGGCGCAATCGACGGAGTGGACCGCGCGGGGCCTGGCGGCGCTGGAAAGCCACGGGGCGGCACTGCCCGCGATCGTGCCCGCCGATATCGAGACCTGGTGCCCGGGCTACGCAGACGCCAGCCAGGCTGACCGCGAGGCGTTCTGGATCGGCCTGATCTCTGCGCTCGCCAAGCACGAGAGCACCTGGAACCCGGCCGCGGTCGGCGGCGGCGGGCGCTGGTTCGGGCTGGTGCAGATCTCTCCGGCAACGGCGCGGCTTTATGGCTGCGAGGCCAAGAGCGGATCGGCGCTGAAGAATGGCGCGGCCAATATCAGCTGTGCGATCCGCATCATGTCCCGCACGGTGCAGCGGGACGGCGTGGTCAGCGCTGGCATGCGCGGTGTCGCTGCCGACTGGGGCCCGTTCCACACTGCGAGCAAGCGCAAGGACATGATCGCCTGGACTTCGACCCAGCCCTTCTGCCAACCCAAGGCCAAAGGTCCGCTGGCGATGCTGAAGAAGAAGATGGCCGACGGCTGATGCCGTAACGGTCGCTGCTTCACACAAATCCCGCCTTTGACACAACGCTGGCAAGCGAACTTCGGCATCGCTTGCCTGAGATCTGTGATCTCTTTACGGCTCTTTCGGGCGAAACCATAGGTATTCTTGATTTATTGAGTTTTTTCCGATAATTTTCCTGTAATGGATACTATTGATCGGAAAATTTGCGATCTCCTTCAATCCAGCGGTCGCGCGTCGAGCGCTGAACTGGCGGACGCCGTGGGCCTCTCCGTCTCCTCCGCAAACGAGCGGGTGCGCCGTCTGTCAGCGCAGGGGATTGTGACCGGCTGGCGGGCGCAGCTCGATCCTGAGGCAGTCGGCGCCGCGCTCTGCGCGCTGGTCTTCATCGACATGGACTACACCGGAGAGGCCGAGGCATGCGCGGCGCTGATCGCGCGTCCGGAAGTCATGGAACTGCACCATGTCAGCGGACCGCATTCCTATCTCGCCAAGATCCGGGTGAAGGACAGTGCCGCGCTCCAGCGCTTCCTTCAGGAGCAGCTCAAGCCGTTTCCGGCAGTCCGCCGGACGGAAACCCTTCTCTCGCTGCAGGCGCTCAAGGAGTCGGGCGCCGTGGCGATCGACGGTCTGGAGGCAGATGATGCTTGAAGTGCTGCTGAAGGGGATCGGCGCAGGGGTCGCGGTGGCGGCGCCGGTGGGGCCGATCGGGCTTCTCTGCGTCCGTCGAACATTGCTAGACGGCCGCGCTGCGGGGCTCGCCACCGGGCTTGGCGCAGCGACGGCGGACGGGCTCTACGGGCTTATGGTCGCCGCGGGTTTCGCGGCGACCGGCCTGCTTGTTAGCCACGCGCAGCCGATGGCGCTCGCCGGCGGGCTGCTCATCGCCGTCCTCGGCGCGCTGTCGCTCCGCGGCTTTCTCGTTGCGCCGGCGGCGGGCGAGCCGCAACCGGCGGGCAATGGCCGCCCCTATCGCGGGGTCTTCGCAGCCTGGGCCACCACGTTTCTGCTCACACTGTCGAATCCGATGACGATCCTTGCCTTCATCGGCATGGTCGCCGCCCTCGGTACCGCGGCCTCCGGTGGGCCGGCCGCGCCCTATGTCCTCGTCGCCGGCGTCTTCACCGGGTCGGCGCTCTGGTGGATCCTGCTGGTGCAGATGGCGCATTGGGCTGGCAGTCGGCTCGACGCCGGTGCCAGCCGCTGGCTCGACCTCGCCTCGGGCGGCATCCTGCTCGTCTGGGGCCTCTGGATCGCGGCGCGCAGCCTTCCTGTCTGACCTTCAGTCGCCGAGGATTCGCGCGACCATCTCGCCCACATCCCGGCTCAGCCCCGGTGCGGCAGCGATCCGCTCGAGATTCTCCCGCATCATCTGCTGGCGGTCGGCGTCGTAGCGCTTCCAGGTCTCGAAGGCCGTGGTCATCCGCGCTGCTGTCTGCGGGTTGACCGGATCGAGCCGGATCAGCCAGTCCGCGAGCAGCGTGTAGCCCTCACCGGAGGCCGCATGGAAACCCGCGGCATTCGTCGCCAGCCCGCCCATTACCGCGCGGAAACGGTTGGGATTCTTCCAGTCGAAATCGGCATCCGCTGTAAGCCTGCGCACCACGGTGGCCGCCTCCTTCGGCGCGGCGAGGCTGGCCTGAAGAGCGAACCACTTGTCCATGACAAGGCGGTCACCCTGCCATTTCCGCCGGAAGGTAGCGAGTTCGGCCCCGGCATCGCCGGCGCGGACGAGACAGGAAAGCGCGCCGATCTCGTCGGTCATGTTGTCGGCCGTCTCGAACTGCGCCCGCGCCCGCACATCGTCATCGAGCCGGCTGAGATAGCTCAGCGCCGCACCGCGCAGGGCGCGCTGGCCGGCATCGGCGGCATCGGGGCGATAGGGGCCGTGGATCGCCATGTCGTCGTAGAGATCGGCAAGGATCGAGCCGAGCTGTTCGGCGATGGCATCGCGCAAGGTCTCGCAGGCGGTGTGGATCCGCAGCGGGTCGGGCGTGCGGCCGGCGTCGAACAGCGCCTGGGCGAGGTCGTCTTCGCCCGGCAGGCCGAGGGCAAGCGCGCGGAACGCCGGATCGAGGCTTTCGTCGCGCACGACGCCCTGAAGCGCGCCGAGGAAAGCAGGATCGGGCTCTGCGCGCTCGGCGATCATGCCGATGAGCGTGTCCTTGGCCAACGCCCGTCCGGCTTCCCATTTGTTGAACGGATCGGTGTCATGGGCGAGCAGGAACGCACGCTCCGCCGCCGACAGTTTGCGCTCGAGGATCACCGGGGCGGAGAAGTCGCGCAGGATCGAGGCGACGGGCTTCGCCGGCAGGTCCTCGAAGGTGAAGCTCTGTTCGGCTTCCGTAAGTTCCAGCACCCGCGTCGGAACAATCTCGTCGCCATTGGGAGAGAGCAGGCCAACCGCAACCGGGATCACCAGCGGCGCCTTCTCCGCCTGACCCGGCGTCGGCGGGGTGCGCTGCGAGAGGGTCAGCGTGTAGGTGCCGAGGGAGAACTCTTCTTCGACCGTCACGCGCGGCGTGCCGGACTGGGAATACCAGCGCTTGAACTGTGTGAGATCGCGCCCGGAGGCGTCCTCGAAAACCTTGATCCAGTCCTCGATCGTCGCCGCCTCGCCGTCATGCCGCTCGAAATAGAGATCGAGCGCCCGGGCATACACCTCGTCGCCGACCAGACGCTTGAGCATGCCGATTACTTCGGCGCCCTTCTCGTAGACGGTGGACGTGTAGAAATTGTTGATCTCGACGAAGCTCTCCGGGCGGACCGGATGTGCCAGCGGCCCGTTGTCCTCGCGGAACTGGCGGGCACGCAGGGCGAGCACGTCCTGGATGCGCTGGACGGAGCGGGAGCGCTGGTCGCCGGAGAACTGCTGGTCGCGGAACACCGTCAGCCCCTCTTTGAGGCAGAGCTGGAACCAGTCGCGGCAGGTGATCCGGTTGCCGGTCCAGTTGTGGAAATACTCGTGCGCGATGATCGATTCGATGCGCTCGAAATTGGCGTCGGTCGCCGTCTCGGGGCTGGCGAGCACGGCCGAGGAGTTGAAGATGTTCAGCCCCTTGTTCTCCATTGCCCCCATGTTGAAATCGTCAACGGCCACGATGTTGAAGATGTCGAGGTCGTATTCGCGGCCATAGATATCCTCGTCCCAGGCCATCGCCTTCTTCAGCGATTCCATCGCGAATGGGCATTTGTGCTCGTCGCCGGGCCGGACCCAGATGTTGAGCGAGACGTTGCGCCCGGACCGCGTGGTGAAGCTGTCGGGATGGCTGACGAGCTTGCCCGCGACGAGGGCGAAGAGATAGGCCGGCTTGGGCCAGGGGTCCGACCACTCGGCAAAGCCCTCTCCGACCGCCTTCTTGTTGCCGTTCGAGAGCAGCACCGGCAGGTCGCTCTCGATCCGCACATCGAAGGGCGCCATCACGTCCGGACGGTCCGGGTAGTAGGTGATCTTGCGGAAACCCTCGGCCTCGCATTGCGTGCAATACATGCCGCGGGACATGTAGAGCCCTTCGAGCGCGGTATTGCTCTCCGGCGCGATCTCGACTTCCGATTCCCAGGTGAAACGCGAGTCTGGGACCGGGCAGGTGAGGCCCTCGGCCGTGATCCCGGGTGAGATGTCCGCGCCGTCGATCTTCGCCCAGAGGAGCTTCAGCTGCTCTCCGTGAAGGAAGAAGTCGCCGCCGTCGCTGGCCGGGTTGGGCGCAAACATTATCCTCGAGATCACCCGCGTGGCGTCGGGGGCGAGGCGGAAGGTGAGCTCGACCTTCTCCACGACATGGGTGAAGGGTGCATAATCGGCGAGATGGATTGTCTTCGGGGCGCTCTCGGGCATCGGGATGTCTCCGGCTGGTTCGGGCGGACCCTAGGGCTTGCGCGGCGGCGCCGCAACGGGGGGCGCTTTCGCGCTCGCGGGGCGCCGCAATTGCGGCTATTGGAGCGGGATGAGCGAGCCGTTCGAGATCTTCCTGGTGGCCACGCCCGGGCTTGAGGCGCCACTTCGCGCCGAGGCGCGGGCGCTCGGTTTTTCGGCGGCCGAAGTCGTTCCGGGCGGGGTGGTGTTCGCCGGCGGCTGGCCGGAGGTCTGGCGCGCAAACCTGGAGCTGCGCGGCGCGACGCGGGTGCTTGCCCGGATTGGATCTTTCCGCGCCTTCCACCTCGCGCAGCTCGACAAGCGGGCGCGGAAATTCCCCTGGTCCACGGTCATCACACCGGGCGAGGCGGTGCGGGTCGAGGTGACCTGCCGCAAGTCCAAGATCTATCACGCTGGGGCGGCGGCACAGCGGGTCGAGCGGGCGATGCGCGAGGAGGCAAGGGCGGTCATCTCGCCGGACGCACCGCTGCGGCTGATGGTGCGGATCGAGGATGACCTCGTGACCATCTCGATCGACAGCACGGGCGAGTCGCTCCACAAGCGGGGGCACAAGGAATGGGTCGGCAAGGCTCCGATGCGTGAGACGATGGCGGCGATGTTCCTGCGGGACTGCGGCTATGACGGCTCCGAACCGCTGCTCGACCCCATGTGCGGCTCGGGAACCTTCGTGATCGAGGCCGCCGAGATGGCGGCAGGGTTTCAACCTGGGCGGTCGCGAAGCTTCGCCTTCGAGGCGCTGCAGAGCTTCGATGCGACGGCCTTCGCGGCAATGAAGGCGGCTGGCACGGTGCGGGTCCCGGACCGGCACTTTTTCGGATCGGACCGGGATGACGGCGCGATTCGCGGGGCCTCGGCGAATGCGACGCGGGCTGGCGTGGGCGATTTCTGCGCGTTCCAGCGGGCGGCCGTGAGCGAGATCGCACGGCCCGACGGCCCCTCCGGGCTGGTCATCGTCAACCCACCCTATGGCGCGCGGATCGGCAACAAGGGGCCGCTGTTCGGACTCTATTCGGCACTGGGGACGGCTCTGAAGGAGCGATTCTCGGGTTGGCGTGTCGGGATCGTGACCTCGGACGCGGCGCTGGCGAAGGCAACCGGGTTGCCTCTCAAGCCGCCTGGGCCGGTGGTGGCGCATGGTGGGCTGAAGATCCGGCTCTGGCAGGCCGGGCCACTCTGACGGCCAGAGCAGTCGCCTCGGGGGCAGGTGATCCGGAAGGGTCCGCGGGACGTAGTTCAGGCAAAGAAGGTGGATCATGACGCGAGGATTCGACAGGCGTGCGTTCTTTGCCGGCGGGCTGGCACTGGCGGCAACAGCGGCAACGGGCGCGCGCGGGGAGCAGGCCATGGAGAGCGCTTTGCAACCGGCGGCCGAGTGGCCGTGGCGCTTCATCGCCGATACAGTCATGGGCGGCGTCTCCCAGGGGCAGGCGGAGCTCGTGACAGCGGGAGGGCAGCGGGTGCTGCGTCTCACCGGCGAGGTCAGCACGGCCAATCGCGGCGGTTTCATCCAGGCGCAGTCGCGCCTTGCCGCGCCGCCGGAAGCGGGCGTGGAGGGCGTCGCGATCCGAGTGCGCGGCAATGGCGAGCGCTATTTCCTGCATCTCAGGACGGCGGCCACCCTGTTACCCTGGCAATACTATCAGGCCGGGTTCGGGACCGGGCCGGACTGGCAGGAGATCCGCCTGCCGCTCACGGCATTCGAGGGGTCGGGGCGGCTACTGCCTCGCCGGATTGCGCCGGAGTCGATCCGCTCGGTCGGGCTTGTCGCATACGGTCGGGACCATGTGGCCGACGTGTCGCTCGCGGCGATCGGGTTCTATTAGGACGCTTCGACACATCGCTTCCGAAGGGCCATCAGGCTGTGCGCGCGCGCCTCATGCCATTTCGTCAGGCGCGGTGCTACTCTGCGCCTCCAGCCGTTCGAAAGGGCAAAGAAACATGAGTGTACTAACCATCATCGCTGATATCCGGATCAAGCCGGGTGAGGTCGAGCCCGTGCTCGCCTCCTTCCGCAAGCTGATCCCGCAGGTTCTCCCCGAGCCGGGCTGCCTGCAATACGACCTCCACCAGAACAACGACGACCCCACGCATCTTCTTTTCTACGAGAACTGGGAGACGCGGGAGCTCTGGCTCGACCACATGGAAACGGCGCACCTGGCCGCGCACAAGGCGGCCACCGAAGGCAAGGTCGTGAGCACGACGATCTACGAGATGACGAAGCTCTGAGGCGCGGAGGCCAGCCAGGTCACGGCCCGGGGAGATTCCCTCGGGCCGCGCGCCGTGGCCCGCGCCTTCCGATTCGATAGCTCTCCGAATCTTTCCGGCAGGCTCGAACCGACAAGTAGGTCGGCTTCGGCGCATGAGCCCATCGCAAGCGCCATCGGGACGGGTCATCCCTCCCGATCACGCAGACGCGCTCGACAGAGGTGCCGCGTTGCCGCGGGAGCCGGCACATCGGTCCGGCTTATCTTCCGTCCGGAGCAATCCATCTTCATCCGCACGCGTTCGGGGGAGTTACAGGATTCTCCCGCACAGGAGGTCGGAGCAGGCCGCTTGTGAGGAACGTTAATCAGATGTATTTTTGCAAGAACCTCAGAGATGAGCTTGCGAAATGCAATGAGACCTCCTTCTTCACGCCCCACGGTCCGCGACGTCGCCAAGGCGGCCGGCGTGAGCCTTGCCACGGTCGATCGGGTCCTGAACGGCCGCATCGGTGTCCGTCCCGCGACGCAGTCGAAGGTCCTCGCTGCCATGGAGAAGCTGAGCTTCGAACGGGACATCGCAGCCGCAAATCTCTCGAAGCGGCGCGAATACAGGATCACCTTCATTCTTCCCGAGGGCGAAAACAGCTTCATGCGCGGGCTCGAGGCCGGGATCGAGGCGCTGCGCAGGAGCTACGAGCGGGAGCGGGTGCGGCTGCAGGTCCTCACCGTTCCAGCGTTCGACGGAATCACTCTGGCTGCTCTGCTTGATGGCCTTGGGCCTGACGAGGTCGATGGCGTCGCCGTTGTCGCAACGGATGCGCCCGTCGCTGGGCAGGCGATCTCTGGATTGATGCAGAAGGGCGTGCATGTCGTCACGATTGTCAGCGACCTGCCGAGTTCCCCTCGGGAGCACTTCGTGGGCATCGATAATGTCGTTGCAGGACGGACGGCGGCGGGCCTTTTGGGCCGTTTTTGTTCGGGGCGACGCGGTTCGATCGCCGTCATCGCCGGGTCCATGGTGTTGCGTGACCATGTCGAGCGCCGGCTCGGCTTTGACCAGGTGATGCGGGCTGACTATCCGGACTTCGTCCTGCTCCCGACTATCGAAGGTGCAGACGATTCGGAGCAGGTCGAGCTGTTGCTGTCGGACCTTCTACGCCGGCACGATGACATCGTCGGCATCTACAGTCTCGGGGCCGGGAACCGGGGCGTGGCGCGGGCCGTCAGGAAGGCGGGTCTTTCTGACCGGCCGTATATCGTGGTGCATGACCTCACGAAACATGCGCGCGCGGAGCTGCAATCCGGGCTTTTCGACGCGGTGATCAACCAGGATATCGGACTTGAGATCCATAGCGCCGTCCGGGTCCTGACGTCGCTCATCGACGAAAGACCGATTATCGCGGAGCGCGAGCGTATCCGTGTCGACATCTTCACTCGCGATAATTTGCCCTAGTACGCGCAAGGCCACTTTGCACTTCGGTTCGGAATGATGTACGTTCCTCAAATTCCGAGGTGGTGCGTCGAGTCGCACTGCTGCAGACAACCCGGCGATGATGCCGGCGGGAGGAGATAGCATAAAAAAGACCCTGGGACTTACTGCCTTGCTCATGGGCTCGATCGCGGCGCAAGCCGTGGTTGCCCAGACCGAGGTCAAGATACTGCGTGTCCAGCCGGGAGACGCTGAGCAGGCGTTCTACCAGCGCGTCGAGGAGCAGTATGAAGCCACGCATCCTAATGTGGACGTGGTCTTTGAGTATATCGCCAACGAGGCCTACAAGTCGAAGCTGCCGACGCTGCTGCAATCTGACGCGCGGCCGGACATCTTCTACAGCTGGGGCGGCGAGACGCTGGTCGAGCAGGCAAAGGCCGGGTTCCTGCAGCCCATCGGGGACATGGTCTCTCCGGAGGCGCTCGCCACCTTCCCCGAGGCGGCAATCAACGCCTACACGGTGGACGGACAGCTCTACGGACTTCCGCTCTACGCGACCGAGGTCGTGTTCTGGGTCAACACCGACCTGACGAAACAGGCGGGCGTCGACCACACGGAGATCAAGACCTGGGGCGACCTGAAGGGCGCCGTGCAGCAACTCAAGGATGCCGGGGTGACGCCGATCATCGCCGGCGGTCAGGACAAGTGGCCGCTGCATTTCTACTGGAGCTATCTCGCCCTGCGTGAGGGCGGACCCAATGTCGTCACCGGAGCGATGGCCGGCGAGGGCGACGGGTTCAAGGGAGAGGCTTTCGTGGCAGCCGGCCGCGACTTCCAGGAACTCGCCGAGATGGATCCGTTCCAGCCTGGCTTCATGGGAACCACCTACGAGACTGCGAGCGGCATGTTTGCCGACGGCAAGGGCGCGTTCCACCTGATGGGCGACTGGGACTACCTGCCGATGCGCGGCCGCTCGACCTCGGGCGAGGGCCTTTCGGACGACCAGCTCGCGATCATCGGTTTCCCGTCGATCGAAGACCCGGTCGCCGAAGGTGGCGACAACGCGACGCTCGGCGGCATGAACGGCTGGGCCGTCACGACAGCGGCGACCCCGGAAGCGGTCGATTTCCTGACCTTCCTTCTCAACCCGGAGCATCAGGAGGAAGTCGCGAGCCGGGGAATCTTCATCCCGATCGTGAAAGGGGCCGGCCAGGCGCTGGAGAACCCCTTCTTCCAGCAGGTTGCTCAGGACATCGCCGAGTCGGACTATCACCAGATCTTCCTGGACCAGTTCCTCGGCGCGTCCGTCGGCGCGACGGTGAACGACATCTCGGCGGACCTCGCGCAGGGTGCGATCACCCCGGAAGAGGCGGCCAGCCAGGTGCAGGAAGCCTGGGACTTCCGCTGATCCTCTGACACATCGGCGCGCGCCCGGAACGGCGCGCGCCTCTTCAACGGGCGGAGTCGGTGATGCACACCCCCACTCTCGGTCGTCGCATGCCGCTCGGCGAGCGGCTGCGACGGAATATTACCAACGGGCGGGTTACTTCGGTTCTCATCCTGCTGCCGCCGGCGTTGATCCTCTTCACGCTCTTCGTCGTGCTTCCGCTGGGTGAATCCGGCTACTACGCATTCTTCAACTGGAATGGCTACGGCACGCCGACGAACTATGTCGGCCTCGAGAATTTCGAGCGGATCGCCGGCCACTCCGTCTTTCACACCGCCGTCGGCAACACGGCAAAGATCATCCTGATCTCGCTCTTCGTGCAGATGCCGCTGGCACTGTTGCTCGCGCTGCTCATCTACCAGAAAACGCCGACAAATGCGGTCTTCCGGCTCATATTCTTCGTGCCGTACATCCTGGCCGAAGTCGCCGCGGGCCTGATCTGGAGTTTCGTCTTCGACGGCAATTACGGCGTCACGGCTTCCATCGCGCAGGCATTCGGCGTCGAAAGTATCTTCATTCTCGCCGATCGCGACTGGGCATTCGTCGCAATCCTGACCGTCATCGTCTGGAAGTATTTCGGCTTCCACATGATGATCTACATCGCGGCGTTGCAAGGCGTGTCGAATGACCTGATCGAAGCCGCCAGGATCGAAGGCGCGACCCGGACGCAGGTTGTCCGCTACGTCCAGATCCCGGTCATCAAGCCCGCGATCACCGTCAGCGCCTTCTTCGCCATCATCGGCGCTCTGCAGGTGTTCGACGTCATCATCCCGCTGACCAATGGCGGCCCCTCCAACACGACCCATACAATCGTGACCTATCTCTACACGTTCGGCCTGACGCGGTTGAACATCGGTTTCGGGAGCGCCGTCGGCGTCATGCTTTTTGTCGCGGCCGTCTTCATCGCGGTCTTCTACCAGCGCGTCTTCATGCGGAGTGCAGAATCATGACCCCGCATTTCTGGCGCAATCTCGCGCGTGTCACGTTCCTGGTGATCGTCGCCGCATTCGTCGTCGCGCCGCTGCTGGCGACCGCGCTCGGCGGCTTCAAGACCAATGCGGAGATCCGGACCAACGCCTTCGCCCTTCCCGAGACCTGGAACACCGAGTTCTACGCCTCGATCATCACGGACCCGGCGTTCTGGCGCTATCTCGGCAATTCGCTGGTCATCTCCACGTCGACGGTCCTGCTGACGCTGCTCGTGGGGGCGGCCGCGGCCTATGTCTTCGCGCAGATCCGCTTCTTCGGTTCGCGGATGCTCTTCTCCTACCTCCTGCTTGGCCTGATGTTTCCCTTTGCAACGGCGATCCTGCCGCTCTTCATCAAGGTGCGGGATATCGGCCTGCTCGATACCTGGTGGGCGGTGATCCTGCCGCAGACGGCGTTCGGGCTGTCGCTCGCAATCCTTCTCTTCCGCACCTTCTTCGAACAGCTCCCGAAGGAGCTCTTCGAGGCCGCCTATATCGACGGCTGCGGCTATGTCCGGTTCTTCTGGCGTTTCACGCTGCCGCTCTCGACGCCGATCCTGGCGACCGTCGGTGTTTTCGTCTTCGTGCAGAGCTGGAACAACTTTCTGCTGCCGCTTGTCGTGCTGAACAGCCGCGAAGTCTTCACCTGGCCGCTCGGCATGATGCAGTTCCGCGGGGAATATGTGACCGAATGGAACCGGTCGCTCGCCTTCGTGACGCTGACGATCCTGCCCGCGATCGTCTTCTTCCTCGCCGCCCAGAAATACATCGTCGCCGGCCTCACCGGCGGTGCCGTCAAGGGATGACCATGACCCAGATGATACAGAACCCGATCCTGCCGGGGTTCAACCCCGACCCTTCGATCGTGCGGGTGGGCGACGACTACTATATCGCGACTTCGACCTTCGAGTGGTTCCCGGGCGTTCAGATCCACCATTCGCGTGACCTCAGGAATTGGAAATTGGTGACGCGCCCGCTGACGCGCGCTGAGCAACTCGACATGCGGGGCGACCCGGATTCGGGCGGCGTGTGGGCGCCGGACCTGAGCTATTCCGACGGACAGTTCTGGCTGATCTACACCGATGTGAAGCGCCGCGACGGTGCGTGGAAGGACTCGCACAACTACCTCGTCACCGCGCCCGCCATCGAGGGGCCGTGGTCGGATGCCATCTATCTCAACTCCTCTGGGTTCGACCCGTCGCTGTTTCACGACGAGGACGGGCGCAAGTGGCTCGTCAACATGATCTGGGACCACAATTTCGGCCCGGCGGGCGACCGTTTCGGCGGCATCGTCCTTCAGGAATACTCGGTCGAGGAGAAGCGCCTGACCGGTCCGATCCGCAACATCTATCGCGGCACCGATCACAAGTTCACCGAAGGTCCGCATCTCTACCGGCGCGACGGCTGGTATTACCTGCTGACCGCAGAGGGCGGCACCGGCTATGACCATGCGGTCACGATGGCGCGGTCGCGCAACCTGGAGGGGCCGTATGAGACGGACCCGGCAAAGCATGTCCTGACGGCAAAGGACACGCTCAGCCACGGGCTTCAGCGGGCGGGCCATGCGAGCATCGTCGAGACGCAGGATGGCGAGTTCTACATGCCGCATCTCTGCTCAAGGCCGCTGCCCGAGACGATCGACATTGCGACAGGCGGGGCGACGAACATCCACGCGGACGATGTGCGCCGGTCGCCGCTCGGTCGCGAGACGGCGATCCAGAAGCTCGTCTGGCCCGAGGGCGAGTTCCCGCGCCTGGCCCATGGCGGCTGCGCTCCGGCTACCGAGGTGGAGGCGCCGGACCTGCCCGAACACCCTGTTGATCCGCTGCCTACCCGCACCGATTTTTCCGGGCCCGACCTGCCACTCCCCTTCCAGTGGCTCCGCAGCCCCGAGCCCAAGCGCCTGTTTTCCCTGACCGAGCGGCCCGGCTTCCTGCGCCTCTTTGGCCGCGAGTCTCCCGGGTCGGCCTTCGAGCACGCGCTCGTCGCCCGGCGGCAGACCGACTTTGCGTATCGGGCCGAGACAGAGATCGACTTTGCACCGCAGGACTACCAGCAATTCGCCGGCCTGATCTCCTGGTACAACCGTTTCAAGTTCCACTACCTCGCGGTTACGGCGAACGAAGCGGGCGAACGCCTCCTCACAATCAATAGCTGCGCCGCCGACTGGCCGGATGCGCGGCTCGACTTCCCGCTGAAGGAGCCCATCCGCCTGCCTGACGATGGCCCGGTTCGCCTTGGCTGCGACGTCGACGGGGCGGAGCTTCGGTTCCGCTACGCGACCGGCGATACGTGGCAGGATCTCGGCCTTGTCCTCGACCAGTCGGCGATCTCGGACGAGGCGGGCAATGGCCCCGGCAACAACTTCACTGGCGCCTTCGTGGGCATCTGCGCGCATGACACGTCGGGCCGCAGCACGCCGGCCGATTTCCCCTACTTCACCTATGAACCGGCGGAGACCCTGAGACATGGCTGAGGTACGCCTGAACAACGTCACCAAACGTTTCGGCACGGTGACGGTCATCCCGGACCTGAACCTGACGGTTCCCGACGGCTCGTTCACCGTGCTCGTCGGCCCGTCCGGTTGCGGAAAGTCCACGCTTCTTCGCATCATCGCGGGGCTCGAGACGCCGTCCGAAGGAAGCGTCGAAATTGGCGGCCAGGACGTCACCTTCGAGGAACCGTCGAAACGCGGTATCTCGATGGTCTTCCAGTCCTACGCGCTTTACCCGCACATGACGGTGGCGCAGAACATCGATTTCGGCCTGCGCCTGTCGAAGACGCCGGCGAAAGAGCGCGAGGAGCGGGTGGCGGAGGCCGCGCGGATCCTCTCGCTGGAGGCCCTGCTCGACCGGAAACCGGGCCAGCTTTCGGGCGGCCAGCGGCAGCGCGTCGCCATCGGCCGTTCGATCGTGCGCCAGCCGAAAGTGTTCCTCTTCGACGAGCCGCTGTCGAACCTCGACGCGGCGCTGCGCACGCAGATGCGGGTGGAGCTTGCCCAACTCCACCAGTCGATCACCTCGACGATGATCTACGTCACCCATGACCAGGTCGAGGCGATGACCCTCGCCGACCAGATCGTGGTGATGAACGAGGGCCGGATCGAGCAGGTTGGCGCCCCGATGGATCTCTACAACTGTCCGCAGAGCGAGTTCGTGGCGGGTTTCATCGGGTCCCCGAGAATGAACCTTCTGCCAGGAGCGGCCGTGCAAAGAAGCGACATTAAGACCGTGGGCGTTCGCCCGGAGCATATTCAGGCGGACCCGGAAACCGGCGACTGGCCGGCGACCGCGATGGTGGTCGAGCATCTCGGCGCCGACACCATGGCGCATGTCCGGGCTGACGGGTATGGCGACCTCATCGTCCGCCTGCCCGGATATGCGCGCCTCGCCGCCGGCGACAGGGTGTTCCTCACGCCCGAGCGCGAGAACCTCCACCATTTCGGCGAAGATGGCCGTCGGATCGAGGTGACGGCATGATCCCGCTTGGCGTTGGAATCGTCGGATGCGGCGTCATCAGCGAGATCTATCTCGAAAACGCCCGCATTTTCCCGCAGATCGAGGTGCGCGCCGTCGCCGATCTCCGTCCCGAGGCGGCGCAGGCACGGGGCGAGGCGTTCGGGGTCGCGGCGGTGACGCCGGAGGCGCTCCTGCGCCGTGACGACATCGACATCGTGCTGAACCTGACCATTCCCGCGGCGCATGTCGACGTGGGGCTCTCGGCGATCGCGGCGGGCAAGCATGTCTACGCGGAAAAGCCGCTGGCCAACACGGTTGCCGAGGCACGGCCGATGATCGAGGCGGCACAGGCCGCCGGCCTCCGCATCGGCTGCGCGCCGGACACGTTCCTAGGTGGCGCCCACCAGACGGCCCGCGCGCTGGTGGATGCCGGCCGGATTGGCCGGCCGACCGCCGGCACCGCGACGCTGATGCTGCCGGGGCACGAGGCATGGCACCCGAATCCCGACTTCTACTACCAGCCGGGTGGCGGGCCGCTCTTCGACATGGGGCCCTACTACATCACCGCGATGGTGCATCTTCTCGGGCCTGTCGCACGCGTCTCGGCGCTGGCCTCGCGCGGTCGTGACACGCGCACCATCGCCACCGGCCCCCGGGCGGGCGAGACGGTGCCGGTCGACGTCGCGACCCATGTCGCGGGGGTGATGGAATTCGCCTCCGGTGCGCTCGTGCAGATCGCGACCAGCTTCGAGGTGAAGAAGCATCGGCACAGCCCGCTCGAGCTCTACGGGACCGAGGGCTCGCTGCTGATCCCGGACCCGAACCGCTTCGACGGCACGGTCGAGCTTTTCGACGCTGACTGGGAGCCGCAGCCCACGACCCATGCACATGGCGACGGCAATTACCGCGGGCTCGGCCTCGCGGACATGGCCGCGGCGATCGTCGAGGGGCGGCCGCACCGCGCCAACGGCGCGCTGGCGCTGCATGTGCTCGAAGTGATGGAGGCGCTCCTGGCCTCGGCCGAGCAGGGCGCCGCCGTTTCCATCCTGTCCACCTGCGACCGGCCCGAACCTCTCGCCCCCGGCGGAGTGACCGGCCGCATTGCATCCGAGGAGACCGCATGACCCGCAAGGCACTGATCTTTTGGGGGGGCTGGGAAGGCCACGAACCTGAGGCCTGCGCCGGCGTCGTAAGCGAGATGCTGCGCGGCGAGGATTTCGACGTCGATGTCGAGCAGGGCAACGACGTCCTTGCCCGTGGCGGGCTTGACCGCTACGACCTGATCGTCCCGCTCTCGACGCAGGTGCAGGTCGAGAAGGAGGCGCTGCAAAACCTGATCGACGCGGTCGAGGGCGGCACCGGGCTGGGCGGGTTTCATGGCGGCATGGGCGACACCTTCCGCAACGAGCCGGCCTATCAGTTCATGGTCGGCGGCCAGTGGGTCGCGCATCCCGGAAACATCATCGACTATCGCGTCGAGATCACCCGGCCGGACGACCCGATCGTCGCGGGCATCGGTGACTTCGACTATCACTCCGAGCAGTATTTCATGCATGTCGACCCCGGCCTCGAGGTCCTGGCGAGCACCACTTTCACCGGCGAGCACGCGCCCTGGACGAAAGGCACCGTGATGCCGGTCGTCTGGAAACACCGCTACGGACAGGCGCGGATCTTCTTCTCCGCCCTCGGCCATGTCGCGTCGGAGTTCGAAGTCCCGCAGATGCGCGAGATCCTGCGCCGCGGCCTCGTCTGGGCTGCCCGCTGACCCCTCGCGGCTCGGGGTAGCGTCCTGCCGTCCGAGCCGGCGATGCTCACGGCCGGCATGATGTTGGGGTCGGACCAATGACACTCGTCGGAAACGGCGAGGCGTCACTCCGTGGCGACAACGGCGAGGCAGTCGCCGCTCTGGACAAGGCCGGGGAAATGCCGGGCCACGAGAAGTCCGTCGCAGTTGGCGGTGATCTCGACGGGTGCGATCCCCGTCCGGTCGTTGGACCAGAGCCGCGCGATGGGCTGGCCGGCCCTGACCTCTTCGCCAAGGTCAACGAGCGGGTGCATCAACCCGTCGACCGTAGCGAAGTGGAAGCAGTCGTCGTCCGGCATTGCCAGCATGCGGCTCCGTTCCGGCCGCTCCGGCGCTCCCGTGAGGATCCCGGCATGGCGCAGGACGTTCCGGCCGCCGCGGATCGCGATCTCCGCCGACCGCGCCGTCGCCGTCCCGCCGCCGCCGAGCTCGGTGGTGACGAAGACCTTTCCCTGCGCCTCCACGGCGGTATCAAACATGCCGACGGCGTCGATCTCCCGCATCATCATGCTGTATGGGGCGCCAAAGGCCTCGACGGCGGCAACGCAGGCCGCCTGCTGCGCGGTGTCATCGAGGTAATGCGCTGCCGCGTAGGGCAGGAAATCGAGCGTCTTTCCGCCCGAATGATAGTCCAGAACGATATCGGCCAGCGGCAGGAGAACGCTGTCGAAGTAATGCGCGATCTTCTGGGTCGGAGTGCCATCGGGGCGTCCGGGGAAGGCCCGGTTCAGGTTCACCTGGTCGATCGGACTGACCCGCGCCCCGACCCGGAAGGCGGGATAGTTCATGTAGGGCACGATGAGGATCCGGCCGGTCACATCCGCCGGATCGATCTCCCAGGCGAGCTGCTGCAACGCGATCGGGCCTTCGTATTCGTCGCCGTGATTGCCTCCGGTCAGGAGCGCGGTCGGACCGTCGCCACCCGCGATCACGGTGATCGGGATCATCACACTGCCCCAGGCACTGTCGTTGCGGGAATGCGGCAGCCGCAGGAAGCCGTGGTGCTTGCCCCGGGCGTCGAGCGGGACGGTCGGGCGGATCGGGTTCGGGCTCATTGCTTGACCAGCATCTTGCGCGGCATGTCGCAGAAGAGGAAAGGGTCGCCGTCGGTGATCGCGATCGACTCGGTGGTCTCGTAGCCCCAGCTGTCCATCCAGAGTCCGGTCATGAAGTGGAAGGTCATGCCGGGTTTCAATTCGGTACGGTCGCCTCGGCGCAGCGACATGGTGCGCTCGCCCCAGTCAGGCGGATAGCTAAGCCCGATTGAATAGCCGGTACGGTTGTCCTTCACGATGCCGTAGCGGTCGAGCACCTTGAAAAAGGCGATTGCGATATCCTCGCAGGTATTGCCGGCGCGAGCAGCCTCCAGCCCGGCATCCATGCCCTCCAGGACCGCCTTTTCGGCATCAAGGATCTCCTGCGGCGGGGTGCCGAGGAAGATCGTGCGCGAGAGGGGTACGTGGTAGCGCTGGTAGCAGCCGGCGATCTCGAAAAAGGTGCCCTCGTTCGGTTTCATCGGCAGGTCGTCCCAGGTCAGGTGCGGCGCGGCGGCATCCGGCCCCGAGGGCAGGAGTGGCACGATGGCGGGATAGTCGCCGCCATGCCCGTCCCATTCATCGTACCGCAGGGCAGCGTCGTAGATCTCGGCCACAAGATCACATTTGCGCATCCCCACCTCGACCGTGTCGGCGATCCGGCGATGCATTCGCTCGACGATGCGGGCGGCCTGACGCATGTAGTGCAGCTCCTTGTCGGACTTGATCGCGCGCTGCCAGTTCACCATCGCCGTGGCATCCGTGAAGCGCGCCTCCGGAAGGCCGTGCTGGAGCCGCTCATGCGCCTTGGCCGAATACCAGTAATTGTCCATCTCGACGCCCAAGGTGCCGCGGTGCCAGCCCTTGTCGGTGAGTTTCGCGCAGAGGTAGTCCATCGGGTGGCGTTCGGTCGACTGGACGTAGTGGTCGGGGTAGCCGATCACATCTTCCTCGCCCATCCAGACGGTGCGATAGGCGCCCTGCGCGTCCTGTCCGCGTCCGAACCAGACCGGCGGGCCGTCGGGGCCGATCAGAACGCATTGGTGAACGTAGAAGGACCAGCCGCCATAACCGGCGAGCCAGGCCATGTTGGAGGGGTCGCTGATGATCAGCAGGTCGATCCCGGCCGCCGCCATGGCGGCGCGGGTTCCCTCCAGGCGCGTCTCGTATTCGGCATCGGTGAAGCGCTCGGGGGTTCGTTGCAGCTCGGGCATCTGGGCTCCTCAGGAAAACGCGGCGAGCGCGTGGGTGGCGA
The DNA here is from genome assembly GCF_004146235.1 of Tropicimonas sp. IMCC6043. Classification (GTDB taxonomy): domain Bacteria; phylum Pseudomonadota; class Alphaproteobacteria; order Rhodobacterales; family Rhodobacteraceae; genus Tropicimonas. The sequence goes on along the minus strand of NZ_SELO01000002.1, from coordinate 81,694 downwards.
TGGCCGTGTCCTGCACGCCCGTGCCGGTCAGGTCGGCAATGGTAATCTGGTCGGGGTCGCTCCGGCCGGGGCGGCGGCCGGTGACGATCTCGCCGAGCTCCGGAGGCGTCAGGGCGGTGTCCATCGTCCCGGCGGCGAGCGCTGCGCGCAGCTCGCCCAGTGCCTGCGTCTGGCTCAGGCGATCGGCGACATAGAGGTCGGCGCGGGCGAGGCAGCGCGGGTCGAGCTCGTTCTTGCCGGCCTGATCACTGCCCATGGCGGTCACGTGCTGGCCCGGTCGCAGCCAGTCGGCTTGCAGGATCGGCTCGGTGGCGGGCGTGGTGGTAACGAGGATATCGGCGAAGCCGGCGGCCTCGGCGGGATCGGCGGTGGCACGCGCAGAAAACCCGTCTTCGGTGACGGAATCGGCCAGTGCCTGCGCCCGGGCCGGGTCGCGCGCCCAGATCACCGCGTCGGTAACTGGCCGCACCAGGCGCAGCGCCTGAAGTTGCAGGCGCGCCTGAACTCCTGCGCCGAAGATCGCGGCGCGGCTTGCATCTGCACGTGCGAGGTGCCGAGCCGCAACCCCGCCCGCCGCCGCCGTACGCAGATCGGTCAGGTAGCCGTTGTCGAGCAGCACCGCGCGCACCTGCCCCGTCTCGGCTGAGAGCACCACCATCAGTCCGGAGGTAGAGGGCAGGCCCTTCGCCGGGTTGTCGAAAAAACCCGGCGAGATCTTGACCGCAAATCCCGACAATCCGGGCACATAGGCGGTCTTCACGTCGAGCTCGCCGTTCACGTCCGGCATATGCATGGACAGGATCGGCGGCATCACCACGCCGCCGTCCGCCAGCGTGGCAAAGGCCCTCTCGACCACGTCGACAGCGCGCAGATCAAGCGGCAGCCGTGCGCGCAGCTCCGCCTCGTGCAGGATGACGATATCGCTCATCTCTCCTCCGCTACTATGGCCGCGTGGCGGGCCGGGTCGATGTTTCTTCCCGACAGGAGCAGCACCAGCGGCACCTGCCCCGCAACGAGCCGTCCGGCCAGGATCGCGCCGGCGCCGACGGCAGCCGCGCCCTCGACCATTTCCCCGTCCGCTATGGCGAGGTGGCGGATGCCGGCGGCAATCTCATCCTCGCCCAGCAGGATGACCTCGTCCACCAGGTCGCGGCAGAGCGCGAAAGTGAGACGGTTGTCGAGCCCGATACCGCCGCCGAGACTGTCGGCCAGCGTTTCGACTTCCTCCACGGTGACGGGGTGGCCGGCCGCGAGGCTGGCGGCCATGGCCGCGCCGCGCGCCATGCTGATGCCGATGATGCGTATGTCGGGGCGGCGGTGCTTTGCCGCCAGCGCCACGCCCGCCAGGAGCCCGCCTCCCGAGAGCGGGATGGCGATGGCGCCGGCCTCCGGGATCTGGTCGAGGATCTCCAGCCCCAGCGTTCCCTGTCCGGCGATCACGTCGGCGTGGTCGAAAGGCGGGATCATGGCGAAGCCCTCCTCCCGCTCCAGGCGCCGCGCCTCCTCGAAAGCCTCGTCCTGCGTCGCGCCGATCACCCGCGCTTCCGCTCCGAGATCGGCGATCGCGTCGAGCTTGTTCTGCGGCACCAGCCGCGAGACGCAGATCACCGCCGGCAGGCCCACGGCGCGCGCCGCATGGGCGAGTGCGCGCCCGTGGTTCCCGGTCGAGGCGGTCGTGACACCGGCCACCTTTCCCAACCGAGCGACGGCGTTGGCCGCCCCGCGCAGCTTGAAGGCGCCGGTTTTCTGGTGGTGTTCGCATTTCAGCCAGACCGGACCGCCCGCGAGTTCCGACAGGCTGGGCGATGGCTTGACCGGGGTCACGCGGACCGTGTCCCGGACCCGGTCCGCCGCCGCCGCGATGTCCTCCGGCGTCACCATGTGCCGGCCCCGCGGCGAAGCGGTTTCTGTGAACTGCCGGGGTTCCGCTCTGCCCGAGCCCGTTCCCAAGAGACGGGAACGGCGCATCGTGCCGGAAGGCCGGGCGTCCGGTTTCGATCGCAATTTGTCCCGGCACGGCCGTCTCTCTGTGAGACATCGTTTCGAGAGAGCGGCCAATGCGACATGACGTAAGGATTCACTCAGGATCGGCGTCTTGTCCAGATTGACATTCCCGTGGCCTCCGGGAACAAGCGATCCATGCCTCCCCTTCGCCTCGACGCCCGCGACATCGCGATACTGGCGACCCTGTCGCGTGAGGGCCGTATCGCCAAGACCGAGCTCGCAGCGCGGGTCAACCTGTCGCCGACGCCCTGCTGGGAGCGCATGAAACGGCTGGAAGACGCTGGCCTGATCCGTGGATACCGGGCCGAGATCGACCTCGCCGGTCTGGGCGCGCATGTACAAGTCTTCGTCACCGTCGAACTGGAAAGCCACCGTTCCGAGAGCTTCCGGGTCTTCGAGAGCGTGGTCGGGCGCATGGACGAGATCATCGGCTGCTGGGCGATCGGCGGTGGCTACGACTACCTGCTCCATATCGTGGAACGCGACATTGAGAGCTTCCAGGCGCTGATGGACGGGCTACTCGAAAGCCGCGCCGGCGTGCAGCGTTACTTCAGCTACATCGTCACCAAGTCGATCAAGGACGTGCCACCCGCTCTCGGGCTCCTGCGCGGCTAGGTCCGACACCGCACCACGCCGCGCCGACAGACGGGTTTTCCGTCCGACCACCGCAAAAAAAGAGAAACTCTCTGTCGGGATACGGGAAGCCCGGAGAATTCTCTCGGCGTTTTCCGGCAGTATGACGGCAAACGGAGGGAGACGCCGACAGGCGACCCGTCGTCTTGATTGACTTTGCGGACAATCGGATTCGGCTTGATGCCGGAGGGGGCACTTGTGCCGGGCGCGACCGAGGATGAAAGGACTGGACATGCTGACGAATGACGAACTGGCGAAATGGGACCGCGAGAGCTTCTTTCACCCCTCGACCCATCTGGGGCAGTTCGCCCGTGGCGAGGCTCCGCAACGGATCGTCACGGGTGGCGAGGGTGTCTTTATCACCGATCGCGACGGCAACCGCCTGCTGGATGGGTTTGCCGGGCTCTATTGCGTCAATGTTGGTTACGGCCGGCAGGAGATCGCGGAGGCGATCGCCACGCAGGCGCGCGAGCTGAGCTATTACCACGCCTATGCCGGCCATGGTTCGGAGGCCTCGATCACGCTCGCGAAGATGGTCATGGACCGGGCGCCGGACCACATGGCGCGGGTGTATTTCGGGCTCGGCGGCTCGGACGCGAACGAAACCAACCTCAAGCTCGTGTGGTACTACAACAACATTCTCGGCCGGCCGCAGAAGAAGAAGATCATCTCGCGCTGGCGCGGCTATCACGGCTCCGGGCTGATGACGGGCTCGCTGACAGGGCTGGACCTGTTCCACACGAAATTCGACCTGCCGTTGGCTCCGATACTCCATACCGAGGCGCCATATTTCTTTCGCCGGTCGGACCTTGCCATGAGCGAGGCCAATTTCGTCGCCCATTGCGTGGAGCAACTGGAACAGATGATCGCTCGCGAGGGCGCAGACACCATTGCCGCCTTCATCGGCGAGCCGGTTCTGGGAACCGGTGGAATCGTTCCGCCGCCTGCCGGCTACTGGCCGGCGATCCAGCAGGTGTTGGACCGGCACGACATCCTGCTGATCGCCGACGAGGTGGTAACCGGGTTCGGCCGCCTTGGCAGCTTGTTCGGTTCCGAGCATTTCGGGATGAAGCCGGACCTAATCACCAGCGCCAAGGGATTGACCTCGGCCTACGCGCCGCTCTCGGCGTCGATCGTCAGTCAGCGGATGTGGGAGGTTCTTGCGCGCGGAACCGACGAGAACGGCGTCATGGGCCATGGCTGGACTTATTCGGCGCACCCGATCGGCGCGGCGGCCGGCATCGCCAATCTCACGCTGATCGACGAGCTGGGGCTTGTGAAGAACGCGGCTGAAACGGGCGCCTATCTCAACAACGCCATGCGGGCCGCCGTGGGAGACCACGCCAATGTCGGCGAGGTTCGCGGCGAAGGCATGCTCTGCGCCGTCGAACTGGTCGCCGATCGGGACACGCGCAGCTTCTTCGATGCGTCCCAGGGCATGGGCGCGAAGGTGGTTGCGGCGATGCTGGAGCGTGGCGTGATCGCGCGGGCCATGCCGCAGGGCGACATCATCGGCTTCGCACCGCCGCTGTGCCTGTCGAAAGCCGAAGCGGACCAGATCGTGGAGGCGACACGGGCGGCCATCGAGGCCGTTCTCGGGTAGCGCCGCAGGTCGAGCGCTTGCCGGAAATGCACCATGCGCGGTTCCGGCCGTGGTTCCCGTTATCCGAGGGATGTCCTGGGTTGGATGTCCCGACGGATCTGATCGCCGACACTGTGGCGGGTGCGCTCGAGGTCGTGCTCGACCTGAAGGTGTACCCAGAAATCCGACGCCGTGCTGAAGTAGCGTGCGAGACGTAACGACAGTTCCACGCCGATTGGTCGGTTGCCGGACAGCACGTCCTTGATCGTGCCCTCCAGGACGCCGATCCGCGCCGCCAGGTCGGCCGGCGCAATGCCGAGCGGCTCGAGATATTCCTTGCGCAGAACCTCGCCCGGCGGCGGGCAGAGGAATACCGGCGCCTCCGGTTCCGAATGCGGTGCAATCTGGATCTCGGTCGCAAAGCCCGCGGCCTTCCAGGCCACGAGCCCACCGACCATGTGAGCGACGTCCGTGTGCCCTTCCTTCAGCAGCATCTTGCCCGCCGCCTCCGAGCGTTTTCCGACCGCACAATGCAGCACGACCTTTTTGCCCGGAACCTGCGGGAAAGTCTCCGGATCGAAGCTCGACATCGGCAGCAACAGCGCTCCTGAGATATGCTCGATCTCGTATTCCGACGTCTCGCGGACATCGACCAGAAGGATCTGGTTGCCCTCGAGCCAGTCGTGGATCTGATGAACCTCGACGGGGGTAACCGTCGCCTGCGTTGCCTCTGACATTGCGCGCTTCCCTTTCCCATCAGGCGCGGCGGGGGGCCGCCGGCCATTCGGCCAGTCTCTTCCCCGGGCGCGTGATTTTCAACTGGGGCCGTGCCGGCCGACAGGCGGTCGTCCCGCCGGCCGGACCTCGGTCAGGGTCTCACATAGCTGAAGCCCTGCTCCTGCAACTCGACCAGCCGAGCCACGCCCGAAGGTACGACCTGGGCCTCCTCCACCAGTGAAACGGGGGCCCCGGTCTTCTTCTCGATGTTCTGGATCGTGTTGCCGCAGGCCGAGAATGTCAGGTTTTCCATCTCGAGACCCATGGTTGAGATCCGGTCCCGCACCGGTGACTTGTCGGCCATGAGCATGAGCAGTCCCGGCCCGTAGGCGACCAGTTCGACCTCCACGGTGTCGCCCATCTCCTCGTAATAGGCGTTGAGATTCTGAACGTTGTTCAGCGCCATGTTCAGCACCTGCGGGTCGTTCTGGTCGACATGGATCGCCACCTTGTGCACCATACCCTCGGCAAACGCGCCGGTGGCCAGCAGGCACAGGCCGAGCGCGGTCAGTATCGTCTTCATGGATGTCCTCCCATCTGTTCGCAGGGAGAGCGTAGGCCGCAACGCGCGAAAAGAGCAAGGTCACGCTCGTGGGTCAGTCGTCCCGTTGATGAATTGTTGTCGCGGAGTCCAATCCCGCGCTAAAAGGGCTGAGCGGACCATCGACCGGGCCGCCAGAGCAAAAAAAATCATAACTGACGAAAGGGCCTTCCATGCGCCTCGCCAAATCCATCTCCACTCTCGCTCTCGCCGGCCTCACAGCCGCCTGCGTTAACTCGGGCTCAAGCTATCAGCCGGTGATCGACGGGGCGGTCGGGCCGAACTATTCCAACGACCTCGCAGCCTGCCAGTCGCTCGCCGAGCAGCAAGGCGCGTTCGCGCCCAGCACCGGCGGGCAGATGCTCGGCGCGGCTGCCGTCGCCGCCGGCGGAACCGCGCTCTTTGCCAACCAGGGCACGAATGTCCGCGACGCCGCCCTGATCGGCGCCGGCGCCGGTGCCGTTTCGGGCGCCGTCGACCAGCAGCGGCGCAAGGAAACCATTATCGCCAACTGCATGCGTGGCCGCGGCTACAACGTCGTCCGCTGATTTCAGAACGGCAGAATCGGGAAGCGGGCCCGCCGGCCCGCTTCTCTCCAGTACGTGAAGATCTCATTCGGGGCGACGCGGCAGCGCCGCGCCATGCCTACTCGGAGAGATAGGCCGCTTCGCTCGCCACCGTCATCGGGAACAGCAAGTCAATGAACCGCTGCGCCGTTGGCTGCGGCTCGTGATTGGCCAGTCCCGGCCGCTCGTTCGCCTCGATGAAGATATAGTCGGACTGCCTCGGGCTCCGGACGATGAAGTCGATTCCCGTCACCGGAATTCCAATCGCACGGGCGCATTTGATCGCCGCGTCGATAAGCGCTGGGTGGGTCTCCTCGGTAACGTCGAGGATCAGGCCGCCGGTATGCAGATTCGCGGTCTTGCGCACCGTGACCTCGGTGCCTTTCGGTACCACGTCGTCATAGCCGAAACCGGCCATGGCGAGGCAACGCTCGGTCTCCGCGTCGCAGGGAATGGTGCTCTCGCCGCCGGTTTGGGCCGCGCGGCGACGGCTTTGGGTTTCGATGAGTTCGCGCGCGGTATGTGTGCCGTCGCCGGTGATCATCGGGCGGCGACGGATCGCGGCGGCGACGACCTTGTAGTCGATCACAACGAGGCGCAGGTCCTCACCATCGAGATAGCTCTCGACGATGATGTCGGAACAGACATTCCGCGCCCGTTCCACGGCCGCCTCGACCTCCTCGGGTGTGCGCAGGTCGACCGAGACACCGTCGCCCATCTCGCCGCGGGCCGGCTTGACCACCACGGCGCCGTGCTCCGCGAGGAAGGCCGCGCGCGCCGCGGGGCTGTCCTCGGGGGCCTGTTCGGCGGTCCGCACTCCCGCTGCGGAGACGATCCGCCGCGTCACCCGCTTGTCGTCGCAGATCGACATGGCGACGGCGCTGGTCAACTCGCTCAGCGCCTCGCGGCACTTGATCCGCCGCCCGCCCATCTGCAACTCGAAAAGCCCGGCCTCGGCGTCGATCACCTCGACGAAGATCCCACGCCTGCGGGCCTCCTTGACGATGATCTGCGCATAGGGGTTCAGGCCGTCGGTCTCGTAGTCGCCGACGAAGAGCGGCTCGTTGATCGGGTTCTTGCGCTTGATCGTGAAGGCCTGGAAGCGCTCGAAGCCGAGCTTCTCGTAGAGCTTCATCGCCTCGGAGTTGTCATGCAGCACCGAGAGATCCATTGTCGTCGCGCCGCGCGCGCGGAACTCCTCGGCAAGCCGGCGCACCAGTGCCTTGCCGATGCCGGGATAGCGCGCATGCGGCGAGACGGCGAGGCACCAGAGCGATGCGCCGTGGTCGGGGTCGCCCCAGGAGAGCTTGTGGTCCACGCCCATGACCGTGCCGAGGATTGTGCCGGTCTCGTCCTCCTCGGCCACCAGAACGGTAATCGCGCGGGCGTCGCGGTTCGACCAGAAGAAATGCGGCGGGACCTCGACCATGCCATGCGCGGCATAGATCGTGTTGATAGCCTCGGCGTCTCTCTCGGTCGTCAGCCGGCGGATCGAGAGTCCAGGTAGGCGCTGCTCCGCAGGTTCGAAGGCGGTGAGGTCGAGTCGGAAAGAGATCGAAGGGTCGAGAAAGAGCTCCTGCGGTGCTTCGGCGAGGACCACTTGCGGGTCCTCGACATAGAAGGCGATGTCGCGCCGAGTGTGTTGCTCGGCCGCAAGCGTCGTCGCCAGCGCCTTCGGGTCGTCGAATGTGTTACCAAAGATCAGCCGGCCCCAGCCGCAATCGATGCTGGCATTCTCGGTCGGCGCCGGGTGGCTGTCCTGGGTCATCCCTCGATCCCCTGTGCCTGAAGCCACAGTTCCAGCATTGCAACCTGCCAGAGTTCGGAGCCGCGCAGGCGGGTGATGTGCGCCTTGGGATCAGCGAAGAGCTTGTCCAGGTAGTCTTGCTTGAAGAGGCCACGTGCCCGGGCCGCCTCGTTGGTGAGTGCACCGCGAACCATCTCGAGATAGGGACCCTCGAGGTATTTCAGCGCCGGGACCGGGAAATAGCCCTTCGGCCGGTCGATGACCTCCGTCGGAATCACCCGGCGCGCCGCGCGCTTGAGGATGCCCTTGCCGCCATCGGCAAGCTTGTGGCGCGACGGGATGCGTCCGGCGAACTCGACCACCTCGTGGTCGAGGAAGGGCACCCGCGCCTCCAGCCCCCATGCCATTGTCATGTTGTCCACCCGCTTCACCGGGTCGTCCACCAGCATGACATTGGTGTCCTGGCGCAGGGCCTTGTCGACCGGATCATCGGCGCCCGGCATCGCGAAATGCGCCTCCACGAAGGCGCGGCTCTCGTCCTTGTCCGCCATGTAGTCGGCATTCAGGTGCTCGCCGAGACGCGCATGGGTGCGGTCGAAGAAGGCGTCGGCATAGGCCGAGACCGGGTCATTGGCGTCGGCGAGCGGCGGGTACCAGTGGTATCCACCGAACACCTCGTCGGCTCCCTGGCCCGACTGCACGACCTTGATCGTCTTGGAGACCTCGCGCGACAGAAGGTAGAAGCCGATATTGTCGTAGGAGACCATCGGTTCGGACATCGCGCGTATGGCGTGGGGCAGGTTTTCCCGCATCTCCGCCGAGGGGATCATCAGCTTGTGGTGCTTTGTGCCGTAATGCTCGGCGATCAGGTCGGAATACTTGAACTCGTCGCCCTTCTCGCCATGCGCCGCCTCGAAGCCGATCGAATAGGTGGCAAGATCCGCCTGGCCCTCTTCGGCCAGCAGTCCGACGATCAGCGAACTGTCGACGCCGCCCGAGAGCAGCACGCCCACCGGCACGTCCGCGACCATCCGGCGGCGGACCGAGGCGCGAAGTTCGTCGAGCAGCAGTTCCTCCCAATCCTCGGCGCTGCGCGTCGCGTCCTCGGCGCTGCGTTCGAAGCTCGGGGTCCAATATTGCCGCTCGGAGGCCACAGAGCCGTCCGCGTCGAGGATCCGGATAGTCGCCGGGGGCAGCTTGCGGACGCCAGCGAGGATCGTTCGCGGCGCGGGCACCACCGCGTGCCATGTCATGTAGTGGTGCAACGCCACCCGGTCGATCGACGTGTCGATCCCGCCCGCGCGCAACAGCGCCGGCAGCGTCGACGCAAAGCGCAGCCCGTTGCCGGTCTCGGCATAATAGAGCGGCTTGATGCCGAAGCGGTCGCGGAACAAGATCGTTCGGCCACTCTCGCGCTCGCGGATCGCCACGGCGAACATGCCGTTGAGCTTCGGGATGGCGTCGCCGCCCCATTGCGCCCAGGCCTTCAGAACCACTTCGGTATCGCCATGCGAAGCGAACCTGTGCCCCTTCGCTTCCAGCTCGGCACGGATTTCCTTGTAGTTGTATATGCAGCCGTTGAAGACGATGGTCAGCCCGAGATCGGTGTCGACGAAGGGTTGCGCACCGGCCTCGGAGAGGTCGATGATCCTCAGCCTGCGGTGCCCGAAGGCCCAGTCCCCGCGCGCCACGACGCCGGAACTGTCGGGGCCGCGCGGCGCCAGACAGTCGGCCATTGCCGCTACCGCATCGACATTTGCCGGGCTTCCGTCAAAAGTTATCTCGCCGCAAATGCCGCACACAGGTTCTTCCTTTCATCCGTTGATCGTTGGGGCGGAACCTAAGGAGGCGCACCCCGGAGGTCAAACGGATGCCCGGAAGGCGCAATCCCTGCGCGGAATCGTGCAGGAAGCGGGTCCTCCCGTGCCTCCGTCTGACTGTCGCCCGCGCGCGTCATGAGGATCGGGAAGCGGCTCCTTGCGTGTCGGTTGCGGCAAGCCCCCGCAGGACATTGACGAGGACACCGACGGCGCATCCCATGTCCTCCGGCGCCGCATATTCGTCCGGGTGGTGGCTGACGCCCTCGCGGCAGCGCACGAAGAGCATCGCCATCGGGCAGAGATCGGCGATCGCAGAGGCATCATGCGTGGCGCCCGACATCAGTCGGAGCGGCCGCACCCCGGTGGCTGCGACTGCTGCCTCTAGCGCGTCCTGCAACTCCGGCGCGCAGGCCTTGGCGGGCTGCTGGTAGGTGCGCTCCATCCGGAGCGCGCAGCCGCGCCGGTCCGTCGCCTGCCGTGCCACCTCCGCGACTCGGGAGGCAACCTCGGCGCGGATCACGTCCTCTGCCGAGCGCAGCTCGATCGTCGCGACGACTTCTGCCGGCACCGCGTTCACCACATTCGGGGCGACTTCCAGATGCCCGATCGTGCCGACCGCGTTCTCGGTCTCGCCGCAGATCCGCTCGACCCCGGTCACCAGCTCCGCCGCCGCGCAGAGCGCATCCTTGCGCAGCGTCATCGGTGCGGTGCCAGCATGGGCGGCGCGGCCGGTGATCGTCACCGCATGGCGCTCGATCCCGGCGATCGCGGTGACGATGCCGACGGGAAGGTCTTCGGCCTCGAGCACCGGGCCCTGTTCGATATGGGTCTCGAGATAGCCCATGACCGAACCCGGAGCGCGGGCGATGCTCCCAATGGCCGCCGGATCTCCGAAGCCCTCGAGCGCCTCGCCGAGCCGCAGGCCGGAGCGGTCTGCCATGTCGAGCACGGCCGGGTCGAGCGTGCCGGCAAGGGCGCGCGGTCCGATCAGCGCGGTGGGAAACCGAACGCCCTCCTCGTCGGCGAAGCAGAGCACTTCGACGGCGAAGGGCAGGGGGGTGTCGTGGAGTTGCTCCAACGCCAGAACCGGCAGCAGCACCCCCATGATGCCGTCATAGGCGCCGCCACCGCGGACCGAATCCTGGTGCGAGCCGAGCAGGAATGTCGGGGCATCGGGCGTCGCGCCCTCGCGCCGGCCGATCAACGTGCCGGCCGCGTCGCGATGCGTGTCGAGCCCGGCGGCCTGCATCCAGCCCGCGATCAGGTCGTTCGCATGTGCATGTTCCGGGGTGAAGGGCAGGCGGGTCACGCCGGGGCCCGGTTCAGATATCGTCGCGGCCTTCGCGAGCATCGCGGCGGCGCGGTCTCCGATCGTCTCGTTCATGTCGTGAAAGGCTTTCGTCTTGTGGGAAGTGTGTCGAGCCAGGCGGCGTAGCCGGTCGCCCGAGTGCGATCGAGGAGGTCCGCCAGCCTGTCCACCGGCGCAGCGTCGAAATCGACCCGCAGGTCCAGCGGCGGCGCGTCCTCAGCGAGCACCAGAAGCGCCGCCGAGAAGGTCCCCCGCCGGTCGCTGCCTGCGGCCATGCCGGCCCGGAGCGCGGCAACCAGCCTGTCGGCGAAGGGTCGGCCGGGCGCGGCGAATGTCTCCGCGGCGCGCTCGATCACCGCGCTGGAGGCCAGCCAGTTGCCGGCGACGACCCACCCGGGTGCCGCGAGATGGCCGGTGAAGGGGAGGTTGTCCGCGCCGTCATGGACGGCGGTGGCGCCGTGCCGGTCGAGAACCGCGAGCTGGCGCGTCTCGCGTCCGGGATCAGTACCGACCACCGCGGACAGCGCCTCGCCGGCGCTCGCGCCGCCGGCAAGATGCGCCAGCGTGTCCTCGCCCCAGAGCGTCGACGGCGTGTGCCCCTGCGAGGCGCTGAGCCCGAATCGGGCATCGCCCCGCAGCACCCAGGCGCCGACGCAGAGGTTCCCGGTCACCGCAGCGCCGCCAAACGCGCCTGTCTCCGGGTCGCGTGCAAGCAGGGAAAAGGTCATGCGCATCCTCCTTTCCCTGCCATATCACAAAACCCCTTGGGACACATAATTTCTCATGATAAATTGCTAACAACCAAAAAAGGGAGATAAAGATGACGATCCTTCCGATGACGCGCCGCGCCGTCAGCGCGTTGGCGCTTGCAGCGATGACCGCCTCGATCGGCCTGCCGACCCTCGCCCAGACCCCTCCGGGCGTTCTGGTGGTGGGGCAGATCGCCGAGCCGAAGTCGCTCGACCCTGCCGCGGTGACGGCGGCGAACGACTTCCGCATCCTGCTGAACGTCTATGACGGCCTCGCCCGCTACAAGGCCGGCACGCTGGAGCCGGAGCCGGCGCTGGCGGAAAGCTGGGACATTTCCGACGACGGCACCGTCTACACCTTCCACCTGCGCTCGGGCGTCAAGTTCCACGACGGCAGCGATTTCAATGCCGAGGCGGTGAAGTTCAATTTCGACCGGATGCTGGACGAAAATCATCCCTACCACGACACCGGACCTTTCCCGCTCTCGTTCTTCTTCTCCTCGGTCGAGGAAGTGACGGTGATCGATGACCTGACCGTCGAGTTCAAGCTCTCCGAACCCTACGCGCCCTTCATGGCCAATATCGCCTATGCGACGGGCCTTATCGTCTCGCCCGCAGCCGTCGAGCAATACGGCAAGGATTTCGGGCGCCATCCCTCCGGCACGGGCCCCTTCAAGTTCGTCGAGTGGCGCTCGAACGAGGCCGTCGTGGTGGAGAAGAACCCGGACTACTGGGACGGTGCCCCGCCGCTTGAAGCGGTGATCTTCCGCCCGATCACCGACGCCAACACCCGCACCGCCGAGATGCTCTCGGGCGGGATCGACGTGATGGTGGAGGTGCCGCCGGATGCGCTCTCCGAGTTCGAGAACGACCGCTACAAGCTGCTCGAGGCCGCCGGACCGCATGTCTGGTTCCTGATCCTCAACGCCAAGGAAGGCCCCTTCGCCGATGTCCGCGTTCGCCAGGCGGCGAATTACGCGATCAACAAGCAGGCGATCGTCGACAACGTCCTGGAAGGCACCGCCGAAGTTGCCGCCGGCCCGACTCCGCCGGCCTTTGGCTGGGCCTATAATTCGGATCTCGATCCCTATCCCTATGACCCTGAGAAGGCGAAAGCGCTTATCGCCGAGGCCGGCGCTGAAGGTGCCGAACTCACCTTCTACGTCACCGAAGGGGGTTCGGGCATGCTCGATCCGGTTCCGATGGGCACCGCGATCCAGGCCGATCTCGAAGCCGTCGGGCTCGACGTGAAGATCGAGACCTACGAATGGAACACGTTCCTCGGCGAGGTGAATCCCGGGCTTGAGGGCAAGGCGGACATGGCCGAGATGGCCTGGATGACCCAGGACCCCGATACCCTACCGTTCCTCGCGCTCCGCACCGCCGCCTGGCCCGAGCAGGGCGGCTTCAACTCGGGCTATTACTCAAACCCGAAAGTGGACGAGCTGCTTGAAAAAGCGCGCGTTTCCACCAGCCAGGACGAGCGCGCCGCGCTCTACAAGGAGATGCAGGCCATCGTTCAGGAAGAAGCACCTTGGGTCTTCGTTGCCAACTGGAAGCAGAACGCGGTCACTTCTGCTAATGTCGAGAACCTGCAGCTCGAACCTTCGTTCTTCCTGATCCTGCGGGACGTGGCCAAGAACTGACCCCAGCCGTGGCAGGCCGGTGCAACCCGGCCTGCCGCCCCAGCCACGGGCAAGCCAGATGGGAAGCTACATTCTCCGGCGACTTCTTGCCGCCATCCCGGTGATCCTCGGGATCACGGTGATCGTCTTCGTGATCATGTCGCTGATCCCGGGCGACCCGGCCACGGCGATCCTCGGGAGCTATGCGACACCGGAAAATGTGGAGAAGCTGAACCGCGACCTCGGTCTCGACAAGCCTTTGGTTCAGCAATATTTCATCTGGCTCGGCAACATGTTCCAGGGCGATTTCGGCCGCTCCTTCTCGCTCAACCGCCCGGTGCTCGACGAGGTGCTCGAGCGCTTTGGCGCGACGCTGATCCTCGCTGGCACATCGCTCGTGCTCTGCTCGATCTTCGGCGTCCTCGCCGGCGTCGTCTCGGCGGCACGGCAATACGGCACCGCCGACAAGGCGATCACTTTCGTCGTGCTGATCGGCATCTCCATCCCGTCCTTCTTCCTCGGCATGATGATGATCCTGGTCTTCGCGGTGAGGCTCCGGCTGCTGCCTGTCTCCGGCATGTATGCGATCTATGGCGGCGGCGACCTGCCCGACCTCGCGCGCCACCTCGCCATGCCAGCCATCGCGCTCGCAGTGGTGGCCACCGGCGTCATCGCCCGTCTCTCGCGCTCGGCCATGCTCGAAGTCCTTCGGCAGGACTTCATCCGCACCGCGCGGGCCAAGGGCGTGAAGGAGAGCCGCGTCGTCTGGCGCCACGCGCTCAAGGCGGCGATGGTATCGATCATCCCCGTCATCGGCGTGCAGGCGGGCTTCGTGCTCTCCGGTGCGGTCTATATCGAGACCGTCTTCCAGTGGCCCGGAGTCGGGCGCATGCTGGTCACCGCGATCCTGACGCGTGACATCCTGCTGGTGCAGGGAGGCGTGGTAATCGTCGCCAGCTGCTATGTGCTGTTCAACCTTTGCGTCGACGTCGCCCAGAGCCTGCTCGACCCGCGGGTGAAGACATGAATGCCGGCGCCTTTCTCAAGCTTTTCGCCCGCAACCGCCTCGCCGCGGCGGGCGGGATACTTCTCCTCTTCGTGGTGCTTGTCGCCCTGCTGGCCCCGGTGCTGCCGCTTGCCGATCCCTACGCGCAGAACACGGGCGACAAGTTCCTCCGCCCCTTCACCGCGGGCCACCTGCTCGGAACCGACCACCTGGGCCGCGACATCCTCTCGCGGCTGATCTGGGGCACCCGGCTCAGCCTCGTCGTCGGCCTCGTCGCCTCCTTCGGCGCGGCCTTCTTCGGCTCGGTCATCGGCATCGCCGCGGGCTATTTCGGCGGCCGCATCGACAACTGGCTGATGCGCGGCATCGATATGCTGATGGCCTTTCCCTACATTCTGCTGGCGCTGGCCATCGTCGCGGCCCTCGGGCCCGGCCTCACCAATGCGCTGATCGCGGTCGCCGTCGTCAACATTCCCTTCTTCGCGCGCAACATTCGCGGCGTGACCGTGACTCTCGCGCACAAGGAATTCGTCGATGCCGCCCGGCTGGCCGGCATGACCGATCTGCGCATCATGATCTCGGAAATCCTGCCCAATGTGCTGCCGGTCATCGTCATCGCGATGTCGACCACCGTCGGCTGGATGATCCTGGAGACTGCCGGTCTCTCTTTCCTTGGCCTCGGCTCGCAGCCGCCGGTGGCGGATCTCGGCTCGATGCTCGGTGAGGGCCGCAACGCGCTCATCACCGACCCGCATGCCTCGATCGTGCCGGGTGTCATGATCTTCGTCATCGTCATGAGCGTGAACCTGATGGGCGACGGCATCCGCGATGCGCTCGACCCCCGCCTGCGGTCCGGCGCGCTGACCCGGCCGATGGCGCGCACGATTGTCGATCGCGACTCCGTGCCCGAACCGCCCGCCGATCCCGCGCTGCTCGATTTGCAGGACCTGCGCACGGAGTTCCGTGTCGGCGCGCGAACACTAAAGGCGCTCTCGGGCGTCACGCTACAGGTCCGCTCCGGCGAATGCCTTGGTCTGATTGGCGAATCCGGCTCGGGCAAATCCGTCACCGCGCTCTCGGTCATGGGTCTCGTCGCCTCGCCGCCCGGCGTCATCGCCGGCGGAGCCGTACGCTATGCCGATGCCGAGATCCTCGGCGCGCCCTTTTCGGAGCTGCGCAAGCTGCGCGGGGACCGGATCTCCTACATCTTCCAGGATCCGCTTGCGACGCTGCACCCGCTTTACAAGGTCGGAGACCAGATCGTCGAGGCGATCCAGTCGCACCGCCCGGTCCAGAAGGCAGAGGCCCGCGCGCGGGCACTGGACCTGCTGAAAGCAGTCCGCATCCCCAATGCCGAACGCCGGCTGGACGATTTCCCGCATGAGCTTTCGGGCGGCATGCGTCAGCGCGTCGGCATCGCCATGGCGCTGGTCAACGAGCCGGACCTGATCATCGCTGACGAGCCGACCACGGCGCTTGACGTGACCGTGCAGGCGCAAATCCTTGCCCTGCTCGATGACCTGCGCCGCGAACGAAACGTCGCGATCCTCTTCATCACTCATGATTTCGGCGTCGTGGCGCAGCTCTGCGACCGGGTCGCGGTGATGTATGCCGGGCGGATCGTCGAGACCGGACCGACCGAGGCGATCCTAGACGCCCCGGCCCATCCCTACACGCGTCGCCTGATCGCCTGTGTGCCCGAGCTGGGCGGCGGCCGGCGCGAGCTCCACGCGATCCCCGGCTTGCCGCCGGCGGTGGACAACCTGCCCGCGGGCTGCGCCTTTGCCCCGCGCTGCGACAAGGCACAGGACGCCTGCCGCCGCGGCGAGGTCGCACTCGAGGCGACGCGCGGCGCGCGCGCAGTTCGCTGTCTCTATCCCGAGGAGGGCGCCGCATGAGCCAGACGCTGCGCATCCGGGATCTCGACAAACGCTTCGGGGGAGGGCGGACATTTTTCGGCTTCGGCGCCGAGCGGCCCTCCGTTCACGCCGTGCAATCCGCCAGCCTCGACGTCGCGCGTGGCGAGACGCTGGGCATCGTCGGCGAATCCGGCTGCGGCAAGTCCACGTTGGCGCGGATGATCGTGGGCCTGCTGCCGCCGACCGCGGGGTCGATCGAGATCGAGGGCCGGGACTACGCCGACCGCGCGGGCAAGGACCCCGCCGCCTTCGGAAAGCTGATCCAGTATGTTTTCCAGGACCCGATCTCCTCGCTCAACCCGCGCAAGACGATCCGCCAGATCCTCGAGGCGC
The DNA here is from genome assembly GCF_004146235.1 of Tropicimonas sp. IMCC6043. Taxonomy (GTDB): domain Bacteria; phylum Pseudomonadota; class Alphaproteobacteria; order Rhodobacterales; family Rhodobacteraceae; genus Tropicimonas. Next base: position 65,083 of record NZ_SELO01000002.1, on the reverse strand, counting down.
CGTTGAAGCTCCTGCACGGGATGCCCGCAGCGGCGCGCGCTCAGCGGATCGACGAGATCCTCGACGCGGTCAACCTACGGGCCGAGTTTCTCGACCGGTATCCGCACGAGTTCTCCGGCGGTCAGGCGCAACGCATCGGCATCGCCCGGGCGCTCGCCGCCGCTCCGCGCATCCTCGTCCTCGACGAGCCGGTCTCGGCGCTGGACGTTTCGGTGCAGGCGCAGGTGCTGAACCTGTTGGCACGGCTCCGCGAGGAGTTCGACCTCACCTATCTTTTTATCAGCCACGATCTCGCCGTCGTCGAGGCCGTGGCGGACCGGGTCGCCGTGATGTATTTCGGAGCCATCGTAGAGCTTGCCCCCGCCGAGGAGATCTTTGCCCGGCCCCGCCATCACTACACCTCGCTGCTCGCCCGCTCGGCGCCGGTCGTCGGCCGTCCGCTGGCCGCGCCCGAGGGCGCCGATGCCGAGCTGCCGGACCCGCTCAACCCGCCCCCCGGCTGCGCTTTCGCGAAGCGCTGCCCGGCGGCCACCGAGATTTGTCACCGCGAGACACCGCCCCTGGAGGAATATGGACCCGGACATTCCGCCGCCTGTCACAACCCTGCCCGCTGATGCGCCCCGGTTGAGCCGGCCGCAACGCGCTGCGGCCGCGATCAAGGACTGGGTGGTGGAACGCGGAATGCGCCCGGGCGACCGCCTGCCTGCGGAGGCCGAACTCATGGAGCATTTCTCCATGGCCAAGGGCACGATCCGCGAGGCGTTGCGGGTGCTCGAGGCTCAGGGACTGATCCGGACGCGCACTGGTCCGGGCGGCGGCGCTTTCGTCAACGAGGTCTCCGAGGCGCGGGCGCGGGCGCTGCTCGGCAACTATTTCTACTTCAACGAGATCTCCATCGGCGACATCTACGAATTGCGCCGCGTGCTGGAACCGGCCCTGGTCTCGCAGCTTGCCGGTCAACTCGATGCCGGTCAGCTCGCCCAGTTGGAAAACGTGATGATGGCCTATGAGCGTCCGGCCAAGACCATCGAGGAGGCAGAGCGCCAGCGTCATGCCGAGCTCGATTTCCATGCCCTGCTGGCCGAATTCTCTCCCAATCCGCTGATGCGTTTCCAGGTCCGTTTCCTGATCTCGCTGCTGAAGGACCTGACGGTTTGCAGGCGGATCTACCGGCGCGAGATCCCGGGACTGCGCCGCTCCGGGCGAGATTACCAGTCGCGCCTGCTGCTCGCGCTCAGGGCAGGCGATGAAAAGTCCGCGCGGGCGATCATGCGGGCGCATATGCACACCGCGCAGGCGATCATGGAGCAGCAGGAGGTCGTGGTTCTGCGCCAGTTCCTCAGTGATGCCGAGAGTCCGCCGGGCGGGCGAACTCCAGAGTGACCTGCCGCCTCAGAGCCGTTCGGATGGCACCGGAACGGCTGGGGCGGCCGGGGCGTCCGGCTGGCGGGTGAAGCCCTCGAGGTCGCCGGTCTCGTGCTCGTCGCGCGGGATCTCGACCGGGCTCGTTGCATAGGCCGTCAACAACTCGGCGAGCGACCGCAGCGCGTGCATGTGGATGCGCTCGTAGCCGTGGCTCGCGTCGACACCGAAGGTCGCCAGTGCCGTGCGCACATCGGCGCCGGCCTCGATCGCCGAGGCGCTGTCGGAGCGGTAGTAGCGGAACACGTCCTTGCGCATGCGGATGTCGTTGGCCAGGCAGAGATCGGCGAGCTTGCGCGTCAGGTGGTAGTCGAAGGGCCCGCTCATGTCGGCCATCGACAGGGTCACGCCGAACTCGGAGGAATTCTGCCCGGGCGCCGAGGTGCCGTTGTCCACCGCAACCATCGAGGCGATCTCGGGCAGCAGGATCGCCGCGGCGCCGTGGCCGACCTCCTCGGCGATGGTGAAGAGCCAGTAGATATCCACCGGGGGCGGCGGCGCATCTTTCAGCGATGCCATCGCGGCCAGCATCACCGCGACGCCCGCCTTGTTGTCGAGATGGCGCGAGACGATATAGCCCGTCTCGGTGAACTCCGGCTGCGGATCGATCGCCACGATGTCGCCGATCTCGATCCCGAGAAGGCCGAGCTGCTCGGAGCTGTCTGCCCGCGCATCCACGCGCAGCTCGACATAGTCCCAGCCGATGGGCAATTCGTCGACCTCGTCGCCGTAGGTGTGCCCAGATGCCTTTAGCGGCAGGATGGTGCCTCGGTAGCTGCCCTTGCCGGAAAAGATCGTCGCCCGTGCACCCTCGGCGAACCGCGCCGACCAGGTGCCGATGGGCACGAGTTCCAGCCGCCCGTTTGGCTTGAGCGCCTTGACCTGCGCGCCGAGCGTATCGAGATGCGAGACGATGGCACGCGCGCCGCCGCTGCGTTGGCCCGGCAGGCGGGCCCGGATCGCACCGCGGCGGGTCAGCTCATAGGAGATGCCGAGGCGGTCAAGTTCCTCGCAGACGTGGCGGACGACGCTGTCGGTATAGCCTGACGGGCTCGGTATCTCCAGCAGATCGGCAAGATGCTGCTGCAGCCGGGCGACATCGATATCGAGACGGGTTCGTTCCTGTTCCACGGGATCTCCACTGTTCTTTCTGTTGTGCAAGCGCGCGGCTCGCCCCGAAGCCGTAAACGGGGAAGGGGCTGTCTTTCAAGGGGGAGACAATCGGCTCCCAAGCCCCGTGAATAGGTAACCCTACGTAAATTTCATGCTTGCATCGCTTGGTCTCAGGCTCCACCCTTTCAGTGGGAGCGCGTGTTCATCCGGTTTTTTTTAGCGGCGCTTTTTTTCAAAGGAGAATACCCATGAGCATCAAGACCATGGCCTTGCTACTTGGATCCACCTCGATCCTTCTGGCTTGTCAACCCAGTGTTGATGAGACGTACGTCGTGGAGCCGGCCTCTATGGCCGCCGCACAGTCGACCTCCTCCTCGAGCAGTTCGTCCTCCGGGGTGAGGCGGCATCCGGGTTCCGGCGACAGAGGTGCCTCGAGCAGCAACGATTCCGGTGGCGGCGGCAGCTCGGGCGGTGACACGGGTGGTGACACCGGTGGAGATTCCGGCGGCGACTCTGGCGGCGACTCTGGTGGAGATTCCGGCGGCGACTCTGGCGGAGATTCCGGTGGCGATTCCGGCGGCGACTCGGGTGGCGATGATGGCACCGGTGGCGGCGACGATTCCGGCGGCTGGGGCTGAGGCGTACCAGCCATGTCTCACACAGCGAGATTTCGCCTGGCGTCCGGAGCTTCCCGGATTGCTCTCCTCGTCTGCGGGCTTGCCGTCGCCGGCCTCCCGGCGTCGGCGGATCTGCGCCAGGTCACCCGCGCCGACACCGGCCGGGCCGTTCCCGGACGTGTCGCCATCGTCGTCGGCAACCAGGACTACGACTCGGTCCCCGATCTCGGCAATGCGCGGCGCGACGCGGAGGACATGGCGGCGATGTTGCGGTCCTTCCGCTTCAACGTCTTCGACGGCTACGACCTCGACAAGCGCGAGTTCGAGGAACTCCTGCGCACCGCGATGCTGAACATCACCGAGGGCGCAGACGTCGTGTTCTACTATGCCGGCCACGGCATCCAGATCGGGAGGCGCAACTACCTGTTGCCGACCGATGCCGCCTTTGCCTCGATCTATGACGTGCCGCTGGAGACGATGACGCTGGACCGGGTGATCGAGACGCTTGCGGCGCGCGGCGCGACCCATGTCGCAATCCTCGATTCCTGTCGCGACAATCCTTTCCCCGATATCCGCCTCGCAGCGGATCTGGATGCCAATCTCTTCGAGACCAAGTCAGGCTTCGACGTATTCTCCACGCCTCTCAATTCCTTCGTGGCCTTCTCCACGTCGCCCGGCGCGGTGGCGATGGACGGCGATGTGGGCGGCAACAGCCCCTACACGTCGGCGATCATCAATGCGGTCGGGACGACGCCCGGGGAGAATATCCAGAACCTGTTCCCGCGCGTTCGCGAGCAGGTCTATTCGGCGACGCAGGGAAAGCAGGTGCCCTGGGAAAGCTCGACGCTGGTGCGGCCCTTCTACCTCATCCCGGCGGTGGCCCGGCCGGAAGCGCAGACCGCCCCGGCCGAGGGCGAGACGGTTTCGCCGGACCGGGGTATGGTGCTTGCCTCGCCGGCGAACGGGCCGATTTCCCTCGAACCGGTCTCGATCCGGATCGAGAAGCCGTTCGACCGGCGGGTCGACATCGCCGACCTCTTCCAGGCCCGGCTCGATGTGCCCTTCCAGGACGCCGAACTGGTCACGCCGCCGGACAGCGGTATCCTTTCGGTTGGCGAGACACCGTCGGGCGGACCACGGATCATCTACTCGCCTCAGATCTCCGATATCCGTGCGACCAGTCTCGACGACTATTCCGTGTCCGACCAGTTCGCAGTGAACATCGAACATCCCGATGGATCCGAGCGGCGGGTCGATGTCGCGCTGGACCTGACGGTCGATCCTTGCGACCTCGAAGCGGGTGACGCGCTCGACCTCGGGGGCGTCGGCATCTACCGGCTGCCCAACGAGATCGACCTACTCGCGGCGCTTTCGGCCTGTGAGGCGGCGGTGGAGCGAGACCCGGAGAACGCACGCTTCCGCTACCAGCTCGGCCGCGTCCAGCAAGGCTTGGGTCGGCTTGAGCAAGCCTTTGCCAATTTCGAGGCGGCTTCCGAGGGCGGGCATCTCCGCGCGCTCCACGCGCTCTCGGTTCTGTTCTCGACCGACCAGATCGACCGTGAGGCCACTGGCATCCCGGAGAACCAGGAACTCGCACGCGAATTGCTCGAACGCGGCACATCGCTCGGCGATCCCTACCCGATGCACCGGCTCGGCAAGCAGCTTCTCAACAACGGCGAGACCGAAGCGGAGCGACAGCGTGGCTTTGAACTGCTCGAAAGCGCGCTGGAGTTGGGACATACCTACTCGATGAACGAACTCGGCATCTATTTCCTCAACAAGGACAGCGACCACTACATTCCCGAGCGCGGCATGCGCTATCTCCGCGCGTCCGAAGCCCGCGAGGACATCTATGGCTACGCCAATCTCGCCTTCGTTGCGGTCCGGGGTCTGGACGGGAATCCGCCGGACTTTCAGACGGCCTTCGACTACTACAAGAAGGCCAGCGAAGGCGGACATCCGAGCGCCCCGAGCAGCATTGCGCGGATGATCCTGCGCGGCCAACTCGGCGCGAAGGACGTGCCGGAGGCGGTACGCTGGTACGATATCGGTCTCGAGCGCGGCGACGGCTGGGGCGGGACCAACGCGGCGGTGCTGATCCTCAACGACGACGTGCCTGGCAAGGGCGGGGCCGAGGCGGCCGTGCGCGCGGCCAAGGCGGCCAACCTCTCGAACGAGGAAGCGGCGGCCAAGGCGCGCGAGCTTCTTGGCGATATACCGGCAAGCGAACTCGGCATGGCGCTGCAGATGCTGCTCAAGGAGCTCGGCCAGCAGGTCACGGTCGACGGCGCAGTCGGACCGCAGACACTTCAGGCGCTCGAACGCGCGAGCCAGGAGGCGGGAATCGCCTATCGCGCCGCGAACGATCCGCGCGAGCGGCTGCTCTTTGCCGGCCGGGTCTATTGGGCACAGAACCCCGTGCGGTTCGACCTGTTCTGATACTCGCTGCGGCGGCTCACGGCCGCCGGAGAACGCCCGCGAGCAGCGTGATCAGGAGCGCCTGCGCGGCGATGAGCCCAAGTGCGATCCGCAGCGAGGTCGCCTCGGCGATGAACCCGACCGCCGGCGGTCCCATCAGCAATGCGCCGTAGCAGAGCGTCGCCACCGAGGCGATTGCCTGCCCGGGTGGCACAAAGGGGTCCGCGGCGGCGCGGCTGAAGGCCAGCGGCACGATTGCCGCACAGCCGATGCCGAGCAGGACATACCCTGCCAGTGCCACCGGCAGGACCGGGAAGGCGACCACGAGCCCCATGCCGGTTGCTGCCAGCAGGCCGCTGATCCGTGCCCAGAGCACCGGGCCAAGCAGCGTTACCACCCGATCGACCAGCAAGCGCGTGCTGACCATCGCAACCGAGTAGACGGCGAAGCCGAGCGTCGCCTGCGCCTTGCCGGCTTGCACGACATCGGCGAGATAGACGGCGCTCCAATCCGCCACGGACCCTTCGCTTGCCGCTGCGGCGAGCGCGACGAGGCCCACCAGCACCAGCGCGCCGCGGGGGATCGCAAAGACCGGCGCGTTCGGATCGTGCGGGCGCGTGTCCGACTGCCATGGCAGGGTCAGGAAGGGCAGGAAGAGCGCCGCCGACACGAGCGCGCCGGCGATGAAATGCAGCGGCACCGACCAGCCGAAGCTGGTCGCCGCGAAGCCCGAGAGCGCGCCCAGCCCGGCACCGAGGCTCCACATCGCGTGGAAGGAGGACATGATCGCGCGGCCCGCGCGTTTCTCCGCCTCGCTGGCCCAGGTGTTCATCACCACGTCCATCGAGCCATGCGCCATGCCGAAGAGGAAAAGCGCGACGGCGAGCCAGGGGCGCGACGGCGCCAGTGCGATGAGGATCAGCGTCAGCGAGTAGCTCGCGGCGATCCAGCGGGTCAGCCGCGCCGCGCCAAGGCTGTCGGCAAGCCGTCCTGCGAGCGGGAACGAGACCAGCGCACCGACCCCCATGAAGAGCAGCAGCAGGCCGAGATCGGCTTCCGAAAGGGCGTGGATCTCGACCACAGCCGGGATGCGCGCGGCCCAGATGCCGAGCAGAATGCCGTTGAAGGCGAAAGCGGCGGCGACGGCGCGCCAGGGCGTACGCCAGGCGATTCGCCGGGGGGCGGCGGTGTCAGACATGACGGATCTCCATGCCGGTATCGGCGAAGGCTTCGGTGGCGGAGGCGGGCGCGTCCGTTACCAGCAGGTCGAGCGCGTCGCAAGGCAGGACGCGGTGGCGGGCGCGGCGTCCGAGCTTTGGTGCGCCGGTCAGCACAACGGCGCGGGCGCTCGCCTGCGCCATGGCCCGCTTGACGGCGGCTTCGTCAGCATCGTCGGCGCCGAGGCCGAAACCGGCATCGAGCCCGCACGCCCCGAGCAGGCAGAGATCGGCGGCGATCTCTGAGATCATCCGCTCGGCCGCCTGGCCCACGGCGATGCCGCCGAAACGCGAGAGTCGACCGCCGACGAGAATGGTCTCCGTGCCGCGCGCGAGGGTCACGGTCGCCACGTCGGGGCAGGGCGTGACCACGAGCCCGCGAGGCAAGGCCGGGAGCGCGCGGGCGAGATGCGTCACGCTGGTGCCACCGTCGAGCATTAGCACCATGCCGTCCTCGACGAGCGGGAGCGCAGCGCGGGCGAGCCGTTCGGCCAGCGCGCCGGTGCTTGCCTGTCGGACATGGAGCGGGGCGGCGAGCGGTGCGACCGGCAAGGCGCCGCCGCGGACCCGCGTCACCGCGCCTGCCGCCTCGAGCGCCAGAAGGTCGCGCCGGATCGTGTCCGGCGAGACGGCGAACTCTTCTGCGAGTTGCGACAACACCAGAGGTACCCCCTCGGCGGCGCGGGTCCGAAGAAGACGCTGGCGGGCTTCCGGGGTGTTGAACGGGCTTCCCATGGCAGCAGTTCCTGCAAATTCTTGCGGACTGGTGCGCGTTATTGCAAGAAATTGCAACACTCGATGCGCCGACTCCACGCGATCGGACGTTGCGTCAGTCCGCGCGCGCCTCCGATGGGTCCAGAGCGGCGCGTTGCTCTGCGTCGGGGAGGAACCCGAAGGCGAGGAAGAGCGTCCTCTGCCGTGCCCGGAAATTGTTGTCGGAGACGAGGAGCAACAAGCGCTCGCCGGTTGCGAGTTCCGGTCCGAGCGCCATGCCCTCCATGTTGTCGAGCTCGATCCCGAGGTTTGCCAGATCCAGCAGCTCGCGCTTGCGGACGGGGATGGCGTCCTCGGGTAGCACAAAGTCGCCGCTCACATCCGTCGCGCCGGCAGTGTCGACCCGGAAAAGCCGCACCGAGAATCCAGTGCTCAGCGTGAAGCTGCGTTCGAGCGCAAGAAAGCCGCCCGCGTTGTCGAGCGCCAGAAGCCCGACGAGCCCCGCGGCTTCCTGCGCGAGCGGCAGGGGCAGCATGCCGGGCACCGGCGCGAGCGGGTAGGCATATTCCGGCCCGGCCGCGCCGCTCTCTAGATCGTAGCTGAATAGCCGGGTCCGGGACCCGATGGCGGGGCCGACCGCCGGACCGTCCTGAAGCAGCGCCTGCTCGACCGCGGTAAAGAGGCGGCGGCCGTCCGGGGTGATCGCGATGCTCTCGAAGCCGAACTTGCGCCGCACGCCGCGGCTACCGAGGTCATTCCGGAACCCGTCCGGCCGGATCTTCGGCGGCGGGGCCAGGCTGCCGCGCGAGGCAAAGTCGCCGTTGAAGATCCGCACCTGTGACGGATGACCTTTCCACGTGTATCCTTCGTCGGCGACGTAGATCCAGCCGCCTGGACCGAGGGCAATGGCTTCCGGGTCGAGCGGCGGTTTGAAACGCCCTCCGCCAGCAGGTGTCAGCCGGCGCACCGCGTCGATCCGGATGCTCCCAGCGCCGAGCCGCTCCTCCTGAAGCGTCAGGGTGAAATCGTAGACCCGCGGATCGGCGCCATCATCGGAGATCGCAAGCCAGGCATCGCCGCCACGCCAGGCAAGACCCGAGAGTCCGCCGATCTCGGTTCCCTCGAAGCGCGTCCCGGTGGCGATCTCGGCCGCACCGAGAAAACGCAGTCCGGGCGCGTCCTGCGACGACGCCGGACATCCCGCGCCGATCATCGCGCCGCAGAGAAGAAGCGCCGCAGCGCCGCGGATGAAGCGCGATGTCACGCCTGAGCCTCGAAATGCTGCGGGACGCCCCCTCATCGGGCGTCCCGCTCTGTGCCTAGTCTGTCCAGTGGACGCCCGTCAGGTCGTTGGCCTGGGTCGGCGTGTTCTCCCACAGGCCCTCGATCTTGGCATTGGCGACGCCTGCCTTGGCCAGCTGGAAGAGGAACGCGTTCACATAGTCATTCGCGATCATCTCCTGTGCTGACTTCAGGAGCTCGCTGCGCGTTGCGGCGTCCGTGGTGACATCAAGCTCGGCCATCAGCGCCTGGAAGTCCGGGTTGTCATACTGGAAGTAGTAATCCGGCCTTGCGTAGATGTTGATGTCCGCGGGCTCGGTGTGGCTGACGATGGTCAGGTCGAAATCCTTGCCCTTGAACACCTGCTCGAGCCACTGCGCCCATTCGAGGTTGCTGATCTCGGTCTCGATCCCGACCGCGCGCAGCTCGGCCGCCACGATTTCGCCGCCGCGGCGGGCATAGGACGGGGGCGGCAGCGCCAGGCGCAGCTTGAGGTCGGTTTGCCCGGCCTCCGCTAGCAGCGCCTTCGCCGCTTCCGGATCGTAGGCCGATTGCGCGGTCAGGTCGACGTAATCGGGATTGTGCGGCGCGAAATGCGTGCCGATCGGCGTGCCGAAGCCATGCATCGCGCCATCGATGATCTCCTGACGGTTGATCGCATGGGCGATGGCCTCGCGCACCTTGACGTTGTCGAGCGGCGCGGCCTTGTTGTTCATGGCGAGGATCGTCTCGCCCTCGGTCGAGCCGACGATCACCTTGAACATCGGGTTGGCCTCGAACTGCGCCAGCGTCTCAGGTGCCGGGAAGTTCGGGTAGGCGTCGACGTCGCCGGCCATCATCGCCGCAAAGGCGGCGTTGGGGTCCGAGATGAACTTGAAGGTCGCCTTGGCCAGCGCCGGCGCTTCGCCCCAGTAGCCATCGTAGCGGGTGATCTCGACCGAATCGCCCTGAACCCAGTTGGAGAAGGCGAAGGGGCCGGTGCCGATGGGTTTCGTCGCGGCCTCGTCGGCGGTCTCCGGCGCAAGGATCACCGCGTCGCCCCAGGCCATCTTGAACGGGAAGGCGCCGTCCGGGTTGGCGAGCGTCACCTTGACGGTGAGCGGATCAACCACCTCGACATCCGTGATCCCGGCAAAAAGCGCCTTCTGGGCGTTGGTGCTGTCCTCGGCGCGGGCTCGGTCGAGCGAGAACTTCACGTCCTCCGCATCCATTGCCGAGCCGTCATGGAAGGTCACGCCCTCGTGCAGATGGAAGGTGTAGACCGTGCCGTCCTCCGAGATGTCCCAACTCTCCGCGAGGCCGGGCACGATGGAGCCGTCCGGTGCGAAACGGGTGAGCCCCTCGAAGACATTGGCATAGACCACCTCGTCGATGGCGGCGGCAGCGCCGCCGGTCGGGTCGAGATTGGGTGGTTCCAGCGCCATGCCGATGGTGATCTCGTCCTGTGCGGCCAGCGCTCCCGTGGCGGCCAGCGCCAGGGCGGCGGTGGCCATCATGTGGCGGATGAACATGTGTCGCTCCCTGTTTTCCCACTGCGGGGCAGTTAACGGCATGTCGTCCGGGAATGGAACGGATTTCGACTCCCGACCCTAGTGCCGGAACAGGAACCTGTGGGTCGACGCCTCGCGGCGGAAGTCGGAGCGTTTCTCGGCGGCCAGCGCGCGGCCCCGCTGCACGCCCGGCCGCGCGGCGAGATCCTCGAGCCAGCGCGCCATGTTGGGCGTGTCGGCGAGCACCTGCAGCTGGCCCTCCCAGAGCGAGGCCCAGCCCCAGAGCGACATATCGGCAATGGAATAGAAATCGCCCGCCACGTATCGGTGCTTCGCGAGTTGCCGGTCGAGCACCCCGTAGAGCCGGGAAACCTCGCGGCGATACCGGTCCTGCGCATAGGGGATGTCTTGGGGCGGGTCCATCGCGGGTGCGTATTTCAGGAAATGATGCGCCTGCCCGGCCATCGGACCGACGCCGCCGACCTGCCAGAAGAGCCATTGTTCAACAGCGATCCTGTCGCGCTCGCTCTCGCCGTAGAAGCGGCCGGTCTTCCGGGCGAGATATTGCAGGATCGCACCGGATTCGAAGATCGAGACCGGCGCGCCGTCGGGCCCGTCCGGGTCGACAATCGCCGGAATGCGGTTGTTCGGCGCGATCTCCAGGAAGCCGGGGTCATATTGGGCGCCCTTGCCAATCTCGACGAGATGCAACCGGTAGGGCAGGTCCATCTCCTCGAGCGCGATCGAGATCTTCCAGCCATTGGGCGTTGGCCAGTAGTAAAGGTCGATCGGGTCCTGAGGCATGCGCTTTCTCCTGTCGGTCCGGACCGGAAACAAGACGCTTGCGCGCGGGAGGGCAAGGCAGAAACGGCGTCCGCCACGAAAGCGTGACTGTCCAAGTGTCCAACTTGTGTCGTGCGCTCGGCTGGTCTAGTCTTTTCCCAGAAAATACGGGGCGACCGGGCATCCGGAACGTTCCGCGCAGAGCAGAAACGGGAAAAGGGGCCGGAAAACGGTCCTTTCGGGCAGTGGTGAACAGCGTATTCCGACTCACAACCGGTATGCCGGCAACCGGCATGGATCCTGTCCAGGAGCGGCAGAAGGATATTGCTTTCGGCGAAGCGCTCCGGGCGATGACGCTGCATGGCCGTATCGATCCCGACATGACGGCCGGCGATGAAACCGGCGATTTGATGGAGTGCGCCTATGCTACGCTGATGGCGCAGCGAACCTCCTTCTCGCCGGAGGATTTCGCGCTCTATTTCCTCTCCTGCCTTCTCGACCGGGTCGACCCTCGTGACCGTGACGGATTCCGTCGGGGGGCTGCCGGGTATCTTCTGAAGAACCGCGCGCGTTTGTCGCGTGATTTCCGGGCTTTGTCGGACGAGGCGCAGGCACTGCTTTCCCGCCCTCTGACCGAGGTCTCCGCCGACGATGCGCCGCCCGTGCCAGACAACGACCAAGAAGCGTTTGTGGAGTCTGGTACCCTGGACGATTTCGTTTTCGATTTCGGCCGCGAGAATGCATCGCTCGCCCTGCTGCTCACGCAACCGGTGCATTTGCCGCAACCCTGACCCGCGCGGCGGGTCCTCACGAAGCAAATGGCAACGGAAGCCGGAAGCGCGGCCCGGCGCCTGCCTGCGACACCTCCCGTTTCTGCTGACGCAGAGTGTTGAGTGGAATCTTCCGGTGCAGGACGGCGCGGTAGAATGGGAAGAGGCCGGGGCGGAGATAGACCGACCAGTGGCAGATTCGCTTGTCGGAGGCGGGCACGGGAAAGCCGCAACTGGCGAGGGCGGCCCGGGTGTCGCGGTGGTCGATATTCACGTCGATCCAGTTGTCGGCGAGATGCGACAATCCCGCGCCGAGCGACCGGTCACCGAAGCGCAGCGGCGCCAGCAGCCATTCCAGAAGCCGGTCGTAGACGCCGTTCTCGCGACTGGTGATGCTCAGGACTTCGACAGAACGCCCTGCGACGCTGTCGAGCCGCGCGATGGCGCGCGAGCGCAGTTCCGCCGGCGCCATCAGCACGGCCCGGCCCATGGAGCGCGCGGGCAGGTGGGGGAGCGCCGAGAGTGCAACGCGGCAGCCAAGCGAGTGAGCCAACACGTCGACCGAAATCTCCGGCCGGAGCCGGCGTACGAGCACAATCAGTGCCGCCAGCGCCCGCCCCGCTTTCGCGGCGCGCTCGTAGGCGTGCCACAGCGAGCCGCGCGCCTCCCAACCGAAGGCGATGCAGAGCGGCTCGTCCTTGGCGTCCGAACCGAGACCGAGCGCCCGAGGCCAGGAAAGTGCCTTCCAGTCGTCGCGCGCCGGGGAGAGCGAGAGGATGTGGCTGTGGGGCGAGTGCGGCTCGAAGGCAGGCGAGAACTTGTAGCCGTGGATCATCACCACGACCGGTGCGCCCGGGCTCGTCCGCGTCAGCGCCGCGTGCAATTCGCCCTGCACCTGCTCGGGTGCTGTGAGCCTGTCACCTTCGACATTGACCCGGACCAGGGGCATCTTCGCCATCCACTACATCTGGTATGTCGCTTAGCGCCAATCTGCTACGCTGGGGTGACATGCGGATTAAGCGGACGTGACGAGACGGTAACGAAACGGTAACGGCCGGGCGCGACTTGACGACACCGGTGCTTCGGCGTTACGTCACCTCACCGTGGCGATTTGTTCACCGGATTGCGGGCCACGTAAAACATGCCGCTAAAGAGGTCAGGAGCGGGTCGCCCCGCCGCTGGCTGCGGTGGGGCTTTTTCATGGGAGGTCGGCCGATGGACGACTGGAAGACGCGCACGAAACTCATTCATTCCGGCATCCGCCGCAGCCAGTATGGCGAGGTGTCCGAGGCCATTTTCCTGACCCAGGGCTTTGTCTATGACAGCGCCGAGCAGGCCGAGGCTCGGTTTCTTGAGGCGGGCGAGGACGAGTTCATTTATGCCCGCTACGGAAACCCGACGGTGCGGATGTTCGAGGAGCGCATCGCCGCGCTCGAGGGGGCGGAGGACGCTTTTGCAACCGCGTCTGGCATGGCCGCAGTCAATGGCGCGCTGACGTCGATGCTGAAGGCCGGGGACCACGTGGTGGCGGCGCGGGCGCTCTTCGGCTCCTGCCTTTACATCCTCGAGGACGTGCTGACGCGGTTCGGCGTCGAGGTGACATTTGTCGACGGCACCGATCTCGACCAGTGGAAACACGCGATCAACAAGGACACCAAGGCGGTCTTCTTCGAGTCCATGTCGAACCCGACGCTGGAGGTGATCGACCTGCCTGCGGTCGCCAAGCTCGCACGCCGCGTCGGCGCGACGGTCATCGTCGACAATGTCTTCGCGACGCCGGTCTTTTCGCGCGCGCTGGAGCAGGGTGCGGACGTTGTCGTCTACTCGGCCACCAAGCATATCGATGGGCAGGGCCGGGCGCTCGGCGGCGTGATCCTCGGCACGAAGGAGTTCATCCGCAAGACGGTGGAACCCTATCTCAAGCATACCGGCGGTTCGATGAGCCCGTTCACCGCCTGGATCATGCTCAAGGGCCTCGAGACGCTGGATTTGCGCGTGCGCGCCCAGGCGGCGACGGCGCAGGCGATGGCCGAGGCGTTGCAGTGGGATGCGCGGCTGGAGCGCGTCATCTATCCCGGCCTCGAGCAGCACCCGCAGCACGTGCTCGCCGATCGCCTCCTCGAGAAACCCGGCACGGTGCTGTCGCTCGACATCAAGGGCGGGCAGGCGGCGGCTTTCCGCTTCCTCAACGCGCTGAAGATCATTACGATTTCCAACAATCTCGGCGATGCGAAATCGATCGTCACCCACCCTGCGACGACCACCCACCAGCGGCTCAGCGACGAGCAGAGGGCGGAACTTGGGATCACGCCGGGTCTGGTCCGGCTGAGCCTCGGCATCGAGGACACGGACGATCTCATCGCCGATGTCCGGCAGGCGCTGGATGCTGTCTGAACTGTTGGCGCGGCTTCTCTATCTCTCGCATCCACAGGTGGCGATCGACCCGGCGGTGCCGGTGCCGGATTGGGGGCTGAACGAGACCGGCCGCGCCCGCGTCGGCGCCTGGATCGGCGCCGGCGCGTTCGCCGGCGTCGTCCGGGTGGTGAGCAGCGCCGAGCGCAAGGCCGTCGAGACGGCCCGGCCGATCGCGACCGCCCTCGGCTGCCCCGCGGAGATCCGGCCCAGGACGCATGAGAACGACCGCTCGGCCACCGGCTTCCTGCCGGCGGATGCCTTCGAGGCGACGGCGGACGCCTTTTTCGCCGCGGCCGGGGTATCCGTCTTCGGCTGGGAGCGGGCCTTGGACGCGCAGGCACGGATCGTGGCGGAAACGGCGGATCTTCTGAAGTGGGACGGTATGGGGGATGTCCTTCTCGTCGGTCATGGCGCGGTCGGGACGCTTCTCCTGTGCCATCTTGCCGGTTGGACGATCTCCCGGAGATATGACCAACCCGCGGGCGGCGGCAATCTCTGGGCGGTCGAGCGGCCCTCGGGTGATCTGATCCATGCCTGGCGCCCCACCGAGACCTGCGCTCCCAGATAGTAGCCCGGCTCAGCGCCGCCCGGACGCGACCGGCTCCGGCTCCACCCGCCGCCCCCAGCCCAAGCGCGCCCAGAGGCGCTCGTGCAGAAGATAGGTTACGGTTCCCGTCGCTGCGCCAAGCAGCGCCACGGCGCCGCCCGTGGCAACCGACCCCGTCACGGCCCATGTGATCGCCGTCATGACGACGAGGCCCATGGCCTGCCATGTCAGCGCTTTCACGATGCTACGTGCGGGGGGGTCGTGCATGTCCAGTCTCCGGAGTCCGTTGGTTCGGCAGCAGTTTCGCTCCGAATGAAGGCCGTGGGAATTCTGGATCTTCTCTTGCATTTCTCCCGAATGGTGAGGAAAAACGACAGACATGAAGAAAATCGACAAACGCGACCGCGCCGTGATCTTCCGGGACAGGCTCGCGGCCCAGATGGCGCTCACCAATACGTCACGGAGCGGGCTTGCCCGCGCCACAGGCGCGGATCGGTCGACTGTGGCGCAACTCCTCTCCGACGGTTCGGCGCGCCTTCCGAATGCCCATCTCGCCGCCGAATGCGCGCGGGCGCTTGGCGTCTCTTCGGATTGGCTCCTGGGCCTCACGGACCTGCCCGAGCGGCCCGGTGACGTGCTCGCGGCGGCCGTCACGGTGACCGAAGCCGCCCGATCTTCGGCCGATTCCCAGCTCCATGACTGGCACCGCGAAGCGGCGGGCTACAAGATCCGCCATGTCCCGGCCACGCTCCCGGACATGCTCAAGACCGAGGCGCTGTTGAACTGGGAATACCGGCATTTCCTCGGCAAAACGCCCGAACAGGCAATCGGCGCGTCGCAGGATCGCTACGGCCTGCTTGGGGAACAGAGCTCGGATTACGAGATCGCCGTCTCCCTGGGGGAGTTGCGCGCCTTTGCCGCCGGCGCGGGGTATTACGAGGGGCTCGACGCCGACACCCGCCGCGCTCAACTCGACCACCTGATTGCCACCACGGACGCACTCTTCCCCTCGCTGCGCCTTTTCCTCTACGAGTCGCGTCGCGTGTTCAGCGCGCCGGTGACGATCTTCGGCTCCTTCCTCGGCGTGGTCTATATCGGCCGCTTCTACCTCGCCTTCCGTTCCCGTGATCGCGTCCGCTCGCTGACCGAGCATTTCGACGGTCTCGTCCGCGAGGCCGAGGTCGATGCCCGCGAAGTCCCCGGTTGGCTCCAGACGCTGCGCGAGACGGTGCAGGCGGCTTGACGGATCGGCACGGCTTGCGGCAGATGCGGCGTGACCGAAAGGAACGCCTGCGATGAAGCCCTTCCTGATCCTGCAATTGCGCCCCGAACCGGAGGCGTCGGACAACGAGTTCGAGGCGTTCCTCGCGAAAGGTGCGCTGGACCCGGACGAGGTCCGGCGCGTGCGGCTGGAGAGGGAAGAGATACCGGCGGATCTGGATCTCGGAGCGTATTCCGGCGTGATCGTCGGCGGCGGACCCGGCTGCGTTTCGGATCACGACGAGGAAAAATCGGCAGTCGAGAAGCACATCGAGGAGGAGATCCTCGCCCTGATGCCGCAGATCACCGGGCAGGATATCCCATTCCTCGGCTGCTGCTACGGCATCGGCATTCTCGCCCATCACCTCGGCGGCGACGTCTCGAAGGCCCGCTATGGCGAGCCGGTCGGGCCGGTGCCCTGCGCGGTGACACAGGAGGGGCGCGCCGATCCGATCCTCGCCGGCCTGCCAGACCGTTTCGACGCGCTGGTGGGGCACAAGGAAGCGGTGCAGGCGCTGCCGTCCGGCTGCACCCACCTTCTGGCCTCCGCCCCCTGTCCCTTCCAGATGATCCGCCACGGACGGAACGTCTATGCCACCCAGTTCCACCCCGAGGCCGATGGTGCGGTCTTCGCCCTCCGGATCGCCATCTACAAGGACAAGGGCTATTTCCCGCCCGAAGAGGCCGCCGACCTGACCCGCGCGGTACTACAAAGCGATACGTCGCTCGCGCCCCTTATCCTGAGGAACTTCGTCGCGCGTTATCGGCGTTGATGTGATCCACACGCGGGCCGCATTCGTAAATTCGTATAATATTGCTCTGGACAAGCCACCGCCGCCGGCGCGACCTTGACCGGGCGCAGATCTGTCGCGCGAGGCCAGAATGAACCTTCACATGAACGACTTTCCCCGGACACCCGATCGCAGCGATGCCGCGCGCGCGTTGGAAGTGCTGCGCCAATGGGCCGGCACCGCCTCGGAGCTGGAGATCGCCGATCTCGACCCGGTCGTTGCCAGGCTTCTGCCGCAAGGCACCCCGAACTCCTACCCCGCACTCAGCCGCACTTACCCGGCAGATTTTGTCGTTGATGATGCCTACAAGGCGGAGATGCCTGATCTTCAGAACGGCCCGGAAAGCCTGATCCGTGGCACCAAGCGGCAGATCCAGCATGTTGGCATCTCGAATTTCCGGCTGCCGATCCGCTTTCACCGTCGCGAAGGGGCCGATCTCGCGCTCGACACATCGGTGACGGGCACGGTCAGCCTCGAGGCCGAGAAGAAGGGCATCAACATGTCGCGCATCATGCGCAGCTTCTACGCCTCTGCCGAGCGCACCTTCAGCTTCGAGGTGATCGAGGATGCGCTTGAAGGCTACAAGCGCGATCTCGAGAGCTTCGATGCAAGGATCATGATGCGCTTCGCCTTCCCGATGAAGGTGACAGCGCTGCGCTCGGGGCTCGAGGGGTTCCAGTATTACGACATGGCGCTGGAGATGGTGGACCAGGCAGGATCGCGCCTCAAGATCATGCATCTCGACTATGTCTATGCCTCGACCTGCCCGTGTTCGCTGGAACTATCCGAACATGCCCGCCGCGCCCGCGGTCAACTGGCCGTGCCGCATTCACAGCGGTCGGTGGCGCGGCTTTCGATGGTGATCGATCCCGAGGCCGGATGCCCCTGGTTCGAGGAAGTGGTGGAGATGTGCCGCCGCGCGGTGCCAACGGAGACGCAGGTGATGGTAAAGCGCGAGGACGAACAGGCTTTCGCCGAGTTGAACGCGGCCAATCCGGTCTTTGTCGAGGACGCGGCGCGGCTCTTTGCCGAAGCCCTGCAGGCAGACTCTCGGATCGGCGACTTCCGGGTGGTGGCGAGCCATCAGGAGAGCCTGCACAGCCACGACGCGGTTTCGGTCCTGACCGAGGGCGAAACTTTCGACGGAGCGAGTCTGGAGCCGCATCTCTTTCCGAGCCTCGTGCACAGGGGATGACGGCGCCGGATCGTTCCGAACGCCGGCGCGGATGCGACTTTCAGAGACGGCCCTGACACCTGGCGCTCAGGCGAACTGCACGATCACGCATTCGAAATCCTCGGCGCTGGTCACGGCGGTGTGGTGGCCCTTTCCGTGGGTGTCGGACATGTCCCACACGTCACCCGGATCTATATCGCGGAAGGTCCCATCGCTTGCCGTGACCCGGACGCTGCCGGACAGGCAGACCAGTCGCTGCGCTACGGGGGTGGGGTGGATCGGTTCGTCCCAACCCGACCGGAGGCGGAGGAATACGGTCTGGCTGGCCGGCTGCGGTGCAGAAACCTCGATTCCCTTTGCCGGCGGCGCGAAGACGCGCTCCTCGAGGGTTACCTCGACATCGCGCCAGCGGCTCTCGCCATCAGGATCGGCATATAGCTCGTGGATCATCATTGCCGATTACCCGCCGGGCGCCTGGCGCGCGTAGTCTTCCGCGTCGAACCAGCCGGACGCGTGTTTCACCCTGCGTTCTTCGTCGAGGTCCCATTCCTCCCAGCCGCGCACGGTCAGCTGGAGGCCGGATGCGGCGTCGTGCCCCGTGAAGGTCCAGACATAGTCGGCATGGCTGTCCGAACACCAGATATTGTCGCATGTCTGGACGAGGTCGGAGACATCCGCGATGAACCCCACCGCCATATCGCGGACGCGTGCGCGGCCCGTCCATGGATTGCCCCGGTTGATGACGATCACGCCATCCTCGGCATAGAAGGAGGCGACGGCCTCTGCCGATCCGAAATTCCAGGCGGCCGTGCAGTCAGCCGCCAACTTTGCCTCCGCGCCTGGGTCACTCATCCCTTCGCCACCTCGTCAGACTGAAATGCCGCCAGATTGGCATCGGAAACCCGCCCTGTCCAAGTCAGATTGACCTTGGGGAAGAGTTTTGTCTGCCGTGGCCATCCGCCTTGGCGGCCGTTTGGATCGGGCAGCGCAACGGTGGTGAGTCGCGATTGTCAAAACAAAGGCAACACATTGCGCCGCGCTTCGTGGGAGGTGGCGGCTGTCTTGTGTCCGTTCTGTCGTATTACTTCGTTCCAGTTTCGGAGCCCGGATCGCGACGGCATATTGACTGACTGACCGTCAGTCAGTAAAAGAAGAAGGGACTCATGGAGACGATGATGCCGCGCACCATAAAGGCGCCAGAGGAACGACGCCTCGAAATCATCGAAACAGCCGAGAGGCTGTTCAGAACGGTCGGCTACGCCAGTTGCTCGGTCGAAACGATCATCCGCGAGATGGGTGTCGCGAAGGGGACGTTCTATTACTATTTCCGGTCCAAGGAGGAAGTTCTCGGCGCCGTCGTCGACCGCGCGCTGGACCGGCTCACGGAGATGGCCGCCGAGGTCGCCGACGATCCCTCGCAATCCGCCATGCATAAGATGCAGGCGCTGCTGTCGGACAGCCATGTCGGCGGCGACGACACGGAGCAACTTGCCGAGATGATGCATCTTCCGGAAAACCGGCAGCTGCATGAAGCCACCAATGTTCAGACCGTTCTGCGGCTTTCCCCGATCTTCGCGCGGATCATCGAGCAGGGGAACGGGGAGGGTGTCTTTGCCGTCGCGCGGCCCCTCGAAACGATCCAGTTTTTGCTTACCGGAGCCGAGTTCCTGACCGACGGCGGCCTGTTCAGTTTCTCGGCGGAGGAAATTGCGGCACGACGCTTGGTCACGCAGGAGATCGTGGAGAAATCCTTGGGGGCAGAGCCGGGCTGCTTCAGCTTCATGAACCCCGCGCGTGGAGATGGAACGGCAGAGGCTGATCCGCACGCCAAGGTTCCCGGTGCCTGACGAGGGTGCCGAGGTCGCAATCCGGAGTAGGAAAATGACACGCCATCCATCGCAGAATCCTGGCCACGTCGTCCCGTCGAGCGCCATCATCTGGCAAATCGCGCTTACCTTCGCGATCACATGGGCGATCGCCGGGAGCTACATCTTCTTCCCGGAGACCGCATCGGGCCTTTTCGGCGAGCTCAGCGGCTTGCATCCGCTCTATTTCCTGGCGACATGGGCGCCGGCGATTGCCGGACTGACCGTCGTTTTCGTTCATGGTGGTATGTCGGGCCTGCGAAGCTATCTCGGGCGGATGGCCTTGTGGCGCTGCGATCCGGTCTGGTGGATCTTCATCCTGGCTGGCATCCCGCTGATCTTCATGGCCGGATCGCTCCTGAAGGGCGGGCCGTTGATCGCGCCCTTGCCGCCGCAGGGGGCCAGCGCCGCCTTTGCCATTCTCGCAGTGATGCTGTTTCTCGGGCCAGTCGAGGAACTTGGCTGGCGCGGCGTCGCCCTTCCGATCCTGCAACGGTATGTCTCGCCCGTCTTTGCCGGTGCAGCCATCGGGGTGATCTGGGGCCTCTGGCACCTTCCCGCGTTCTACCTGGCGAGCACGGTCTATGCCGACTGGAGTTTCCTGCCGTTCTTCATCGGCAACGTCACGCTGGCGATCCTCGTGACGCCCATCTTCAACGCCGCGCGCGGGAGCATTCTGCTGCCGATGCTGTTCCACTGGCAGCTCATCAACCCGTTCTGGCCAGATGCACAGCCGTGGGATACCTGGATTCTCGTCGGTGTCACGGTCGTGGTCGTCTGGTGGAAACGCGCCAGCCTGTTCCGGCGCGGGGACGCGGTGACCGACGTAATACCCTCGACCGAACCTGCCACAACCCGACGAGGTGACGTCGGCCTGCAGGCCTGAACCGGCGCAGACATGCTGGTCCAGCCGATCCCTCGGAGTGCGAGCCGCCGGACACCGAAATCAGTGGCCTGAAACGCGAAACGCCCCGCCGAAGTGGCGGGGCGTTTGCTTTTTGTGTGTGCAGCGGGTGGTCAGTAGTCCCGACTCTCCGGCGTATCCACGATGAACGGATCGGCCGGTTCGCTCGAGAAGTCCTCGACCGGTGCCGCCAGCGCTGCCGCGGCTTCCGCCTCGGCCTGGCGCTGTTCGATGACCTTCTGATCGCGTTCCTGCGCGATCCGGCGCACCCGCTGGGTCGCGCCGCCGGTGCCGGCCGGGATTAGCCGACCGACGATGACGTTCTCCTTCAGGCCGACAAGCTTGTCGCGCTTGCCCATGACCGATGCCTCGGTGAGCACGCGGGTGGTCTCCTGGAAGGAGGCCGCCGAGATGAAGGAGCGCGTCTGCAGGCTGGCCTTGGTGATCCCGAGCAGGATCGGCTCGCCCTCGGCCGGTCGCCGCCCGTCCTTGATCGCCTTTTCGTTGGCCGCGTCGAACTCCGACTTGTCGACATGCTCGCCCTTCAGCAGCGTGGTCTCGCCCGAGTCGAGGATTTCCCACTTCTGAAGCATCTGGCGGACGATCACCTCGATATGCTTGTCGTTGATCTTAACGCCCTGGAGCCGGTAGACGTCCTGCACCTCGTCGATCATGTAATCGGCGAGCGCCTCGACACCCATGATCGACAGGATGTCATGCGGCGCCGGGTTGCCGTCCATGATGTAGTCGCCCTTCTGCACGAAGTCGCCTTCCTGCACCGGGATGTGCTTGCCCTTCGGCACCATGTATTCGACGGGCTCGAGGTTTTCGTCGGCCGGCACGATCGAGATCCGGCGCTTGTTCTTGTAGTCGCGCCCGAACTTCACGTAGCCGTCGGCCTCGGCGATGATCGCGTGGTCCTTCGGACGCCGCGCTTCGAAGAGTTCGGCCACCCGCGGCAGACCGCCGGTGATGTCCTTGGTCTTCGCACCCTCGCGCGGGATCCGTGCCACCACGTCGCCGGCCTGGACCGAGGCGCCATCCTCAACCGAGAGAATCGCGTCCACCGACATCGGGTAGGTGACCGGGTTACCCGCCTCATTGCGCATCGGCTCACCGTTTTCCGGATTGACGATGATGATCTCCGGCTTGAGCTCGTTGCCCTTCGGCGCCGAGCGCCAGTCGGAGACGATCTTCTGCGTCATGCCGGTGGCTTCGTCGGTCTCGTCGCGCACCGAGATGCCCGAGGTCAGGTCGACGAACTTGGCGGTGCCGGCCTTCTCGGCGATGATCGGCAGCGTATAGGGGTCCCATTCGAAGAGCTTGTCGCCGCGCACGACCTTCCGGCCGTCCTTAACGAAGACTTTCGAACCGTAGCCGATCTTGAAGCTGCCGCGCTCCACGCCATGATCGTCGATGATGGCAATCTGCATGTTGCGGCCCATCACGACCTGCTCGCCGGCGGCATTCTCCAGCAGGTTGGCGTTGCGGAACTCGATCTTTCCTTCGCCATTGGCTTCCTGGAAGGACTGCTGACCGCCCTGGGCGACGCCGCCGATGTGGAAGGTCCGCATCGTCAGCTGGGTGCCAGGCTCGCCGATCGACTGCGCCGCGATGATGCCCACGGCTTCGCCCTGGTTCACCATCGTGCCGCGCGCGAGGTCGCGCCCGTAGCACATCGCGCAGACGCCCTCCTCGGCCTCGCAGGTGAGCGGCGAACGCATCCGGACGGAGACCAGACCGGATTGCTCGATCTCGTCGGCCTTGCGCTCGTCGATCAACTCGTTGCGCGCAACGATCACCTCGTCGGTCCCCGGCCGCAGGATGTCTTCGGCCGCCACCCGGCCGAGCACGCGCTCGCCGAGCGTTGCCACCACCTCGCCGTCATTGATCGCCGGCTCCGCGGTGATCGCGTTGTCGGTGCCGCAATCATGCGCGCGCACGATGCAGTCCTGCGCCACGTCGACGAGACGGCGGGTCAGGTAACCCGAGTTCGCCGTCTTCAGGGCGGTGTCCGACAGACCCTTCCGCGCGCCGTGGGTGGAGTTGAAATACTCCAGCACGGTCAGACCCTCTTTGAAGTTCGAGATGATCGGCGTCTCGATGATCTCGCCCGAGGGCTTGGCCATCAGCCCGCGCATGGCGCCGAGCTGCTTCATCTGGGTCACCGAGCCCCGCGCCTTGGAATCGGCCATCATGTAGACCGAGTTCGGCTCCTCTTCGGCGCCATTCTCGTCGAACCGCTTGGCCGAGATCGTGGACATCATCGCCTCGGTGACGCGGTCGTTGCACTTCGACCAGGCATCGACGACCTTGTTGTATTTCTCACCCTGGGTGATCAGGCCGTCCATGTATTGCTGTTCGAAATCCTTGACCTGCTCGCGGACCGAGTCGACGATCTCCCACTTGTTGTCGGGGATGACCATGTCGTCCTTGCCGAAAGAGATGCCGCCCTTGAAGGCCTCCTTGAAGCCCATCGACATGATCTGGTCGCAGAAGATGACCGACTCCTTCTGGCCGCAATAGCGGTAGACGGTGTCGATGACCTTCTGAACCTCGCCCTTCTTCAGGAGTTTGTTGACGAGGTCGAACGGCGCCTTGGCGTTCTTCGGCAGGAGCGCGCCGAGCCGCACCCGGCCGGGCGTCGTCTTGTAGCGTTTCTGCACTTCCTCGCCATGCTCGTCGATCTGCGGCACGCGGCACTCGATCTTGGCGTGCATGTGCACTTCGCCGGCGTCAAGCGCGTGCATCACTTCCTCGATGCCCGAGAAGATCATGCCCTCGCCCTTCATCCCCTCGCGCTCGAGCGAGACGTAGTAGAGGCCGAGAATCATGTCCTGCGACGGAACGATGATCGGCGCGCCGTTGGCGGGGCTGAGAACGTTGTTCGTCGACATCATCAGCACGCGCGCTTCGAGCTGGGCCTCCAGAGAGAGCGGCACGTGGACGGCCATCTGGTCGCCGTCGAAGTCGGCGTTGAAGGCGGAGCAGACCAGCGGGTGAAGCTGGATCGCCTTGCCCTCGATCAGGATCGGTTCGAATGCCTGGATGCCGAGACGGTGCAGCGTCGGTGCGCGGTTCAGCAGCACCGGGTGTTCGCGGATCACCTCGTCAAGGATGTCCCAGACCTCGGGGCGTTCCTTCTCGACCAGCTTCTTGGCCTGCTTCACCGTCGAGGAAAGACCCTTGGCCTCCAGCCGCGAGTAGATGAAGGGCTTGAAGAGTTCGAGCGCCATCTTCTTGGGCAAACCGCACTGGTGCAGCTTGAGCTCGGGACCGGTCACGATCACCGAGCGGCCTGAGAAGTCCACCCGCTTGCCGAGCAGGTTCTGCCGGAAGCGGCCCTGCTTGCCCTTGAGCATGTCGGAAAGTGACTTGAGCGGGCGCTTGTTGGCCCCGGTGATGACCCGGCCGCGACGGCCGTTGTCAAAGAGCGCGTCGACCGATTCCTGCAACATCCGCTTTTCGTTGCGGATGATGATGTCCGGCGCGCGCAGTTCGATCAGCCGCTTGAGGCGGTTGTTCCGGTTGATGACGCGACGATAAAGATCGTTGAGGTCCGAGGTCGCGAAACGGCCTCCGTCGAGCGGCACCAGCGGGCGCAGTTCGGGCGGAATGACCGGCACCACGGTGAGGATCATCCACTCCGGCCGGTTGCCGGATTCGATGAAGTTCTCGACGATCTTCAGCCGTTTGATGATCTTCTTCGGCTTCAACTCGCCGGTCGCCTCCTTCAGCTCCTCGCGGAGCTGTTCGGCGGTGGCCTCCAGGTCGATCATCGACAGCATCTCGCGGATCGCCTCGGCGCCGATATTGGCGGTGAAGGCGTCCATGCCGTACATGTCCTGGGCGTCCATGAATTCTTCCTCGGTCATCAACTGACCGTAGGCGAGATCGGTGAGGCCCGGCTCGATCACCACGTAGTTCTCGAAGTAGAGAATCCGCTCCAGATCACGCAGCGTCATGTCGAGCATGAGGCCGATGCGGGAGGGCAGCGACTTCAGGAACCAGATATGCGCCACCGGCGCGGCCAGCTCGATATGGCCCATCCGCTCGCGGCGCACCTTCTGCAGCGTGACCTCCACGCCGCATTTCTCGCAGACGACGCCGCGATACTTCATGCGCTTATATTTGCCGCAGAGGCACTCGTAATCCTTGATCGGGCCAAAGATCCGGGCGCAGAACAGGCCGTCGCGCTCCGGCTTGAAGGTCCTGTAGTTGATGGTCTCGGGCTTCTTGATCTCGCCATAGGACCACGAGAGAATCCGTTCCGGGCTCGCGAGGCTCACCTTGATCTCGTCAAAGACCTTCGGCGGCGTCAGCGGGTTGAACGGGTTGTTGGTCAGTTCCTGGTTCATCTTCAAATCCTTGAAATCGTGCGAGAAGGGAGGAGCCGGGCGACGGTCACGCCGCCCGCTTCGGGCGAGAGGCCGTTATTCCTCTCCCTCCGCATCCAGGAGTTCCATGTTGAGGCCGAGGCCGCGCACTTCCTTGACGAGCACGTTGAACGATTCCGGCACGCCGGCTTCGAAATTGTCCTCGCCCTTGACGATCGACTCGTAGACCTTGGTCCGGCCAGCCACGTCGTCCGACTTCACCGTCAGCATCTCCTGCAGGGTATAGGCGGCGCCGTAGGCTTCCAGAGCCCAGACTTCCATCTCCCCGAAACGCTGACCGCCGAACTGCGCCTTACCACCGAGCGGCTGCTGGGTGACGAGCGAGTAGGGGCCGGTGCTCCGCGCGTGGATCTTGTCGTCGACAAGGTGGTGCAGCTTGAGCAGGTATTTCATGCCCACCGTGACCTTGCGCGAGAACTTCTCGCCGGTCCGCCCGTCGTAGAGATCCGACTGTCCGGAAAGGTCGAAGCCGGCACGCTTCAGCGCGTCGTTGACGCCCTCTTCGCGCGCCCCGTCGAAGACCGGCGTCGCGATCGGCACGCCGCGGGTGACATGGCCAGCAGCCTCCACCAGGCGATCCTCGTCCATGTCGGCAATGCCCTCTTCGTAGACATCATCGCCATAGACGATCTTCATCGCCTCACGCACCGGGGTCAGGTCGCCCGACCGGCGATACTCGTCCAGCGCCTCGTCGACCTTGATGCCGAGACCGCGCGCGGCCCAGCCCATATGGGTCTCGAGGATCTGGCCGACATTCATCCGGCTCGGAACGCCGAGCGGGTTCAGAACGAAATCGACCGGCGTGCCGTCCGCGAGGAACGGCATGTCCTCGATCGGCACGACGCGGCTGATCACGCCCTTGTTGCCGTGACGGCCGGCCATCTTGTCGCCTGGCTGAAGCTTGCGCTTCACCGCGATGAAGACCTTGACCATCTTCATCACGCCCGGCGGCAGGTCGTCGCCGCGGCGGACTTTTTCGACCTTGTCTTCGAACCGGGCCTCGAGCGCGCGTTTCTGCACCTCGAACTGCTCGTTGAGCGCTTCGACCACCTGGGCATCGGCCTCCTCGGCCAGCGCAAGCTGCCACCACTGGCCGCGCGAGAGGCTTTCCAGCAGCCCTTCGGTGATTTCGGAATTGGCCGGGACGCCTTTCGGCCCCTTCACCGCAACCTTGCCAAGGATCATGTCCTTGAGACGCGCGTAGATGTTGCGCTCGAGGATGACCAACTCGTCATCGCGGTCACGCGCCAACCGCTCGACCTCTTCGCGCTCGATTTGCAGCGCGCGCTCGTCCTTTTCGACGCCGTGCCGGTTGAAGACCCGGACCTCCACGACCGTGCCGAAGTCGCCCGGCGGCAGTCGGAGCGAGGTGTCGCGCACGTCGCTGGCCTTTTCGCCGAAGATCGCGCGCAGGAGTTTCTCCTCCGGCGTCATCGGGCTCTCGCCCTTCGGCGTGATCTTGCCCACGAGAATGTCCGCCGGCCCCACTTCGGCGCCGATGTAGACGATGCCAGCCTCGTCGAGGTTGCGCAGCGCCTCTTCGCCGACATTCGGGATGTCGCGGGTGATCTCTTCGGGCCCGAGCTTGGTATCGCGGGCGGCGACTTCGAATTCCTCGATATGCACCGAGGTGAAGACGTCATCCTTGGCGATCCGTTCGGAGATCAGGATCGAGTCCTCGTAGTTGTAACCGTTCCACGGCATGAACGCGACGATGACGTTCTTGCCGAGCGCCAGCTCGCCCATGTCGGTCGACGGGCCGTCGGCGATCACCTCGCCCTTGACGACCGTGTCGCCCACCTTCACCAGCGGACGCTGGTTGATGCAGGTGTTCTGGTTCGAGCGCTGGAACTTCCGCAGGCGGTAAATGTCGACGCCGGGGTCGCCGACCTCGAGATCCTCCGTCGCGCGGACGACGATCCGCTGCGCATCGACCTGGTCGATAATCCCGGCGCGGCGCGCCTGGATCGCGGCGCCGGAGTCGATGGCCACCTTGCCCTCGATGCCGGTGCCGACAAGCGGCGCCTCGGCGCGCAGGAGCGGCACCGCCTGACGCTGCATGTTCGAACCCATCAGCGCCCGGTTGGCGTCGTCATTCTCGAGGAACGGAATCAACGAGGCGGCGACCGAGACCAGCTGTTTCGGCGAGACGTCGATCAGGTCCACGTTCTCGCGCGGCGCCATCGTGTATTCGCCGGACTGGCGCGTGTTCACGAGGTCGTTCATGAAACGTCCCGCCTCGTCGAGCGTGGCGTTCGCCTGAGCGACTGTGTGGCGCATCTCCTCGGTGGCGGACATGTAGTGGACCTCGTCGGTCACCTGCCCGTCCTTGACCACCCGGTAGGGGGTCTCGATGAAGCCGTACTTGTTGACGCGGGCGAAAGTGGCCAGCGAGTTGATCAGGCCGATATTCGGGCCCTCCGGCGTCTCGATCGGGCACATCCGGCCGTAATGGGTCGGGTGCACGTCGCGCACCTCGAAGCCCGCGCGCTCGCGGGTCAGACCGCCCGGGCCAAGCGCCGAGAGACGACGCTTGTGCGTCACTTCGGAGAGCGGGTTGGTCTGGTCCATGAACTGGCTGAGCTGGCTGGAGCCGAAGAATTCGCGCACGGCGGCGGCGGCCGGCTTGGCGTTAATCAGGTCCTGCGGCATCACCGTGTCGATCTCGACCGAGCTCATCCGCTCCTTGATCGCGCGCTCCATGCGCAGCAGGCCGACGCGGTACTGGTTCTCCATCAGCTCGCCGACCGAGCGGACGCGACGGTTGCCGAGGTGGTCGATGTCGTCCACCTCGCCCTTGCCGTCCCGCAGCTCCACCAGCGCCTTGATGCAGGCGATGATGTCCTCGTTGCGGAGCGTGCGCTGCGTGTCCATGGCGTCGAGCGCGAGGCGCATGTTCATCTTCACCCGGCCAACAGCCGAGAGATCGTAGCGCTCGCTGTCGAAGAACAGGCTGTCGAACAGGGCCGAGGCGGCCTCGACGGTAGGCGGCTCGCCCGGACGCATCACCCGGTAGATGTCAAGAAGAGCCGTGCTCCGGTTCATATTCTTGTCCATCGCCATGGTGTTGCGGATGTAGGGGCCGACATTGATGTTGTCGATGTCGAGCACCGGGATCTCGGTGAAGCCCGCGTCCAGCAGCTCCTTGAGCGTGCCGCCGGTCACGTCACCGTCCTTGTCGACCTCCCAAGTCAGCTCGTCGCCGGCCTCGACGTAGATCGCGCCGGTCTCCTCGTTGATGATGTCCTTGGCGACGAAGCGGCCGACGATATGATCGAACGGCACCAGGAGTTGGGTGATCTTGCCTTCTTCGAGGATCTGCTTGACTGCGCGCGGCGTGACCTTCTTGCCGGCCTCGCAGATCACTTCGCCCGTGGCGGCGTCCACTAGGTCATAGGTCGGACGGGTGCCGCGGACACGCTCGGGGAAGAACTTGGTGACCCAGCCCTTGTTCTTCTCCAGCTTGAAGTCGACCGTCTGGTAGTAGGCGTCGCAGATGCCTTCCTGATCGAGGCCGAGCGCATAGAGCAGCGTCGTCACTGGCAGTTTCCGGCGGCGGTCGATGCGGGCAAAGACCATGTCCTTGGCATCGAACTCGAAATCGAGCCAGGAGCCGCGATAGGGGATGATCCGGCAGGCGAAGAGGAGCTTGCCCGAGGAATGGGTCTTGCCCTTGTCATGGTCGAAGAAGACGCCGGGTGAGCGGTGCATCTGGGAGACGATCACCCGCTCGGTGCCGTTGACGACGAAGGTGCCGTTGGGCGTCATCAGCGGCATGTCGCCCATGAAGACGTCCTGCTCCTTGATGTCCTTCACCGATTTCGCGCCGGTATCCTCGTCGACATCGAACACGATGAGGCGAAGCGTGACCTTCAGCGGGGCGCTGTAGGTCATGTCGCGCTGCATGCACTCCTCGACGTCGTATTTCGGCTTCTCGAGCTCGTAGCGGACGAATTCGAGAACGGCGGTCTCGTTGAAATCCTTGATCGGGAAGACCGACTGGAAGACACCCATGATGCCCTCGCCCTCTTTCGGCTCGGGCGCGTCTCCGGATTTCAGGAAAAGGTCGTAGGAGGATTTCTGAACCTCGATGAGGTTCGGCATCTCCAGCACTTCACGGATCTTGCCATAATACTTGCGCAGCCGTTTTTGGCCGAGATAGGTCGCGGGCATACAGGATTTCCCTTGTCAACTGGGCACGATCCCGCCTGGGCCGCAGGAGTCGGTGCCCGATTGCAGTCGGCGCAAGTCCATTCCCGAGGCACCTCCCAGAGCACCCCTCTCGACTTGTCGGCCTGACCTTCCGGAGGAAACCCAAATCCAGTGCTCGCGGCAGCTTGCACGAATCACAACGGTTCCTTCGGGAAGGGCAGGTAGTTCTATTTATTGGCCGGGGCGGCGGATTGCAAGCCCGCATCGATCTCCGCCCAGACGCTGCGCAGACTCTTCTCGAAAACCGTCTGAGAATAGGATTCTGCGATTCTTCTCGATGCAGCCTCGCGCAGCCTGTCCAGCGGAATAGGATCCGTGCGGTAGTCCAAGACCAGCGACCTGACTTGTCGCACGAAAGCGACCATGTCCGATTCCGGAACCGGAATTCCGCTGTCAGAATCGAAATACTCTGCGCCACCGACGCCATGATATCCGACCACAATGCATCCCGCGAGCATTGCTTCAGCTCCGGGAAGCCCAAATCCTTCGAGGTCCGGAAAGTTTAGAAAGATCAACGATTCTCGTAGGATTTCGTCAACCCTATTCGGTCCGACACCATCGATCGGAACAAAATTGACGCCTGTGAGTTCCGGCGCGCTTCGAAGGCAGTCGAGCACGAATCTGATTTGTTCCGGCCGCTTTCGCGGCATGTAGGCGATCTGAAGCTTTTTCTGCCGGCTAAACCCTTGGCTGTGCTCTCCCACACACAATGTCACCCGGTGGCAATACCGCCCTGTCAGCATTTCTGCGGCTTCTGCGGTTGCCTGGGACGTGGCAACAATTGCAGCTACATTCTTCAGAGCAGTTTCCGCGCCCCGTCGGAACTCGCGACCATTTGCAATCGCTAGGGGCATCATGCCTTGAACGAGTATCACGACCGGATTCCCGGGAAAGGCGCGGACAATCTCGGAGCATAAATACTCGGGCGCTATGATGACATCTTGCGGTCGAATATTGGCCCTTCCCGTATGGCTGGGGAGCCGAACCAAAAGGGACGGATTCTTTAGAAGCGATCTTAGCCTTTTTCTTAAGGCCTCCGGCTTCAGCACTTGCTTGAGTTCAGGTAGGTAGCTGAACGGAACATTCGACCTAAAATACTGGTAACTGAACTGCGCTGTCGCGTGCAGCATATGGCAATCATATCCAGCATTTCGTAGATACGATGCCATTTGGATGGCGACATTCACGCCGCCGATAGGCCGCGTGGCTTCGGGAATAACGAAAAAATAGGTTCGCGCCGACACAGCAGAAATGCTCTGAAACAACAGGAGGAACGGGCGCGCCGGAGCGCGCCCGCCAAAAGTCACTTGAGCTCGACTTCGGCGCCGGCCTCTTCGAGCTTCTTCTTGATCTCCTCGGCCTCGTCCTTGGAGACTTGCTCCTTGACGGCCTTGCCGCCGGCCTCGACGAGTTCCTTGGCTTCCTTGAGGCCCAGGCCGGTGATGGCGCGGACTTCCTTGATGACGTTGATCTTCTTGTCGCCAGCGGCCTTGAGGATCACGTCGAATTCGGTCTTCTCTTCCTCGGCAGCGGCAGCGCCGCCCTCGGCCGGACCCGCCATCATGACAGCGCCGCCGGCGGCGGGCTCGATGCCGTATTCGTCCTTGAGGATGGTTTTCAGTTCCTGGGCTTCGAGAAGCGTGAGGTTCACGATCTCTTCGGCAAGTTTCTTCAGATCAGCCATTGTTCTGGTTCCGTTTTCCTAGATGTGTTCCAACGCGAAGGATTTCTCTCCACGAAGGTCTCGCGATCAGGCGGCCTCGCCGCGCTCCTCGATGGTGCTGAGAATGCTCGCGATGTTCGAAGCAGGTGCGCCAATGGCCCCGGCGATGTTGGATGCAGGCGCGCCGATGCAGCCGGCGATGGAAGCGATGAGCTCCTCGCGCGACGGCATTTTCGACACGGCCTCGACACCAGCACGGTCCAGGGCGTTCTCTCCCATAGCCCCGCCAAGGATTTCGAACTTCTTGTTGTCCTTGGCGAAACCCTCGGCAACCTTGGCCGCAGCCACAGGATCCTCGGAGAAGGTGAGAACGGTCATCCCCGTCAGATACTCGCCGATGCTTGCGCAGGGCTTGTCCTCGAGGGCGATCTTGGCGAGCCTGTTCTTGGCGACGCGCACGGAAGCTTCGGCGCCGCGGGCGCGAGCACGAAGATCCTGCATCTCGGCAACCGTGAGACCTTCGTAGCGGGCAACCACCACGACGCCAGAGCTTTCGAAGATCTGGCCGAGTTCCTCGACCACTTTCTCTTTCTGGGCTCTATCCACAGTTTCACTCCAAGTGTGGGGAACTTGCGCCCCCCGGCTCAAGTTTGCCGGATTGCTCCGGCGTTCAGGTCCGTAATACGGGGCTGCGCCAAACCGCCCGAGGTCAGTCCCTCGGCCAATCTTGTCGTATCCCGTCTCAGGCAGGATTTATGGCTCCGTTTCGAGAGCGGAGCCACCCGCCGTCTTGGACGAAACGCAAGACAGCGCGCGACGAATCGCACGCTGGTTTGCGAGATGTCCCATTACCGGCTTCCCCGGGCCTTGCCAAGCGCAATCGGTCCTCCGCTGCTCCGCGCTCAGAGCGGCTCGGTCAGCAACTCGATGAAATAGCTGACGAACTGCACGCGTCCGGAGAGGCCCGACTTCTGGTAGATCGATGAGTTCTGTGCCTTGATCGTGCCTTCGCTTTTTCCCAGCTCCCTGGCGATCTCGGCAATCGTGCAGCCCTTGACGATGAGGATCGCCACTTCCTGCTCGGCCGCGGTCAGACCCCAGTGATCGAACCGGTCGAGCAGGACCGAGTGGAAGGACGCGGATGCAAGTCCGAGCTGCTCCTCGACGCGCTCCGTCCGGCGCTGCGACTGCCAAAGCAGGCGCAGAGTGATCGCGGAGCCCGTCGCCATGCTGACGATTGCCAACAACTCGACCACCTCGTGCATCTCCCAAGAGAGAGTGAATCCGTGAAGGTCCAGAACTGTTCCCGCGAAGTCGAAAAGGAACAGCAGCAGCGCGGCGAGTTGAATGCCGAGCGCAACCGACAACAGGCTTGCCAGAGTCCGACCGCCGGCTGCCACGGGTGTGGCGGCCGGCAGCGTTGCGTCGGTGTCAGGAGATTCGTTCACGAATCGTCATCATCCTCGTCATCGTGATCGTCCCCGTCATCATGGCTGTCATCGTCCCGGTCGTCACCCCGGTCGTCGTCGCGACCATCATCGCTGTCATCGCCATGATCGTCATTGCTGTCGTCGTCACGATCGTCGTTTCGGTCGTCGTCGCGATCATCATCACGATCGTCGTCCCGGTCGTCGCTGCTGTCATCGCTGGAATTTCCGCCGTGATCGTCGTCCCGATCATCGTCGCGGCCGTCATCGCGGCTATCACTCCGGTCGTCATCGCGCCCGCCGCTGCTCGCGGATCGGTCAGACCTGCCGCGGTCACTATCCCGCTCGACCTCGTCCTTCAGGATCCGCCCGGAGCCTCCGATCACAATCTCACGCTCGAAATCACCGCGGACGGCTTCGATCTTGGTACGTCCGAGCATCGTGCGCTTGATCTCGATCCGCTGGAAACCCTGTTCACGCAGTTGCCGAACGGTCGCCTCCACCGGCGTCTCAGCTAGGGCCGGCATCACAGCGACAAAGGTGGCCACCAGAATGGTGCCGGCTTTGAGGCAGGCCCAAGTCCCGCGGGCTGTCGTCTTTCTCTCCATCGGATCGTCTCCTTTTTTCAGAACCAGATTGCGCCAAGCCTGCCGGCACCGGCCACCGCCACCAATTCGACAAAGGGGCAGATCGGGCGATCTGGACGAAGGATTATGCCGCCGCTTGTGTCCGGAGCACCGTTGGACAAGGGGCGTGGCGCTCTTTGGCCGTGCGGCGGACGCGGCTACAGCGATGCAACGAACCCTTCGAGAAACCCGCGCAGTTTTTCGCGCGTCTCGTCATCGGTCAGGTTGCCGTCCGCGTCGAAAAGCTTGCGTGCTCCCGAGACGGTGAGCCGTCCCCCGTGCCACTGGTCCGCCTTCAATGCCCGGAGGATCGGCAGCCAGGCCGTTTGAGCCGACAGCGTCCCGAATCCCATCGGCGAGGCGCCGATGACGGCGACGGGCTTCCCATCGAAGATCTTCGCGCCCGGGCCGCTGCCGATCCAGTCGAGCGCGTTCTTGAAGACACCGGGGATGCCGCCATTGTATTCCGGTGTCGCCAGGAGAAGGCCGTCTGCCGCCGCGATCCTGTCGCGCAAAGTGAGCACGACAGGCGGCGTTCCTTCTGCCTCAAGATCCGCGTCGTAGAGCGGCACACCCGCGATGGTGCCGATGGTGAGTTCCGATCCGTTCGGCATGACCTCGGCGGCCGTCCGAAGCAGCCCGGCGTTGAATGACGCGCGGCGGAGGCTGCCGCTCAGTCCGAAAATGGTTGCCATGTCCCTATTCCCTTTTTTTCGTTTCTCAGCGCAGCCGCGCGAGCAGGGCCATCGACGGTTGTCCCGTGACGGCGAGCCCGTTGGCCGTCTGATAGGCTGAAATTGCCTCTTCTGTCTTGCTGCCGATCACTCCGTCGGGTTCGCCGACATCGTAGCCCTTGGCGTTCAGGCGTCGTTGCAGGTCCTTGCGGTCGTCGAGCGTCATCCCGTTGCGGTCTGGCGCGAATGTCCCCCGGATCGGCGGCTTGCCGAGGATCCGGTCCGAGAGATGGCCGACGCCGAGCGCGTAGCTTTCGGCATTGTTGTAGGTCAGGATGACGTTAAAGTTTCCGAACACCAGGAAGGCCGGTCCGCCAAGCCCTTCGGGCGCGAGGATCGCGCCTGCGCCGTGGTCCGGGAGCGCGCGGCCGTCCATGTCGGTCACTCCTGCCGCGGTCCAGGCGGCAACGCTGCGGCGGTTGCCGCGGCCGGTGGGGCCCGCGAAACCGGCCGGCAGGCGCACCTCGAGGCCCCAGGGCTGGCCGCGCCGCCAGCCGTTCCGGTTCAGATAGGCGGCAGTCGAAGCGAGCGCGTCGGTCGGGTCGTCGGACCAGATGTCGCGCCGCCCGTCGCCGTTGAAATCGACAGCGAAGGCTTCGAAGCTGGTGGGAATGAACTGCGTGTGCCCCATCGCGCCGGCCCAGCTTCCCAGCATGTTCTCTGGTGTCGTGTCGCCGCGCTGCAGGATGCGCAGCGCCGCCATCAGCTGTTTTTCCATGAAGGCGCCGCGCCGGCCGTCATAGGAGAGCGTCGAGAGCGATGAGATGACCGGGATGTCGCCGCGGCGCGTGCCGTATTTGCTTTCAAGCCCCCACACCGCCGTGACGACCTGTGGCTCGACGCCGTAACGCGCCTCGACTGCGGCGAGCGTCGCTGCCTGCCGGTTCAGTGCCTGCTTGCCCATGCGGATGCGCTCGTCGGAGGCGGCAATCGCGAAATAATCTTCGAGCGTGCGGTTGAACTCGGTCTGGTTGCGGTCCTTCTCGATCACGTCGGGAAGGTAGCCCACATTGCGGAAGGCGCGGTCGATCGTCGCCTGACTGATGCCATTGGCCGCTGCGCGCGGCTTGAAGGCGACGACCCAGGCATCGAAGGCCGGGTTGGGGACCGCGCGGACACGCGTTGGGGCCGCGCGTGACACCGCGGATCCGCTGCTGTTGCAGGCGGAAAGCAAGGCGGCGCTCATGCCGAGAAATGCTGTTCGCCGGGAGAGGATCATTGGATTGCCCTTTTTTCGGTGACTGCTCGGACGGGAGACTAACGGTTTCCCGCGGTGCCGCATAGCACCGAGCGGCGGGCATCTGCGAAGGCGGCAGGCATCCGCCCGGCTCCGCCAGTCAAGGAACGTGCTAGGATGGTACAGGCGCCCATCGCGGCGTACTGACGGTGGGGAGGCGGTCGAGATTCAGACCACAGGAGGTGGACTGTATGATCATGCGCGTATTCCAGGTCATCACCCGGCCCGGCAAGGAGGACGAATTCGCCAAGTTCTTTTTCGACACGGCGATCCCGATGATGCTTGCGACCGACGGGATCGTCTCGATCCTTCCCGGAGCGCCCCGGCCCGAAAGCCCGCGGGATTTCAGCTTCGTGATGGTCTGGCGCGATCTTGACGCGCTCAAGGCGTTCGTCGGCGATGACTACCAGAGCCCGCATATCGACCCGGCCGAAGCCGAGCTCGTCGAGTCGCGGATGATCCGGCACTACGAACTGGTCGAGGTCTGATCCGGACTCCGCAAATTCTACCGAGATACCGTGACGAAACTCGGTTTCGTCGTGGGACCGTATTGCTGACACGAAAAAGGGCGCCCAAAGGCGCCCTTCCGGTCCGGCATCGGGGCCGGATTCAGTGCTCGGTCGTGGCAGCCACGTCGATGGTCACGCCAGGGCCCATCGAGGAGCTGAGCGAGATCTTCTTCATGTAGGTGCCCTTGGCGCCCGAGGGTTTGGCCTTGGCGACCGCGTCGCAGAACGCCTTGACGTTCTCGACTAGTTTCGCCTCGTCGAAGCTAGCCTTGCCAACGCCGGCATGCACGACGCCGCCCTTCTCGGCACGGAACTGCACCTCGCCACCCTTGGCCGCCTGGACGGCCGCGGTGACGTCGGGGGTCACGGTTCCGACCTTGGGGTTCGGCATCAGGTTGCGCGGGCCGAGGATCTTACCCAGACGGCCGACGATCGGCATCATGTCCGGCGTCGCAATGCAACGGTCGAACTCAATGGTGCCGCCCTGGATGGTTTCCATCAGGTCCTCGGCGCCCACGATGTCAGCACCGGCGGCCTTGGCCTCGTCGGCCTTCTCGCCGCGGGCAAAAACGGCCACGCGCACGGTCTTGCCGGTGCCATTCGGCAGCACCACAGTGCCGCGGACCATCTGGTCGGCGTGACGCGTGTCCACACCGAGGTTCATCGCGATCTCGATGGTCTCGTCGAACTTCGCCTTGGCGTTGCCCTTGACGAGGGCGACAGCCTCCTCGAGCTTCAGGTTCTCCTTGCCGGCGAAGGCTTCACGCGCGGTGCGGGTACGTTTTCCAAGCTTTGCCATGATTTACCCCTTCACCTCGATGCCCATCGACCGTGCCGAGCCGAGGATGATCTGCATCGCCGCCTCGACGTCGTTGGCGTTCAGGTCCTTCATCTTGGCCTCGGCGATCTCCTTGACCTGGGCCGCAGTGACCGTGCCGACGGTCTCCTTGCCCGGGTTGTTGGCGCCGGATTTCTTCTTTGCGGCCTTCTTGAGGAAGTAGGACGCCGGCGGCGTCTTGATGTCCATCGTGAAGGACTTGTCCTGGTAATAGGTGATCACGGTCGGGCAGGGCGCACCGGGATCCATGTCCTGCGTCTTGGCGTTGAACGCCTTGCAGAATTCCATGATGTTGATGCCGCGCTGACCGAGGGCGGGGCCCACGGGCGGGGAAGGGTTCGCCTGCCCGGCGGGCACCTGCAGCTTCATCTTGCCTGCGAGTTTCTTGGCCATCTGGCCTCTCCTTCTCACAACGGGCCGCGGACGCGTCCATGGCCCTTTCCTATGTTGCCGTGGTCAGGTCCCGGGCGCGCCCGGGCGGCCTCCCACGTTGCGATGCGGCGCTTCGGCCGCGGGCGGGCAGGGCCCGCCGTCCGCTCAGCTCTCCTTGGAGACCTGCGCGAATTCCAGCTCGACCGGGGTGGCCCGG
The DNA here is from genome assembly GCF_004146235.1 of Tropicimonas sp. IMCC6043. GTDB lineage: Bacteria > Pseudomonadota > Alphaproteobacteria > Rhodobacterales > Rhodobacteraceae > Tropicimonas. The sequence goes on along the minus strand of NZ_SELO01000002.1, from coordinate 28,070 downwards.
CCGAAGATCGACACCATTACCTTCAGGCGGTTGTTGTCCTCATCGACGTCCTCGACCATGCCCGAAAAGCCCTCGAAGGGCCCGTCGGTCACGCTAACGGTCTCGCCGATCTCGTACGAGATGAGCGAACGCGGCGCCTCGGCACCTTCCTCGACGCGGTTGAGAATCTGGTTCACCTCGGCGTCGCGCATCGGCATCGGCCGACCCTGGGGGCCGAGGAACCCTGTCACCCGGTTGATCGAGTTGATCAGGTGATACCCCTTGTCGGTCATCTCCATGTGCACCAGCACGTAGCCCGGCATGAAGCGGCGCTCGGCGGTCACCTTCTTGCCGCGGCGCACTTCGATGACCTCCTCGGTCGGCACCAGCACCTCGTCGATCTCTTCCTCGAGACCGGCCTGGGCCACGTCGTGACGGATCTGTTCGGCGATCTTCTTCTCGAAATTCGAGAGGACGCTCACCGAGTACCAACGCTTCGCCATCTGCCGTGCCTTGCCTTCATCCTGTGCCGGCGCAGGGCCGGGTATTCCGTTCCGAAACGCCGTTGCGGCGCTGTCGCCTCCCCAAACGAAAAGCGGCGTGCGACCCGAATCGATGCACGCCGGCTGGGGAGAGTTGGCTCGCATTACCCCCGTGGGCGAGGGGATTCAAGTGCCTTGTGCGGCGCCTGCGCGCCCGCGCGCTCAGCCGAACAGCCCGAGGACGAATTGCAGGCCCTGGCGGATGAGCAGGTCGACGAGGAAGAAGAAGATCGCCGTCATGGTCGCCAGCGCCAGCACCATCATCGTCGTCAGGAACACCTCGCGCCGGGTCGGCCAGACCACCTTGCCGACTTCGGTGCGCACCTGCTGCATGAACTGAAGGGGGTTGGCCATCTGGTGTCCTGCCTGTCGGGTGATCGGGTTCAGGCGCCGCACATACGCGCTGCGACGCAGGATTACAAGCCGCATCGCGCGCGGAGTCACCCGGGCGGGTCGGGCGCGCATCTCCCCTGTAGGGAGGGCAAATCGCCGCAGAATGCGTCCTCACAAGGCGCTGACGGGGTCCGTTCGCGCGCCTGAGGCGCGGAATCCGCTAGCAATCGCTGGCGCGCTGGCGGCATGACGCAGCGGGGTTTTACCTGTGTCACCATGTCGAGGTGCGGTGTTTCCGGAACGGCGCTTACATCGGCCCAGGTACGCCCGCGCCGCCGCCGGGCGTGCCGACCACGCAATCCGAGCCGTTCCAGGGCCGCAAAATTCAACGCCCGGACTGGACACCGATGACCGACGAGATGATTCCAGCATGGGTCGACGGGACCCTCCAACCAGTTGAGAAGCTGGAGGTGCACCGCAGGGGGCTCCGCCACAAGGCGGTGTCGGTCTTCGTGATGGACGGGCAGAACGTGCTGCTACAGCGGCGGGCGCGGGAGAAATACCATTCCGGCGGGCTCTGGGCGAATACCTGCTGTACCCATCCCCGCTGGAACGAATCGGCTGCCGATTGCGCGGTGCGGCGCCTGCGGGAGGAACTGGGGATCACCGGGCTCTGGCCGGCGCATCGCGACCGCGTCGAATACCGCGCCGATGTGGGCGGCGGGATGGTCGAGCACGAGGTGGTCGACATCTTCCTCGCCATGGCCGGCAGCAAGATCAAGGTCGAGCCTGATCCGGCCGAGGTCAGCCAGGTCGAATGGGTGGGTTTTTACGATCTCGCCGCAGAGGTCCGCCGCCGCCCCGAGCGGTTCACGCCCTGGCTCAGGATCTATCTCGAAGAGCACAGCAAACGGATCTTCGGAACCCTGGTCCGCCCCTGAGCGTGACCATCGCGGGGCCGATGCGGTGTCGGCCTGCGAGTGGAGCTGGAGAAACCGGGTTAGGGGGGACGCAGAGGTATTGAGTCCTTATCAGGAGTGTCGGCCTTGTCTTGGCCGCGTCGCCTGACTGGGATTTGTCCAAGCGGTCGAGATGGTCTATCGCGGCGACGGCGCTTCTTCCTCCCGGGGCCGCGCCTGGATGTCCCCCTACGCAAAGGCCGCAAAATGACAGAGATGATGGATCGGCCCTTTCACCCCCGTGCCCTGGCCGAGATCGCGATCCGCTGTCTCGATTTCGAAGCGATGCAGGATTTCTACGGTCGCGTTCTGGGTCTCGCGCGGGTCCAGCCCGGCGCGCGGGGAGGGTATGGCGACGGGATCGTATTCTACCGTCTGGGCGAAAGCTTTGGCGGGCATGTCGCGGTGCTTGCGCTGTTCTCCTCCGGGACGCGCGGCGTCTCGATGTCCACCGGCGACGCGGAGCAGCCTGTTCAGGCCGGACTCCGGTCGTCGTTGCATCATCTCGCGCTCAGCCTGCCATGGGAGGAACAAGAGGCCGCCGCAGCCCGGCTCCAAGAGGAGGGCCTCGATGGCCGGTTCGAGACATTCTCCTGGGCTGGCTGGCGGGGCCTTTTCACGCGCGACCCGGACGGCAATACCGTGGAACTGGTCGCCGCCTCCCCGGATTGGCACATCGCATAGGTCGGCGCCCGCCGCAGAAGCGGTTTCGTGCTTTGGGCCACGCTCCGGCCCGACGACGGCACGGTTGTCCGCGGCCGCCTAACGCTCGAGCGCGTCGGGGCTGTTGGCGTCTTTCAGGAGCCGGGAGTGCCGCCGCACGGCGGCGATGACCTCGCCGAATGTCCTGAGGCCCTGTCCCTCGAGCATCGGGATCATCATTTCCAGCGCCGCCGCGGTGGCGATCGTGTCGCCCATCGCGGTGTGGCGCGCCTCGGGTGGGATCACGATGCCCAGCCGCTCGGTCAAGGCGTCGAGCGTGTGGGTTTCCGACTGTCCGAACACCACCGCCGAGAGCAGCACCGTGTCGAGCACGGGGTGGTCGAAGCACTTGCCGATATCCGTCTCGTGCCGCCGCAGGAACTCGAGGTCGAACGGCGCGTTGTGCGCCACCAGCACCGCGTCATGGGCGAAGGCATGGAAGCGGCGGCCGACGTCGGCAATGGTCGGCGCATCGGCCACCATCGCGTCCGTGACGTGGTGAACCTCGGTTGCGCTGGCGGGGATCGGCCGCCCGGGGTTGACCAGGCTCTCGAAGGTCTCGCCCGGGATCCGCTTGCCGCCGATCAGCCGGAGGGCGGCAATTTGCACGATCTCGTCGCCCGAGGAGGGCAGGAGCCCGGTGGTCTCGGTGTCGAAGACAACGCAGGTGAGCTCGCGGAGCGGTGTCTCAGCCAGCGCGCCGGTCGGAGCGCGGTTCATCAGGTCGAAATCGTAGATTGCCGCGCGGCGGGCACGTGCCTGACTTGTCTCGATCGGGGGTGCGATGCGCGGAAGTGGAATGCGCAGCAGCGCCCGCTGTGCCGCGCCGAGTTCGGGCCAGGCCTCGGTCGCATGTGTCGCGAGCACGCTGCGGCCGGTCACGTTGGCCAGCCCGACTTCGAGCGGCACGTCGAGCCAGCCCTCCAGCAGGCCGACCTGCAGGACGTTGCCGAACCAGCCGATGGTGATCAGCGCGCCGCCGTCCTCCTCCTCGGCGATCCGCAGAGAGATCGCCTTTGCGCGGATCACGTTTGCCAGTCGCTCGACGAGATGCGTGAGCAGCGCCACAAGCTGGAATGCGTCGCAGCGCAGCATCAGCCGCTCGGCATCGGCGATGAGCGTGATCCCCTCGCGGGCGCAGAGTGCCACGACGCTGTCGACGAGTTCGCTGGAGCGGATCTCCTCCATCGGCCACCAGCCGCCGCGCGCGGCATCATAACGCTTGCTGAGATCGGTGATCGCATGGGTAAGCGCGCCGACCTCGCCCAGCAGCGCGGCGCGGCCGTTGCCGGTGGCTTCCGCATCGGCGTCGAGCACGGTCTGAAGGTTGGCGGCCGGGCGGCGAACGCGGTCGAAGACCTCCTCCAGAAGCTCTTCGCGGCCCGAATGCAGCGCCAGGTCGGTCGTAACGTCGCGCAGGGTCAGCACGTAGCCCGGGTCACCGGCGCTGCGTTGCGGCAGGTGGACGAGCCGCATGCGGCCGGCCAGAACTTCGCCGGACTGCATGCCGGCGCAGAGCAGGTCGCTCGCCGCATCGGGATCCTCGGAGGCGTTGAGCCGCTCGTAGGCGCGCCGGATCGGGCCGGGGCTCAGATAGTCGAGCAGGGACCGGTCGAGCCCGGCGGACACCTCTCCGGAGAGCACGGCCTGCGCATTGCCGTTGTAGAAGACAATCTGATGGTCGGAGGTGCAGAGCAGCACGCCCGCAGGAACATCGCCGAGCAGCGCCTGGAGGCGCGCGTTCTCCACCGCGAGGCGGGTGGTTTCGCGCTCGACGGCCTCGGCCAGCGCGTTCTTGGTCGCCGCCAGAGAGCCGCTGATCGCTTGTGCGGCGGGGGCGAGGTCGCCCAGGTAGCGGGCCGGCTGGTGGTCCAGATCCTCGGCGATATCTGCATGGGCGCGCGCCCGCAGCCCGCCGGCGAGCTTCTGGATCGCCTTCGCGACGTTCTCGTCAAAGAGGAACCAGACCCACACAACCAGCGCGAGAATGCCGGCACAGGCGATCAGCCCCGCGAAGACGAAGCCGCTTTCCAGCCCCGCCTCGGGCACCCTCCGATAGCCGGCCCAGAGACCCACGACCACCGCCGCGAGTCCGCCGAGGGCCACTAACGCGAAGAACAGAAACACTCTGAGGCGCAGGCTGAGCCGGCGCGCCAGCCACTCATGCATCGGAGGCCTCCGATGCGCTTGACAGGAGCCGCCGCGCCGTCTCCATCAGCTCTGACAGGTCGAACGGCTTGGCGATGAACCCGTCGGCGCCGAGCGCCAGCCCCTTGCGCCGCTCCATCGCATTCCCCCGCGCCGTCATCATCAGGATCTTCACCCCCGCTAGCTCCGGCTCGAGCCGGATTGCCTGGCAGACCTCGTAACCCGACATGCCGGGCAGCATGACGTCGAGCAGCACGAGATCCGGCGGCTCCGAGCGCATCGCTTCCAGGGCGGCCTCGCCATCCGGCACACGTTGCGCCACCCAGCCTTCGCGGGCAAGCACATGCGCGAGTGCGAGTGCGATATTGTCCTCGTCCTCGACGAGCAGGATACGGGTTGAAGCGCCGCCACCGGTCATGGCCTGACCTCCTTACAGATGGCCTCGAAGGTTGTGTCGCCCTCCGGGATCGGGGCCCATTGCGCCTCCGCAACTGCGCCCGAGGACTCGAACGTCACGCTCTCGCCGAGCGGTGCGCCGCGGCGCGCCGCGCAATCCACGACCATCGGCATCGTCCGCGCCGGTTGCCAGCGGCCGAAGAAAAGGAAATCCGCCATGCGCTGGTCCGGAACGTCCGGATTGAGGCGCAGTGCGGCGGTATCCACGGCCACGAAACGGTCAGTGAGAGGGAATATGTAGGTCCATGGGCGCCAGAAGCCGCGCGCCTGGTGGGTCTCGGTGACGACAACGCTCTCCGGAAAATCCGCGATCGTGCGGTTGAACCAGCTATATTCCATCCGTATCGCAAAGAGCAGGATCGCCGCGCCTGCGGCTACGGGCATCAGCCAGCGCGGCAGGCGGCCGCCCATGAGACGGTTGGCCAGCAGGACGACCCCCGCGCCAGCGGCTCCTGCGAAAATCGCGGCAATCAGCTCCAGAAACATCGTTCCTCCCACGCCCCGATATGGGGCAAAACGCCGGGTCTAGCCTAGCACGCCCTTGCCCTGTCCCACCGCCGATTGCATCGTTCGCACCACGACAAAGGCGTCGCGCAAATGGCTGCGCTCGAAGTCGGAGAGATCGGAGGGCGGCATGAAATTGTCGGGCTTTCGGCCCGCGCGGATCTCCTCGGCCTGGCGCCGGAGCCGGGTCTCGGCGATCAGGTCGTAGGCGTCGATCAGGTCCTGGGCGCCGGAATGCGAGATCGTGCCCATCGCCTCGGCCGCTTCCAGCCGGGCGCGCGTGTTGACCTGCGTCAGCTCGCCCTGAAGCGCATAGATCCGGGCGAGATCGACAACGGGGACGACGCCGTTCATCTTCATATCGAGCTCGTTCTTGTGCTCGCCCGAACGCACCGTGGCGAAGCCGCGGAACAGGCCGAGGGGCGGGACATGCTTGAGCGAGTTCATGATCATGTGGCCGACGAAGATCGAGTTCCTGTGCGCGGCGGCGAGGGTCTCGCCCTGGAGGTTCTCGAACAGGTGCTTGGCGCCGCCGATGGGGCGCAGGTCGAACATTACCGAGGCGAGCATCTGCGCTTCGGGGTCGGGCTTGTTGATCCAGCCCCGGAAATAGCGCTGCCATATGGCGAGCGGCTGGCACCAGCGCGGGTTCGTGGCCATCATGTCGCCCGGGCAATGGAAATAGCCGCAGGTATCGAGCCCGTCGGAGACAAAGGTCGCGAGCCGGCGGAAATACTCCATGTCGTCCGGGGTCGCCGCATCGTCGAGGATGAGGCAGTTGTCCTGGTCCGAGACGCCGGTCTGTTCCTGCCGTCCCTGGGAACCACAGGCGAGCCAGAGATAGTCGACCGGCGGCGCGCCGAGCCGTTCTTCGGCCAGCGCCAGCAGGCGGCGGGTCACGGCGTCGGCGATGTCGGTGATCAGCCGCGTGACCACCTCGTGCCGGTTTCCGGCGCCGACCAGATGGGCAAGCAGTTGCGGCAGACCCGCGGTGACCTCGGCCATCTCGCGCGCACTTTGTGCGCCGACGATGCCCGACACCATCGAGGCCGAACTCACCGCCTGGAACCGGGTCAGGTCAGTCTGGGTCAGAATGCCGACGAGTCGGCCGTCCTCAGTCACCGGCACATGGCCGACCTTGCGCTCGAGCATCGTGTGCAGCAGGTCGGTGCCGAGCGCCGAGGGCGCGAGGCTTACCGGGTCAGCCGTCATGATCTCGGAGACCGGCGTGTCACCGCCGAGGCCCTGCGCCACCGCCTTGGTCGCCATGTCGCGCAGGGTCACGATACCTTCCAGACGGTCCTCCGCGTCCACCACGGCGAGGCAGGACACGCGCGTGTCGCGCATGCGTTCGGCGGCGGCGCGGATCGTGGTGCCGGCATTCACCGTGACCGGCGTGCGCACCATCAGGTCGCTGATCTTTTGGGTGGCAAGCTCGACCCGCTGTTCGCGCGCCGTGCCGCGACCGCGGTCAAAGAAGCGGGCGAAGGCCGGCGAGGTCTTCAGCAGCTCGTTGAACTCGTCGGCCGGCAACAGCAGAAGACGTGTCTCTTCGGTGGCGCGCGCGTTGGTCAGTGAACGACCCTCGCGCTGCAAACCGCGTTCGCCGAAGCTGTTGCGCCCGTGGAGGATCGACACCGGAGCGCCGGCGTCGTCGGTGATCTCGACCGTGCCATGCTCGATCAGCCAAAGCCCCTCGGCGGGATCGCCGATCGAATAGATCGTCTCACCGGGCCCGGCCAGGCGTTCGAGAAAGACGCCGGCCACCCGTGTCAGAACCTCCCGCCGGAGGCTGTCATAGGGGTGGACATGTTCGAGAAACCTCAGGATGCGGGTCTCGCGGTCAAGCGCCGTGTCGGTCATCGTCTCACCCATGGAAACCGGTTGCCTTGAAGCAAAGGCGCGCCCCTCCTTTCGAAGGGGCGCGCCGGTTTTCACACCCTTTGGCGGACGGGGCATTGGGACCCCGCCCGTTTCGGGGATCAGTGATCCGCGGCAGCGGCCCCTGCGCCACGCGGGATGCGGACGCTTTCGACCAGCTCCTGGATCTCCGCCGGCGGCTCCTCGGTCGCGTTGGAGACCAGGATCGCCGTTGCGAAGTTGAGGATCGCGCCGATGACCCCGAAGGACGTCGACTTGATCCCGAACAGCAGCGGTGCCGCGTCGGTGTAGCTGTTGGTGCCGGGGATGAAGAACCAGCCCTTGTGCAGGAAGATGTAGACAACCGTCACGATCAGGCCGACCAGCATGCCGGCCACCGCGCCGGTGTTGTTCACCCGCTTGGAGAAGATCCCCATCATCAGCGCCGGGAAGATCGACGCCGCCGCGATGCCGAAGGCCAGCGCAACCGTCTGTGCGGCGAAGCCCGGCGGGTTGAGCCCGAGATAGGTCGCGACAGCGATGGCCACGGCCATGGCGACCCGCGCCGACAGGAGCTCGTTGGCTTCCGACATGTTCGGTGTCAGCTGACCCTTCATCAGGTCGTGCGAGACGGCCGAGGAAATGGCCAGCAGCAGGCCGGCAGCGGTCGACAGCGCCGCGGCGAGGCCGCCGGCTGCGACGAGACCGATCACCCAGCCGGGCAGGTTGGCGATCTCCGGGTTGGCGAGAACCAGGATGTCGCGGTCGAACTTGGTGAGCTCGTTGCCGACCCAGCCGTTGGCCTCGGCCCGCGCCTGCATGTCCGGGCTCTTGTCGTTGTAGTACTGGATCTTGCCGTCACCGTTCAGGTCTTCCCAGCCGAGCAGGCCGGTCTTCTGCCAGGTCGCCATCCAGTTGTAGTCCGGATCGTTGGCAATGGTCTCGACCGACACCGCTTCACCCTGCGGGCCGTCCGGCCAGAACTGGTTGGTGATGTTGAGCCGCGCCATCGCGCCAACGGCCGGGGCCGTCAGGTAGAGCAGGGCGATGAAGACCAGCGCCCAGCCGGCGGACCAGCGCGCGGCGGCGACGGTCGGCACGGTGAAGAAGCGCATGATGACGTGCGGAAGACCCGCGGTGCCGATCATCAGGGACAGCGTGAACAGAACCATGTTCAGGGTGTCGCTGTTGCGCGTCGTGTATTCGGCGAAGCCGAGTTCGGTGACGAGCTGGTCGAGCTTCATCAGCAGCGGCTCGCCGGAGGACACCTCGGTTCCGAAGAGGCCGAGGCCCGGGATCGGGTTGCCGGTGAGTTCGAGCGAGATGAATATCGCCGGGATCGTGTAGGCGGTGATCAGCACGACATACTGGGCCACCTGGGTGTAGGTGACGCCCTTCATGCCGCCGAACACGGCATAGGCGAAGACGACGGCGGCGCCGATCAGCAGGCCCGTGGTGTTGCTCACCTCGAGGAAGCGGCCGAAGGCCACGCCAACGCCCGTCATCTGGCCGATCACATAGGTGATCGAGGCGACGATCAGGCAGATCACGGCCACGAGGCGCGCGGTCGGGCTGTAGAAGCGGTCGCCGATGAACTCGGGAACAGTGAACTTGCCGAACTTGCGCAGGTAGGGCGCGAGCATCAGCGCCAGCAGCACGTAGCCGCCGGTCCAGCCCATCAGGAAGGTGGAGTTGTCATAGCCGACGAAGGCGATCAGGCCGGCCATGGAGATGAAGGAGGCGGCCGACATCCAGTCGGCGCCGGTGGCCATGCCGTTCAGGACGGGGTGAACGCCCCGGCCGGCGGCATAGAATTCCGACGTAGAGCCCGCGCGGGCCCAGATCGCGATACCGATGTAGAGCGCGAAGCTCGCACCGATAAAGATCCAGTTGAGTACGAATTGATCCATCTGTCCGCTGTCCCTCTTATTGCTCGTCGACGCCGTGTTCGCGGTCGAGTGCGTTCATCCGCCAGGCGTAGAAGAAGATGATTGCCAGGAAGACGAGGATTGATCCCTGCTGGGCAACCCAGAAGGCGAAGCCCGGCATCACCGGTTCCAGCAAGATGCCGAAACCGAAGGGCACGATAGCCCAGATCACGAGGCACCAGGTGACGATACGGATGTTCGCCGCCCAATACGCATTGGCTTGAGGTTTGTCCGACATAGCGGTCCTCCCATAAGTTTCCCGTTCCCGCACATGCCTCACGCATGGCGGGGTCCTTCCCCTGGGCCATGTTCGGGTGGCCCCTCGGACCGGCGCCGCCAGGCGCCCGTCCCGTCGATCAGGCCTTGGCCTGCTCGACGATTTCCGCAAGCTTCGCTGCGATCTCGTCGATCGCGCCCATGGCTTCGACCTCCTTGAGAACGCCACGCGCCTGGTAGAACTCTATCAGAGGTGCGGTCTGCGCGTGATAGGCTTCGAGCCGCGAGCGCACGGTCTCGGCATTGTCGTCGGCCCTGCGATTGAACTCGGTGCCGCCACACTTGTCGCAGACACCCTCGACCTCCGGTTTCTTGAACGTGTCGTGGTAGCCCTCGCCGCAATTGGCGCAGGTGTAGCGTCCCGAGATCCGCTCGACCATCGCGTCGTCCTCGACCTCGAGGCTGATCGCGGCATTAATCTTCTGGCCACGCGCGGCCAGCAGCCCATCCAGCGCTTCCGCCTGCGCGGTTGTGCGCGGGAAGCCGTCGAGGATGATGCCGTTCTTCACGTCGTCATCGCCGAGGCGATCCTTCAGCACCGCGATGACGATCTCGTCGCTCACCAGCTGTCCTGCTTCCATCACGGCCTTCGCGGCCTTTCCGGCATCGGTCCCGGCCGCGACGGCGCCCCGGAGAAGGTCGCCCGTGCTGAGTTGCACCAGGCCGAACTTCTCTTCGAGCATGCGGGCCTGGGTGCCCTTCCCGGCCCCCGGGGGGCCGAGCAGGATCAGAACGGGCGGGGTGTTTTCGGGGCTCATGGCGTCATCCCTTGTTCATACGGTTCTCGATCAGGTCGTCGACCACGGAAGGGTCGGCGAGGGTGGAGGTGTCTCCAAGGGATCCGTAATCGTTCTCGGCGATCTTGCGCAAGATGCGGCGCATGATCTTGCCGGAGCGTGTCTTGGGCAGGCCGGGGGCCCACTGGATGAGATCCGGCGAGGCGATCGGGCCGATCTCGTGCCGCACCCACATGCGCAGTTCCTTCATGAGCTCGTCGCTGGGCTCGACGTCGTTCATCAGCGTGACGTAGCAATAGATGCCCTGACCCTTCAGCTCATGCGGGTAGCCCACCACCGCGGCCTCGGCGACCTTGGCATGCGCCACCAGCGCGCTCTCGACCTCCGCCGTGCCCATCCGGTGGCCGGAGACGTTGATGACGTCGTCGACCCGGCCGGTGATCCAGTAATAGCCGTCCGCGTCGCGGCGGCAGCCGTCGCCGGAGAAGTAGTAGCCTTTGTAATCCGCGAAATAGGTCTTCTCGAAGCGGCCGTGATCGTCCCAGACGCCGCGCATCTGCCCCGGCCAGCTATCCTTGATGCAGAGCACGCCCTCGGCCTCGGTCTGGGTGACCTCGGTGCCGGAATGCGGGTCGAGCACCACCGGTTGGACTCCGAAGAAGGGCTTGGTGGCCGAGCCGGGCTTCGCTTTATGAGCGCCGGGCAGCGGCGTGATCATGTGGCCGCCGGTCTCGGTTTGCCAGAAGGTGTCGACGATCGGGCATTTCCCTTTGCCGACATTCTCGTTGTACCAGTTCCAGGCTTCCGGGTTGATCGGTTCGCCGACAGACCCCAGCAGCTTGAGCGAAGAGAGATCGTGTTTCTCGACCCACTCCGTGCCCTTGCCCATCAGAGCGCGGATCGCGGTCGGCGCGGTGTAGAACTGGTTCACCTTGTGCTTCTCGACCACTTCCCAGAAACGTCCGGGATCAGGATAGGTCGGCACGCCTTCGAACATGACGGTGGTCGCGCCATTGGCGAGCGGACCGTAAACGATGTAGCTGTGGCCTGTCACCCAGCCGACATCGGCTGTGCACCAGAAGACATCGCCGGGGTGATAGTCGAAGGTGTATTCGTGTGTCATCGCCGCGTAGACGAGATAGCCGCCGGTGGTATGCACAACGCCTTTCGGGTGGCCGGTGGAGCCGGAGGTGTAGAGGATGAAGAGCGGATCCTCGGCCTCCATCTCGACCGGAACCATGTGCTCGTCGGCCTCGAGCATCAGCTCGCCGTAGTCGTGGTCGCGGCCGTCGACCCAGGTGGTCTGTTCCCGCGTCCGGCGGACCATCAGCACCTCGGGATCGTGGATGCAGTGCAGCAGGGCGGCATCGGTGTTGGACTTGAGCGGGGTCTTGCGGCCGCCACGCGGGGCGTAATCGGCGGTGATGATGAGCTTGGCGTCGCAGCCGTTGACCCTGGCGGCCAACGCCTCAGGCGAGAAACCGGCGAAGACGATGGAGTGGATGGCGCCGATCCGGGCGCAGGCGAGCATTGCGTAGGCCGCCTCGGGGATCATCGGCAGATAGATGACGACGCGGTCACCCTTGCGGATGCCGAGGTCTTCCAGCACGTTGGCGAGCTTGCAGACCTGATTGTGCAGCTGGCGATAGGTGATGTACTGCGCCGGTTCGTGAATATCGTCCGGCTCGAAGATGATCGCGGTCTGGTTGCCGCGCTTCGCGAGGTGGCGGTCGATACAGTTTGCGGCCACGTTGAGCGTGCCGTCCTCGAACCACTTGATGTCAATGTTGCCAGGCTCGAAGGAGGTGTTCTTCACCTTGGTGTAGGGCTTGATCCAGTCGAGCCGCTTGCCGTGCTCTCCCCAGAACGCCTCCGGGTCGGTGATCGAGGCGGCATACATCTCCTCGTATTTCTTTTCGTCGATATGGGCATTCTTGGCGAATTCGGCTGGGATGGCTCCGATTTCGGGGGCCTTGGTCTTGGTCGTCATGGATTTCCCTCCCTGAAATTGCGTCTGCGAACCTTTCGGAGGTTTCTTCCCGGGCCATCAATGCCCCAAGACGCTCCCCTCCCCTGGTCGCGGCTTGAAGGCACTCTAACCCCGTCCGTCAAAAAACGGATAAGTCTTTTCACAAAAATGATTTTTCTGTAAAAGTTTTCACCCGGAAGGCATGTATGGTGAAAATTTGTTTTCATATGTGAGCGCAAACACATTTGAAAACAATGCATTGTCTGAGGTCTGCAGGTTGAAAACGCGTGATCACTAATCCGCGCCGGCCGGCGCGAAAGCGGTCGTAACTGTCGTAAGGGAAGCTTCGCCGGGGCGAGGGGGGCGGATTGTGGCGACTGTCTCGTGATTTTCCCGCCCGGTCGGGCGGGAATCGAGTCGCCCTCAGCGGTCGTCAGTCCTGTTGCCAGCGACCTTCGAAATCCTCCGGGATCAGCAGGACGCCGCGCCCGAGCTCTCCGATCGTCCGGCGGCCGCAGAGCGCCATGTTGGTGTCGAGCTCCTTGCGGATCACCTCCAGCGCCTGGATCACGCCCTGCTCGCCATTGGCGCCGAGGCCGTAAACGAAGGCGCGGCCGATATAGCACCCCTGTGCGCCCATCGAGACCGCCTTGAGCACGTCCTGGCCGGAGCGGATGCCGCTATCCAGATGGACCTCGATCTCGCCGCCCACCGCGTCGAGGATCGGCCGAAGCATGCGGATCGAACTCAGCGCGCCGTCGATCTGACGGCCGCCATGATTGGAGATGATGATGGCGTCGGCACCGACCTTGACGGCCATCCTGGCGTCCTCCGGATCGAGGATGCCCTTGAGGATCACCTTGCCGTCCCACATCTCGATAAGCTTTTCGACCTTCTTCCAGTCAAGCGCCTGGTCGAACTGCTTTGCGGTCCATTCGAAGAGCGACGAGGGGTCCTCGACCCCTTGGGCATGGCCGACAATATTGCCGAACTCGCGCCGCTTAGTACCCAGCATGCCGAGACCCCAAGCCCAGCGGGTGGACAGGTCGATCCAGTTCTTCAGCGTCGGCTTAGGCGGGGCGGAGAGGCCGTTCTTGAGATCCTTGTGGCGCTGGCCGATCATCTGCAGGTCGAGTGTGATCACAAGCGCGGAACAGCCGGCGTCCTTCGCGCGGCCGATCAGGCGGCGCACGAAATCCTCGTCGGTCATGGTGTAGAGCTGGAACCAGAAGGGCTTGCGCGTGTTCTCTGCCACGTCCTCGATGGAGCAGATCGACATGGTGGAGAGCGTGAAGGGCACACCGAAGCGTTCGGCGGCTCGGGCGGCAGCGATCTCGCCATCGGCATGCTGCATGCCGAGCAGGCCCACCGGGGCGAGCGCCACCGGCATTTCGACCGGCTGGCCGACCATCTCGGAGGCGGTCGAGCGGCCCGTCATGTCGATGGCCACCCGCTGGCGCAGGCGGATCTTTGCGAAATCGGAGACATTTTCGGAAAAGGTCTGTTCGGTCCAGCTGCCGGATTCGGCGTAGTCGTAGAACATCTTCGGCACCCGGCGCCGGTAAATCGTCTTGAGATCCTCAATGTTGGTGATGACCGGCATGCCGCTTGCTCCTTCACGAAACTGCTGTGAGACCTTTACCGGCGGGCCACTGCCATCGCAATGCCAAGCCGGCCTTATTCCCCCGCAGTCAGTCGCGATCGCCGATGGGCTCTGAACGCGCCACGAAGAGCAGGTTGTCGAAGCCCAGGCGGTTGAGACGGCGCGGGTCGGCAAGATAGCTCGTCTCGACGTGACGCTGCGGGCCCATCCGGAAACCGAATTGCGCGAAGGCATCGGGCAACTGGTCCGCGGCGTAATACTCCTCCTCGCCGGGGGAGAAGGCATAGCCGAGCGGGCCGAAATGCAGGAAGCGCCCGCACGGGCGCAGGATACGGCGCATCTCGGGCAGCAGCCGGGAGAGCGGCATCAGGTCGGTGAAATAGGGCGAGAGCACGGTGTCGAACTGGCCGTCTGTGAATGGCAGCCGCGCGGCGTCGGCGACGAGATAGGCTGGGCGGCGCGGGGCGAGCGCGTGGCGCGCCTCGAGGCGGCGGATCTCGTCTTCTGCGCGGCGGAAATTGCCGACCATCGGGTGGTGGAATCCGATCCGGCCTGTCTCGCAGAGCCGGTCATAGAGCAGTGCCATGCCGAGCGAGAGGTCGACCCCGACGATCTCCGGCAGGTTCTCGGCGAGGGCGCAGAGCAGCCGGCCCGTGCCGGCGCCGAGGAGGAGGCAGCGACCCGGCGTCTCCGTTCCGAACGCGCCGGTGACCGCTTCGAAGGTGGCGGCGATTTCCGCCTCGGCGGATGCGGATCCGCCCCAGTCGCGGAGCAGCGCGTTCAGGAGGTCGGCGCCCGGCGGTACCTGGTAGGCGAAGGGCTCGGTCTCGACCTCCGGCAATGTCCCGGCAAGGTCGCGCAGGAGCGCGGCGTTCCCGGCCAGCGCGTGCGAGATGCCGCGCATCGTCTCCGCCCGGAGGCTGCCGCGCCCGGCAAGTGCGGCATAGCCCCGCGCGCCCTCCTCATGCTGGTCGGCAAAGCCGGCGAGCACCTGCCGCTCGGCGGTGACATGGCGAAGCGGGTCAGGCACGAGGATGGGAAGTCGCCCCGAAACGATCGGGTAGCCAGTGTCGCAGGCGGAGCAGGCGAGGGACGCGCCGTCGGCGGTCCGGGTCAGCGGCACCCGGCAGGTCGGGCAGGCAAGATCGGAATGCATCGGCGGCCTCCTGCCCGTTCTGGTGCGACCGGCGCCTAGGCCCTGTGTGCTCCGTCGGCGAGGCCCTTCACGAAGTCGAGGACCTCGGCCACCGGCCGGCCCTCGCCGATCAGCTTGACGATGGCCGAGCCGACGACGGTGCCATCAGCGACGCCGGCGATTGCTTCGGCCCTCGCCGGCGAGTTGACGCCGAAGCCGACGATCACCGGCAGATCGGTCTTCGCCTTGATCCGGGCGACCTCGGGGCCGACATCGCTTGCCTGCGCCTCGGCGGCGCCGGTGATGCCGGTGATCGAGACGTAATACACGAAACCGGACGTGTTCTGCAGCACCTTGGGCAGGCGCTTGTCGTCGGTCGTCGGGGTGGCGAGGCGGATGAAGTTGAGCCCCGCGGCCTGGGCCGGCAGGCAGAGCTCTTCATCCTCTTCGGGCGGGAGGTCGACGACGATCAGCCCATCGATCCCGGCCTCTCGTGCGTCGGCAAGGAAACGGTCGACGCCGCGACTGTAGATCGGGTTGTAATAACCCATGGCGACGATCGGCGTCGTCTGGTCGCCTTTGCGGAATGCTGTGGCGAGGTCGAGCGTCTTCTGCAGCGTCTGGCCGCCCTCCAGCGCACGCTGGCCGGCGCGCTGGATCGTCGGGCCGTCGGCCATCGGGTCGGTGAAGGGGATGCCGAGCTCGATGATGTCGACGCCGGCGCCGGGCAGGCCCTTCACCACCTCGAGCGAGGTCTCGTAGTCGGGGTCGCCCGCCATCACATAGGCGACGAAGGCCTTTTTCCCTTCGGCTCTCAGCCGCGCGAAAGTGTCGTCGATCCGTGTCATGGCGTCCTCGCAAATGGTCCGGACTGCCTTGCAGAATGCGGCCGGGAAAATCAAGCAGGGAGTCGGCCGGGGCTGTTGGCCGGCTGAAGCCGTCGACGTTCAACTGCCGTCCGCGATGTCCGCGAGGAAGCGCCGCGTGATCTCCTTGGCCCGCTCGATCGCTTCGGGCGAGAATTCCAGCATGCTGAATGCGTTCTTTTCGGCCTGGTCGAATCCGTGCGTCGTGCCCTCGAAGAGGTGCGTCTCGACCGGCCGTCCCGCCGCCCGCATCCGCTCGATCACGTCGATACAGGAATCCTCGTCGACGATCGTGTCGTCCTTGACCAGCAGGAAGAGCGCCGGCACATCCGCCTTCCAGCCGTTGCTCCGAACCTGGCTCGCCACGCCGCAATAAGGATAGAGCAGGATCACGCCGGCGATGCCCTCGAGACCGCGCGCGCGGATGCTTTCGGGCCAACGGGTGAGGTTGTGCGGCCGCGCACCCTGGCCGTGAAGAGAGAGCATGTCGAGCACAGACCATCCGCCATGCGACGCGCCGATCAGGACGATCCGGTCCGGGTCGACGGCCTCCATGGCCCTGGCGTCCTCGATTGCAACGGCAACATCGCCGGCACGCTCCGGGCCGGGCAGGATCTGGCCGATGCAGACCAGCCGCCAAAGCTGTGCGTCGTTGAGACCGCGTGGTCCGTGGCTATCGACGATCACGGCCGCCCAGCCCTGGTCGACGACCGACTGCGCCCATCGTTCCATGTTGTCTTTCGGCCCGTCGCATCCGGAAAAGAGCAAGGCGGCGGGAAACGGACCGGGGCCGTCCGGCAGGTAAGTCCGGTAGCTCGGCCGAAGCTTTGCGGAGAGCTGCTCAGGCGTCAGCGCGGCAGTGCCGAAGCCGTAATACCGAGCGAGGACGTTGCAACCCACGAGACCGAAAACAACGAGCAGTGCCAATACGGCCCAGACGAGCGGATTGGTCCACATCCGGGATGCTCCCATCAAAGCGGTGCCTTTTGGCGTCTCGGTCCCGACAAAAGGAGATCACGGGCGCCGGCAACAGTTGTGACGACGGCAGCGCAGGATCCGGCGAAACGGGCTCTCCGAGCCGACAGGACCACGGGCCGCGGGCGGGGGATGTGAAAGCGCCATCGGAGTCGCCCGAATCGGCCTCGGGCGATCCGAGTGCGGAAATCTTCGCGGGTCGGAGTCCCGATCGCTATTGTCCAGCCAGACTCGCATTGCGCGATTGTAACGATTCTGGTTCCGCCAAGATTCATGACGACCCTCCAACGCCGCTGCCTGTCGGAACTTGCGCCAAGCGGCACGCACCCTGCAAGTTTTGATCGGCCGGGCGTGCGAAACGTGCCTCCAAAGGTCGGCCACCAAAGGGTGTTCGAGGCTCTAAAGATTTTTTGATGGCCCTGTCGATTTTGCTCTTGCGGCCCGATCGAAGCAGGTCTAGGTAAGCCGCTCTTGGCGCGGGGTGGAGCAGCCCGGTAGCTCGTCAGGCTCATAACCTGAAGGTCGTAGGTTCAAATCCTACCCCCGCAACCAAAAATCACACACAATATCAAAGACTTGAAGTCGGCTTCGGCCGATCGAGTTTTTGATGTCGCGTTTTACATCAACGCCACATCAACGTTTGACGAGTCCTCTGGACGGAACCAACGTCAAGTTTGGCTGGCGGGCGGGATGTCGTGCTCCGTCACCCAGGAAATTGACGCCCACCAAAGGCTGGCTTCGGAACGGTCGCTTGCCGTGATTCTCGACACCGATCCATTGTCGTCCAGTCTGGGTTCCGACTCCTGATCAGCCAGCGGATTCGTTTCACACGTTTCGCCTTCGCCAATGGACCGGCTTTCGAGACGAGTGCAGAACTCCTCTCCTGCGCGAAAAGTGACTTGATATCGCATCATCGACCTCGAACGCAGTGTCATGGCGTCATTGCCTCTCGTCGGCGACGCCGAGTTCCTCCCACATCCAACCGAAGTCATGCTCGGCCAATGGCGATCCCGGTTGGCTTGCACTCCGGTTCTCGATCAGTTTCAGCCATTCGACGACCTTCTTTCGGCCGGCCGCACTGCGCGTCGCCAGACGGGGCGTCTTGTCGCCGAGGGCCGGGACGGGCTGGTCGAGTATGTCGCGGTAATGCCGGTCCAGATGGTCGTGCACGATCTGCCGGGCGATCTCTGGTGGGATCTCGTCCTCATTCTGAAGGCCGTCGGTGTCGTCGCGCTCGGCCATCATCTGCTGGACCGTCCGGATCGCGGTCAGTGGCGGTTTCAGGAGGTCCCCGAGTCCGTCCATGATCAGGGCCTCGCCCCGGTCTGCCCGCGCAGCCGAGTTGACGGACAGGGTCAACGCCTTCCCCTTCAGCTCCAGCATGCCCAGGACCGTGGCGCCGGAAATCGCCTGACCAAGGGCGATGCCGCCCGCCGGTCTGGTGGCGGGCGTTCCTTCTGCCACCAACCAGTTCCAGACTTTCGGCCCGGCAGGATCAAATGCCGGCACCCGCGCCAGTCGGGCTACGACATCTTTCTGAACCACACCCGCGGCCAGTGGAAAACGCAGGTCGTGGAACACCAGTTCGTCGCCATCGATGTTTCCAAGCTGCATGGGTTCGATGTCGAGCGCCCTCGGCAGGCTTTCGAAGAGCCAGGCATTGGCGAAGAGCGGCGCGCATTGGCGGCGCTGGTTGGCCGAGAGGCGTAGCTTTTTCCGTCTTCCCAGATTCAGGGCGTCCCGCAACACGTCGGTCAGGAGGTCAACCGCCTCCGCCGGGAAGGGCAGCAGCGCGCCCGAAATGACATGGTGATCTCGTTCCGGGACGATTCGCACGGCGATCCGGTCCCACGGTTTCAGCATCTGTGTTGCGCTTTTCTCGCGGACCGTGACGGGCGCGGCGTCGCTCAGAAGATCCCGCAGCACCATGGACACGCCCGGTTTGATTGCGCTCACTTCATACAGGCTGACCGGCGCGTCCCGCAGAGCCTCGAAATAGGCCCGGTTCTGGGCAGTTTCCTTCCAACCCCGACGCTTGAGATAGAGGTCGACGATGTTCTGATCGTCCGGATCGTAGGTCCTGCCGAGGAAATCCTCGAAGGCACATCCCCACAAGACCATCGGCCAACTCTCACCAAGGATGTCACCGAGTTCCTCGAAATCGACCTCGAACTCCTCCATGGCGGGCAACAGATGTTCGTCCATGACGCTGGCCAGACGCTCACGCCAAAGGTCGTCGTGGCCAATGAAGCCGATCAGGCCGTCTATGTCGTTCCTTGTCCCCACGTGCAAATGCCTCCCCATCTCAAGTGGCATCACGACTATCGTGGATCCGGACCGCGAACCAGACGCGCAACTCGGCTGACGCTGCTTGGAATACTGTCGATACTGTTATGGCAGTCACTCCTATGCAGGACTGTTTGGAGCCGTTGCCCCATCCGCAAACAAGGCGACGCGCCGGCTGATCCCGGGCAAGCGGACTTTCATACGGAGCGCCCGCCTACCATCCCAGCGACCGGTATCTTTTCACCATCAGTTTCGCCAGGGCGCGCACGTTCTGACGCCGATACGCAGCCGGAGAAATGACAATCCACACTGGAACTGACATGCTGACGGGTGCATGGAAGCAGGCGGTCAGGTTCTTGGTCTTGTCGCCGAGTGATCTGGGCAACGGCCCCAGGACCTCGCCGATCCCAATGGTCGCGACCATCGATCCGAGGTCAAAGCACTTGGCTGCCACCTGATCCGGTCTGATCAGCTCCCGCAACCAATCGTTGAGCGCATGGGGCACATTCTGACCGTCGAACACTGCGAACTTGTGGCGCCCTAACTGATCCGGGCCCGAAGGCAGTGGACCAGGGTAGTCACGGGAAGCGTAAAGCCCGCCTGACAGGACGCCGAGCTTGCGGCAGATGAGTTTGTCGTCCCTGATCTGCGGCGTGATGCGCAGGGTGATGTCACCGTCGCCGCCCATCAGATCCACAAATCGATTGGTCGGCGTCACTTCGACCGGTGTCTCTGGGTGAGCAGCGCGGAATTCGGCGATGACATCGTATATCCTGTCGGAGATTGCAGCAACCGGTGCCGAAAACCGGATTACCTGCGATGCATCGTCGGACAACTTGGCCGCCAAGGTGCCGAACGAACGCACCGCCACCTCGACATTCTCCGCGTTTTCTAACAGTTTCCTGGCCTGGGGCGTCGGGTGGAACCCCCGCGTGTCGCGATCGAACAGGGTCAGTCCGAGCTCATGCTCAAACTCGTCGATCCTGCGGGCGACTGTTGGCTGTGTAACGCCAAGTTCCCGCGATGCCGCCAGTGTCGAGCCGGTTCGGACGACAGCAAGGAAGGCTCTGATATTCGACCAGTTGTCGGGCGCGCTCTTCATTTTTTAGAGCAGCACAAAATCGGGAAGGATACCATCGTTTCCGATCGCCCCCTACGGTCGCACTGACAGGTAGATTGCGAAAAGGTGGCCCCATGAGCCTGATAACCTTCACCAGCACTCCGAGATTTTCGCCGATGGCAAATCTGCTGTCCCTGATTGCACGCGTCCTCTGGACGCCGGCGAACAAATCGAACAACGAGGATGAAAGCCGAGACCGCCGCGATTTCCTGCTTGAAATGATGGAGTTACGTCCTTGCTCTTTCCAGAGCGAACTGGACTTCCAAAACATGATGCACGTCTACCCGTCGAGGTTCTGAGCACTGGGGGCCGGCATCACGATTTGAAGTGGGTCGGGTACGAAAGGCTGTCCTGCGCCGGCGCCCGTCTCAGGCTGCGCGAGGCGCTGCGTTTTCGGTGAATACAACCAGGTTTGAGGCGCTAAAAACGACGAGTCAGAGCGCCATTGGAGGAACAGATGGATGCGCGACACGAAGGGGGATGTTTGTGCGGAGACATCAAATTCGCCGTCACGAGCGAGCCGCTGCGGTTCTACATCTGCAGCTGCCGGTTCTGCCAGCGGATGACGGCCGCGGCCGGAAACACAATGGCACCGTTCCTCAGGGAAAAACGCCAAACTGCTCTCGGGAACGCCGGACGTCTATGAAAATGTTTTTGAGGGCAGCGGCAAGAAGATGTGGCGAACTCATGCCCGGCCTGTCACAGCACCATGTTCATGACTTGGGAGAACTTCTCCAAAGCGGCCGGCGTCTTCTGCGGCTCGTTCGACAATCCGAACTGGTTCGCACGCAATCCCGAGAATACGGTCTACACTTTTGCCGAAGAGGCGCCGAAGGGCACCGTCTTTCCCGCGGGCTTCCCTGTCTACCAAGGCCATGCGCTCTCCGACGGCGGCGCCATCAACAGCCCGACGGTCTATCCGGTGCACTCGATGGTCACGAACAAAGCAGAGCGGGATAAATGAGCGGCTTCGGCCAGGAACGGCAGCCTTTCCAAGACGTGTGTAGTTTGTCCCGCTTTGTGGCCGCACAGCTGGATAACCGCCGCTGCCAAACAATTCTTGAACTGGCTCGAACGGCCGAGATGGGGCGCGAAGCAGACATTTGATTTCAGCCGGCCGAACGGCGGGATTGGACCGGTCGCCGAGCGTCAGGAGTTGCTGCGCGTGCGAAGGCAGAGCTCTGCTTGGAGGTCCGCAATGCGCGGTGAACGGACCCGCAGCCGAATGAATGCCCGCTTCTTAAGATGAAGCGAGGCATCTGCTCGTTTGACGAATGGTTTAGCGACCGACGTTTGCAGGTCTTCTGCCGTGAAGCTGACGCCGAAAACCGTCGGAGTTTCCTGGTGGCGAGTTGCTTGCGGTCCCTATCGTGCCCCTGGCGCGCTGAGGCTCATGATCCACACTCCTTGCGCCGCGCGGATTGAAGTACTTTTCTTTCCTGCCTGAAAAAATAAGATCCTCAGAGACTTGAAGTGAGGAGGTCGGCGCCCCGACCATGGATACGGTCGTCAACACAATACAGTCCGGGATTCTGGCGCGCTGTGTTTCAGTCGATCTCGAGGTTGATCCCGAAAAGGCACGGATCTTCGCTTTCGCAGCAGTGACGTATGATACTGACACGCCGAGCCTGGTTGTGAACGCCTCCGTCGATGCCGGCCTCCGACAACTGGACTTGTTCTGCCAGGATTTCGACCATGTGATCGGTCACAATATCCTCCGCCACGATCTGCCCTACCTGACCGCAGCCGCGCCGAAACTCGCTGCCCTCGCGAACGCCCCGATCGACACGCTCTGGCTCAACCCGCTGGCCTTTCCGCGAAACCCGTACCACCACCTCGTCAAACATTACCAGGACGGACGGTTGCAGACCGGGCGCGTGAATGACCCGGAGTTTGATGCCAGGCTCGTGTTTGAGGTGCTGGAAAACCAGATCAACGCCTTCATAAGGCTCAATGAGCAATCTCCCGACTCCCTGACAGCGTATCACTATCTCTGCACCCGCAATGCCCGGAGCGGCGGCGTTGATCGGCTATTTGCAATCATCCGGGGGACAACGAAGCCCGGAAAAGACGAAGCAGACGCCGCGATCCGGCGGCTGCTCGCGAACGCGGCTTGTTCCGCGATGGTGGAGAGCACTATTGCTCGGCTCGACGATGCGAGCCTCAGCTGGCCTCTGGCCTACGCGTTATCGTGGATTTCGGTGGCTGGCGGAGACTCGGTCATGCCGCCCTGGGTGCGCGCGCAGTTCCGGGACGCCGCGCGGATCGTGCGGGACCTGCGCGACAGCAACTGCGGCGATCGCGATTGCAGCTATTGCCGCACCAACAACGACCCGAAACAGGCGCTGAACCGTTGGTTTGGCTTCGAGAGTTTCCGTCCTGAACCGGTCGACGAGTTCGGACGCCCGCTTCAGGAACGGATCATCGAAAACGCGATGGGGGGCGAGAGCCTGCTTGGCATCCTGCCTACTGGTACTGGCAAATCCATCTGCTACCAGATCCCCGCACTCTCCCGGTTTGACAAGACCGGGGCTCTGACGGTTGTCATCTCACCCCTCGTGGCGCTGATGGCCGACCAGGTGCAGGGGTTGGCGCGGGCCGGCATCGCGTCGGCGGTCACGATCAATGGGCTATTGTCGCTGCCTGAACGCCACGATGCCCTGGACAAGGTTAGGCTGGGGGATGCCGCGATCCTGCTGATCTCGCCGGAGCAGTTGCGCAGCACTTCGGTGCGCTCCGTGCTTGCCCAGCGTGAGGTTGGGTTATGGGTTCTGGACGAGGCCCACTGTGTCTCGAAATGGGGGCATGATTTCCGGCCCGACTATCGCTATGTCAGCCGTTTCATCAAGGAGAGCTCCGGGGATGATGTCGCTCCGGTCCTCTGCCTGACCGCCACCGCAAAGCCCGATGTCGTTCAGGACATTCGTGGGCATTTCAGCGAACGCCTTGGACTGGAGCTTGTCCTGCTCGATGGAGGCGCCTCTCGCACGAACTTGAGCTTCAAGGTGCTGCCGACCCAGCGCGCCACCAAGATGGCCGATGTCCTCGGCGCACTGGAGGCGGAATTGCCCGCCACTGGCGCCTCTGGAGCTGTCGTCTATTGCGCGACGCGGAGTGCAACCGAACGCGTAGCGGAGTTCCTCAAGCAGCAGGGGCTGGCAGCCGAGCGCTATCACGCAGGTCTCAGTGCCGAGGAGAAGCGTGAGATCCAAGAAGCATTCCGGGTGGGCGAGCTGCGGGTCATCGCCGCAACCAATGCCTTCGGCATGGGGATCGACAAGCCCGACATCCGGCTCGTAGTCCACGGTGACGTACCCGGCTCGCTCGAAAACTACCTTCAGGAGGCTGGCCGCGCAGGTCGGGATAGGGACCCGGCCCGATGTGTTCTTCTGTTCAACACGGAAGACGTGGATCGCCAGTTCAGCCTGAGTGCCCGATCTCGACTTGCCCGGCACGAGATCGCCGCGATCCTGAAAGCGCTGCGGCGTCTCGATGACCGAACGCGCAAGAGCGGCAAAGTTGTCGCGACGCCAGGTGAGATCGTGAAAGAGGAGAAGGATCACGATTTCCAGCGCGACAGCGCCACGGATGACACACGGGTCAAGACGGCCGTGGCCTGGCTCGAGGAGGCAACTCTCCTACGCCGGGAAGAAAACCGTGTGCAGGTGTTCCCCGCCGCGCTGCTGGTACGCGACATCGAACAGGTGAAGATGATCCTCGGTCGCGCGGACATCACGGACATCCGTCGGCGGCAACTCCTCAGCATCGTCCAGCACATAATCAACGCGCCCGCGGACGAGGGTATCTCCACGGATGCCCTTGGCGGCGCGAGTGGCTTGACAGGTCCAGCGCTGCGAAAGGCGCTGACCGATCTGGAAGCCCTGGGCATCGCCAGCGATGACACGAACATCACGATCTTCGTTCATCTGGGCATCGAGAACGCTTCGCGTGCACGGCTCGAGGGTGCAGCTCGGCTTGAGGCCGATCTGATTGCAAAGTTGCGAGAAGAGGCTCCGGACGCCGACAACGGAGACCCCACACCTTTCAGCCTCGCGGCCACCTGTCAGGTACTGCGGGAGGATGGCCATAGCGCAGTGCGCCCGGATATTGTCGAAACGCTCCTGCGCGGCATCGCACAAGACGGGCGCGACATGGAAGGTGGGCGCGGAAATCTCCACATCCGCAAGGCATCGCGTGGCAGTCTTATGGTTCGCCTGCAACGTTCGTGGTCGATCGTTGAACAGACCGCGGACCTGCGCAGGCAGGGGGCCGAGCGTCTGCTCTCGCATCTCGTGGGCAAAGTGCAGAAGGGACTGCGCGGTAAAGATATTCCGGTGGAGACCACCTTGGGAGAGCTGCTCGCGGCCATTACCAGCGACGTCATATTGCGAGGTGCGGTCAAAGACCCGAACAAGCTGATGGATCGGGCGCTTCTTTGGCTCCACGAGCAGCAGGTCGTCACCCTTGGCAAGGGCTTGTCGGTGTTCCGCCCCGCGATGACCCTACACCTGAATCCGAATGGCGGGAGCTTTACTGTCCAGAACTTTGCACCGCTCGAAGATCACTACACTGAACAGACGATTCAGACCCATGTGATGGCGGCCTACGCCGAGAAGGGGCTCGAGAGCATGGACGAGGCCGAAAGACTGGCGGCCGATTATTTCGTTCTGGAGCGAGAAGCGTTCATGCGGAGGTGGATGCCGGGCCGCGGGACAGAGTTTCGCAGGCAGGCGACGGGCCAGTCCTGGGCAGAAATCGTCGGGGCGCTTGGCAACAGCACGCAGGAACAGATCGTGCGCGATGATCGCGAGCAGACAAACGTTCTGGTGCTGGCCGGGCCCGGCTCTGGCAAGACCCGCGTGCTGGTGCATCGTGTTGCCTATCTGGTCAAGATCCGGCGCGAGGATCCAAACGGCATTCTGGTGCTCGCCTACAATCGCCACGCCGCCGCAGAGATCCGTGAGCGCTTACGTGGTTTGATCGGCGACGAGGCCCGCTTCGTCACGGTGTCAACGATCCACGCCCTTGCTATGCGGCTGGTGGGCGCCAGCTTTGCTGGTTCAGCGCGAGCAGCGCAGCCCGATTTTCAGACCTTACTCCTGGACGCGGCGCAGCTCCTACGTGGCGATGGCCTGGACAAGGCCACGGCAGAGGCTTTGCGGGACACGCTGATTCAGGGCCACCGATGGATTCTGGTCGACGAATACCAGGACGTTGGCCCAGAGGAATATGCGCTCATCTCGGCGGTGGCTGGCAGAAGCCTCGATGATCCGGAGCTTCGCCTCTCCCTCTTCGCAGTGGGAGACGACGACCAGAACATCTATTCCTTCGCCGGCGCCTCCATTCGACACATCCGCCAGTTCGAAGAGGACTATTCGGCCAAACCGGTTTTTCTCACGGAGAACTATCGCTCGACCGGTCATATCATCACGGCGGCGAATGCTGTCATCAAAGACGCTTCGGCGCGGATGAAGATCGGGCGCGACATTACCGTCAACAGCGATCGGCGAAGTGCGGCGCCGGGTGGCGACATGGCGGCGATAGATCCAGTTGCACAAGGCCGGGTGCAGATACTGGAATGCCCTCCCGGCAATGACGCACAGGCGATGGCCGCGCTTGACGAACTTCTGCGCCTATCACGGCTGATCCCCGACTGGACCTGGTCACGCGCCGCGATCATCTCGCGCGATTGGCAAAAGTTGGCTCCGGTGAGGGACTTTGCCGAAGCGCTCGGGATTCCCGTCGAGATGGCCAATGAGCGGCTGCCCGGTCTTTGGCGGATGCGCGAAATGCAGTCCTTCATCGAAGCAATACTTGCTGATCATAGCCGGATGGTTTCAATGACCGATCTGACCAACACATTGAATGCTATCCCGAGCTCGCGCTGGACCGATCGTATTGGTGAAGGCCTGGGACTCCTCGCCAGGGAAATCGACGGGCGAAACCTCTCAACACCTGATGTGATCGAATGGTTCGCCGAATGGGCCCGTGACTCCTGGGGCGAGCAGCGAGGTCTGAAACTCCTCACAGCCCATCGCGCCAAGGGGCTGGAATTCGACGACGTGGTCGTCTTGGACGGTGGCTGGGAACGTCCTTCTCGCAATGAAGATCAGGATGCCCCACGACGGCTGTTCTACGTTGCCATGACTCGCGCGCGGCGAAACCTTATCGTGATGAGCAATGACAACCACGAATACCTTCCGGTGCGGTCTCCTTCGATCATCAATCGGCATGTGAAGCCCGATCTCGCCGGCCTCCCCGGACCGAGACGGTTTTTCCAGTCTGCCGAGGCACGCCAGGTCGACCTGTCCTTTGCTGGCCGCCAACGCGCCGGACACCCTGTTCTCAATGCCATCTCACAAGCTCGGGTTGGCGACCCGATTTCTCTGCTTTGCGAACAGGGTCGCTGGCATCTTCAGGATGCAAGCGGTCGAAGCCTGGGGCGTATGGCGAAGAGCTTTCAACCCCCACCAAACACCCGGTTTGTCGAAGGGACGATCGCCGCAATTCTTCGCTGGTGCAAAGAAGACGGGGATGAAGCCTTCTATCACACGCTCAAACGCGACGCCTGGGAGGTGGTCATTCCTGAGATGGTGTTCGAGGCTCTGCAGTAACAGCGCGAGGCCCGCTAGGAATCTGGCAAATACCGCGAGTGAACGCTTGGGCAGGCTGCGCGCAACTCTCTGTTGAACCGCGCTTCCTAATCCAGGCCCCCCGCCATTCTGGTCTCTCAGTATATCCCGGGAATTAACCGATAGCGCACCCGACGTGCATAGTCCCGATAGCCCGGTAACTCTTCCTGCAAAGTCTGGTCCTCAAGGGCCGTTCTAAAGACCGAGATGACCGATGCCACCGCCGCAGGAATCAAGATCCATGCCGAGCCCAGAGCAAGAACAATACCGAACAGTGGAAAAATATTTCCAGCATAACCCGGATGCCGCACATACCGGTACGGACCGCTGTCACAAACTACATGTCCTCGATCCGTCTGAATGACCACTACGCTGTAGAAATAGCGGTTCTCTGCCAATGCCCATGCGCCGAAAGCGTATCCGGAGGAGATTAACAAGAAGCCAATGACATTTAGCCATAGTGGAAATTCGGGAGACCAGACATAGCGGTGGTCCAGCCCTGCCAAGATAACCACAGGGTATCCGATACTCACCGCCATCAGTGGAGCGAGTACCTTGTCCCAGGATTTTGCGTTTTGAAAATTTTCAAGGTTTTGCCGTTCGGCTGTCAATCCGGGATGTCGCTGTTCTGCCCACACGCGTCCCCCTAATCCAACGGCGACGATCACAATGGAATAGAGCCACGCCTGCCACCAACCGAGGTCCCCGCCGCATATCAATAAAATGAGCGGAATTAGGAGATAGACCACAGCTAATCTTATCCACTGGCGAAGAGATGCTATTTGAGCTGTTTCTTCACTGCCCCGCTGCGCTGGCATGTCATTCCCCAAAACAAAACAGGTTTGAGTTTATGCCCAACCTTCTCGGCGCTCAACCATGCACGATCTGGCGCAAGATGCAGCGACTCTCTTCTGAAGCCGCCTTTAGGGCGGTCTAGGTGTTTGATCCCACGGTTTGATGGTGCGATCCATTCGCTGGAATGGAAGGAAGCCCTATGGGACAGGTACGTCACGGCAGCGCCACGACCACGCACGCCATCCGAGCAGCAATACAGCGATCG
>NZ_SELO01000029.1 GCF_004146235.1 Tropicimonas sp. IMCC6043 | reverse complement strand
CCTCCGAGCGGAGTTCCTTGACCTCCGGCGCCGTCGCCTGACGGGCAGTGTCTCCAGCCAGGCGTTTCTTGCCGGCCTCGAGGAACTCTTTCGACCAGGTGTAGTAGAGGCTCTCGGCGATCCCCTCGCGGCGGCACAGCGCGGCGATGCTCTCCTCGCCTCGAAGTCCAGCCAGCACGATGCGGATCTTCTCCTCGGCCGAGTAATGCTTGCGGGTCTTCCGCTTGATCCCCCTGACCAGCTTGTCAGCGGCATCCTTCGATGTTCCGGGTGTCTGTTTCATCTTCGCTCCTTGGCGGCTTCGATGAACCAGAACCCTCCGTTGCTCAAACCCCTAAATCTCTCCGCGGGGTGCTGACGTCAGACAGCATTGCACCGGGTCCGTTCACGCCTCGTCTCCCGTCGAACAGCCACCGTCAACCAGATCCGGGCATTCCTGATCGAACAGGGGATCACCATTCGCAAGGGGCTACGCGCTGTCCGGAACTCGTTGCTGAAACTGCTCGACGAGCGGCGAGACGAGATTTCTCCCCGGATGCGCCACATCATTCTGGATCTGCACGGCGATTGGATGCGATTGGACGAACGGATTGATGCCGTGTCCTCGGAGATTGCTGAGATCGGCGAAAACGAGGCGCACTGCCGCGATCTGCGAACTATTCCCGGAATAGGCCCGATCATCTCGACTGCCCTCGTTGCGGCTGTTGGGAAGGGAGAAGCCTTCGACAACGGGCGTCACATGGCGGCCTGGCTCGGGCTGGTTCCAAGACAATTCAGCACCGGTGGGAAAACGATCCTTGGCGGGATATCCAAGCGCGGCAGCCGATACCTGCGAACGTTGTTGATCCAGGCGGCCAAGGTCATCCTGCTGCGCCCGCACAACTGGCCCAACTTCAGCTTTGGAGCATGGCTCACGGAAGCGGATCGACGGATGCATCGCAACAAGCTGGCGGTCGCCCTGGCCAACAAGCTTGCCCGGATAGCCTGGGCGGTTCTGCGGTACAAACGGGGCTTCGACACCCCAGGAAATACGGTTGTCGAGGCCATCTGACGCCCGGCACCGAACAGAGGTTCGCGAAGGAGACAGCATGGGACGGATAGATAACGCACCCGGAATCTGACTGCGCATTTGGCCCCAAGTCGGCCGAGCTGCTAATGAGATCAAAGTGCGTGCGTATTTCCAACAGGGTCACGGCCCGCGCGCCGACAAACAGACCGGATACATATGAGCGATATCTGAAGCCACGCAAAAACCATTGCGATCAGCAGTCGGCACATACATATGCGCAGAAAGCGGTTGGAAAGACAGAGTCGATGATCGGCGGCAATGTCCGCTGAACGGCCATCGCTGCTGCACGCGGCGAATTCCCGCTCTCCGCCCTTCCTACGGGATGCTGCGGTCGGCATGGAGGGCGGCTTGCGAGCGCGAAGCCGTCATCCGAGCCCTGAAAACTTGCCCTCAGTTTCGGACAAAAGTGGTCGCCGAGATGCATCCGACAACCCAGCCCCCGAGATGTGCTTGCCATGCGAGCCCACCGTCGAGAAAGGCAAAAAGGACAAAGTTCGCGAAGATTAAGCCCAACATTGCGCTCACAACGGGTTGGATCGACAGTCGAAGCCTTCGGCGGCTGAGATAGTCCCAAGTCTGCCAGATGCCGATCAAACCAAAAACGGCTCCTGAGGCTCCAATCATGGGAGCGCTGCTCGTAGAGATAAATCCAAAGGCGACCCCGCCTCCTACGGCTGAAAGAAGAAGAACCAACATGGTCTTGGCGGGACCAATACGTGCGGAAATGTATTTTCCAAGGGCGAGAAGGATGACGCTGTTCAGGACCAAGTGCATTGGTCCTCCGTGCAAGAAAGCGTGTGTGACGAACATCGTTGCGGTTTGGCCGGGAAAAATCGGCGAGACGTCCCCAGAAATCAATGGCTGCCAAAATGCTCCGAAACCGTAGGCGACCCAACGCCACGAAGGTGAACCGACAATATCGGCGTCGGCAGCGCTGAGGGTGAACTCAATCAGGGCCATGACCCCAACAACCCACAAGAGAAACGCTGGTGCACCAACCTGCTGGTCACGGCGAACCTTGGAGGAGGTCGGGGTAGTTCGGAAATGCATGGCCTGATGCCTGGTCCAATAGCGGGGTGGTGGGAACCTATCCTCCAATCTTGACCAGCGGCAACCAGACCATCGACCACGACCCCACAGGAGGCCGTGGAGGCTGCCAGAGAGGCCATTCTGACCGTTGCCAGGGGGAAGGAGGTCAGCATGTCCGAGGCGAAGGCCTAAGTGGCGCTCCTTGAGCGTCTGGGAGGCATGCAGGGGTATCTTGAGCTGGAGCAGTTGAAGGCGTCGCTTGAGGAGTTGAAGCAGTCCGCGACCAAATCGGCACGGGTCTTCGACCAGAGCCGCATTCCGCCGGAAAGCAGAATTCAATGGGGACAGGGCATTCCAAGATCAAAGAGCAACGAGCGCTGAGTTTGGGCTATCGCCATGCCGTGCTGGCGGTTCCTCGATAACCAGGTGCGGCTGCATCTCAATGCCTTGGCCTACAACCTGGCCACCTTCCTGTGCATCGGGATGCCTGAGGCCAAGGCCGACTGGTCGCTGACCAGCCTGCAGGTGAAGCTGACCAAGATCGCATGTTTTTTCCGGAACCAAGGCTGAGCACTGCGAATTCAGTGGCGCTCGGCTAGATGGAACGGAAATCGGACGTTCGCCAATGCACAAGCCGCGACTTGCGCCAAGGTGTACCGCCCCTGGTTTCTGAGACACCGGTTTGCATCTACGCTGCCACGGGCTGGCTGTCCATCTGGTCACCTCTGAACTGGGCTGGCGAGCGGTGACCGTGTCGCTCGATCAGCCATTGTTCGTTGTAGGTCTGCCGGAATGCGATCAGCGCCTCGCGGAGTTGTTCGACGGTGTCGAAAGTCCTGACCCACAACAGGTTTTCCTTGAGGGTCCGGATGAATCTCTCAGCGCAGCCGTTGCCCTCCGGTGCCCGGATGAAGGCCGGCGAGGACGAGATGCCCAGCCACCGGATTTCGGTCTGGAAGTCGTGGGACATGTACTGGGAGCCGTGATCGTGGCGCAGGCTCAGCCCGACGGCGACATCCTTGCCGATAGCGCCGAAGCAGGCCGTCACGCCCTGGCGCACCGGCTCCAGCGCCTCGTGGCGCGTACCGCGCAGCGCGGCATGGATGCCGACGCACTCGGCAGAGCAGTGGTCCACAGCGACGAAGACCGCCACCTGGCCGTGCTCGGTCGTCACCGTGGCCGTCATGTCGGTGCCCCACATCGTATCGAGCGTCTCCGGGATGATCGTGCCATCGTGAGCCCGCGGCCCGCGCGGCGTCGCCCGGCCCGTGTCCGCCGAGAGACCGTTCTCCCGCATCAGACGGCGCACGCGTTCCTTCGAGGTCCGCTCGCCCTTGTGACGCAGGCGCGCCCAGACCTTGCGATAGCCCTCGCCGTGAAAGGGGCTGTCGGTCAGAATGGTGCGGATCTTCTCCACCAGGGCGGCATCAGGCATCGGGCCCTGCGGCCCTGGCCGGCGGCGCGGGGTCGCGGGCAGGTTGGCGACCCGCCGCCGGCGATAGATGCCGGCGCGAGGAACACCCCAGACCCGGCAGACGCGAGAAAGCCCGTAGCGACGACGCCCGGAGATCGAGAGCACGGCACTCATCGCCTCGACCTCCGCCGGCCCAAAGGGCGCCCGCCCTCCATCCGCGCGACCTTCTCGTAAAGCAGTTCGTTCTTGCTAAAATCGGTCCCCCGGACCGATTTCATGACGCGCGAACTCCATAGTGACGGCGCCGAGCTTGGCCTGCAGCAGCGCGATCCGGTCGTCCCGATCGTCCCTCGGACGGGATTTCAGGCTCTCGGCCCCTGCTTCGAGAAATGCATTCCGCCATCCGCTGAGCTCCTTCACGGTGACCCGAAGTTCCCGCGCCAGGGTTTCCAGCGGTTCGCCGCGAAGAACCCGCAGAACCGCCTCCTGCTTTCGCCTTGCCGTCATTCGCCGTTCCCGAGCCGGCGCCCCGGCCGCTCCGACATCGGACCTCTCCGCGCCCGCCGCGCATTGCGCTCGCGCTTTTGCTTTGGACGCAAGGAACCGGGCAGCCTTTTACCCTTGGACTATGGTGCCCACGCGGACGCTCCGCCGCCAGATCGGTTTGACCATTTCGAGCACCAGCAGCACGGCCAGCCCTGCAAGCGGCGGGACGGCCAGGAAGACCGGGTCCAGTGCCGCGAAGCCGAACAGGTCGCGGGCGGGCTGCCAGAACAGGGTGACAGCCAGCAGGACCGCCACGATCGGCAGCACAACCGCCAGTGCCCTGTTGGGCCGCCGGATGGCGGTGATGAGAGAGGACGACAGCGACCGGTCCACGAAGATCAGCGCCACGATGCCAAGTACCAGGGCGGCAAAGGTGAGGCCGCGCACCTGATCAGCGTCCAGCCCGTAACCGGGGGCAAGCGCGAAGATCGTGGCGGTGACTCCCAGTACCATCGCGCCCTGGACCACGCTCCAGAGGATGGTTGGGACGGAGAACAGGGGCTCGGCGGGCGGGCGCGGCGGGCGGTCCATCACGCCGTCCTCCTCGGTCTCGGCCTCGAACACGAGCGAACAAACCGGGTCGATCACCATCTCCAGAAAGGCGATGTGCATCGGGCCGAACAGGATCGGCATGCCAAACAGCAAAGGCATCAGCGCCAGTCCGGCGATCGGCACGTGCACCGCCAGGATGAAGCTCATGGCCTTTCGCAGGTTGTCGTAGATGCGCCGCCCCAGTCGTACGGTCGTCACGATGGACCCGAAATCGTCATCCAGCAGCACGATCGACGCCGCCTCACGTGCCACGTCCGTGCCGCGCCCGCCCATGGCCACGCCGATATCGGCGGCCTTCAGCGAGGGCGCGTCGTTCACGCCGTCGCCGGTCATGGCCACGACGGCGCCCGCGGATTTCAGTGCGGTGACGATGCGCAGTTTCTGTTCCGGCATGATGCGGGCGAAGATGGTGACGTCCTGCACGGCGGTTGCCAGATCGGCGTCCGACATCGCCTGAAGTGCGGTCCCGTCGATCACCCGCCCGCCCCGCAATCCCGCCTGCGCCGCAATCGCCTGCGCCGTGGCGGGATAATCCCCGGTGATCATGATGACGCGGATGCCTGCGCTGCGGCACAGCGCCACCGCCGCGGGTACCGAGGCCCGCAGCGGATCGGCCAGGCCCACAAGGCCCAGAAAGCGGAAGGCGAACGCGCGCTGGCTGTCCGGCAGATCGGCGCCGGCAAACGCGGCCTCGGCCACCCCCAGTACCCGCAGGCCGGCTTCGGCCATGTCGTTCACCTGCACCGTGACCCCGGCGCGGGCGGCAGCATCCAGCCCGCACAGATCGGCCATCGCCTCGGGCGCGCCCTTGGCGGCGATCTGCCAACCCACGCCGTCGCTGGCCCAGACCTGCGACATGGCGAGCAGGTCGGGTGCAAGCGGATAGGAGCGCACCAGCGTCCGGCCCGCGCCGGGCACGGTCTCGCCCGGGCGCAGGTCTGCTGCGGCCAGCACATGAAACGCCTTCTCCATCGGGTCGAACGGTTCGGGGGCCGAGGCCATGACCCCCGCCGCCGCAAGCTCGCGAAATGCCTCGGGAAGGGCCGTGTCGTCGACCCTCGCCGCCGTACCGTCGGGCAGGCGGAGTTCG
Organism: Tropicimonas sp. IMCC6043; assembly: GCF_004146235.1. GTDB lineage: Bacteria > Pseudomonadota > Alphaproteobacteria > Rhodobacterales > Rhodobacteraceae > Tropicimonas. Next base: position 42,733 of record NZ_SELO01000029.1, on the reverse strand, counting down.
GCGATCGTCATGCGGTTCTCGGTCAGGGTGCCGGTCTTGTCGGTGCACAGCACCGAGGCCGCGCCCAGCGTCTCGATCGCCGAGGCCCGGCGCGTCAGCACCCTGACGCGGGAAATCCGCCACGCCCCCATCGCCATGAAGACGGCTAGTACCATCGGAAATTCCTCGGGCAGCATCGACATGCCGACGGCGATGCCCGCCAGCACGCCTTCCAGCCAGCCGCCGCGCAACAGACCATAGAGCACCACGACGGCCACACTGACCGCGCCCCCCAGCGCTGCGAAACCGATGACCAGCCTGCGCATCTGGCGCTGCAGGTGCGGCGTCTCGGTCTCCAGCGTGGCGAGAGAAGCGCCGATCTTCCCGATCTCGCTGGCAGACCCCGTTGCCGTGACTTCGGCGATGGCCGATCCGCCAACGATCATGCTGCCCGAGAAGACCACGGGCAGATCCTCGCCGCCCGGACGGGTGTCTGGATCGGGCGTTCCCACAAGCTTGCGGACCGGAACAGCCTCGCCTGTCAGCAGGGATTCGTCGGCCGAAAGGCCCGTCGCCTCCAGAAGCACCGCGTCGGCCGGCACCCTGTCGCCTTCGGCCAGCACGATCAGGTCGCCGCGTGCAACCTCGCGCCCGGCGATCCGCAGCCGTTCGCCGCCCCGGATCACCAGCGCGCGCGGGCTGGTCAGATCGCGCAGCGCCTCCAGCACGCGTTCGGTCCGCGCCTCCTGGACCACGGTGATGCCCACCGACAGGCACGCGAAGGCCAGCAGGACCAGCGCCTCTTCCAGGCTGCCAAGCAGCAGATAGACCACACCCCCCGCGATCAGCAGCGCCAACATCGGTTCGCGCAGGACCTCCAGCACGATCCGCAAGGGTGTGCGACGGCGCGCGCGGGGCAGTTCATTGAAGCCTTCGGCGGCCAGGCGCGACTCTGCCTCGGCTTGGGTGAGGCCGCGACCAACGGGCGCTGCGGAGTGCGGTTGCCGGACGGATGGTTTCAAGTCGCGGCCCCCTCATCGGACGATAGAGTTCTGGCTCGAAACCGCATTACGACGTCCTACCATCAGTCGCGCGGCACCGTCTCCCCCTGACCAACGGGCACGCAGTCAGAGGCGTCCGGCAATCACCAGAACAAGAAGAATGATGATCAGGACCCCGATCACACCGATCCCGCCATGTCCGAAGCCATAGCCGTAACCGCCGAAGCGGCCGCTGAAGCCCCCGAGCAGGAAGATGACGAGGAGGATGAGAAGAATGGTACCAAGCGACATTATTGCCCCCTTTCGATGGCAGGATCCTGCCAAGCCGTTGAGTATTCCGAGAACCGGACGCATCTTCCGGTGTTGTCTGATGCGTCCTGCACAATTCGCCGCCCGATAAGGTTCGGCGGACTATCTCTCCTCTATCGAGACGCCGTGCTCGCCGATCTCGATTTCGATGCCGCTCCGGCTCCGGCTTTCCTGATAATACAGGTAGCCCACGACAAGGACGCCTGCGGCGAGCAGGCCGATGACCAGATAAAGTGCATTGCGGTTCATCTTGATCGCGCCTCCCGACGCCCCCCGCGTGGCGCCATCCTCGACCTTGGTGGCACCTTGTATGGACCGCGGCGCTGGTGCGCGGGACCCGCCACCTGATCCTGACGGTCACTCACCGCGCAGCACATCTTTCAGCCCGCCGACGATATTATGAACCTTGCCCTCAGCCTTGTCTGCCTTGCCTTCGGTCTCAAGCTTGGCGTCTCCCACAGCCTTTCCTACGGCCTCCTTAACCTTTCCCTTGACGACCTTCGCGGAACCGATCACCCGATCCTTGTCCATGGAGCGCTCATTTCGCGCCACGCGGCGCATATCAGAAAACTAGGGGAGTTTCGGAATCGCGCGCTGATCCAGATCAATGCCGCCGAGGGCCTGACACTTCTCGAAGTTCGGTGTCGCCGCAAGCACATGGCGTTTGTCTGCAGCGAGGGGGTGCTGTTCACCGGCTGTACTCCGTCCGACTGGCGCCACACCCGACAATTCCGTGCTCAGGCTCGTCGAATTCGACGAGCGGCAGACGGGAGGTAGATCAGCCGCTCGTCGCAGTCGGCCGATATCGGCCAAAGCGTAGAACTGAACGCGCACCTCGTTGTGACAGAAGTGGCGGCAGGACAGCTGCGTCCAATGGATGGCATACTTGCCCTCGCGGATGTGTTGTTCGGCGGTGCCGCGGCGGTTGAAGAAGTCGATCACCCATTCAGGCTCCCTCCGCAGGATGGTCACCACGAAGCCGACGCGCGGGAACAGTTCGCCGGCACGCCACTCGATCTTCACGACAACCCTGCGCGGCTTGTACCAGCTTTTGGCCCAGCACTCGAAGATCTCGTAGAACAGTCGGACATGTTTGGCGGACGCCCGACCGGGCACATTAGCCGATACGCGATACGTCCGTGAAGAAAGGTGTTGGTGGGCGGACGGACGGAATCAGAGTGGCCCGCCGCCTCCAGCGTCCCGGGGAGTTCCAGCAGGGCGAAGGCGGCATCTGCACGGAAGAACTACAGCATCCTTTGGTCGGCATACGCCTCGAGAACGCCGCAAGCTAGATCCTGGCCCGCGTTCGGTGTCTGATTAGAAATCGAGACATTTCTCTTGTCGCGATTATTGACATCACCTAAAACAAAACATAGTTTATGTCGCGATAGGAGGCATGATGACTCTTTCAGAACTGGCAGAAACACTGGATGTGCCACCTCGGCAGATTCGTTTCCTGGTAGCCGAAGGAATACTACCCCCGGCCAACAAGACCGGTCGCGCGGCAGACGCCTATGACAATGAGCACCTCTCTCGGGCACGCCGCTACCTGGGCCTGCACCGCCTGGGCATGAAACCCGGTTCGATCAAGGTGCTGATGGCATTCGACGATGCCGTGCCAGTGCTTCAGGAGGGCGGGGTCGAACTGCGCGTGGCACAGGATGTTTCTCCTCAATCCCTCGATATCGACGACGTTCTCGAAAAAGTCAAAACGGCGCTAGAGGCCTATGTCGGAAAGGAGACACAGGAATGATCGCAACAGCCCTGGGCCATCGGATCGAAACCCTCAACGAAGGAGCCACTTGTTTTCTTGACGGCGATGGCCGCCCAATGCCTTTGACCGACACGGAGATTGACGTTCAGATTTCGTGCGGCCTCGCCACGATCACAACTACCCGCACCTTCCGAAATGCCGAAGAGGTTCCAATCGAGGTTGTCCTGACCATGCCGGTCGGATTTGACGCGGTCGTCACCGGGTTATCGGCAAGTATCGGAGAGCGGACTTTCGAGGCGCAGGCCAAGGCCAAAACGACCGCCCGGGAGGTTTATGAGAACGCGATCGATGATGGGCGGCTTGCCGTTTTGCACGAAGAGGCATTGCGCGGTGTTCACATCCTGTCGGTTGGATCGTTGCCCGCCGGAGAGGAGGTTTCGGTCACGCTCGAAGCAGTAGCCCCCCTGACCAACCTCGACGGGGTGCCGTTTCTTCGGATTCCGGTCACCGTGGGACACCTCTATGGCACTTCGCCTCTTCTTCCCGCGGATGACCTCGCGGTGTCGGCACATGTCCGACACGAGGCGACCCTTACAGTCACAGCCGACGAGGGTGCCGTGCGTCTCATTGGCAATTCCGATCTGCCTATCCGGGGTCTCCGCATCCCCTTAGATCGGGCGATAGAACTCAGCGTCGAAGGCGGGGTATTTGGCCAGCATCAAGGCGTCACGGCTGACGGGCGTGGCGTGCAGATATCTCTCTCTCTGCTCGAAAGGAATGACGCACCGCTCGCCCTTTCGATCCTTGTCGATCGGTCGGGATCCACCGGCGCGGCGGTGAACAGCTCAGGCAGCACCGTGTTTTCCGCGATGAAGTCGGCGCTGGTGCGAGAACTTGGAATTATTGGTGACAACGATCGTATCGATCTCTGGCAATTCGATTCGACTTGCGAAAACGTGGGTGAAGCAAGTGGTGCCCGAGCAGCAGATCTGGCACGTTCGTTAGAGAGTCCCCGGGGCGGTACCGAACTCGGTGCGGCGGTGAAAAAAGTTTTGGCGTCCGGCGCGCGGCATATTCTCGTGCTGACGGACGGAATGACACACGCAACGCTGGTCGAGGACCTGAAAGCCTCCGAGGCCAGAGTATCGGCGATCCTCGTAGGGGCCGGTAGTCTCGACGCCCATATCGGCCACGTCTGTGCGATGACCGGTGGTCAGGTCTTCTTCGCCAGGGGCGATGACGTGTCCCCGGCCCTGAAAACGGCGCTGGAATCGATGCGGCGCCCAGGGGGTTACGTCACCGGCGAAGTCGACGACGATCGCGTTGCCTTGCTATCCGCAACTCGCGGCGGGGTCGAGATCCGCGCCGAATGGGGAGACAGGGTCGAAACGGTCACCGCCAACCCACCGGGCCGCTACGCCGCAGCGCTGGCCGTTCCGCTTCTGAGGAAGGCGGCCGCACAGAAATGGGCCGAGGCCAACGGACTGTGCTCCCATTTAACCAGCCTCATCCTCACGGACACAGAAATCAATGAGGACAGCCGACCGCCGGAAATGCGGAAAGTGCCGCTGATGGGCTTTGCGGGTGATGCGCGCGCTATGAGCATACCAATGGCGGCTCCGCATCTTTCAATACTCGCGGCAAGGACCCCTTCGATTGACGCATATAGCAGTGAGAGCTTTGCCACGACAAAATTCCGGCGTGCGGAAAGACCTTCTCTCAGCCGTGCTCCCCGGAAGCTCGTTCAGGGTTCTCCTCTTCGCATCGGCGAGAGCCCAAAAAAGGAAGACGTCGAGCGCCTGGCCGCGTCGATAGACTGGGCGCATTTGGGGCGCAGCCTGTCGGTCGGCGACTTCTCGAGACTGGATCGCCATTCCCGGGATCTGATTGAACGCCTGGCAGAGGCACCCGAGGTCAAGAGAGTGGCTAACCAGCACAAGATTAGCGCTCTGCTGGTCGCAATCGGTGTGATTGCATCACGGGCCGGGCTCGACCGATACGCGCGACGTGTCGCACGCAATATCAGTGCCGTTATCTCGTTTGACGAGATCGCTTCACAGCTAAGCTTCACCACTTGATGAGACGTGAACCGGAAAGAACAGCACAAGCGCATACGACATCGATGCGACTTACAGGCCGAGATGATGGGGGGGACAAAATCGGCAAGGTGAGGCACCGGCTCGTAGGTGCTTGAGTTTTTAAGATCTTAGGGGGATCAAAATTACTGAACTTCGCATGTTTTGTTTGTTTGTTAGTGTCCGAGGACGTGGTGTAATTTCATCGGCGGTGCCGGTGTAATCCTGGGTGGCCATCGAGGTGTATGGTCGAGGTGGAGTTTCGACGCTTCAACCACGAACCACACGGAGACCCCGATGACCAAGACCAACATGGACCTTTCTGAGCTTCTTGCGAAATTCGACGGACCCGTTGCGGTCGGTGCCGTGCAGATGGAAAATGCGCTTTGCCAGATCGATCCCGACGGTCGTAACCTCAGACATGGATGCTCTCTCCTTCTGTGATGGTTTCAAAACTTATTGCATTGGCACATTGCGATGCCGTCAGGTGGGGGCATCCACGCCATCAACAGAGCCCGTCCACCGTCGAAAAGGACAAAGCAATGCGAGAGCGAGATATCTACAAATGGCGTTGGAAAGACGAGCACGATCGCGAAGTGCCCTATTGTGGTTACTCGCAACTCTGCGTCGTCTGGAAGGGAGGCCTCTACGACACCTATTGTGGCGTGCTGAGCGAAAGATCGCGTCTCGACCCAAACGCCGTCGAGATTGAGTTCCTCGGGAACGAAGACGACATGATCAAGCTTCTCGCCGGAATCGAGAACTACTATCGACCCGAGGATGTGGTCGACATGCGCCACCCCAACAATCCGCGCGCGCCGATCTACCTGAAGCGCGGCGCCGAGCGCAACGCGGGGATCATGCTGGCCTGGGCCCTGACTGAAATCGAAAAAAACCATGCTCGGATACGGGCGTCCCAAAACCGGATCAAGGCTTTGCATCACGCCGTGACTCAAATCGAGTCCGGCCGCTTGGACGACGTCTACGTATGATCGGCTTCGCCGACAGGAAACCGCAATGACAGCTCCCGGCCACTTCTCCTTGCCCTTCGTCGTGACCCGTTCACTGCGCCGCGGGTTCCGTTATGTTGGCCTCTCGATCGCTGTCCTTCTTGGTGGCTACGGAATCTATTCCCTCATCGAGGGGAGTTCCTTCGGGCGGTCGGAAGCCATGTCGACCTTGCCGGTCGCCGTTGCCGCGCCCCTGGTCCTCGAAGCCATCGGCGTGCTGCTGGAACGGGCATTCGGGAAGCGCTACAAGATCGACGCCACCGGAGTCCGCTTCCGGCGCGGCAGCAGCGAGTGGTTTGAACCCCTGTCCGCCTACCGGGCGGTCGCCTGGAGCGAGACTGTCGAGGAAATACGCAGCTACCGCGGCGGTGGGGCGAACCTGGTGGGGTGGGCGATCGTGCTGCGCCATGGCAGCGATTCTGCCCGGTCCGTCCCCCTGTATTCGAAGGGTCTGTTCACCAGCCGCAGGGAGCCCTGGCGCGCCCGGGCCGAGGCGCTGGCCGAGGCCCTGGGGCTTCCGCTCGAATTTACGGGCAGCACGGGGGCGCAGGTTTTCGACCCGTCAAGGGCGCGCGAGCGCATCGAGGACAGGCAGAGATTGCTCGCTGGGACAATCCCCGGCACGCTGCTGCAGGAAACGTGGCTTCCGGTCCCGGCACGGCCCGACCCGGAGGACAAAACGCCGGTCATCCTGGAGTTCGCCAAGGCAAAGCGCCACGCTTGGCCGATCCTGTCTTCCTGTCTTGCCGCTCTCGTCCTGGCGGCGGTGATCCAGAACTTCGCGCGGGGCGCGATAGGCGCCATTCGCGAAATCCACATCGCGGCGGCATTGGCGTCGGCGATCGCCTACCTGCTGGTTCTTGCCTGGGCCTATTCGAAACAAGCTGTCCACATCGATGCCACCACCGTCACCGTCTATTCGCGACTTTGGATCTGGCGCTACGACGTCAGAACCATACAACGCCGCGACGTCGAGCGAACCATGGTCCACTATACCCGCTTCGGGGTAGCGCTGTTTACATTCCTGTGCGCGGGCCACCGCGAGACTGCCATACCCAACCTGAAGGAGCGGGACGCCTACCGGATACAGCGCGCGCTCGACGAGTCGGCAATCGGCTGATGCGACACCGCCGATCGCCAGCGTCGGGACGAGACCGAGCCTCGCCTCACGGGCATTCCACATCTCCTTCCGGGCAACTTAGGCAAAAGGAATTGAAAGCGGCGGGACTCCAGTCGTTTCCGCCCAGGTGGTCGGAAACGAAATTGTAGGTCGTGAACCGGCAGACGCCATCGCTGTCCGTGTCGCGCCACAGCACCGCGCCGCTGACAGTCCGATAGCGTCGCTTGGTGTCGCTGTAGACCCCTTCGCGCCAATTGCTGGTGACCGCGATCTTCAGGATCTCGTCGGCACTTTTCGTGACCGGCCCAACGATGGCCTGGAGCATCTGGGCTCGAAGTGCTTCAGTATCGCCACCTTCATGGGCGTCGCTGGGAAACGCGGAACCGGCGGCGATGCGGTCACCCTCGCCGACCATCAGCGCGAACTCGCCCACCGAGACCGGTTGGCGTGACGTGAATTGTCCCTGCGTGCTCCACAGCTCGAACCGGACCTCGTGTGCGCCGGGCGCCAGTTCGCGGGTGGTGGCGCGCCAGGCGTCGGCTTCGGCCTTGAAGGCTTCATCGAAGGGCTGGGGGTTGGGCGCGAACTGCCATGTCGTCCAGCTCTCCCCCGCCTCGCCTTGCAGCTGGCCTTCGGCAAAGACGTCAAACTTGTATGCCTTCTCTTCGCCATTGATGAACAGGCGCACTGTATAGCCGAATGCGTCGTTGGCACTTGGTCTTCCATCCGATCCGTAAATCGGTGTGTTGCCGATCGAGTGCATCAGGAATACCCGGCCGAAGATCGGGTCGGTCAGCCTGAACGTGTCTAGAATCTCGGCTTGGTCCTGCTCGGCGAAGGGAATGGGCTGGGTGGAAAACACCATCTTCCCGGCATTGGCGGCATGCAGATTGCTGGTTGGCGGCTGGTCACTGTATTTCCCCATGATCGCGGCGATCTCCGCGGCGAACTTGGCGTCCCGTTCCTGCTGCACCGCGCGGGCTTCGGCGGCCACGTCGGCCTGGTAGGCGACGACCCCATCGCGCGCCGCGGCGATCCGGTTCTTGACCTGGACATAGGCCGCGTGATCGGGATCGACCAACCCGTCGAATTCGCGGTCGAAGGCGGCGAAGGCGGTCTCGACCTCCTGCATCCGTCCTGCGATGAGTTGGGCGTTGTCGGCCAGCGGCGTCAGCTTGGGCACCATCCCTGCCGCCGCGGCTTCGGCTTCGCGGGCCTGCGCGAGCGCGCGGTCCAGCATCGACAGGGCCACTCCCACCTCTTTGAGCTGGCCTGCCGCCTCCTCCGACATCCCGGTGATCAGATCCATCTTCTCGACCGGGGTAGCGGCCATCTTCGTCTGGTTCGCCGCGGTCACGGACTGTTCCAGTGTGGCGATCCGTTGCTCCAACGCGACCAGGTCCGGGTGATTGGGATCGTATAGGCCGCTGTAGCGCGCGGCGATCTGAGTGTAGTCGTTCCTGAGACGGTTCATGGCGCCGTCAGTACGCTGCCCTTTGGCGATCAGGGTTTCCACGCTTTCGACATCCTCTTCGATGATTCCGATCATGCGGCGGACGTTCGGAAGCAGATCGGAATCGCCCGAGGCCGGCGATCCGGCCGCGGCGGTCGCCTCCGCCTCCTCCTCCGCTTTCTGCGCTTCGGCCGTCAGCCTGTCGATGCGTGCCTTGAGCGCCGTCAGGGTCGGATGCGCAGGATCGAACTGCCTATCGTAGTAGGTGAAGATGTTGTCATACTCGGTCTGCGCGGCGGCCAACGGTCCCGCCGCAAGGTCCGCATTTCCGGTCCTGATCATGCCGTCGACCCGATCGAGCGACTGTTTGGCCGCGTCAACCCGGCGCAGGATGTTGGCACTGAGGTCCCTCGGCGGCGATGCTGCTGTCTCCGTCGAAGCGGCCGGTGCCTCTGCGGCGGCGGATGCGCCCTCGGCCTGAGCCGACAGCGTGTCGATCCGCTGTTTCAGCTCCACGATGATCGGGTGTTCGTGGTCGAAGGATGACCCATAATAGTTGAAAATGTGCTCGTATTCCTGACGCGCCTCGCGAAATGGTCCTTCCGTCAGGTCGGCATTCTCCCGCCTGATCAAGTCTTCTACCTTGTCCAGAGCAAGGTTTGCCGCATTGACCCGCCTCATGATGTTAGAACTGAGGTCCTCGGAGAGCCCAGGGCTCGATTGCATTGCAAACAGCGCTACAGACGCCGCAAGAACGAACCACCGGGTCATGGCTTCCCTCCTCATCCGATAACTTCTACTTTGCCGGATTGCGCCGATCTCGGGCAACTGAATGTTGTTTCGCGGGCGACGAAAGCACGCTAGCCATTGCGATAACATTCTTCTGTTCAGCGCACGTTTCCCGTAGAAAATGCAAGGAAAGCCCGGACGCGAGGGGCGATCGGCCGCCGTGATTGGATTGCCTGCCTTGGCCGCTTTAACGCGGCCTGCCGCCAGCGCCGCCGGAAGAAGAAAGCCTTGAGATCCCTAGAAAGACTCCTTTTCCTGTCGATGATCATCGGGCTGCCGATCTTCATCGGCTACCAACTCTATCTGAACTACTTCGTCTACACTGATACCAACCCGACCCGCCACGACCTCCGGATCCTGGCCCGGGCCGAAGATGGCGAGGCGCACGCACAATATCTGATGGGATTCTACCGGATAACGGGGCGACAGGGCCTGCCCGTCGACTCGACAGCGGCGCGCCGGTGGTTCGAGAAGGCGGCGGCGCAGAACCATGCCGGGGGGCTGTATGGGCTCGGCGATCTGTATCGACGCGGTGACGGCGTTGACCGGGATATCGCGCGGGCCGTCTCGCTGTTCACCCGGGCGGCAGAAGACGGCAGCCCGGCGGCGATGAATGCGCTGGGCGACCTCTACCGCCACGGAGAAGGCGTGGACAAGGATCCACGCGCCGCCCTCACATGGTATCGCCGAGCGGCCGCCGAGGATTATGCACCGGCCCAGCGCAACCTCGGGATCATGGCCGCGAACGGGGAGGGGATGGCCCAGAATTTCCCGGCTGCTCTCGCGTGGTATTTGAAGGCGGCGGGTCAGGGCGACTATGCCGCCCTGACCAACCTGGGAATCATGTTCGAATACGGCCAGTCGATGAAAAAGGAGCCGTTGCGGGCCTGGTCATGCTACTTCCGTGCGGCGCTGAGCCACTACGAACCGGCGAACCGGCGGCTCAAGGCGTTGAGCGACCAGCTCTCGGCGGCACAGATCGAGGAGGCCAGATCCGCCTTCTGCTTCGTGGATCTCGTCCAGGAGTGACGGCGGTTCACGGCGTTGCCGTGATGGCTTCGTGTCTCGATGCCGTGAGCGCGCCGACCTCGGGTGGTAATGCCAGGGGTGTCGGGACAGGCCGTCAACACTGGCAGAGACGGTCAGCGCCGCACCTCCCGCAGGCATTCAATCCGCGTCTTCGGCATCGGTGTCGGCCGCGGTATCCCCTGATCGCAGATCGGCGCGCCACCAGTCCACGTCGTCAATCCGCTGGCCCGGCGCTCGAGTCGCCCGCATGGCCGCCGCGCGCAACGACGGAGAAACGTATTCCTCGCGGCTGACCGCCAACCCGGCCGGTATGCCCAATAGGGCGCCGATGCTGCCGCCAATCCTGGCGCCCCAGGGGCTCATCGTCCAAGCATTCACCGATACCGAGTAGAGGAAATACCCGACGGCCCCCACCAGCCCTCCGATCGTCGCGAACGGGACAATGCTGCCACGGTCGAAAGGCGCGGTCGCGAGACCGGCCGCGACGGCAACTCCGATGCCAACTCCTGCGGCCACGATCACGTCCGTGAACAGGTCTCCTGCGCCCAGTTGCAGCGCCCGCAGGTCAAACGAGACGGCCGCCCCAACCATACCGCCCATGAAGCCCCCCGCGGGCCCCATGATGATGACCATCATGACGATCGACACCGCTTTCGACCAGGCGGTTGCGGTTGTAGGCGGTTTGACCGCGCGGGGTTTGCGCGACCGCTTGCCGCTTCCCATGATGGCGTGTCCCCTCGCCATGGCTTTGTGATCGGTAGTGTAGGATGGCGGAATCTGCTCTACAATTACGCTATACACTTCTCGGCTGGGGACCGACATCTTGGAGCGGTTGAATCGCCTGTTGGCCGTGGCCTATCTGGTCTTCGCACTGCTCGGCAGTGGCGCGGTGCTGCATGCCATCCTTACATTTCCATCGGAGCTCCCCCGGCTTTCCGCAGCGGCAAACACGGCGGAAAGACAAGCAGCGATCGAGGCGGCCGAGGCTCTCGATTGGATCGAGGGGAACCTGACGGCAACGGCGCGGCCACTTGTGGCGGGGCCGTTGTTCTGGGTTGCGGACCGAACCAGGGCGGTAACGGCGCCCAGCACCTGGCAACGCGACAATTCCACCCTCGAGCAACGGGTTGACCGGCTGAACGCTGCCATCACCGAGATGGGACGTGAGTTCGACGATGTCGCCGTCTTGATGGCGGTAGTTTTTGGGGGTGGTTCGCTGCTTGGCCTGGCCATGTTGCGATGGCCTGGCTTCGTCACTTATCTGGGCGCGCTGGCGGTATCGCTGGGTCCCGCGCCCGTGGTGTCGGCTCCGCTGATCGGCCTCAACGATCCCGAACTGTTCTACTGGTCCATGCCAATGGCCGTGACCGCGGGCGGGCTTGTCCTGCTCAGGCTTTTCGTCCCGCCGCAGCCTCCCGGATCTACCCTCGCCAGCGCGGGCTGGTTCGCAATCAAGGCCGGTCTTGCAGTGGTCGTTGTGGGTAGCGCCGTCACCATTGGCGGCGTTCTGTGGGTGATGGAAATGGGCGGTGGAACGGTGTTGGTCACCGCTGCCGGGCCGGTCCTCTACGGCTTATATCTGATTTACAAGGGCGTCAGCGCCCTGATGCGGTCTCGGGGCTGAAGTCCCGATCCGCCATCGACCCTGTTGCGTGGCGGATTCGTCCCCTGCTACGGTTCGCAGATTGGGCGTGTTTCGCGGTGGATGTCCCAAGCCGCGACGCCTAGACTGGCGATATGGCTTTCAATGCCCTCCCCCGATGGCTCCCGGTTGCCGTTCTGTGCGCGCTGGGAGTCTACGCCTATTTGCGCTTCATCGAAGACCCGATCGGCGCCGCGTTTTTCGGCTTCTTCTCGGCAATCGTGGTCTACAGAATGGCCACGTGCGACGTGCCATTTTCCGAGGCGATGGCGAACGACGACGACTTCACCGACCAGATCACGGTTCAGGGCGGTGTCGTTCATTTCGACGACGGTCAGGACGACTGGTCCGAACCGGTCAGGAATTTCGACGGCGTCCTGTGGCGGGTGGAACGAGCGGCTCGCGACAAGACCGGCATCTGGAACATCCTCATGCTGGTCCACCGCACCGATCCGAAGCGCACCATCACCCTCTACCGGTCGCAGAGCGACTATGGCATGCGCCGGCGGTGGAGCGAAATGGCGCTCGCCTTGGACTTGCCGGCCTTGCGCGACACGGGCAACGGAAAGGTAACGCGCCTTGAAGTCGAGGACCTGACCCGATCAGCCCGGGAGCGGGCTCGCCAGGGGCGCATGGCGTATTTCTTCGACCTTCAGCAGGAGGTCCCCAAGGGCCTGACCTGGTGGCATGCCGACGGCATGGTCTCGGTAGTGATCCGCAAGTCGCGCTGGCCCTTCCTGCTGAGCTTGCTGCCGGTGCTGTTCCTCACCGTGATGTTGCCCAACGATCCCCCGGTCGTGAAGCTGGTGATCGTTGGTGGGCCGGCGGCGATCCTGCTGGTCTGGATGGCTGTAGACTATCGCATCGAAATGACGCCCGAGCACATGATCATGCGTCGGACGCTCGGCGTCTTGGCGCTACCGGGCCGGCGCTATCCACTCGACGCGATCATGGAAGTGCTGAAGTTTGACGACATCGTCGCCAGCGTGCGCGTGGAGACCGACAGGAATGTCATGAAAATCAGGCCGTTGAGCCCGAAAAATGCCGAGTGGCTGCATGGTTTCCTGACCTCCGCCCTCGCGAATGCCCCGGAGCCCGCGACGGTAGAGTGACCCGTTGGCCGCGGCAGCTGAGAATTCAGTTTCCGCCGTCTGCCGTGAGCCGATACGGGCCGTAAAGATACGCGCGTGCGCCACAGAAGCTGCGCTCGTCGTCGTACTCGATTGCGAGTGTTACGACCCCGTCATCACCGGGGGTCAATGTCAGGGCCCGGCCCGTTTCGGGGATTCGCCAGAAAACTTCGCCGGCTTCGGCCCGGCTGGCATTGGCACCCATGACTTCGCATAGATGTCCGTGCGTCAGGGTCACCGTAGAGATGAAGAACCCGTAATCGCCCCCAGGTCCCGCCGCGAGCGTCAGATCGCCCGCGATCTCTTCGGGGCGGACGACATAGTCGTAGACACCGGAAAGCTTTGGAATGCCCAGATTTTCCTCGATCTGCCGGCCCAACGCGACCCACCGATCCGCCAACGCAGTCCAAAGGCAGATGCGGTCGTCTTGGCAACGGTTCCGCTGTTTCAACCAGTTCAACTGCTCGGCGACGATGCCCGGGTGCGTTGACTGCAGAGCGTCGAATTGGCGCGCGATCTCCCGGTCCATGAGCATCGAATACGCATCTTCGCAAATCGTCTGTTCCACGGCGGTGCTCGCCTTCGCGCAATCGAAGCTCGCTACCTCCTCCGCCAGAACATCGCGCTGATGAAGGATTGCCAAGGCGGCCAGCAAGGTGCTCAGAAAAAAATACCTCATTGCAGGTCAGACATTCCATGCGCCTTTTGTCGAACGGTACGGATCACCATTCTCAGCGCACGCTGCATGTCGTCAAGGCGCTCACTTTCAATGGCAGCTATTGTTCAAAACCATACAGAAGATTCCCAGTGCGCCTCAGTTGCTGTGAGAACGATTTAGAACGCTGCTCTGCGAACTAAGCCGCCAGTCGAGCGTGCCAACCTGTTGGGTCGCTACCTGCTCATTGCGGTCACTCACGATACCCGAACGCATTGCACGTGCAGCATCGCTGCAGAAAGCGCCGACACTCGGAAGCTGCCATTCGTCAGCCGTGCGACGAAGGACCGATGACAGACCGCAGCGGACGCAACATTTTATAAAGTTCGACAGGTGGCATCACATTCTCAGGGAAAGGACTCCCTGATCGGGCGTGTTGCCCTTGAGAAACTGAAAAAGATCGACCGTAGATTGTCTTCAATTTCGGGTCCGGCGCATTGGGGTCTTGTTGCGAAGTGCAGACGATTTCCGCAAACAGCGGCATCAGCGCCTGGTGTGCACGATGTTGAACCACCTCCGGTGCGCAGCAAAGTCTGGCGCTTGCGATATCTTGCGGACCTCGGCACGACGCATCAGTCGTTCTGCAATTATGAATGAGGCGACGGCCACGGGAACACCTCCCACCATCTGCCCAATGAGCACGCCTTCGGCGCCCCAGATCTGCGCCCCAGCCCAGACAAACGGAAAGATACCCAGCGTGTTGCGCCCCCAGTTGACCCATGTCGAATAGAATGGGTGGCCTAGGTTGTTGTATGAAGCGTTTCCGATGAAGATCACGCCGTTGAAGATCCAGAGAAGCGAGAGCGGCCCGCAGAAGAGAAAGACGAGTTCCCGGGCGTCCCCTGTTGCCCCGAACAAGTCAGCGATCCAGCCACGAGCCAAGAACAGGACAGCAACGGCTGGCACAACGTAAACGACGATCAGCCCGATACTCGTGTTGAAGGCCGTGCGCACGCGGTGGTGCCGTCCAGCCCCAAAATTCTGCCCGATAATGGGTCCGATGGCGCCCGACATGGCAAAGATCAGGGCGAAGGCAATGGGAGTGATCCGGCCTACGATCGCCATCCCCGCGACCGCGGCCTCTCCGAACTCGGCCACGGCGCGAACAACGTACGCGCCGCCGATGGGTGCCGCAATGTTCGACAACATGGCCGGGACGGCGATCGCCGCGATGGTTTTCAGGTCACGGGCCAAGGCCGCTGGGTCCAGCCGCGACAAGCCGCCAAATCTTGTTTGCAGGTGCCAGAGAGCAGTGGCGGCAAGGGCGAACCGCGAAACCACGCTGGCAGCCGCGGCGCCGTCCAAATCCCAACCGAAGACAAAGATGAATATCGGGTCGAGCGCCGCATTCACTACCCCGGCTACCAGCGTAACCTGCATGGATAGCCGTCCGGCGCCATGGCTGCGCAGCGCAGCGCTGCCGACAATGCCGATCATCAAGAGCGGCATGCTCGGCAGAAGGATCGTCAGGTAGGACATGGCGAGACGCTGTGTCTCGTCGCGGGCGCCAATGAGCCTTGTCAGGTCCTCGAGATTGACGAGGATCAGCGTCGCGAAAGCGATCGCGAAGACGACGCCCACGATCATGACGTGCGTCAGCACTTCGCTGGCCCGATCGGTGAAGCCCTCGCCCAGGGCGCGGGCCACGAGGGCCCCGCCCGCTATGGCCATACCGATGCAGATCGAAGTCGTCAGGAACAGGACCGTTCCGGCGAACCCCACGGCTGCGGCAAGTTCCTCCACCCCAAGCATCGAGATGAAGAGCATGTCCACGACGTCGACCAAGAAGATGGCGACGAGTCCTACCGCCGACGTGAGCGACATGACGATGATATGTCGAGTAAGGCTTCCGGTGAGAAAGGCGGCCGGCAGGTCGCTCACGCTGTACCGGCCTTCGGCTCTGCCATGATCCCATGCATGCGGTCGGCCAACTCAGCCTCCGATTCGTCCCGCATCTGGTTGATGCTAGCAAGGTAGGCTTCGTTCTCGGTAGCGGGCACGGCAGGGTCGTAGTGCTCCGCCGCCATCACCATTACCTTGCGGTCGAAGTCCTGAAAAACCGCCGTGACCCGCTCGGCCTGGTCGCGCGAGTAGCCCAGGGCCTCAACCGCGGAACGGCCCATTCTTAGCGAACTGTCATAGGTCTCACGGATAATGTCGCGGCAGCCGACATACCAGAGGTCATAGACATGGTTGCGATCCACCGCGCGGGCTATGACGTGTACGTCGGGATGGTGTTCGTGCAGGTGCTTGGCGAGCTCGGTGATCTGGTCCTTTTCATCGATGGCGATGATGAAGAGCTTCGCATGCTGGATACCGGCGGCGTGAAGCAGATCGGCCCGGGTCGCATCGCCGTAGTACGCCTGAATCCCGAATTTCTTGAGCATCTCCAGCTGTTTTGAACTGTAGTCGATCACCGTCGGCCGCAGGCCCGCCCCACGCAGCAGCCTCGCGACGATACCGCCGACCCGGCCGTGCCCGGCAATGATGATGTCACTCTGTTCCTCGATCGCATCCACTTCCCGCTCTTCTTGTGCCGAGAAGCGGGGCACAACCATACGATCGTAGAGGATGAACAGCACCGGCGTCAGCAGCATGGACAGCGCCACAATCAGGAGCAGCCGGTCCGCCAAGTCTCCGGGAATAACGGCGCTCGCAACAGTGAATGACAAGAGCACGAAGCCAAACTCGCCGGCTTGCGCCAGTCCGAGGGAAAACAGGAACCTGTCCGACCCGCCGATCCGGAACGCAACCGCCAGTCCGTAGAGGACCGCCGCCTTGACCGCCATGAGCCCTACCGACAGGCCGAAAATGGCGAGGAAATCATCGAAGAGAAGCCCGAAGTTAATCCCTGCTCCCACAGTCATGAAGAACAGCCCGAGGAGCAGACCCTTGAACGGATCGATGTCGCTTTCGAGCTCGTGGCGGTACTCGCTGTTGGCCAGCACCACGCCCGCGAGGAAAGTTCCGAGGGCCGGTGACAGCCCGACCAGCGTCATCAGCAGCGCGATCGCGATGACGATCATCAGTGCGGTCGCGACGAAGAGCTCGCGCAAATTGGCGGCCGCGATGAAGCGAAAGATAGGCCCAGTGAGGAACGAACCGATGACGATGACCGCCGAGATAGCTGCCAGTGTAACCAGCGCCACTCCCCAACCCGGCAAGCCGTCTACCAGGCTAAGACTGGCACCATGCTCGTTACCACCACCGTGTCCGCCGCCTGCGTTCTCGACGAGCGTGTGAGCGAGATCCGGCATGGCAAGCAGCGGGATCAGCGCCAGCATCGGGATCACCGCGATATCCTGGAACAGAAGTACGGAGAATGAAGACTGCCCCCCGTCGCTCCGCATCAGGCCTTTTTCCTGCAGCGTCTGAAGGACGATGGCCGTCGAACTGAGCGCCAACACCAGCCCGACGGACAGAGCCACGGACCAGACATGCCCAAAGGCCATCGTCACGGCCATGACGGCCACCGCCGTCAGTGCCACTTGACCGCCGCCGAGACCCAAGAGCCGCGCCCGCATGGACCAGAGTATCTTCGGTTCCAGTTCCAGCCCGACTAGAAACAGCATCATCACGACGCCGAACTCCGCAAAGTGCTGGATAGAGACCACATCCACATGAAGCAGGGCCAAGATCGGGCTGATGACGATCCCAGCGATTAGGTAGCCGAGGACCGACCCGAGCCCCAGGCGAGCTGCGAGTGGGACCGAAACGACGCCCGCGATCAGGAAGACGAAGGCCAGCAGAAGAAAGTCAGTCATAAGAATCTGCTCCGAGGCATCCGATGGGGAGAAGTCTTGCAGAACCGTACGCATTGTAAACCGCTGCGTCGCCAGGTGAGTGTAGCGATGCTGCGTCGAATGAGGATCGTCAGGTCCGCGACAGGTCGTCTTCGTCCGCTCAGTCGACTTTCAGAAAGCGTGTTGATGCTGCGCTGTGAAGAATGACGGCTTTGTCCGAGAAGTGGATGTTCAGCGCGACCGCACCGAGCGCCTGTTTTGGGCCCTGTCATGTTATTATCTGCGGTGTGTCGGAACTCGCGGGCGTTCCTTTTGCCGGTCCGAGCAGAACGACCCGTGACCACCCTTTGAGGCATTCATCTTCCCAATGCCTCGACCGTTAACTCGGCCGCGGCGGCACCGGAATACTGCTGCTGCCCGGTGATCAGGTTGCCGTCCCGCACGGCGAACGCCTTGAACATGCCCGAGACGATGAAGTTCGTGTCCGGAAGCTTCTTTGCCTCCTCCTCGATCCAGAAGGGCTGGATCTTCATGCCCACGAAAGCGTCCGCGTAGGCTTCCTCGCTGTTGGCGAAGCCCGTCCATGTCTTGCCCTTGACGAGGAGATCTCCGCTTGAAAGCCTCGTTTTTAGGAGGACGCAGGTCCCGTGGCAGACTACGGCCACGATCTTGCCCGCCTCGTAGGCGCGGGCGACGAAGTCGTGAAGGTCAGTGTCGCCGATCATCGTGACCATGGGCGACTGCCCGCCCGCGAGGAAGATCGCGTCGTAGCTGTCGAGTTCGACCTCTGCGATGGAGCGCGTGCCTTTCAGTAGCTTGGCGTGGGTTTCGGACTTCTTGAAGCCAAGCGAAATAAGGTCATGGGCGGAGTATCCAGACGGGTCCTCGGGGTCCGAGTAGCTGTCGGTCTCAAGGTCGCCGCCCTTGGGGCTCGCGATGTCGACCTCGTATCCCGCTTCGGTGAAAACCCAGAAGGGATGGGTAAGCTCGGCCCACCAGAAGCCGATGGGCCAGCCGGTTGTCGGCGATACGCCAGGATTGGCGGCGATCATCAGGACGCGCTTCTTCACGTGGATGTCAATGGATGCGGTCATTTCTCTCTCCAGTTCTTAGAGTTGTGGTTTTGGGGTAGACAAAGCGGGCGATCCGAGGCGTCAGCCTCGACATGACGAGGTAGGTCATCTGCCCGACCTGGGTGGCGACGGTGACAAGGATGCGAAGGGGAAGGGGTCAGCCCGCCATGGCGGGGCCGAGTGCGAGA
The DNA here is from genome assembly GCF_004146235.1 of Tropicimonas sp. IMCC6043. Lineage (GTDB taxonomy): Bacteria > Pseudomonadota > Alphaproteobacteria > Rhodobacterales > Rhodobacteraceae > Tropicimonas. The sequence continues at coordinate 23,763 of NZ_SELO01000029.1, read as the reverse complement.
TTTAATGCTAGGACGAGGAAGAAGATCACCGCGATCAGAACCAGCGCCATACGGTGCGGCGAAGGCTGCGGCATCCGCGTACCGTGTGGCAGGCCGAACCAGAACTCGAGTCCGGTCATGCGATCCCAGGCTGCTTCCCCGTCGAAGTAGTCCGCGGCCTCCGCCACAATTGGCGTGCGGAAATCTGAGCTTTCGAACGCCTCGAGATGGTCGAGTCTGTCAAAGTGGAAGACGCTTCGATAGGCGCCGCCGGGCCGGGGCCGGGAGAACTCGGCTCCGAGGTAGCCCTCGAAATTCTGTGCAACACCCTTGGTTAGCTGGGCGAGCCAGGCCTCGTACTCCGCCTCGCATCCCGCCCGGACCCTGCGGCGGACGACGACGGTGACGGGGTCGCTCATGGGACAACCGAAGGCAGGTCGTACCAGTCGGGCATAGACTGCTCCCAGAGGTTCTTGATAATGCGTCTTCCGGTCGGGCCGTCGACAAGGCCTGCGGAAATCAGCCAGCGCCCCGTAGGCGTGACCTCTTTAAGGACACGCGCGCCACAGGTGCCGCAAAAGGCACGGCGAGAGGTCTCGGAGGACTGGTACCAGACCAGCGCTTCCGCGCCGTCGAGTGATACGTCCGCGACAGGGGCTGCGAGGAAGGCGTTGAAATTGCCATGCGTCTTCAGACAGTCGCCGCAGTGGCAGGCGAGGACGCCAGCCGCCTCTGACGGAAGAGCGATCCGCACGGTACCGCAATGGCAGGAAGCGTGGAGGTTCTTGGACACCCTGGGCTCCTTCTCAAGATATGACCGAAAAGGCCCAGTCGCGGCCCTTTCCGCGCGCGAGCGCCTGGTTGATCCAGACGAGCGCGAAGGGCTCCAGCAGGCGGGACATCGTTATGTCACCTGCATCGAGTGGCTCGAAACCGAGGTCGCGAAGGAGATCGGCCACGGCGCCCTTGGCGGCATCGTCGTCACCCGCCATCAGCATCGCGGGCCGGTGGGACAGGCGACCATTCTCCGCCATCAATTCAGCGCCGACTTGGTTCAGCGTCTTGACCACGCGCGCATGCGGCAGGAGACGCTGCACCGTCTCGCCGCCCGAAGTCGTGTGTCCGAGCAACAAAGCGATGCCGCCGTTCGAACGGCCGAGGGGATTGGTGCAGTCGATCACGATCTTGCCCGCGAGATCACCCAACCCCGACAGTGCGTCCTCCATCGCCGCCCAGGGCAGGGCGAGGATGACGACGTCAGCGAATGCTGCGGCCTCGGCTGGCTCGGACACTGCAGCCTGCGTCCCGGCGGCGATTGCCTGAACCTTTGCTGCGTCGGGCGTCCGTGCGCCGAGCATGACCTCGTGGCCCTTGCCACTCAGCCCGCGTGAAAGAGCCGTGCCCACGCTTCCCGTGCCGATGATTGATATCCGCATCAAATTCTCCTTGCGCGAAGCCATGGTCCGGAGTTAGGCGCAAGGAGATAAAAGTGAAAACGAATACGTATCATGTCTGACTTAAGTATTAACGAACTCAGAAGGCTCGACCTGACGCTGCTTCTGGTCTTCCTCGGCCTCTTGAGGCACCGGAAGGCTTCGGAAGTGGCAGTGGAACTCGGCCTCACCCAATCGGCTATCAGCCAAGCGCTGAAGCGCCTTCGCGAGATCTTCGGCGACGAGCTTTTCCTTCGCCGCCCACATGGCATGGATCCGACAGCGACGGCGCTCGCGCTCGAGCTTCCGGTGGCGCAGGCTGTGGAGACACTCAGGGGAGCACTCGGGGTCGCGCGCCGTTTCAACCCAGCGGGGGCGAACGGCGTCGTGCGCGTATGCGCTCTCGACGCCGAGCAAGCCGTTCTCATCCCGCCGTTCGCGGCAAGAGTTCGGGCGGCGGCGCCAGGCCTGCGAATGTCGGTTCTTCCCCTCGGCCGGGGCGAGGCCGTGGCGGCGCTGGCTGATGGGCGGGCCGACCTCGCTCTTGGCTTCCTGTGGGATGTCCCGGACTGGCTCTCTGGTCAGCGGCTCTACGACGAAGGCTTTCTCGTCGCCGGGCGGCCGGAGGCTCTTCCCGAGGCGCCAGCGATCAGCCTCAACGCTTATTGCACGGCGGAGCACGTTCTTGTCTCACCTGCCGGAGATCTCTCCGGCATTGTGGACCGGCAGCTTGCCGCCCTTGGACTCTCTCGCCGCGTGGTCCTCGGGTTTCCCGCCTTCCTGCCCGCACTCTCAGCGGTCTCCGCGTCAGGTGCGCTCGTCACTCTGCCCGCCCGAGTTGCTCATGCAATTGCCCCTGCGTTCGGTCTCGTCACGGCAAAGCCCCCGGTGGACGCCAGGCGCTTTCCGGTGTCTGTCTTCTGGCACCGCCGAAACGACAATGACCCGCGAACTCTGTGGCTAACGAACGAAGTCTTGAGCGTTCTCGAAATCTGACAATCACAGAGGTCTGCCTCGTCCGCTTGGTGAACCTCGGCGATACCCCCGACGAAAGTCCGCTCTTTATCCGTCATTGCATGTAGCGGACGGGCCCGACGCAAAAAAATCCTCCAGTTGGGAATACACCGTTCCCGCACCCCGAAGCCCCACCCAACTACATGATATGCTGTGAGATTTACTGCTCGAGTCCATTTCCGAGCCTTGGGCTACGGCGTCATTGTTGGCCTCGCCTCCTATCTGAGTCAGCTTCGTCGAACAGTAGCCCAAGATAGCTTCTGAACAGATCAGAAGGTTCCAGCGCTTCGCCTGGGAACAAGTGGTTCCACATCGTTACCAGCACTCCCGGCGCCAGCAGAAGCATCGGCAAGCGTTCCAGCGCATCGCTTTGGATCTCGCCCCTGCTCCTCGCTCGGGCACCGATCCGACGCGCCGCCGCGAGCACTGGATCCAATGCGACCTTTCGGTAGGCGACCAGCACTTCTGGAAACCTCTGCCCCTCGCTCAGTATCAACCGAAAGAGCGCCTGCCGCAGCTCGGCTTGCTCGTCGGTGACAAGGGGCATCATCGCGCGAAGCACGAAGTCGAGCGTTGGCTCGTCCTCTCCTGGGGGTTCGAGGTCGAACCGTTCCACTGCGCCGCCCAACATCTCGGTCACGACACCTTCGAACAGCGCCTCTTTCGTTGGGAAGTAAAGGTAAAGCGTTCCTTTCGCGAGTCCGGCATCCCGCGCAACGTCCAGCATCCGCGTGCGCTCGAAGCCCTCTGACAGGAACCGGGTCAGGGCCGCCTCGCAGATCCTCGCCTGGGTTTCCGCCGTCTTCTGCGGGCTCGGGCCCCGCCCGCGACGTGTCTCTGCCATCGATGCCCCTCAATACCTGTTTGGATTCGATATTACATTAAAAATGACCTTAGGGACAGTTTTATCTTGACAAAAATGACCCAAAGGCCACTTTTGAGGTGATCGAAGGAGAAACCGATGGATTCGCCAAGGCAACCAAATGGCGCAGAGCGCCCGCGCCTCCGCATGGCCGGACAGATCGTCCTGTCCCTCGCCTTTCGCGGAGCGGCGAGTACAAAGCTCGCTAGCGCTCCACAAATCGTCGATCAATTCGCAAAGATCGGCTTTGGACGGTGGTTCCGTTATCCTTTTGCCGCGCAATATCATCCGGCACTGGTTCAACTGGCTCTTGCACCCGGGCAGCCGACTTCATCTCAAAATCGTGCTGATCGTTTGGCCGGGAGTCTGACATGCTGAAGAAGGTCGATCCGGGCGCCCCCCCTTTGCCGCTCGAAGTCCAGCTTCCAAAGAAGATGGCTCGTGCATGCTCGAAGTGGGCAGGCAAACTACTGGTTCTTGCCGTTGTCGCGACCGCCTTCGTAACTGGCGGGGTATTTGCGACCGTGCGGGAACCGGAGGCCTTCGCCGGCCTTGCAGACCTTGTGGACGGGGCGGCAGGGACGCTGCCGGCACAATCCGAGGCGATTATCCCGATCGCCGAGGCGTCCCGCCCTGTCCTGGGGCTCGCAAGGCTGATGCCGGACGGCGATCTGATCCGTGTGTCGCCCCCCTTCGGTGCGGCGGACGCGCGTATAGCGGAGATCCTTGTGTCTGAAGGCGATCGGGTCGCGACCGGCGATCTGCTCGCCGTGCTCGACAACCGCCCGGCTCTTGAAAGCGCGCGCCTCGCGGCGAAGGCAGCTGTTGTGCAGCGCGAAGCCGCCCTTGCCCAATCGCGCGAGACGGTCCGCATCGGCCTTCTGGAAGCGCGGGCCTCGGTCGGCGAGGCTGAGGCGGCAACGCAAATTGCCGAAACCCGCCTCGCGAGAGCGCGGGCTCTGGCAGAGCGTGGTGTGACAACGGCAGCAACACTGGATGATCTGCAAGCCGCAGCGGCGCAGGCTGCGCAAGGTCTGGCGAGGGCGCGCGCGACGCTTGCGCGATGGGACACCGGGGAAATCGGCACCCACCCGGACATCGTCATCGCGCAGGCTGCAAGCGATGCAGCACGGATCGACCTCGAGCGCGCCGCGCGCGACCTGGCCCGGTCGGAAGTGCGAGCACCGATCTCAGGCGTCGTGCTGGAGATCGACAGCCGTCCCGGCGAACGGCCCGGTTCGGACGGCTTGATGACGCTGGGCCAAACCGAGCGGATGGTGGCGCGCGTCGAGATATACCAGACCGAGATCGGACGCGTGCGTGAAGCCCAGCCGGTGCGACTGACCGCCGCCCCCCTCGATACGCCCCTGACCGGCCAAGTGGAGCGGATCGGACTTGTCGTCGGGCGGCAGAACCTTGTCTCGGACGACGCGGCGGCCAATACGGATGCCCGCGTTATTGAGGTTCTGGTGCGACTGGACGCCGACAGTTCTGCTCGCGCCGCGCGTCTGTCGAACCTTGAAGCCGTTGCTCACATAGAAATCGAGGGCGCTCTGTGACTCGGCTTCTCCAACGCATTCTCGGACGACTCCCTGTGGGCTGGCTTCAGCTGACCCATTCGCGCGGCAGACTCGCGGCCGCCATCGCGGGCGTGTCCTTTGCCAACGTGCTCGTCCTCGTCCAGCTAGGGATCGCCGGCGCGCTAAATGGAACCATTGCGCAGGGATATGACCTGTTTCGTGCCGACATCCTGATCTCGGCTCCGGACGCCAACACGATGACGGATGGTGGCAACGTCGCGCGCCAGCATCTGTGGCAGGCACTGGCGGATCCGGATGTAGCCGACGGTGCTGCGCTGTATATCGGCACGCTAACCTGGTCACGGACGAGCGGGGACACCGCGCTCCAGACCTTCGGGATCGGTCCGGACAAGGGGGATTTCCTCGCGCCGAACCTGGCTCCCCACGCGGCCTCGCTGATGCGGGCGGACACTGCGGTGATCGACCGGATGACCCGCAGGCTGGAGCCGGGGCTTGTCGCCACGTTGTCGGAAACCACGCCCCTAACGTTCGAAGGCGGCGGGCGGACCCTGAGCGTGACCGGCGCTTTCACGGGTGGCGTCGGCTTCAGCGCAGATGGGTACATGCTGGTCTCGGACCAGACCTTTCTGTCCCTGTTTCCGCGGCGGTTGTCCGGCGCGCCAAACCATCTTCTGATCCGGCTCGCTCCCGGCGCCGATCCGGCGCAGGTGGCTGACCGGCTGCGCAGGGATCTGGGCGGCGATCTTCGCGTCCGGTCCATGGCCGATGCCATCGCCGAGGACCAGCAATACCAGGGGACCGAGCGGCCCACTGGCATCATCTTCGGCTTCGGGGTCGTCATCGGCGTTCTCGTCGGGATCGTGATCGTCTATCAGGTCCTGTCCACTGATGTCGCCGACCATCTGCGCGAATACGCAACTTTCAAAGCGGTAGGGTATCCCCATCGGTATTTTATCTCAATCATACTGGAAGAGGCACTGATCCTGGCCACACTCGGATTTGTGCCGGGCATTGCAATCGCGACTGGCCTCTATGCCGCGCTCAATACCGCGACCGGGCTGCCGCTGGTTATGACCGTGGATACGGCGCTTGCGGTTCTCGCCGGCACCATGGCCGCCTGCGCGCTGTCGGGCGCCATCGCGACGCGCAGGCTCGCGGCCGCCGATCCGGCCGATCTGTTCTGAGCCCCGCCGTGAACAAAGTCGCCTCGCCCATCCGCGTGACCGGACTGAACCACTGGTTCGGCAAGAACGAGGCCCGCAAACAGGCGATCTTCGACGTTAACCTCACCATTCCACGCGGCAGCCTGACGATCCTGATGGGCCCCTCAGGCTCCGGCAAGACGACGGTGCTGACACTCATGGGATGTCTTCGCGATGTCCAAGGCGGATCGGTGCGCCTGCTCGATCACGAACTCAACGGTGCCCGGACCGCCGAGCAGGTGGCGCTGCGCCGCCGCCTCGGCTTCATCTTTCAGGCCCACAACCTGCATGGCAGCCTGACCGCAAGACAAAACGTGTTGATCGGACTGGAAGTTCACGGAGGCGGCGCCTCGGCGGCCTATGTCGAGGCGGCCAATCACATGCTGGGCCTTGTCGGGCTGGGCGAACGGCTGGACTATCTGCCCGGCAGCCTGTCTGGCGGACAGAAACAGAGGGTCGCCGTGGCCCGTGCCCTCGTCGGAAACCCCGAGATCGTCTTTGCCGATGAACCGACCGCAGCGCTTGACAAGGAAAGCGGGCGAACGGTCGTGGAGATGCTCAAGGCCCTGGGACGAGAGCGCGGCACGACGACCGTGATGGTCACCCATGACAACCGCATCCTTGACCTGGCAGACCGCATCGTGACGCTGGAGGATGGGCGCATCGTTGACGACCGCACGCCATGATCCGAGTGCTGGCGGTCCTCGCTACCTTGACCCTTGCTGCCTGTGCAGAACGCGGAGAGTTCTCGCCGGCACCCGAAACCACGAGCACCGCGCGCACAATCTTCCCGGTCACGAATCGGACCTCGGAACCGCCCTTGCGTTTCGGAACCGAAGTGGTTGCGGATATCTCAGCTCTTTCCTCCCCACCTTCGACCTGAACTAAATCTCACATGTGCCCTTCATCGACCGATTCGCCTACCTCGCGATGCGCATCGCGCGATCGCCAAAGCCGCGTCTGGAGAACGAGTAATTTGGTGAGCTAGTGGTGAGCAAGAAAAAACAGCTTACGAGCGCTTTTGCGGGCGCGTCTGTAAGTGTCTGTTTTTTGGTAATTTCTGGTTGAGGGGGCTGGATTTGACCTTTGCCGAACATCGGGGACGCTCACTATCTAGCATGGGTTTAAACAGTTAAGTCATTCGTTTCCGAGAGGACCGCATACTGCGCATTGCGGCCCTTCAGCATTGGTGTTGGCTTCGCAGGTGCAGCAATGCCGATGTGGAGCACCCAACCACAAACCTGACGTTGGAGGAAGATGTGGCGAACGGCAGCGGGCAGCGGACATGAACGGTCGGGCATGCCGGCGACCTCCATGCGTGAGAGCGGTCACCATCGAACCGAGGCAGCACGGACAGCGGCTCGCCGAGAGTTGACAGCCAAGACCGCGTCGAACGTCCGTCGCAGATGGGGGCTCAGTCGTGCTCTCGAAGGAACTCCGCGACCACGGCACAGTAGCGCTCGGGCTCCTCGATGTGGGCGCAGTGGGCGCTGTCCTCGAAGATGACCACACGTGACTCCGGCAGACGTTGGTGCATGGTTTCGGAGCAGACAGGAGTGATCTCGTCATGGCGGCCGACCGTAATCAGCACCGGCTTGTCGATCTCGTGCAGTCGATCGGTACGGTCCCAGTCTTTCAGGTTGCCGATCACCGTGAACTCGTTTGGGCCATTCATGGTCATGTAGACCTGATTGCCGTCGAGATTGGCGACGGTGCGGTTGAGGCAATCCGGCCAGTCCGGCAGACGGCAGACATGTAGGCGATAGAAGGTTTCCATGGCGGAAAGGTAGTCGGGGTGGTCATAGGCGCCCGCAGCCCCGTGAATCCGCAGCGCCTCCCGCTCGGCCTCCGACATCTGGCCGATCAACCGTTGTGCTTCGGTGACGAATTGCCGGGTCGAACTGGACGTGGATGCCAGGACAGCGCTCTTCACCCCTTTTGGCCGCCGCAACAACCATTCGATCGCGAGCCATCCCCCCCATGACTGGCCAAGTATGTGGCATTCGGCCAACCCGAGGGCGTCCCGCACCTCGTCGACCTCGTCGCAGAACCTTTCGACGGTCCAAAGTGTCGGATCATCCGGTTGGTCAGACCGGCCGCAGCCGAGTTGATCGAAGAACACCACCGGGCGGTCGGCAGACAGCGCCTCAAGCGGCTCCAGATAGTCGTGTCCGGCCCCGGGTCCTCCATGGAGCAACAGCAGGGGCGCCCCCGATCCTTGGCCGGCGATGCGGTACCAGAGCTTGTAGCCGTTCCCGAGGATGATGTGGCCGTCGTAACTCATAGGCGTTCTCCATTTAAGGTCGGTTACCGCGCAGGAGCGGTCAGATCGATTTTAAAAGAACTGTCAGCACTCAGTAAGCATCAGAGTGGATGACACAGAACATCTCGAACCCCTCGCGGTTACCTGTCCCCAATGGAGTTCCTGATGACCGAAACCGCGTCAACGCCAGAGATTTTTGCGGTTTCCGCGCCGCCGCTCGACACTCAAGCCCAACCGGAAGATTCTGGATCGACCCGGCCCTAACCGCGGGGGAAGGTCACCAGGAGTAGAATCCAAGAGGCGAGTTCGGTTTCGACCGTCCGTTCTGTCCACATCAGAGACTTCGCTGGCGCTTGCAGTGAGGGACCGGTCCCCGAGTGGTTTACGTGTTGCCAGGTGAGTGAAGCAGGGAGTGCTGCACATGCAGCGAATGCCCGGTAGGTCGGCATTTTACCAGTTCGTCCCGAACGCAGAATCAGGCATGAAGGGCTCGTTCCGGCCGTTCGCAGCGGCACGCACGAATGACGGCAGTGGGCCGTTAACGAAGGTTGAGCGATCCGAGCCAAAGATCCGGATAGCTCGCACACCGGACGTTGCCTTGGGCACACCAGTGCCGGCTCCGCGCAGGCAGCGGAATTATTCACGCACCTCCCGAGAACATGGCAGTCTACCCAATCTCCCGATCAACCGAACCATGCCCCCATTGCACCCGCGAAATCTCCGGCAGTTGCAGCGGCGGCCGATCCCGGCTTGCCTTCAACTCCTCAAGAGACGCCTTCAATTGCTCCAGCTCAAGATACCCCTGCATGCCTCCCAGACGCTCAAGGAGCGCCACGTAGGCCTTCGCCTCGGACATGCTGACTTCACCCCTGCCAGCGGCCAGAATGGCCTCTCTGGCGGCTTCCACGGCCTCTCGAGGGGTTTCGAGATCCGAGGCGATGTCGATCCGTACGAAGTCAGCTGTCTTCAGCGGACGGATCCGGTCGATGAGCCATGTCGCGACATGGCTGTCGCCCTCGTCGAGGGCGGCGTTGATGACATCGGCGGCCTTGCCGAGCATGGTCTCCAGACACTCGTTGGCGAGGTGGGCGGCTCGTGCATTCACGCCGTTGGATCCAGGCGGGCGGCCAGTGGATCTCGGAGGCCTGTTGCCGGGCAGGAAGCGACCGTCCGGGCCACGTTTGTCGTTGATTGTGTCTTCAGTCATCGGGTCGCCTTTGTCGCCATTGTGTGTGCCGGAAAAGGGGCAGTTATGCTGACATAATAACGGGGTTTGAGGAGATTTCCAAAGCAATAATATGTCGAGTTTGCCGACCTTGCCGCTATTCGCTGCATCGGCATCAGTTCCGCGACATGCCCGCCCGGCACCCGGCGTCGGTAACCAGACCGGACTTTCGCGGCGACCCGCACGCAGGTCAGCACAGCGGACATAGTTGCCTTTGGAACGGGCGGATGCGACCGGGCATCATACGACTTAGGAAAAGCCGCCCAAGATGTGATATATCCTTCTTGCGATGGACGTATGCAGGCTCGTTGGAGACGCACATGAAGTGGACTGGGGGATGCCTGTGCGGTGCGATCAAGTACGAGTGTGACGAAGACCCTGTCTCGGCTGGTTTGTGTCATTGCAGGCGTTGCCAGAAATGGTCCGGCGGACCCTACTATGCCTTGGTAGGCTTCCCTACGGCGACCCTCAAGTTCACCAAAGGCACGCTTACAATGTTCCATGAGCCCGGCGCTATCAAGGAACGCGGTTTTTGCGGAAGATGTGGCAGTCCGATCTGGGACCGATACTTGGTCAGCCTGAACGATTTCCGACCCGAGAAAGGCGATCCTTCCGGTCCGGACATAGTTTGGATTCCAATTGGGACCCTCGACCACCCCGAAAAAGTTGAGCTGGAATTTCATTTCGGCGTGGAGTCGAAATTGCCCTGGGTCAAGATTGACGGCGATCTTCCGCAGACACGTTCAGAAGACGATCCCGGAATCGCGGCAGCCTTCCAAGCAGCCAGGAACGGAGAAATTTGATAATATTCCTGAATGTCCGGTTAATGCTTGTCGGAAGAAAGTGCTTTGGCTCTTAACCGCCAATCGCCGCGCCAACCTCAAACGGCGGCTTCCGGTTCAAGGGATGATGCTGCACCTGCGAAGCGCTCACACAGCGTGAACGCAGGATTGCGCAGGAAGTGACAGCCGTGATGCGCCAGCGTCGCGGGCCAGCGCCGCGTGGCGCTGAAGGGGGAGTTTGCCGACAGTTCGGTCATCCGAGCGAAAGGATCAAATGTCCGCAAAAAGCCCCAGAGCGGTTATTGGTATCGCTACAGTGTTCGCCTGGCGCGGGAGCAGGTAACGCAACATCGAACCCGTTCTTGGCAATTCAGACCGCGCTGTGATCTACTCGTTTCGAGCCATCGGGGGAGGGACCTGAATGAGCCTCGACGTCATCGGTGCCGGTTTCGGACGCACTGGCACGGAATCCATGAAACTGGCGCTCGAGAAACTAGGGTTCGGACCTTGCTATCACATGCGCGAAGTTATCAGCCCCGACCGCATCGACATGTGGTGCGATGCCGCGTCTGGCCGAATTCCGGACTGGGACGAAGCCTTCGCAGGTTATCGCGCGACGGTCGATTGGCCTGCAGCGAGGTTCTGGCGCGAGATTGCCGAGCACTATCCGCGGGCGAAAGTCCTGCTGACGGTTCGCAGCGCCGAATCCTGGTATACCAGCATGGAGAAGACAATCCTGCGCGTTCTGCGCGAAAAGCCAGATCCGAACCCCGTAGCCATTCCGCTGATCCGTGACGGTGTTTTCGAAGGCAACATCACGGACAAGGATCACATGATCGCGGCCTACGAACGCAATACCGCCGAGGTGCAGGCCGCTTTCGGACCCGACAGACTTCTGACCTACGACCTCGGTGAGGGGTGGACCCGACTGTGTGATTTCCTTGGCTGCGATGTTCCGGACGAACCGTTCCCCCGCTCGAACGAAGCCCACGATTTCATGGAAACCAACGCCCGACTGGACAGCCTGCGCAGGGGAGGAGAACCAGTCTAGCGCCGGAGGCGGGCACATGCGGCTCCGGAAATGCTGGCCAAGACCTAAACCTAGTAAGAGTGAATTCGTGCTTTTTTCCGCACCACCGGACCGTTGCCCGAAACCGACCAACAGCTGCAAAGCGCAGTGAGCGACCGCGCTGGCGTGTCCGGTCCAAGAGCCAACGCTTCGTGCCACCGAACGGGGAGTTTGCCGACCTTCCAGACCTTCGCTGCAAACGCAGCACTCCCATCAGCGCCCATCCGAGAATACGCAATGTCTTCGCGGACCGGACGTTCGCGGCGGCCAACACCAAGGATCGATCAGCGGACGAAGCGGCCGTACGTTGGACTTCGGCACACAGTGGCGGGTTGGATATTCACTCAGCGGACAAAACGGAACTTGACGGGTCAGGCATGCGCGGTAGCGGCCGATGATGCCAAGCCGGAAGCGGGTGGCATGAGTACGCGTGATCAGAAGAAACAGCGAGACTTGCCTGAATTGCCGAACCATGAAATCGTCTGATGATGGATGCCCATGCTCCAGTTCTTGCACCCGCGGTCCGGGAGTATCGCGGATCGACCACCGACCCATTGCGTTGGGCGACGTGGGCTCCGAGAAAGGGTGACATCCTTGTGTGCACGCCGCCTAAATGTGGTACGACCTGGACACAAACTATGCTCGCTATGCTTGTGAACGGCAGTTCGCATCTGCAGGAAAAGATACCGGTATTATCTCCCTGGGTTGACGCGGACCTTGGGGTTCCCGCCGATGAGGTTGCCACGAGCCTGGCCAGACAAAAGGGGCGGCGGGTTGTAAAGACCCATACGCCGGCAGACGGGTTTCCGATCTGGGACGGCGTAACAGTAATTGCTGTCTATCGACACCCGCTGGACATCTTCTTTTCCCTACGCAAACACGAAGCCAACAAAAAAGTGGTCACGCCGGATCATCCGATGAGTTTACCTGTCCCGGAATCCATCCTGCGGTTTATCGACGAACCAGTGGACCCGGAAGATTTTGACAAAGACACCTTGGCGTCTGTAACCCTCCACTATTCCAAGACTGTCCTTTCCGGACGCTATCCAAACCTCAACGTCTCTCACTATTCAGACATGTTGCGCGACGGTCACCGCACCGTACGACATCTGGCCAGGGCAGCTGGCATTGAAGCCGATGCAGAGCTTATTGATCAGGTCGCAGAGGCCACCGCCTTTAGCGCCATGAAAGCCAGAGCAGTCGACTATGCCCCCGTGGGAGGTACCGGTTATTGGAAATCCGACGCCGGTTTTTTCGATTCCGGCAGTTCTGGCAAGTGGGAAGGCCAACTCTCGCAAGCCGAAATCGACCTTTTCAACAGCCGCCTGGCTGAACTTGTGCCTAACGAAAAGGCACGAACCTGGTTGGTAGCGGGCGACTGCTAGTCGGAAACACGAAAATGCCCACTCCGAACTTTGCCCGGTCGATGACCAGGTCGAGTGGATGCAGTCATTCTTCACCGGTAGCAGAAATCATATGCCGGATGATACGTCGGCTCTCGGATCGAAGTCGGCTTTTGCTGCAAATTGTACGAACTCCGGCTGCATTCAGACGCTGCCATTCATCGAAAGGTCCCCGAGCAGGCGCTCAGCGGACAAAACGGCCGTACGCAATGCTCATCACTTTGGCTATAGGCTGTACCCGTCAGGGAAAGGAGAAGTCCGCCACTCAATCGATTTGAGCAATGAAACCCTGCTGGACCTGTATCGGGACCCTTTTAACTCCATTTCCTCAATAAACCGCGTAGTGGAATGAGCATTCGCGCCGAGTGCGAGAAGTGGTGGATTTCGGTTCAGCTTTTCGGCAAACCACCGCAAGGTCACGCAAATAAGTCGAATTGCTGCTCGCGCCAGAGCTCCGGGATGGGGTTTCCGCCTTTAATGGCATAGCCCAGCCCTCCATCGCTCAAACCGCGTTTCATCGCCCATTCCCCGACATTGTACCATATGTGAGGCCCCGGACAGTTGCTACGCCGATTGCCGGGCACGGTCTGCCGATGGGCGAAGACATGGGTGATTCCCACGGCATTCTGGAGATAATTTACCAAGCATCGTCCGGCGTGGATCTGAGCCCAGCTAGGCATGTCATGGCTAGCATTTCCCTTCCACCAACTCCCGCTATCCATTGGAAAGTTACCGACAAACTCGACACCGACCGTGTAAGAGTTGAAGCCTCCCGAGCAGGGACGATTCTCAGTTTCGTCGAATTTGGTAACTGTCGTTCCATTCGGAAGGATGACAAAATGTGCATTGATCTTATCGTAGGCACCCGTGTCATTGCCGCGGTTGAACGACGTTTGGTGGAGCACGAGCCCCGTCACATCGGTGATTTTTCGCAGTCTGCCCACAACGGTGTTTGCCCCGTTGTTGATGCGGTCGTGCCAGCTGAACAGGTAGATGGAACGCTGCGCGTGTGAAGTCATGTCTGCCCCTTCAATGTCAAAACAAGATTCATTCAGTGAGGCAATGTAGCAGGTCCCGAGCCAAAACGGGAAACAACGTCATTTTAGCTGTTTTGGGGATTTTCAGGTTGATCTGTTTTAGCGAGCCAAGTTCGGCGTGAGACCTTTGGATGAAGGGCGCGCACTTCGGAGATCAAGGGGAGACCATCTTATTCTTGGGTATGGCGTTGAGCGATTTCAATCTGGCCGCTCTCGGCTCGTCACCGTCTTTCGCCGCGCTGACCATGAACGGCGGCTTTCGGTACTAGCGAAGATGCTGCTCTTGCGAAGGGCTCATGCGCCGTGACCGGCAGCTAGCGCAGTGAACGGACCTCCCATCGCTAAGGGTTCACAGCCGCAACGAACCGACCGGCCACGGTCTAGTCTGCCGACCTACCGGGCATTCGCTGCATGCGCAGCACTCCCTACTTCACTCATCCGGCAATTCGTAAACCACTCGGGGACCGGTCCCGCACTGCAAGCGCCAGCGAAGTCTCTGATTTGGACGGAACGGACGGTCGAAACCGAACTCGCCTCCTGGATTCTACTCCTGGATTGACTCGAGGTAGTAGACGAGAGAAAGGATGCGTCCCCGGGCTACCATGTCGTCGGTCTCTCCACGCTGGCTCGTTGCCGAAGCCGTGAAGCGCTCACCCCAAATGGGCATCGCCCCGCCATGAGCACGAACGTCGCGACCGTCAATTAGTAGCAATGTATTGTGGAACGGGAAGTCACCTCCACCAGTGCGTTCGGTAATCGTGGTCAGATTGGGCGTTTCGATCTCGAGAAGGCCCGCAAGAGGGCCATCGCCCTTGCCCGACTCTCCGTGGCATCCGGCGCAAGCTATTATATACTCCCGCTCTCCCGCTTTGATGTTTGCATCCTGGGCGAAGGATTGCGCAGGCGCGGCGACGAGAGCAGCACAAAAGATCGCGAAAATCCCTTTCATTGTGGAACTCCTCTCCTTGATGAAGAACTGTTTCCTGTTAGCCTCCAACTGGATCTTACGAGCCAAATTATACACAATTCTTCCTAGGAACTTGATGACCTCGGTCAAGGTGAGGGATCACTGTCGGATTGCCAGTGACCTTCCCCCGCGGTTAGGGCCGGGTCGATCCAGAATCTTCCGGTTGGGCTTGAGTGTCGAGCGGCGGCGCGGAAACCGCAAAAATCTCTGGCGTTGACGCGGTTTCGGTCATCAGGAACTCCATTGGGGACAGGTAACCGCGAGGGGTTCGAGATGTTCTGTGTCATCCACTCTGATGCTTACTGAGTGCTGACAGTTCTTTTAAAATCGATCTGACCGCTCCTGCGCGGTAACCGACCTTAAATGGAGAACGCCTATGAGTTACGACGGCCACATCACCCTCGGGAACGGCTACAAGCTCTGGTACCGCATCGCCGGCCAAGGATCGGGGACGCCCCTGCTGTTGCTCCATGGAGGACCAGGGGCCGGACACGACTATCTGGAGCCGCTTGAGGCGCTGTCTGCCGACCGCCCGGTGGTGTTCTTCGATCAACTCGGCTGCGGCCGGTCTGACCAACCGGATGATCCGACACTTTGGACCGTCGAAAGGTTCTGCGACGAGGTCGACGAGGTGCGGGACGCCCTCGGGTTGACCGAATGCCACGTACTTGGCCAGTCATGGGGGGGGTGGCTCGCGATCGAATGGTTGTTGCGGCGGCCAAAAGGGGTGAAGAGCGCTGTCCTGGCATCCACGTCCAGTTCGACCCGGCAATTCGTCACCGAAGCACAACGGTTGATCGGCCAGATGTCGGAGGCCGATCGGGAGGCGCTGCGGATTCACGGGGCTGCGGGCGCCTATGACCACCCCGACTACCTTTCCGCCATGGAAACCTTCTATCGCCTACATGTCTGCCGTCTGCCGGACTGGCCGGATTGCCTCAACCGCACCGTCGCCAATCTCGACGGCAATCAGGTCTATATGACCATGAATGGCCCAAACGAGTTCACGGTGATCGGCAACCTGAAAGACTGGGACCGTACCGATCGGCTGCACGAGATCGACGAGCCGGTGCTGATTACGGTCGGCCGCCATGACGAGATCACTCCTGTCTGCTCCGAAACCATGCACCAACGTCTGCCGGAGTCACGTGTGGTCATCTTCGAGGACAGCGCCCACTGCGCCCACATCGAGGAGCCCGAGCGCTACTGTGCCGTGGTCGCGGAGTTCCTTCGAGAGCACGACTGAGCCCCCATCTGCGACGGACGTTCGACGCAGTCTTGGCTGTCAACTCTCGGCGAGCCGCTGTCCGTGCTGCCTCGGTTCGATGGTGACCGCTCTCACGCATGGAGGTCGCCGGCATGCCCGACCGTTCATGTCCGCTGCCCGCTGCCGTTCGCCACATCTTCCTCCAACGTCCGGTTTGTGGTTGGGTGCTCCAAATCGGCATTGCTGCACCTGCGAAGCCAACACCAATGCTGAAGGGCCGCAATGCGCAGTTCACTGCCGTTCGCGCTGGCGCGGGAGGTCCGGTCGCCGCCGACCAGGATCGAACGGCGAGTTTGCCGACTTCGCGGTCATTCTCGGCAGTGCAGCAATCCCCGTCGCGGTCGCCCGGTATCCAGCATGGCGATCAAGGACCGGACCTTCGCCACGCCACACATCAAAGCCGACTCAGCGGACGAAGTGGACCTTCGTTCGCTGAGCCCAAACCATAAAGAACGACCCTGTTCTGACCTCCACCATGGCCCAGACAGAGGCCACTGATCCCGACGAAGCTGCCGTTGTGCCTATCGCGGCAAAGGTCCAGAGGGCGGGCCAATGCTTCGGCCTTCATGAAGCACCGGGATGAGTGAGCGTCGCCCTCAGTGCAGGAAAAGGAGGTAGGCTGTGAGCACGATGATAATCGCCCCCAGTGCCCAACAGAGGCGCTCCACTGATTTCTCGTGCGGAATCTTCGCATAGGCCGCCGTAAGGCCCGCGACACCTACGACCGAGACGATCAGGGTGGCCCAGAGCGCGTAGGGGATCGCCAGGAACACTCCGACGGCGAGGGCGGCGTAGGCGATTCCGAAGGCGAGCGGAGGCTCGTTTCCCTTCACGCCGAAGCGAGCAATGATCATCCCGTGCAGGACCGCGTTCACCGCAAGAAGCGAAGCAAGTATCGAAATCATCGCGCCGTCCCCCCAACCTCACGCCAACGCTTTCACCTTCAGGGAATTCGCTGGCGAGGCAAGCTCTTTCTCGCAAGTCCCTCGGGAGGCCGTACTGCTATTTCCATAGGGAGCAGCTTCGCTCTCCGACGCTCCGATCGTCGTACCATGGCGGGTATCCGCCTGATGACACAGAAGTCACCAAAATCGCCGAACCGGACCTCAGAGCTTTGTGTGACGAACGGCCCCGTTCCGCCTTGAGTGTCGAATGCTGCGCTCAACCCGAAGGTCCGAGATGGGCTCCTCGCTGCCCTTAGCCGCGTCGGGCACAAATGGCAGCTTCCGGTTGAAGCAGCGTTGCTGCAACTGCGAAGCTGCGAGATCGGCTCGATGACGGCAATGCGCAGGGAGCCGACCTGTAAGACAAGGGAGCGTCAGGTCTCGCCCAACGAGGCCACAGATGGCAGGTTTGCCGACGTTGCGGACATCTGAGTCAAATGGTCAGATGTCTCAAGAGAACCCAAAACAGACCTTTATGATTGATGAAGCTTTGAAGTTTTGGGCTGAATGGAGTCGGTCGATGGCCCTGGCGAGCACCCGACATTTGCCTCGAGTCGGCGTTCAATTTGGAAACTGATGCCTGACCTCTCAGCCCTCAAATTCTTGCGAGAGTTCAAAGAACAGTACAGGTTCCAGCGCCGCAGGATCGCTGAATGGATTAGACATGGCGTATATCGTGAACAGGATCAGGCCTGTGTAGGCCGAGAAGACCGTGAGCAGGACAAGATTGTCGCGTTTCGATGGAAAGATATAGAAGCCGACCGAAACCAGGAGGACACCGATGAGCGCTGCGGCCCAGAAAAACGAACTCAGAGCCGCGTTGGCCTGATACTCGCGGAGGTCGCGGTTTTCTGCGATCAGGTGGATTTTTCTGAGCATATTGTCCCGCAAGGCGACCTGTCTGGGCGACACGGGCGTTAGGTCCAAGACGATACGGTAGGCTTCATTCCACTGTGCCCAAGCCCTTGGCGAAAGATCACCTTCCTTTCCGAGGCCGCGCCACTCCTCGGACGGCACGATTGCAACATACTCTCGAAGGGCCGCACGGACACCGTGCGCCTCGTCGCCATATCTTACAGCATCGTAGTAGGCGTCCGAGATCGCGTTGACCTCGTTGGCGCTTTCGAATGCCAAGGAATGATATTCGACAACCTCCGATGCGAAAACCAGCGCAAGGACGAGGCCATGCAGTGAGGAGATCCGGAACACTACAGACGTGGCCAAGTCACGTGTTCGGTCTTCCGGATCCGGTTCAAGTACCGAGCGGACGCCGAAGTAGACCGTGAAGACCGCAAGAACGGTCGCGAGTATTATTCCGGCGCCAATGACCATTCTGGTTTTCCGAAAACGAAGGACTGCAGCACGCGTTCAAATAGACAACCGATTGTAGTCAGGCAACATGTGAGAGCTGGTCGATGACGTTTTTCGAGGTCTGCTACGTAGGCAAATGCGCAGTTGTTTCCCAACTCCATATCCATCGGCGCTAGCGTAGCTCTGGAGCGGGCCCAACTGAAAGGATCTTTCCGTTGCTCCATACCAAGGCTTCATAGCAGACCTCGGCGCCAGCACCTCCACACCAGCCACCATCGCGACCGATCAACAGGATGGTGTCAGGACCCCAGTCGACAAGTCGCCAGCCCGTTGCTTGCCAAGCCATGACAGACCCGTCCACAATGAGATTGAGCATGCAACCGCCGCTCCCGCAGTAAAGGGATGCCGCTGTCGAGCATGAGTATTTACTTTCGTCGACGAGCTCCGCTTTGACCGCCCCAAACTGCGAACGGAGTTCAATCTGCTGCAATG
The DNA here is from genome assembly GCF_004146235.1 of Tropicimonas sp. IMCC6043. GTDB lineage: Bacteria > Pseudomonadota > Alphaproteobacteria > Rhodobacterales > Rhodobacteraceae > Tropicimonas. The sequence goes on along the minus strand of NZ_SELO01000029.1, from coordinate 4,972 downwards.
CATCGCCCGGATCGAACTCACCGTTCTCAAACGACCGGCAATCGGCGGCGGCGTGGTCGATAAGCGTCTGCGCTTCCTGCGAATGCGCGGAGCACGTCGACACAACGACGACGGCAGCAGCGAGCGAGATTTTCATGTTGAACTCCGTCTTTGGCCGAAGCGACGATACAAGAGACTATTTCTAGAGTCAGAACGAATGTCGACAATTTCTGAGAACCGGACGTTCGTCGCACGGCTAACCATGGTCGGTTCTGCGGACCTAGCAGACGTCCAGACGACACGCACTATGTCGAAATATGCGCCGCGCTTCCAACTCGCAGCAGCACAGGGTCAGGTCATCTGTCACGACCGAAAATCACGCCGAGCAAGCTCTCCTTCAACCCGTCGATCATCGGCTCCTTCATCACCAAAGTTCGCTGAAAGACGGTACCGACGATTACATCGAGCAAGAAGTGAAGGTCCTCATGGTAGATTTCGTTTCTTCTTTGCGCACGTTCAAGCGCTTCAAATGCCGAAACACGCCAAGGGTAGACAAACCGGTCGCGAAATATCTGCGCCATTTTCGGATCACTGCCGCCCGTTGTGATTGCTGCAAAGATGACGATAGAGGCCAGGGGACGCGTGAACGTGTCGATAAGTTGACCTATGGCGGCATCCATGTCGGCCCTGGAACCTCCTGTGTCGGGGACAGAGCCGATGGCGATCTCCTGTTCTGACGCTTCCAGGACCAACTCACCCTTGGTCTTCCACCAACGGTAGATCGTTGCCTTGCTGACACCGGCCTCTTGCGCGACGGCTTCTATGGTCAAGTTCGCATAGCCGTCTTTAAGCAGCAGCTTTCTTACCGCCGCGTGTATGGCGGCTTTGGATCGCTCGCTTCTTGGGCGACCACCGCTGCGGCTCCCACTGTTCTCGTTCCTAGCGTTCATTCACTCGTCTGATCCGAAGCTGCGCCTTTCGTAAAGCCGATTTCGAGAAACTTGACAAGTTTTGAAACGAAACGCATCGTTTATAAACCGGGATTCGATCTTGGGGAGATGGGCCAATGGACGCAATTCGCGCTTTCGCTGAAAGGCATCCATTCTGGTTTGTCGTCACACTGGCCATTCTTCAACCGATCATCGCGTTACCCTTCGTTGTCGTCGCTAAGGTGCTCGGAACCGAGATCACGCCGCTCCGCCTGATCATTCCGACGGCTCAATCGGTCTTCGTCCTGTGGCTGATCTGGGCGCTCGGATGGTGGCGGACCAGCGGTCTAGCCGGTCCCGTTCGAAACACGCATCTACTGATCTATCCGGCGTTGATCCATTTCGTACCAGCCCTTCTTTATGGCTCAGTCGAAATCTCGGCTGGTTGGGTCCTGTTCTATTTCTTGGCCGTACTGGCGACGGGTATCAGCGAGGAAGGCTTCGCGCGAGGTATCGCTTTGCCCGTGCTTCTCAAGTTCGGCAAGTGGAGCGCCGTCCTGATCGCGGCGGCAATCTTCAGCGCTGGTCATCTCACGAATGCGGCATTCGAGGAGTTCACGTTGCTGGAATGGATTGACAAGTTCGGCAACACATTCGGCTTCGCGGTGCTCTACGGCGCGCTATTCTTGCGGACCGGCAGTCTCTTGCCGCTGATTTTCCTCCACACACTTCTGGATTACATCTACGTAACCTCGGGAACCGCTGGTCCCTTCGTTGCGGAGCCGCTGGACATCCGGGTTCACCTTGGTATCGCGGGGCTCAACACCCTGGTTGGAATCTGTTTGATGACGGGCGTAACCGAGAAGGACATCCCACGTATCGGGCGCCCTGCCGCCACGCCCGCCTGAAGACTTGGTCATGCGCCTGGTATCGTATCTTGCAGCCGGTTTGATCCTGACTAATCCCACATGGGCGCAGGACGAGACCCGCTCGATGATCGCGGCCGTTGAGCAGGCAGCCCCGGCCGCATTGACACGCCAAGGAACGCCAGGGGTGGGCGTTGCCATCGTATTCGGCGGTCAGCCGATCTGGTCGGGCGGATTCGGGGTGACCAATGTCGAGACCGGGGAGCCTGTGACGGCGGACACGGTCTTCGAGATCGCTTCCGTCACCAAGCCGGTGACCGCATGGGCAATGCTGAAGCTCGCTGAAGAGGGCAAGATCGACCTCGACGCGTCGATCGAAACCTACCTAGGCGGCTGGACCCTCCCGCCTTCTGAGTTTGACCATTCCCAAGTGACCGCGCGTGCCATCCTCGCCCACGGTGCTGGCCTTTCAAAAGGGGGCGATACCGGCGTCGATCCGGGACAGGACCCACCGTCGCTTCTGGAAGCCGCCGATGGCGCGACTATGGAGTTCGGCCCGGTCCGGGTCTCTCATCCGCCAGGAGAGACTTATCACTATTCGTCTAAAGGTTTTGTCCTTCTTGAGATCGCGGTCGAGGCGGTCACAGGCGAACCATTTAGCGACTATGTCACGCGAGAGATCCTCCGACCGCTCGGAATGAACGACACTGCCTTCGGCTGGACTCCCGAATTGGAGACCCGCGCCGCTTGGGGGCACGATTGGTACGGGAAGCCTTTGCCGCACTACGAGCACGCGACCAAGGCACAAGGAGGACTGGTGGCGACCGCCGACGATGTGGCACTGTTCCTTGCGGCCTCGATGCTGGACGTAGAGGAAGGTGAACCTGGACGGGGAGTGATCACGCCCGAATCCGTGAGAAAGACCTTCGAGCCGTTTCCATTCACCGACGATGCCAGCGAAGTTGGTCTCGGCTACAACTTGCACCTTGGCAGTCAAACGCTTGTCGCACGGAAGAGCGGCGATCATCGCGGCTACAAGGCCATCGTGTTCCTGATGCCCGAGACCGGTGCCGGTCTAGCGATCCTCGCCAACAGCGACCGCGCGGCACCCGGCATTTTCGCTGACATCGCCTGCCCGTGGAGCCGTGCGTTGACGGATGACCCGCTGCAGGGTGTGTGTTCGCAACTCGGGCTGTTGCACAAGGCGCATTTGGCGGCGGGTCTATTCTTAACGGTGGTCGGTGCCGCAATCGTGGGCAATGTTCTATCGGGCTGGCGAAGAGGCCGCCGCGCCCGGCCGCGAAGATACTCGGCATGGCGCAGAGCAGCAGCAATCCTGCCGACCCTCATCATTGCCGCCTGGTGGGCCTACTGGTTCTCCGACATCCCGCTTCGCCTGCAAGGCTTTCCGCCCACGTTCTACACGGTCAGGGCTACGCTTTGGCCCACCGCTTTTGTGTGGGTGAGCCTCGGTTTGACTGTATTAGGACTCTCGCTGGTTCTTCTCGCGATGCTACCAACCACAAATCCACCATCCAGAACGACAATGCCGAGTCCAACGGGACATTCTTAATCAACGGTCCAAAACGACTGCTCCGGGCTCATCTCAGCCCTTCGCCGCTCCGGGCACGAATGGCGGCTTCCGATTCCGACCATGATGCTGCACATGCGAAATACTAATGTGTCGTGACCGGCGGCTCTGCGCAGTTAGCGACCGCCCTGGCGCATCCGGTTCAGTGCTTCGCGAGCCTGTTCGGCGTGATCGGCCGCGACGGGCTGCCTAGTCAGATCGTGGCGCTGGGCACCGGGGCTTGCAAGGGCACGTAGGTATTCGTCCCAGCTGCAGCGATAGCCCAGCGCCCGCCGTGCGCGCTTGTTCGACCATCCGGTGGCCTCGCGGAGATGGGCATGGACGCCGACCGCGAGCGGAACCGGCTTCGGCCCGAACGCGGCCGGGAAGCGCTTTGCCAACTCGGCCAAACCGGCCCGGGCCGCTGCACGGTGCTGAGCGGCATTCTCAGGGCCGTCAGCGGGTCGATCAACGTAAGTCCGCTCCTCAGGCACCTTGGCCGTCAGCGACGCTGTGGGGCGCTTGAGCGTCAAGGTCGGACGCTTGCGCGGCGGGCTCAGTTTCTGCATCGGGCTTGTCCTCGCTGGCCTGGCAGATGGTCCCGCTCGTGGAGATGATAGCCGCTGACTGCTCCAGGGTGGCCATGATTTCGGGCTTGTCCAGCTCCGGCGGAACTGTGTGCCAAATTCCCCGCAATTCGCGGAAGACTGCGCTGAAAATGTGGGCGGCGACATGGGCATGCGTGCTGCCGGTGACGCGGATTTTCCATCAAACCAAATTCGCAGGTTGTGCTTGCCGCCGACGCCAAAAGTAGGAATGTCGGCTGCGTGAACGATCCGGCGCGGTTGTGCACCGGCTGCGGTGGTATCGAAGACAAGGGCTACATCCTGGCGATGTTACTTTCTCCCAAGGCATGAGGACCACGACATGACCTACTCTGCCATCCTGTCGCTTGCCTTCGTCATCGGCATGGGCCATGCGCTTGAAACCGATCATCTTGCTGCCGTATCCAATATGCTGGCCCAGAAGGGCAACCGCCGCGCGCTGATCGCACGCGGGGCGTTCTGGGGGCTCGGGCACACCCTCGCGCTATTCGGCTTTTGTGCAGTGGTGTTGCTTCTGGGTCTGACGATCTCAGGTCGGGTGCAGGCAGGGCTTGAGTTCATGGTTGGCGTGATGATCGTGGCGCTTGGCTCGCAGACGCTCTGGCGGCTGCACCGGGACCGTGTCCACATCCACGTTCACGAACACGGCGACCGCAAGCACATGCATGCCCATTCGCACAAGGGCGAGACCCTGCCGCACGAGGAGACCCGCCATGACCACGTTCACCGACGGACAAACGCCAAGGCACTTGGCGTAGGGCTGGTCCACGGCGTGGCTGGGTCCGGAGCACTTCTGGTTCTGACCGTCAGCGCGACGCAGAGCTTGGGTCAGGCGCTCGCCTATTTTGCGGTATTCGGGCTGGGCTCGATGGCGGGGATGGCAGCGCTGTCGGCGGTGGTCAGTTTTCCGTTGCTGCTGGCGCAGCGCGGGGCCAACTGGCTGCGCACCGGCACCTCCGCGGCCATCGGCATCGCCGCGCTGTGGATCGGCGCGGCGATCATCATCGAGAACGGGACGGCCCT
>NZ_SELO01000028.1 GCF_004146235.1 Tropicimonas sp. IMCC6043 | reverse complement strand
CTTCTACGCGCCAGATCTATCGTGAACATCGAACACAAAATCCGAAAGTGCGCCCGATGCGCTCGGTTGCGCCCGGTAATTCCACTGCTCATGGATTAGATTTCGGCTCGCGTAGGGAGAATTACCGAGCGCATCGGGCGCTATTGAGCGCAACCTTCGGTTTTTATCAGGTATTCGACTGTATTAGGGAGGGGGGGAGAACTTGGGTCTCCACAGCTTCGTTCCCAGTTGCCGGCGTGTTCAACCTCCGAGGAGGTTGAGGGCCGTCCCGTTCTCGATGATGATCGCCGCGCCGATCCACAGCGCGGCGATGCCGATGGCCGCGGAGGTGCCGGTGCGCAGCCAGTTGGCCCCGCGCTGCGCCAGCAGCAACGGAAAACTGACCATGACATGGACCTGATCGAACGCCATATCGCGGAATGCGACCTCTTCGCGTCGATCGGCACCTCCGGACAGGTCTTCCCGGCCGCGGGTTTCGTGCTGAAGGCCAATGCTGCGGGCGCCCATACGGTCGAGCTCAACCTAGAGTCCTCCGAACTCAGCGGCATGTTCGAGGAGCGCCACGAGGGCCCGGCGACCACCGTGGTCCCGGCCTGGGTCGAGACGCTCCTCGACGGGAATTGACCGGACGCCGACGCCGGCGCCTGCTCAGTTGCCCATCGTCATCGCGTCGTCCTGGCGCTCGAGATCGACCGGAATCTCGACGGTCATCTCCCCGGCCTTCTCGAAGACGAGCGTCACGGTCACGCTCTCGCCGTGGTTCATCGGACCCTTGAGCCCCATGAACATCACGTGATCGCCGCCGCGGGCGAGCAGATGCGTGCCGCCGGCCGGGATCGGGAACCCTTCCTCGACCTCGATCATCTGCATCACGCCATTGCCGGCATCGACATGGGTGTGCAGTTCGGCCTTGGCGGAAATGTCGGTCCGAGCGGCGACCAGCCGGTCGTCCTCCGCACCGGTATTCGCGATCTCCATGAAGGCCGCGCCGGCCTTGGCAGTGGGCATCGCGGCGCGCGCATAGGCGTCGCGAATCTCGATCTCGGCCAGCGCAGGGCCGGCAAGGGACAGCGCGGCAACAGCCGCGAAAAGCAACCTTTGGGACATCTGTCGTCTCCATCCTTCGAATTTCGTTGAAACACCGTGGTGGGCCAACGGCCCGAGCTCAGGCCGGCGGAGCGCGCGGCCACCGGAGTCCGGGGCGCGCCGCACGACCGACGATCTCGTCCGCCGGCCAGTCACGCCCGACCATCGCGCCGGACAGGCCCATTGCATCCGGCGCCACGGGCAGCAGGACCGCAAAGAACAGCGCCGCATTGTCAGGACAAAGGCCATGCGACCGAACCGGGTTTCCGCTGGCATCCACGGCGACCGTCACGGCTCCGAGGCCGGTGCAGATCACCTGTTCGCGCGCCACGGGCGCCTGCCCACGCGCCACGCCGAAGCCGATCGTCGACAGGCCGAGCGACAGCATCAGGAACAGCGTGAGAGGGATCCGTTTGGTCATCCGGCGACCCTACAATCTCCGCATGGAAAGGAAAAACCGATTTCCGCTGTTCAATCGGCTGCCGCAGCGCCGAGGTCGACCCGGGTCGGCAGTTCGATCGCCGCGCCGACCCGCGGGCTGCGCCGCTCTGCCGCCTTGAGGATCAGCTCGGCCGCCCGATAACCGATCTCGCGCCGCGGCGTATGCGTCGTCGCGATCGGCTCTGGCAGCGCCTTGACGATATCAAGTCCATTAAAACCGGTGATCAGCACGTTCCCGGGAACGTCGATCCCCGCCGCCATGCAGTGGAACAGGCCGCCCACGGCGATGTCGTCATTCGCGTAGTAGAGGCAGTCGACATCGCCATGCCGCTCCAGGAACTCCCGCGTCAGGTCGCGCCCGATTTCCACAGAGGAGGGCTGCTCGGAGACCACCGACCCGACCGGGAGATGCCCTTCCGCTTCGAGCGCGGCGGCAAACCCGCGGAAGCGCTTGGCCGCGCGCGAATCGCGTTGCCGCGCGCAGGCGATATGGCCGAAGCGCCGCCGCCCTGCCGCGAGGAGCGCCCGGGCCATCGCCGCGCCCGCCTCGAACTGCGCGATGCCGACGGAGCCATCCACCGGGTCGCCGTCCATGTCCATGATCTGAACGACCGGTAGCCCGGCCGTGTGGAGCAGCAGCCGTGTCTCTTCCGGCTGGTCAACGCCGGTTACGATCAGCCCCGCCGGGCGCCAGGACAACATCCCACGGATGATCTCTGCCTCGCGCTCCGAGTCGTAGTCGGTCACCCCGATCACCGGCTGGAAACCGCTCCCCCAGAGCGCGTCGGCAATGCCCGACAGCACCTCGCCGAAGACGATGTTGGAGGCCGAGGGCACCACCACGCCGATCAGGTTTGTGCGCTGGCTCGACAGCGACATCGCGACGAGATTGCCGACATAACCGATCTCGCGCGCCGCCTGCCGCACCTTCTCGACATTCTCCCGGCTCACGTCGCCGGCGTCGCGCAATGCCCGCGAGGCGGTCATCTTGCTGACCCCTGCGGCGCGGGCGACATCAGCGAGGGTCAATCGCTTTTCGGACATGGATTCCCGTCTGTTCAGGCAGTTGCGCGGCGATCCCGCCTCGCGGCGCAGGCCCGCCTCTCGACCGGGCCGATTTGACACATATCGCAAACTTGACAGCGGGTCCACGAGTCCCGTAGCGATGCCGGTATCGATACCACCCACCCCTTCCCCGCCGAACCGGCCGGGTCGAGACGTGGGGTGGTGCCGGCAGGAGGAGCCCTCTCTGCGCGGCATGTTGCGGCCCGGCTCCGGGCCCGCGCCGCCGGGAGGGTGCCGCGCCGCACCGGGAAACAGGAGGAGGGAGAGACCGATGGGAGTGGTTCTGGGCTGCATCGCAGACGATTTCACCGGGGCAACGGACCTTGCCGGCCTTCTGGCGCGGTCGGGCGTTCGGGTCTCGCTCCGGATGGGCGTGCCGGAGGAAGCGCCGGAGACGGCCGACACCGCCGCCTTCGAAGTCATCGCGCTGAAATGCCGGACCGCGCCCAAGGCCCAGGCCGTGGCCGAGACGCTGGCGGCGCTCGACTGGCTCAGGCGCGCCGGTGCCGAGCGGTTCTTCTGGAAATACTGCTCCACCTTCGACAGCACGGCGGAGGGCAATATCGGCCCTGTGGCCGAAGCGCTGATGGCGGCGACGGGCGCGGACCAGACGATCTATTGCCCCGCCTTCCCCGAGAACGGCCGTGCGATCTTCATGGGCAATCTCTTTGTCGGCGAGCTGCCGCTGGCCGAAAGCCCGATGAAGGACCACCCGCTGACGCCGATGCGCGACAGCAACCTGATGCGGCTCCTGGCACCGCAGGTGGAGGGGAAGGTCGGCCTGGCGAACCGTCTCACAGTCGCTCGCGGCCCCGAGAGCCTCAGGGCGCGGCTCGACGCGCTGAAGGCCGAGGGCGTCGTCCATGTGGTGGTGGACGCAGTGGCCGACGAGGATCTCGGCGTGATCGCGGAGGCCTGCCACGACATGACGCTGCTGACCGGCGGCAGCGCCGTGGCGATGCCGCTGCCGCACATCTATCTGCGCGAGGGCGCGATCACCGAGGCCGCGAAGCGCGCCGCCGCGCCCGAGGTTGGACCGGGCAACATCGTGCTGTCGGGCTCCTGCTCGGCGATGACCCGGGCTCAGGTGGCCGCGTACCTGCCAAACGCCGCGGGCTACCGGCTCGATCCGCTGGATCTGGCCGAGAACGGGCCGCAGGCTGCGCGCGACTGGCTGGCCGCCCAGCCACCGGAAGCCGCGAAGATCATCTATGCCACCGCGGAGCCGGAGGCGGTCGCCAAGGCGCAGGAGGCGCTCGGCGTGGCCCGCGCGGGCGATCTGGTGGAAGCAGCGCTGGCGCTGCTCGCGAAGGACGCGCTTGCCCTGGGCGTGCGGCGCTTCGTCGTTGCGGGCGGCGAGACCTCCGGCGCGGTGACCAAGGCGCTCGGCGTGACCGCGATGGAGATCGGCGCGGAAATCGCGCCCGGCGTGCCCTGGACCTGGTGCCACTCGGGCGACACCCGCATCGCGATGACGCTGAAATCCGGCAATTTCGGCTCGGAGACCTTCTTTGCCGAGGCGCTGTCCAAGCTGGAGACCAAACAATGAGCGCAGAGGCCCGCCTGCGCGAGCAGATCTGCCTGCTGGCAAAGTCGCTCTATGACCGCGGCCTGACACCCGGATCGAGCGGCAATATCTCGGCCCGGATGGAGGATGGCCGGCTGCTGGTCACCCCGACGGGGAGTTGCTTCGGCCGGCTCGATCCGGAGGGGCTGTCGGTGCTGGACGCGGCCGGCCGGCACGTCTCCGGCGCACAGCCGACCAAGGAAGTGCCGCTGCATTCCGCCTTCTACGAGACCCGCCCGGCGCAAACCGGTGCCGTGGTCCACCTGCACTCGACCCATTCGGTCGCGCTCTCGCTGCTGCCCGACACCGATCCCGAGGATATGTTGCCGCCACTCACGGCCTACGGGATCATGAAGCTCGGCAAGGTGAAGCTGTTGCCCTATTTCATGCCGGGAGATCCGGCGATGGGCGACGCGATCCGCGGCCTTGCGGGCAAGCGCAGCGCGGTGGTCCTTGCCAACCACGGCCCCGTCGTGGCCGGCAAGGACCTCGAGGCAGCCGTCTACGCGATGGAAGAGCTCGAAGAGACCTCCAAACTCGCCATTCTGACCCGCGGCCTCGCGCCGCGCCTGCTGACCGAGGCCGAGATCCGCGGCCTCGTGACCAAGTTCAACGTCGAATGGGACGACTGACATGACCCGTTTCTCTGCCAATCTCGGCTTTCTCTGGACCGAACTCTCCCTGCCCGACGCGATTCGCGCTGCCAAGGCCGCGGGGTTCGACGCGGTCGAGTGCCACTGGCCCTACGAGACCCCGGCCGAGGACGTCGCCGCCGCGCTCGAGGAGACGGGGCTCACGATGCTCGGGCTCAACACGATCCGCGGCAAGCCGGGCGAGAACGGCCTCTGCGCCCTGCCCGGCCGCGAGGCGGAAGCGCATGCGGCGATCGACCAGGCGCTCGACTATGCCGGTAAGATCGGCACGCCCAAGGTCCACGTGATGGCTGGCTTCGCCGAAGGCGCGGCGGCGCATGAGACATTCGTTTCCAACCTGCGCTATGCCTGCGAGCAGGCTGCGGCGAAGGGCATCACGATCCTCATCGAGCCGCTCAACAAATACGACGCGCCTGGATATTTCCTGACAACCTCCGACCAGGCCGCCGAGATCATCGCCGAGGTCGGCGCCGAAAACCTGGCGCTGATGTTCGACTGCTATCATTTGCAGATCATGGAAGGCGACCTGACGCGGCGGCTGACCGCGCGGCTGCCGATCATCGGCCATATCCAGTTCGCCTCGGTGCCCGCGCGCAGCGAACCCGATTGCGGCGAGGTGAACTACGCCCACATTTTCGCTCATATCGAAAGCCTCGGCTACGACGCTCCGCTCGGCGCCGAATACAAGCCGCGCGAGACGACCGCGTCCGGGCTGGGCTGGATGACGACATTCGGCGGCGGGAGCTGACGCCACCGAACCGCCGGGGAGTCTCCCCCTCTCTTCGCCCCGGCACCGCTGCCGGACAGGTATTACGCCTGTCCGGCGGCGTCTCTGCGCCGCGCGACTGAAATTTCCGAAAACTTATCCACAGCCTGTGGAAATCGCTGGAACCCGCGCGCCGCCTGTGCGACTCTCAATTCACGAGAACCGGGAAATCCGGGCGAGGCAGGCCGAGCAGCCGCCCCAGAATGACAAGTATGCCGCCCGTCCGGGCGGAAAGACCGTGCAAAATCCGATATTTGCCGCGGCCTTGTGTCATTTCTGTCTCAAACCGCAACATAGGGTGGGTTCCGGCAGATCTTAGGCGCTCGCTTGCCGGCTTTTCCATATTTTGTGGCTTTTTTGCATTTTTTCGATGACGCCGCGGGATGCAATGATTATGCTCGCTGCAACAAATCGAATTTCGGGGGCGCGTTTCCCCCTTGGGACAGGCAGCAAGTCGTCCATTCTACGAGGCGGCGCAATCAGGCGGAGTGAAAATGGCTTTGAACCTCGGCATCCCCCAGGAGCAGGACGAACTGAAGCCGCGCATCACCGTGTTCGGTGTTGGCGGCGCAGGCGGCAACGCCGTCAACAACATGATCGAGAAGAATCTCGAAGGTGTCGAATTCGTCACCGCCAATACCGATGCGCAGGCGCTCCAGCAGAGCCATGCCGAGAACCGGATCCAGATGGGCGTGAAGGTCACCGAAGGTCTTGGTGCCGGCGCCCGCCCCGCGGTCGGCGCGGCCGCCGCCGAGGAAACAATCGAGGAGATCGTCGATCACCTCGCCGGGGCACATATGTGCTTCATCACCGCCGGGATGGGCGGCGGCACCGGCACCGGCGCCGCGCCGATCATCGCCCAGGCTGCGCGCGAGCTCGGTGTGCTGACCGTCGGCGTCGTCACCAAGCCCTTCCAGTTCGAAGGCGCCAAGCGGATGCGCCAGGCCGAGGAAGGCGTCGAGGCGCTGCAGAAGGTCGTCGACACCCTCATCATCATTCCCAACCAGAACCTGTTCCGGCTTGCCAACGAGAAGACGACGTTCACCGAGGCTTTCTCGATGGCCGATGACGTTCTTTATCAGGGCGTCAAGGGCGTGACCGACCTGATGGTTCGGCCGGGCCTCATCAACCTCGACTTTGCCGACGTGCGCTCGGTGATGGACGAGATGGGCAAAGCGATGATGGGCACCGGCGAGAGCGACGGCGAGGACCGCGCCATCCAAGCCGCCGAGAAGGCCATTGCCAACCCGCTGCTGGACGAGATCTCGCTCAAGGGCGCCAAGGGCGTTCTTATCAACATCACCGGCGGCTACGACCTGACGCTCTTCGAGCTCGACGAGGCGGCCAACCGCATCCGCGAGGAGGTCGACCCGGAGGCCAACATCATCGTCGGCTCGACGCTCGACACCGATATGGAAGGCCGGATGCGCGTCTCCGTCGTCGCCACCGGCATCGACGCCTCGGGCGTGCCGCACGAGATCCCGCGCCCGGCCCGCACCCTGCGCGCCGTCGGCGAGATCGCCGAGAAGGCCGCCCCGGCACCGGCAGCGCCCGACATGATGGAACAGATCGTCGCCAAGTCGCATGTGGACGAACCGGCCGCCGAGACCGAAGAGCCGTCGCTCTTCCCCGGCTTCCAGCCGGCCGCCGCAGAGGAGACGGAGAGCGTCGAACTCGCCGACGACCTGCCGCCCCCGGCCTACCAGCCGGCCGCGAGCGAACCGCTGCCACTGGTCGATGCCATCGAAGAGACAGCCGAAGAATATGTGGCACCGCAACCGCGCCGCGCCGGCACGCCGAGCCCCGAAGCGATCCAGAGGCTCCAGGCCGCCGTCAGCAGGGCCGCGCCGAAGACCGAGACCGCGCCGGCGGCCCAGGCTCCGGCGACCGAGAAGCGCAGCTTCGGCATCGGCAACCTGATCCACCGGATGTCCGGCACGGGCGAGACCCACGAGCGCCCGGCCCAGCCCTCGCGCCAGCAACCGCCGCAGCTGCGCCAGCAGACTTCGCGTCCGATCGAGAGCTACGAGGACGAGCCGGAGATGGATGCCGAACAGGAGCGGATCGAGATTCCGGCGTTCCTGCGCCGTCAGGCCAACTGACATCTTTCTTCACAGCACCAAAGAAAGGCCGGCTTTTGCCGGCCTTTTTATTATTAAGGCTAAGGCATTAGCCCCCCTGATCGCGCTATCGGCGGGGTTCTGCTCATTGCGGCCGGGCAATGTTTCACATGGTTACAATCTTTGAATTGAGCCCGTGAGAGCGCCCCCGTATGTGCAGGATGCGGGAAGGTGCGATCCCGCCAACAGAAAGAATTCAACGTGCAGACAACGCTCAACAGCGCGGTGACCCTCACAGGCGAAGGTCTCCATTCCGGTCGCCCGGCCCGTGTCACACTGGTGCCGGCCCCTGCGGATCACGGCATCGTCTTCCGGCGCACGGACGCCGTCGAGGGCGATCCGCTGCTGCCCGCCCGGTGGGACGCGACCGTTCATGTTCCACTTTGCACGCAGTTGGTGAATCACGACGGCGTCACGCTGTCGACAATCGAACACCTGATGGCCGCGCTCGCCGGCACCGGCGTGCACAATGTCCTCGTCGAGGTATCCGGCCCCGAACTGCCAATTCTCGATGGCAGCGCCGCGCCCTTCGTGCGGGAAATCCTGAAAGCCGGCGTGCGGCGGCTCGACGCGCCCCTGCGCGTGCTCAAGGTCCTCAAGCCGATCGAGGTCCGCGCCGGCATGGGCTGGGCGCGGATCGAACCGCATGACGGGCTGGAGATCGCCTTCGAGATCGATTTCGACGACGCCGCGATCGGTCACCAGCAGCAGCGGCTGACCCTAGCCAACGGTGCCTTCGTGCGCGAGCTCTGCGACAGCCGCACCTTCTGCCGCCTCGCGGATATCCAGGCGATGCGCGCCAACGGGCTGGCGCTCGGCGGCTCGATGGACAATGCCGTCGTGGTCGACGGCGCCAGGGTGCTCAATCCCGGCGGGTTGCGGCATGCCGACGAACCGGTGCGCCACAAGATGCTGGACGCGCTTGGCGACCTCGCGCTGGCAGGCGGCCCGATTATCGGCCGCTATACCGGCTTCCGCGCCGGCCACACGCTGACCAACATGGCACTCCGGGCGCTTTTTTCCGAGCCCGGCGCCGCCGAATGGGTGCTCTGCAGCCCCGAGACCCGGCGGCACCTGCCCGGCGTCGGTGTGAGCCAGCTGGATATGGCCGCGGTCGCCTGACAACATCCGTGATCTTGCTGAGGAAATCCGGTGCGGAGACATTTTGCACCGGATTTTTCTGTGCTAGAGGAAGGCGACTGTCGGCCTTGAGGCCGGTCGAAGAGCTGGAAGTTTGCAGGGGAAACAGGACATGGCGGTGCGTGGGATAACGATCCGACTGGTCGCTGCTCTGGCCGTGGTGGTGCTGCTCGCCGATTGCGGCAACCGCAAGGGCGTCAATGCGAGCCGTGGCGTTCCGCTGGAGACATTCACCGCCGAGCAGATCTATCAGCGCGCCGAATACGACCTCGAGAATGGCGACCCGGACGATGCGGCCGAGCTCTTCGGCGAGATCGAGCGGCTCTATCCCTACTCGGAATGGGCCAAGCGGGCGCTGATCATGCAGGCCTTCTCCTATCACCAGGACCACGATTACGAGAACAGCCGCGCCTCGGCGCAGCGCTATATCGACTTCTACCCTGCCGACGAGGACGCGGCCTATGCGCAATATCTTCTGGCGCTCAGCTATTACGACCAGATCGACGAGGTCGGCCGCGACCAGGGCCTGACCTACCAGGCGTTGCAGGCGCTGCGCACAGTGATCGAAACCTATCCCGACAGCGAGTATGCCCGCTCGGCGATCCTGAAATTCGACCTTGCCTTCGACCATCTTGCCGCCAAGGAGATGGAGATCGGTCGCTTCTATCTGAGCGGTCAGCACTACACAGCGGCAATCAACCGTTTCCGCGTCGTGGTCGAGGATTTCCAGACGACGACGCATACGGCCGAAGCCCTGCACCGGCTGGTCGAGGCCTATCTCTCCCTCGGACTGGTCGACGAGGCGCAGACCGCCGGCGCGATTCTTGCCTATAACTTCCAGTCCACGGTCTGGTATCAGGACAGCTACCAGCTTCTGGTCAAGAACGGCCTGCAGGCACAGGCCAAGGGCGACAGCTGGCTGCGCCAGGTGCATCGCCAGATGATCAAGGGCCAGTGGCTCTGACCGGCCGCGAGCGCCGGACGGCGCGTGCCTCCGGCGGGGAAATTTTCAAGCAGAAGAAACCGGCTGCGGGCGGCGGCGACTGGTGTTCTGCCGGAAAATCGGTCTAGAAAGGCGCCAGCGAGAATGGGGTGAGCCGATGCTGCGCGGGCTCGAAATCCGTGACGTGCTGATCATCGACCGGCTGGAACTCGTCTTCCAGCCGGGCCTCAACGTGTTGACCGGCGAAACCGGTGCGGGAAAGTCGATCCTGCTGGATTCGCTCGGATTCGTGCTCGGATGGCGCGGCCGCGCGGAGTTGGTGCGGGCGGGCGCGGCGCAGGGCGAGGTGGTTGCCTGGTTCGACCTGCCGCCAGAGCATCCCGCCCGCGACGTGCTGCGCGAGGCAGGCCTCCCCGAAGAGGACGAGTTGATCCTGCGGCGGATCAATACCGCCGAGGGGCGCAAGACCGCATGGATCAACGACCGCCGATGCTCGGGCGAGGTGCTGCGGCAGGTCTCGGCGACGCTGGTCGAGTTGCACGGGCAACACGACGACCGAGGGCTGCTCAACCCGCGGGGGCACCGGGAGCTGCTGGACGAGTTCGCCGGCGCGGCTGGTCAGCTCGAGGCCGTGCGCGCTGCCTGGCGGACCCGGCAGGAGGCGCGGAGCGCGCTCGAAGACGCGCGGGCGCGGCAAGAGGCGTTGCGTGCGGAGGAGGATTTCCTGCGCCACGCCGCCGAAGAGCTCGAGCGCCTGGCGCCGGAGCCCGGCGAAGAGGCGGCGCTCGACGCACGCCGGCGCCTGATGCAGACGGCCGAGCGGGTGCGCGAGGATATCGTCCGGGCCCATGCCGCGATCTCGGGCGACGGCGCCGAAGGGCTCGTCTCGGACGCGTTGCGCTGGCTCGACGGAGCGGCGGCGGGCGTCGACGGCCGGCTCGACGGTGCGAGCGAGGCGCTCGGCCGGGCGCTCGAAGCACTGGGCGAGGCAGAGCAGCAGGTGACCGATTGCCTCGACGCGCTGGCCTTGGACCCAAACGAGCTCGAACGGATCACCGAACGGCTCTTCGCGTTGCGCGATCTTGCCCGCAAGCACAAGGTGCAGCCGGACGAGCTGCCGGACAAGGCGGAGGAGTTCCGCGACGCGCTGGACCTGCTCGAGGCGGGGTCCGGAGGGCTCGCGGCGCGCGAGACGGACGCGCGCGAGGCGGAGGCGGCGCATCTGGCGGCTTGCGACGCGCTGAGCCAGACGCGGCACGCCGCCGCGATGCGGCTCGATGGCGCCGTGGCGGCCGAACTCGCGCCGCTGAAGATGGAGCGGGCCGTCTTCACGACCTGTATCGAAGCGACAGCCCCCGGTGCCGAAGGGCAGGACAATGTCAGTTTTACCATCGCTCCGAACCCCGGTGCCCCGGCCGGCCCACTCAACCGGATCGCATCGGGCGGCGAACTCTCGCGGTTCCTGCTGGCGTTGAAGGTCTGCCTGATGGGGGAGGCGAAGGGCGTCACGATGATCTTCGACGAGATCGACCGCGGCGTGGGTGGCGCGACCGCCGATGCCGTCGGACGGCGGTTGCAGCGGCTCGCGGAGGGCGCGCAGGTCCTCGTCGTCACCCATTCGCCGCAGGTCGCCGCGCTCGGCCGGCATCACTGGCGGGTCGACAAGCAGATCGCCGGCGAGACCACGCTCTCCCGCGTCACCGCGCTCGACCGCGCCGCCCGGATCGACGAGCTTGCCCGGATGCTGGCAGGCGACACCGTCACCGAAGAGGCGCGCGCCGCGGCCCAGGCGCTCCTGGAAGGCTGACGCCCAACCAGTAGGCGGGCGCACTCTTCTCGAAAGAAGTCGGGCGTCCTCGGATGCCGGCCATCGCTGCGCCGAGCGCCAGCGCAAGTCCGCTCGCCCGCCGCCCCCGGTCTCCCGGCGCGGCGGTTACACCCGCTCGATCGCCACGTCTCCACCATCGGCATAGAAGGCGACATGATCCTTGATACGCTGCACCACGTCGAGCGGCGCTTCATAGGACCAGGCGGCGTTCTTCAACTCGCGGCTCTTGGTGTGGATCGAGTAGAAGCGCGCGTCCCCCTTGTGCGGGGAATGGCTCACCTGGTCGCTGGCCTCGAGGAACGCCATGGCGATGTCCTCGCGCGGGAAATAGATCACCGGCGACATCTCGCCTTCCGACAGCTCGAGCGCATTCACGCTCTCCCCCAAGACCGCGCCGCCAGCGCGCACGACCCAGGTACCCTCCGCCTTGCGGATCTTGATATGCTCTACCATGACGGCCCCCTTGACCCCTTCCGCCCCCTATGGGCGGGGAATGTTACATTTGCATGAATGATGAATGTTAGCGTGCGACTCTACAGTGGTGCCGTCGCCGCGTCCAGCCACGCCGCGGCGTCGCTTTCGAGCCGGGGCGAGACGCGTGCCCGGCATTCCGCGTGATAGGCGTCCAGCCAGGTCCGCTCGAACGGTGTGAGCGCGTCCGCATCGACCAATCGCCGGTCGATCGGCACCCATGTCAGCGTCGCAAAGGCGAGCATCGCCCGGTCATCCGCACCCGCGAGCGCCGGTGCCTCGATGACGTGCAGAAGGTTCTCGATGCGGATGCCGAAGGCGCCCTCGCGGTAATAGCCGGGCTCGTTGGAGAGCACCATGCCGGGCTCGAGCGGCACCGCCGATATGCGCGAGATTCGCTGCGGCCCCTCGTGAACCGAGAGATAGGCCCCGACGCCGTGCCCGGTGCCGTGATCATAGTCCATCCCTGCCCGCCAGAGCGGCGCACGGGCCAGCGCGTCGATATCCCGCCCCGCGAGGCCGCTCGGCCAGCGCAGAGTCGAGATCGCGATCATCCCCTGAAGCACGCGCGTGAAGGCGGCGCGTTCTTCGTCACCGACCGGGCCGGTTGCGACGGTGCGGGTGATATCCGTCGTCCCGTCCTCGTATTGGCCGCCCGAATCGACGAGCAGGAGTTCGCCCGGGCGGACCGGCCGGTTGGTCGCATCGGTCACGCGGTAATGCACGATCGCCCCGTTCGGCCCTGCCCCAGCTATCGTCTCGAAGCTGATGTCGCGCAGCCCCGCCTCGCGCCGCCGCTCGTCCTCGAGGCGTCGCACCACGTCGATCTCGGTCAGCTCGCCCGTCGGCGCCGCGGCATCGATCCAGCACAGGAAACGGCACATGGCGGCCGCGTCGCGCAGATGCGCCGCCTCCATGCCGCTTATCTCGGCCGCGTTCTTGCGCGCCTTGGGCAGCAGGCAGGGATCGCTCCCGAACCGGAGATCGGTCTCGCCCAGCCGGTCGGCCACCCAAACGGGCGCGCTCTCCCGGTCAAGCCGCACCGGTCCGTCGAGCGCCGCGAGGGCCGGTCCGAACGCTTCCGACGCGGCAATCCGCACCTCGTCACCGAGATGCGCCCGAACCGGCTCCGAAAGCTTTTCCGCCGCGCAGAACAGGTCCACGGACCCGTCATCGTGCAGGATGGCAAAGGCATGCGGCACCGGGTTGCGCGGGATGTCGCTGCCGCGGATGTTCAAGAGCCAGGCGATGCTGTCGGGCAGCGTCAGCACCGCCGCCCGCTCGCCGCGCTCCGCCAGCGCCCGGCCCAGCCGCGCCCGCTTCTCTTCCTGCGGTTCCCCGGCAACCTCCAGCGGATGAACGCGGATCGCGCCCATCGGCGGCGCCGGCTGGTCCTCCCAGATCGCGTCGACGAGATTGGCCGAGGCCACGAGGGTCAGGCCCGCGTCCCTTAGCGCCTCGATCTCAGCAAGCGAATGCAGCCAGGGGTCGAACCCGACGCGCCCGCCCTCCGGCAGGTGCTCGGCCAGCCAGTCGGCCAATTGCACCTTCGGCCAGTCCACCGGCGTGAAATGGTCGAGATCGACTTGCACACGCACCTGAACGCGATAACGCCCGTCCACAAAGACGCCCGCGATACCGGGCAGCACCGCGCAGCTCCCAGCCGAGCCGGTGAACCCGGTCAGCCAGGCCAGCCGCGAGTCATGGGGCGCGACATATTCCCCCTGATGGGCATCCGCGCGCGGCACCAAGAACCCTTCCAGACCGGCCTCGGCCATCCGTGCGCGCAGGGCGGCCAGGCGGGGCGGCCCATCCGCCGGCCGGCTGGTGACATCAAACGACTGACACATGGCCCATCCTTTGCCGAACCGATCCCGGCCGGCCCTCTCTTCCGTCCCCAATTCCCTCGGCGGGAGGCACTTTCCGCAGGATCATCCCGTCAACCGGCCTTGCGCATCCCCGCAAAGCGCGCCCGCGCCCGCGGATCGTTGTCGAAGAGCGACGCGAGCTGCTCGGTGATCGCGCCGGCGAGCTGTTCGACATCGGTGATCGTCACCGCCCGGTCATAGTAGCGCGTCACGTCATGGCCGATGCCGATGGCGATCAGTTCGACCTGCCGGCGCTTCTCGATCATCGCGATCACGTCGCGCAGGTGCTTTTCGAGATAGTTCGCCGGGTTCACCGAGAGCGTGGAATCGTCCACCGGCGCGCCATCGGAGATCACCATCAGGATCTTGCGCGCCTCGGGGCGGACGACCATCCGCTTATGCGCCCATTCCAACGCCTCGCCGTCGATATTCTCCTTCAGCAGCCCCTCTTTCATCATCAGACCGAGATTGTCGCGCGACCGTCTCCAGGGCGCGTCGGCCGACTTGTAGATGATGTGGCGCAGGTCGTTCAGTCGGCCGGGAACCTGCATCCGGCCTTCCTTCAACCATTTCTCGCGGCTCTGCCCGCCCTTCCAGGCGCGTGTCGTGAAGCCGAGGATCTCGACCTTCACCGCGCAGCGTTCCAGCGTCCGCGCCAGCACGTCGGCACAGATCGCCGCGATCGAGATCGGCCGGCCGCGCATCGAACCGGAATTGTCGAGCAGCAGGGTGACCACCGTATCGCGGAACTCGGTGTCCTTCTCGATCTTGAAGGAGAGCGGCGTTGTCGGATTGGCCACCACCCGGGCCAGCCTGCCGGCGTCGAGAATCCCCTCTTCGAGGTCGAATTCCCAGCTCCGGTTCTGTTGCGCCTGGAGCCGCCGCTGCAACTTGTTGGCAAGCCGGGAGACCGCGCCCTTGAGCGGCTCGAGCTGCTTGTCGAGATAATCCCGGAGCCGCTCCAGCTCGGCCGGTTCGGCCAGCTCGGTCGCCTCGATGATCTCGTCGAACTCGGTGGCAAAGACCTCGTAATTCGGATCGGCCTCGGAGACCGGCGCCGGTGCGGGCGGTTCGAGCGGCGCCTCGCCCTCGGGCATCTCCGCCTCGTCGCCCATCTGCTCGTCGGCCGAGTCGTCCATCGAGACCTCGGCCTCGCTGGGGTCGTCCGTCGCTTCCTGGTCCTGTTCGGGCGAACTGTCGTCTTCCCGCCCCTCCTCGTCC
This sequence comes from Tropicimonas sp. IMCC6043, assembly GCF_004146235.1. Taxonomy (GTDB): domain Bacteria; phylum Pseudomonadota; class Alphaproteobacteria; order Rhodobacterales; family Rhodobacteraceae; genus Tropicimonas. The sequence continues at coordinate 34,205 of NZ_SELO01000028.1, read as the reverse complement.
TCGTCACCCGTGCTCTCCGGCTCGTCGGGCTCCTCCTCGGCCTCGTCGGGCTGCTCCTCGTCGTCGAGCTCGTCGGGATCGTCGCCGAGCTGGTCGCCATAGCCTAGGTCCTCGATCACCTGCCGTGCGAAGCGCGCGAAGGCGGCCTGGTCCTCAAGGCAGGCATCCAGCTTCGGCAGCGTCTCCATCGCCGAGCCCTCGAGATGCTCGCGCCAGAGATCGAGCACGTTCTGCGCCCCTTCGGGAAGCTCGCGGCCGGTCGCCAGTTGCCGGATCATGTAGCCCGCGGCCACCGCCAGCGGCGCCTCGCTGGCCTTGGTGATCTGGCCATAGCCCTTGCGGCGCGCCTCGGTCTCGATCTTGCTGTCGATGTTGCTCGCCGTGCCCGGCATCACACGCGCGCCAACCGATTCACAGCGCGCCGTCTCCATCGCCTCGTAGAGCTCGATCGCCATCTGGCCCGCTGGCAGGTAGCGCTGGTGGACGCCCGCATCGTGGTAGCGCCGCTTCAGGGCCAGCGCATCCGCCGTGCCGCGCGCCAGCAGAACCTCGTCGCGCGTCATCCGCCGGCTCACCTGCGGCAGCCGCATCTGGTCATTGGTAAGACCCGGCGGGTCCACGGTGAAGACGACACCCATCTCTGGGTCGTCGGCGATCACGCGGGCGGCCTCGGACAGCGCCTTCTTGAAGGGATCGGCCGGGTTGTCGCTCTTGGTCATCTCCCGATCCTCGCTACGGATGTGGCCTTCGTCCCGTAATCGGGGATGCGTGCGGGATTCGCAAGGGGCCGCCCCCCGGAAGGGTCGCGGGGCCCTACGTCCAGAACGGCCCCGTCTCGACAACGCCGTGCCAGAGCGCCTTGGCATGTGACCAGGCGCTTTCCGCCGTCGCCGAGCGCGCGCCGAGCAACCGGCCCACCGCGCGCTGCGCGTCGGCATCCTGTGCACCTGGGCTGTCGGCCTGGCACAGAAGATGCTCGGCCATCGCAAGGTCGTTGAGATCCCCGAAGATGGTCTGGAGCTTCTTCAACCTCTTGACGAAGCGTGCAACTTTCTTGGGCGAATAGAGCGGACCGAGAAACTCGATCGAGTAGCGGAGCTTCTTCAGCTCCTTTCTCAATTCGTGACGCTCGCCGACCGTCAGGTGGTCGATCCCGCGCGCATGCTTAACGCAGGATTTCCAGCGCTTGGCGAGCGCGTTGTCGGCGTGGCTCCGGATCGGTCGCGCCAGGCGCGCGGTCTGCTCGAAATCCTCCGGCGTCAGCCAGCGCCGCGTCTCGATGAAACGTGCAAGGTCGATCTGGAAGCTCTGCACCTCGGCGGAGCGCAGGTAGTCGCGAAGCGTCGCGCGCACCGTCTCGCGCCGCGCTTCGATCGCCGCGCGCAGCGCCGCGAAGCCCTGCTCGTGCGGATGTGCCTCGAACTCGGGGGCAATGATGTCGGCAATCACCACGTCGAGATCGCGCAGCGCGCCCACCCGGGCACCGACCTCCCTGGCCGCCGTGTTGAGGCGCGCCATCTCCGGATGGCCGATCACCGGCCGAAAGATCCCGAAGGCGGCGCGCAGGCGGCGCAGCCCGATCCGGAGTTGGTGCGGCCCCTCGGGCGCATCGGTCGACAGCACCACGTCGACATTGGCCGCGATCTGCTCGAAACATTCGCGCAGCACGTCGCGCGCGGCGATCTCGGAGGTCATCTCGTCGTCGAGCGGGACTTCGCGCGCGGTGCGCGGCTGCGGATCGGTCTCGATCCGGCCGGTTTCGGCCAGCATATAGCCGCGCGTCGATTTCGCTATCGTGGAAAGATGCAGACCTCCCTCGGGAAACAGCGTCTGCGTCAGGTCGTAGAGCGCATCCAGGTCGCCCTCGAAAAGCTCCAGTTCGGCCTCGCTGAAAGGCTCGCTGAGCCCGCCGGCAACGATCTCGCCCGTATCGATGGAAAGCTCCACCCGGGCGCCGCCGTCCAGTTCCAGCAGGCTGGCCGCGCGCTTCATCCGGGTCTCGCAGACCGGCGACAGCTCGGCCCCGCCAATCGCCTCCTCGACCTCGGCCCGGACCGCCTGCACGGGGATGTTCATCAGGTCCAGCCGCCCGCCGGCCGCCGGGGTCTCCACCTCGCGTGCCCGGAGCAATCCGCCATTGATCGTCGCCCCTGCCTTCACTGTCTGGACCCAGCGCCGCCCGTCCTTGCGCAGGCGCAGCGCGATTCCGGCCCGGCGCAGGGCGTGATCGGCGGTGTCATAATAGATGCTATGGAGGGACCGCGTCCGGGGCGCGTGCCGGTTCAGCCCGAGCGCCTTCATCCGCCCCTTCAACCTGCGCACGCCGTCTTCGTCGAGGACGAACTTCAACTCGATTTCGGTCATGGTTGGGATGTAGGACATCGCTACCTGAGATACAAGTAAGTATACGGATACTCGCCCAGCCTCCCCCGGCACCGGCGCTTGAAACCCTCGACGGATCGGCTTCGCCCGGCTAGACTTGCCGCCATAGAAGCCGCCCGAAAGGCAAGGAATGGGTCAGCCAGCTTCCACGATCACGCATATGCATGTCTGCCCGCTGGTTGCGCCGGCCCCCTGCCCGCATGTCGGCGGCCCGATCCTGCCGCCGGGCGTTCCGACCGTGCTGATCTCGGGCATGCCGGCGGCACCGGCGCCGGGGAACATGGCCGTCTGCTGCTGCGTGCCGGACGCCACGGCCAAGGGATCGGCGACCGTGCTCGTCGGCAATCGCATGCAGGTGCGCATGGGAGATACCACCATGCATGGCGGCACGGTGATCGTGGGCGTGCCGACGGTCCTAGTCGGCGGCTGACCACGATCGGCCCACTGCCGCGCCGCGGACCGCCCCCGGTCTCGTCTACTTGAAGTTGCGACTGTCCTTGATCTGGTCCCAGGCCCAGACGACCTCCTGAAGCCTGTCCTCGTCGGACCGGTCGCCGCCGTTCATGTCCGGGTGCAGCACCTTGATCAGCCCCTTGTAGGCCTTTCGCAGTTCCGCCTTGGACCAATGGTCCTTGGCATCGAGGATCTCCAGCGCCTTTCGCTCGGTCGGGGGCAGCCGGCGGCCGCCGCCATTGCCCTTGCCCGGGTTGCGGGTGGCGTTCTCCCCCAGAACCTGATGTGCGTCATCGATGCCGAGCCGCGCCCATGCGCGCTCCTCGGCCGACTGCCTGAAGGGCTTTGTCTCGCGCTCCCAGACCCGGTCCCGGTCGATCTGCCCCTGCAGATCCTCCTCGGTCGTGCCGTCGAAGAAGTTCCATTTCAGGTTGTATTCGCGGACATGGTCCTTGCAGAACCAGAAATAGTCATCGAGCGTGTCGGGCGATTTCGGCGCGCGATACTTTCCCGCCTCCTCGCAGCCGGGATGCTCGCACACGCGCTGCGAGGTCTCGAAGGCGCCAGACATGCCACGCTTGCCGCGGGACCGCTTTTTCTTGTCGCTCTTGACGCGGATATCGAAGCCGAAGGGATCTGGTTTGACCATGGCGCAGGATCCTTTCCTTCAAGAACTGCTCGGAGTCCGGGTTCTTTCCGACTCGGACGCAGGAGTTTAATCTGCCGGGAGGGGATTCGAACAGGGGGTGAGAGGAAAAATGACCGTCACCGAGGAGATCACGCAGAAACTCACCGAGCGCTTTTCGCCGAGCGCGATCGAGGTGATCGACGAGAGCGAGAAGCATCGCGGTCATTCGGGCTTCCGGGAGGGCGGCGAGACCCATTTCCACGTCATGCTGCGCTCGGCGGAGTTCGACGGTCTGAGCCGGGTGGCCCGCCACCGTGCGGTGCATGCCTCTCTCGGGTCTGACCTTGTTGGCCGGATCCACGCGCTGTCGCTCGACCTCGCGCCCTGAGGGTTCAGTCGGACGACGCGTCGCGCGCGGGAGACCGGACAGGCGCCGGACCAAGCTTCGGCGCGTTCGAACTCGACTCGCGATAGGCGGTGAGCGCCGCGGCGGCGGCGGCGGCCGCGGCATCCTTCGGCGAGGTCGGCTGCGGTATCGGCGTCAGCCGAGGCGCAGGAGGCGTGGAACTCTCTTCTGGAGGATGAAAGGCGGCGGGCAATTCGGTGACGCTGAGCGGCGGCGGCGCGTCGCTGGCAGGCCCGGGCTTGGCCGGAGGGGCGGCGGGCGCCGGTGCCGCCGGATGGACGGCGGGCGCTTCGACCGCCGGGGCAGCGACCGGGGCCGGTGCGGGCAGCATCTGTTGCTGCGGGCGCGGCGCAGGAACTGCCACCTGCTCCGCACGTTCGCGGCGGAAGACCAGCATGTTCTGGTAGGTCGTGGTCGTGCCGGTGAGTCCGGAGCGCTCCTCGCAGGGCAACGTGTCGGCGCGGACATAGTCCCAGCCCTGGGCGCCGAGCTCGTTCATCAGAAATTCGAGCGCATTGGCGAACCGCTCCCGCGGTCCCTTCACGCCCTTCCCCTTGCGCCCCTTCTCTGGGGCGGGCACCACCTTGTATTCGTAAACCGGCATTCTGTCGTCCATTCTTCCCGCTGCTCGCCCCGCCGCCCCTTATAGGCAAGCGGCGACGCGCTGCAAAGGGGCGGATGCCATTCCGCATCGCCGGCGGTTCAAGCGCACACGCCCCGCCTTCTCCTGCTCGCGAAATACCCCGCCGCAGGCACGGTCCGAAGGACCGTATCGCGCGTGGAGCACGCGCGCCGCGCGAACAGCCGCGCCCCGCCAGATCTCACCAGTTGTCGCGGAACCACTTCACCGCGCGTTTCAGCGACCGCGCCGGATAGCTCTCGGCCGGTGTGTCGAAATCCCACCACTCGTCCTGCGGATGCGCGGCGAAGAGGCAGAGCCCGACGGCCGAGGCAAAGGCCGGCCCGGTCGCCGCCTGCGGCAGGCCCTGGACGCGCAGCGGCCGGCCGAGGCGGACCTGCTGGCCGAGAATGCGCGTCGCCAGCCCGTCGAGCCCGGGGATCTGGCTGCCGCCGCCGGTGAGCACGATCTGCTGCGCCGGCAGGTGGTCGAACCCCGCGCCGTCGAGCCGCAGGCGCACCTCCTCGAGGATCTCCTCGACCCTGGGGCGCATGATGCCGATCAGCTCGGCGCGGCTCACCGTGCGGCGGTCGCGTTCCCAGTCGCCCGTGTCGCCGCCGATCTCGATCATCTCGCGGTCGTCCATGCCGGTGGCCATGACCCCGCCATAGAAGGTCTTGATCCTCTCGGCGACATTGAGCGGCACCTTCAGCCCCTTGGAGATGTCCTGGGTGATGTGATCGCCGCCGATCCGTACCGAGTCGGAGTAGATCATGTGCTTCTTGATGAAGATCGAGAGCCCGGTCGCGCCGCCGCCGAAATCGAGGCATGCCGCGCCAAGTTCCTGCTCGTCCTCGACCAGCGCCGAGATGCCCGAGACATAGGCGGAGGATGCGAGGCCGGCGAGTTCGAGGTCGCAGCGCTTGATGCAATAGAGCAGGTTCTGGATTGCGGAGGTGTCGACCGTCAGCAGATGCATGTCGACGGCCAGGGAATTGCCCATCTGGCCACGCGGATCTGATAGGCCGGAGCGGTGGTCGATGGCGAAATTGACCGGCTGGGCGTGCAGCACCTCTCGGTCGCGGCCGTAATCGGGCACGTCGCAGGCCGCGAGCACGCGGGCAACATCGTTCTCGCTGACCACGCTGTCGGCAAGCTCGATGCGGCCCTCGAGCCCGTAGCTCCTCGGCCGCGCCCCGGCCATGCACGCGATGACATGGTCGACGCGGACATTGGCCATCTTCTGTGCCGCCTGCACGGCAGTGCGGATCGCGCGTTCAGTCTCACCCATGGCGTCGATCTCGCCGAAGGCCACGCCGCGCGACCGAGTGGTCGCCGCGCCGATTACCCGGAAGCTCGACTGGCCGGCCAGCGAGCCGACTCCATCCCGGCCGAGAAACCGGTCCGAGCCGTCGAAGCGCAGCACGAGGCAGCCGATCTTCGATGTGCCGACATCGAGGATCGCGATCACGCCGCGTTCCATGGCCTGCCGGCGCATCCGCCGCATCGCACGCTGTGTCTGATACAGCTCCGTCATTGGGAAAAACCTCCGGACGCCTGGTCTCTTACGTTCCGCAACTCATGGACCGCGTTGCTGTTGAGCCGCACCGTGGGACGGCGCGGGCTTCGGAAATCGACGATGGTGATGTCGCGCGTGAGCATGTCGCGGCCCTTGTCGAGCGCGATCAGACGCTCCAGCGCCGCGACCGGCCCGTCCTCGGGCAGCAACAGGCGCTGATCGCGATCTAGAACGACGTCCCAACGCCGCTCGCCCATGCGCACGAGCCCGCGCAGGCGGTCCTTGAGGGGTGCCGCGGCAGCAAAGAGTTCGAGCGCCTCGGGGATCGCCCGTTCGGCGCCCGCACCGGCCACAATCGGCAGGTCGGGCCAGTCGGCGCGCAGCGAGGCGCCGGCAACCATGTGGCCCTCGGCGTCGAGCAGGCTGAGCCCGCCGGCGCTGCGCCAGAGGATGGCCGGGACGCGTTCGGTGATCTCGACGGCCAGCACGCCGCCGGGGCGCAGGCGCAGCCTTGCACTCTCCACCGCATTGAACCGCTCGACCGTCGCGCGCATGGCGCCCAGGTCCATTTCGAAGCTCGACATCGGCAGACGCAGCGCCAGTTCCGCGCGCACCGCCTCGGCCAGTTCCGGCGCAGCGCCCTCGATGGACATCAGCTGGACCATGAATTCGGGGCGTTCCTCGAAGGCTTCTCGGGCCTCGCTCACGGCGTCGGTGATCTGTTCCACGCGGGCGGGATCGGAAGCATACCAGCCGGCGCCGCCGGCGATCAGCACCAGCGGCAGGCCGATCCGCATGATGCGGCGGTAGAACGGAGTCAGCCACCAGCGGTGGATCCGGTAGGAGAGGCGCGAGGGCGCCGGATCGTGCGCTGGCTGCGTCACCGGTTGCATGAGGCATCCTCCACAAGCCAGCGGCACAGCGCACCGAACGAGATCCCGCAGGCGGCGGCCTGTTCCGGAGAGAGCGAGGTCGGCGTCATGCCCGGCTGGGTATTGGTCTCGAGCAGGATCAGCCCGTCGAGCCCGCTTGCCTCGTCCCAGCGGAAATCGGTGCGCGAGAGGCCGCGGCAGCCGAGCGCGTCATGGGCGCGGAGCGCATAGTCGAGGCAGGCGTCGAAGACGTCCTTCGGAAGGTCTGCCGGGCAGACGTGGCGCGAGCCGCCAGGCTTGTATTTCGCGTCGTAGTCGTACCAGCCGTCGGTGAGAATGTCGGTGACGGTCAGGGCGCGGTCACCCATGACCGTGGTAGTCAGCTCGCGGCCCGGAGCGAATTTCTCCACCATGACCACCTCGGGCATGTCGTCGGCGAGCTGCGGCGGGCCGTTGGCGGCCTCGTGGACGAGGTAGACACCGACCGAGGAGCCTTCGTTGTTTGGCTTCACGACATAGGGCGGCGCCATGACGTGGCGCGCGCGCACCTCGGCGGCACAGGCAAGCCGGCTCTCGACCACCGGCAGACCGGCGGCCCTGTAGGCCTCCTTCGTGCGCTGCTTGTCGAGCGCCAGCGCAGAGGTAAGAACCCCGGAATGGGTGTAGGGGATGCGCAGCCATTCAAGCAGGCCCTGCACGCAGCCATCCTCGCCCCAGCGACCGTGCAGCGCGTTGAAGGCGACATCCGGCCGCAGGTCTGCAAGGCGCTGCGCGAGGTCCGGACCCGCGTCCAGCTCCACCACGTCATATCCCTCGCCCCGCAAAGCGGCGGCGCATTCACGCCCCGTCGACAGCGAAACCTCGCGTTCCGCCGAGGGCCCTCCGAGGAGGACCGCCACTTTCGGGGATGCCCTGCTCGACATTCCCGCCTCGATCCGGGCCTTCGGCCCAATTATTCACGTGAAATCCGCTCGTTGCGGGAGTTCACTGCCCATTTGGCCGGCATGTTGGAGCCGGCATCATTGCGGAGCCGGTTCACCGACCCTCATGATTTCCCACTCTAGCTCTATTCCGCTGATTTGGTAAACCTTTTTCCTGACCTCCTCGCCCAGTCCCTCGAGGTCCGCGGCGGTCGCATTTCCGGCGTTCACGAGGAAATTCGAGTGCTTTTCGGACATCTGGGCGCCGCCGCGCCGGGCACCGCGCATCCCGGCGTCGTCGATCACCTTCCAGGCCTTGAGTTCATGCGTGTCGTCGGCCGCGCCGGTGGAACTGTAGCCGACCGGGTTCCGGAAAGTGGAGCCGGCGGTGCGGTCCCTGGTCGGCTGCGTGGCGTCGCGGCGGGCAAGCTGGTGCTGCATCTTCTCTGCGAGTTCGTCCGGATCTCCGGGCGCAGCGCGGAAGCGGGCAGAAGTAATGACACAGCCCGGCGGCAGGCACGTTGAGCGATACGCGAACTCAAGCGTCTCGGGCGTAAGCCGGAGCACGGAGCCGTCGCGGGCGACCGCCTCGGCCTCGATCAGGTGGTCGGCGACATAGGAGCCGTAGCAGCCGGCATTCATCCGCACCGCCCCGCCAATCGCGCCGGGGATGGTACGCAGGAAGGTGAGATCAAGCCCTGCCTCGGCAGCCTTGCGCGCGACATGGGCGTCGAGCGCGGCGGCGCCGGCGGTGATCTCGCCCGCGTTGCAGTCGATTGCATTGAAGCCGCGCCCGAGCCGGATCACGACGCCGCGGATGCCGCCGTCGCGCACGATGAGGTTGGAGCCGACGCCCATCGGGAAGACAGGAATCTCGGGATCGAGCTCTGCGAGAAAATGGCCGAGGTCGTCTCGGTCGGCGGGCTGGAAGAGCCAGTCGGCCGGGCCGCCGACGCGCAGCCAGGTAAGGCTGTCGAGCGGGCGGTCGGGCGTGAGCGTGCCGCGGATCTCGATCTGATCGGGCGTGGCCATTGGTAGCCTCCTCGCTGGGGTCCGAGGCTGCCTGATAGCGGAGGCGAGGTGCGGGTGTCGAGGGGCAGCGGGCGGTCGGACATGCGCGCGAGGCCCTTCGCGCGATCAAAGGGCGCCGGACCGGAGTGATCAGGATTCGTTGAAATTGCCGTTACGTCACCCCGCTCACGGTAGCATGGTGGATGTCGGGTGCGCGACCCGAGCTTCCGCAGGAGGAAAGTGTGACGAGGATTCCGATGCGTGCCGCTACGGCCCTGGCCGTCGCGTCGACGACGCTCTATGCCGCATCGGACGACAGGGCGACGTAGGATGTGGTGAGGACCCATCTCCGTGCCTTCGGCGCCCTCGACATAGATGCCCTGCTCGCGACCTACAGCGACGATGCGGAAGTTGTCACGCCGGCGCGTGTCTTCACCGGGCCGGCGGAAATCCGGGAGTTCCTTGAGCCCCTGGTCGCCGAGTTCTCGCAGGACGGGATCTCGATGGAGACCGAGACGATCATGATCGGAAACGACACCGGATTTGTCGTCTGGCACGCGGAGTCTCCCGACAATGTCTACGACTATGCAGCGGAGACCTATTTCGTCGACGATGGCAAGATCGTCAGCCATTCCTATGCTGCGAAGGTCACACCCAAGTAAGGTGCCAGCGCGGGCTCTATCTCACCGCGGCAATCGGCGTGGCGGCGCGGTCAAGCGCCAGCCGGGTGAGCGCCGCCGCCCCCAGGCCGGCAGCAAGAAATCCGGCGGAAAGGCTCAGCGTGCTGCCGTCGTAGAAAGCCCCAAGGGCGATGGCAAAGACCGTCGCGACGAGGCTCGATCCCGACGCGATCAGCGAGGCGCCATATCCGGCCACCTCGCCGAGCGTGAGCATGGCCAGCGCGTTCATGTTGCCAAACAGGACGCCGATCGAAAAGAAGGCCAGGAACCCCAACCCCATGAAGACGGCGAATGGCGGCGGTCCGCCCGAGACCCAGGTCTCGCAGAGAAGGAGGAACCCCGACGCCGCGAGGCCGAGGAAGGCCGGGCGGATCATCCTCTCCATGCCAGCCCGGCGCACCAGCCTGCCGTTCACATAGGATGCGATCCCGATGCCGGAGGCGAGGATGGCGAACCAGAGCGGAAAGCTCTCCCTGATCCCGAAACCGTCATCGAAGAGCTGCGCGGCCGTGCTGAGATAGAGAAGCTGCGCGCCGAAGACGAGCCCGGTCGCCACGATCAGGAGCCCGACACGGCGGTCCGATCCGATGCGCAGGCAGTTGAGCCATATGAGCTTCGGGCGAAATGGGATTCGCCGCTCCGGCGGCAGCGTCTCGGGGTGTTTCAGGACCATTGCCAGGCCAAGCAAGGTGGCCATGACGAGATAGAGAACGAAGATCGCCCGCCAGCCGCCGAGCGCAATAAGGGCCTGCCCGAGCATCGGAGCGGCCATCGGGACAAGGATGAAGAGCGTGAACATGAAGGACATGACCCGCGCCATCACCGCGCCTTCGAACTGGTCGCGGATCATTGCGCGGGTCGCGATCTTTGGTCCCGCCACGCCGATGCCCTGGATGATGCGCCCGGCGATCAGGACCTCCAGCCGTCCCGCCGACAGCGCGATCAGCGTGCCGAGCCCGTAGATACCGATGCCGAGCGCCAGCGCCCTCTTCCGGCCGAGCGCATCGGCGAGCGGTCCGATCAGAAGCTCGCCAAAGGCCATTCCGAAGATGAAGAGCGAGATCACATGCTGCGTCGACAGCGGCGGCGCGGGCGCCATCGTGGCACCGATGATCTGCAACCCGGGTAAAAGCGCGTCGATGCTCAACGCCGTCAGCGATGTCAGCAGCGCATAGAAGAGGATGCGCCAGCGGGAAAGTCCTGTGGAGTCCATCGCTCCGGCTCGTCGTAGCGGCCCGGGCGTCATAGGCCGGAACCGCCCGCCGTGAAAGGCACGTTTCGCATCGCCCTTCCGCTCTCAGACCCTCCGCCGGACCCACCGCCAGAGATGGATCAGCGGCCAGCGCAGGATCGAGGCACCGGCGAGAAAGACCAGAAGGCCCACGACCGGCCCGTTCTGGTAGGTGACATAGCCGAGGAGCGGGATGCCGGTGGCGATGAGGGCATAGGCCTGTGGCCAATGATTGCGCCGCGAGGGAATCAACGCCATCACGGTCGCCGCGACGACCCAGAGGCAGGCAAGGACGAGCGAGAGAGTCACGGGCCCGACTCCCCGCGGCCTCCGAGCGCCCACAGCGCGAGCGCGCGCAGGGGCTTGCGGAACATCGAGGCAAAGGCCGCCGTCACGAGAAGCAGCGGCAGCCAGCCATAGGCCACACCGATCTTCCAGATCAGGACAGGCGCGCTGAGCAACAAGAGGAAACCCGGCAGATACTGGTAGCGCATCGGCATCAGGGCGGTGGCCGTTCCGACCAGCACCCAGAGACATCCGAGGACCAGAACGTTCATCGCGACTCTACCCGGGCCAGCCTGCGAGAGTGGCAGCGTTGGTCATCCCCTCAGGCGCTCCGGCAGGGCATTGGCCCAGGCACTGATCGTGCCTGCGCCGAGGCAGACCACCATATCGCCCGGCTGCGTCTGTTCGCGCACGAGCCGCTCGAGATCGTCCTCGGAGAGCAGCGCGCGGGCGTGGCGGTGGCCGTGGCGGATGAGGCCGGCCACGAGGCTGTCGCGATCGGCTCCTTCGATCGGCTCTTCACCGGCGGCAAAGACCTCGGCGATGGCCACCACGTCCGCCTCGTTGAAGCAGGAGCAGAAATCGTCGAAGAGATTGTGCAGGCGCGAATAGCGGTGCGGCTGGTGCACCGCGATCACCCGGCCCTCCGACGCCTGGCGCGCCGCCTTTAGAACCGCGGCGATCTCCACCGGGTGGTGGCCGTAATCGTCGATGATGGTCACGCCGTTCACTTCGCCGACCTTCGTGAATCGACGGTTCACGCCGCCGAAACCCGCCAGCGCGTCGCGGATCTCGTCGGCCTTCATGCCGAGATGGCGCGCTACGGCCACGGCGGCAAGTGCGTTGGACACGTTATGGTCCCCCGGCATTGGAAGGGTGCAGCCCTCGATCACCATCTCGTCGTTCCGCAGGACGATGTCGAAATGCGCCACGCCGGCCTTGTAGGTGAGGTTCACCGCGCGCACATCGGCCTGGGCGTTGAAGCCATAGGTGACGACGCGGCGATCGGTGATCCGGCCGACCAGCGCCTGCACCTCGGGATGGTCGGTGCAGCAGATCGCGAGACCGTAGAAGGGGATGTTCTCGACAAAGGTCTTAAAGCCCTGGCGGAGCGCCTCGATCGTGCCCCAGTGCTCCATGTGCTCGGGGTCGATATTGGTGATGATGGCGATGGTGGCGGGCAGGCGGTTGAACGTGCCGTCGCTCTCGTCGGCCTCGACGACCATCCACTCGCCCTGCCCCGCCCTCGCGTTGGAGCCATAGGCGTGGATGATGCCGCCGTTGATGACCGTGGGGTCGATGCCGCCGGCATCGAGAAGGGTGGCGACCATGGTCGTCGTCGTGGTCTTGCCGTGGGTGCCGGCGATCGCGACGTTGGACTTGAGGCGCATGAGTTCGGCCAGCATCTCCGCGCGGCGCACCACCGGCAGGCCGCGGGCGCGGGCGCCATCGAGTTCCGGGTTGCCCGGCTTGATGGCAGAGGAGATGACAACGACTTCGGCGCCCTCGAGATTGTCCTCCTGCTGGCCGATGAAGATCCGCGCGCCGAGGCTCTTGAGGCGCTCGGTGATCTTCGACTCCTTCAGGTCGGAGCCCTGTACGGAGTAGCCATGGGTCAGCAGCACCTCGGCGATGCCGGACATGCCGATGCCACCGATGCCGACGAAATGGATCGGTCCCACATCGGTGGGAAGCTTGGTCACCGCGTTCATCATCGTGCTCCCGTCCATCATCGCTGCTCTCCTTCGGGCCTCGGGGTCACGCCGGACAGTTCTTCGACCATCTCGACCAGTTTCTCGGTTGCGTCCGGACGCCCCTCGGCCAGCGCGTTTCGCGCCATCCGGGACGCGGCCTCGGGGTTTTCCAGGATCGCGCGTATCTGCTCCGAAAGCGTCTCGACATCAAGCTGTGATTCCGGGATCACCACGGCCGCCTCGGCCTGCGCGAGCCCCCGCGCATTGGCGGTCTGGTGGTCGCCCGCAGCGACCGCATAGGGCACCAGGATCGACGGCCGGCCGATGACCGAGATATCAGCGACCGAGGAGGCGCCAGCGCGCGAGATCACAAGCTGCGCCTCCGAGAGGCGGCGCGGAATGTCGGTGAAGAAGGGTTCGACCTCGGCGTCGATGGCGTGCTCGGCGTAATAGGTGGCGACACGCTCTTCGTCTTCGCCGCGCGCCTGGTGAGCGACGCGGAGCCGGGCGAGCATCTCCATCGGCAGGGCGGCGATGGCAGGCGGCACGACGTCGGAGAGGATCCGCGCGCCCTGGCTGCCGCCAATGACCACCAGCGACATCGGGTAGTCGCCGGGCGGGATGTAGCCCGCACCGGCGCGCTCCATCACCGCGCCGCGCACCGGGTTGCCGGAGGGCACGCCCTCGACGCCGTCGGGCAGGTCGGTGGGCCAGGTGCCGCACGCGACCCTGTCCACCCGCTTCGAAAAGATCCGGTTGGTCCTGCCCAGCACGCCGTTCTGCTCGTGGATCATCCGCGGGACGCGCAGGATCCAGGCCGCCGACATCGCCGGGATGGTCGGGTAGCCACCGAAGCCGACGACGATGGACGGCCGGTTGAAAAGCATGCGGATCATCGCGCCGGCGATGCCACCGAGGATGCGGAACGGCACCAGCGCTCTGGCGAGCGCGCCGCCGCGGGCAAACGTGGCGGAGGCGACCTGCTGGATCTCCACCGCCTCCGGGAAACCGCCGGCATAGCGCGCGCCGCGCGCGTCGGTCGAGAGCCGCACGCGCCAGCCGCGGGCCAGCAAAGCCTCGGCCAGCGCCTGGGCCGGGAACATGTGGCCGCCAGTGCCGCCGGCGGCGATGATGGCCAGGGGCAGCGTCGGCGTCGCCATCAATGCCCCCTGCGCTGGAAGATGTCGGCGATCTCGCCCTGCGGGCGGCTGCGCGTGAAGGCGAGCAGCATGCCGACGGCGATCCCTCCGGCGATCAGCGAAGAGCCGCCATAGGAAACGAAGGGCAGCGTCATGCCCTTTGCCGGCAGCAGGCGCACCGCCACGCCCATGTTGATCATCGCCTGCACGCCGAACATGCAGGCGAGCCCGGTGCCGGCAAGGCGGATGAACGGGTCGCGCTCGCGGGTGAGACGGTAGAGCGAGCGCAGCACGACGATCGAATAGAGCAGGATGATGGCGAGGACGAGGACGAGGCCGTATTCCTCCGCCGCCACCGCGATGATGAAATCGGTGTGGGCATCCGGCAGCGACCATTTCACCTGGCCCTCGCCCACGCCGACGCCGAAGAATCCGCCTTCCTGAATCGCGTTGGTGGCATAGCCGAGCTGGGTGCGCGGGTCGAGTTCGGGGGTCAGAAAGCCATCGATGCGGCGGGCGAAGTGATCCGAGGCGTTGTAGGCGAAGACGCCAAGCCCGACGACCCCGCCGGCGATGCCGACAAGCAGCACGATCGGCGCGCCGGCAACGAAATACATCACCCCCCAGGCGAAGAGCGTCAGCGCGGCCTGGCCGAAATCGGGCTGCATGGCCAGCAGGCCGACGATGATGCAGACAAGGCCGAAGGAGAGCGTCTTGCCCGGCGGTCCGCCAATCTCGTGGCTCGCGGCCATCATCCAGGCGGCGGTGACCACGAAGGCGGGCTTGAGGAACTCGGACGGCTGGATGGACGCAAATCCCAGCGAGTACCAGCGCACCGCGCCCTTGCCGAAATCGGTTCCGAGGAAGGGCAGCAGTGCGAGCGAGATCAGCGCCAGGAGAAAGGCGATGACGGCAAGGCGGCGCACCAGCGCCGGCGACATCATCGACGTGAAGAGCATGGCCACGATAGCGAGCCCGCCGAAGAATACCTGCCGCTCGACATAGTGGAAGGAGGCAAGCCCGTTGCGTGCGGCCAGCGGCGGCGAGGCGGCAAGCCCGAGCAGCAGGCCGATGCCGAAGAGCAACAGGATCGCGGACATCGTCCACTTGTCGACTGTGCGCCACCACCGGGGAAGGACCGGATCGCCACCCCGCGCGGGCGCGGTGCCATAGACCATTTCCGTCATGGATTTACCGCTGCTCTGCCTCTTGCCGCCCGGTTTTCCGGGTCTCGCGGCGATCTTACGCGGATGAACCGCGTTTTTCCAGAAGAATGACACAGCGGCCGGGATTTAGCCGGTGCGCGCCGGGGCTTGACCCCGGCCACTGCGCCCGGCAGGTGCGGCGCATGGAGATCGATTGCCTGATCCTCGGGGCCGGTGCCGCCGGGCTGATGTGCGCCGCGCATGCAGGCGGGCGCTGCCTCGTCGTCGACCACGCGAAAGCGCCGGGCGAGAAGATCCGGATCTCGGGTGGCGGGCGGTGCAACTTCACCAACCTGCATGCAGGGCCGGAGAATTTCCTCTCCGCCAACCCGCATTTCTGCAAATCCGCGCTGAACCGCTACACGCAGTGGGACTTTCTCGACCTCGTCGCCCGGCACGGCATCCCCTGGCACGAGAAGGCGAAGGGCGAGTTGTTCTGCGACCGCTCGGCGAAGGACATCATCGGGATGCTGCTCGCCGAGGCGGCGGCGGCCGGCGCAGAGCTCTGGCTCGAGACCGAGATCGGCGACATCGCCCATGCCGACGGGTACTTTCGCGTCGAGCTGACCCGGAGCGGGCGCCGCGTCACGGTCGAGGCCCGCAGCCTCGTGGTCGCCACCGGTGGAAAGTCGATCCCGAAGATGGGTGCGACCGGGCTCGCCTACCGCATCGCCGAGCGCTTCGGCCTTCCGGTCACCGAGACCCGCCCCGCGCTCGTCCCGCTCACCTTCGGCGGCCCGGTGCTCGACAGGCTCAGGCCGCTCGCCGGGCTCTCCGCGCCGGCCGAAATCGCCTGCGACGGTGCGGCGTTCCGCGACGCGCTGCTCTTTACCCATCGCGGCCTCTCCGGGCCGGCGATCCTGCAGGTTTCCTCCTACTGGCGCGAGGGCGACGCGCTCTCCATCCGCCTCTGCCCGGAGACCGACCTCCTCGACGCCCTGCGCGACCGCCGCCGCACCGATGGCCGCAAGGCGCCGGCCAACGTTCTGTCCGAGTATCTTCCCGCCCGCCTTGCGAGCCTCCTCGTGGAGGAGGTGGGGCTCACCGGCAACCTTGCCGACCAGTCCGACGCCGCCCTCAGGACCCTGACCGATCACCTCTCCGACTGGCGCCTCACCCCCTCCGGCTCTGAGGGTTACCGCACCGCCGAAGTCACCCTCGGCGGCGTCGACACGTCCGCGCTCTCTTCCCGGAGCATGCAGGCCACGGCGCTTCCCGGCCTCTATTTCATCGGCGAATGCGTCGACGTCACCGGCTGGCTCGGCGGATACAATTTCCAATGGGCGTGGTCCTCGGGCTGGGCGGCTGGCACGGCCATCGCCGGGCGCCGGGGCTGATCCGCTTTGGTGGGCTGAGCGCACCACCGCGCCAAGGGCTGAAAGCGAATGCGCCGCAGGCGGGTCGCTTCCTATTGCCCGATCACCGCGCGCACCCGCGCCATGAAATCCTCTCCGCGGCGCTCGAAGGAATCATACTGGTCGAAGCTCGCCGCCGCCGGTGCCAACAGCACAGTCTCGCCCGGCTGTGCGTCTTCGACCGCCCGCGCCACCGCCCGTTCCATGGTGCCGCAGACCTCGCTCTCGACTCCCGCGCCAAGCTCGAGCGCGAAATGCTCCGCTTCGCGCCCGATCACATAGGCCTTCACGACGCTTTCCAGATGCGGATGCAACTCGCCGAGCCCGCCCTCCTTCTCGAGCCCTCCGCAGATCCAGCGAATCCGGCCGAAGGCCTGAAGCGCCCGCGCCGCGCTGTCGACATTGGTCGCCTTGGAATCGTTGACGAAGGAGACGCCGTCCTTCTCCCCCACCATCTGGCTGCGATGCGGCAGCCCGGCGAAGCTCTGCATCCCCGCCTCGATCACCCGCGGTGCGAGACCGAGCGTGCGGGCCACAGCATAGGCGGCGCAGGCATTCTGGTGGTTATGCGCGCCGGGCAGGCCACGGATCGGCCGCAGGTCGATCGAGCCGATCTGGCGGCCCTTGCGGTATTCGGCGAGAAACCCCTTGCGCGCGAAGACGTTCCAGCCGGGCCCGGTGAGCTTCTGCCCGGACGACACCCGGATCACCCGGTCGTCCGCCGGTCCTTGCGTGAGTTGTCCGGCAAGGAATCGTCCCTCGACCTCGTCCACCCCGATCACCGCCCGGTCCGGCCCGCCCTCGGCGAAGAGCCGGCGCTTGGCCGCGAAATAGCCGCCATAGCCGCCATGGCGGTCGAGATGGTCGGGCGAGAGGTTGGTGAAGACGGCCACATCCGGGGTCAGCGCGCGGGCGAGCTCGGTCTGGTAGGAGGAGAGTTCGAGCACCACGACTCCGCCTTCTTCCGGCGGGTCGATGTCGAGCACGCCGCGACCGATATTGCCGGCAAGCTGGGCCGGACGCCCCGCCTCGTTCAGCAGATGCGCGATCAGCGCCGAGGTCGTGGACTTGCCGTTCGAGCCGGTGACCGCGACAACGCGGGGAAGGGTGTCGAAACGGTCCCAGTCGTCGGTGGCCAGCGACCGGAAGAACAGGCCGATATCGTTGTCGACCGGAACGCCCGCGTCCAGAGCCGCCGCGATGGCGCGGTGCGATGCCGGGTAGAGATGCGGGATGCCCGGGGAGGTCACCATGAGGGAAATGTCGTCCAGCGCGCCCGGGGCTGTCGGGTCGCGCAGCTCATGGCCTTCCGCCTCGGCGCGTTCGCGGCCCGCGGCGCCATCGTCCCAGCAAACCGGGTGGCCGCCTCCCGCCGCGACCGAGCGCGCGGCCGTGAGACCAGAGCGACCGAGGCCCAAGATGGCGACCTTCTGTCCGTCTACACCGCGAACCGGGATCATGGCCGTACTCCTTGCCTGCGGGTTGCAGGCACTATCTGCATCAAGTCGGCGGCGGGGGAAAGGTTTACCAGTCGATGCGCCTCCGGCGGCGGACGAAGCCGCCGGTGGGGCCGTCAGCCGGCAGCGTGGCGAGCCAGATCGCGGTGTCCGCCGCATCCTCGGGGCTGGTATTGGCACCCGGCCCGCCCATGCGGGTCCTGACCCAGCCAGGGCACATGGCATTGATCTTGACGTTCCCGGGCAGCTCTTGGGAGAGCGCGAGTGTCTGCGCGTTGAGCGCAGCCTTGGCGATGCCGTAGCCGTTCGGCCCGCCGAGCCCTTCGGCAAAGGCGCCCCAGCCGGAGGAGAGGTTGACGATCCGTCCATAGCCGCGCGCGATCATGCCCGGGGCGAGCGCGAGCGTGAGGCGGAAGGGGCCGTCGACCATGACCGCCATGCAATCGAAATAGCCCTGCGGATTGTCGAGCAAGGACCCTGACGGGAGGATTCCGGCGTTGTTGACGAGGATGTCGAACGGCGCGCCGTCGAACTGGCGCAGGCTGTCCGATTCGAGCAGATCGGCCAACGCCCAGTCGCAGCCGAGCGCCTCGGCCGCCTCCGCGCCCTCCGCCCGGTCTCTCGCGGTGATCGTGACCTTGACGCCGCGCGCGACGAGCCCCGCCGCGATGGCGCGGCCGATGCCACGGTTCCCGCCGGTTACCAGAGCGGCCCTCGTCATCGCCCCGCCCTCCCGTTGCTATCTCAGTTTCAGCGTCGCCAGTCCGATCAGCCCGAGGATCAGCGAGATGATCCAGAAGCGGATCACGATCTGCGGCTCCGCCCAGCCGCGCTTCTCGAAATGATGATGGATCGGCGCCATCAGGAACACCCGCTTTCCGGTGCGCTTGAAATAGAACACCTGGATGATGACCGAGAGCGCCTCGACGACGAAGAGCCCGCCGACGATGGCCAGCACGATCTCGTGCTTGGTCGAGACGGCAATGGCACCGAGCGCCCCGCCAAGGGCGAGCGAGCCGGTATCGCCCATGAAGACCGCCGCGGGCGGCGCGTTGTACCACAGGAAACCCAGACCGCCGCCGATGAGCCCCGCGACGAAAACGATGAGCTCGCCGGTGCCGGGCACGTAATGCAGGCCGAGATAATCGGTGAAGTCGGAGCGACCGACGAAATAGGCGATGATGCCAAGCGACCCAGCCGCGATCATCACCGGCATGATGGCGAGCCCGTCGAGCCCGTCGGTAAGGTTCACGGCATTGGCCGCACCGACGATGACGATCATCGCGAAGGGAATGAAGAAATACGAAAGGTTGATCAGCGCGTCCTTGAAGACCGGCAGGGCGAGCTGGTTGGTCAGCTCGGCGGGGTGCGCCCAGGCAGCAAGGCCCGAGGCGAAGGCCGCGATGGCGAAGCCGAGCGCCAGGCGGGCGCGGCCGGAAACGCCAGCGGTGGTGTTCTTGGAGACCTTGGCATAGTCGTCGGCAAAACCGATGGCGCCGAAGCTGACGGTGACGAAGAGCACGATCCAGACATAGGGATTGTCGAGCCGCGCCCAGAGCAGCGTCGAGACCACCACCGCGCCGAGGATCAGCACACCGCCCATGGTCGGCGTGCCGGCCTTGACGAAATGCCCCTCCGGGCCGTCCTCGCGAATCGGCTGGCCCTTGCCCTGCTTTCGCCGGAGCAGGTTAATCAGCGGCCGCCCGAAGAGAAATCCGAAGATCAGAGCGGTGAAGAACGCCCCCCCGGTGCGGAAGGTGATATACCTGAAGAGGTTGAAGAAATCACCACCGTCGGAGAAGCCTGTCAGCCAATAGAGCATCTTCCGCCCCCTGTTACGTAGTCGAGACCGGTTGGCCCAGTTTTCGGATCGCGTCGACGACCCGGGCCAGGCGGATGCCGAGCGAGCCCTTGACGAGGACGATGTCGCCGGGCGCGAGGAGCGTGTGGACCTGTCCGGCCATCTCGCCGCTCTCTGCGCACCAGCAGCCCTGTTTCGCGGCCGGCAGTGCCTCCCAGAGCGCGCGGGCGCGCGGGCCGACGCAATGCACCTGCGCGATGTCCTGCATCGCCGGATGATCCGCGAGCGCAGCATGCAGCGCGGCCTCGCTCGGCCCGAGCTCCAGCATGTCGCCCAGGATGGCGATGCGGCGGCCGGCGGGCGCGCTCGCCGCCAGCATGTCGAGCGCCGCGCCGACCGAGGCGGGATTGGCGTTGTAGCTGTCGTCGATCAGCTCGATGCGCGCCGTCTCGTCGACGATGTCGAGCGAGACGACCTCGCGCGCGCCGCGGCCGGCATAGGGTTTCCAGCGGGAAAAATCATGCGCCGCGATGGCCAGGTCGCAGCCGATCGCGGTGGTCAGTGCCAGCGCGCCAAGGCCGTTCATCGCGAAATGCCGCCCCGGCGTGTCGAGCTTGAAGACCACAGGATGGGAAACGCCGTCCCGTCCCGTGATCCGCGCCTTGACGATGGTCTGTCCGGCTTCGTGCCGGGTCTCGACCAGGCGGGCCTGCGCGCCTGTCTCGCCGAAGGTGACGATCTCGGCACCGGCGGCGCGCGCCGCGTCGACAAGGATCGGTGCGGTTTCGATATCGGCGTTGATCACCGCCGCCCCTCCCGGGCGTACGCCCTCGAAGATCGCCGCTTTCTCGCGCGCGATGCCCTCGATGCTGTCGAAGGCGGCGAGATGCGCCGGCGCGACGATGGTGATGAGCGCCGCGTCGAGATCGGCGAGCCGGGCCAGCGGCGCGATCTCGCCGGGATGGTTCATTCCGATCTCGATCACCGCGAAATCGGCGTCCGCGGGCATCCGTGCCAGGGTCAGCGGCACGCCCCAATGGTTGTTGTAGCTCTTCTCCGCGGCATGGACGACGCCCTGCCCGCCGAGCAGCGCGCGCAGCATTTCCTTGGTCGAGGTCTTGCCGACCGAGCCGGTAACGCCGACGACCGTCGCCCGTGTGCGGGCGCGGGCGGCGGCTGCGAGCGCGCGCAACGCCGCAAGCACATCCGGGACGACGAGCAGCGGCGCATCTGCGGCGACGCCCTCGGGGATGCGGCTGACCAGCGCCGCGGCGGCGCCCTTCGCCAGCGCGTCGGCTACGAAATCATGCCCGTCGCGCACATCCTTCAGCGCCACGAAGAGCGCGCCCGGCTCGAGACTGCGGGTATCGATGGAGACCGACCTCGCCGCCCAGGAGGCCGTGGCCCGACCGCCCGTGGCGGCGGCGGCATCGTCGGATGTCCAGAGGGTCCCGGTCATGTCAGATGCCCGTCCAGCGCGGCCACCGCGACAGAGGCTTGTTCCACATCGTCGAACGGGTAGACCACGTCGCCCAGTGTCTGACCGGTCTCGTGCCCCTTGCCGGCGACGAGCAGCGCGTCGCCCGGGCCGAGCGCATCGACGCCGCGCAAGATCGCCTCGGCGCGATCGCCGATCTCGGTCGCCTCCGGGCAGCCCGCCATCACCATGGCACGGATCGCGGCCGGGTCCTCGCTGCGCGGGTTGTCGTCGGTGACAATGCCAACATCCGCGGCCTCCGCCACCGCCTGCCCCATTAGCACCCGCTTGCCGGTGTCGCGATCGCCCCCCGCGCCGAAGACACAGATGATGCGCCCCATGACATGCGGGCGCAGCGCCTTCAGCGCGGTGGCGAGTGCGTCCGGCGTGTGGGCGTAGTCGACAAAGACCGGCGCGCCGTTGTCGCGGGTCGCGGCAAGCTGCATCCGGCCACGCACCCCCCGAAGCTGCGGCAGCGCGCCGAAGACGTCGTCGGGATCACAACCCGAGGCGATGGCGAGTCCGGCGGCGAGCAGCACGTTCTCGGACTGGAAGCCGCCGATCAGCTTGAGCCGTGCCTGATGCGCCCGGCCGTTCCAGGAAAAGCGCAGGTCCTGGCCGGTCGCGTCGAATCTCAGGCCGAGGATGCGCAGATGCGCGGCCTCGCTGCGCCCGCATCGGATCACCTCCTGGCCGGCGGCCTCGGCCAGCTCGGCCATACGCGCGCCATAGCCGCTGTCGATCTGGATGACCGCCACGCCATCCTCGCCGAGAACGCGGCGGAAAAGACCCGCCTTCGCATCGAAATACTCTTCAAAATCAGCGTGGTAGTCGAGGTGGTCCTGCGTGAGATTGGTGAAGCCCGCAGCCGCGAGGCGCACCCCGTCGAGCCGTCTCTGCGCCAGCCCGTGCGAGCTTGCCTCCATCGCCGCATGGGTGATGCCCTGTGCCGCGGCCTCGGCCAGCACCCGGTGCAAGGTGATCGGTTCGGGCGTTGTATGCGCCAGCGGCGCTTCCCAAGCGCCCTCGACCCCGGTCGTTCCGAGGTTGATCGCCGCAAAGCCGAGCGCCGACCAGATCTGCCGTGTGAAGCTCGCGACCGAGGTCTTTCCGTTTGTGCCGGTGACCGCGACCATCACTTCGGGCTGGGCCGCGAACCAGAGCGCTGCGGCGCCGGCAAGGGCGGCGCGCGGGTCCTCGACCACGATGACGGCCACCGGATCCGCGGCCAGTTCGGTCTCGGCGATCCTGGCCCCCTCGGCGTCGGTCAGGATCGCACCGGCCCGCTGGCGCAGGGCATACTGGATGAACTCGCCGCCATGGACCTTGGTGCCCGGCAGCGCGGCAAAGAGGAAACCCGGTTCGACCTTGCGGCTGTCGACCGCCAGCCCGGTGATCCGCGCCTCGGCCCCGCCCTGCGCGGTCAGCCCCAACTCGGCCAGCGATTTCGTCACCCTCTCGCCCATGGCATCCCCGTTCGCGTGTTGCCGCCCCTTTTGGTCGCTTTTCCCGCCGGGGTCCAGCCTCCGCCTAGTTCGACACCTGCACGATCTTCGCTTTCTGTTCGGGCTCTGGCCCAGGGCGCAGCCCGAGAAGCGGTGCGGTGCGGCGGATCATCTCGGCGGCGACCGGCACGGCGGTCCAGCCGGCAGTGCGGCGCGGCTTGTCGCCCGAGGTCTCCACCGGCTCGTCCAGCGTCAGGATGAGCACGTATCTGGGGTCATGCGCGGGAAAGACCGAGGCGAAGGTGGAGATCAACTTGTCCTTGTAGTAGCCACCCTTGGGCTTCGGCTTGTCGGCGGAGCCGGTCTTTCCGCCCACCGCGTAGCCCGGCACCTCGCCGAAGCTCGCGGTCCCGCGCTGCACGACCTGCCGCAGCATCGAGCGCGCCGCCTTCGAGGCCTCTTCGGAGACCACGCGCGGACCGTCCTGTGGCAGGGTGCGCTTCAGCAGCGTCGGCGTCACGCGCGTGCCGCCATTCAGAACCGAGGCATAGGCGGCGGCGAGGTGGACCGGCGAGGAACTGAGTCCGTGGCCATAGGAAATGGTGATCGTCGAGATCTCGGACCATTTGGACGGCACGAGCGGCTTGCCAGTCGGCGCCTCGACCAGTTCGAGGCTGGTGGGCTCGAACAGGCCGAGCGAGCCGAGGAACGCCTTCTGCCGCTCGGCGCCAATCGCCAGGGCAATCTTCGCCGTGCCGACATTGGAGCTGTTCACGATCACGTCGGTGACCGAAAGCGTGCCGTAGTTCTTGTTGCGGAACTCGTTGATCTTGAACTTGCCCCAGCGCATCGGCGCGTGGGCATCGATCATCGTGTCGGGGTTGACAAGGCCGAGATCCATCGCCTGCGCGACCGCGAAGATCTTGAAGACCGAGCCGAGCTCGTAGACGCCCTGCACCGCGCGGTTGAACAGCGGGCTGTCGCCGGCGTTGCCCATGGTCAAAGGCCGGGGGCGCTTGTTGGGGTCGAAATCGGGCAGCGAGACCATCGCGAGGATTTCGCCGGTGTGAACATCCATCAGCACCGCGGAGGCGCCCTTGGCATTGAGCAGCCGCATGCCGCCCGCCAGCACCTCGCGCGCGGCGGCCTGGACCGTGAGGTCGATCGAAAGCTCGAGCGGCGCGCCGTTGTTGGCCGGGTCGCGCAACCAGCCGTCGAACGCCTTCTCCACACCGGCGACACCCACGACTTCGGCCGAGTGGACTCCCTCGCGGCCGAAACTCGCGCCGCCGAGGACGTGGGCCGCGAGCTGCCCGTTCGGATAGAGCCGCATCTCCCGGGGGCCGAACATCAGGCCCGGCTCGCCGATATCGTGCACGGCCTGCATCTGCTCGGGGCTGAGTTTCTTCTTGATCCACAGGAACTTGCGCTGGCCTGTGAAGTCCCGCTTGAGACGCTCGGCATCGAGATCGGGGAAGATCGCCGCCAGTTCCTCCGCGGCGCGGTAAGGATCCACCATGTCCGGCGTCTGGGCGTAGAGCGAATGCGTCGAGAGGTTGGTGGCGAGGATACGACCATTGCGATCGACGATATTGGCACGGCTTGCCACGATGTCCGAGCCGCTCGTCGCGGCGCGCGGTTCGGCGGCCTCGGAGGCGGCGAGCTGGCCCATCCGCAGGCCGATCACCGAGAAGGCACAGAAGAACGACAGCGCGAGCACGACGAGCCGGCCGGCGGCGCGGTTGCGGGCACGGTCGCGCATCGCCTCGTGCCGGCGGCGCAGGTTTTCGCGGGCGATGGCTTCGGGGTTCTCGCCCTTCTCGCGGGCGGTCAGAACGGAAGCAAGCGGGCGAAGTGGCGTGCGGGTCATGGAAACTCGGCTCCCTCGACTATTTGCCCGCGGATCTCGATCGGATCGGAAATCGGCATGGGCGGCGGTGGCGGGTAGGCGACCTGCTCCAGCGCACCGAACTGCTCGGGCTCGAGCGGCAGAAGCCCCAACCGGTCGAAATTGATCTCGGCGAGCTCGGCTAGCCGCCCCGGCCGGTTGAGATAGGCCCATTCGGCCTCAAGCACCGCCATCTCCTGGCGCAGCGCTCCGATCTCGCGCTTGAGCTGCATCGACTGTTTGATCGCCGCCTGGGTCTCGTAGTTCTCCTGATAGGCCCAGAAGGCGAGGCCCATGACGCCGAAAATGGATAACAGAAACAGCAATGTCTTCATGGCGTGTCCTTCCACCAGTCCCTGGGGCCAGGCAGACCCAGGGCAGAGCGGTCGAGCGGGGTGACGGGGGCCTGCGTGCGGACCGCCGCGCGCAGCTTGGCCGAGCGGGCCCGCGGGTTGGCCGCGACCTCGTCGTCTGAAGGGCCGACGGCTTTGCGGGTCAGCAGGGTGAATTGCGCGGTCTGCTCCTCCGCCTCGGGCGCGTAGCGATTGGCACGGGCTGTGCCGCCGGAGCGGGCCTGAAGGAAGCGCTTGACGACGCGGTCTTCCAGCGAATGGAAGGTCACAACCGCGAGCTTGCCGCCCGGCTTCAGCGCCCGTTCGGCCGCCTCCAGCCCGGCGATCAGCTCGCCGAACTCGTCGTTGACCGCGATGCGGATGGCCTGAAAGGCGCGGGTGGCCGGGTGGATCTGGCCAGGGCGCGGGCGCGGCAGGCAGGAGGCGACGGCCTCGGCAAGTTGCAGCGTGGTCTCGAACGGGCGCACGGCAACGATGCTGCGCGCGATCCTGCGGGAGGCGCGCTCCTCGCCGTAATGGTAGAGGATATCGGCGAGTTCCGCCTCGCTGGCGGTGTTGACGAGATCGGCGGCGGTGGGCCCCTCGCCGCTCATCCGCATGTCGAGCGGACCCTCGCGCAGGAAGGAAAAGCCGCGCGCGGCCTGGTCGATCTGCATCGAAGAGACGCCGAGATCGAGCACCACCCCGTCGAGCGCTTCACCGGCGAGCTTGTCGAGTTCGGAAAACCGGCCCTCGAACAGCGTCAGCCGGTCGCCATACTGCGCCAGGAGCGGCGCGGCCAGCGCCAGCGCGGCGGGATCCCGGTCGAGCCCGATCACACGTTCCGCCCCCGCCTCCAGAAGCCGCCGCGTGTAGCCGCCGGCGCCGAATGTGCCGTCGAGCCAGAGCCCGCTGACCGGAGCGACCGCGGCGATGAGCGGCTCGATCAGGACGGAGACATGAGGTTCATCGGAGGCGGGCGTGCGGGCAGCGGCAGCCATGGGTCAACTCCGCCTCCGCTTGAGCAGCGTCTTCGGATTGGCCCCGCCGAGCCGGTCGCGCACGCTCTGCATCTGCGGCGCCATCTCGCTCTCGTAGGTCTCGGGTTTCCAGATCTTGAAGGTCTCGCCCGACGCCACGAAAAGCGCCTCGCCCTCCAGCCCGATCAGGTCGCGGATGTCCTTGGAGAGCAGCAGCCGCCCGTTATCGTCCACGGTGGCCGGCGTGGATTGCGCGTTGAAGTAATCTTCGAGGAATTCCCGCTCGGGATCGCCGGGATCCTTCTCGATGATATCCTCGTCGAACTTGTCGGCCGCCGCGATCGTGTAGCATTCGATATAGGGGTAGCCCATGCGCGAGGCGGTGCCGTAGTGCACCACGAGGTTCGGCTGCAGGCCCTCGGTCCAGTCCGGGTCACAGGCTTCGATCACACGGCGGAACGGGGCCGGGATCGATACCCTGCCCTTCACATCCACCTTGTGGCGACCCTGACCTCTGAACACGCGCGCCACCTGTGAGCGCTCCTTGCTGCCTCTGTCCCTCGTTCCCGTGCCGTTAACGAAAACGGCGGATCAGACTGCTGCCGAAGTCTGATCCGCCGCCCTCGTCCCATCGCTGGGTGCGTCCGATCGCGCGTGCCACCTGGGGGGATGTCTGCTCGCCCACACGTCGGATCTCTTTGTTTCGATGAAAGCGGGTGCCTGTATGAAACCTGACTTTTGGGAAGTTCCGGGGTCTTTGCCGCCCCTTTGATTGCCCGTCCTCATCGTGTGAACTCACTATGCCGTGCACCTTTATGGAAATCAATAACACTCTGCACCACTTTGCCCCACAAGCCTTAACAGAAGCCACTATCGCCTCCGATGGGCACCAGAAAACCGGCAGAAATAGCGTCTTTTGACGCAAGGGACACAAGATATGGCGCATCTGCCGTTAACAAAAAAATCGCCCCGGCTGCCGGACGACGAACCCGGAGACCGAAAACAAAAAAGGAACATCGATCTCCTGACCATGAAATCCCATGCGAATCAACAAATGCTCAGGCGAAATTGATTCGTCGTGACAGCGGCGGAAGGGCCGCGCCCATGAAATCCCAAAAGGCGGAATCAAAACGGGAGGGGCGTGCCCCTCCCGTAAGCCGGATCACCTCAGCGCGGCCGGATCAGGCCATGCCGCCGCCAACCAGACGCGCCGCAAGCGCACCATAGGCAGCGGCCGCCGCGCCCTCGCCAAGCGCCACAGGGGCGCCGCTGTCGCCGGCGAGCCGGGTCTCGAGTTCGAGCGGCAGTGCGCCGAGGAAGGGAACCTCGAGCTTCTTCGCCTCGGCGACGACCCCGCCATGGCCGAACAGATGCGCCTCGTGCCCGCATTGCGGGCAGACATAGGTCGACATGTTCTCGATCAGACCGAGGATCGGCACCTTGAGCTTAACGAACATGTCGATGGCGCGGCGCGCGTCGATCAGCGCAACGTCCTGTGGCGTCGAGACGATGATCGCCCCGTTGGTGCGGTATCGCTGCCCGAGGGTGAGCTGGACGTCGCCGGTGCCGGGCGGAAGGTCTATGACGAGAACGTCGAGATCGCCCCAGAGCACGTCGCCCAGCATCTGCTGCATCGCGCCCATCAGCATCGGCCCGCGCCAGATCACCGCCTCGGCCTCCCGAAGCATCGCCCCCATCGACATCAGCTTCACGCCATGTGCGGTGAGCGGTTCGATCTTCTTGCCATCGGGCGAGGCCGGACGACTGTTGGTGCCCATCATCCGCGGGATCGAGGGGCCGTAGATATCGGCATCGAGCAGGCCGACGCGCCGCCCCTGTCGCGCCAGGGCCACCGCGAGATTGGCAGAGACCGTGGACTTGCCGACGCCGCCCTTGCCGGACCCAACGAGCAGGATGCGAGCGATGCCTGGAACGGGCTGCGGACCGGACTGTTGCGCGGTGGGATGACGCCCGATCGTCAGATTGGGCGGCGCACCCGCCGGCGCGGAACCGCGGGGAGCCGCCGTGGGGGCTGTTAGCACCGCGGAGACGCTTGTCACGCCAGCGATCCCGGCGACAGCTGACTCGACTTGCTGGCGGACCGGCTCCAACTGCCGCGCGGAGGCGGCCGACTCGGCCTCGATCACGAAACTGACCCGCCCGTCCGAATCGACCGTGAGCGCACGCAGCAGGTCGCGTGAGACAAGATCGCCACCATCGGGCAAATTCACGCGTTCCAGCACCTTGACAACTTCTTCGCGGGTAACCGCCATTTTTCCATCCAGCTTCCGGAAATCCTGCTTGAACACCTACCGCGCCCTGCGCGGAGTGCAAGGTCGGTTCGATGCCCGCTCAAATTCGAGGCACGGCGCCAGAATTTAGGTCAGAAGAACGTATGCAAATGCTGCATAGCGGCATTGAGCCCGACAGCGATTGAGAAACCTGCCGTCTTCCTTATTTTGAATTCCAACGAAAGCGCTAACAGTCACTCCTTCCGGCGCTAACGAGATCGAAACCTGTCTCTGGCAGGACATCTTGAAAGATCCGGAGGAAGATCGGTGGCGCAGGACATAGCATTCAGAAGCCCGTCTCCTCCCTGGGCTCTCTGATACGGCGGCAGCATCCTCCTCCTCCCTGATGCTGCCGCCACAAGATACCGCCCGCAAGGGCGGAGATACGAAACCGGACGACCCGATCCTCCTCCCCGGGTCACCAGTTTCGGCGGCGGCACCCTCCTCCTCCCGGTGTCACCGCACCCGATACGGCCGGGTTCGCCCGGCGCGCCGAAACGGCGCAACAAGTTTACAGTTCCGAAGATCCGTCCTCCTCCCTGGGTCTTTCGGTTCCGCGGCGGCACCTTCCTCCTCCCTGGTGTCGCCGCACCCTTCTTCGCCGGCTGGACCGGCCCGCGCCCACGCGGCGCGGTTACAGGATCAGAGAACCCGTCCTCCTCCCTGGGTTTTCTGTGTTTTGGCAGCGACACCTCCCTCCTCCCTGGTGTCGCCGCTTTTTTCTGCCCCTCAGCATCGTTCGTCCGGCAGCGGCCCCTCCGGGAACAGGCGTCGTCGCGCAGCCTCTCCCACGGGCTCGATACGACCCTTCTGCATAGCGGGTTTGACCGGACTCCCGATTGTGACTGCCGGTGGAATGACTAGGTTGTGCGTCGAAGAGAGCGCTAACATGAAGCGGCGCTCGCAACCGGTCCGGGACCGATCCGGACACTCCGAAGGACACGTGACATGGAACTTGCACAGACATCCCGCATCGACGCCGGCCCGATGAGCGCCTGGTTCACCGCGACCACAGAGAGCGCCCGCCGGAAGGTCAACCAGTTCCGCGCCTATCGCCGTACGCTCCGCGAACTCAACGAGATGAGCGACCGCGAGGCCGATGACCTGGGCCTGAACCGCAGCCAATTCCCTGAGATCGCTCGCGCCGCCGTAGACGCGGCCTGAGACGCTTTCCCGCGACCGCCCTCCTCCCTCTCGGTCGCACATCCGGCGGCGACACGGAACTCCTCCCCCGTGTCGCCGCCGTTTTTTTGTGGATCTGCGGACCGCGCCGGAGCGCCTCAACCGTCCGATGCGATTGACAATGGCTCCGGCCGCGGTGCGCTGCCCGTTCCCGGCACGTCGACCAGAAGGCGCGCGAGCCGGGCCGCCTCGGTCTCGATGTCGAATTCCGCCCGGACGACCGCCTGACCGTGCCGTCCCATCCGGTCGCGAAGCTCCGGATCGGCGGCTAGGCGACCGATCCGGTCGGCCAACGTCGCGGCATCGCCCGGCGGGACGATGAAGCCGCTCTTGCCATCCTCGACAAGTTCGCCCACCCCGGCCACCTGCGTGGCGATGACCGGCCGGCAACTCGCCAACGCCTCCATCAGCACCACCGGCACGCCCTCGGCAAAGCTCGGCAACACGAAGATGTCGCAGGATTGCATGGCGCTGGCGACCTCGTCCTGAGAGAGATAGCCAGTGAAGCTTACCGCGGCGCCGAGCGGCGCGGCGGCGGCCTCCAGCGCGGCGCGATCCGGGCCGTCGCCGACAATGACGAGATGCAGGTCCGGCAGGGAAACCATGAGGTGCCCCATCGCCTCGAGCAGGATCCTGAGCCCCTTGACCGGCGCCAGCCGGCCGACGAAGAGCAGCCGGATCTCGCCGTCGCGACGTTCCGGGATCGGATCGCCGGCCTCCGCTTCATAGCGCGCCGGCGCGACACCGCAATGCACGATGCGGATCTTCGGCCAGTGCGTGGGGTCGCTCCGGAGCATCAGCTGGCTACGTGCGAAATGGCTGATCGCGGCGACGAAGCGCGCCCGCGCGACCTTCTCGTCAAGGCGCCAGCGCCGCGGCTCCTCGAGATCGGCCGGCCCGTGCAGGGTGAGGCTGAAGGGGATGCCGCTCAGCTCGGAGGCCAGCATCGCCACCGTGCCGCAGCCCGACGTGAAATGGTTGTGCAGATGCGTGACCCGCTCGCTTTCGAGGTGGTCGGCAAGCATCACCGCCTCGAGGAAATAGATCCACTGGTAGAGCCAGGCCCGGAGCCCCGGACCGCTGGTCCGGAGCGCCAGCGCCAGGGTTGCAGAGTAGCGGCCCGGTCGCCGGAGATAACGCGCCTGGGCGGCGAGGACCCGGCGCGGACTGCGCAGCGATTGCAGCACGTTGAACGTGGTCGCGGCCGCATCCCGCTCGGCCGGGCCGCGATGCTGTGCGGGCGGGGTCCGCCGGATCGAACAGGTCAGCACCTCCGCCCCGAGGCGGCGCAGCGTCTCGACCTCGCGCAGGATGAAGGTGTGCGATACCGTCGGATATTGCGAGGTGAGATAGGCGATGCGCGGGAGGGTCCGGGCGGCCGGCGGGATCGGCGCGGTCTTGCTGTCATTCATGTCCGGCAAGCGTCTCAACTGGTCAAATCGATGCCGCGACCCTAGCCGCTCGGCGCCAGACATCACAGGAGTTTCCGCATCGCCTGTTGCAATACGCGCCTTTGCGATGAAACAAGAGCATCGACCCGTTCGCCCAAGGACAGTTCCCGTGCCCGACCGTTCCTACGTCCTGATCTCGCCCTGCCGCAACGAGGCAGAGTTCATGCGCCGCACGCTCGACAGCGTGATCGCGCAGAGCCTGCCGCCGGCGCTCTGGGTCATCGTCGACGACGGCTCGAGCGACGAAACGCCCGAGATCCTTGCGGATTATACCGCCCGCCACGACTGGATCCGCGTCGTGAAGAAGCCCGACCGCGGCCATCGCGCCGTCGGTCCGGGTGTCATCGAGGCCTTCTACGCCGGATACGCCACGATCGAGCCAGCCGATTACGCCTATTCCTGCAAGCTCGACCTCGATCTCGATCTGCCGCCGCGCTATTTCGAGATCCTCGTGGAGCGGATGGAGGCGGAGCCGCGGCTCGGCACCTGCTCCGGCAAGCCCTATGTCCGGCGCAGCGGCGCGCTCGTCTCGGAGCGGCGCGGCGACGAGATGTCGGTCGGCATGACGAAATTCTACCGCCGAGAATGCTTCGAGGCGATCGGCGGCTATGTCCGCGAGGTGATGTGGGATGCGATCGACTGCCACAAGGCGCGGCGGCTGGGCTGGATCGCCCGGAGCTGGGACGAGCCGGACCTGCGCTTCGAACATCTGCGCCCTATGGGCTCGTCGCAGATCTCGATCTGGACCGGCAGGCGCCGGCACGGGTTTGGCCAGTATTTCATGGGCTCCGACCCGCTCTTCTACCTCGCCACCTGCGTCTTCCGGATGGCCGAGCCGCCCTATGTGCTCGGCGGGCTGGCGATGCTGCAGGGCTATCTCGGGGCGTGGCTGCGCGGCGAGCGGCAACTCGACGACCCGGAACTCGTGGCCTTCATCCGCGCCTATCAGCGCCGCGCGCTGCGCCGCGGCAAGGCCGCGGCGGTGGCGGAGATCGAAAGCGAACGGGCGGCGCTCTGGACGGCGCCGGCGTGAGGGTTCGAAAAGACTGGAAGCTGGAGCGGGTAGCGGGAATCGAACCCGCGCCAAGAGCTTGGGAAGCTCGTGTGATACCATTTCACCATACCCGCAGCGCGCTCTCTCTACTCTGCCGATACAGCCAATTCAAGAGATTCTCGCGAGCCCTCATATCCATAGTGCCGTCGAAGGCATTGTTCTTCGAGTTGTTTTCGTCACCAGTCAAATTTTGTGAAGTCAAATGGACGAGCCGCCAACAGACATCCGGATGAAGCGGGGAAAGATTTGGTCGACATGACACCTCCCGCTCGAGGTGTCATCGTCCGCGGCACATGTTGATGCCCCCTTTGGAAGCTGCCTCAGTCGGCAGCTTCAGCGTCTTCGGTTGGTGGTTCAGGCTCGAAACCGAGAACACGCGACATACCGTTTGCGGTCTGCAGCACCTGGCACGAAAGGACTTCGCGTCGCTCTGGAGAGAACCGCGCCAGGGGACCGACCACGGCGATCGCCGCCCTGCAGACTCCGCTATAGTCAAAGATCGGCGCCGCAATCGACGCCACATCCGGAAGCACGGTTCCCAACCCGACGGCATATCCCCGGCGCCGGATCGTTGCCAATTCCTGTTCGTGCAGTTCCATCCACGATGGCGAAAGCAGGGTGTCCGGGTCTCGTTCCAGCGTCTTCAGGATCTGGTCCCGCTTTTCTTCGTCCATATAGGCCAGCAAGACCATTGCTGCGGCCCCGCGGTAGAGATCCAGAATATCTCCCTCCGCATTGACGTATCGGATGGGAAAATCACCGTCCTCCCTTACGAGGCATAGCCGACGCGTTCCCTGAGTGACGAAGAGGGCAGCTGTCTCGCTCGTCTCTTCCGCGAGTTTCCGGACCGCAGGCCGCGAGATCTGCTCCAAACCGGATGTCTTTTCGGCCAGCCGACCGAGCACCATCATTTGCGGTCCCAGCCGAAACTTGAGGCTATCGCCATTGCGCGACAAATACCGGCTGTGGAGCAACGTGTTGCAAAGTTTGGTCAGCCTACTCTTTGCGATACCGGTTCGTTCGCTCAGCGAGGTGAGTGATAGCTCTGTGTGCCGGAAATCGAAGCAGTCCAGAATATCGAGCATGTTCTGGACGCTGTTGACATGACGGCTTTCTTCACGAGTGGACGTCTTTTCGCCGGGCATCATCGTTCGCCTTTCATGCCATGCGCGGTGGACGCTGCTGTCGCAAGACTGTGGCGGCATGTCCTCCTCGCCAGGAGCGCAGTGCGTTCAACTCCCATACTGTACGCTCCTTTCCGCCCTTCGGTTAATCCCATGAACCAGCCCTCCGATCCGGCCTCGCGCTGTAATCGTACGATCGCCGAACAGCAACGCCGACGTCCCACATAGCCATGTCGCGCCATTTTCTATTGCTTTGTTCCATCCCGACCAAACGGTCTCACGATGAGACCTCGGCATCAAACAGACAGACAAGAGGCTCACGGAAACTGCCAGAGACTTGGCGGAATTTCTAGGACGCCACAGAAATCTCAACCAGGGCAGTTTGCGACGATGTTCCCTGGCCCAGGCGGGATGTTCCCTTGTCGAGGGTGAGGACGTTGGCGTTCCCCCCGAGGTCGATGGACCCGACTTCGCCCATCGTCTCGGGCGCGTACTAGGCGCCGGAAGATAGTATGGCGACGCCCGGCATGACATCGTCGGGAACAAGGGTTGCCGCGTGGGTGGCGCCACGCTCGTTGAACACTTTGACTCGCATGCCGGTTTTCAATCCGCGTCGCTTGGCGTCTACCGGATTGATGAGTATGGGTTCGAGACCCTCGATCTTGGAGCGTTGTGATACGGTCGCATAGTCCAGTTGGCTGTGCAGCCTAGTGGCCGCCTTGTTCGACAGGAGATGGATTGGATAGCGCTCCGCGAGCTTCGACCCCAGCCACTCGGCCGGCTCGATCCACTTGGCGAAGCCGGGACAGTCGTCATACCCGAACCCATGCACGTGGTGACTGAACAGCTCGAACTTGCCGGACGGCGTCTTGAGCGGGTGCCTTTCGGGATCTTTCCGGAACGCCTTGGAGTGCCCCATCTGAACTGGTCCACCGTTATGTTTAGGAAGCGGAGGACAGAGAATGGCAAACAAGCGGCACAAGCCAGAGGAAATAGTTCAGAAGTTGCGGCAGGTTGATGTGCTTGTCGGGCAAGGCATGGCACGCGTTGATGCGATCCGCGAGGTACGCATAACGGAGCAGACCTACTACCGTTGGCGGAAGCAGAATGGTGGGATGGGAACCGACCAACTGAAGGAACTCAAACGCCTTCAGAAAGAGAACGAGCGGCTGAGGAAGGCGGTGTCAGACCTCACATTGGACAAGCTCATTCTGAAGGAGGCGGCACGGGGAAACTTCTGAGCCCCGCTCGTCGTCGAGCCTGTATCGACCTGATCCGCAGCGAGATGAAGGTATCGGAGCGTCGGATCTGCCGCGTGCTGGGG